>NZ_JACWIJ010000002.1:1200000-2400000 GCF_017811175.1 Melaminivora jejuensis
ACCACGCGCTGGCCGGTCTGCTCGGCCAGGCGCAGGATGAGTTCGGAAAACCGGCTGCGCGCATCAGGATACTTGGCTGACAGACCCCAATGCTCCTCATGGCGCGTCAGTTGGGTGTGCAGGCTGGCGCGCAAGTCCTCCACGCTGCCCAGCAAGCCGCCGCCAAAGCTGAAGCGCAGCACCGGATACCGCACCGACCAGTCCCAGTGCTGCTCGGCGTGCAGCCCCTCGAACAGCACCCGGTTGCCCTCGAACAGCTCCTTGAGCGTGTCCAGGAACAGGCTCTTGCCGAAGCGCCGGGGCCGCGAGAGGAAGAAGTATTTGCCCTGCGCTATCAACTGCAGCGCAATCGGCGTCTTGTCCACGTAGTAGTGGTCATCCTCGCGGATCTCGCGCAGGGTCTGGATGCCGATGGGGAGCTTCTTGCGGGTCATCGGACGATTGTAGGAAGGCAGGCAGCTAGTCCATTTGTGTGATCGCGCCCGGCATCGAATGCTGCCTACACTGCAGCCCTCGCAATTTGCCGGACATCACGCCATGCCGTCCAGACACCTCACCCTCGTGCCCTTGCTGGCGTTGACCAGCAGCCTGGCCCAGGCAGGCTGGGCAGTTCCTGCCGGCGCCAGCGTACAGCTGGCCAGCGGCACGGCCAGCCTGGGTTGCGCCGATTGGCAGATCGACGGCCAGGTCAGCATGGACGGCGGCGCGTCCGTCATCGCTGCGCGCAATGTCAACGTGGGCAGCACCGCCTTGCTGGACATCGGCACCGGCCAGGTGCAACTGGCCCAGCAGTGGAGCAACCAGGGACAGGTTACGGCCAGTGGCAGCGGCGGCGTCACGCGTGTGGCCAGCGCTGGCTGTGCGCTGGACGGCACTCCCGGCCCCGTCCCCTTGACACCGCCACCCCCACCCCCACCGCCCCCACCGCCCCCACCTCCACCTCCACCTCCACCTCCACCGCCTCCACCGCCCCCGTCTCCCCAGCCGGAAGACCCTGGCCCGGTGGTGCCGCAGCCGCCCGTGTTGCCCAGCAGTGGCAGTCAACACACCATCCAGGCAGGCACTCTGGTGCGCATCAGTGACACCGGCCAGGCCGGCACGCAAGTGCTGATCGACGGCAGCGGCAGCACCCGCTTCGAGCTGAGTGGGCACATCCTGACCGTCCACACCAGCCAGCCCGGCGTGCAGCTCATCGTGGTACGGGCAGCCGACGGCACGCTGCTGCTGGCAGCCCGGGAGGGCAGTGTGGACTTCAGCGGCACGCGCCAGCCGCTGCTGCTGGCCACCGATCTGCTGCTCGTGGGCGAGCAGGCCAGCAACCGCCTGCAGGCCAGCTATGTCGCCGGCCACCTGGTCAGCGTCAGCCAGATCCAGGGCAGCGTGCAACTGCTGGATCAGACAGCGTCCCTCCCGCCGTCCACACCGCTGGCTCGGCTGTACGCCGGCGAGAGCGCCCTCTTCGACCCCGCCAGCGGTCAGTTGCTGGAGCGCCACCTGGGCAGCGCGCAGGGCCAGGGCGGGCAATTGGGTGACAGCCTCGCTCCTGCCACCGGCCCCTGGCAGGTCAGTGCCGGGGTGCCGCGCCTGTCCGGTCTGCCCGAGCGCCAGCGTCTGGCCGGGCACAGCCTGCCGCTGGATCAGCAACTGGCGGCGTTGCTGACCGGCTACGGCCTGCCGGCCAGCGCGCAGGGCGAGCAAGGCGTCGTGCAACTGAGCATTGCGCAAGAGCACATCCCCCTGGCCGCCTGGCCACTGGGCCGGGTGCAGATCGCCGAAGGGCAGCCCGATGCCGCCACCTTCGAACCCAACGGCACGCTGCGCGTCGTGGTCAACGGCCTGGCCCTGTACCTGGCGCCTGCCGTGCCTAACCCGGCGGCCCTGGCGCACAGCCTGGCCCGGCTCCAGCCCCAAGGCCACATATACATCAGCGCCGACGGCACCTGGCGCTGGCAGGTGCCTGGCGCCGGGGTGGTCTTTCGTCCCCACTGGGCCTTGCTGCCTGCCGGGACGACTGGCTTTGCCGAGGTCACGGGGCAGCCCGGCAGCGTGCTGCACTCGGCGGACGGTCAATGGGCCAGTCTGCTGCAGCCTGCGCTGGCCGACTACACGGCGCTGCTGCGCACGGCCCGGCAGTTCGACGCGCAGGCGGCACTCGATGCACCCGTGGGTCAGCCTGCGGTGCTGGGCCTGTCCGGCCAGCGCTTCGAGCTGCTGCCGCAAAGCGCCCTGACGCCGCTGCCACCCGGTCAGGACAGCACACCCGTCTGGCTCGATGGCAGCCAACTGTTTCTGCCCGTGGGCGCCGGCCTGGTGCAGGGGATGCAGGTGCGTTGACGAGTCATCGCCGCACCCTGCCCCCACTGCCCTTGCCGCACCTGATCCGCAACCCCAGCACCTTCGACCCAAGGCCATGAAGACTTTCCGCATCCGATCGCGCACCGCCCTGGCAGCCGCCGCCACCTGCGCCCTGAGCACCGCTGCCGGCGCAGCCGACATGACGCTCACCCCTGCGCCGGGCAGCGCCGTCATCATCCAGACCCCCAGCGCCAGCCCGGCGCTGCGGGTGCCGCCCTCGGGCATCGTCGAGCTGCCCGCCGTGGGCGCAGCGCCGGCCAGCCTGTCCGAGCCGCTGTGCCTGGAGCCGACCACCGGGGCGCTGGGGCGCTGCGATCCGGCGCAGCTGACGAGCGGCCCGACCGGCCCGACCGGCGCCACAGGCCCACAGGGGCCGGCAGGAGCCGATGGCACAGCCGGAGCCAAGGGAGACGCAGGCCCGACAGGTGCAACGGGCGCAGCAGGCCCGACGGGAGCAACCGGGGCAACCGGGGCAACCGGAGCGACAGGCCCCATCGGCCCGACTGGGACAACTGGCGCCACTGGGGCGACAGGAGCAGCCGGCCCGGAAGGCCCGGCGGGAGCCATGGGCCCCGCAGGAGTCAATGGGGCAAACGGAGCCACTGGCGCCACCGGAGCGACAGGAGCCACTGGTGCGACAGGTGCCACTGGGGCGACAGGCGTAGGGCTTCCCGGCCCCACTGGGCCGCAGGGCCACAGGGGCCACAAGGCCCGGCAGGCACAGGAGCGGCAGGCCTGAGCGAAGTGCGCCACGGCTGCTTCGACAGCGGCGGCGTTGTGCAAAGCGGCAGCGGCTACAGCGTCAGCGCCAGCTCCGGCGCCTACACCCTGAGCTTCAACCCGGCCCCGGGCGCGGGCAACTACACCGTGCTGCTCGATGGCCGTACCAGCACCGGACGCGCCCTGGCCCTGAGCACCAGCGGCACGGTCAGCACCGGCCTGACGCTCACGCGCGGCTGGCTCGATGCCGGCGGCGAGACCATCACCCGCATCTGCTTCATGCTGGTGCGCTGAATTTCTGTTTGCCTTTTTGTCATTCCGTGAAAGCCTTTGCCATGCCCTCCACTGCGCTCTTGCCCGCCCTGCGCCCCCTGTTGCTGGCCGCTGCCGTGGCCGGCGCCCTGCCCGCGCAGGCCAGCAGCGAACCCTTCCTCGGCGAGTTGATGCTGTTCAGCGGTGATTTCTGTCCGCGCTACTGGCTGCCTGCCGATGGCCGGTTGCTGTCCGTCAGCGCCTACGAGACGCTTTTCGCCCTGATCGGCAGCACCTACGGCGGCGATGGCACGATCAACTTTGCCCTGCCCGACCTGCGTGGCCGCGCACCCATCGGTGCGGGACAGGGCCCAGGGCTGAACAGCATGGCAGTCGGCCAGCGCGGCGGCAGCGAGACCGCCACGCTGAACGCACAGAACCTGCCCATGCACAGCCATGCCCTGGCCGCCAGCACCCAGCCGGCCACCCATGCCACGCCGGCACCCGGACAGGTGCTGGGCAAGGCACAGAACGCCGGCGTCTATGCCAGCAACTCCGGCGCCACCGTGGCGCTGGCGCCCACAGGCGTGGCCGGCTCGCCGGCGCCCGCGCCGTTTTCCATCCGCGATCCGTACCTGACCATGCAGTGGTGCATCGCGGTCGACGGGGCATTCCCCTCGCGCAATTGAATCAATTGAATCAATTGAATCACCATGAAAACCAGCGCAAACGCTTATCCAGAAAGCGCAATCAGCTCTCATTTCAATAGCATGGCAATGTCGGCACGCTCCCGCGCCCCGGCCCCGCGCGCCTGGATGCGCGCCGCTGCATGGGCCCTGGCTGTGGCTGGCGCTGCAGCGCTGCCGGCACACGCCGACGAGCCGTTCATTGGCGAAGTACGGCTGTTTGCCTTCAACTGGTGCCCCAAAGACTGGGACCAGGCGCGCGGGCAACTCCTGCCCGTTGCACAAAACACGGCACTGTTTTCCATCCTGTCTGCCCGCTACGGCGGCAATGGCGCCCAGACCTTTGCCTTGCCCGATCTGGCCAGGCGCACGCCCATCGGGGCTGGCGCGGGCCTGTCGCCAGGGGCTTTCGGTGGCAGCGAATTCACCACCCTCAACAGCAGCCATCTGCCAGCGCACAGCCACAGTCTGTCTGCCACCACTGCCCCGGCCACGCACGCCACTGCCGCATCGAGCCAGACGCTGGCGCAGGCGCGCGAAGCCGCGCTGTACCATGCCGGCCCGCCCGACACCGCAGGCCCCGGCACCCAGCAGACCGGTGGCAGCCCGGTGTATCTGCGCAGCCCCTACCTGGCCATGACCTGGTGCGTGGCCCTGCAGGGCCCATTCCCACAGCGGCAATGATCTGGGGCATCGCAGCACTGCCGGGCTCACGTCCGGCACATGCCTGATGCTTGACTGATGCCCGTCCCATGCCCCAGCCGGGCGCCACAAAGGCTGCAGTCAACCCGGCCTTGCCCCCCGTGCCAAAATCGCCTGTCATTTTTCCCGCCACAAATACAGGACAGATTCACCATGGAAGCAGAACGCATCAACCAGATCGAAACCACGCTTGAAGACCTGACCGAGCGCACGCAAGAGTTACGGAGGTATCTTTGACTACGATGCCAAGTACGAACGCCTGAGAACCGTCAACGCCGCCCTGGAAGACCCGGCGGTCTGGAACGACCCCAAGAAGGCCCAGGAACTGGGCCGCGAAAAGAAGTCGCTCGACGCCGTGGTGCTGACGCTGCAAAAGCTGACCAGCGAACTGGCCGACAACAGCGAATTGTTCGAGATGAGCCGCGAGGAAGGCGACGAGGCGGGTCTGGCCACCATCGAGGCCGAGACTGCCAAGCTGCAGCCGCTGATCGAAGACCTGGAGTTCCGCCGCATGTTTGGCCGCGAGGCCGACCCGCTGAACTGCTACATCGACATCCAGGCCGGCGCCGGCGGCACCGAGGCCTGCGACTGGGCCGGGATGCTGCTGCGCCAATACCTCAAGTACGCCGAGAGGAAGGGCTTCAAGGCCACCGTCGATGACGAAACCCCCGGCGACGTGGCCGGCATCAAGGGCGCGACCATCCACATCGAGGGCGAATACGCCTATGGCCTGCTGCGCACCGAAACCGGCGTGCATCGCCTGGTGCGCAAGTCGCCATTCGACAGCTCGGGCGGGCGCCACACCTCGTTTGCCTCGCTGTTCGTCTACCCGGAGATCGACGACTCCATCGAGATCGACATCAACCCGGCGGACGTGCGCACCGACACCTTCCGCGCCAGCGGTGCCGGCGGCCAGCACATCAACAAGACCGACTCGGCCGTGCGCCTGACGCACATCCCCACCGGCATCGTCGTGCAGTGCCAGGACGGGCGCAGCCAGCACAGCAACCGCGACGTGGCCTGGCAGCGCCTGCGCTCCAAGCTCTACGAGCTGGAGATGCACAAGCGCATGGAAGAGCAGCAAAAGCTGGAGGACACCAAGACCGACGTCGGCTGGGGCCACCAGATCCGCAGCTATGTGCTGGACAACAGCCGCATCAAGGACTTGCGCACCAACGTCGAAGTCAGCGCCACGCAGAAGGTGCTGGACGGCGACCTGGATCAGTTCATCGAAGCCTCGCTCAAGCAGGGCCTGTAAACCCCCATCCGTGCGGTGCGCCGCACGGCCTGGATGAAAGCAATTGCCATGATGATGAGAGAAGGCCAAGCGGCCACTGCCGTGCATCGCCTGGACTACACGCCACCGGCCTACTGGATCGACACGGTGGAGCTGTGCTTCGACCTCGATCCAGCCAAGACGCGGGTGCTCAACAAGATGCGCCTGCGCCGCAACCCCGGCGTGCCGGCACAGCCGCTGCGCCTGGACGGCGAGGAGCTGAACCTGGCACGCGTGCAGGTCAACGGCGCCGGCACGTCCTTCAAGATGGACGGCGGCCAGCTGGTGCTGGAGAACCTGCCGGACGGCCACGAGCCCTTCGAGTTGGAGATCTTCACCACCTGCCAGCCGGCCAAGAACACCCAGCTGTCGGGCCTGTACGTAAGCGAGGGGACTTTCTTCACGCAGTGCGAGGCGCAGGGCTTTCGGCGCATCACCTACTTTCTGGATCGCCCGGACGTCATGGCCAGCTACAGCGTGCTGCTGCGCGCGGACAAGGCCCAATACCCGGTGCTGCTGTCCAACGGCAACCTGGTGGAATCTGGCGAGCTGGACGATGGCCGCCACTTCGCCCGCTGGCACGATCCGCACCGAAAGCCCAGCTACCTGTTCGCCCTGGTGGCCGGCAAGCTGGTTGCGCGCGAGCAAAAAATCAGGAGCCGCGCCGGCACCGAGCACTTGCTGCAGGTCTGGGTGCGCGCCGGCGACCTGGGCAAGACCGAGCACGCCATGCATTCGCTCATGGCCAGCATCGCCTGGGACGAGGCGCGCTTCAATCTGCCGCTGGATCTGGAGCGCTTCATGATCGTCGCCACCAGCGACTTCAACATGGGCGCGATGGAAAACAAGGGCCTGAACGTCTTCAACACCAAGTACGTGCTGGCCAGCCAGGCGACAGCCACGGACGTGGACTTTGCCAACGTCGAATCAGTGGTCGGCCACGAGTACTTCCACAACTGGACGGGCAACCGCGTCACCTGCCGCGACTGGTTCCAGCTCAGCTTGAAGGAAGGGCTGACGGTGTTTCGCGACCAGGAGTTCTCGATGGACATGGCCGGCAGCCCGTCGGCGCGGGCGGTCAAGCGCATCGAGGACGTGCGCGTGCTGCGCACCGTACAGTTCCCCGAGGACGCCGGCCCCATGGCGCACCCGGTGCGGCCCGACAGCTACATCGAGATCAACAACTTCTACACCGTCACCATCTACGAAAAAGGTGCCGAGGTGGTGCGGATGCAGCACAACCTGGTCGGGCGCGAAGGCTTCGCACGTGGCATGAAGCTGTACTTCGAGCGCCACGACGGCCAGGCCGTGACCTGCGACGACTTCGCGGCCGCTATGGCCGATGCCAACCCCGGCAGCGAACTGGCCCAGCGCCTGGAGCAGTTCAAGCGCTGGTACAGCCAGGCCGGCACTCCGCGCGTCAAGGCCGAAGGGCATTACGACGCGGGCGCCCAGACCTACACCCTCACCTTGTCGCAAAGCTGCGCGCCCACGCCCGGCCAGCCGGACAAGCAGCCCTTCGTCATCCCGGTGGCGCTGGGCCTGCTGGGGCCAGACGGCAGCGCCCTGCCCCTGCAGCTGGCCGGCGAGGACGCAGCCAGCGGCAACGAGCGCACCATCGTGCTGCACGAGGCCAGCCAGACGCTGACCTTCACCGGCGTGGCCCAGCCGCCCGTGCCCTCGCTACTGCGCGGCTTCAGCGCCCCGGTCATCCTGGAGTGCGACTACAGCGACGAAGACCTGCTGCTGCTGCTGGCGCACGACAGCGACCCCTTCAACCGCTGGGAAGCCGGCCAGCGCCTGCTGCTGCGCATCGCTATCGAAAGCATAGCTATCAGCGCTGACCAGCTAAGGGCTGAGGCCGGTTTTGACACCAAAAACACAGCCAACATGCTGCCCCCGGCGCTGGTACAGGCGCTGCGCGGCGTGCTGCGCCACCCGCAGCTCGATGCCGCCTTCAAGGATCTGGTGCTGACGCTGCCCTCCGAAACCTACATCGCCGAGCAGCTGGGCGAGGTCGATCCGCAGCGCATCCACACCGTGCGCGAGGCGCTGCGCCTGGAGCTGGCCACCACCTTGCAGGCCGACTGGCAGTGGGCCTTCGAGGCGCACCAAGACAGCGGCGCCTACCGGCCCGACGCCGCCAGCGCAGGCCGGCGCGCCCTGGCTGGCACGGCCCTGTCCATGCTGTGCCTGGCTGCGCAGGCGCAGGGCGATGCCGTCTGGCCGGGCAAGGCCTACCAGCGCTTCAAGGTGGCCGGCAACATGACCGACCGCGCCAACGCCCTGGCCGCCCTGATCACCAGCGGCAGCGAGCTGGCACAGCCGGCGCTGGAGCGCTTTCACGCCCTGTTCAAGGGGGATGCGCTGGTCATCGACAAATGGTTTGCCATGCAGGTCATGGCGCCGGATCGCCAGGGCCACATCCTGCCGATTGCGCGCCAGCTCATGCAGCACCCGGACTTCTCGCTCAAGAACCCCAACCGGGCGCGCAGCGTGATCTTCAGCTACTGCAGCGGCAACCCGGCTGCCCTGCACCGCGCGGACGGCGCTGGCTACGCCTTCTGGGCCGAGCAGGTGCTGGCGCTCGACGCCATCAACGCCCAGGTGGCGGCGCGTCTGGCGCGTGCGCTGGATCGCTGGCGCAGGCTCGCCGAGCCGTACCGCAGCGCAGCGCGCATGGCGCTCAAGCGCGTGGCGGCCAAGGACAAGCTGTCCAGCGACGTGCGCGAGGTCGTTACCCGCGCGCTGGCCGAAGACCCATCCAACCACAACACCGAGGGAGCATCGCAATGACCGAACGCGTCAGTTTCACCCGCTACCTGGTCGAGCAGCAGCGCGACCATGGCCGCATCCCGCCGCAGCTGCGCCTGCTGCTGGAAGTGGTGGCGCGCGCCTGCAAGCGCATCGCCCTGGCCGTCAACAAGGGCGACCTGGGCGACGTCATGGGCACGGCCAGCACCGAGAACGTGCAGGGCGAGGTGCAAAAGAAATTGGACATCATCGCCAACGAGACGTTGATCGAAGCCAACGAATGGGGCGGGCACCTGGCGGCCATGGCCAGCGAGGAGATGGAGGGCATCTACCTAGTGCCCAACCGCTATCCGCAGGGTGAATATTTGCTGCTGTTCGATCCGCTGGACGGCTCGTCCAACATCGATGTGAACGTCAGCATCGGCACCATCTTCAGCGTGCTGAAAAAACCCGAAGACCACCCGGGCGTACACGAGAGCGACTTCCTGCAACCGGGCCGCCAGCAGGTGGCCGCCGGCTATTGCATCTACGGCCCGCAGACCACGCTGGTGCTCACGGTGGGCAATGGCGTCGCCATGTTCACGCTGGATCGCGAGCAGGGCTCCTTCGTGCTGACGCGCGAGAACATCCGCATCCCGGAGGACACGAAGGAATTCGCCATCAACATGAGCAACATGCGCCACTGGGACGCGCCGGTGCGCCGCTACATCGACGAGTGCCTGGCCGGCGAGACCGGCCCTAGGGCCAAGAACTTCAACATGCGCTGGATTGCCAGCATGGTGGCCGACGTACACCGCATCCTGATGCGCGGCGGCATCTTCATGTATCCCTGGGACAAGCGCGAGCCGAACAAGCCAGGCAAGCTGCGCCTGATGTACGAGGCCAACCCCATGGGCTGGCTGGTCGAGCAGGCCGGCGGCAGCGCCACCAATGGCCGCGAACGCATCCTGGACGTGCAGCCCACGCAGTTGCACCAGCGCGTGAGCGTCATCCTGGGCTCGAAGAACGAGGTCGAGCGCGTGACCAGCTACCACAGCGAGAGCGGCGCAGCCTGAGGACAGGACGCCAGAAGGCACGAAAAAGCGCTATATAATCGCGGTTTCGCCGGAGTAGCTCAGTCGGTAGAGCAGCTCATTCGTAATGAGAAGGTCGGGGGTTCGATTCCTCTCTCCGGCACCAATGAAATCAAGCACTTAGGCCAGTTCTTCGGGACTGGCCTTTTTGCTTTCCGGCCATCTGTAGGCAATTTCGCCACGGCCTGGGGCTGGATTGCTGTCCAGCGGCGGACGGGCGTGCCGGGGCGGCGGTCTATGCTGAACATAGGGCGCGCCAGCAGCGCGATGGCGGCCAGCATCGAAGATGCCCCATTTCTTCGGGCCATGCCGGCGGGCTTTTGCGGGCAAGGCGCAAAGGGTGCGGCAACGCCACGCGGGCCCATCCTTGCAGCCCCAGCGGGCCGGGGGCATCCAGGATTGGATAAGACCCGGCGAGGGGGTAAATTCAATTCACACCCCGCCTGCCAAGCCCTACGGAAATGCAGAGTTTGTTAGCAGCAGGCCAGGCCGCCCATCGCGCGGGGGGCCACGGAAGAGTTTCCGACACCCACGGGCAGCCATCGCAAAATGCGCCGGAGTTTTTCCGCATCTATCACGTCAACCGCCCCATGCCCGATCTGGCCATCGTGGCGGACAGTTTTCACCTCAAGCCGCTGCTGCGTACGCTGCAATCCGCTGGCGACTACCAGGTGCTGAGCCTGAGCCGCGACAGCGTGGCGCTGTATGAGGGCAACCGCTACGGCCTGGTGCCGGTGCAGCTGCACCCGGCTGTACCCCGCGTCAGCGCCGATGCGCTGCGCACCGACAACTCGAACATTCTGGACAGCGATGCGGAAAAGTTCCTGCGCGCGCTTGATCGGGGCTTGATCGAACACCACTCGCACCCCGGCGCCGGTGTGCCCATCATCCTGGCGGCGCTGCCGGAAAACGAGGCCATCTTTTCCGCAAGGTCAGCCACAACCCGCAGCTGCTGCCCACCGGCTTGGGCACGAGCGCCGAGACCATGCCCATCGAGGAATTGAGCCAGCGCGCTTGGCAGCTGGTCGAGCCTTTGTACCTGGAGCGGCTGGCGGGTCTGGTGGACACTTTCGGCGCGTCCGAGGCGCGTGGCCAGGCCGAGGGCGACCTGGCCGGCGTGGCGCGCGCCGCACGCGAAGGCCGGGTGGCGACGCTGCTGGTCGAGGCCGAGCGGCACATCCCGGGCCGCATGGATGGCGCCACGGGGCGTATCGAGTTCGACGAGCTGGCCAACCCGGAGGTCGACGATCTGCTGGACGACGTGGCCGAGCTGGTCATGAAGGGCTGCGGCGAGGTGGTCGTGGTGCCGGCAGAGCGGATGCCGACCAGGAGCGGGCTGGCAGCGATCTATCGCTATTGAGGGCAGGTCGTGCGTTGGGTATTGTGCGTTGGGCGTGCGCAGCCACTACCTGGACACAACGCAAACGCCCAACGCACGGCGTCAGGCCCCGGATAATCCCGGCCCATGACTACCTCTTCCCTCGCTGCCCCCGTTGAATTCGCCCCCGGCCTTGTCGTGCAGGGCATCACCCCGCCGCTGCGCCTGGGCGACTACCGGCTGATCGCCTTCGACATGGACTCGACCCTCATCAACATCGAGTGCGTGGACGAGATCGCCGATGCCGCCGGCAAGAAAGCCGAAGTAGCCGCCATCACCGAGGCGGCCATGCAGGGCGTCATCACCGACTTCAAGGACAGCCTGCGCCAGCGCGTGGCCCTGCTGCGCGGCGTAAGCGTGCAGCACCTGGAGCAGGTCTTTGCCGAGCGCCTGCGCCTCAACCCCGGCGCCCGTGAGTTGATTGATGCGGCCCGTGCCGCCGGCCTGGCAACGCTGCTGGTCTCGGGCGGCTTCACCTTCTTTGCCGACCGCGTCAAGGCGCAGCTGGGTATCCAGTTCGCCCGCGCCAACGTGCTGGAGGCCGAGGACGGCGTGCTGACCGGGCGCATGGTCGATCAGCCCTGGGGCGACATCTGCGACGGCGCGGAAAAGCGCCGCACGCTACTGGAGCTGGCCTCGTTGCTGGGCATAGACCCGCGCCAGGCGATTGCTGTGGGCGATGGCGCCAACGATCTGCCCATGATGGGCGCAGCCGGCCTGTCGGTGGCCTACCACGCCAAGCCGGCGGTGCGCGCCCAGGCCCGCGTGGCCATCAACAGCGGCGGGCTGGACAGGCTGCTGGAAGTGCTGCAATAAGCCACTCCCCCAGTCAATGGTGAAATCGCCCTACAGCCCTTGCTGGGCAAGCGCTGGCAGCTATCTTTTTTGAAAGTCTGCCGCGTCAGGCGCCCTGCCAGACCCACCAGGCCAGCACCAGCATCATGGCGCCGGTCAGGCCGTCCAGCACGCGCCACGCCAGCGGGTTGGCAAACACGCCCTGCAGCCGGCGCCCGGCAAAGGCCAGCGCGGCAAACCAGGTCAGGCTGGCGCTGGCGGCGCCCAGCACAAAAAAGCCCTTGAGCCAGCCATCCTGGCGCGCGCCGATGGAGCCAATCAGCAGCACGGTGTCCAGATAGACGTGCGGGTTGAGCAAAGTGATGACGGCCAGGCCGCTGACGACCCCCAGTAGGCCGCGCGCCACGCGCTGGCCCGAGGCATCCAGCCCCGCACCCGGCGCAAACAGCGCCCGGTGCCAGGCAAACAGGCCATAGGCCAGCAAGAACAGCGCCCCGCCCCACTGCAGCCACTGCGCCAGCGTGGGCGCGTTGCCCAGCAGCTGCGCCATGCCCAACACCCCCAGAGCCACCAGCAGCGCATCGCTGAGCACGCACCAGGCTACGCAGGCGCGCACATGCTCGCCTTGCACCGCCTGGCGCAGGACATAGAGGTTTTGCGCGCCGATGGAGGCGATCAGCGACAGGCACACCGTGAAGCCGGTGAGCCAGGTGGAGGAAGCTGCAGCAGTGGTCAACATGGGCCGGATGCTAGGCCCGGCGCAGACTTACGTACACTTCAAAATCCTGAACAATGATTAGCAAAGCTTAATTTTGAGCGTCGTGCGTCGTGCGGCTGTTCACGCACAGCGCTCGATCTGAGGAGAGAAGCCCCATGCTGGACTACGCTGGACTGCAGGCGCTGGCCGCCGTGCTGCGCGAGGGCAGCTTCGAGCGCGCGGCGCGGCGGCTGCATGTCACGCCCTCGGCGGTGTCGCAGCGCGTCAAGCTGCTGGAGGAGCGCACCGGGCAGGTGCTGGTGCTGCGCGGCTCACCCTGCACCGGCACCGAGGCGGGCCGGCGCCTGTGCCTGCATCTGGAGCAGGTGCAGCTGCTGGAGCACGAGCTGCGCCGCACCAACCCCGACCTGCTGGCCGGCAGCGCCAGCGCGCCGGCGCCTACGCTCAAGCTGGCGGTCAATGCCGATTCGCTGTCCACCTGGTTCATGGACGCCATGGCCGCCTTCACTGCCGGCGGCAACGAACTGCTGGACTTGCGTATCGACGATCAGGAGCACACCGGCGAGCGGCTGCGCGAGGGCGAGGTCATCGCCGCCGTGACCGCCACCGGCACGGCCATCGCCGGCTGCAACACCTGGCCACTGGGCACCATGCGCTACGTGGCGGCGGGCAGCCCCGGCTTCATCGCGCGGCACTTTGCCGACGGCGTAACGCCGGCTGCCCTGGCGCGCGCGCCGATGATGATCTATGACCGCAAGGATCGGCTGCAGGAGCGCTGGCTGCAGGCCCAGGGCCTGGCCACGCGCACCCAGGCGCCCCGGCACGCCCTGCCGTCCAACTTCGGCTATGTGCGCGCCTGCGAGGTCGGCATGGGCTGGGGTATGCACCCGACGGCGCTGATCGCCGGCCAACTGGCCGCCGGCACGCTGGTGGCGCTGCTGCCTGATGCGCCGCTGGATGTGCCGCTGTACTGGGCGCACCCGCGCAGCGCCCAGCAGTCGCTCTCGCGGCTCACGCAGTGCGTCATGGCGGCAGCGCGAGCCTGCCTGGATACGCTACCTTGTGCTACATGAAATATAGCTATCAGCGCTTGCCTGGTAAGGGTTTAGGCGAGTTTTCATGCTTATTCATGGCCCGAAAAACCTATCCCTGGGCGCCGACGCTGCCGGGGACAAGTGCAGGCAGGCCGGGCAGGAATTGCAGCGGCTGGCCTTCCTGGCTGCTCCGCCGCACTCCGGCGCCGTGCGCCGAGGGCACCAGGTCGGCCAGGGTGACGGCATCGAGCACGGCCAGATAGGCCTGGGTGGCGCGTATCAGCAGGCCGCGCAGATGGCAGTGCTCGCTCATGCGGCAGGTGTTGGATTCGGGGTCGAAGCACTCCACCATGTCGAAGTCGGTCTCGGTGGAGCGCACCATGGCGCCGATGTTGATCTCGCTGGCCGGGATCATCAGCCGCATCCCGCCGCCGCGCCCGCGCATGGTGTCCAGCAGGCCGCGTGCAGCCAGCTGCTGCACGATCTTGGTCAGGTGGCTGCGCGAGATGCCGTGTGCCTGGGCAATCTCGCTGATGGTCACCGGTTGCGCCCGATCCTGGCAGGCAGCGCAATACATCAGCACGCGCAGCGTGTAATCAGTCCATTGGGTCAGTCGCATAAGCCGTACCGGAAAAAAGGTTCATAGGAGAAGAATTTTATGGAATTAAAATATTCACGTCATTTGATTCTTTGAAGGACTGACTCCATGAATGCCATCCCGAACGCTCCAGCCTCCGTCGATCCAGCCCAGAGCATCGGCCAGATCGCCGTGGAGCTGCCCGGCGCGACTGCGGTGTTTCGCCGTCTGAAGCTGGATTTTTGCTGCGGCGGCCACCTCAGCCTGCGTCAGGCAGCGGCTGATCGGGGGCTGGAACTGGAGGCGGTGGTATGCGAGCTGTCGGCCCTGCAGCGCCCGGACAGCGTGCCCGATGCCGGCACGCCCGCCGAGCTGGTCGAGCACATCATCACCCGCTACCACGAGGTACACCGCCAGCAGCTGCCCGAGCTGATCCGCATGGCGCGCCGCGTCGAGGCCGTGCATCGCCTCAACCCCGATGTGCCCGCGGGCCTAGCCGATGCGCTGGAGGCCATGCACGAGGGGCTGCTGGGCCACATGCACAAGGAGGAGGCGATCCTGTTTCCGATGCTCGCGCGCGGCGGCAACAGCTTCGTCGTGCAGCCCATCGGCGTGATGCGCGCCGAACACAACGAGCACGCCGAATCCCTGGAGCTGATCGCCCGCCTGAGCACCGACATGATCCCCCCGCCCGGCGCCTGCAACACCTGGCGCGCGCTGTATTCGGGCCTGGCGCAGCTGTCGGACGATCTGATGAACCACATCCACCTGGAAAACAATGTGCTGTTCCCGCAGTTCGAGCCTGCCGCTGCCGCCCAGCAGGCATGAGTGCCGGGCTTGCCACAGGTGCCCAGGTGAACACTGCCATGAATGAAGTCGAGGCTCCCCCCGCTCTGGTCGAGCAGCCGGATGCCGCCAGCATCCACCGGCTGGTACACAGCTTTTATGCCGACGTGCGCGCCGACCCTCAGCTCGGCCCGCTGTTCGATGGCGTCATCCAGGATCACTGGCAGCCGCATCTGGCGCGCATGGTGGATTTCTGGAGCACGGTGGTGCTGGGCACGCGCAGCTTTCGTGGCGACGTGTTTCGCAAGCACATGGCCATCGACGGCGTGCAGCCCGGCCACTTCGCCATCTGGCTGCATCTGTGGGGCCGCGCCACGGCGGCCATCTTCGTGCCCGAGGTGGCGCAGGAGCTGCAGGGCGTGGCCCGCGGCATCGCCCGCAACCTGCACCGGGGCTATTTCGGGCGCTTCCCCGACACTTTCTGACAGCCTCGGCGGGCGCGGCGCACGGCTATCGCGCAGGTGACTCGCCGCCGGACGGCATCGCTTTTATCCTTTGCGCCATGCCTGCCTTCTGGCAGGCCTGGCCGATGGCAACTTTCCATTCACGAAGGAGACAGCAATGATGATCAGCTACGACGTGGTCGCCTGTGGCGAGCCCCTGGAGCGCCAGGAGCGCCCCCTGCCCCAGCCCACGGGCGACCAGGTATTGATGCGCGTCAAGGCCGCTGGCGTGTGCCACTCGGATCTGCATATCTGGCACGGCTCGTATGACCTGGGCCACGGCAAGAAGCTGTCCATGCTCGACCGCGGCCTGAAGCTTCCCCTGACCATGGGCCACGAGATCGCTGGCGAGGTCATCGCCGTGGGCGACGCGGCCCAGGGCGTGCAGGTGGGCAAGCGCTACGTGGTCTTTCCGTGGCACGGCTGCGGCCAGTGCAAGGTCTGCCAGCGCGGCGACGAGAACCTGTGCATGGCCGGCAAGTCCATGGGCGTCTATCAGGCCGGCGGCTATGCCGACCATGTGCTGGTGCCGCATTCGCGCTACCTGGTGGACATCGGCGACATGTCGCCGGTGCAGGCCGCGCCCTATGCCTGCTCGGGGCTGACGACCTACAGCGGGCTGCGCAAGTTCGACCCCCAGGTGCTGCGCGACGAGAAGGTGGTGATCATCGGCGCCGGCGGCCTGGGCCTGATGGCGATCATGCTGCTCAAAGCCATGGGCGGCGCCGGCGCCATCGTCATCGACCCCGACGAGTCCAAGCACGCCGCCGCCCTGCAGGCCGGCGCCGATGCCGTGTTCAGCCCGAAGCAGGACGGCTACATCGCCGAGGTGAAGAAGGCCGCCGGCGGCGCCGTCTGGGCCGTGCTGGACTGCGTGGGCTCGACCCAGACGGTGCAAGCGGCCATCGACATGCTGACCAAGGGCGGCCACCTGGTGCAGATCGGCCTGTACGGCGGCCACGTGGACATGCCGACGCCCTTCATGGCGCTGCGCGCCCTGACCTACCAGGGCATCTACGTGGGTAACCTGCGCGAGCTGCAGGAGCTGATGCAGCTGGTCAAGGACAGGAACCTGCCGCCCGTGCCCACCACCTGCATGCCGTTCAGCAAGGCCTTCACCGCGCTGCTGGCCCTGGAAAAGGGCCAAGCCGTAGGCCGGCAGGTGCTGACGCCCGAAGCGGCCTGAGCCTCATCCCCCGAAAAATCCAGCCAAGCCCGTGCGAGCGGCAGTCCAGCCGATGCGCACGGGCTTTTTTTCGTCCGCGACCTTCAGCCGCCCACGCCGCCGTAGCGAAAGCTGATGCCCGTGAGCACGAAGGCCACGCCCAGCAGCGTGATGGCGGCAACGTGCCAGGCCATCAGCGGCAGGGTTTCGGGGCGCAGTTGCGGAATGACGCGCAGCCGGGCGTGCGCCGCCACCAGCGCCGTGGCGGCCAGCAGGGCCAGCTTGAGCGCGATTGCCTGTTCCATGCCCGTATCCGGGCTGAACCACTGACCCCAGTCGGGCACGAGCTGCAGCGCCATCCACAGGCCACTGGCGATCTGGATGGCCAGCGCCGCCATGCCGACATGCTCGTAGCTTTGCTCGAACTGCAGCAGCATCTGCGGCGAGCGCGCGCGCACGGCACGCGGCAGCACGGTCAGCGCCAGCACCAGATGGCCGCCCGTCCAGATGGTGGCGGCCAGGACGTGCAGCGAGAACACATAGGGGTACATGGTGCGGGGGCTCTTTTCAACAGTGCGGCTTCAACAGCGCGGCATTCAGTAATGCGGCGGCAGCTCGTCGCGCAGGCTGCGCGCCACAGCGCCCCCTTCGGGCATCTGGCGGCGCAGTTCGGACAATTGCCCCTGCAGACGCTCGATGTCCTGCTGCTGGCGATAGACCAGCAGGTTCAGGCGCTCCAGCAGGTCTTCGGCGTAGGCGGCCTTGACCTCCAGCGCCTCCAGGCGGGCATCGACCTGGGCCATGGGCGGCGCGGCGCCGCTCATGCCTGCTGCAGCGCCGCAGCGCCCTGGCTGGCCCGCACGGCCTGGCCCAGGCGGGCGATACCTTCGCCGATCCTGTCCACATCGGCAGTGGCAAAGGACAGGCGCAGTGTGGCGTGGTCGGGCTGGCTGCAAAAGAACGGCGTGCCGGGCACGAAGGCCACGCCCTGCTCGATGGCCAGCCGCGCCAGCTCGCGCCCGTCGGCCACGGCGCCCTCGGCACCGGTCAGCCGCGCCCAGACGAACAGGCCGCCGCGCGGCTGCACGAAATCGATGGCCGCACCCAGTTCGCTGCGCAGCGCCTCGCCCATGGCCTGGGCGCGTGCGGCATAGACCTCGCGCACGCGCGCCAGCGTCGCCGGCATCCGCCCGGCCTGGAGGTACTGCGCCGCCGTGGCCTGGGCAAAGGTGCTGGTGTGCGCGTCCGAGAACTGCTTGCACATGGTGGCGCGCGCCAGCAGCTCGGGCGGCGCGACCAGCCAGCCCACGCGCAGGCCGGGGGCCAGCACCTTGCTCAAGCTGCCGCAATGCACCAGCCAGTCGCGGCTGCCCGGCACTTCGCGAGACAGCGCCAGCAGGCTGGGCGGCGGCGCCTCGCCGAAGTACAGGTCGCCGTAGGGATCGTCCTCGACGATCACGGTCTGGTATTTGACGGCCAGCTCCAGCACGCGCCGGCGCCGCGCCAGGCTCAGGGTGGCGCCGCTGGGGTTGCCGAAGGTCGGGATCAGATAGACCAGCTTGGGACGGTGCTGCTCGATCAGCTGCTCCAGCCGATCGGTGTCCACGCCCTGGGCGTCGATGGGCGCACTGACCAGATCGGCGCCATACAGGCGAAAGCACTGGATGGTGGCCAGAAAGGTCGGCCCCTCGACGATGACCTTGTCGCCCGGGTCGATCAGCGTCTTGCCCAGCAGATCCAGCGCCTGCTGGCTGCCGGTGGTGACGATGAGCTGATCGGGCGCCACATCCTGCGCGCCCTTGGCAGCCATGAAGGCACTGAGCTGCTCGCGCAGCGGCTGATGGCCCTCGGTCGCGCCGTATTGCAGGGCTGCGCCGGGATCCTCGCGCAGGGCCGCCTCGCTGGCCGCGCGCAAGCCCTCCACGTCGAACATGGCGCTGTCCGGAAAGCCCCCGGCAAAGCTGATGATGCCGGGCTTGCCCAGCAGCTTGAACAGTTCACGGATGGCGGAGGTCTCGATCTGGTCGAGCCGTTGGGCAAAGGCGATGGGCATGTGCAATGGGTCTTGTGGAAGGTGGAAGGCGTTGGAGTGCAGCGCGCATTGTCGCCAATCGCAACGCGCGCCACGCGTATCCGCCCACAATGGCAGCCATGAAAAAACGAGACATTGCGCCCTTCTTTGCCGCTCTGCAGGCCGGCAATCCACACCCCACGACGGAGCTGCAATACACCAGCGTGTTCGAGCTGCTCACTGCCGTGCTGCTGTCGGCCCAGGCCACCGATGTGGGCGTGAACCGGGCGACGCGGCGGCTGTTTCCGATCGCCAACACGCCGCAGGCCATCCTGGCGCTGGGGCAGGAGGCTCTGGAGGGCCATCTGTCCAGCCTGAACCTGTACCGCAGCAAGACGCGCCACCTGCTGGCCACCTGCGCCCTGCTGCTGGAGCGCCACGGCGGCCAGGTGCCGCGCACGCGCGAGGAGCTGGAGGAGCTGCCCGGCGTGGGCCGCAAGACGGCCAACGTGGTGCTCAACACCGCCTTCGGCCAGGCGACGGTGGCCGTCGATACACACATCCTGCGCGTAGCCAACCGCACCGGGCTGGCACCGGGCGCAACGCCGCTGGCAGTGGAGCGCGCCCTGGTGCAGCGCGTGCCGGCGCAGTACCTGGACAACGCCCACCACTGGCTGCTGCTGCACGGGCGCTACGTCTGCCAGGCGCGCAAGCCGCGCTGCTGGGAATGCGTGGTGGCGCGCTGGTGCGACTACACGCCCAAGACGCCGCCGCCGCCGGGCGTGCCCTGAGGTTGGGCGTTGGGCGTTGGGCGTTGGGCGTAAACAGCCGCACAACGCCCAACGCTCGACGCGCCCTACAGCTTGCTGTCCACCCCTGCCGCCTCGAAGCTGGCCATCTCGCGCAGGATGGCGCAGGCCGACACCAGCAGCGGCCAAGCCAGCGCCGCGCCCGAGCCTTCGCCCAGGCGCAGGCCCAGATCGAGCAGCGGCTGGGCCTGCAGAGCCGCCAACAGGCGCGCATGGCCAGGCTCGTGCGAGCAGTGGGCGAACACGCAACGCTCCAGCACGGCGGGCGCCAGCCGCGCCGCCACCAGCACGGCTGCGCTGGTGATGAAGCCATCAACCACGATCACGCGCCGCTCCAGCGCCGCCTGCAGCACGGCGCCGACCAGCGTAGCAATCTCGAAGCCGCCCAGCGCGGCCAGCGCAGCCAGTGGCGTGCGCGCGTCCTGGTTGGCAGCCAGGGCTTCGCGCAGCACGGCCACCTTGCGCGCCACGCCCTCGGCATCCAGGCCGGTGCCGGGGCCGGCGCAGTCGGCGATGTCGGCATCCGTCAGGCGCGCCAGCAGCAGCGCAGCGGCCGAGGTATTGCCAATGCCCATCTCGCCCAGCAGCAGCGCGTTGCCGGGCAGCAGGCGCACGACCTCGCGGCCATTGTCGATGGCGGCCTGGCACTGCGCGGGCGTCATGGCCGGGCCACGGCTGGCGTCCTGCGTGCCGGGGGCGATCTTGCGCACCACCAGGCCCGGATAGGGCGCAAAGTCGTGGCGCACGCCGCAGTCCACCACCGTCAGGCCCAGGCCATGCTGGCGCGCCAGCACGCTCACCGCCGCGCCGCCGGTGACGAAGTTATGCACCATCTGCCAGGTCACGTCGCTGGGAAAGGCCGACACGCCACGCGCCGCCAGGCCGTGGTCGGCAGCGCAGACCAGCATCTGCGGGGCCTGCAACTGCGGCGCCTCACTGTCCAGGATCAGGCCCAGGCGCAGCGCCAGCGCTTCGAGCTGGCCCAGCGAACCCAGCGGCTTGGTCTTGTTGTCGATCAGGTGCTGCAGGCGTGCGGCCAGGGCCTGGTTGGCGATGGGGGGATGTCAGGCAACTGCATGGCGGGTCTGTGGTGATGTGGGATGGCTCGCAGAGGATCGGCTCAGGCCTGGCTGGCAGCACTGGCGTGCAGGCAGATGGCGGCGGCGGCGGCCACGTTGAGCGATTCCTCGCCGCCGGGCTGGATGATGCGGATGCGCTGGCTGGCGCGCTGCTCCAGGCGGGCCGAGACGCCCTGCCCTTCGTGGCCCAGCACCCAGGCGCAGGGCCAGGGCAGCGCCGCGCGGTGCAGGTGCTGGCCTTCGTGCGAGCTGGTGACCAGGAGCGGCACCTGCAGGCCAGCGCCCAGATCGGCCTCGTCCAGGCCTTCGACCAGGCGCAGGCCGAAGTGCGCGCCCATGCCGGCGCGCAGCACCTTGGGCGAGTACAGCGCCGCCGTGCCCTTGAGGGCGGCGATCTGCGTGAAACCAAAGGCCGCCGCGCAGCGCAGGATGGAGCCGACGTTGCCCGCGTCCTGCAGGCGGTCGAGCACCACGGTGGGCGCATCGGGCAGCAGCGCGGGAGCTGTCGGCAGCTCCAGCACGAAACCCATGTGCGCGGGCGACTCCAGCGCGCTGATGCCGGCCCACAAGGCGTCGGCAAGAACTATGTTTTTGATAGCTGCCAGCGCTTGCCAGTCTTGGGCTAAAGGCCAAAAAGACTCTGAAAACACGGCCTGCACCGGCGTCCAGCCGCGCGCCAGGGCAGCGCTGCACAGGTGCTCGCCCTCGACCCACACGCGCCCGGCCTTGCGGTAGGCCGTGCTGTCGTGGGCCAGGCGGCGCAGCTCCTTGACCAGGGCATTGGCGGCGGAGTGGATGAAGGTGGGCGGCGGGGGCGCGTCGGTCATCGGGCGGACAGGGTGTTGGCGTTGCCTGCGGTATTGGCGGTGCCTGCGGTATTGGCGATGCCTGCGGCGCTGCCGATATTGGCCGCCAGGGCGCGCGCCACCGGGGCGAAGCTGCGCCGGTGCTCCGGGCAGGGGCCGTGCTGGGCCAGTGCTGCCAGATGCGCCGCCGTACCATAGCCCTTGTGGCCGGCAAAGCCGTAGTGTGGGTATTGCTGGTGCAGCTCGGCGCACCAGCGGTCGCGCGTGACCTTGGCCAGGATGGAGGCAGCCGAGATGGCCGGCACCAGCGCGTCGCCGCGCACGATGGCCTCGGCGGGCACATTGAGCACCGGCAGCCGGTTGCCATCGACCTGCACCCGGGTGGGCTTGAGGCGCAGGCCGGCCACGGCGCGGCGCATGGCCAGCAGCGTGGCCTGCAGAATGTTGAGCTGGTCGATCTCCTGCACGCTGGCGCAGGCGATGCTCACGCACAGGGCGTGGGCACGGATCTCGTCGTACAGGCGCTCGCGCCGCGCCGCCGTCAGCGCCTTGGAGTCGCCCAGGCCGGCAATGGGGTGGGCGTCGTCCAGGATGACGGCGGCGGCCACCACCGGGCCGGCCAGCGGGCCACGGCCAGCCTCGTCCACGCCCGCCAGCAGGCCGGGCGCGAACCAGTCGAAGCTGGCCTGCTGTTCAGGACGCAAGCAGGGTGCGGACGGCATCGGCGGCCAGGCGTGGGGTGTCGCGCTGCAGGCTCTGGTGCAGCGCGGTGAAGCGCTCGTGCAGCGCCTGCACCCGGGTGTCGCCCCTGCGGGCGGCGTCCAGCCAGTCGAGCACAGCGGCGGCCAGCGCCGGCGGGTTGGCGGCATCCTGCAGCAGCTCGGGCACGACGAAGTCGCCGCACAGGATGTTGGGCAGGCCGACCCAGGGCTGCAATTGCTTGGCGCGCATCAGCCGCCAGCTCCAGGGGTGCATACGGTAGGCGATGACCATGGGGCGCTTGAACAGCGCCGCCTCCAGCGTCGCCGTGCCGCTGGCGATCAGCGTGGTGTCGCAGGCGGCCAGCACGGTGTGCGACTGGCCAGCGACGATGCTGATGGCGCCGTGCAGGCCGCAGGCGCGCGCTGCCTGCTCCAGCCGCGCCTGCAGTGCAGGCACTGCCGGAACTATTATTTTGATAGCTGGTCGCGCTTGCCTGACAAGGGCTGCGGCCTGAAAGAACGTATCGGCCAAATAAGCCACCTCGCCCGAGCGGCTGCCAGGCAGGATGGCCAGCACTTCATCGTGGGGCTGCAGGCCCAGGGCGCAGCGCGCGGCCAGGCGGTCTGGCTGCAGCGCGATGACGCTGGCCAACGGGTGGCCGACGTAGGTGGCGGCGATGCCGTGGCGCGCCAGCAGCTCTGGCTCGAAGGGGAACAGGCACAGTACGTGGTCGCAGGCGCGGCGGATCTTGGCCACGCGCTCGGGCCGCCAGGCCCAGATGGACGGGCAGACAAAGTGCATGGTCTTGATGCCGGCGGCGCGCAGGTCGGCCTCCAGGCCCAGGTTGAAATCCGGCGCATCGACGCCGATGAAGACATCCGGGCGCTCGCTGGCGAGCAGGCGGGCGCGCAGCTGGCGGCGAATGCGCACGATGCCCAGCAGGCGGCGCACCAGCTCGACGCTGTAGCCATGCACGGCCAGGCGCTCGCTGGGCCACCAGGCGGCAAAGCCGCGCTCCATCATGCGCGGCCCGCCTATGCCCATGCTGGCCAGCTGCGGCCACTGGGCGCGCAGGCCATCCAGCAGCAGGCCGGCGAGCAGGTCGCCGGAGGTCTCTCCGGCCACCAGGGCAATGCGCGGCGAGGTTTGCATGTCGGCCATGCCAGCAGGCGGCTGGATCAGCGGGCGATGCCGCGGCGCGAGGCGGCGACGAAGTCGCGCAGCCGCTGCACGTCGGCGCCGCCCACGTCCCCGCCCTGCCCGTGCAGCTGCTGCACCAGGGCATCCAGCGCGGCCAGGGCGGCCTCCAGCGTCAGGCCCTGGCGGTACAGCAGCCGGTAGGCCTGCTTGAGCGCGCCGATGCGGGCGGCAGAAAAGCCGCGCCGGCGCAGGCCCTCGGTGTTGAGCCCGCGCACGGCCAGCGGGTTGCCATCGACCATCAGATACGGCGGCACATCCTGCGAGACATGGCTGGCAAAGCCGGCCATGGCGTGCGCGCCGATGTGGCAGAACTGGTGGATGCCGGTCAGCCCGCCGATGATGGCGTGGTCGCCCACGTGTACATGGCCGGCCAGCGTGGCGTTGTTGGCCAGGATGGTCTGGTCGCCCACCACGCAGTCATGCGCGATGTGGACGTAGGCCATGATCCAGTTGTCGCTGCCGACGGTGGTTTCGCCGCGATCCTGCACCGTGCCGGTGTTGAAGGTGCAGAACTCGCGGATGGTGTTGCGCTCGCCAATGACCAGCCGCGTCGGCTCGCCGGCGTATTTCTTGTCCTGCGGATCACCCCCGAGCGAGGCGAACTGGTAGATGCGATTGTCCGCACCGATGCGGGTGTGGCCCTCGATGACGCAGTGAGCGCCGATGCGCGTGCGCGCGCCGATGACCACGTGCGGGCCGATCACGGCATACGGCCCGACCGCCACGCTGGCGTCGAGCTGCGCTGCCGGGTCGATCACGGCGCTGGGATGGATGAGGGGGCTGGAACTCACGCGGCAGGCCGGCTGGCACGAAGCTGGTTGGGCAAAGGGAGGCGCCGGCTCAGGCCACCGTGCGCATGGTGCACATGATCTCGGCCTCGCAGGCCATGCTGTCGCCCACGCGCGCGCAGCCCTTGAACTTGTAGATGCCGCCCTTGATGCGATCGAGCTCGATTTCCAGGATCAGCTGGTCGCCCGGCTCCACGGGGCGCTTGAAGCGCGCGCCGTCGATGCCGACGAAGTAGAACACCTTGTCGTCGCCCGGGGCCTCGCCCATCATGTCGAACGACAGCAGACCGGCCACCTGGGCCAGCGCTTCAAGCATCAGCACGCCGGGCATGACCGGGCGCGCCGGGAAGTGCCCGGTGAAGAACGGCTCGTTGATGGTCACGTTCTTGATGGCCTGGATGCGCTTGCCGCGTTCGAGCTCGACCACCCGATCCACCAGCAAAAAAGGATAGCGGTGGGGCAGCAGCTTGAGGATTTGGTGGATGTCCATCATTTTTGTGTGGCGGCGGGGCCGTCCTGATTCTTTCGTTCGAGAGCCTTGATGCGCTCGCGCAGGCGATAGAGCTGGCGCAGCGTGGCGGCGTTCTTTTCCCAGCGGGCGTTCTCGTCCATGGGAAACGAGCCACTGTAGTGCCCGGCGCGGGTGATCGAGTGCGTGACCACCGTGTTGGTGGAGACATGCACATTGTCCGCCAATTGCAGGTGGCCGATGATGGATGCGGCCCCAGCAATGGTGCAGTGCGCGCCGATGGTGGTGCTGCCGGCCACCGCCGCGCAGCCGGCCATGGCGGTGTGCCGTCCGATGCGCACGTTGTGGGCGATCTGGATCAGGTTGTCCAGCTTCACGCCGTCCTCGATCACGGTATCGCCCAGGGCGCCGCGGTCGATGCAGGTGTTGGCGCCGATCTCCACGTCGTCGCCGATGCGCACGGCGCCCAGCTGCTCGATCTTGACCCACTCGCCGGCCTCGTGCGCGAAGCCGAAGCCGTCGGCACCAATCACCACGCCGGGATGGACGATGCAGCGCTCGCCCAGCACGCAGTCGCGCCCGACGCTGACGCGCGAGTGCAGCCGCGTGTGCGCGCCAATGACCGCACCGGACTCGACCACGCATAGCGGGCCGATGCTGGCGCTGGGGTGTACCCGGGCCTGTTCATCGACCACGGCGCTGGGGTGGATGCCGGCGGCTGCGCCCAGGCCGTGGATGCGCGCCCACAACTGGGTCGTGCGTGCGAAATAGACGTAGGGGTCGGCGGCCACGATGCAGGCGCCACGCGCGCGGGCTGCTTCGCGCAGCTGCGGCGCCACGATGACGCAGGCGGCGCGCGAATGCGCCAACTGCGCCTGGTAGCGCGGATTGCTCAGAAAGGACAGCGCATCGCTGCCAGCCTCATCGAGCGGCGCGATGCGGGCGATGTCGGTATTGCCGTCCCCGTGCAGCTCGCCGCCCAGCGCCTCGACGATCTGGCCCAGCCGCAAGCTCACGCGCCATCCACCTGCTGCTGCACCATTGCGTCGCGATTGAGCGCAGGCGGCTTACTTGCCGCTGCCATTGGCAGCAGCGTTCATGGCCTTGATGACCTTGTCGGTGATGTCGTGCTTGGGGTTGATGTACACCGCTTCCTGCAGGATGACATCGTATTTTTCGGCCTCGGCCACCTGCTTGACGACGCGGTTGGCGCGCTCCAGCACCTGGCTGAGTTCCTCGTTCTTGCGTGCCGTCAGGTCTTCCTGGAACTCGCGGCGCTTCCTCTGGAAGTCGCGATCCTGGTCGACCAGCTGGCGCTGGCGCTGCACGCGCTGGCTCTCGGCCATGGTGGGCGCTTCGCGCTCGAATTTCTCGGTGGCGCTCTTCAGGGCATTGCCCTGATCGACCAGCTCCTTCTCGCGCCGGGAAAATTCCTGCTCCAGCTTGGTCTGCGCCGCCTTGGCGGAATTGGCTTCACGGAACACCCGGTCGGTGTTGACGAAGCCGGCCTTGAACTCCTCGGCCTGCGCGGGAGCGGCAGCAGCCAGAGCGCCCAGCACGATGGCCAGCGAAAAGTGACGGGCAAACGATTGACGAGCAAACGATTTCATTAGAAGGACGTTCCGATCTGGAATTGCAGTTTCTGGATTCTATCGCCGGCGAACTTGCGCACCGGCTGGGCAAAGGCAAGGCGCAGCGGCCCCAGCGGCGAGATCCAGCTCAGGCCCAGGCCGGCGGAGGCGCGCAGGTCGCCAAAATCCCATTTTTCGTTCTCGCCATAGACGTTGCCGGCATCGACGAAGGCGAACCAGCGCAGCGTGCGGTCGTTGCCGGCGCCGGGGAAGGGGGCGATCAGTTCGGCGTTCAGGGTGACCTTCTTGGGGCCGCCCAGCGACGCGCCGGTCACGTCGCGCGGGCCGAGCGTGCCCTGGTCGAAGCCGCGCACCGAACCCAGCCCGCCCGAGTAGAAGTTCTTGAAGACCGGGAAGGGCCGGCCATTCATGCCCTTGCCTACGCCCACCTCGCCATTGAAGGCCAGGGTGAACTGCTTGGTCAGGGGCACGTATTGCTGGTATTGATAGTTGGCGCGCACATAGCGGGCGTCGCCGCCGATCGACCACTCGGAGTTCAGGCGCTGGTAGCGGCCCGAGTTGGGCGCCAGCGCACTGTCGCGATCGTCGCGCGACCAACCGATGGTCAGCGGCACGGCGACGCTGGTGCGGCCGAATTTCTCGGCATACGACAGATAGGCCGCCGGGATGTTGGTGCCGGCCTTGATCTTGGTCTGCTCGGCGCCGCCGCCGAAGAACACCGTGTCGGTTTCGCTGAAGGGCACGCCAAAGCGCACGCTGCCGCCGGCTGTCACCAACTGGTAGTTGCCGCCCTGGTCTTCGTAGGGCTTGGCGGTGCGGTAGTACACATCCAGCGTGCGCGACACGCCGTCCTGGGTGAAGTAGGGGTCGGTCGTGGACAGCACCAGCGTGCGGCGGTACTTGCTGGTGTTGACATCCAGGCCCAGGTAGTTGCCCGAGCCGAAGACGTTTTCCTGCTTGATGCCGAACGACAGCGAGACTTTTTCGGCGCTGGAAAAGCCCGCGCCCAGCTGCAGCGAGCCGGTGGGCTTTTCCTGCACGCCCACCACCAGATCGACCTGATCGGGCGCGCCAGGCACTTCCTGCGTCTCGACGTTGACGTCGGTGAAGTAGCCCAGCCGATCCACCCGGTCGCGCGAGAGCTTGATCTTGTCGCCGTCGTACCAGGAGGCCTCGAACTGGCGGAACTCGCGGCGGATGACTTCGTCGCGCGTGCGGTTGTTGCCCGACACCTGGATGCGGCGCACGTAGGCGCGGCGCGCCGGCTCGGCGCGCAGCACCAGGGCCACGCGGTTGTTCTCGCGGTCGATCTCGGGCACCGCCTCGACACGGGCGAAGGCAAAGCCGAAGTTGCCGAAGTGGTCGCTGAAGGCCTTGGTGGTCTCGGTCACCCGGTCGGCGTTGTAGGGCTCGCCCGGGCGGATGGTGACGAGCGACTTGAACTCGTCGTCGCGATCAAGATAGTTGCCCTCCAGCTTGACGCCCGAGACCACGTAGCTCGGCCCTTCGGTCACGTTGACAGTGATGGAGATGTCCTGCTTGTCCGGCGAAATCGCCACCTGGGTGGAGTCGATGCGGAACTCCAGGTAGCCGCGCGCCAGGTAGTACGAGCGCAGCGTCTCCAGGTCGGCATTGAGCTTGGCGCGCGAGTAGCGGTCGCTCTTGGTGTACCAGCTCAGCCACCCGCCCGTGTCCTGATCGAACAGGCCCTTGAGGGTGGACTCGCTGAAGGCATGGTTGCCCGCGATGCGGATCTCGCGGATCTTGGCCGGCTCGCCCTCGGTCACCGTGAAAGTGAGGTTGACACGGTTGCGCTCGATGGGCGTCACCGTGGTCAC
The DNA here is from genome assembly GCF_017811175.1 of Melaminivora jejuensis. NCBI lineage: Bacteria > Pseudomonadati > Pseudomonadota > Betaproteobacteria > Burkholderiales > Comamonadaceae > Melaminivora > Melaminivora jejuensis. The sequence continues at coordinate 1,228,069 of NZ_JACWIJ010000002.1, forward strand.
CACCTCGGCGCCGTACAGGCTGCGGTTGATGTACTGGCGCTTGAGCTCCTGCTCGGCGCGGTCGGCCAGGGCCTTGTCGAAGGGCCGGCCTTCGGTCAGGCCGACATCGCGCATGGCCTTTTTCAGCGTGTCCTTGTCGAACTCCTTGGTGCCGGCGAAGTCCACGTCGGCAATGGTCGGACGCTCCTCCACCACTACCACCAGCACGTTGCCTGCGGCCTCCAGGCGCACGTCCTTGAACAGGCCCAGGGCAAACAGCGCGCGGATGGCAGCCGCGCCCTTGTCGTCGTTGTACTCATCGCCCACGCGCAGCGGCAGCGACGCGAAGATGGTGCCGGGCTCGACCCGCTGCAGGCCCTCGACGCGAATGTCTTGCACCTGAAAGGGCGTGAGCGCCCAGGCGGCATTGGCGACCAGGGCCAGGGCGGCAACGGCGGTTGCAGTGCGCACGCCCAGGCGATTGATGGTGGTTCTCATGAGTGCAGGAGTGAAGCTGGCGCCGGATGCTGCAACGCAGGCGCGGCGAAGAAAATGAGCCGATGAGGGATTAGCCAATGAGCCGGGTGATGTCGTTGAAGAGGGCGATGGTCATCATCAGCAGGAGCAGCGCCACGCCGCCGCGCTGCAGGCGCTCCATCCAGGCTTCGGGCACGCCGCGCCCGGTGACCCCCTCCCAAAGATAATACATCAGGTGTCCGCCATCGAGGACGGGCAGCGGCAGCAGGTTCAACACGCCCAGGCTGACGCTGATGAGCGCCAGAAATGTCAGGTATTGCACCAGCCCCATGCTGGCCGAGCGGCCAGCGTAGTCGGCAATGGTCAGCGGGCCGCTGAGGTTCTTGAGCGAAGCCTGGCCGATGACCATGCGGCCCATCATGCGCAGCGTCAGCATGGATACCTCCCAGGTGCGCTGCGCACCCAGCGCCAGGCCTTCGAGCGGGCCATAGCGCACCTCCAGCATCTCCGGCGCCGCGCCCACATAGGCGCCGATGCGGCCCACAGCGCTGCCCTGCTCCTGCACCACGTCCGGGGTCACGGACAGCTCCAGCGTCTGGCCGTCGCGCTCGATGCGCCAGGTGCTGGCCAGCGCTTGGCCATTCTGCAGCGATTGGCGGATGGCCTCGCGCAGCTGCGCGCCGTCCACGATGTCAATAGCACCCAGGCGCAGCACCACGTCCCCGGCCCGCAGGCCGGCACGCTCGGCGGCGCCCCCTTCGGTCAGGCCATTGAGCACCGGGCGCGTCCACGGGCTGGCGATGCCGATCTTGCGCAGCAGCGTGGCGTCGGCCTGGCTGACATCCATGCCGGCCAGCGGCAGCAGCACCTGGCGCTCGGCGGCGCCCGGGTGCGGCTGCAGCGTGAGCAGCACGTTCTCGCCATCGAGCGCGCCGCGTGTCAGCGCCCAGCGCAAATCCTCGAACGAACGCACCGGCTCGGCCTCGCCATCGTGGCCTTCGCGCGCCTGCGCCAGCACCAGCTCACCGCCACGCAGGCCGGCCTGCTGGGCGATGGAGCCAGCCACCGGGCTGGCCAGCACGGCGCGCGGCTCCTGCACGCCGCTCCAGTTGACCAGGGCGTACAGCAGCACGGCCAGCAGCAAATTGGCCAGCGGCCCGGCAGCAACGATGGCGGCGCGTGCGCGCAGGCTCTGGTTGTTGAAGGCCAGATGGCGCTCGGCCTCGGGCACGGGCGCCTCGCGCTCGTCGAGCATCCGCACGTAGCCGCCCAGCGGGAAGGCGCCGATGACGAACTCGGTCGGCGAGCCGGGGCGCTGCCAGCGCACGAGCGGCTGGCCAAAGCCCACGGAAAAGCGCAGCACCTTGACGCCGCAGGCCACGGCCACGCGGTAGTGGCCGTATTCGTGTACGGCAATCAGCAGGCCCAGGGCCACGATGAAGGCGACGACAGTCAGCAGCATGATCCATCCCCTATCAAAATCATAGCTGGCAGCGCTTGTCAGGCAAGGGTTTCAACATGAAAACACTTGAAAATCCTTATGGGACAAGCGCTTCCAGCTATCTTATTGGAAGCGCTGCAGCAGTTCGCCGGCGCGGCTGCGCGTGCGTGCGTCCAGCTCCAGCAGGCCCTGCAGCGAATCGGCGTTGGATGCCGGCACGGCCTCCAAAGTTGCCAGGTTCAGGGCATGGATCTGGTCGAAGCGGATGCGCCCGTCCAGAAAGGCCGCCACCGCGACTTCGTTGGCGGCGTTGAGCACCGCCGTCGTGCCCGGCGCGGCGGCCAGCGCCTGCCACGACAGGTGCAGGCCGGGAAAGCGTACGGCATCGGCCTCCTCGAAGGTCAGCGCGGCCAGCTGCGTGAAGTCCAGCGGCGCCGCGCCGCTTTGCACGCGCTCGGGCCAGGCCAGGCCGCAGGCAATCGGCACGCGCATGTCGGGCGTGCCCAGCTGGGCGATGATGGACAAGTCCACGAACTGCACCATCGAATGGATGATCTGCTGCGGGTGGATGACGACCTTGATTTGCTCGGGCGCCAGGTCGAACAGCCAGCGCGCCTCGATGACCTCCAGCGCCTTGTTCATCATGGTGGCCGAGTCGATGGAGATCTTGCGGCCCATGGAGAAATTGGGGTGTGCGCAGGCCTCGCCCGGCGTCACGTCACGCAGCGTCTGCGGCGTGCGCGTGCGAAACGGCCCGCCCGAGGCCGTCAGCAACACGTGCTGCACGCGGCGCGGCCAGGTCGATGGATCTTCGGGCAGGCTCTGGAAGATGGCCGAGTGCTCGCTGTCGATGGGCAAGAGCGTGGCGCCGCCGCTTTTCACTGCGTCCATGAACATCTGCCCCCCGACCACCAGCGCCTCCTTGTTGGCCAGCAGCAGCCGCTTGCCGGCGCGCGCCGCAGCCAGGCAGGGCGCCAGGCCGGCGGCGCCGACGATGGCGCCCATGACGGCATCGACATCCTCATGCGAAGCTATGGTTTCAAGAGCATCCGGCGCTTGCAGGACAAGGGTTGGCAGGCCATTGGCCTTGATTTTCTGCGCCAGTTCGCGGGCGTGTCCGGCACTCGCCATGACGGCGTAGCGCGGCCGAAAGGCAGCGCACTGCGCCAGTAGCGCATCCACCTGGGTGGCAGCGCTGAGCGCAAAGACTTCGTAGCGGTCGGGGTGGCGGGCCAGCACGTCCAGGGTGCTGGTGCCGATGGAGCCCGTGGAGCCGAGCACCGTGATTTTTTGTGTCATGCGCAAGTTCAGCAAAGCCGGGCGTCGGCCCGAGGCAGCTTCGGATTCAGGAGGGGGAAGCCAGGCGGGTCAGCATCAGCGCCAGCGGCAGGATGGGCAGCAGCGCGTCGATGCGGTCGAGCACCCCGCCATGGCCGGGCAGCAGCTGGCTGGAGTCCTTGGCGCCGGCGCTGCGCTTGACCAGGGATTCGACCAGATCGCCGGCCACGCTCATGGCGGTCATGAACAGCAGCGCCGGCAGCAATAGCCAGCCGGCCCGCGCCAGCACGCTGTAGAAGCTGGGCACGGCCACGGCGTTGGCCCGATCCAGCCAGATCCAGGCCAGCGCCAGCACCAGCACGCCGACCATGCCGCCCCACACGCCCTCCCAGCTCTTGCCGGGACTGATGGACGGGGCCAGCTTGCCCTTGGTGAAGCGCAGGCCGAAGGCCCGGCCAGAGAAATAGGCAAAGGTGTCCGCCGCCCAGACCAGGGCCAGCACGGACAGCAGGAAATTGATGCCGATGGTGCGTGCCTGCGCCACTGCCAGCCAGGCCAGCCACAGCGCGACCACGCCGCCGGCCACGCGCACGCCGCGCGGCACGCCCGGCCAGCCGGCCACACCGGCACGCAGCAGCGCTGCGGCGCCCAACACCCAGGCGGCGCCAGTGGCCAGCCACAGGCCGGTCAGGGGCTGCTCCAGCCAGCCCGCCGTCCAACTGCTGGCGCACAGGGTCACGCAAATGGCGCCCAGGGCCACGCTGGCGCCCTGCCCCAGGCCGTTGAGCCGGCCCCATTCCCAGGCGGCCGCCGCCATCATGGCCAGGGCCAGCGCGGCAAAGGGCAGCGGCGAGGGATAGAACAGCGCCGGCAGCAGGATGGCCAGCAGGATCAGGGCAGTGATGACACGTTGCTTGAGCACGCCAAGACCCCTTTCGCTGGCGGATGTGGAAAACAAGGATGGCCAGGCGGCAGCCGGTGCCGCCAGCGCTGCGGACGTATGCGGCTCAAGCCTGCAGCGCCTCGGGCTGCTGCGCGCAGACTTGCTCGGAGGTGCGGCCAAAGCGGCGCTCGCGCGCGCCGTAGCTGGCAATGGCCTCGTCCAGCGCTGCTTCGTCGAAGTCCGGCCATAGTCGCTCGCTGAACACGAATTCGCTGTAGGCAGCCTGCCACAGCAGGAAGTTGCTGATGCGCATCTCGCCGCCGGTGCGGATGACCAGATCGGGGTCGGGCACGTGCGCCAGGCCCATGGCGGCGTGCAGGCTGGCTTCGGTGATGGCCTGGCCGCGCTCGGCCAGGCGGGCGGCGGCCTGCACGATGTCCCAGCGCCCGCCGTAGTTGAAGCAGATGTTGAGCACCAGCCGGCTGTTGCCGACGGTGAGCTGCTCGGCCTGCTCCAGGCCTCGGCGCACGCTGTCGGACAGCGCGGCGCGGTCGCCGACGAAATGCACGCGCACGCCGTCGCGGCTCAGATCAGGCACCTCGCGTGCCAGCGCCTTGGCCAGCAGGCCCATCAGGCCAGAGACTTCATCGGCTGGGCGGCTCCAGTTTTCCGAGGAAAACGCAAACACCGTCAGCACCTGCACGCCGCGCGCCGCGCAGGCACGCACGCAGCGGCGCAGCGCCTCCACGCCCTGCGCGTGCCCGGCCAGGCGCGGCAGGAAGCGCTTGCGCGCCCAGCGGCCATTGCCGTCCATGACGATGGCGATGTGGTGCGGGAGGGCAGCGGGCATGGGCAGGCGAGGGCCGAAAAAATGCAGCAGGCAGGCAGTGAGCGGTCTGCGCCGCTCAGATGGCCATGATGTCCTGCTCCTTGGCAGCGACCAGGGCGTCGATCTCGGCGATGTACTTGTCGGTGGTCTTTTGCACATCGGCTTCGGAGCGTTTTTGGTCGTCCTCGGAAGCCAGCTTGTCCTTGACCAGCTTCTTGACGCCCTCGTTGGCGTCGCGGCGCAGGTTGCGGATGGCCACCTTGGCGGCCTCGCCCTCGGTGCGCGCCAGCTTGGTCATCTCCTTGCGGCGCTCCTCGCTCATGGGCGGCATGGGCACGCGGATCAGCTCGCCGAGCGACGCCGGGTTCAGGCCCAGGTCGCTTTCGCGGATGGCCTTCTCGACTTTGGCCGACATGTTCTTTTCCCAGGGCTGCACGCTGATGGTGCGCGCGTCCAGCAGCGACACGTTGGCCACCTGCGACAGCGGCACCATGGAGCCGTAGTACTCGACATGGATGGCGTCGAGCAGCTGCGGGTTGGCGCGGCCCGTGCGGATGCGCGACAGGTTGTTTTTCAGGGCGGCGATGGACTGCTCCATCTTGCCTTCGGTGTTTTTCTTGATGTCGGCGATGGTCATGGGAATTCCTTCAACATGGCTTCAACACACGGGTGCGGTGCAGACCCGAAAAAGCGCTCAAGCGTACACCAGGGTGCCCTCGTCCTCGCCCAGCACGACGCGCTTGAGCGCACTGGGCTTGTTGATGGAAAACACCCGGATGGGGAGTTTCTGGTCGCGGCACAGGGCAAAGGCGGTGGCGTCCATGATGCCCAGATTGCGCACCATGGCCTCGTCGAACGTGAGCTGGGTGTAGCGCGTGGCGCTGGGGTCTTTCACCGGGTCGGCGGTATAGACGCCATCGACCTTGGTGGCCTTGAGCACCAGCTGCGCGCCGATCTCGGCGCCGCGCAGGGCGGCAGCCGTGTCGGTGGTGAAGAACGGGTTGCCGGTGCCGGCGGCAAACACCACCACCTTGCCCTCTTCCAGGTATTGCAGCGCCTTGGGCCGCACGTAAGGCTCGACCACCTGCTGGATGTCGATGGCCGACATGACGCGGGCCGTCAGGCCCTCGCGGCGGTTCATGGCGTCGGCCAGCGCCAGCGAGTTCATCACCGTGGCCAACATGCCCATGTAGTCGGCGGTGGCCCGATCCATGCCCTCGGCTCCGCCGGCAACGCCGCGAAAGATGTTGCCGCCGCCGATCACCACCGCCACCTGCACGCCCAGCGCTATGACCTCGGCGATGTCGGAGACCATGCGCTCGATGACGCTGCGGTTGATGCCGAAGGCATCGTCGCCCATGAGCGCCTCGCCAGACAGCTTGAGCAGGATGCGCGTATAGGCTGGCTGGGCGGTGGCGGTCATGGCGGGGGCTCCGTAAGGCAAGGGTTGAGGGGATGGACAGGGGGCAGGGACAGAGGCGGTGGGCGATCAGCCGGCGGTCAGCCGGCCTTGGCAGCGGCGACTTGCGCGGCCACTTCGGCGGCGAAGTCGTCGGCCTTTTTCTCGATGCCCTCGCCCACCACGTACAGGGTGAAGCCCAGTACGCGGGTAGCCTTTTCCTTGAGCATCTGGCCCACGGTCTGCTTGCCGTCGGCAGCCTTCACGAAGACCTGGTCGGACAGCGAGACTTCCTTGAGGTACTTCTGCACGGCGCCGTCGATGCGCTTGGCGGTGATCTCGGGACTTTGGGCCGGCTTGCCGGCGGCTTCCAGCTCCTTGTTGGCTTCCTCGGCCTTGCCGGCTGCCACGGCGCGCTCTTTTTCGATCAGCTCGGCAGGCACATCGGCGCTGGTCACGGCCACGGGCTTCATGGCAGCCACGTGCATGGCCACGTCCTTGGCGGCGGTGGCGTCACCTTCGTACTCGACAACCACGCCGATGCGCGTGCCGTGCAGGTAGGAGGCCAGTTGCGTGCCGGCGAAGTGCTTGAAGCGGCGAAACGACATGTTCTCGCCGATCTTGCCGATCAGGCCCTTGCGCACGTCTTCCAGCGTAGGGCCGAAGCCGTCCTGCTCGTAGGCCAACTGACCCAGGGCCTCGATGTCAGCGGGCTGGTGCTCGGCCACCAGACGGGCGGCGGCATTGGCCATGGCGATGAAGCTGTCGTTCTTGGAGACGAAGTCGGTTTCGCTGTTGACTTCGATCATGGCGCCACGGCTGTCCTCGATGCTGGCGGCGATCACGCCCTCGGCGGTGACGCGCGACGCGGCCTTGCCAGCCTTGGTGCCGAGCTTGACACGCAGCAGCTCCTCGGCCTTGGCCATGTCGCCACCGGCTTCGGTCAGGGCCTTCTTGCACTCCATCATGGGGGCGTCGGTCTTGGCGCGCAGTTCGCCGACCATGCTTGCGGTAATAGCAGCCATTGTTGTGTTCTCCGTTCGTTGCAATTGTTCAGGGGGCGGGCAGCGGCCCGCAAAACAAAAAAGCGGGCGCTTTGGCGAATCCCGCTTTTGTCAGGCTCCCACGCCCGCCTTGTGCGGCGGGGCGGGCGCTTGGGCCACAGGACTGATCAGGCGGCGGTGTTTTCCACTTCGACGAATTCGTCGGTGGAGTCTTCGCTGCCGGCGACGGTCTTGACCAGGTCGTTCACGGCGTTCTCGCGGCCATCGACGATGGCGTCAGCCATGCCGCGTGCGTACAGCGCCACGGCCTTGGCCGAGTCGTCGTTGCCGGGAATGACGTAGTCGATGCCTTCGGGGTTGTGGTTGGAGTCCACCACGCCGATCAGCGGGATGCCCAGCTTCTTGGCCTCGGCCACGGCGATCTTGTGGAAACCCACGTCGATCACGAAGATGGCGTCGGGCAGGGCGTTCATGTCCTGGATGCCGCCAATGTCGCGCTCAAGCTTTTCCAGCTCGCGGGTGAACATCAGCTGCTCTTTCTTGCTCATGGACTCAAGGCCGGCTTCCTGCTGGGCCTTCATGTCCTTCAAGCGCTTGATGGAGGTCTTGACGGTCTTGAAGTTGGTCAACATGCCGCCCAGCCAGCGCTGATCGACATAGGGCATACCAGCGCGCTGGGCCTGCTCGGCCACCAGCTCGCGCGCCTGGCGCTTGGTGCCGACCATCAGGATGGTGCCGCGATTGGCAGCCAGCTGCCGGGCGAATTTCTGCGCCTCCTGGAACATCGGCAGCGATTTTTCCAGGTTGATGATGTGGATCTTGTTGCGATGGCCAAAGATGTAGGGGGCCATCTTGGGGTTCCAGAAGCGGGTTTGGTGGCCGAAGTGGACACCGGCTTCCAGCATTTCGCGCATGGTCACGGACATGAAAATTGCTCCAAAGGTTGGGTCTAAAATCCAGCCCGATCATTGCGCCGTGCCTTGCCGGCATCCAGGCGCAACACCTTGAGAAGGCTGGTTTGCTATTTGTCTTGCCAGGACTTGGCAAAACTCAGGGATTCTACCATAGACACCCTGCCCTGCAGCCTCACGCGCCCGCTCTGCGTCCTCCACGCAGACTGCTGCACATTCCTGAAACCATAGCTATTCGCGCTTGCTGCAAGCGGGTTTGCGCCGCTTTTCATCCTTTTTATGCGTATCCTGATCGTCGGAGCCGGCATCGTTGGCACCGCCACTGCCCATGAGCTGGCCCGCGATGGCCATGAGGTCGTCGTGCTGGAGCAGCAGGCCGCCGCCGCCGAGCAGGCCAGCTTTGCCAGTGCCGGGCTGCTGGCGCCAGCGCTGCTGATCCCGTGGGCGGTGCCCGGCGTGAATGGCCGGCTGGCGCGGCGCCTGATGGGCAGCCGCGCCACCATGCGGCTGATGCAGGGCGCGGGCCTGGCCGGGCTGGCCTGGCTGTGGCGCTGGCTGCGCGCCGGCCACCAGGCGCAGGCCGCCGAGCGGCTGGCCGCGCTGGCCGCACTGGGCCGCGACAGCCTGCAGCGCACCCAGGCCATCGCGGCCATGCTGGACACCGACATCGAAGCCAGTCGCGGCACCCTGGTGCTGCTGCGCCAGCACAGCGACCGGCAGCTGCTGGAGCCGGCCATGCAGGTGCTGGACGCTGCCGGCGCACCGCTGCGCGAGGTCGATGCCGAGACCGCGCGGCTGATCGAGCCCGGCCTGGCCGCCGATGTGCCGCTGGCCGGCGCCCTGCACGCGCCCGAGGGCGCCAGCGGCAACTGCCGGTTGTTTGCCCAACTGTTGCGCCAGGCAGCGCAGGAGCGCGGCGCACGCTTTGTCTTCAACACCCGGGTACAGGCGCTGGTGCCCGGCTCGGGCAAGGGACAGACGGGGCAGGCAACGGGCGTGCAGCTCGCTGGCCGCACCGAGCCAGTGCGCGCCGATGCGCTGGTGCTGTGCGCCGGCCAGGCCAGCGCCGCGCTGCTGCGCCCGCTGGGTGTGCGCGTGCCCCTGATGCCGGTGCATGGCTATTCGGTCACTGCCCCGGTGCGCGACGACCTGCACGCCCCGCAGGGCAGCCTGATCGACCCGCAGCACCGCATCACCATCAGCCGCCAGGGCCAGCGCGTGCGTGTGTCCGGCGGCGCCGAACTGGGCTACGCCGGCGGGCGGCATGACGACGCGACGCTGCGCACGCTGTATCTGGCGCTGTCGGGCTGGTTTCCGGGCGGGGCGCTGCTGTCGTCGCCGCAAGTGCAGGTCTGGCGCGGCGCGCGGCCGACGCTGGCCGATGGGGCACCCATCATCGGCGCCGGCCCGGCGCGGGGTCTGTGGCTCAACATCGGCCACGGCGCCAGCGGCTGGGCCCAGGCCTGCGGCAGCGCCCGGGCCGTGGCCGACCTGATCGCCGGGCGCACGCCACAGGTCGATCTGGCACCGCTGGCGCTGTCGCGGTTCTAGCGTTCGCTATGCGTTGCAAGGCCTGCGCCCCGCGACGCTCCGAGAGAGCGCACACTGCGCCCCCCACAATGCCGCCATGCAGCGCATCACCTCCACCACCGCCCAACCCCTGTTCGGCGCCCAGGCCACGCGCGCCATCGAGCACACCGCCGCCGCCCACCTACCCGCCCACACGCTGATGCAGCGCGCCGGCCAGGCCACGGCCCGCCTGGCGCGGGCGCTGGCGCCGCACGCGCGCACCATCTGGGTGGCCTGCGGCAGCGGCAACAACGGCGGCGACGGGCTGGAGGCCGCTGCCCTCCTGCACGCCAGCGGGCAGCATGTGGTGCTGACCTGTCTGGCCCACGACCCGCAGCAACTGCCCGCCGACGCCCGCGCCTCCTGGCAGCGTGCATTGCAGGCCGGCGTGCCGCTGCTGGAGGCGCCCCCTGCGCTGGGCGCGCAGGATCTGTGCATCGACGCCCTGCTCGGCTTGGGCCTGTCGCCCGCACCGCGCAGCCGACCAGACGCCCACCTGCTGCGGCACCTGGCAGCCGTCCAGGCCAGCGCCGCCCCAGTGCTGTGTGTCGATCTGCCCTCGGGCCTGCTGGCCGGCAGCGGGCAGTACGCCCCTGGGCTGGCGCCGCAATCCCCGATCATTTCGGCGCGGCATACCCTGGCGCTGCTGACCCTCAAGCCCGGCCTGTTCACGGCGCAGGGGCGCGACGCCGCTGGCCAGGTCTGGTTCGATGACCTGGGCGTGCAGGCACCGCAGACCGCCCCCGATGCCTGGCTGGGCGCGGCACCAGCGCCCATCGCACGCAGCCATGCCAGCCACAAGGGCAGTTTTGGCGATGTCGCCATCGTTGGCGGCGAGGGCCTGGCGCAGCGCGGCATGAGCATGACCGGCGCTGCGCTGCTGGCGGCCAGCGCTGCGCTGCACGCTGGCGCCGGGCGGGTGCTGGTCAGCCTGCTGCCAGGCAAGGACGAGAGCCAGATCGAGGCGCAGGCCTTGACCAGCCTGCAGCCCGAGTGCATGTTGCGCCGCTTCGAGGCGCTGGCGCTCGATGGCTTGACGATCGTTGCCGGCTGCGGCGGCGGCGTGGCCGTGGCGGGCGTGCTGGCGCCCATCGTGCAGCGCGCGGCGCGCCTGGTGCTGGACGCCGACGCGCTCAACGCCATTGCCACCGACCGGCAGCTGGCCCGCCTGCTGCACGAGCGCGGCGCCCACGCACCGGGCAGTACCGTACTGACCCCGCACCCGCTGGAGGCCGCGCGGCTGCTGGACAGCAGCACCGAGGCCGTGCAGGCCGACCGCCTGGGCGCCGCCAGCGAACTGGCCGCGCGCTTTGCCTGCACTGTGGTGCTCAAGGGCTCGGGCAGTGTCATCGCCGCACCGGGCCGCGTGCCACTCATCAACGCCAGCGGCAATGCCCTGCTGGCCACCGCCGGCACGGGCGACGTGCTGGCCGGCCTGCTGGGCGCGCGGCTGGCTGGCCGGGCGCTGCAAGCGGATGCGGCTTTCGAGGCGGCGGCAGCCGCCTGCTGGCAGCACGGAGCTACGGCAGACGCCTGGCCGGCGGGCCGGGCGCTCACGGCGCTGGCCCTGGCACAGGCCTTGACGCCGGGCTGAGAGCGCCCGCACGAGAGCCTCCGCACGCGCTGGAACCCGCTCCTTGCAGGGTAACGCGGCGGATCAGCCTCCCCGCACCTCCGAGCGGCTGAGCGCCGCGCCTTGGGCGCCTGGGGCACGCAACCGCGCAACACTCGACGCTCGACTGCCCCCAGCCCCAAGGCGCAGCATTCACGGCTGCGATAGCTGGGACAGCACTGGAAACCCGATCTCACCGGGGCACTGGGCCTCGTCTGACAACCAAAACGCTGCTGCCGCGTTGCAATCTCATCGTTGCGCGCTGCCCAGCCACCAGCCCGCCTCACATAGCCAGAGGTCATTGCCATGAAACACCCCATCCACTCCAGCACCCCGGCGCTTGTCGCTTTCGTGGTCACCGTGCTGCTGGCAGTGGTGGCCAGCGTGCTGACCCTGCTGCCGCGCCACGCCGCCCAGGCGGCCGACTCGCAGGTACACCTGGATATCGAGCAACTCCTGCCCGCCGGCCTGCTGGACTGAGCGGCGCTTTACTGGACGGGACTGTCTCCGACAGGCGGCGCGACCGCGCCGGCCTAACATGCGGCAGGTTACGTTTCTTTCACCACAGCACAGGAGGACAGCCATGCCCGTCAAGCTCGCCATCGTCTATTACTCGACCTACGGCACCAACCACCAGATGGCGCTGATCGCCGCCGATGCCGCCCGCGCCACCGGTGCCGAAGTGCGCCTGCTCAAGGCCGCCGAGACAGCACCCGCCGAGGTCGTGGCTGGTCAGGAGCCGTGGAAGGCGCAGGCCGACAGGACAGCCGACATTCCCACGGCCAGCGCGCAGGACATGGAATGGGCCGACGCCTATCTGATTTCCGCACCAACGCGCTTTGGCGTCATGGCCAGCCAGATGCGCGCCTTCATCGACACGTTGGGCGGCGTCTGGGCCAAGGGCGGCCTGGCCAACAAGGCGATTTCGGGCATGACCTCGGCGCAGAACACACACGGCGGGCAGGAAAGCACGCTGCTGTCGTTCTACGTCACGGCCATGCACTGGGGCAGCGTCATCGTCGCGCCGGGCTACACCGACCCGGTGATCTTCAAGACCGGCGGCAATCCCTACGGCTACACGCACAAGCAGGGCGACGATTTCACCGATGACGTGAAATCGGCCATCGGCCACCAGGTGCGGCGCCTGCTGGAGGTGGCGGGCAAGCTCAAAGGGTGAGCGCCGGGCGTTGGGCGTGGACAGCCGCAGAACGCAAAGCGCTCCACGCAGAACGCACCACCGTCCATCAGCGCACCAAGGTGCCCATCCGCTGCGCCCCCTCGAAGGGAGCGCGGCGCATTCCCTCCCCTCAATCAACGGTCTTTTGCCCTGCCTCGGCAGGCTGGCCGCGCCCTTGCACCAATGCGGCGCGGCGCTGCAGGGCCTGGGCCAGTTCTTCATCGCCGACAGCGCGTGCACGCTCCACACGCAGCAGCAGCCAGGCCAGCAATGGCCGGCTCCAGCCCTGGGCCGAGGCGGTGTCGGTGGCGATGACCAGCGTCTCGGGCGTGGCGCGGCCCGCCTGCAGCGCGGCGCCGGCAGCCACCAGCCGGGCCAGCGGGTCTTCGATGGCGGCAATCGCCCCGGGGCTGGCCAGGGCCGCGCGCTGCGCCGGCGGCAGCAGGGCGGCATCCACCTCGGCCATGCTGCGCCCGGCCAGATAGTCGGCATAGCTGCGCTCGGGCTTTTGCGCATCGGTGCGCAGCGCCTCGAAGGCCGGGCACTCGCCGCCGTCCAGGCTGGCCACCTGCACCGCGCAGCGCATCAGCTCCAGCCGCGCCAGCAGCGCCGGACTGCCGGTGCGCGCCACCTCGGCGCGGGCGCGCTTCCACTCCTGCTGCGCCACCCGGCTGTCGCTGGCCAGCCAGGCGCGCGTGGCCCGCTCGGCGCTGTCGTGGGCGTTGATCTGCCAGTCGGGCTGCGGCGGCTTGCTGGAGCAGCCGGCCAGCACCAGCGTCAGCGCCAGCACCGCCAGGGACAGTGGGAGTCGCGACCAGGGCCGGCGCAGGCCGTGCGTGGCAGTGGCGGCAATGGGAGCAGTAGGCACGGTGGACACAGTGGGCATGGTGAGCGCGGCAGTCATGGCAGCTTCAGTTCGGCATCGCGGGCAAAGGGCCATTTGCGGTTGATCTCGGCCAGCAGGCCCTCGACCTTGCGCAAATTGGCCTCGATCTCGGCGCGCAGCTCGCCCAGGCCGACCGTGGCCTCGCGGGTGTTGGCGCCCACGGCCTGGGCTTCGGCCAGCACGGCATCGACCTTGGCCATGCTGCGCCGCGCATCGCCCAGCAGGGCATTGAGCTGCAGCACGGTGGCGCGCACCTCGGCCACCAGGCCGGCATCGGTTTCGCTGCCCAGCACCTGTCTGTCGGCACGCGCGACCATGCCATCGACGCGCGCCACAGCCCCGTCGATGCGCGCCGCCATGCCGTCCAGGCGCGCCAGCAGCTGGTTGCTGCGCTGCAGGGCCAGCAGCACCTGCCGGGACTCGGCATCGCTGCCGGTCAGCACCGACAGCACGCCGCCGGGGGCGTTCAGCCGTTCGGTCAGCGTGCGCACATTGCCCATGGCGCCGCCCAGCGCGGAGTCGGCTGCCGTCAGCTGGGTCAGGTTTTCCAGCAGCTCGCGCGCCTCGGCCATCAGGCGCGGGATTTCCGCGGTGGCGTCGCCGCGCAGCACCGGGCGCACGGCGCCATCGGGCAGGGGCGGGTCGCTCAGCACGCCGCTGTAGGCCTTGATGGTGGTGCCGCCGACCAGGCCGCGCACCAGGGTGAAGACGCTGGACTCGCGCAGCCAGTGCGCGTCGCGCCGCGCGACATCGACGGCGATGCGCACCTCGCCGCCTTCGGCCAGGCGCAGGCCGCGCACCCGCCCGATCGGAAAGCCCGAGAACGTCACGTCCATGCCCACGGCCACGCCCTCGGAGTCATCGGCCACCAGGATCAGGCGCTGCGTCGGCTCGAACACGCCGCGCGCATACATCAGGTACAGCGCCGAGCCCACGATCAGCGTCAGCGTGAACAGCAGCAGCGCCGCCGCCTTGGCGCGCAGGTGGGCGACGGGGCGCAGCAGCTCGTCGTCGGGGTGGGGGGCTTGGAGTGGGCCATTGCAAGAGGGCGGCAGTCAGGGGTCAATAGTAGTAATTGCTCATCAGGGACACGACCTCGATCAGCAGCAGCACGGCGAACATGCGCGCCAGGCCGCCGATCTCGGAGTCGGGCTGCTGCGCCTGTCCGGCCCGGCCCGTCTCATAGATGCCCGAGGCCATGGGAATCAGCGCGATCGCCATGCTGAAGAACAGCGTGCGCAGCGCAAACACCAGCGTGATCTGCGGCGTGAAGACGTGGCCGAACATGCGCGTGTAGCCGGACAGGCCGGCCAGCGTCAGGCCATAGACGCCCAGATAGGCCATGACCAGCGCCACCACGCACGACAGCGCCGCCAGCGTGATGCTGGCATACATGCCGGCGACCACGCGCGGCAGCAGCTCCATGCGCACCGGATCGGCGCCGCGTGCGCGCAGCGCCTGGAAGTGGCCCGATTCACGCATCAGCGCCAGCTGCGTGCCGTTGGGGATGGTGGCGCGCATGGCCACGAACAGCGCCGCCGTGAGCGGGATCAGCTCCAGCACCAGCACGCGGATCACCATCTCCAGCGCATAGCGCGTCAGGCCGTAGCTCTCGGCAGTGACCACCACGATGCGCGTGATGACCAGCGACAGCAGCGCCGCCAGCAGCGTGAAGCCCAGCAGGATGGGCGCCGTGTCCTGGTACATGTGGCGCGCCAGGCGCCAGCGCGTGCCGCGCGAGTAGCTCGACGGCGACAGCATCAGCACCAGCACCACTGCGCCCAGATAGAAGATGCGCGCCCAGGCCAGGCCCCAGCGGCGTGCGATAACGGCCAGCCGCGTGGGCTGGTGCAAGGCGGCGTGCAGGGCATTCATGGCTGTCGGAAGATCACAGAAATATGAATGAAAAGCGCTTCAAAGCCTTATGCGTCAAGCGGTTTCAGCTATGGAAATCATAGCCCAATCGAAGCATCTTCAGACGTGCCGCTTGCCTGCCACCGTCGGCTCGGGCACCGGCTCGGCATCGGCGCGCTGGTGCAGGGCCTCGATGACGTGGCACTGCCCGCCCGAGCCATCGCAGCGCCCGCGCAGCGCCTGCAGCTCACGCTCAAGCACGCGCAGCTCGTCCAGCCGGGTGCGCACATGCTGCAGATGCTCGTCCAGCGTAGCGCAGGCGGCGTGGTCGGCGCCATCAGCATGGATGGTGCGCGTATCGAGCTGCAACAGGGCGCGCACTTCCTGCAGCGACATGTCCATGGCCCGGCACAGGCGCACGAAGCGCAGGCGGTGCACCTCCTCGTCGCTGTACAGGCGATAGCGGTTCTCGGCGCGCGTGTGGCCACTGAGCAGGCCTTCGCGTTCGTAGTAGCGGATGTTGGCCGGCGGCACGCCCGACAGGCGGGCGGCATCGCCGATGCGGTGGCGGGGGCTTTGGGCGCTCATGCTTGACATTGAAGTGACTTCAAGGTTTCCAATCATCGCATGAGCCAGAAACACCACCACCCTCACCCGCCCGAAGCCGGCCACGGCCAC
This sequence comes from Melaminivora jejuensis, assembly GCF_017811175.1. Taxonomy (NCBI): domain Bacteria; kingdom Pseudomonadati; phylum Pseudomonadota; class Betaproteobacteria; order Burkholderiales; family Comamonadaceae; genus Melaminivora; species Melaminivora jejuensis. The sequence goes on from NZ_JACWIJ010000002.1 coordinate 1,244,046, forward strand.
GGCCACGGGCACAGCCACGGCCATGCCGCCGGCGCTGCCCCGGCCTGCGCCAGCACCAGCACCTCCGCCTGCTCGCCCTGCGGCCACGGCGATGACGGGGGCGACGGCCACGACCATGGCGCCCTGCCCGGCTGGCCGCGTATCAGCGCCGCCCTGGCGCTGGCCGCCGGCGCCGAGGTCGCCCATTGGCTGCAGTACGACCTGCCCGGCATGGCGTTGGCAGTGCTGGCCATCGCCCTGTCCGGCCTGGGCGTGTATCAGGCCGGCCTGCAGGATCTGGCGCGGCTGCGCCTGGGCATCAACGCCCTGATGGCCGTGGCCGTCACGGGCGCAGTGCTGATCGGCCAGTGGCCCGAGGCGGCCATGGTCATGGCGCTGTACGTGGCCGCCGAGCGCATCGAGCACGCCGCCATGGATAGGGCGCGCAACGCCATTCGCGGCCTGCTCGATCTGGCACCCGAGACGGCCGACGTGGTGCAGGCCGACGGCAGCACGCAGCGCACCAGCGCCGCCGAGGTGTCGCCCGGCGCCGTGCTGCGCATCGCCGCCGGTGCGCGCGTGCCGCTCGATGGCACGGTGACGCGCGGCCTGAGCGCGGTCAACCAGGCGCCCATCACCGGCGAGAGCCAGCTGGCCGACAAAGGCCCGGGCGACCCGCTGTATGCCGGCAGCGTCAACCAGCATGGCGAGCTGTTCATGCAGGTCACGGCGGCGCCGGGCAGCACGCTGCTGGCGCGCATCGTCCACGCCGTCGAGCAGGCCCAGGCCAGCCGCGCGCCGACGCAGCGCTTCGTCGATCGCTTTGCCGCCGTCTATACGCCCATCGTCTTCGCGCTGGCGCTGGCGCTGGGCGTGCTGGCGCCCTGGCTCATGGGCTGGAGCTGGCACCAGGCGGCCTACCAGGCGCTGGCGCTGCTGGTCATCGCCTGCCCGTGCGCATTGGTGATTTCCACGCCGGTCACCGTGGTCAGCGCGCTGACGGCTGCCGCGCGCCGGGGCATTTTGATCAAGGGCGGCAGTGCGCTGGAGACGGCACGCGGCCTCAAGGCCATTGCCCTGGACAAGACCGGCACGCTGACCACCGGCAGCCCGGCGCTGGTGCATTGGCAGGCCGTGGGCAGTGCCGATCAGGTAGACGCTGCAGCGGCGGCCTGGCAGCTGGCCAGCCGCTCGGATCATCCAGTCTCGCGCGCCATCGCCGCCGGTCTGCCGGCAGGCGCACCGGACGCCGCCCAGGACGTGCGCGCCCTGCCGGGCCGGGGCGTGGAGGGCCTGCTGGCCGGCCAGCGCTGGGTGCTGGGCAATCTGCGCCTGGTGCGCGAGCTGGGCCTGGCCGATGCGGCCCTGGAGGAGCTGCTGGCCACGCACGAGCAGCAGGGCCGCACCGTGACTTTGCTGGCCACCGAGCAGGCCGTACACGCCCTGTTCGCCGTGGCCGACCCGCTACGCGGCCATGCTGCCGAGGCAGTGGCGCAGCTGCAGGCGATCGGCGTACAGCCGCTGGTGCTCAGCGGCGACAACCCGGCTACCGTGCAGACCGTGGCGCGCGAGGCCGGTATCCAGGACGCACGCGGCGGCCTGCTGCCGCAGGACAAGCTGGACGCCCTGGCCGAGCTGCAGCGCACGCGCGGCCCCACCGCCATGACCGGCGACGGCATCAACGACGCACCGGCCCTGGCGCGCGCCGATGTTGGCTTTGCCATGGGCGGCGCGCACAGCACCGGCATGGCCATGGAGACCGCCGACGTGGTGCTGATGAACGACGACCTGCGCCGCATCCCCGACACCGTGGTGCTGGCGCGGCGCGCGCACCGCGTGCTGTGGCAAAACATCACCCTGGCGCTCGGGGTCAAAGCGGTTTTCTTCATACTCGCCGTGCTGGGCCTGGCGACCATGTGGATGGCCGTCGTGGCCGACATGGGCGTGAGCCTGGCCGTGGTGGCCAACGGCCTGCGCCTGCGCGCCGGGGCCGGCACCGCGCCGCCCCGCCAGGGAGATACCGCTTGACCAAGTATGCAAAGACCCCGCCAACCCCGCTGGCCGCGAGCGCCAGCGCCAGGCCTTCGAGCACCTGATGGCCGCCTTCGAGGCCAGCGCCGATCAGCCGCCGCGCGAGCGCTGGCTGTATCTGGAGGCCGCCCACGTCATCGGCCAGAACCGCCTGGCGCTGCACTGGCGCGCCCATCGGCGCATGTTGGCCTTTGCCCGCCAGCTGCGGGACGAGCACGAGGTGCAGGGCCAGTGGCGGCAGCTGGGCTATGCCGTGCTCGGGCATGTGGTGCGCCGCATCCCGCAGGGCAACACCGGGCGCGCCATCGTGCCGGCGTTTCGCACCATGGTGCCCAGCGCCGCCGTGCGCCAGCGCATCAGCGCCGCCATGGCAGCGGTCAACCCGGATACGCCATCGGCATCGGCAGCTCTGGAATGAGGTGCAGGGCTGTGGATTTCATATGAAATCAGCCTGAAAGCCTTTACTGACAAGCGCTGACAGCTATGTTTTTTGATGCAACACAAGACATGGCTATTGCCCAGCCGCTGCAATAGCCGGGTTTTTGCGCCAGTTGCCTGCATTCGTCTTTTGCGTCCCGCTCTTGTCCGCCTGCCCGCCTTCATGACCAGCCCCGCCCTCGCCCGCCCACCCGTTGCCCACTCCCGCATCGAGGATGCCATCGCCCTGCTGACCGGGGTGACCCTGGTGTCCATCGGCATCGCCTTCCTGGGCAGCGCCGGGCTGCTCACGGGCGGCATGGCCGGCCTGGCCTTCGTGCTGCACTACGCCACGGGCATCAGCTTCGGCAAGCTGTTTTTCGTGCTCAACCTGCCCTTTTACTGGCTGGCGCTGCGCCGCATGGGCGCCACCTTCACGGCCAAGACCTTTGCCGCCGTGGCGCTGCTGTCGCTGCTGAGCGAGGTGCAGACACGGCTGCTGCACATCGAGCAACTGCAGCCGCTGTACGCCGCGCTGACCGGCGGGCTGCTCATGGGCATGGGTTTCCTGGTGCTGTTTCGCCACCGCAGCAGCCTGGGCGGCGTGGGCATCCTGGCGCTGTACCTGCAGGACAGGCGTGGCTGGCGCGCCGGCAAGGTGCAGATGGCCATCGACTGCTGCATCGTCGCCGCCGCCCTGGCCACCGTGGAGCCACAGCGCGTGGCCTGGTCGGTGCTGGGTGCCGTGGTGCTGAACCTGGTGCTGGCCATGAACCACAGGCCGGGGCGCTATCTGGTGGCGTGAACGCCCTCTGCACCAACGCACAACGCACAACGCCCGGTCTCTCGGGAACTTGCGCCGCCGCCTGCGTATCATTCCCAGCCATGCTCCGGCACCTTGCCTTCCTCCTCGTGACCTTGCTGCTCATGGCGCGCGGCCTGCTGGGGGATGCCGTGGCCATGGGCCTGACCCTCGATGCCGGCGCGCTGCCGCCGGCTGCAGCGGTCTCCCCGGCGCAGCACTGCGGCGGCAGGGCCGATACCGGCCACTGCGCCGAGCCGCAGGGCCACAGCGCCTGCGCCACCTGCGGCCTGTGCCATCCAGCGCCCCTGGCGCCCTCCCCGGGCCTGGCCAGCCCTGCGGCTGCGCCAGCCGCCCTCCAGCCGAGCGCAGCGCCCGCTTCGCCAGCGCGCATCGCACGCGCGCCATCCGTCCTCCCATCGCTGCCACCTGAGCCCCCGGCGGGCGCATCTGCCCTCCAGGGCAGCCCCGCTGCACCGCTGGGCAGCAGGCACCCCGACCGGCCCGGCAATTTCGACCTTGCCTGCCCGAGCGCCGGCCATTTCCGAGCCGGCAGTGGGCCGCAGCACCATCAATCCGTCATTTTTCGTTCCCAGGGAGTTTTCTTCATGACCTTCAACCCCACCACCCGCCGCCAGTGGCTGGCCGCCGGCACCGCCTTGCTGGCCGCCGCCGCCCTGCCCGCCTGGGCAGCATCCCCGGCTGCGCCGGCTACCACCGCCACCGCCACCGCCAGCAATACCGTGGAAGTCTGGAAAGACCCCAACTGCGGCTGCTGCAAGGACTGGATCGACCACATGCACCAAGCCGGCTTCAAGACCGTCGTCCACGACAGCGGCAACGCCGCCGTACGCGCCAAGCTCGGCCTGCCGCAGAACCTGGGCTCGTGCCATACGGCGCTGGTCGGCGGCTATCTGCTCGAAGGCCATGTGCCCGCGTCGGACGTGAAGAAACTGCTGCAGGAAAAACCCAAGGCGCTGGGCCTGACGGTGCCTGGGATGCCCGTTGGCAGTCCCGGCATGGACGGCCCCGAGTACGGCGGTCGCAAGGATCCCTACGACGTGCTGCTGGTGACCAGGAACCTGATGAACAGCAACGTCTCGACCCGGGTCTTCACCAGCTACCGCTGACGGGCGCCGCTTTGGCCCGGCCTTCCATAATGCCGGGCCATGCAGCACACCCAAGACCAGGCCCAGGGCCAAGACCCATCGCGCCCGCCCCAGGGCGCCATCACCGACGTTCCCGGCATCGAGGTCGGGCATTTCACCGACTCGCGCCGGCCCACCGGCTGCAGCGTGATCCTGGCCCGCGCCGGGGCCGTGGCCGGGGTGGACGTGCGCGGCGCAGCGCCCGGCACGCGCGAGACCGACCTGCTGGCGCCGGAAAACCTGGTCAGCGAAGTCCACGCCATCATGCTGGCCGGCGGCAGTGCCTTCGGCCTGGACGCGGCCAGCGGCGCCGTGCGCTGGCTCGAAGAGCAAGGCGTCGGCCTGGATGTGGGCGTGGCCCGGCTGCCACTAGTGCCGGCGGCCGTGCTGTTCGACCTGCCGGTGGGCGACGCGCGCATCCGCCCCGATGCCGCCGCCGGCTACGCCGCCTGCGCCGCCGCCAGCGCGCAGGCACCGGCACAGGGCAACGTGGGCGCCGGCGCTGGCGCAGTGGTCGGCAAGATGTTCGGCATGGAACACGCGATGATGGGCGGCATCGGCAGCGCCAGTGTGCGCGTGGCCGGGGTGACGGTGGGCGCGCTCATCGCCTGCAATGCCGTGGGCGATGTGGTCGATCCCGAAACCGGCCTGCCCCTGGCCGGCGCACGCACCGCCGATGGCCGCAGCCTGCGGGACACGCGCCGCGCGCTGCTGGCGGGCGAGCCGCCGCACCCGCTGCTGGCCGGCAGCAACACCACCATCGGCGTGATCGCCACCGATGCTCGGCTGAGCAAGGTGCAGGCACAGCGCCTGGCCATGGCCGGCCACGATGGGCTGGCGCGCAGCATCAACCCGGTACACACCATGAGCGACGGCGACACGCTGTTCGCCCTGGCCACCGGCCAGGCCGCGCAGCACCCCGGCATGATGGTGCTGGCCACAATGGCCGCCGAAGCCGTGGCTCGGGCCACCGTCTGCGCCGTGCTGGCAGCGCGCGGGCTGGTGCTGGAAGGTGGCCTGGAGCTACCGGCGCACGGCGATCTGCCTGTTTGAGGCGTTGTGCGCTGTGCGGAATGTTCACGCAAAACGCACAACGCTCATCGCACAACCGTTCGCCAGGCGCTCACCCTGCCGGCAAGGCGCGGAATCTGCCTTCGGCAGCCAGGCGGTCGATCATGCGCCGGGTCATGGACTGGGTGCTGCCATCGGCGCTGGTGAACAGGAACAGCGTGCGGTTCGGGCTAGTCCAGGTGAGCTGGCGCCGCACGCCCGCTTGCGGGCTGCCGATCTCGAACCACAGGCCCAGGCTCAGCTCCAGCGCAGCCGGTTGCCGAGCTGCCGCCGGCTGCGCGGCTGGCTCAGGGTGTGCCTCCGCCGGGGCGGTGGGCACAGGGTCTGGCACGGCAGGGGCTGGCATGGGGATCGCTTCCGGCATCTGCTCGGTGGGCGACTCGGCTGGCACGGCTGGCACGGCTTCGCCCCGCATCTGGGCTGTCACAGGTGCCGGCGCTGGCTCCATTGGCAACTCCATCGGCGACACCACCAGCGGCTCCGCTTCCGGCTCCACTTCCGGCTCCGACAGCTGTTGTTCCGTTGGCGGCGGCAGCTCCTGCGCCGCCTGGGCGCGCTCGTGCAGCCGCGTTTGCAGCCGCGTCTGCCAATCGCGCAGCAGCTGCATGATTTGCGCCGTCGAGTCTGCCGGATGGGCGATGCTGCCCAGCCCGCGCTCCAGCAGCGGCAGCGCCTGGCCGATGGCAGAGACCAGCGCCGTGGCGTCCGCGTCGGCAGGCGCAGGCCCGCCCATGGCCAGCAATACCGGCACCAGCTGCACGTAGTCCTGCGCGGCATCCGTGTCGCCCTCGCCCTGCGCCAGCGCCACCACCTGCGCCCACGGGCCGGTGACGAAGGCCAGCATTTCCGGAAAGGCCCTGGACGCCGCCGGCAGGCGGCGGAAATCTGCCGCTGCCCGCTCGGCCAGCAGGGCGCGGCGCTCACGCTGCTGCCGTGCGCGCTGGCGCTGCTCCTGGTACTCGCGCTGGCGGCGCTCCTGGGTTTCCCAGGCCTTGTCCAGCGCGCGCAGCACCCGCTCGAAGGGTTTGGCGCTCTCGATGCTGGCACCGGCCAGATACAGCACGGCTTCATCCACCAACCGCATGAAGCGGCTGAAGCCCGGCTCATCCTCGGACTGGAAGGCCAGGCTGCGCTGCGTCAGCTCATCGAGCAGGCGCCGCGCCGGGTGCTGCTCGTCGGAGAAAAAGCCAGTGTCGTGGCGCACCAGCTGCCGCAGCGCCGGCGCCAGCTCCTGCACGGCGCGCTGCATCGCAGGCAGCAGCCGCGAGTCCAGCGCGATGTTGTCCATCATGCGGCTGACCACGCCAGCGGCAGCATCCAGCTCGGCGCCTGGTGCCGCCGGCAGGGCCGCCGACCGCGAGACTGCCGCCTGGCCGTGCGCACTGACTCCGCTGCCCGCCAGGCGCCCGACGAGCTGTTCGAGCTGCGCCAGATCCTGCATGGCCTCCGCCGCGTCCTGCTGCACCTGGCCGCCCGGCTGCCCTGGATGGCTCTGGATGGGTGCCGCAGCCGTCGAGCCTGACCAGGCATGGGGGTCGCCCCCCGTGGCCAGCATCTGCTGCAGCAACCCTACGGTGAGCAGTGCCTCCTGCGTATGCATGTCCAGTGGCGCCCCACTGGACATGCCGCCCCAGGCAGAGGCTCCGGTAACCGGAGCGCCGTAATGACTGCCCAGCCCCGAGGCCAGGGTGTGCGCTGCCGTTTCCATCCCGGCAAAGCTACTGGTGGCCGGCAGGGCTGCGCCGCCGACGAAGCGCACGGCGCCGGCGATGGCGGCCACGGCATAGCCCACTGGCTCGACGCCCTGCTCGCGCAATTGCCGGGCGGCACGCTGGTAGGCTCCGACAAGCTGCTGCCCGAGCAGGTCGCGCATGTGCGTCATCCACAGCTGCCGCACTTCGGCGGCCACGCCCAGCTCGGCAATGACCTGCTGCAGGGCGCGGATGTAGTTTTCCGGGCGCAGCGGATTGCGCTCGGGCTGCACGCTGGTCAGGCCCTGGGCCGAGCTGACCAGTGCATTGAGTTCCGACAGCGCCGCCTCGGTGGCGTGGATGGCGGCCTGCTGGGCACGCGCCAGCTCCAGTTGCGCCAGCACATCGGCCTCATCCACCAGGGACAGCTCGCCAAAGTCGATGCCGCTGTCCTGGCCGGGGCCAGCCTGCGGTTGCGTCTGGGGCTGGCCCGACTGCTGTGGCTGAGCCGGCCCATCGGCAAAAGCCTCCAGCAATGCCAGCGGATAGGCGCGCGCCAGTTGCGCTTCGTGCTGGCCCAGCAGACGCAGAGCCTGCGCGGCCAGATCGCGCTGGACGAGATCACGGCTGCTGGACTCCTGCTCGGCCAGCGCCGCCTTGGCAGCGCCCACGAGTTGCTGCATCAGCGTCTCACCCTCACGGATGGCATTGACGACACATGCGCGGAAAACCGTTCTGGCGCGAGACGCTGGCAGGGGCATGACTCGTGGAAAAAGAGGCAGGGCGACAGTTGCGCCCGATACTACTACCGCAGGGTAATCACTTGAGGGCCTTGTAGCGCATACGCTTGGGCGCCGCGCCCTCCTCGCCCAGGCGCTTTTTCTTGTCGGCCTCGTACTCCTGGTAGTTGCCGTCGAAATAGACCCACTGGCTATCGCCCTCGGCGGCCAGGATGTGCGTGGCGATGCGATCCAGGAACCAGCGGTCGTGGCTGATGACCAGCACCGTGCCGGCATATTCCAGCAGTGCATCTTCCAGCGCGCGCAGGGTTTCCACGTCCAGGTCGTTGGAGGGCTCGTCCAGCAGCAGCACGTTGCCGCCCTGGATCAGCGTCTTGGCCAGGTGCAGCCGCCCGCGCTCGCCGCCCGAGAGGTTGCCGACTTTCTTTTGCTGATCCTGGCCGTTGAAGTTGAAACGCCCGGCGTAGGCCCGGCTGGCCATCTGGAACTTGCCGACGTTGATGATGTCCAGCCCGCCCGAGATGTCCTCCCACACCGTCTTGTCGTTGGCCAGCGCATCGCGCGACTGGTCGACATAGGCCATCTTGACGGTCTGGCCGACGACGACTTCGCCGGAATCGGGCTGCTCGCGTCCGGCGATCAGCTTGAACAGCGTGGACTTGCCGGCGCCGTTGGGGCCGATGATGCCGACGATGGCGCCCGCCGGGATGTTCATGCTCAGGTTGTCGATCAGCACCCGGTCGCCGAAGCTCTTGGAGACGCCCTTGAACTCGATGACCTGCGTGCCCAGGCGCTCGGCCACGGGGATGAAGATCTCCTGCGTCTCGTTGCGGCGCTGGTATTCGTAGTCGCTCAGCTCCTCGAAGCGGGCGATGCGCGCCTTGGACTTGGACTGGCGGCCCTTGGCGTTCTGGCGCACCCACTCCAGCTCTTTTTTCAGGGCCTTGGCGCGCGCTTCCTCGCCCTTTTGCTCGGCCTCCAGGCGGTTTTGCTTCTGGATCAGCCACTCGGAGTAGTTGCCCTTGTAGGGGATGCCGTGACCACGGTCGAGCTCCAGAATCCACTCGGCCACGTTGTCCAGGAAATAGCGGTCGTGGGTGATGGCCACCACGGTGCCGGTGAAGCGGTGCAGGAACTGCTCCAGCCACTCGACGGATTCGGCATCCAGGTGGTTGGTCGGCTCGTCGAGCAGCAGCATGTCGGGCTTGGACAGCAGCAGCTTGCACAGCGCCACGCGGCGCTTCTCGCCACCCGACAGATTGCCGATCACGGCATCCCAGGGCGGCAGGCGCAGGGCATCGGCGGCAATCTCCAGCTGGTGCTCCGAATCCGTGCCGGCGGCGGCGATGATGGCTTCGAGCTTGCCCTGCTCGGCGGCCAGGGCGTCGAAGTCGGCGTCCTCTTCGGCATAGGCGGCATAGACCTCATCGAGACGCTGGCGCGCGGCGTTGACCTCGGCCATGGCGTCCTCGACCTCCTCGCGCACGGTGCGGCTGGGGTCGAGTTGCGGCTCCTGCGGCAAGTAGCCAATGGACAGGCCAGGCATGGGGATGGCCTCGCCCTCGAATTCCTTGTCCACGCCGGCCATGATCTTGAGCAGCGACGACTTGCCCGAGCCGTTCAGGCCCAGCACGCCGATCTTGGCGCCGGGGAAGAACGACAGCGAGATGTCCTTCAAGATCTGCCGCTTCGGGGGCACGGTCTTGCTGACGCGGTTCATCGAAAAAACGTACTGGGCCATGGGGCGTCGCTTCCGGGGGTTGATTTGAAAAAAATAGCAAAAAAGTGGCGCCAGACATGGCGCGCGCAACCCGTGATTATCGACCCATGCGACAATTGCGGCTGTCAGGCACTCCAGTCACCCTGACAGCAGCAGTCAAGCTGGGGACGAAGGATGCACCGCTCATCCAGGCTCCCGCTCTTGCAATCTCCGATTCCTCAGGCACTGGTCCGGCAACCGCTGTTTTGCCGGCGACGGATCGGAACCCGGCGCCCAGGACGGGCGCAGCCAATATCCATGACATTTGAAGAACTGAATCTCGCACCGGCCATCTTGAGCGCCGTGCAGGAACAGGGCTATGACAGCCCCACTCCCATCCAGGCCCAGGCCATCCCCGCCGTGCTCGCCGGCCATGACCTGCTGGCCGGCGCCCAGACCGGCACCGGCAAGACTGCCGCCTTCACCCTGCCCATGCTGCAGCGCCTGAGCGAAGGCCAGCCAGCCACCAGCCGCTTCGGCAACCGCGGCGTGCGCGCCCTGGTGTTGACGCCCACGCGCGAACTGGCCGCCCAGGTCGAAGAATCCGTGCGCGCCTACGCCAAGCACCTGGACATCAAGTCCACCGTCATCTTCGGCGGCGTGGGCATGAACCCGCAGATCGAGCGCATCAAGCGCGGCGTGGACATCCTGGTGGCCACGCCGGGCCGCCTGCTCGACCTGCAGCAGCAGGGCTTCCTGGACTTGTCCACGGTCGAAATCCTGGTGCTGGACGAAGCCGACCGGATGCTGGACATGGGCTTCATCCACGACGTGAAGAAGGTGCTGGCCCTGTTGCCTGCCTCCAAGCAGAGCCTGCTGTTTTCTGCCACCTTCAGCGACGAGATCCGCGAGCTGGCGAACGGCCTGCTGAAGAACCCGCAAAGCATCCAGGTCACCCCGCGCAACACCACGGTGCAGCGCATCAGCCAGGTCATCCACCCGGTGGGCCGCGCCAAGAAAAAGCAGGTGCTGCTGCACATCATCCAGCAGCACGACTGGAGCCAGGTGCTGGTGTTCACGCGCACCAAGTTCGGCGCCAACAACGTGGCCGACTACCTGACCAAGAACGGCGTGACGGCCATGGCGCTGCACGGCAACAAGAGCCAGAGCGCCCGCACCCAGGCGCTGGAAGGCTTCAAGACCGGCCAGATCCGCGCCCTGGTGGCCACCGACATCGCCGCGCGCGGCATCGACATCGACGACCTGCCGCACGTCGTCAACTACGAGATCCCCAACGTGCCCGAGGACTACGTACACCGCATCGGCCGCACCGGTCGCGCCGGGCGCGAGGGCCATGCCGTGAGCCTGGTGTGCATGGACGAGGAAGGCTTCATGATGGAGATCGAGCGCTTCACCAAGCAGGAGATCCCGGTGCAGCTCATCGACGGCTTCGGCCCCGATGAGGGCGAGCAGGCCGAGCCCATTGCCATGGGCCGCCAGACCATCTGGGGCGGCGCCGGCCGGCCGCCCAGCCGCGAAGTCATGCAGGCTGCTGCCAAGGCCGCGCGCCAGGAGATGATGGAGCGCATCCGCAGCAACAAGGCAGCGCAGGGCGGCGGCGGTGGCCAGCGCGGTCGCCAGGGCGGCAATGGCAGCGACGAGCAGCCTCGCCGCGAGGGCGCCGAGGACGGCAGCCGGCGCGGCAGGAGCACTAAGGCCGCGCAAGGGCCGGGCGCCGGCCACGGCAGCCGCAGCAGTGGCGGGCGCAGCCAGCAGCAACAGCAGCAGCCCAGCGGTGGCAATGCCCGCCGGCGCAGCGGCGGCATGGGCGGCGGTGGCGGCCAGCGCCACCACGACGACAGCCAGCCGCGCAGCGAGAACGCCCACCTGCTGACGCAGACCGGCCACTCGCTGATGCCACGCCGCATGGGCGGCGGCGGCCAGCCCGACCCCATGCGCACCAATGTGGACATGATGGCCGGCAGTGGCCGCCGGGGCGGCGGCTTTCGCAGCGGCGGTGGCGGCTCGCGCGGCCCACGTGGCGGCGGCTATGGCCGTTGAAGCAGGACTAGCGCCCACGATCCGTTGACGCAGCCTTGAAGCACCAGCCCGGCATCTGCCGGGCTTTTGTCTTTCAAAGGCAATGCCGTGATGCCGACTACCATCGCCGGCAACCCCATTCATGCTTGCACGCCATGCCGATCCGCTCCACTCACCCCCATAGTGCCCGTGCCGCCAGGACTGCCTCCGGTCTGCCCGTCCTGGCCACCCGCCTGCTGCCGCCGCTGGCAGCGCTGCTGCTGGCTGCCTGCTCCAGCACGCCCCTGCCACCCTGGCCGGCCCAGTCATCCGGCGCCCCGGGCGCACAGCCAGGGCGGGTGGTACCCAGGCCGCTGGGCAGCCAGCCGGCCATGCCGCAGCCCCAGGGCGCACCGGTGACCCAGGACGAGGATGGCGTCACGGTCACGCCGCTGGGCGCAACAGACGCTGGGCAGCCGCCGCCTGTTGCCGAGCCGGCAACGCCCCGGGTGTCTGCCGTCCAGGCCGCCCTGGATGCGCGCTATGCCGACCCCTCGGTGCGCTACGAAACGCCCGGCCTGGCCGCAGGACGGCGCGCCTTCACCACCAATGCCGAACTAGGCCAATGGCTGCGCCAGCTGGCCGGCGCGCGCGGCAGCGCCACGCATGTGCAGGTGCTGGACTTTGGCCGCTCGCAGCGCGGCACGCCACTGCAGGCCCTGGTGCTGACGCGCGCCGCCGGCACCGATGCCGCCGCTCTGGACGCCAGCCAGCGTCCCACGGTGCTGCTGCTTGGCCAGCAGCACGGCGACGAGCCGGCCAGCGCCGAGGCCCTGCTGGTGCTGGCGCGCGAGCTGGCCCCGGGCGGTCTGCTGGAGCCCATGCTGGACGCCCTCAACGTCGTCATCGTGCCGCGTGCCAACCCCGATGGCGCCGAGGCCGGCCAGCGCCTGCTGGCCGATGGCAGCGACCTCAACCGCGACCATCTGGCGCTGCGCTCGCCCGAGGCCCAGGCCCTGGCCCGGCTGGTGCGCAACTACCGGCCCATCGCCATCGTCGATGCCCACGAGTACGCCGTGGCCGGGCCGTTTTTCGAGCAGTTCGACGCCCTGCTCCGGCCCGACCTGATGTATGCCCATGCCACCGTGCCCAACCAGCCGGAATTCATGGCCCGGGCCGCGCGCGAATGGTATGAACAGCCCATGGCGCGCGCCCTCGGCACTGCCGGGCTGACACAGGACTGGTACCACGCAGCTGGACACAGCGCCGTTCCACGGCTGGACTTGGGCGGCATCGAAGCCGACAGCGCGCGCAACGTCAACGGCCTGAAGAACGCCGTCAGCCTGATGATCGCCAGCCGGGGCAGCGACCTGGATCGCCAGCACCTGCAGCGGCGCGTTCACACCCAGGTCGCAGCGCTGACCAGCGTGCTGCGCAGCACCATCGCCCGCGCCGGCGATCTGGAGTCGGTACGCTCATACGACGTGCGCGAGGCGGCCTCGCAGGCCTGCCGTGGCCAGATGACGGTGCGCGCCCAGGGCACGCCGCTGCAGCGCGAGTTACTGGTGCTCGATCCGGCCAGCGCGCAGGAGCGCCCGCTGCATCTGCAAGCCGATTCGCCCCAGCAACTGCGCCCCCTGCTGAGCCGGGCGCGCCCGTGCGGCTACTGGCTGGCGCCGCACGCCGGCGCCGCCGTCGAGCGGCTGCGCATGTTGGGCCTGCAGGTGCTGCGCGTGGCCGAGGCTGGCGCCGTGCTGGCCGACCAGTACGAGCCAAGCGGCCCGGGCCGGGGCAGCCAGTTGCAGGTGACGCTGCGCCGCAACCTGATGGACGTGCCAGCCTCCAGCTATTACGTGCCCCTGGGCCAGCCCCTGGGCAATCTAGCCGTGGCCGCCCTGGAGCCTGACACCGATGCCGGCTACCTGAGCCTGGGCGTGCTCAACCAGCTATCGGACACGGCACGCATCATGGGCAACCCGTCGTTGATCTTCGAGGAAATGGATTAATCAAAAAAGATAGCTGACAGCGCTTGTCCAGCAAGGGTTTGAGCCTGTTTTGATTCCCAATCACACTCAATCTTTGCGTGCCAGCAACCGCACCAACTCGGGCACCGGGGCATCCGCCCCGGCCTGGCTGACAGCGCTGGCGAAAGTGTCTTGCACGGCCTGGGCGATCTGGCACGCGGCCCGGCTGTCGCCGGCCATGGTCGTGTAATAGCCCATATCCTTGAGGGCGTTGCCCAGAGCGAAGCGCAGCGCCGACGCATCCTGCGCCAGCAGATAGGGGCGCAGGCGCTCCAGCGCCACGCCGGCACCGCCGCCCTGAGCCAGCACATCCACAAAGACCTCGGGCGCCACCCCGGCCCCCTGCGCACAGGCAGCAGCCTCGGCAATCAAGGCCACGCTGCCCAGCGAGACGTAGTTGTGCAGCAGCTTCATGCGGTGGCCGCTGCCCACGGCGCCGGTGTGGATGATGTTCTCGGCAAAGCGCTCCAAGATGGGCCGGCAGCGCGCCAGCACGGTCGCCTCGCCGCCGACCAGCAGGTTCAGCCGCCCGGCGCGCGCCTCGCGCGGCGTGCGCGTCATGGGCGCATCCAGAAAATCCACCCCGGCGCTCCGGCAGGCCGCCGCCACGCGCTCGGTGGAGGCGGGGATGGCCGTGGAGCAGTCGATGACCACTGCGCCCGGGCGCAGCGCCGCCAATGCGCCGCCCTCGCCCAGCAACACCGCCTCGACCTGGGGCGAGCCGGTGACACACAGGATCAGCACGTCGCACTGGCGGGCCAGCGGCTGCACACCGGCTGCCGTGGCCACGCCCAGCGCCCGCAACTCATCGAGCGGCTGGTTGCCGGGGTGCTCCAGCACGGTCAGCGGGCAGCCCTTGCTGGCCAGATTGAAGGCAATGCCATGGCCCATCAGGCCGACGCCGATCAGGGCGATGTGGGGTACGTCCATACTCAGCCTTTCTTTGGTTCCATGGCGAAAAAGCCGCGCAGCCCTTTTGGAGCAAGCGCGGCCAGCTATCTTTTCAATAGCTTACTCACATTATCTGCGCTGTGGCGGCAGGTCGGTACACGCGCCGTGCGCCGCCTCCGCCGCCATGCCTATGCTCTCGCCCAGCGTGGGGTGCGGGTGGATGGTCTTGCCGATGTCCACGCTGTCGGCGCCCATCTCGATGGCCAGAGCGATCTCGCCGATCATGTCGCCGGCGTGCGTGCCGACGATGCCGCCGCCCAGGATGCGACCGTGGCCGCCGGCCTCGGGCGAGTCGTCGAACAGCAGCTTGGTGAAGCCCTCGTCGCGCCCATTGGCGATCGCCCGGCCCGAGGCGGCCCAGGGGAACAGGCCTTTCCTGACCTTGATGCCCTGCGCCCTGGCCTGATCCTCGGTCAGGCCGACCCAGGCGATCTCCGGGTCGGTATAGGCAACGCTGGGAATCACGCGCGCGTCAAACGCTGCCTTGGACAGCTTGTCGTCGCCCTTGAGTTCGCCAGCGATGACCTCGGCGGCCACGTGTGCCTCATGCACTGCCTTGTGCGCCAGCATGGGCTGGCCCACGATGTCGCCGATGGCGAAGATGTGCGCCGCGTTGGTGCGCATCTGCACGTCCACTTCGATGAAGCCGCGCTCGGTGACGGCCACGCCTGCGGCCTCGGCGCCGATCTTCTTGCCGTTGGGCGAGCGGCCCACGGCCTGCAGCACCAGGTCGTAGGTCTGCGGCTCAGGCGCGGCGGCGCCCTCCTTGGTCGCAGCGAAGCTGACCTTGATGCCCTCGGGCGTGGCCTCGGCGCCCACGGTCTTGGTGTCCAGCATGACGCGGTCGAAGCGGTGCTGGTTCATCTTCTGCCAGACCTTGACCAGATCGCGGTCAGCGCCCTGCATCAGGCCGTCCAGCATCTCCACCACGTCCAGGCGTGTGCCCAGCGTGGAGTACACCGTGCCCATCTCCAGGCCGATGATGCCGCCGCCCAGGATCAACATGCGCTTGGGCACCGTCTGCAGCGCCAGGGCGCCGGTGGAGTCCACCACGCGCGGATCGTCGGGCATGAAGGGCAGGCGCACGGCCTGGCTGCCGGCGGCGATGATGGCGCGCTGGAACTGCACGACCTTCCTGCCGCCGCTCCTGTCCTGACCCTCGCCTGCGGTCTCCTCGACCTGCAGGTGGTGGCTGCCGACGAAGCTGCCATAGCCGCGCAGCACCGTCACTTTGCGCATCTTGGCCATCTGCGCCAGGCCCCCGGTCAGCTTGGCGATGACCTTTTCCTTGTGGCCGCGCAAGGTCGGCAGGTTGACCTGGATGGAGCCGAAGGTCACGCCGGCTGCCTCCAGGTGGCGCGCTTCGTTGATCACGCCCGCCACATGCAGCAGCGCCTTGGAGGGGATGCAGCCGACGTTCAGGCACACGCCGCCCAGGCTCGCGTAGCGCTCGACCAGCACCACTTTCAGGCCCAGGTCGGCGGCGCGGAAGGCGGCGCTATAGCCGCCTGGGCCGCCGCCCAGCACCAGGACTTCGCAGTCCACGTCAACGGCACCACCGTACTCGCTGCCTTTCCCGCTTGCGGCAGAGGGAGTGGCACTGGCGGGTGCAGCAGAGGGCGCGGCGCTGGCGGACGCTGGCGCAGCGGCGGCATCTTCGCTCCCTCTCCCGCTGGCGGGAGAGGGCTGGGGTGAGGGTGCTCCCGCAGCGGCCTGCACCTCCAGCGTCAGCAGCACGCTGCCCTGCTTGACCTTGTCGCCCAGCTTGACCTTCAGCTCCTTGACCACGCCCGCATGGCTGGACGGGATTTCCATCGAGGCCTTGTCGCTCTCCAGCGTGACCAGGCTTTGCTCGGCCTCGATGGCATCGCCCGGCTGCACCAGCACTTCGATCACCGCGACGGAGTCGAAGTCGCCAATATCGGGCACCTGAATGTCGATCACTGCCATGTTGCTGTTCCTTTCATCCTGAGCGCCATCACAGCACGATGCGGCGATAGTCCGCCAGCAACTGCCCCAGATAGGCGTTGAAGCGCGCCGCAGCCGCGCCGTCGATCACGCGGTGGTCGTACGACAGCGACAGCGGCAGCATCAGGCGCGGCTCGAATTTCTCGCGCTCGTCGTTCCAGATGGGCTTCATGCTGCTGCGCGACAGGCCCAGGATGGCCACCTCGGGCGCGTTGATGATGGGCGTGAAGTGCGTGCCGCCGATGCCGCCCAGCGACGAGATGGTGAAGCAGCCGCCCTGCATGTCGGCCACGCCCAGCTTGCCGTCGCGGGCTTTTTTCGCCAGCTCGCCCATTTCCTCGCTGATGTGCAGGATGCCTTTCTTGTCGGCGTCCTTGAGCACCGGCACCACCAGGCCGTTGGGCGTGTCGGCGGCAAAGCCGATGTGGAAGTACTGCTTGAAGACCAGCGCATCGCCATCGAGGCTGGCATTGAACTCGGGGTACTTCTTGAGCGCTGCCACCACGGCCTTGATAACGAAGGCCAGCATGGTCACCTTGACCGGGCTCTTGGCCTTGGCGCCCTCGTGGTTGGTCTGCACGCGGAAGGCCTCCAGGTCGGTGATGTCGGCCTCGTCGTTGTTGGTGACGTGCGGAATCATGACCCAGTTGCGCGACAGGTTGGCGCCGCTGATCTTCTTGATGCGCGTCAGCTCCTTGCGCTCCACCGGGCCGAACTTGGCGAAGTCCACCTTGGGCCAGGGCAGCAGATCGAGCCCACCGCCGCTGGACGGCGCGCCTGCCGCTGGAGCACGGACTGCCTGGGCCTGGGCCTGGGCCTGCGCTTGGGTCTGCGCACTGCCGGCCATGACGGCACGGGTAAAGCCCTGCACGTCCTGCTGCGTGATGCGGCCCTTGGGGCCGCTGCCCTGCACCTCGGCCAGCGGCACGCCCAGCTCGCGCGCGAACTTGCGCACCGACGGGCTGGCGTGCGGCAGGCCGGGCGCCGGGCTGCCCGGCTGGTGCGGTGCGGCGGCAGGTGCGGACGGCGCAGGCGGCTGTGCGGTCTTGGCCGAGTCCTGCGCTGCGGGCGCAGGCTGGGGCGCAGGAGCAGGTGCCGGTGTGGCTGCAGCCGCTGCCGGAGCGGCGGGCGAGACCGCTGGCGACTGCACCTGGCCTGCCGGCTCGGGCCCGCGCTCGCGCCGGCCTTCGACCACGGCCACCAGGTCGCCCGTGTTGAGCTTGTCGCCAATGGCCACGCGGATCTCGCGGATCTCGCCCTCGGCGGAGCTGGGGATCTCCATGGACGCCTTGTCCGACTCGACGGTGAACAGCGACTGCTCCAGCGTCACCGTGTCGCCCACGGCGACCAGTATCTCGATCACGGCCACGTCGCGGAAGTCGCCGATGTCGGGCACATGCACCTGCAGCAGCTCGGGCGCTGCACCTTGGGCCGGGGCAGCAGCCGGGGCAGCCTGGGGCGCAGGGGCCTGGGCGGGCGCGGGCGCACTTGCCGCATCCGGTTTTGCTACGTTTTCAGTAGCTTGTTGCGCTTGCCCAGCAAGGATTTGAGCCGGTTTTTCCTGTGATTCCTGGGGATCTGTATCACTGCCGGCGTCACTGACTTCCAGCGTCAGGATCACGGAACCCTGTTTGACCTTGTCACCCAGCTGCACCTTCAGCTCGCGCACCACGCCGGCCTGGACCGACGGGATCTCCATCGACGCCTTGTCCGATTCCACGGTGATGAGCGACTGCTCGACGCGCACCCGGTCGCCAGGGGCGACCAGCACCTCGATCACGCCCACTTCGTCGAAATCCCCGATGTCCGGGACTTTGATATCTACCAATGCCATGTCAGCCTCCCGGTTCTTCAGGCGTGCAGCGGGTTGATCTTGTCGGCCTTGATGCCGTACTTGGTAATGGCCTCGGCGGCGCGGCTGGCGGGCAGCACGCCGTCATCGGCCAGCGCCTTGAGGGCCGCCACGACGATGTAGTGGCGGTTAATCTCGAAGTGCTCGCGCAGCTTGTAGCGGAAGTCCGAGCGGCCAAAGCCGTCCGTGCCCAGCACCTGGTAGCTGCGGCCCTTGGGAATGAACGGGCGGATCTGCTCGGCAAAGGCCTTCATGTAGTCGGTCGAGGCCACCACCGGGCCTTCGGAGCGCGACAGCTGCTGCCCGACAAAGGACTGGCGCGGCGTCTCCAGCGGGTGCAGCAGGTTCCAGCGCTCGGCATCCTGGCCGTCGCGCGCCAGCTCGGTGAAGCTGGGGCAGCTCCAGACCTGGGCGGCCACGCCCCAGTCGTCTTGCAGCAGTTGCTGCGCGGCCAGCGATTCGCGCAGGATGGAGCCG
Source organism: Melaminivora jejuensis (assembly GCF_017811175.1). Taxonomy (NCBI): domain Bacteria; kingdom Pseudomonadati; phylum Pseudomonadota; class Betaproteobacteria; order Burkholderiales; family Comamonadaceae; genus Melaminivora; species Melaminivora jejuensis. The sequence continues at coordinate 1,262,915 of NZ_JACWIJ010000002.1, forward strand.
CTGCCCAGCAGCTGCACCACGGGCGCGCCCTCGGGCAGCGCGGGCGCCTGGCTGCACAGGTACATGCCCTTGAGGATCTGCTCCTCCGTGCCCGGCTGCAGGCCCGGCATGGCGTAGTTTTCGTTGAGCAGCGTGATGTAGTAGTACACGTTCTCCTGGCGCTCGACCATGCGCTTGAGGCCGTGCTGCATGATGACCGCCACCTCGTGCGCGAACGTCGGGTCGTAGCTGACGCAGTTGGGGATGGTGCTGGCCAGGATGTGGCTGTGGCCGTCCTCGTGCTGCAGGCCCTCGCCGTTGAGCGTGGTGCGCCCGCTGGTGCCGCCCAGGATGAAGCCGCGCGCCTGCATGTCCCCGGCGGCCCAGGCGAAGTCGCCAAAGCGCTGGAAGCCGAACATGGAGTAGTACACGTAGAACGGGATCATGATCCGGTTGTTCGTCGAGTACGACGTGGCCGCGGCGATCCACGAGCACATGCCACCGGCCTCGTTGATGCCCTCCTGCAGGATCTGCCCGGCCTTGTCCTCCTTGTAATACATGACCTGGTCGCGATCGACCGGCGTGTACTGCTGGCCCTTGGGGTTGTAGATGCCGATCTGGCGGAACAGCCCCTCCATGCCGAAGGTGCGCGCCTCATCGACCAGGATGGGCACGACGCGCGGGCCCAGCGCCTTGTCGCGCAGCAGCTGCGTGAGAAAGCGCACGTAGGCCTGGGTGGTGCTGATCTCGCGGCCCTCGGCCGTGGGTTCGAGCACGGCCTTGAAGGTCTCCAGCGAGGGCACGGTGAAGCTCTCGTCGGCCTTCTCGCGGCGGTGCGGCAGATAGCCGCCCAGGGCCTTGCGGCGTTCGTGCAGGTACTTCATCTCCGGCGTGTCGTCAGCCGGCTTGTAGTAGGGCAGCTCTTCGAGTTGGCTGTCGGGAATCGGAATGTTGAAGCGGTCGCGGATGTAGCGGATGTCCTCGTCGGCCAGCTTCTTGGTCTGGTGCACGGTGTTCTTGGCCTCGCCGGCCTTGCCCATGCCGTAGCCCTTGACGGTCTTGATCAGCAGCACCGTCGGCTCGCCCTGGTGCGCATTGGCGGCGTGGAAGGCGGCATAGACCTTCTCCGGGTCGTGGCCGCCACGGCGCAGCTCCCAGATCTCGTCGTCGGTCATGTGCTCGACGAGTTTTGCCGTCTCGGGGTAGCGGCCAAAGAAGTGCTTGCGCAGGTAGGCGCCGTCCATGGCACGGTAGGTCTGGTAGTCGCCGTCCAGCGTCTCCATCATGAGTTGCTTGAGCTTGCCGCTCTTGTCGCGGCGCAGCAGCTCGTCCCAGCCCTTGCCCCACAGCAGCTTGATGACGTGCCAGCCAGCGCCACGGAAGTCACCCTCCAGCTCCTGGATGATCTTGCCGTTGCCGCGCACCGGGCCGTCGAGGCGCTGCAGGTTGCAGTTGATGACGAAGATCAGGTTGTCCAGGTTCTCGCGCGCCGCCAGGCTGATGGCGCCCTTGCTCTCGGGCTCGTCCATCTCGCCGTCGCCCAGAAACACCCAGACGCGGCGCCGGGCGGTATCGGCAATGCCGCGCGCGTGCAGGTATTTGAGAAAGCGCGCCTGGTAGATGGCCATCATCGGCCCCAGGCCCATGGACACCGTGGGGAACTGCCAGAAACCCGGCATCAGCTTAGGGTGCGGGTAGCTCGACAGGCCCTTGCCATCGACTTCCTGGCGGAAGTTCTCCAGCTGCTCCTCGGTGATGCGCCCTTCCAGGTAGGCGCGGGCATAGATGCCGGGTGCGCTGTGGCCCTGGAAGTAGATGCAGTCGCCGCCGTGGTTCTCGCTCTCGGCGTGCCAGAAGTGGTTGAAGCCGGCGCCCCACATGGACGCCAGCGAGGCGAACGAGCCGATGTGCCCGCCCAGGTCGCCGCCATCGTGCGGGTGCAGGCGGTTGGCGCGCACCACCATGGCCATGGCGTTCCAGCGCATGAAGGCGCGCAGGCGCTTTTCGATGGCGATGTTGCCGGGGCAGCGCTCTTCCTGCTCAGGCTCTATGGTGTTGACATAGCCGGTGGTGGCGGAAAACGGCAGGTCGATGCTGTTTTGCCGGGCGTGCTCCAGCAATTGCTCGATCAGAAAGTGCGCGCGCTCGGCCCCCCCTGGTCGATGACGGCGGACAGCGCGTCCAGCCACTCACGGGTTTCCTGCTGATCGGTATCGGTCAATGCCAGATTTTTGGTCGGGTCGGACATGCCCAGTCTCCTTTGGATCAATGGCTGCAAAAAGGGGATATTGACGCTGAGTTTCGCACAGTTTCATTGCGTTCCAAATGGCGCCTTTGTGTTTCTTAATACAAAATTTTGCTGCATCCGCACATTATTTCTCCTGGCGAAATCGGGTCTGAACCGACGCTTAAACTCTGCCCATGCCGTCCCTCGCCGAACCGTCCTGCCCCCCTGCCGAGCCGCCTGAACGCTGGTGGCGCACCTGGTGGCGCAATCTCTCGCCTACCCGCCAGGATCGCTTTGCTGCGCTGGCGCCGCTGGCGGCGGTGATGATGTTTCTGCTGGCCATCGTCGTGTCGTTCTGGTATTTGCGCGCCGAGGAGGTCGAGCGCGAGAAGGAAGCCCTGCGCCGCGACGCCGAATACGCCCAGCAGCGCGTGCGGCTGCGCCTGCTGGAGCGCCAGGAGCAGATCATGCGCCTGGCGCGCGATCTGTCCAACCACGAACTGGAACGCAGCGACTTCGTCACCCGCGCCGACGCCCTGATCAGCCAATACCCCGAGCTGCAGGCCATCACCTGGATCGACGAGCGCCGGCGCATCCGCGCCAGCCACGCCGCGCCCACCGTGACCAGCAGCCAACTGCGCGTGGGCGGCGAGGTGCTGCGCACGGGCGACGCGGCCAACCTGTTCGGCCTGGCGCGCGACACCTTGCAGCCGGTCTATTCGCAGCCCGTGCTGACCAGCGACGAGACGGTGCCGCTGCTGCAGCTGCAGGTGCCGCTGGCGCCGCAGGGGCGCTTTGGCGGCGTGGTACTGGCCGAGTACTCCATCGACAGCCTGCTGCGCTATGGCACGCCCACCGAGGTGCTGGCGCGCTACGCCGTCACGCTGCTGGACGCCAGCAACCACGTGCTGGCCGGCACGCCGCTGCCGCCGCGCAGCAATGCGCTGCTGCCCTGGACGACCAAGGCCAATGCCTACCAGATCCCGGTCTCGCCGGTGGGCAACGGGCTGGTGTTGCGCGCGCAGGCCTGGCGCACCTCGCTGGGCGTGGTCGGCAGCGGCCTGTTCTGGCTGGTCGGCACGCTCAGCGCCATGACCACCTGGATGCTGATCGCCACCTGGCGCCACACACGCCGGCGCCTGCAGGCCCAGCAGGCCCTGATTGCCGAGACCAACTTCCGCCGCGCGATGGAGAACTCCATCCTGACCGGGATGCGCGCCCTCGACCTGCACGGGCGCATCACCTATGTCAACGCGGCGTTTTGCCAGATGACGGGCTGGAGCGAGGCCGAGCTGGTCGGCCAGATGCCGCCCTACAGCTACTGGCCCGAGGAAGAACACGAAACCCTGCACGCCAAGCTGCGCGAGGAGCTGTCGGGCCAGGTCGCGCCCGGGGGCTTCCAGGTGCGCGTGCAGCGCAGGAACGGCGTGGTCTTCGACGCGCGGCTGTATGTCTCGCCGCTGGTCGATGCGCGCGGCCAGCAGACCGGCTGGATGACCTCCATGACCGACATCACCGAACCCAACCGCGTGCGCGAGCAGCTCACCGCCTCGCACGAGCGCTTCACCATCGTGCTGGAGGCGCTGGACGCCTCGGTCTCGGTGGCGCCGCTGGGCAGCCAGGAGCTGTTGTTTGCCAACCGGCTGTACCGCCAGTGGTTCGGCTCGCAGACCGTGGGCCATCTGCAGCTGCTGGCCCAGGCCGGCAGGCTGCCGCTGCAGCGTGCCAGCGAGGGCGGCGACGGCGCCAGCGACGAGGACGGCCTGATGGGCCTGCCCACCGACTCGCTGACCAGCGCTGGCCCGGGCAACGCCGAAATCTACCTGCCCGAGCTGGACAAATGGCTGGAGGTGCGCTCGCGCTACCTGAACTGGGTGGACGGGCGCCTGGCGCAGATGGTCATTGCCACCGACATCACGCCGCGCCGTCTGGCCGAGGAGCAGGCCGCGCGCCAGGCCGAACGCGCACAGTCGGTGAGCCGCCTGATCACCATGGGCGAGATGGCCTCCAGCGTGGCGCATGAGCTCAACCAGCCGCTCACCGCCATCAGCAATTACTGCAGCGGCATGATCTCGCGCATCGAGCGCCAGCAAATCACCGAAGAAGCTCTGCTGGGCGCACTGCAAAAGACCGCCCACCAGGCGCAGCGCGCCGGCCAGATCATCCAGCGCATCCGCGCCTTCGTGAAGAAAAGCGAGCCCAACCGCCAGCCCGCCGATGTCAACCACATCGTGGCCGAGGCGGTGGAGCTGGCCGGCATCGAGCTGCGCCGGCACAACGTGCGCCTGACGCACTATGTCGCCGCGCGGCTGCCGCCCATCATGGCCGACTCCATCCTGATCGAGCAGGTGCTGATCAACCTGATGAAAAACGGCGCCGAGGCCATCGCCAACGCCCAGCGCCCGCCGGCACAGCGCAGCGTGGAGCTGCGCGTCGTGCCGCGCCAGGCCGAGGAGCAGGACGTGATCGAATTCACCGTGCAGGACACCGGCGGCGGCCTGGGGCCGCAGATGCTGGCGCACCTGTTCGAGGCGTTCTATTCGACCAAGAGCGAGGGCATGGGCATCGGCCTGAACCTGTGCCGCAGCATCGTCGAATCGCACCAGGGCCGGATGCAGGCCGAGAACCTCTACAATGGTTCGGAGGTTATCGGTTGCCGGTTTTCCTTCTGGTTGCCGCTGGCATAGCCGCCATCGAGCTACATAACTTGTAGCATCATCCCAGCGTCGAGAGATTTTTCCGCATGAGCATGACTCCCAAGAAGGGCACCGTCCACATCGTCGATGACGACGAAGCCGTCCGTGATTCGCTGCAATGGCTGCTCGAAGGCAAGGACTACCGGGTGCGCTGCTTCGACTCGGCCGAGTCCTTTCTGTCGCGCTACGACCCGCACGAAATCGCCTGCCTAATCGTGGACATCCGCATGGGCGGCATGACGGGCCTGGAGCTGCAAGATCGCCTGATCGAGCGCAAGTCGCCCCTGCCCATCGTCTTCATCACCGGCCACGGCGACGTGCCCATGGCCGTCAACACCATGAAAAAGGGCGCGCTGGACTTCATCCAGAAGCCCTTCAACGAAGACGAGCTGGTCGAGCTGGTCGAGCGCATGTTGGATCGCGCCCGCGAGGCCTTCGCCGACCACCAGCAGGCCATCAGCCGCGACGCGCTGCTGTCCAAACTGACCAGCCGCGAGGCGCAGGTGCTCGAGCGCATCGTCGCCGGGCGCCTGAACAAGCAGATCGCCGACGACTTAGGGATCAGCATCAAGACCGTGGAGGCGCACCGCGCCAACATCATGGAAAAACTCGGCGCCAACACTGTGGCCGATCTGCTCAAGATCGCCCTGGCACCCAGTCCGGCCAAGCATTGAGCGCCTTCCCGCACCTCACAAAACTATCATTTTCATAGCTGCCGGCGCTTGTCCCACAAGCCCCAGGCAGCTTTTTCATTGGCAAAACCTCTGCAAACCACCATGACTGCCCAACTCATCGACGGCAATGCCCTGTCGCGCCAACTGCGCGGCGAAGTCCGCCAGCGCACCGCTGCCCTCAAGGAGCGCGGCATCACCCCCGGCCTGGCTGTGATCCTGGTGGGCGACAACCCGGCCAGCCAGGTCTATGTGCGCAACAAGGTGCTGGCCTGCGAGGACGTGGGCTTTCATTCAGTGCTGGAGCGGCACGACGCCAGCCTGTCCGAAGCCGAGCTGCTGGCGCGCATCGAGGCGCTCAACCGCGACCCGGCCATCCACGGCATCCTGGTGCAACTGCCGCTGCCCGCGCACATCGACGACCACAAGGTCATAGAAGCCATCTCGCCCGCCAAGGACGTGGACGGCTTCCACGTCGCCAGCGCCGGCGCGCTGCTGGTGGGCGAAAGTGGCTTCAAGGCCTGCACGCCCTACGGCTGCATGAAGATGCTCGAATCCATCGGGATGAAAGACCTGCGGGGCCGCCACGCCGTGGTCATTGGCCGCTCCAACATCGTCGGCAAGCCCATGGCGCTGATGCTGCTGGCCGCCAACGCCACGGTCACCATCTGCCACAGCGGCACGGCAGACCTGGCCGCATTCACGCGCCAGGCCGACATCGTGGTCGCCGCCGTGGGCAAGCGGGACGTGCTGACGGCCGACATGTGCAAGCCCGGCGCCGTGGTCATCGACGTGGGCATGAACCGAAACGACGAGGGCAAGCTGTGCGGCGACGTGGACTTTGCCGGCGTGCGCGAGGTGGCCGGCTGGATCACGCCCGTGCCCGGCGGCGTCGGCCCCATGACCATCACCATGCTGTTGGTCAACACGCTGGAGGCCGCCGAGCGGCTGGCCGCCACCCCGGCCCTGGCTTGAACCCGGCTTGAAACTTACCGCCCGCGTCGCCACTCTGCCCTGTCATGACCAGCAATCCCCTCCTCGACTTTTCCGGCCACATCCCCTTTGACCGCATCACGCCCGAGCACGTCGCCCCCGCCGTGGACGAGCTGCTGCGCCGCAGCGAGGCAGCCCTGGCGCAGGTCACGGCGCCCGGCTTCCCGGCCGACTGGTGCGCCATCTCGCGCGTGCTGGACGTGGCCACCGAGGAGTTGGGCCGCTCCTGGGGCGCCGTCAGCCACCTGTCCAGCGTAGCCGACACGCCCGAGCTGCGCGCCGCCTACAACGCCGCCCTGCCGCGCGTGACCGAGTTCTGGACACGCCTGGGCGCCAGCGAAGCCTTGTACGCCAAGTACAAGGCCATCGATGTAGCCACGCTGAACGCCGAGCAGCAGCGCGCCCACGCCAACGCCATGCGCAACTTCGTGCTCTCGGGCGCCGAGCTGCAGGGCGCCGACAAGCAGCGCTTTGCTGCCATCCAGGAGCGCCTGGCCGAGCTGATGCAGAAATTCAGCGAAAACGCCCTGGACGCCACTGACAGCTTTGGCTACTTCGCCCGCCTGGACGAGCTCGATGGCCTGCCGGACGACGTGGTGCAGGCCGCCCGCGCAGCCGCCCAGGCCGAGGGCCAGGAGGGCTACAAGCTGACGCTCAAGATGCCCTGCTACCTGCCGGTGATGCAGTTCGCGCGCAACCGCGCGCTGCGCGAGCGGCTGTACCGCGCCTACGTCACGCGCGCCTCCGACCAGGCCGAGGGCGAAGCCGCACGCTTGGACAACAGCGCTGTCATGGCCGAGATCCTGACGCTGCGCCAAGAGGAGGCAAAGCTGCTGGGCTACGCCAGCTTTGCCGAAGTCTCGCTGGTGCCCAAGATGGCCGACTCGCCAGCGCAGGTCATCGCCTTCCTGCGCGACCTGGCGCGCCGCGCCCGGCCCCATGCTGAGCAGGACGTGGCCGACCTGCGCGCCTTTGCCGCCGAGCAGCTCGATCTGCACGAGCCGCAGTCCTGGGACTGGCCCTTCATCTCCGAGCGCCTGAAGGAAGCGCGCTACGCCTTCAGCGAGCAGGAAGTGAAGGAATATTTCACCGCGCCCAAGGTGCTGGCCGGCCTGTTCAAGATCATCGAGACGCTGTTCGAGGTCGAGATCCGCCGCGACGCAGCGCCCGTGTGGAACCCCGGCGTGGAGTTCTACCGGCTGGAGCGCGGCGGCGAACTCATCGGCCAGTTCTACCTGGACACTGCCGCGCGCACCGGCAAGCGCGGCGGCGCCTGGATGGACGATGCGCTCACGCGCTGGCTGCGCCCGGACACCGAGCAGCTGCAGACCCCGATTGCCTACCTGGTGTGCAACTTCGCCAGCGGCGTCGAGGGCAAGCCGGCGCTGCTGACGCATGACGACGTGATCACGCTATTCCACGAATTCGGCCACGGCCTGCACCACCTGCTGACCCAGGTCAGCGAGCGCGACGTGTCGGGCATCGGCGGCGTCGAGTGGGATGCCGTGGAGCTGCCCAGCCAGTTCATGGAGAACTTTTGCTGGGAGTGGAGCGTGCTGCGCCACATGACGGCGCACGTGGACTCAGGCGAAGCGCTGCCGCGCCCGCTCTACGACAAGATGCTGGCCGCGCGCAACTTCCAGGCCGGGATGCAGACGCTGCGCCAGGTGGAATTTGCCCTGTTCGACATGCTGCTGCACAGCGACGCCCAGCCCGCCGAGCACCTGCAGCAGCTCCTGGCCGCCGTGCGCGACGAGGTCGCCGTGCTCCAGCCGCCGGCCTTCAGCCGCACGGCGCACACCTTCAGCCACATCTTCGCCGGCGGCTACGCGGCGGGCTACTACAGCTACAAGTGGGCCGAGGTGCTGTCCGCCGACGCCTACGCCGCCTTCGAGGAAACCGTGGACGCCGAAGGCCGGCACAGCCCCGAGACCGGCCGGCGCTACCGCCAGGCCATCCTGGAAGCCGGCGGCAGCCGCCCGGCCATGGAGTCCTTCAAGGCCTTCCGGAGCCGCGAGCCCAGCATCGACGCCCTGCTGCGCCACCAGGGCATGGCCTGAGCACCCTGTACTCACTATGAAAAGATGAGCTATCAGCGCTTTTCATATAAGGCTTTGCAGGTTTTTTGACATGCAAACCCTTATCCAGCAAGCGCAAGCAGCTATGATTTTTGCATCCACCAAAGCCATATGAGGAGAAGCGCATGAGTGCCTCGCGCATTGCCGCTGCCGTGATCTGCGTCTGGGCTGGTCTGCTGTCATCGGCCATCCAGGCCCAGCAGGTCTATCGCATCGTCGGGCCGGATGGCAAGGTCACGTTCTCCGATCGCGCCCCCGACGGCAGTGCCGAGGACAGCCAGGTGGTCGGCACGGCGCGCGGTGGCAGCCCCGCCGCCACGCCGCAGCTGCCCTTCGCTCTGCGCCAGATCACCAGCCGCTACCCCGTCACCCTCTACACCAGCAACGGGTGCGCGCCCTGCGCCAACGCCCGCGTGCTGTTGATGCAGCGCGGCATCCCGTTCACCGAGCGCACGGTCAATACCAATGACGAGATCGACGCCCTCAAGCGCCTGGCCAGCGAGGCCAGCCTGCCGCTGCTGACCATTGGCGCGCAGCAGCTCAAGGGCTTCCAGGATGCCGAGTGGACGCAGTACCTGGACGCTGCCGGCTATCCCAAGCAGTCGCAACTGCCGGCCAGCTACCGCCAGCCCCCTGCCACGCCGCTGGTGCCGGTGGTGGTCGAGCCGGCGACCGCCCCGCGCCCGCCGATGCCGAGCCGCAGTCCGGCGCCCGACGTCCCGGCACGCCGCGCAACCCTGCCAGCCCAACCAATCCCGCGACCAATCCCGCCGGCATCATCTTCTAGAGGATCAGCCCCTCCCGGCCCTCAGTTCGGGGGAAGCTCCGCCGGGTCGGCCTCCTCGGCGCTGGCGCCGCAGGGGCACCCCGGCCCAGCCAGTCAGTAGTTCAGGGTCTGCACGCCGCGCGCCGTGCCCAGCAGGCAGATGCTGGCCTTTTGGTGCGCGAACACGCCCACGGTGACCACGCCGGGCCACTGGTTGACCTCGCTCTCGAAGGCCAGCGGGTCGCTGATGGCCAGGCCGGTCACGTCCAGGATGTGCTGGCCGTTGTCGGTGACCAGGGGCTGTCCGTCCTTGAGCCGCAGCCGCGCCGCGCCGCCGAAGGCCTGTTCGAAGCGCCGGGCAATCTGCGCCGCCGCCATGGGGATGACCTCCACCGGCAGCGGGAACCGGCCCAGGGTCGGCACCTGCTTGGATTCATCGACGATGCACACGAAGCGCTCGGCCAGCGCGGCGACGATCTTCTCGCGCGTCAACGCCGCGCCGCCGCCCTTGACCATGTAGCCGTGTGCGTCGATCTCGTCGGCGCCATCGATGTACACCGGCAGCGACGCCACCTGGTCAGCGCCGAGCACCGGGATGCCCAGCGCGCGCAGGCGCTCGGTGCTGGCCTCGGAGCTGGAGACGGCGCCCTGGATGCGCTCCTTGATGGTGGCCAGGGCATCGATGAACTTGTTGACCGTCGAGCCGGTGCCGACGCCGACGATGGTGCCAGGCTCGACATAGTGCAGCGCGGCCTGGCCGACCAGGGTCTTGAGCGCGTCCTGGGACAGCGGGGCGGAATCTGTTGAGGTGGTCATGGGCGAAAATCCACGGCAAAGCACTGAATTATCCGCATGTCCCTCCTGCCCTATGCGCTGACGCGCCCTTTCCTGTTCCACCTCGACCCCGAGGCCGCCCACGACCTGACCATGCAGACCCTGGCGCGCGGCCAGGGCACGCCCCTGCAATGGGCCTGGCAGCAGCCGGCGGTGAGCGATCCGCTGCAGCTGGCCGGCCTCAGCTTCCCCAACCGCGTCGGCCTGGCTGCTGGCCTGGACAAGAACGCCCGCTGCATCGACGCGCTGGCCGCCATGGGTTTCGGCTTCGTCGAAGTCGGCACGGTGACGCCACGCCCGCAACCCGGCAACCCCAAGCCGCGCATGTTCCGCCTGCCGCAAAAGCAGGCCCTCATCAACCGGCTGGGCTTCAACAATGATGGCCTGCAGGCCTTCATCGACAACGTGCAGCGTTCGCGCGTGCGCGGCGAACGCAGCGCGGGCCGCCAGCCCCTGCTGCTGGGCCTGAACATCGGCAAGAACGCCGCCACCCCCATCGAGGACGCCACGCGCGACTATCTGCAGTGCCTGGTCGGCGTCTACCCGCACGCGGATTACGTCACCGTCAACATTAGCTCGCCCAATACGCAGAACCTGCGTGCGCTGCAAAGCGACGCGGCGCTGGACGCGCTGCTGTCGGCCATCGCCGCCGAGCGCGAGCGGCTGGCCCAGGCACAGGGCCGGCGCGTGCCGATCTTCGTCAAGATCGCCCCTGATCTGGACGAGGCGCAGGTCACCGTCATCGCCGCCACGCTGCAGCGCCACGGCATGGACGGGGTGATCGCCACCAACACCACCATCAGCCGCGACGCCGTGCAAGGCCTGCCCCATGCCGGGGAGGCAGGCGGCCTGAGCGGCGCACCGGTGCGCGACAAGAGCAATGCCGTCATCCAGCAACTGCGTGCCGCCCTGGGCGCGCAGTTTCCCATCATCGGCGTGGGCGGCATCCTGAGCGCACAGGACGCGGTGGACAAGATCCGCGCCGGCGCCGACGTGGTGCAGCTCTACACCGGGCTGATCTACCAAGGCCCGGCGCTGGTCGGCCAGGCGGCGCGCGCCATCCGGGCCATGCGCTGAGCGCACTTTCCCGAAAAAACCAAGGGCCGCAACACGGGCGGCCCTTTTTTGTCTCTACAGGCTGCGCTGCAGCGTCCATCAGCGGCGCAGGCGCGAGAGCAGCGGCATCAGCATCCCGCTCAGGCGGATCAGCCGGCGCGGCCCGGCCAGCACTGCCACCCCGGCCAGGGCGGCCACCACGGCGGGATGCAGCTTGGCAAAGGCCAGCAGTCGCGCCGGCAGGGGCGAGTGCGGATCGACGCCGGTGCGCGCCTGCATGATGGCGCGCGTTTGCCGATAGGCCTCGCGCCGGGCGCGCAGGCGTTCGCGCTGTACCAGGATGCGGTCGAGCACCTGCTGCTGCTCGGGCGTGGGGACGGGCAGAGGTTTGGCGCTCATGTCACAGCTTTCCCTTGATGAGGTTCCAGTCGTTGCCCAACTCGCGCCGCGTGAAGGCAAAAGCGTTGCCCAGGCGCTGCGCCAGCGACACGATGGCCAGCAGCACACCCACGCAGGCCACCGTCCAGCCGCCGGCCAGCAGCCAGGCCACCAGCGAGCGCTGCGGCGAATCCCAGAACTGAACCAGCACGGCCAGCGACAGCAGCAACAGCGCCAGCACCGCCAGCGCGCCGAACAGGATGACCATGACGATCATCTGCGCCAGTCGGCGCTTCAGATCATCGAGCTCCAGGCGCGCCAGCGCGATGCGGTCTTCGGCAGCAATCGCGCCTTCGATGGCGGCGGCGCGCCAGCGTGCCACCCAGCCTTCCAGGCCCAGCAGGGATAACCAGTTCATGCGCTCCTTCTTTCAGTGGCTGGCGCGCGCTGCGCGCAATGGATGAGGCGAGGGACGGTACAGAGGCAGCGGTGCGGGCCGCCGATCAGCGGCGCGCCAGCAAAAAGCCCACCAGCGCTCCCACGGCCACGGCGGCAGTGGCGACGCGCCAAGGCTCGTCGTGGGCGTAGCGGTCGGCTGCGCGGGCGGCATCGCGCGCCTGGCTGGCAGCCTCCTGGGCAGCGCGCACAGCGGAGTCGCGCACGGTGTCGATGCCATCGTCCAGGCGCTCGCGCAACTGACGGATCTGCGGGATGTTGTCCAAATCCTTGCTGGACAGCAGGCTGCGCAGATCGCCCACCAGGCGTTCGAGTTCGCTTTGGGTGCTGGAGATGGTGTCGGATACGGAGGTCATGACAAGCCTTTCTTCGTTGGACTCAACAGTAAAACCCGCTGCACACGGCCTGTGTAGGCGGGTGTCCCATCTTAAGCGCTGAAGTTACAACTTCTGCCGCCTGGCTACGGCCCATGCAGACCGTTGCACGGGCAGCGCTGCCGGCACGGGCCGCGCCCTGCAGGTTTGACACAATTTCTGACACGCATCAAAAAACAGAGAGGAGCGCCCATGCGCCTGTTGTCCAAGACCAAGCTGATGGCCCTGCGCCAATGCCCGCTGCGCCTGTGGCTGGAGGTGCATCGGCCCGAGCTGCGCGAAGACAGCTCCGCCACGCAGGCCAGCTTCACCGTTGGCCACAGCGTGGGCGAGCTGGCGCGCCAGCTCTACGACCCGCAGGGGCGCGGCGAGCTGATCGAGATCGATGGCCGCAACTTCGGCGCCGCCTTTGTCCGCACGCGCGAGCTGCTGCAGGAGCGTCGGCCCATTTTCGAGGCCGGCTTCCAGGGCGAGGGTGCGCTGGCCTTTGCCGATGTGCTGCTGCCCCATGGCCGGGGCGCACACGCCGGCTGGCGCATGGTCGAGATCAAGTCCAGCACCCGGGTACACGAGCACTACCGCGAGGACGTGGCCGTGCAGGCCTTTGCAGCACGCGCCAGCGGTCTGCCACTGCGCGCCGTGGCGCTGGCGCACATCGATAGCTCCTGGACTTACCCGGGCGGTGGCGACTACCAGGGTCTGCTCAGGGAAGAAGACCTGACCGAGGACGCTCTTGCCCGCGCTGGCGAGGTGCGCGAATGGATCGCCCAGGCGCAGGCCGTGGTGCAGCGGCGCAGACCGCCACTCGCCCCGCCCGGCGCGCATTGCAGCACGCCCTACGCCTGCGGCTTTCAGCAGCACTGCCAGACGCAGCAACCCCAGGCGCGTCATCCGGTGCAGTGGCTGCCCTATCGGGGCCGCAAGCTCGACGAGCGCCTGGCTGCAGACGGCATCACCGAGCTGGCCGACGTGCCCGACGACTGGCTCAACGAGCGCCAGCAGCGCGTCAAGGCCGCCACGCTGACGGGCCGGCCCTACTTCGACCGCCGCGCCAGCGCGCAGGAGCTGGCGCAGCATAAGCTGCCGGCCTGCTTCCTGGACTTCGAAACCATCCAGTTTGCCGTGCCGCTGTGGCGTGGCACCCGGCCCTACCAACAGTTGCCCTTCCAATTCAGCGTCCACCGGCTGGGGCGCGGCGGCAGCATCGAGCATCGCGAGTTCCTCGACCTCTCGGGCGACAACCCCACCCTGCCCTTGGCCCAGGCGCTGATCGACGCCTGTGGCCGGCAAGGGCCGATCTATGCCTACAACGCCGGCTTCGAGGGCGGCTGCATCCGCGCCCTGGCCGAGCGCTACCCGCAGCTGGCCCCGGCCCTGCTGGCGCTGGCCGAGCGCCTGGTCGATCTGTTGCCCGTGGCGCGCGCCCACTACTACCACCCCAGTCAGCAGGGCAGCTGGAGTATCAAGGTCGTGCTGCCCGCGCTGTGCCCCGACCTGAGCTATGACGCGCTGGACGGCGTGCAGGACGGCGACGGCGCGCAGCAGGCCTTCCTGGAGGCCATCGCCCCGGCCACCGACGCCGATCGCCGCGCCGTGCTGCGCCGCCAGCTGCTGGCCTATTGCCGGCTCGACACTTGGGCCATGGTGCGCCTGTGGGCCGCCTTCACCGGCGTGCAGCACATCCAGTCGAAAGGCTGACATGGCCCGCCGCCCCGACACCCTGGAGACCACGCGCCTGGCCGTGGAGCTGCTGCGCCGCATCCCGCGCGGGCGCAGGATCACCGCTGGCGAGCTGCAGCGCGAGCTCCAGGGCATAGGCCTGGAGCGCGACATGCGCTCCATCCAGCGGCTGCTGGAAATGCTCAGTCAGCACTTCGAGATCGAGCGCGACGAGCGCAGCAAGCCCTACGGCTACCGCTGGCTGGAGCACGCCCGCGGCCTGGCCGTGCCGCACCTGACGGCGCAGGAATCCCTGCTGCTGCGCCTGGCCGAGGAGCACCTGCGCCACCTGCTGCCGCCCCGGCTGATGCAGTCCATGAACGGCTTTTTTTCCCAGGCGCGGCGCAACCTGGGCGACGCCGCCAACACCCAACTGGAGCGCCAATGGCCGCGCAAGGTGCGCGTGGTGGCAACCAGCCAGCCATTGCTGCCCCCGCGCATCCGCCCCAGCGTGCTGGAGGAAGTCAGCGAGGCGCTGTACGCCAACCGCTGGCTGGAGCTGGACTACCAGAACGCTGCAGGCAAGCGCCGGCCAGTGCGCGTCATGCCCCTGGGCCTGGCGCAGCAAGGCCCACGGCTGTACCTGGTCTGCCGCTACGACGGCTTCGACAACGAGCGCAGCCTGGCCCTGCACCGCATCCGCAGCGCCCAGGCGTCCACCCTGACCTTCGAGCCGCCGCCGGAGTTCGATCTGCAGCGCTATGACGACGATGGCCGCTTCGGCTTTGGCGAGGGCCGGCATGTGTCCTTGCGCTTTCGCATCCAGCGCGGCGCCGGTCAGCACCTGCTGGAGACGCCCCTGGCGCACAACCAGCAGGTGCAAGACCAGGGCGACTGGCTGCTCGTGCAGGCGACGGTGGTGGACAGCGCCATGCTGCAGTGGTGGCTGCGGGGCTTTGGCGATGCGGTGCAGGAGGTCAGCAAACAAGCGGTGGAGCGCACCTGAAAGCGCGGCGCGGGCCAGGGCAGCGCCGACAGCGGGATTTCTGTTTGTCGGGGGCTGGCAGCTTTTTCAGGCGCGGGCCAGGGCAAACAGGTCTTCGCCATCGGCCCCGGGGCTGCGCCGCACCTCGCCCTGCTCCACCAGCCAGTCCAGGTGCTGCTCGATGCTGCGCTGCTCGGCGCTGTCCACATACGGGTATTCGAAGCCCACCGGGTAGAGGATGCGCCGGGCCGTGAGCTGCGCCAGGGTCTGCGGGCCATCCCGCAGATAGCCCAGCAGCCTGTCGTTGCGCTCATCGATCCTGCTGGCGAACTGCGCCAGGGCCTGCTCGAAGGCTGCGCGCTCGGTCAGCACGCCGCGATGGTGCGAAGTCACCCAGACGCGCGCATCCAGCTCGCGCACGCGCTGCAGGCTGCGCTGAAAGGCGCGCAGGTCGGAGCCAGCATCGCCGTAGTAGGGGCCAAAGCCCGTCAGGTCGATGTCGCCAATAAAGGCCACGCCGGCGCTTTCCTCGACCAGCGCGCAGTGGCCCGCCGTGTGTCCGGGCAGGTGGTGGGCGCGCACGCGCACGCCGCCGCCCAGCTCCCACGCCTGGCCATCGACATAGGCCGTGGCATCGGGGCGCGGCACATAGTCGAAGTCGCGCAGCACGAGTTGGTGCAGCTCCTGCAGCACCGGCGGCGGATAGCCGTAGTGGCGTGCCAGGCCCTCCCAGGACTGCGCGGCCTGCAGATCAGCCTCGTGGACTTGCACCGCCGCCTGCTGCAGCTGGCCCAGGGCGACGGTGTGATCCTCATGCACGTGGCCCAGCAGCAGCAGATCGACGCTTTGCAGCTCGTGCAGCAACTGGCGCGCCACCAGCGGCGTATCGAAGGCCACGCGCGTGTCGCGGCCCTGCACCAGCACCTGGTTGCCATCGGGATATTTGCCGGACTTGGCGCCCAGCCAAACCTGGACAGGGCCGAATTGCAGAGCTTGGTTCGCTGCGTTTTTCATAGCTTTATGCGCTTTACCAGTAAGGGTTTTCCCCTGAAAACCTTCATGTTTCACCCAGCTCGCCCTGGAAGATGTCTGCCAGCGAGCGCGCGTCCAGCAGCCGATCCGTCCATGCCTCCAATTGCTCAGAATCAGCCGCCTGCAGCGCCGCCAACGCCTGCTGCGACAGCGGGCCGAAGCGGGCAACCAGCAGACGCTGCAGCAGGCGAGCCTCGCCCTCCTGTCGGCCCTTCTGCAGCCCCTTCTGCAGTCCTTTTTGCAGCCCCGTCTCCATACCCCGCTGCTCATGCTGCTGCGCCCATTCCTCAAAACGCACGGCCAGTGTCATCTTCAACTCCTTCAAGTCTTGCACCTTGGGCAGGGTCAGGCGGTTCTTGCTCTGGCGCACCAGCTCGGGGGCGGAAAACAGCAGCTTGTAGGAGGCGTCGTGCGCGGCGGGCATGGCTGCGGCGTGTTCTCAAAATTGATAGCTGTCAGCGCTTGCCTGGCAAGGGCTTTCGGTCGATTTCATGCTGAAATCGGGGCAAAGACGCGCCCTTCCAGCTCCAGCAGCGCCTGCTTGCGCTCCAGGCCGCCGCCAAAGCCCGTCAGGCTGCCGTTGCTGCCTATGACCCGGTGGCAGGGCACGACGATGGACACCTTATTGCTGCCATTGGCCCCGGCCACGGCGCGTGTGGCGGTGGGCTGGCCGATGTGGCGCGCCTGCTCGCCGTAGCTGCGCGTCTGGCCGTGCGGGATGGCCAGCAGCGCCTGCCAGGTCTTGAGCTGGAACGGCGTGCCCACGAGATCCAGCGCAATGGAAAACTCCTGGCGCTGGCCGGCAAAGTATTCGCCCAGCTGCTGGCGCGTCTGCTCCAGGATGGGGCTGCTGCCCTCCTCGGCCTTGCCGCCGCGTGCTGCCTCGACCTGGGCCAGCTCGCGCTCGACGCCCTTTTGGCCGACGAACTCCAGCAGGCACAGGCCCTGCGGCGAGGCCACGGCGAGCATGTCGCCCAGGGGCGTGGGGATGGTGGTCGAGGTCAGTGGCATGGCGTGCTCCTGTCGGTGTCCTGGCGGGGGTGAGGGGACGATGGATGGCGGGCTGCAATCATTGTGCCGGTGCGCCAGGCGGTCAATCCTCGATGCCGCGCTGCGCCGGCACGCCGGCTTGGAAGGCGTGCTTGACGAGTTTCATCTCGGTCACCGTGTCGGCCACGTCGATCAGCTCCTGCGGGCAGCGCCGCCCCGTCAGGCACACATGCACGTCGCGCGGGCGCTGCGCCAGGGTGTCCAGCACGTCCTGCAGCGGCAGCCAGCCGTAGATCAGCGGGTAGGTCACCTCGTCGAGCACGACCAGGAAATACTCGCCCGACAAAATGGCCTCGCGCGCCTTGGCCCAGCCACCCCGCGCCAGCTGGGCGGACTGCTCCAGATCGCGGCTCTTCCAGGAAAAGCCGTCGCCCAAACCTTCGACCGGCAGGCCGACCTGATCGGCCAGGCGGTGCTCGCCAAAGCGCGCGCTAGGCACTTTCATGAACTGAAAGACCTTGACCGGCTTGCCCCGGCCCGTGGCGCGAAACGCCAGGCCGAACGCCGCCGTGCTCTTGCCCTTGCCATCGCCGGTGTTGACGATGACCAGGCCGCGGCGCTCGCCCTCGGGCTTTTCGTAGGGTTTTTCGCTCGGGGGGGTTTCGATCTGCATGGTGGAGGCTCTCCTGACAACAAACGGGCGACGATACAAGAGATGCAGGGCTGCAGGGGCTGCAGGTGATGGGGCGGGCCTGTGCAGTGCCGGCCCGCCCCACTCCTGCAGGCCGAAGGCCGGCGTCAGAACGCCACGCGCATCCCCAACGTCACGCTGCGGCCGGCCAGCGGCGCCGCGTCCTTGATGAAGGACACGTGCGAGTACGCCAGGCGGTCGGTCAGGTTGCGTGCCTTCACGTAGACCTGCCACGGCGTGGCCGTGCCGGCGCCGCCGTGGTAGGTCAGGCCCAGGTTCAACATGCCATAGCCGGGCGTGGCGCTCTCGAATTGCGCCACGCGGCTTTGGCGCGCCACCTGCAGCCATTCGATGTCGCCCTGCCAGGACTGCCACTGCGCGTCCAGCTTCAGGCCGACGCGCGCCGGCGCGATGCGCGGCAGGCGCCCGCCCCATCCAGGCGCGCGCGCACGCTGTCGCCCCACAGCGCGAGGCCAATGTGGCGCGTGAGCGCCTGGCGCACGCGGCCTTCGATTCCGGTGAAGGTGGCGTCGGCCTGGCTGTACTGCAGCAGTTGCAGGCCATCGAGCTCATCGAGCGTGCGCCCGTAGACGTAGTGGCGGATGCTGTTGCGGTAGAGGGTCACATCAAAAGTGGTCGGGCCGCTGGTCTTGCGCAGCGTCAGGTCGACGTTGCGCGAGATCTCCGAGCGCAGCCCGGTGTCGCCGCGCTCGTAGGTGGCGGTGGCCATGTGCAGGCCGCGCGCATACAGCTCCTCGGCCGTGGGCGCGCGGCTGGCGCGCGTGACGCTGGCGCCCAGCGCATAGCCTGGCGCCACGCGCCACACGGCGCCCAGCGAGGCCGAGGTGCCGTGGTGCGAGCGCTCCACATCGCTGTCCAGCGCGCGGGCGCTTTGCCGGTCGTGGCGCAGCGCGCCTTCGATGCGCCAGTCGCCCAGGCGGTACTCCTCCAGCAGGAACACGCCGGTCGAGCGCGTGCGCGTGGGCTGCACGTAGGCCTCCTCGCCCACGGCGCTGAACTTGCGCTCGGCGCTGCGCACGCCCAGCAGGCCGCGCAGCCCGGCGATGGGCTCGTGCTGCAGTTCCACGCGCAGGTCATGGGCCTTGTTCTTGAACGTGGTGGCCACTGCGTCACCCTCGATCTCGTCGTGGACGTAGTCGGTGAAGCCGCCGCGCAGGCGCAGCGCGGCCACGCCGGCGAACGGGCGGCGCAGCTCGCCGCGCAGGTCGATGCGCTCGCTGCGCAAGTCCACCACCGGCACCGACCCGTGGTCATGGTCATGGTCATGGTCTTGCCCGTGGTCTTGCCCGTGGTCGTGGTCGTGGGTGCCGCAGTGCAGGTGGTTGCCGTGCGTGTGGCAGCCCTCGAAGCCATGGCTGTGCCCGGGCAGGCCGTAGCGCGCCGTCTGGCGCGTGACGGCCAGGCCCAGATAGCCGCTGCTCCCGACCCACGACAGGCCCAGGCTGGCGCTGCGCGTGTCGCTGAAGCTGCCGGGCACGCGGCGGCCGCCCTCCCAGCCGCCGCCGACCCGATAGTCGCCCGCATCGCGGCCAGCGGCCTCGACATGGATGGCGAATGGGCCGCTGCCGCCGGTGATGGCCACGGCGCCGGCCTTGTCCCGCGCAGCGCTGCCGGCGCGCAGCTCGGCGCTGCCTTCGTAGCCCTTGGACGGCACGGCCGTCGGCACCTTGCCGTCCAGCACATTGACCACGCCGCCCACGGCGCCGGCGCCATGCACCAGCGCCGAGGGGCCGCGCAGCACCTCGATCTGCGTGGCCAGCAGCGGCTCGGACACGACCGCGTGGTCGGGACTGATGGTGGAAGCGTCATGGAGTTCGGCGCCGTCGGTCAGCACGCGCACGCGCGCGCCGTCCATGCCGCGGATCACCGGCCGGCTCGCACCGGCGCCGAAGTGGCTGCCCGTGATGCCGGGCTCGCCCTCCAGCGTCTCGCCCAGGGTGGCGCCCCGCTGGCGCACGAGCGCGTCGCCTTCGAGCACCGACACGGGCTGCGTCATTTCGGATACGCCCAGTTGCAGGCCGCTGGTGGAGACGGTGACCTCGGGCAGGCTGGCAGCGCCTGCAGCCGCCAGGCGGTCATCGCCTGCAGGCTGCGCCCAGGCAGAGCCAGACGCCACCAGGGCCGCCAGCCCGCAGGGCACGAGAAAAGAAGAAGCAATCGCAGAAGTCATGAATCGACTCGATCAAGAAAGAAGTGAATGCGCCACGCCAGCCACTTGCTGCAGCAACGGGCACGACACAACGCACAGCAGGCGAAGCTGCCGCAAAATTGATGAAAATCAGCACCAACCCTTCAGGGACACGGGCTGTCAGCTATCAAATCAGGAGTCCTGGCGGGTGTTGCGGTGCGGGCGCAAGCGGCCCCCCACGCTGTCCGGCGGGCCCGATGCCAGCACCGCGCAGGCGGCGCCACGAGCCGTGCAACGAGAGGCCCACGCCTGCCGCACACCCCGTGCGCGGTGGCAGGGGCCTGGGCAGCGCTTGAACGCCGCGTGCGAGCAGCCAGGCGCAGCGCCAAGCCAGCCGCGACCCACGCACACTCAGCGGCTGCCGGGCGGGGCGCGCGCCTGAAACGGTGTGGGCCGGCGCGCTACAGGCAGCGCGGCGGAAAAATGCACGGGCGCGGCATGGGGCGGCGCATGTGCCAGCGCCAGTAAGGGCACGGGCGCAGTCCCCCCCACGGTGTGCTGATCGAGCACCTGGCAGTCGGCGCTGCCATGGCCGGCAAACAGCGCCTGCAGCGCCTGCAGCGCCTGCAGACCCTGGCTGTCGGCCCCATGCGCTGGCGTAGGGGGGGCGCCGCCGCCCAGGCCGTGGACGATCTGGTGCATCCGCCCCAGTGCCGGCCCCAGCAGCAACGCCAGCAGCAGCCACCCCAGCGCAAGGCGGTGCGCCATGGGATTGAAGCGGGGAGGAAGCTGCGGTCTGCTCATAGGGGGCTGGGCAGGATAAACCAGACCGACCGGGCAGCGGCGCGAACGCGCAAAGAGTCATCCCTCGGCCCGCCACTTTTCATCGCTCACACGCGCGGCAGCGCCATCCACAGGCCGTCGATCTGGCGCACCTGGATGCGCTGCTCGAAGACCTGCTCCAGCGCCGCGTGCGTGGCGGCGTCGCTGCAGGGGCCGTGATGCACCACCCGGCCTGCGGCCATGATGAGCAGATCGTCGGCCTGCAGCGCAATGGAGATCTCATGCAGCACGCTGACCACCGTGGCGCCGCCAGCGACCAGGGCGCGCACGGTGCGCAGCCAGTCGCTTTGGTGTGGCGGGTCGAGGTTGGCCAGCGGCTCATCCATCAGCGTGATGGGCGCCTGCACCGCCAGCGCGCGCGCCAGCAGCACGCGCTGGCGCTCGCCGCCGGACAGCTGCGCCAGGGGCCGCGCGCGCCAGTCCCAGGCCTGGGTGGTGTGCAGCGCAGCCTGCACGGCGGCATGGTCGGCATCCGAGGGCGGAGCCATCCAGGCGCGGTGCGGCAGGCGGCCCAGCATGGCGATGTCGTAGGCGGGCAGCTCGTCGGCAGCGGCCTCGTTCTGGCCCAGCCAGGCCAGCTGCCGCGCCCGCTCGCGCGCCGGCCAGTCGGCCAGCGGGCGGCCCAGCAGTTCGATCTCGCCCTCGATGCGGGCGTGGCGCAGCAGGCCGGCCAGGCACTTGAGCAAGGTGGACTTGCCTGCCCCGTTGGGGCCGACCACGCTAGTCCAGCGCCCTGCCGGCAAGGCCACGTCCACACCGTGCAATATCTGGGTTTTTTGCACGTTGGCCCTTATTCCACGCGCGCGGACAGCTATTGAATCAGTAGCTGATGAATGCATGGTCTTCGTCGTCCGCAGACTCACAGCCCGCCCCCGAGCGAGCGCCGGTGCATCAGCCACAGCAGGTAGCTGCCGCCCAGTGCGGCGGTGAGCACGCCCACGGGCAGCTCCTGCGGCGCGATCAGCCAGCGCGCCAGGATGTCGGCCGCCAGCAGCAGCACGCCGCCCATCAGGCTGGCCAGCCAGACCTGCCGCTGGTGCGTCACCCGGGCCATGGAGCGCACCAGGTGCGGCGCCGCCAGGCCGACGAAGGCAATCAGCCCGGTGTGTGCCACCGCCGTGCCGGTGGCCAGCGCCAGCGCCAGCACCAGGCCGGCGCGCATGGGCACCAGCGGCAGGCCCAGGCTGGCCGCCGTGGCCTCGCCCAGCAGCAGGCCATCGAGCAGGCGCGACAGCGCCCAGGCCGCCAGCGCGCACAGCAGCCACAGCACGGCCATCAGCAGGCAGGCCTGCCAGCCGACGAAGGCCGAGCTGCCCATGGTGAAGACCTGCATGGCCTCCAGGATCTGCGGGTTGGCCACCTGGATCAGGTCGCGCGCGGCGCTCAGCACCACGCCGACCACCACGCCAGCCAGCAGCAGGCGCAGCGTGTGCTGCACGCCGCGCGCCAGCACCAGGGTCAGCAGCACCGCGCCGGTGGCGCCGAGGAAGGCTGCCCCGGTCAGGCCCAGGCGCGCCCACCAGCCGGCGTTGGCCAGGCCCACGCCCATCAGCGCCAGCGCCAGCGCCCCGCCCAGGGCCGCGCCCGAGGCGCTGCCCAGCAAGTAGGGGTCGGCCAGCGGGTTGCGAAACAGGCCCTGCGAGATGGCCCGGCCAGGCCCAGCAGCGCGCCGGCCAGCCAGGCGCCCAGGGTGCGCGGCAGGCGGATGTCCCAGACGATTTGCTGCGCCAGCGGGTCGTGGCCCATCTTCAATACGCTGTCGAAGCCCGTGCTGCCGACGCTGGCGCCCAGCAGCAGCAGCAGGACGCTCAGGCCCAGCAGCGCGGCAGCCAGCACGGCGGCGCGGCGCTGGCCGCTGGCCGGCGCGGCGCGGCTGGCATCCGCCGCATGGGGCGGTGCGCTGGCGCCGGCAGTGCTCGCTGAACTTGCCGAACTCACTGAAATTTCTCGCTCAGGCAGCCGGCCATGAGGCGCGCCGCCTCGGCCATGCGCGGGCCGGGGCGCACCAGCACGTCCGAGTGCTCGGGGCCGAAGACGCACAGCCGCCCTGCGCGGATGGCCGCCAGCTTGTCCCAGCCAGGGTACCGGGTCATGGGCTGGGCGCTGCGGTTGGACACCATGATGACGTCGGGCTGGGCGCGCAGCACGTACTCCGGGCTCAGGCGCGGGAAGGGGCCGAGATCCGCTGCCACGACGTTGCGCGCGCCCAGGCGCGCCAGCGTCTCGCCGATGAAGGACGGCTGGCCGGCGGCATACGGCCCACGGCTGACCTCGAAATACACGCGCGCGCCCCGGGCCTTGGGCGGCAGCGACTGGGCGGCGGCCTGCACGGCGGCGTCGATGACGCGCCACAGCCGGTCGGCCCCTTGCGCTCGCGGCACGGCGAACAGGTCGCCGATGAGGGTTAGCACCCGGCGCACGTCGGCATGGGTCTTGGGCTCCAGCGCCACGACCTTGACGCCCAGGGCTTCGAGCCGGTCGCTGACGCGGCTGCTCACCGACAGCAGCACCACATCGGGCCGCAACGCCACGATGGCCTCGATATTGGGGTCTATGCCGCCACCCACCTTGGGCAACTGGCGCACCGAGGCCGGCCAGTTGGAGTAGCGATCGACCCCGACCAGGCGCTCGCACTGCTGCATCTCGCACAGGCTCTCGGTGCTGGAGGGCAGCAGGCTGACCACGCGGCGCGGCGGCTCGTCGAAGTGCAGCGTGCGGCCCCGGTCGTCGGTGATCTGGATAGTGGCGTGCGCCGACAGGGCCGCGCCGGCCAGGGCCAGCGCGCCGGCGATGGCACGCAGCAGACGGGGGCAGACAGCTTGCTTCACGGCTCGTCCTTCAGGGTCAGGGGCAGGCCGGCAGCCATCAGCGTGACACGCCGGCAGGCCGCAGCAGCGCGCTGGTTGAGCAGGCCCAGGGCATCGACGAAGGCGCGCACCTCGCGCCCCAGCGGGATGACGCCCAGGCCGATCTCGTTGCCCACCAGCACGACGGGGCCGGGGGCTTGCTGCAATGCTTCAAAAAATGAGCTGCTTGCGCTTGCCAGTCAAGGGTTTGGGGCCGATTTGATGCAAATTCAGCGGCACTGGCGCGTTGAACGGTGGCGGCGGCAGCAGGTGCTGGGCCGGCCTTCAGCGGCATCAGCCAGTGCGTCAGCCACAGCGTCAGGCAGTCCACCACCAGCAGGGTGTCGGCCCGGCTGTGCGCCGCCAGCGCGCCGGCCAGGTCGCGCGGCTCCTCGATCAGCCCCATGCCCGGCACTCGCTCGGCACGCTCGCGCTGGTGGCGTTCGATGCGCGCACGCATCTCGGCGTCGTGCGCCTGGGCCGTGGCGATCAGCGTGGCACGCTGGCCGGGGGTCTGCAGCCACAGGCGTGCCAATTCTTCCGCGCGGCGCGATTTGCCGCTTTTTTGGCCACCCAGGATGAGTTCGCTGCGGGCAAGCTGCATGGCGTGTCCTCTCAAGCCGCACCCAGCAGCCGCGCCACGACCTGCGGCTCGGAGGCGAACCAGGCGTGGAAATAGCTGGCGTGGATGCTGCCGTGGCGATAGACCGGCTCGGCGCCGGCAGCACCGTCTGCCGGATCAGGCCGCACGGCCTGGGCCACGATGGGCACTGCCGTGTCGGTGCTCGAATAGTGGAAGCTGTGGCCGCGCAGCCCGGCGGCATCCGGCCACTGCAGCACGCGCATTCCCAGCGCCTGCAGGCGGGTGTGCAAGGTGGCGTGGCCGGGCAGCAAGTCCCACAGCGGCGCGCGGCTGCCATCCGGCAAGGTGATGCCGCCCAGCAGCGCCACCATGCCGCCGCCTTCGGCCCAGATGGGCTTGCCGGCGGCGATGTGCTGGCGCAATTGCTCGCGCAGCGCGCTCTGCGCTGCCAGCGCCGGGGCGTGCAGTTCGGGAAAGCCGCCGGGCAGCCACAGCGCGTCGCACGCCGGCAGCGGCTCGCCGCGCAGCGGGGCAAAGCACGCGACCTGCGCGCCCAGCTGGCGCAGCACGTCCAGGTTGGCCCGATAGATCAGGCAAAACGCCTCGTCCTGCGCCACGGCAATGCGTCGCCCGGCCAGCAGGGGTGCGGGCGCGGCACTGGCCGACGGTGCCGGCGGCGGGAATTCAACAGCCCAGCGCTGCCAGTCCTGCGCCGTCATGCGGCCCAGCGGCGTGGCCTGCAGGGCGTCAGCGGCAGCGTCCAGCCGCGCCAGGGCATCGGGCAGCTCGCGCGCCGCCACCAGGCCGAGCTGGCGCTCGGGCAGCAGGGCGGCAGGGCGGCTCTGGCGGCCCGGCTGCTCCTGCGGCCCGGCCACAGAGGGCACGGCCCCCAGCCAGTCGCTCGCATCGCGCAGGCCGGCGCGCAGCATGTCGGCGTGGCGCGCGCCGGCCACGCGGTTGGCCAGCACGCCGGCCCAGGGCAGATCAGGCCAATAGCTGCGCAGGCCATGCACCAGCGCGCCCAGCGTGCCGCCCATGGCGCTGGCGTCGATCACGGCCAGCACCGGGATGCCCAGGCGGCGCGCCAGTTCGGCCACGCTCAGCTGGCCATCGAACAGGCCCATGACGCCTTCGATCAGGATCAGGTCGGCCTCATGGGCGGCGGCGTGCAGGCGGGCGCGGCAGTCGTGCTCGCCGGTCAGCCACAAGTCCAGCGGATGCACGGGCGCACCACTGGCCAGCTCGTGCCAGTGCGGGTCGAGGTGATCCGGCCCGCACTTGAACACGCGCACGCGCCGCCCGGCCCGGGTGTGCAGCCGGGCCAGCGCAGCGGCCACCGTGGTCTTGCCCTGGCCCGAGGCGGGCGCGGCAATGACCAGCGCCGGACAGCGCGCGGGTGTGGCGGGTGTGCTCATGCCGCTGGCGCCAGCTGCCGTCAGTACTGCGGCGCCCACTTCAGGCCGACATAGAAGCTGCGCCCCGGCGTGGCGTAGGTGCGCGCGACTTCGTAGTGCTTGTCCGTCAGGTTGTCCAGGCGGGCGACGATCTGCCAGTCGCGCGCCACGCGGGTGCTGGCGTGCAGGTTCAGCAGGGTGTAGCCGCCCAGCACGTTCTTGTTGGCAGCATCGTCGAAGCGCCGGCCCGACAGCTGCGCCTCGCCGCCCACCGTCCAGTGGGCGATCCGGGTCTCGGCGCCCAGGGCGGCGTGGCGCTTGGCACGGCGCTGCAGCTGCTTGCCAGTGTCCAGGTTCTTGGGGTTCTGCAAATCGATGGAGCCGTGCAGGCGCACGCCGGCCAACTGGTGCGAGCCGGCCAGGGTCAGGCCCTGGTAGCGTGCCTTGCCGATGCTGTCGTAGCAGCCCGGGTAGGGGCCGCTGCCACCCGGGCAAGGGCCGGGGCCGCTGACGAAGGTGATCAGGTTACTGACGTTGTTGCGGTACACGGTGGCCGAGAAGCTGCTGGCACCCTGGAGCCATTTCAGGCCCAGCTCGACGTTGCGTGCCGTCTCGGGGGTCAGGCTGGCGTCGCCGTACATGCTGAAGCGCTGGTACAGCGTGGGCGCGCGAAAGGCCGTGCCCATCGATGCAGTGGCGCGCCAGTTGGGGGCGAATTCGTAGCCATAGGCGGCGCTGCCGGTGCTCTTGCCGCCGAACTCGCTGTCGCGGTCGTGGCGGGCGTTGAGCTGCAGCGTGTGCGCCCCGGCGCGCAGGCCCCAGCCCAGGGCCAGGGCATTTTGCGAGCGGTCGCGGTCGATAGGGGCGTTGTCCAGGTGGTCTTCGCGCCGCTCCAGCGCTGCGGTGAACTGGTGCTCGCCCAGGCGCCACTCGTTGTGCAGCAGGTAGCCGCGCAACTGGGTGTTGGTCAGGTAGGGCGAGGGCCGGGTCTCGTAGCGATCCCGGGATTCGGTCACGGACAGGCGGGTCTTGTAACCCTCGCTCCATTGCGCCTGCCAGTGCGCGCCCAGCGTCTGGATACGGTGCAGGCTGCGGTCATCTTCCTGGCTGGTGTCGTAGCCGCTGTTGGACTCGTTGTGCAGCAGCGTGCCTTCCAGGCGGTGCGCGGCGTTGATCTGCCAGCCCAGCCGGCCATTGACGGCGCTTTGGTGGTAGCCGTCGCGGTCAGGGTTGCTCTTGGCGTCGGTCTTGGCGCTGAAGCCCCGGCTGCCCTCGCGCGTCAGGCCCAGGGCATAGTCCAGCGTGCCGCTGGCGCCGCTTACGCCGGCCTCGGTGCGCCAGGTACGGTACGTGCCCAGGCCAATGCCCACGTAGGGCGCCACGCCGGCCTCGCCCTTCTTGGTGAAGATCTGGATCACCCCAGCCACGGCGTCCGAGCCATAGATGGCCGCTGCCGGCCCGCGCAGCACCTCAATGCGGTCGATCAGCGACAGCGGCAGGGCCTCCCAGGTCGCGCCGCCGCTGCCGGCCTGCGAGTCAACCCGCACACCATCGACATAGACGGCGGTGAAGCGCGTCTCCGCACCGCGCAGGAACAGGCTGGTGACCGTGCCGGGGCCGCCGTTGCGCGACAGCTCGATGCCGGGCAGGCGCGCCAGCACATCGGCCAGCGCCGCAGCGCCGCTGCTCTCTATGGTCTGGCGATCGACGATGGTCACATCGGCCAGCACATCGGTCAGCGGCTGGGCCACCCGATTGGCCGTGACCACGATTTCGTTCATCGTTGGCGCGTGCAGGTTCTGCGCCAGCAGCGTGGCGTCCTGCGCCTGGGCGGCGCACAGGTTCAAAGATGCCAGGGCCAAAGCGCTCAGACGCAGGGGCGCGCCGGCGCCAATGGCAGCCAGACGGGCGCTAGACAGGGTAATCGACATGGAAGGACAAAAGAAGCAACAAACCCGTGCCAGCTTCCCCGCCAGCAGTGGGTGACATGGCTGCGCCTGCCCAGCGGGCACGGCGCAGCCTCCTTGTTGGCCGGTATCCGGGCTGGCGACACGCCTTCCAGGCGCCTTCCCAGGCGCTTGTTCAAGGCGCCCAGTGGCTTCGTGCGTGAAAGGGGAGCCGGCGTGCGGCTCGTTCGCTGACCGTTGCGGGGGCAGCGCAGGCCCGGGACATGTTTCTTCGCGCTGAAGAGCCCCTCCCTGCTTCCCGTTGAACTGCGGCATGTGAACCATGCAGCGAGCACCAACGGGGCGATTTTATGTGCAGGTGCAGCATCGCCCCGGCACTATCTACAATCGCACCCCTATGCCAGCCCCCTCTCCGATTGACCAGCTTGCCGAACGCGTGGAGCGGCTGCTGCAGCAGCACGAGCAGATCAAGCACGCCAATACCCTGCTGACGCAGGAGGTCTTGGCGCTCGCCCAGGAGCGCGATTCCCTCAAATCCCGGCTCCAGGCTGCCCGTGCGCGTGTCGATGCGCTGCTCGACCGCCTGCCGGCCAACCAGCCAGCCATGGACGACGACACCCCATGAAACAGATCGAAGTTCAGATACTGCAGCAGAGCTATCTGCTGGCCTGCGCCGAGGGGCAGGAAGCGCGTCTGCTGGAAGCAGTGGAGCGCGTGGATACGGCCATGACACGCATCCGCGACACGGGCAAGGTGCGCGCCCGCGAGCGCATCGCCGTGCTGGTGGCCTTGAATCTGGCCTTCGAGATCGCCGACCGCGATGTGGTGGCCGCAGTGACCGCCCAGGCCCGTGCCGAGTACGAGGGCGCCTCCGCCGAGGTGCAGCCCACTGCCGACACATACGCCGACGACGCATACGCCAACGAGCGCCTGGGCCAGCTCATCGAGCGACTGGATGAAGCTCTGGACGAACAGATGCCAGCAGCTTTGTAAACATTGGCCAGCACAGCGCCCAAAGGGCACAGGCGGGCTTACAATGGACTCGTCTGCGGTGCTGCCGGGCTTTATAGTTCCTTGAACCAATGCTCATATGAGCCCGGGCTTGGTACATCGCCTGGCAGGCGTGATCATCTCGCGTCAGATGAACCCAATGCCACGCTGCCCTTGCCCCCCTGAACCCTCGGTTCAGGATGACGGCTCGGTGGCACTTGCAGACACCTCTTGCCGAGCCTGGCCGGCCCGCCCCACCAGAGTTCGCAATTGCGGCACCGGCAGCGCCGGCGCACACAGATACCCCTGATAGAAGTCGCAGCCCATGGCTTGCAGCGCATCGCGCTGGGCTGCTGTCTCGACGCCTTCAGCCACCGTGGCAATGCCCAGGGCGCGCCCCATGCTGACGATGGCCTGCACAATGGCCTGGTCACGCTCATGCAGCGGCAAGCCATCGACAAACGACTTGTCTATCTTCAGGCGGTGGATGGACAGCTTCTTGAGATACGCCAGGCTGGAGTAGCCGGTACCGAAATCATCGATGGAAAGCCCTATGCCCAACTGGGCCAGCGTTCCCAGGAGCTGCTCCATCTCCTGCGCATCCTGCAGCAGCACGCTTTCCGTCAACTCCAACTCCAACATAGCGGCAGGCAGGCCATGCTGGGCCAGCAAGCCGGAAATCCGCTCGACCAGACCGGGCTGGCGGAACTCCAGGGCCGAGACGTTGACGGAAACCACCATGGGCGTCCCGCTGACATGCCAGTGCGCAGCCTCCTTGATCGCCTGCTCCATCACCCAGGCGCCCAGGGTGACGATATAGCCACTTTCTTCTGCCAGTGGGATGAAAACTGCTGGTGGTACCGACCCCAATTCCGGATCTCGCCAGCGCAGCAGCGCTTCCATGCCTACGATGCGCCCGGTAGCGAATTCGACCTGGGGCTGATAGTGAACCTCCATGTGCCCCAGGCCGAGAGCCAGACGCATGGCGTGCTCCATCTTCATGCGCGGCAACAGATCGGCACTCATCTGGGGGCGGTAGAAGCTGTAGTGGCCCCGGCCCCGCTCCTTGACCCGGTACATGGCTGAGTCGGCGTGTTTGATCAGATCATCCAGCGTCAGCCCATCATGAGGGTACAGGGCTATTCCCATGCTGCCCTGGATGGAAAAATTCATTCCCTCCAGAGTAAAAGGATGCGCCATTTCATCAAGCATCCGGCGGGCCACCGCTTCAGCCACCTTCCGATCTGCGTCGTGCAGATAGACCACGAATTCATCGCCCCCCAGCCGGCACAGCATGTCCGACTGGCGCAGGCAATCCTGCAGACGCTGCGCCACCATCTTGAGCACCTGGTCGCCGAACGGGTGGCCCAGGGAATCATTGACGATCTTGAAGCGATCCAGATCCAGGAACAGCACCGCGAACTCGGCGCTGCGACTGCGGGCGCCTTCGATGACCGAGCCAACCCACTGCGTCAACTGCAGCCGGTTGGGCAGCCCTGTCAGGGGTCAGTGAATGCCAGCTCTTCAATGCGTCTTTGCGCCGCATGGTGCGTCGTCAGGTCACGCATGAAGCCTATGCTCTGGCTGACGTTGCCCCGCTCATCGCGCAGCGCCACCCATGACAGGGCAATGGGAATGGCCGAATCTGAGGCACCCGGGCGAAGCGTGACATCGCCCACCCAGAATCCCTGCAAGTCCCAGGCTTGCTCCACCTGGCGCAGAAAGGAAGCTGCCGGCCTGTCCAAATCGATCATGGCGGTGACCGGTCGGCTGAGCAATTCCAGCTGCCGGGCCCCCAGCAACTCGCAGCCACTGGGGTTGATGCGCACCAACATGCCCCGGGTGTCTGCAATAAAAATGGCGTCCAGGCTGGATTCGAATACCTGGGCTGCCAGCTGGAGATTGGCCTGGGCCTGGATTTGCCCGGAAATGTCGCGATAAACATGGATCCGGCCAGCCGGCTTGCCGTGAATCAGCTGCGGCACAGAGCGCAGCTCCACCACAGAACTGTCACGCAGGCGAAACACATGCGTGGCTTCAAGCAGCGGCTCGCGCCGCAGTGTGGCCAGGCTTTGCCTGTATGCAGCCACATCCTCAACCTGGGCCTGCATGTGGGCGTGGATGGCGTCGTCATCACGCCGCCTCAGCAGTGCGTCGGGCAGTTTCCAGATCTGCACCAGACGATGGTTGAACGCTCGGATACGCCCCTGCAGGTCGCACGACAGGATGCCATCTGCAGCGCAATCCAGAGTGGCGCGCAGTTGGGACAGCAGACCCTCCAGCTCCCGCGTGGAGTTTTCGCTTTCGGAGCAGTCCTGCATGTACATGGCAAGCAGGCTCGCGCCCTGTGTACTGGATGCATCCTGCACAGGAGGAACAGCCTGAATCCAGCGCTCAACGGGGATTTGCTCACCACGCTGCGGGTTCCAGATACTGGTGCATGAATGGATGCCGGCAGCGATTTCCGTTGCCGATTGCTCCCAAAACAGCAGATCCTGCGGAGCAGAAGCAAGCTGATGCACAGAGCGGCCCACCATTTCTGCGACAGGCCTGCCCAACAGCTCGCCCGCCGCCCGGTTGGCATAGATCACTTCCAACGTCGCCGCATCAATCAGCCACATCGCCTGTGGCCAGGCGTCAGCGATGCTGTGCCAAGTGCCGACGGGCAGAAGGGGAAAATTCATGGATTTGCGTCCCGCTCAGACTTTGCCGCTGCGCGCTCGAAATAGTAATGAGTGCGAGAACCCGGCTGCAACTGAGCCAGAACGTCGAACGGCACCTGCACTGGACGCAGACTGCGCCGTATGCCCAGGCCTGGGCTGTGAAGCAGCTCGATCGTGTGAATACCAGCGCCCGGCATGTCCGTGGCGTGTATCCTGACCACCGGCTTCAAGGGATGGGCGGGATCGACCTTGACCACCAGGCCATAGCGCCCGTCCAGCAGCTGGATCAGGCAGCCAGGGGGATAGACGCCCATCATGCGAATGAAGGTGGTAAGAATGCCTGGGTCGAAACGATTGTTCTGCCGTGCATAAAGCTCGGACACCGCCTCATGGGGCGTCAGAGGCTGGTTTCCAAAGAGTGGGTTGCACAACCGCTCATAGGTATTGACCAGAGCGAGAATCTGCCCGCTGCGTCCAATCTCATCACCCATCAATTCCAGAGGGTGACCGCTGCCATCGGCAGCCTCGTGGTGCTGGGCAATGGAGATGAGCACATCGCTGGACAAGCCCATCTGCTGCCCCAGCGCGACCGATTCACCCACATGGGCGCGGTAGCGTTGCAACTCGACGGCGCTCAAAGGGGCGCCAGGCTCAGCGATGTGCATCGGCATGGTGATCTTGCCGACATCGTGCAGCAGCGCCGCCAAACCCAACTCCTGCAGCACCGAGCCATGCATTCCCAGCGCGCGCCCCAACAGCAACGCCAACACCAGGACATTGACTGCATGGGCCGCGGAACCTTCGACGTGACTGCCGGACAGTAGGCAGATGACGTGGCACTCCGCCTCGGCCAGCTCGTCGATGCAGGCGTTGACCAGGCCTTCGGCAGCCTGTCGAGCCCGGGCCGGTTGACGTACCACCTGGATCGTCACCTGTTCGTATGCTGCTGATGCCAGCTGGTATTTGACTTCAAAGGCGGGCAGACCTGCCGCGTCATTGCCAGCAGCAGCATCCTGGCCGGATTCGGCAAGACTTGACTGCCCACAGGAAAGGGCGTCGCCACCATCGGCAACCTCTCCCGAAGACTGCAACTCTTCCTCGTGGAGGGAGCTTCTGGCCGGCAGGTAATGCAGCGTTACCAAACCCAGCTCACGCAGAAGGTCGATCTGCTCGACCGAGGTGATACGGAAACTGCCAGTCGGGAAGGGATGTTGCAGCCAGCCCAAGGGCAGCTGGATGAACATGCCTATCCGCAGCTCGTCAACCTTGATCGGGATAGAAGAATTCACAGGAGCAGGAAAAGGGTTGGGCCATGCAA
Organism: Melaminivora jejuensis; assembly: GCF_017811175.1. Lineage (NCBI taxonomy): Bacteria > Pseudomonadati > Pseudomonadota > Betaproteobacteria > Burkholderiales > Comamonadaceae > Melaminivora > Melaminivora jejuensis. The sequence continues at coordinate 1,295,473 of NZ_JACWIJ010000002.1, forward strand.
GCAAAAAATCGATCGCGCCTGATTATCACCATGCTTGCCACCACGCCAGAGCTTGTGCGCAGGCCAGCGTTGACTATCTGCAGGAAGTCAAGCCATTTCAAACAACACACCAGGGAGCCGGCTGCCCGTGGACGAGGTTCATCCACAGCGCCCAGCCGCCCAGCACGCACAGCACCAGCCCTGCCAGGCGTGCGCCCCATTCCTGGGCATTTCCGGGCAGCCCGGAGCGCAGCCGCAGCCAGACCCACGGGCCAGCCACCAGCCATAGCCCGCTTCCCAGGCCGAACAGCACCATGCACAGCGCACCGGCGAGCAGGCCGCCGCTCAAGGCTGCTGTCATCAAGGCCGTGTACAGCAGGCCGCAGGGCAGCAAGGCCCAGGCCATCCCGGCAAGCAGCAGACCTCCAGGCCGCGCAACCACAGGCTGGGTAACACGCCACAGGCGTCTTCCAGCTGCCTCGATCCAGGCCGGCTGGCGTGCCTGAGCCAACATGGCCAAGCCCCAACCCATGACGGCCACATGGGTCAGTGTCCATAGAGGGCGTAGCGCCATGCTGTGCCCACTCAACCAGGCCAGCCTGTCCATGGCGTAGGCAGCAAGCGCCCCAGCCATGCCGTAGCCGATCAGGCGCCCTACATGAAAGATGACAGTACGGCGCAGCACCACACCTGCCAAGGCTGCCGAACCGTGCGGTTGCCATTGCACTGCCTGCTCGCCGGGAGCCAGCCCGGCCTTTCGCTGCCCGGCTCCGGTCAATGCTCCGCAGGGAGCGGCGCACATCGTCAGGCAATGCGTGCCGCCGGCCAGTCCCATGAAAAATACCGTGGATGCCAACGCCCAGAACATGGATCAGATGATTCGCGAAAACCGGGCGCGGTTCAGATTGGCTTGCAGGTATCTGTCGAACACCATGGCCACGGCACGCACGAAGTACCAGCCCATCGGCGTGACCGTGACACCCTCGTCATTGAGGGTCACCAGGCCCTGCTCGGCCATACCCTGCAGCTGCTGCAGTTCGGAATCGAAGTAGCTGCGGAAATCGATCAGCCAGGATTGCTCCAGCGGCTCGAACAGCAGCTTGCCCTGGCACATCAGCGCCATGATGGCCGCGCGGCGTACCAGATCATCACGGCTGAGCGCCAAGCCCCGGGCGATGGGCAGATGTCCCCGGTTGATGGCATCGTAATATTCATCCAGCGTCTTGACGTTCTGGCTGTAGGTCGCGCCCACCCGGCCAATGGCCGAGACACCCAGAGCAATGAGATCGCAATCGGGCTGTGTGCTGTAGCCCTGGAAATTGCGATGCAGCCGCCCCTGCCGCTTGGCGACAGCCAGCGCATCCTCGGGAAGTGCAAAGTGATCCATACCTATATAGGTATAGCCGACCTCATTGAAGATATCCAGCCCCAGCGCCAGCATGGTCAGCTTAGCCGAAGCCATGGGCAACTCGGCCGTCACGATGCGGCGCTGTGGCTTGAAGCGCTCTGGCAGATGGGCATAGGCATACATGGCGATCCGGTCGGGACGCAACTGCGCCACCTGCCTGAGTGTGCGCTCAAAGGACTCCGGCGTCTGCCGGGGCAGGCCGTAGATCAAGTCCACGTTGATGGATTCGAAGCCCAGGCGACGCGCACTCTCCACCAGCGCGAACACTTTTTCCGCCGGCTGGATGCGATGCACGGCCTTTTGCACTTCGGGATCGAAATCCTGCACCCCGAAGCTCAGGCGGTTAAAGCCCAACTCAGCCAGCAGGGCCAGACGCTGCTCGTCCACGGTGCGCGGATCGACCTCGATGGAGTATTCCCCGCCAGGCACCAGCGTGAAGCTGCGCTTGATCATGGACATTAATTCGCGCAGACCATCGTCGGACAGGAAGGTCGGCGTGCCGCCACCCAGGTGCAACTGGCTAATCTGCTGCCCGACACCGCAATGCGCGGTGTGCAGATCGATCTCGCGACTGAGGTAGCGCAGGTAGACGTCGGCGCGCTCCGGATGGCGTGTGATGATCTTGTTGCACGCGCAGTAGTAGCACAGCGACTCGCAGAACGGAATGTGTACGTACAGGGAGAGCGGCAGAGCCTTGCCTACCGAGCCGACCCGGCGCTGCTGCAGCGCAATGACGTACTCATCCTCGCCGAACGCCTCGACGAACCGGTCAGCCGTCGGATAGGAGGTGTAGCGGGGGCCGGAGACGTCAAAGCGGCGCAGCAGCTCGGGGGTGACAACAGTCATGATGAGAATTCCTTGCGTAATTTGTCACTGTGCCCCAGGGGTACCCTATGGTCTTGATTATGATCAAGCCCACACCATGTCGGAAAAATGACAATCCCGGGCTCCGACACTTATCCTGCCCGGGGTCAATGACGAGGCAGCGCACGTTCGGAGGTAAGCTCACGCCATGAAAAGGGAAAACACGCCGCCCCAGCTCCAGGCCATCAAGGTGGCCTGCTCCAACTGCAACCTGCGTGAACTGTGCATGCCGGTCGGTCTCGAAGAGCACCAGCTCAAGCGCATCGACGATGTGGTTGCCATGCGTCGCAAGGTCAAGCGTGGCGGCACCCTGTTTCGTAACGGAGAGGCGTTCACCTCCCTGTTTGCGATCCGCACGGGATTTTTCAAGACCTGCGTGGCCACGGAGGATGGGCGCGATCAGGTCACCGGTTTTCAGATGGCCGGCGAGATCATCGGTCTGGACGGAATCGTCAACGATCATCACACCTGCGATGCCGTGGCACTGGAGGATGCGGAAGTTTGCGTCATGCCCTTTGACCGCATCGAAGAGCTGTCGCGCGAGGTGACGGCACTGCAGACGCATGTCCACAAGATCATGAGCCGTGAAATCGTGCGCGAGCATGGCGTCATGCTGCTGCTGGGCAGCATGAGGGCCGACGAGCGCTTGGCAGCCTTCCTGCTGAACCTGGTGCAGCGTCTGCACGCACGCGGTTTCTCCCAATCCGAATTGATCCTGCGCATGACCCGCGAGGAAATCGGCAGCTACCTCGGGCTGAAGCTGGAAACCGTCAGCCGCACCTTCTCGAAATTCGTCGAGGATGGCATCGTCGAGGTCAAGCAGCGCCATGTCCGCATCGTGGACACGGCAGCACTCAGGCGCATCGTGAACAGTCAACAGGCCTGTCACTGACACGACCCTGCAAGCGCTCCTCAACCCGGGCTTGAAAACGAAAAAGGCAATGTGCTGCGGCACATTGCCTTTTTCCTTGCGCCCGCGATCTGCCTCTGGCCTGCACGACGGGCAAGCCGAAGGCCGCAGATCAGCAGATCAGCAGATCAGTTCATAGGCGTCTTCTTGCCATCCGGATAGTGGTAGAGAGTGATGGCCGGGTTCTTCATCTCTCCATTGGATTCAAAGGCGATATTGGCCGTCACGCCCTTGTAGTTCGACTTGAGCAGTTCGGGGATATAGACCTTGGGATCCCAGGAGCCGGCACGCTTCATGGCATCAGCCAAAAGCATGGTGGCGTCATAGGTATAAGGGCTGTAGATCTGGTATTGATTGGGATATTTGGCGTCGTATTTGGCTTTCCACGCCATGCCGCCAGGCATCTTGGCCAGAGAAGCCCCCCCTCGGCACACACCATATTGCTCAGGGTCTTGGCGCCAGCCGTCAATTTGGCGATCTCGGTCGTACACAGTCCATCACCGCCAAAGAATTTGACATTGCTCATGCCCAACTGCTCCATCTGACGCAGCATGGGGCCAGCCTGCGGATCCATGCCACCGTAGAAGATGGCATCGGGATTCTTGGACTTGATGGCTGTCAGGATGGCCATGAAGTCGGTGGCCTTGTCGGTGGTGAACTGCTCATCCACGACCTTGATGCCCTTTTCTGCAGCCACCTTCTTGAACACGCTGGCCAGGCCCTGGCCATAGGCCGTGCGGTCATCGACGACGGCCACTGTCTTGAGCTTGAGCGTCTCGGAAGCATAGGCCGCCAGACCCGCGCCCAATGCGTTGTCATTGGCAATGATGCGGAACGTGGTCTTGTAGCCCGGCTTGGACAAGTTGGGGTTGGTGGCAGCGCCAGTAACGTGCGGGATGCCGCAGTCGTTGTAGACCTTGGCTGCAGGGATGGTCGTGCCCGAGTTCAAGTGGCCCACAACACCGGCTGCCTTGGCGTCGCACAGCTTTTGCGCGGCAGCAGTACCTTGCTTGGGATCGGCTGCGTCGTCTTCGGCCAGCAGTTCGAACTTCACCTTCTTGCCGCCAATGGTGAAGCCTTGGGCATTGAGTTCCTCCACGGCCATGCGGGCGCCGTTTTCGTTGTCCTTGCCGTAGTGCGCCTGCGGCCCCGACAGAGGGGCAACGTGACCGATCTTCACCACCTCCTGGGCGGAAGTCACAGCGGCAGCGGCTGCGATGGCAGCGGCCACGGTCAGTTTCAACTTCAATTGCATATATGTCTCCAAAGAGTGCGCTGGAAATATTGTGTGGTCACAACGCGCTGGAACATAGCGCAATTCAACCCAGCCAACACTAGGGAACACACGAAATTCATATCGATACCACACAGGGATATTCCCTGCCATCGATTCACGGCTTGTGGCGTTCTCCAGCCAATTCCTGTGCTACGGCTTCATAGACCGACTGACGCACCACGGTTTCGACTTCTTCGCGCAGACGTGGCACCAGCGAGCGCGTCTGCTCCAGGGTCACCCGGGCGATGGCCTCGCGCAGGCGCTCTTCAAGGGCCAGATCGATGCGTTGCATGACACGATGCACCACATATTCCTCGAAATCCTCGGGCAAGGGCGATCTGCCGACAGGAGTCGGCACCACAGCGGGAGGCGCAGCGTCGGCTGGCGTCGGAGGAGCTGGGGCAGCTTCCGGCACCACCTCGGTCAAGGTCGGAATGAAATGCGCAGGAATGTGTCCGGGAGTCGTCATCGTCGGCCCATCCCCGCTGCCGCATCATGGCGGGAGATCGCATGTCCAGCATCGGCATACTGCTTCCAGCGAAGACGCGCCTGGACGCGATCGCCCTCCTCCAGGCTCACTACCTCGACAACCCGCTGAAACTGCTCGAAACCGGTCGGCAATTGCGCTCCCAGATTGAGCAGAACGCCCTCTGGCAAGCCAAGACGCGGATCGGCACACAGAATGATCCGCGATGCCGCCAGCAGTGCCGCGTGCGCCTGTGGAGCACGGCAATGGGCCACGAAGTCCGACGGCGCCAGGCTCCACAATCGGTCATCGAGTTCGGCCAGCTCCCCTTCGCTGGCTGTGATGGTGAGCTTCACCTCGCGTCTGAACGCCTGATGGGCCAGTCGGCTGGCATAGGCCAGCCGGTCTGGCACGTTGAAATGAAACACGATGTCCGTCATGCGGATCTGGCCCGACGCGGGCGCGCCCTTCAGCCCTTGGCAGCGCGGCGGCGTGCGGCTGCTGTCTGCTGGCCAGAGTCCGCAGACCCGGCAGCGCGCTCTGCCAGCCAGCGCAGCAGCAACCCGACCGGACGCCCGGTGGCGCCCTTGGCTGTGCCGCTCTTCCAGGCCGTACCGGCAATGTCCAGATGTGCCCAGGGCGTATTGCCGACGAAGCGCTGCAGGAATTTGGCCGCCGTCACCGCTCCGGCAGGCCGCCCGCCCACATTGGCGACATCGGCAAAATTACTCTTGAGCCCCTCGCCATACTCATCGTCCAGCGGCATACGCCAGCAGGGGTCGAGCGCTGCATCGCCAGCACCCAGCAATTGCGCAGCCAGCTCGTCGCTGGTACTGAACAGGCCGCTGCGCAGGCCGCCCAGGGCAATCACGCAAGCTCCCGTCAGGGTGGCGATGTCCACGATGGCAACGGGCTTGAATCGTGCGGCATAGGTCAGGGCATCGCACAGCACCAGGCGGCCTTCGGCATCGGTGTTGAGCACTTCGATAGTCTGGCCGCTCATGCTGGTGACCACATCGCCGGGCTTGAGCGCCCGGCCATCGGGCATGTTTTCGCAGGCCGGGATCAGGCCGATCACATTGATGGCCGGCTTGAGCTCGGCCAGTGCGCGAAACACCCCCAGCACGCTGGCCGCGCCGCCCATGTCGAACTTCATCTCGTCCATCTCGGGCGCCGGCTTGAGCGAGATGCCGCCGGTGTCGAAGGTGATGCCCTTGCCCACCAGCACCACCGGTGCCTGACCCTTGGCTGCGCCCTGGTATTGCAGCTCGATGAAGCGCAGCGGCTCGACCGAGCCCTGGGCCACGGCCATGAAGGCTCCCATGCCCAGCTTGGCGACCTCCTCGGGGCCGCGCACCGTGCAGCGGATGGCCTTGTCCTTGGACAGCGACTTGGCCGCTTCACCCAGCAGAGTCGGCGTGGCATGGTTGGCCGGGCGATTGGCCCATTCGCGGGCAAACTCGACCCCGGCAGCCACAGCCCGGGCAGCATCGAACTCGGCCTGCACGCCAGCGGCGCTGGGCACACCCAGCAGGCAGGACTCTGGCCCGCTCTCCTCGACCTTGGATTTGGTGGCCGCATAGACATAGGCTGCATCGGCAGCCGAGCGCAGCGCCGCCGCTACGGCTCCGGCGGCTGGTGCGGCGGCGAACGCCAGGACGGCGCGCTGCACGCCGGGCGACTTCAGGGCCGGGGCCAATGCCAGCACAGCCTTGCGCACATCGCCAGGCGAGCCATCGCCGCATGACACCAGCACCAGGTGCCGGGCCGCCACGCCCGGGCTGGCATACAGGCGCAGCAGCTTGCCCGGCTTGTCCTGCAGGTCACCCGCCTGCAAGGCCTGGGCAGCCAGCGTGCCGATGGCGCCGTCCTGTCCGGCGAAGTCCTGGGGATAAGCACGGCCAGCAGATCGCACTTGTGGCGTGCAGCGGCGGACAGCGAAAGCGTCTTGAGTTCGAAGTTCATAATCGACCGATGTTATTCGATTCGTCCATCCGCAAGGAGCTGGCCCGCTCGTTCGGCGCGACGCTGGTGGTCTTGATCACCGTCGTCATGACCATGATGCTGATCCGCACGCTGGGCCAGGCCTCAAAGGGCAGCGTGGCACCTACCGATGTGCTGCTGGTCATGGGCTTTACCGTTTTGGGCCAGTTGCCCACCATCCTGAGCCTGAGCCTGTTCGTGGCCGTCGTCAGCGTGCTCTCGCGCATGTACCGCGACAGCGAGATGGTCATCTGGTTTGCTGCCGGTCGGGGCCTAGCCAACCTGCTCGAGCCGCTGCTGCGCTTTGCCTGGCCGGTGGTGCTGGTCGTAGGTGCGCTGTCGCTGGTGGCCTGGCCCTGGGCCAACCAGCAGATCCAGGATCTGAAGACACGCTACGAGCAGCGCTCGGACATCGACCGCATCGCTCCCGGCCAGTTCCAGGAATCGGCAGGCGGCACGCGGGTGTTTTTCATCGACAAGGACACGCCGGACGCGCTCTCGGCCAGCAATGTCTTCATTGCCACCAGCGATGCCAGCCGCGAGACCGTGACCTCGGCTCAAGGGGCACGCCTGCAAGTCATCGATGGCGAACGCGTGGTCATCCTCAGCCAGGGGCAGCGCCTGGAGACGCTGCGCGAGCAGCCGCGCCTGCGCCTGAGCGAATTCATGGAGTACGGCACGCGCATCGGTGCCGCCTCCGGCAGCGGCGCCGAGGAGGGCGCCATCAAGGCGCGCGACACACGGCAACTGCTGGCCGATCCGCTGCCCGCCTACCGCGCCGAACTCGCCTGGCGTGCCGGTCTGGTGCTGGCGGTGCTGAACTTCGTGGTGCTGGGCGCTGCCCTGGCTGCCGCCAATCCGCGCGCCGGGCGCAGCGCCAGCATGTTGCTGGCCCTGTTCACCTTCTTGGTCTATTACAACCTGATGACTGTCGGGCAAAGCTGGATCGCCAGCGAGCGCACCACCCTGCCCACCTTCATGATCGGGCTGCACGGCGGCACGCTGGCGCTGGGCCTGCTGCTGCTGGCCGCACGGCACAACCAGTGGTCGCTGCGCGCGCTGCTGCCTCGCAGGGAGGCGGCGGCGTGAAAGTCCTACGTCGCTTCATCTATCGAGAGATCGCTCTGAGCGTCGGCTTCGTGACGCTGGCTTTCCTAGGCCTGTTCTTCTTCTTCGACCTGGTCGATGAACTGCGCTGGGTGGGGCGCGGCGCGGGCGGATACCAACTGACGCAGGCACTTCTGTATGTCGCCCTCAGCCTGCCCCAGCACCTGTACGAACTGCTACCCATCACGGTATTGATCGGCACCATCTTCGTCATGGCACGGCTGGCACAGAGCTCGGAATTCACCATCATGCGTACCAGCGGACTGGGGCCGGGGCGGGCGCTGTCCACGCTGCTGCTGCTGGGCAGCAGCTTTGTGGCACTGACGTTCCTGATTGGCGACTACGTGGCGCCGACCAGCGAGCGGGCGGCACAGCTGGTGGGTGTGCGCCACCTCGGCCAGCTCAGCACCGGCGCCACCGGCGCCTGGCTCAAGGAGCGCCGGGGCAGCCACTCGCGCGCCATCAACGTGCGCGGCCTGGGCACGGATGGACAGATGCTGGGCGTCCGCGCGTTCGAGTTCGACGAACGCGGCCGCGTGGCTGCCACAGTGACTGCCGAGCGCGGCGAGTTCGACGCTAGCGGCGAGGCTTGGCGGCTGCACCAGGTGCAGCGCAGCCTGTTCCAGCGCAGCAAGGGCGACGAGCTGCAGGTGCAGCGCACCAGCGAGGCTGAACTGCTGTGGCCCACCAGCATCAGCCCGAGCATGGTGGCCGCCGCCGTGCTCAAGCCAGACAAGATGCCGGCCATCGAATTGTTTCGCTACGTGCGCCACCTGAAGGCCAACGGCCAAGCCGCTCAACGTTACGAAATCGAGTTCTGGCGCAAGGTGTTCTATCCACTGAGTTGCCTGGTCATGGTGGTGCTGTCGCTGCCTTTTGCCTATCTGCACTTTCGCTCTGGCGGCATTGCCGGCTACGTTTTTGCCGGGGTCATGGCTGGCATCAGCTTCTTCTTGCTCAACAACCTGTTCGGCTTCGTCGGCAATCTGCGCAACTGGTCGCCCTGGATCACCGCTGCCGCTCCAGGGCTGATCTACACGGCAGTGTCACTGGCAGCTTTCGGCTGGCTGGTGCATCGGCGCTGAGGCCTGTCCTCAGCCAATGCTCTGACGATTGAAAGCAGTTCAACTGATCACTTCCCCAGCCCCGGCGCTGCCACCCCTGCCCCCTGTCTTCCCGCCACTCCATGCCACCACCCAGCGCCCACAGCCACGACAGCGGCTACAAGCAATTGTTCTCGCACCCCCAGATGGTGCGCGACCTGCTGCTGGGCTTCGTGCCCGGGCCGTGGCGCGAGCGAGCGGACTTCTCATCACTGGAGCGCGTCAACGCCAGCTATGTGAGCGAATCCGACCGCCAGCGCCACGACGACATGGTCTGGCGCCTCAAGGTGGGCGAGCAGTGGGTGTGGGTCTATTTGCTGCTGGAGTTCCAAAGCGAGGCGGACGCCTGGATGGCGCTGCGCATGTTGGTCTATGTGGGCCTGCTGTCGCAGCACCTGGTCAAGGAGGGGGAATTGCAGGACGGCAAGCTCCCTGCCATCGTGCCCATCGTGCTGTACAACGGCGCGCCGGCGTGGAAGGCCGCCACCGACGTGGCCGAGTGCTACGCGCCCAGCCTGCCCGGGCTGGAACCCTATCGCCCGCGCCTGCTCTACCACCTGGTCGACGAGGCGCGGCTGAAGCTGCATTCCCTGCAGGGAGTGCGCAACCTGGCCGAGGCGCTGTTTCAACTGGAGCAAAGCCGCACGCCCGAGGACATCATCCGCGTGCTCAAAAGCCTGGGCGAGGTGCTGCAGGGCCAGGAGATGCAACAGCTGCGGCGTACGGTGGACATCTGGGTGCGCAAGCTGCTGCGGCGCAAGGTGCCCAAAGCTAACATCACCGACATTGAGACCATCACCGACCTGTTGGAGGGCCATGCCATGCTGGAGCAGACGATTGAACGCTGGTTTGATGAGGCCACCATGCGCGGCGTGCGCCAGGGCATGGAAAAGGGCATGGAAAAGGGCATGCACAAAGGCCTGGCCCGCGCCATCGCCCTGCAGGTGCAGATGCGCTTTGGCGGCGTGCCGCCCTGGGTCTATGCCCGGCTCCAATCGGCCACGCAAGATGAGCTGATCGGTTGGGCGACAGGTATCCTCACCGCCAATTCGGTGCAGGAGCTGTTTGGTCAGACGGGTGGCGAGCATTCCTGAAGCAGCCGTTCTGCCTGGCGCACTGGCCACTCTCTGAATCCCCCAGACCGCTTCCACCGGGCGGCCTTCTTCATCAAGGCCTCCAGCCCTCTTCCCCTAGCGGAGCCGATCGATGACGCTCCCTGGCAGCGAAACAGACAATATCCATGAGTGAACGCGCCATCATCCTGCTGGCCCACGGCTCGCGCGATCCGCTGTGGCGCCGGCCCATCGAAGCCGTGCAGGCCCGGCTGCAGACGCTACGACCCGGCATTGCCGTGCGCTGCGCCTATCTGGAGCTGTGCCCGCCTTCGCTGGAACAAGTGCTGCAGGAGCTGGCAGATGGCGACTGCACCCGCATCGCCATCGCACCGCTGTTCCTGGGCGCCGGCCGGCATGTGCGCGAAGACCTGCCGCAGACCGTGCGCGCGCTGGCGCAGCAATTTCCGCAGCTGCGCTTGAGCCTGGCCGGGCACATCGGCGAGGACGAGCGCGTGGTGGCGCTGCTGGCGCAAATGGCAGCACAGGCACTGGATAGCCAGGATTTCATAGATGATTGAGGCATAATAATTTAATTCATTATTCTCAACAAGATATGAACCTGCACCAATTTCGCTTCGTCCAGGAGGCCGTGCGCCGCAACCTGAACCTGACCGAAGCCGCCAAGGCGCTGCACACCTCCCAGCCCGGCGTGTCCAAGGCCATCATCGAACTGGAAGACGAGCTGGGCGTGGACATCTTCGCGCGCCACGGCAAGCGCCTCAAGCGCGTGACCGAGCCTGGCCAGCACGTGCTCAAGAGTATCGAGCTGATCATGCGTGAGGTCGGCAACCTCAAGCGCATCGGCGAGCAGTACAGCCAGCAAGACAGCGGCACCCTGTCGATCGCCACCACGCACACCCAGGCACGCTACGTGTTGCCGCTGCCGGTGGCCAAGCTGCGCGAGCAATACCCCAAGGTCAACATCAGCCTGCACCAAGCCACGCCGCACGAGGTGGCGCGCATGGTGCTCGACGAGGTCGCGGAAATCGGCATGGCCACCGAGTCGCTCGCCGCCTACCCCGATCTGGTCACCCTGCCCTGCTACGAGTGGCAGCACGTGCTGGTCATCCCGGTCGCACACCCGCTGGCCAAGAAGGAGCGCGTCGGCCTGGACGACCTGGCGCACGAGCCGCTGATCACCTACCACCCCTCCTTCACTGGCCGGGCCAAGATCGACCAGGCCTTTGCTGCGCGCAAGCTGCAGCCGCGCATCATCCTGGAGGCCATCGACTCGGACGTCATCAAGACCTACGTGCGCCTGGGCCTGGGCATTGGCATCGTGGCCGAGATGGCCATGCGCGACGACCCGCAGGGCGATCTGGCCGTGCGCCCGGTGGGCCACCTGTTCGGCCAGAGCGTGGCGCGCGTGGCCTTCAAGCGCGGCGCCTATTTGCGCAACTTCGTCTATCGCTTTGCCGAACTGCTCAGCGACCGGCTGAACCGCGATCTGGTCGATCGCGCCATGACCGGGCATGTCAACGACTACGAACTATGAACACACCGAGTTTCCCCAGCCGCCTGCCCCAGGTGGGCACGACCATCTTTTCCATCATGTCGCAGCTCGCCGCCGAGCACGGCGCCGTGAACCTGGGCCAGGGCTTTCCAGATTTCGCCTGCGACCCGGCGCTGGTGGATGCCGTGAGCCGCGCCATGCAAGCCGGCCACAACCAATACCCACCCATGCCCGGCATCCCCGCGCTGCGCGCTGCTGTTGCTGCAAAAATAGAAGCACTGCACGCACGCCGGTATTGCGAAAACAGCGAAATCACCATCACCGCCGGGGCCACCCAAGCCATCCTGACGGCCATCCTGGCCTGCGTGCAGCCGGGCGACGAAGTCATCGTGCTGGAACCCTGCTATGACAGCTACGTGCCCAACATCGAGCTGGCCGGCGCCGCCGTGGTGCGCGTGCCGCTCACGCCAGGCAGCTTTGCGCCCGACTTCGAGCGCATCGCCGCCGCCCTGTCGCCACGCACCCGGCTGCTGCTGCTCAACACGCCGCACAACCCCAGCGCCAGCGTCTGGAGCGCCGCGCAGATGCGCCAGCTCGAAGCCCTGCTGGCGCCCACCGACGTGCTGCTCATCAGCGACGAGGTCTATGAGCACATGGTCTTCGATGGCCAGGAGCACCAGAGTGCAGCGCGCTTTGCCGGCTTGGCCGAGCGCGCCTTCATCGTGTCGAGCTTCGGCAAGACCTTCCACGTCACTGGCTGGAAGGTGGGCACCGTAGCTGCACCCGCCGCCCTGATGGCCGAGTTTCGCAAAGTGCATCAGTTCAACGTCTTCACCGTGAACACGCCCATGCAGCACGGCCTGGCCGAATACCTGCAAGACCCCGCGCCCTACCTGGGCCTGCCGGCCTTCTACCAGGCCAAGCGCGACCTGTTTCGCGCCGGCCTGGCCGACTCGCGCCTGAAGCTCCTGCCCAGCAGCGGCAGCTACTTCCAGTGCGTGGACTATTCCGCCGTGAGCAACCTACCCGAGCGCGAGTTCTGCGAATGGCTGATCCGCGAGGTCGGCGTGGCCGGCATCCCGCTGTCGGCCTTCTACGGCGACGGCTTCGAGCAGGGCGTGATGCGCTTTTGCTTTGCCAAGCAGGATGCCACGCTGCACACGGCACTTGCGCGACTGCGCCGGCTGTGAGCATCGATTTTGAGCATCAAATCAGCCTCAAACCCTTGCCAGTCAAGCGATTACAGCTATTGATAAAATAGCAAAACTCACAGCAGCACGATGTCGTACTGCTCCTGCCCCATGCCGCTTTCCGCTTGCAGCGAGATGGGCTTGCCGATGAAGTCCGACAGGCCGGCCAAGTGCTGGTTCTCCTCATCCAGGAACAGCTCGATGACCTTGGGCGAGGCCACCACGCGGAACTCGCGCGGGTTGAACTGGCGCGCCTCCCTCAGCACCTCGCGCAGGATGTCGTAGCACACGCTGCGCGCCGTCTTGACCTCGCCCACGCCGGCGCAGGTCGGGCACGGCTCGCACAGCATGTGCGCCAGCGATTCGCGCGTGCGTTTGCGCGTCATCTCCACCAGGCCGAGCTGCGAGAAGCCGCCCACCATGGTCTTGACCCGATCGCGCGCCAAGTGCTTCCTGAACTCGGCCAGCACGGCCGCGCGGTGCTCCTCGCGCGCCATATCGATGAAGTCGGCAATCACGATGCCGCCCAGGTTGCGCAGGCGCAGCTGGCGGGCAATCGCCCCGGCGGCCTCCAGATTGGTCTTGAAGATGGTGTCGTCAAAGTTGCGCGCGCCCACATAGCCGCCAGTGTTCACGTCGATGGTCGTGAGCGCCTCGGTCTGATCGACGATCAGATAGCCGCCGGACTTGAGATCGACGCGCCGGCCCAGCGCCCGGCCAATCTCCTCATCGATGGCGTACAGGTCAAAAATCGGTCGCTCGCCCTTGTACAGCTGCAGCTTGGGCGCCGCCGCCGGCATGAACTCACGCCCGAAACCCAACAGCAGCTCGAACTGCTCGCGCGAGTCAATGCGGATCGACTGCGTGTGCTCGCTGGCCAGGTCGCGCAGCACCCGCTGCAGCAGGTTCAGATCCTGGTGCAGCAGCGAGCCGGCTGGGCGCTCCAGCGCCGCCTGGCGGATGCGGCCCCAGGTCTTGCGCAGGTAGGCGATGTCCTCGGCCAGTTCCTCGTCGCTGGCGTCCTCGCCGTTGGTGCGCAGGATGAAGCCGCCTCCCCCGCCCGATGCCTTGTCGCCCACCAGCACCTGCAGCCGCGCGCGCAGCGCCTCGCGCTCGGCAGACGGGATTTTTTGCGAGATGCCGATGTGGTCGTCCTGCGGCAGGAACACCAGCAGCCGCCCGGCCACGCTGATCTGGGTCGAAAGACGTGCGCCCTTGCTGCCGATCGGATCCTTGATGACCTGCACCATGAGCGGCTGGCCCTCGAAGACCTGGCGCTCAATCGGCACGGGCGGCTCGCCCTTGCGCGCGAACATGGGCGCCTCGCCGCCCTCCTGGCGATGCCACACGTCGCCGACGTGCAAAAAGGCCGCGCGCTCCAGCCCGATGTCGATGAAGGCCGACTGCATACCCGGCAGCACGCGCGAGACCTTGCCCAGGTACACGTTGCCGACCAAGCCGCGCTCCAGCGTGCGCTCGACGTGCAGCTCCTGCACGGCACCGTTTTCGACCACGGCGACGCGCGTTTCCTGGGGCGACCAGTTGATGAGAATGTCTTGTTGCATGGGACGTTCATGATGCCTGAAAGCTGGTCGGCACAACGGGCCGCGTGGCACCATCGGCAGGGCCATCCTGCCTGCTTGCCTGCCCGTCCAGCCAGAGCCGCCCGCCGCCATGCCCTCCGACACGCCACTGCCGCTCTCACCCTGCGCCCTGCCCACCCTCCCAGCCATGCACCGGCGCACTGCCGTACTGACGCTAGCGGGCAGTTGCCTGATGCCATCCGCCAAGGCTCTGCACGCAGCCCAGGGCGAAGCGCCGGCGCCGTCCCAGGCCGAGGCCGAGGCCGACATCCGCGCCTCCCGCCAGACCTTCGCTGCGCCCACCGATGCAAGCCCCGAGCCACCCGCCTGGGCCAGTGCCGGGCGGGAGTTGTTCATCGCCATCGAGGGTGATGGGCACCTGAGCCTGCTGGACGGCACGCACCTGGCAGTCCTGGCACGCCAGCGCATCCGCCCGCAACTGCTGCCCGCCGTACACCTGGCCCCCGACCGGCGCCATGCTTTCCTGGCCACACGCGATGGCTGGGTCGTGAAATACGACCTGTGGCGCAGCCGGCAGGCAGCGCAGGTGCGCATTGGCCAACGGCTGCAGGGCTTACTGTTGAGCGGCGATGGCCGCTGGCTGCTGGCTGCCAGCGATGCCCCAGGCGCCGTCGCCCTGTTCGACGCCGAGCTGCACCTGGCCCGGCTGCACCGCGCCGCCACGCTGGACGGCAGGCAGACATCGCGCATCGCCGCCCTGCAGCACGCGCCGCTGCGCCGCAGCTTCATCGTCGCGCTGCGCGACATCCCGCAGCTCTGGGAGATCTCCTACGACCCTGGCGCCGCGCCCATCTACGACGGCCTGGTGCATGACTACCGCATGGGCGAGGCCATCGCCCGGCCTGGCCATCTGGGCGTGCGCCGCACCCCGCTGGGCGCGCCGCTGCGGCAATTGCGGCTCGACCCGGCCCAGCGCTACCTGCTGGGTGCCGGCCCGGATTACGCCGGCATGGCCATGCTGCACCTGGACGCGCGAGTGCAGATCAGCCTGACACCCGAGCCTGGCCAGCCCAGCCCGGCCACGGGCGCCTTCTTCACCTGGCAGGGGCGCAGCGCCCTGGCCAGCGCCAATCGCCACGCTGCGCTGCTGCACGTGTTCGACCTGGAAAAGCGCCAGAGCATCCGCTCCCTGGTGCCCGCAGCCGCAGGGACTTTCGTCGCCAGCCACGTGGCGGCGGCCCACCTGTGGACGGATGCTGCCCTGCCCGGCACGCTGGCGCTGTACGACAAGGACACGCTGGAGCCGACCGGCGCACTGGACATCCCGGGCGGCACGCCGACCCAGACGCTGTTCAGCCGCGATGGCCGCCATGCGCTGGTCAGCGTGCAGGGGCAGGAGGCCAATACCGGCGCGCTGCTCATCCACGACACGCAGAGCCTGCGCGAGATCAGGCGCCTGCCCATGCGCGCGCCTTGCAGCGTCCAGCCAGTGCCTTTTGTCAATCCGGTGCTGGCACTGGATCATTGAAATATTTTGATAGCTTTTTCCGCTTTCCCAGCTTGGCTTTGGGCCACTTTTTACCCCAAAACCCTCAGGCCGCCAGCGCCAGCTCCACGCCGCGATTGGCCAGCGCGTCGGCGCGCTCGTTGCCGGGGTCGCCGGCATGGCCGCGCACCCAGTGCCAATCGATGCGGTGCCCGGCGCCATGCGCCAGCTGATCGAGGCGCTGCCACAGCTCGACGTTCTTGACCGGCTGGCCAGCAGCCGTGCGCCAGCCCTTTTTCTTCCAGCCGTGGATCCAGCTCGTGATGCCCTGGCGCACGTACTGGCTGTCCAGGTACAGCTGCACCTGGCAGGGCCGCTTGAGCGCCGACAGCGCCTGGATCACGGCCATCAGCTCCATGCGGTTGTTGGTAGTACCCAGCTCGCCGCCGAACAGCTCCTTTTCCAGCGTGCCCGCGCGCAGCAGCACACCCCAGCCACCCGGCCCCGGATTGCCCTTGCAAGCCCCATCGGTATAGATCACCACCTCGGTCAGAGCAGACAAACCACACCCCTTGAAAACATCGACAACCTCGAAAAATTGAAAAAACCGCTCATCCGGCCCGCCGCTGCGCCACCTGCGCCTGCGCGGCCACCGGCGCCGCTGCCGTGCGCCACGCTGGCTCCAGCAGCCGCGCACCAGCCACGCGCTTGACAGCCACCGTCACATGGCCTGCGCCCAGCACCGGCCACCAGCGCGCGCCCAGGCCGTCCATCCACTCGTACTGCTGCAGCCAGCGCTGGCTGGACACGGCAGGCCGAAAGCAGCCAAAACTCACGCTCTCCAGCTCGAAGCCCAGCAGCTGCAGCCAGTCGCGCAGGCGTCCCGGGGCGATGAATTCGCCGCTTTCGGGCAGATACAGCTGACCGCCCGCGCCCAGGCGCTGGTACAGCCGGGCGCGCTTTTGCCGCAGGCCCCACAGGCTCCAGGGATTGAGGCCGCTGATGACCACCCGGCCCTCGGGCACCAGCACGCGGTGGACTTCGCGCAGCGCGGCGTGCGGCTCCACGCTGAGCTCCAGGGTGTGCGGCATCAGCACCAAGTCCAGACTGGCCTCGGGGAAGGGCAGCATGACCGCTTCGGCCAGCAGCGCCGGTCTGCTACCCTGCAGCCCGCTGTCGCGGCTTTCCTCCTGGCTCAGCGCCAGCCAGCGGTGCGGCATACGGTTGGCGCGCAGGCCCTGCAGGGCCGGCAGACCCAGCTGCAGCGCATGAAAGCCGAACACATCCGCCACCAGCTCGTCATAGCGGGCTTGCTCCCAGTCCAGCAGATAGCGGCCTGGGGCAGACCCGAACCATTGATGCAAACCTATAATTTCGCCGCTCATGAAGTTGCTGCCGCTGCCCGCTTTCGCCGACAACTACATCTGGATGCTGCAAGGCGCGCAAGGCGCCATCGTGGTAGACCCGGGTGATGCTGCGCCTGTGCTGGCAGCGCTGCGCGGCGCAGGGGTGCCGCTGCAGGCAATTTTAGTCACCCACCACCACGGCGATCATGTCGGCGGCGTGACCGAACTGCAGCAGGCCACCGGCGCCCAGGTTCACGCCCCAGCCACCGAGGCCGAGCTGCCGCAGCCCGTCCACCGCGTCGCCGGCGGCCAGAGCATCCAGGCGCTGGGCCTGCATTTCCAGGTCATCGACGTGCCCGGCCACACCGCTGGCCACATCGCCTATTTCTGCGCCGATGCGCCCGGCGGGCCGCTGCTGTTTTGCGGCGACACGCTGTTTTCCGGCGGCTGCGGGCGCATCTTCGAGGGCACGCCGGCGCAGATGCTGGCCTCGCTCGACCGCCTGGCCGCGCTGCCGGATGACACCCGGGTCTGCTGCGCCCACGAATACACCCTGTCCAACCTGAAGTTCGCGCGTGCGGTGGAGCCAGCCAACGCCGAGCTGCTCCAGTACAGCCAGCGCTGCGAGGCCCTGCGCGCGCAGGGCCGGCCCACCCTGCCCGCCGCGCTGGCGCTGGAGCGCCAGATCAACCCCTTTCTGCGCGTGCGCGTGCCCGCCGTGGCCCAGGCCGCACGCCGCTTCGACAGCAGCGTGGACACGGCCTCGCCCGCATCCGTCCTGGCCGCGCTGCGCCAATGGAAAAACGAATTCCGATGAAATTCCTGCACCTGCTGCTGCTGGCCAGCCTGCTGCTGACCGGCTGTGCCACCACCAGCACGCCCGACGCCTCCGCCCCTGCCGACTCCAGCCCCGCCGCCGCCGCGCACCAGCCGCTGTACCCCACCGGGCCGCTGCGCCCGATCACGGCAGGCAGCACCCGGGCGCAGGCCGTCGCCGGCATCGACGCCCCGGCCGACCTGTGGGATCGCATCCGCCGCGGCTTTGCCATGCCCGACCTGGACAGCGAGCTGGTCGCCGACCGCGAGCAGTGGTATGCCAACCGCCCGGACTACATGCAGCGCATGACCGAGCGCTCGCGCAAGTACCTGTTCCACATCGTCGAGGAGCTGGAGCGCCGCGGGATGCCGACCGAGCTGGCGCTGCTGCCCTACATCGAGAGCGCCTTCAACCCGCAGGCCGTCTCCAGCGCCAAGGCCGCCGGCATGTGGCAGTTCATGCCGGCCACGGGGACGTATTTCGACCTCAAGCAAAACGCCTTCCGCGATGACCGGCGCGACGTGCTGGCCTCCACCCGTGCGGCGCTGGACTACCTGCAAAAGCTCCACGGCATGTTCGGCGACTGGCACCTGGCCCTGGCCGCCTACAACTGGGGCGAGGGCAGCGTGGCCCGCGCCATCGCCAAGAACGAGAAACTCGGCCTGGGCACGAGCTACCCGGAGCTTTCCATGCCCGCCGAGACGCGCATGTATGTGCCCAAGCTGCAGGCGGTGAAGAACATCGTGGCCGAGCCAGAGCGCTTCGGCGCCGAGCTGCCGCTGATCCTGAACCACCCCTACTTCCAGAGCGTGGAGATCACACGCGACATCGACGTGGCGCTGGTGGCCAGCCTGGCCGGCATCCGCGAGGAGGACTTCCGCGCGCTCAACCCGTCGCTGCACCGGCCCGTCATCCTGGCTGCCGGAATGCCGCGCATCCTGCTGCCCTGGGACAACGCGCAGGTCTTCCGGCGCAACCTGCAGGCCTACAGCGAAGGCCAGTACGCCAGCTGGACGGTGTGGACAGTGCCCAGCAACATGACCGCAGCCGCCGCCGCCCAGCGCGCCGGCATGAGCGAGGCCGACCTGCGCCAGCTCAACGGCATCCCGCCGCGCATGATGATCAAGGCCGGCTCGGCGCTGATGGTGCCGCGCGCCGCCACCACGCGCCAGGACGTATCCAGCCACCTGGCGGACAACGGCCAGATCGCCTTCACGCCCGAGATCGTCACGCGCCGCACCAGCGTGCGCGCGGCCAAGCGCGGCGAGACCGTGGCCGCCATCGCCCGGCGCTACAAGGTCAGCGCCGCCGACGTGGCCGACTGGAACGATGTCAAGGTGGGCAGCCGCTTCAAGGCGGGCGAGGCCGTGACCATGTATCTGCCGGTGCGCCTGACCGCCACCTCGCTGGCACGCACCAGCCCACGCCAGCCGGTGGCCGCCGCCCCGCGCGGCAAGGTGGCTGCGACCAAGGCCCGCGCGCCGATTGCCCGCACGGCCACCGCCAGCGCCCGCCCGGCAGCCAAGGCACGGGTGCGCTGAAGCGCTCCGGCCATGCCCGGCCCAGTCAGTTCACACAGAACTGCCTGGGCTATTTTTTGATAGCTGTCAGCGCTGTCCCAGCAAGGGTTTCAGCCGTTTTTATCCTCAAACCCGCTCCAGCTTGGCGCGCGCCCTGTGCGCCCAGGTGTTGCTGAAGGTGCGCTCCAGCGCCACGCGGGCTTGCTGGCTGGCCTCGGGCCGCATGCGCTGCACGGCGCGCAGCGCAGTGACCGGGCCGTCGGCGGGCATCAGGCCGTCGGGCGAGAGAGTCTCGCGCACCTTCTCGAAGGCCGCGAGGTAGGCGCCGCGATCACCCAGCAGATAGGCCTTGGGCACGATCTGCGCCAGATCGGCCGGGCTGGCGGTCTGCAGCCAGCGCAGCGCCCGCACCATGGCATTGGCCAGCGCCTGGGCCTGCTCCGGCTGGCTCTGGATGAAAGTCTGCGCGGCAAACAGGCAGCCACCCGGCATGGGGCCGCCATAGACCTGCGCCGTGCCCTTGAGCGAGCGCGTGTCGGCCAGCACCGTGACACGGCTGCGCTGCTCCAGCAGGGTCAGCAGCGGATCGGCATGGCACAGGGCGTGGATGCGGCCCTGGCGCAGGGCGTCCAGCGCCGTCGTGCCGACGCCCACCGGCACGAACTGGGCCGCATCGGCAGGTATGCCGGCACCCTGCAGCCACAGGCGAGCCAGGTAGTGGGTGGACGAGCCCGGCGCAGTAACCCCGATGCGCAGCGTCGCCAGCCGCCCCGGGTCGGCGTCCAGGCGCAGATGGGCCGGCGCCATCAGGGCGATCTGCGGCGCCCGGGCCAGCAGCGCCAGGCTGCGCCAGTCGCGGCCCTGCAGCTGGCCGCGCACCACGTGCTCGTAGGCACCGCAGCACACATCGACCGCACCGCTGGCCAAGGCCTGCACGGCCTGGGCGCCGGCAGAAAAATCCACGATGCGCACCGCCAGCTTTTCCTGGGCGAAGTAGTCCAGCTCCTGCGCCACCAGCAGCGGCAGGTGGTAGAGCGTGCCGCGTGCGCCGACGGCAATGCGTAGCGGCGGCTGGCCGCCTCCCTGGTCTTGTGCGCCCGCTGCAGGCCAGGCAAGGGTGGAGCGGGGCAGTGCAGCCGTGGCCCCCAGACAGGCCAGCTGGCTGAACCACTGGCGACGCGACGAAGCAGAATCGAACATCGAAGGACAGAAGAAAAAGGCACTGCAAAGTTTCATGTTGCAGCGCAGCAATATTGCCTCACCACTGCCCTGAAACCACTCGGGACAACCCTTGCAGCAACTACGTAAGGGAAACCCACAACTTGCCTTCATCCGGTCTGCTGCAAGCGGTATTTTTTGAATGAAAACGTCCGCAAACCCTTGCTGGGACAGCGCTGACAGCTATCAAAATTACAAATCAGAAGCTCACTGCCAAACGCGCCACGCACAACCTCCCTGCAGCCGCCCTCACCCCGGCATCAGGCGTGCTGCCTCGCGCTGGCCGACATCCTTGAGATGCGCCCACACCGCCTGCGTGCGTGCCAGGTGCTTGGCCTCCGCCGGCATACTCATCCAGAAGGTGCGGATGAAGCGCGCCTCGCCCGGCAGCACGCGCGCCAGGGTCGGGTCGCGGTCGGCCAGGAAGGCCGGCAGCACCGCCAGACCGGCACCGGCACGCACCGCCTCGTACTGCGCGGTGACGCTGGTGCTGCGCAGGGCAAAGCGCTCGGGCGGCCACAGCTGGTCGATGAACTGCAGCTCCTTGGAAAACAGCAGGTCATCGACGTAGCTGACGAAATCGTGGTGCCGCAAGTCCTCGCGCCGCGCCACCAGTGGGCGGCGCGCCAGGTACTCGCGCTGGCCGTACAGGTGCAGCGCGTAGTCGGCCAATTTGGTGACCAGCACCGAGCCGCGCTTGGGCCGCTCCAGCGAGATCACGATGTCGGCCTCGCGCCGCGACAGGTGCAACATGCGCGGCACGGCCAGCAGGTCGATGGACAGGTGCGGATGCTGACGTGTCAGGCGCGCCAGGTGCGGCGCCAGGATCAGCGTGCCAAAGCCCTCGGTCACCCCCACGCGCACCAGGCCAGCCGGGCCGCTGGCGGCGGCATTGGCCGGGGCGGCGCGCTCCACGCCCAGCACGGCAGCCTCCATGGCCTCGACGGCGGGCAGCAAATGGCGGCCCGCCTCGGACAGGCGGTGCCCTGCCGCCTCGCGCACGAACAGCGGCGCGCCCATCTGTTTCTCCAGCGCCTGGATGCGCCGCGCCACCGTCGTGTGCTCCACGCCCGTGCGCCGGGCGGCGGCGGCCAGCGTGCCCGAGCGAGCCAGCTCCAGGAAATAGCGCAGGTTGTCCCAGTCCATCAGCGGCCTTTCTCCAGCGCACGGTGTGATGTGCATATATGCAAAGCCAAGGTGCATTCTTGGGCCTTGCCCTCACAATTTTGCACACATACCATAGGCGCCGTCCTTCCCCCCTTTTTCTTCAGGAGACATCAACGCCATGGACGCATCCACCTCGCAAGCCGTCAAGGTTCCCACCGTCAAGCTCTTGATCAACGGCCAGCTGGTCGAGTCCAAGACCACCCAGTGGCGCAACGTGGTCAACCCGGCCACCCAGGAAGTGCTGGCCCACGTGCCCTTTGCCACGCCCGAGGAAGTGGGCGAGGCCGTGGCCAACGCCAAGGAGGCCTTCAAGACCTGGCGCAAGACGCCCATCGGCACGCGCGCGCGCATTTTTCTGAAGCTGCAGCAGCTGATCCGCGAGAACATGAAGGAACTCGCCGCCCTGCTGACCGCCGAGCAGGGCAAGACCCTGCCCGACGCCGAGGGTGATGTCTTTCGCGGCCTGGAAGTGGTCGAGCACGCCAGCGCCATCGGCAACCTGCAGCTGGGCGAACTTGCCAACAACGTGGCCAACGGCGTTGACACCTACACCGTCATGCAGCCGCTGGGCGTGTGCGCCGGCATCACGCCGTTCAACTTCCCGGCCATGATCCCGCTGTGGATGTTCCCCATGGCCATTGCCACCGGCAATACCTTCGTCCTGAAGCCCTCCGAGCAGGATCCGATGGTCACCATGCGCCTTTGCGAGCTGGCGCTGGAAGCCGGCATCCCCCCCGGCGTGCTGAACGTGGTGCATGGCGGCGAGGATGTGGTCAACGCCATCTGCGACCACCCGGACATCAAGGCGATTTCCTTCGTCGGCTCGACCAAGGTCGGCACCCATGTGTACAACCGCGCCAGCCTCGCCGGCAAGCGCGTGCAGTGCATGATGGGCGCCAAGAACCACGCCATCGTCATGCCCGACGCGCATAAGGAGCAGTCGCTCAACGCCCTGGTGGGCGCGGCCTTCGGTGCCGCCGGCCAGCGCTGCATGGCGATCTCCGTCGTGGTGCTGGTGGGCGAGGCGCGCAACTGGGTCTCCGACATCGTGGAAAAGGCCAAGGGCCTGAAGGTCTCGGCCGGCACCACGCCGGGCGCCGATTTGGGCCCGGTGATTTCCTGCCAGGCGCGCGAGCGGGTCGAGAGCCTGATCGAGCGCGGCGTCCAGGAAGGCGCCAAGCTCGAACTCGACGGCCGCAACCCGAAGGTCGAAGGCTTCGAGAAGGGCAACTTCGTCGGCCCGACCATCTTCAGCGGCGTCAAGCCCGGCATGACGATTTACGACCAGGAAGTCTTCGGCCCGGTGCTGGCGATTGTCGAAGCCGACGATCTGGAGCAGGCCATCGACTTCATCAACGCCAACCCCAACGGCAACGGCACGGCCATCTTCACGCAATCGGGCGCAGCCGCGCGCATGTTCCAGGAAGACATCGACGTCGGCCAGGTCGGCATCAACCTGCCGGTGCCGGTGCCGGTGCCGCTGTTCTCCTTCACGGGCAGCCGCGCATCCAAGCTGGGCGACCTCGGCCCCTACGGCAAGCAGGTGGTCTTGTTCTACACCCAGACCAAGACGGTGACCGCCCGCTGGTTCGACGACAGCACGCTGCACCACGGCGTGAACACCACCATCAGCCTGAAGTAAGACGCCGCGCCCGCTGCCCTGATCCCTCTCCCTGCAGGGAGAGGGAGTAGCAGCCAAAACAGGCTCCAGCGCTTACCCAGCAAGCGCTGGCAGCTATAAAAACACGAGCATCCGAGGAGATTGAAGCGCATGAACTTTGACCTGACCGAAGACCAACGCGCCTTTGCCGACACCGCCCGGCAATTCGCCCAGTCGGAACTCGCGCCACACGCCGCCCACTGGGACGCCGAGGCCATCTTCCCGCGCGAAGCCATCGCCAAGGCCGGCGAACTGGGCTTTTGCGGCCTGTACGCGCCCGAAAACGCCGGCGGCCTGCAGCTGCCGCGCCTGGACGCCACGCTGGTGTTCGAGGAGCTGGCAGCGGTTGATCCCAGCACCACAGCCTTCATCACCATCCACAACATGGCGACCTGGATGCTGGGCACCTGGGCCACGGATGAGGTGCGCGCCGAATGGGGCGAGCCACTGACCAGCGGCCAGAAACTCGCCAGCTACTGCCTGACCGAGCCGGGCGCCGGCTCGGACGCGGCCAGCATCAAGACCCGCGCCGAGCTGGTCGGCAGTGAATACGTCATCAACGGCGCAAAAGCCTTCATCAGCGGCGCCGGCGCCACCGACGTGCTGGTGCTGATGGCGCGCACGGGCGACAGCGGCTCGGGCGCGGGCGGCATCAGCGCCTTTGCCGTGCCAGCGAATCTGCCCGGCATCGAATACGGCAAGAAGGAAGAAAAAATGGGCTGGAACAGCCAGCCCACGCGCACCATCAGTTTTGACAGCGTGCGCATCCCCGCGAGCCACCTGCTGGGCCGCGAGGGCGAGGGCTTCAAGATCGCCATGAAGGGCCTGGACGGCGGGCGCATCAACATCGCCACCTGCTCGGTCGGTGCGGCGCAAGGAGCGCTGACCCACGCCCAGCGCTACATCCAGGAGCGCAAGCAGTTCGGCAAGCCGATCGCCAGCTTTCAGGCGCTGCAGTTCAAGCTGGCCGACATGGCCACGGAACTGGTCGCCGCGCGCCAGATGGTGCGCCTGGCTGCAGCCAAGCTGGACGCCGGCGCGCCCGACGCATCGACCTACTGCGCCATGGCCAAGCGCTTTGCCACGGATGCCGGCTTCAATGTGGTCAACGAAGCGCTGCAGCTGCACGGCGGCTACGGCTACATCCGCGAATACCCACTAGAGCGCCTGCTGCGCGACGCCCGCGTGCATCAGATTCTGGAAGGCACGAACGAGATCATGCGCGTCATCATCGGTCGCCGGATGCTGGACGGCGACGCGCCGGACGCGATCCGATAACCATCAAAAACCATAGCTGTCAGCGCTTGCTAAACAAGGCTTTGCGCCGCTTTTCATCTGAATTTCCAAGGAGACACACATGCAAATCGCCTTCATCGGCCTGGGCCACATGGGCGGCCCCATGGCCATCAACCTGCACAAGGCTGGCCACAGCGTCAAGGCCTTCGACCTGAGCCAGGACGCGCTGGCCAAGGCCCGCGCCGAAGGCCTGGCCATCGCCACCAGCGCCGAGGACGCCGTGCAGGGCGCCGAGGCCGTGGTCACCATGCTGCCGGCCAGCCAGCACGTCGAAGGCCTGTTCCTGGGCCGGGACGGCTCGGGCGGGCTGCTGGCGCACATTGCCAAGGGCGCGCTGGTCATCGACAGCTCGACCATTGCCGCCGCCACCAGCCAGAAGGTCGCCAAGGCTGCCGAGGCTGCGGGCATCGCCTTCATCGACGCGCCGGTCTCGGGCGGCACGGGCGGGGCGATTGCCGGCACGCTGACTTTCATGGTCGGCGGCAGCGACGCCGACCTGGAGCGCGCCCGCCCGCTGCTGGAAAAGATGGGCGCCAACATCTTCCACGCCGGCAGCGTGGGCGCCGGCCAGACCGCCAAGATCTGCAACAACATGCTGCTGGGCATTTTGATGATCGGCACCAGCGAGGCCATGGCGCTGGGCGTGGCCAACGGACTGGATCCCAAGGTGCTGGCCGAAATCATGCGCCGCAGCTCGGGCGGCAACTGGGCGCTGGAGAAATACAACCCCTTCCCCGGCGTGCATGAGAACGCGCCGGCCAGCAAGGGCTATGCGGGCGGCTTTGGCACGGATCTGATGCTGAAGGATCTGGGCCTGGCGCAGGAGAATGCGATGGCGATGAAGGCCAGCACGCCGCTGGGCGGCATGGCGCGGGCGCTGTATGCGGCGCATAGCCTTGCCGGACATGGTGGCGAAGATTTTTCGAGTGTGATCAAGATGGTGCAGAAACAGGGGTGAGCTGCTGAGGTAGTGGCTTTACCGCAGAGCAAGGGCGCTGTAGCATGTCGTTTCAGCGCCCTTGGCGTTTTCTATCCGGGGAAATTTAGGTTTGGCTAAACGATTCTGCGGTGAAACCGCAACAAAAGAAAACCCGGATGGCGATCTTTTTATGCGACTGTCGTCCACGAAAGACTGTCGCCTAAACCTAGTTAGCACCACTCAAAACCCGCTTTATTCATCAAGCCCATGCTTATTCAAACGGCATTTATTTTCTCAAGCGTTGTGCAGCGCTTGGTTTGTCGTTTCTCTGGGCTTCGCCTGCTGTCGTCACGCGGGTTTTTATTATTTTTGGCCTCTAGCCCTTGCCTAGCAAGCGCAAGCAGCTATTGTTTTTGCAGTGCTGCGCAGCCTCAGTTGCGCTGTGCTTTTCCGCAGTTCGTGCCCGTCGCCAAATCCAAGTTATCGGTTTTCGCTTCTGGCTCTAACATTTCGGTCAAGCCGACCCGCCTACGGCGGTCGGCTTACCTCGCCCGTTAGAAAATATATGCCTAATCTTCCAGATGTTGCTATCGGCGCTGTTGTGGCCGCCTTAATTGCGGGCCTGATATCTCTCTTAGGATTGATCGTAAGTAAAGAACAAAAAACTTCCGAGTTCCGCCAAGCATGGATTGACGCTTTGCGCTCCGAAATAGCGGCTGTCATTGCACATACCAATGCTATTTATGGTGCTGGTGCTGCAAACATAGAAAGCTCCGTCGAACTCTGGAAGGTCGTGCGAGACGACTTCGTCGGAATTAATGAAGCAACTGCCAAGATTAGGCTTAGATTAAATCCCAAAGAAGCCCAAGCTATCGCCGTGCTTTCTACTATCGAATCTCTTGAAAATTTATTGCAGCCTGGTCAAAAAATGGATTATCGAGAAATCAACGCCATAGAAAAGAGATTGGTCGGTGAAGCTCAATTGCTGCTAAAGGAAGAGTGGCGCCGAGTACAAACAGGCGAGTCTACTTATCGAGTAGCCCGGTTTACTGCACTCGCAGTCAGTAGCGCCTGTATTTTGGCACTCATAGCGCTTTCACTCTTACGATTCACCGCAGCATGAGCCATAACTCGCAGCGGTGGCGCCACGCTTTTTCGCAGTTCGTGCCCGTCGTCAAATTTAGGTTATCGATTTTGGCTTCTGGCTCTAACATTTCGGTCAAGCCGACCCGCATTCTGCGGTCGGCTTACCTCGCCCGTTAGGAATTTTTCACTTCAATTTTCAGAAAGGAAATATTTATGGATAGAGGAATTAAAGACGAGGGATTTGTTAGACATGCTCTCGATATCGCCAAAAACGAAGATGGTCGCTGGATTGCAAATCAATCCTGCTTTAACGGAAGTGCTGACTCAGAATTACAACCCGCTGTTCATGCAGCGCTGGTCACAAGTGTTTCCATTTATGTTGAGAGATACAAATGGGATCAGGAGGAAATAAAAAATGCTCTGCAGGCAAAAACTGTTGGTCAAGCCCGTGCCTTAGTGGATAGGCTTTCGGGCTCTATTCCAAGAGGTGAAACTCAAGCCTAACCCATCGCTCAAGCCGACCCGCATACTGCGGGCGGCTTATCTAGCCCGTTAGATTTCACTGGAGGTTATCGGATGCTCGAATCGCCAGAAGAGCTTGTGAAGAAGTTCGGATACACGTTTGAGCAAGCCAAAGAGATGCATGCCGCGCTTACGGAGGGTGCTAAGACACAGCGCAAGATAAGCCTTCAGATTTTCCAACTAGCAAACAAGTATCTCGAATCGTCAAACGCTCTCGGAAAGCACATCGAGACTGTAAAGAATGCAAATGTGGCGCCTGGGCAAATCATGTGCCTCTCCATGGCGTTAGAACTGTACTTCAAATGCCTTGTTGTACTGGAGCACAGCAACGCATTTGAATATTCAGCTCTTCCAGCATCTCTTCGCAAGAAGCTAGAGACGCATCACATCCCGACGATCTTTGACCTTATCGAAGGTCGACACAAAGATCGCCTCGCTGACATCTTCGGCGCTCGGATGGGAGTCCCACGATTGAAGCTTGAAGACTTTCGGGAGCAACTCGTTGAGAAGGCGAGCCGCATTTTTGTTGACTGGCGTTACATATATGAGAACGCCCCCGGGACCTTCATGCACCTAGACCTCGTGCCAGTTCACCACCTGATCATGGCTGCGCAGCTGGTAGCAATTGAGGCCAAACGAGTGTGAAATCTAACAATTCATTCAAGCCGACGCCGCTTCGCGGCGCGGCTTAACTCAGGTGTTAGGGCGCACACAGACATCAGCCAACCTCAGAAAAAATGGAAAAACAAAATGGCGCGCGTGGAGCTCCGCCCTCTTAATGAGTGGCAAGGCTACTCTGCGCCCTGTGGTGGCATCAGCTCACGCGCACTAGCCTTATTCGGTTTCCGAGCCGTCGTCTTCGAACACCGCACACACTGCAGCGATGATCCGCACATGCCTTGGGTAAAAGACCCCACCTTCGGCAAAGATTTGTGGCAAATCCTTGCGCAGCTTATTGCTCACCTGCCAGCCCCTTCCTTGAGCGAGCGGATGAGCCGGTCCGCATCCGCGTCCGGCATCTCGACAAACTCCTTGATCGCCGCTCGCGCCTGGTCGTTGCGGCGCAGCGCTAGCGCCTCCTGCGCCATTTCCTGCTCGACCGTCTGGCGCAGCACGCCGCTCAGGTAGCGTGCCTGCCCGGTCAGATCGAGGTAACGCCACGCATGCTGCGCATCCTCTGCCTGCAGGAATTCGACATTGGTCTCGACACCATCCGGGCACACCCGCTTCTGTCCAAAGCGGTAGGCATCGGCGTAGAGCTGCATGAAGGGCCGCGAGAAAGCCTCCAGGGCCAGGTCATAGTCAGCACGCCCTTTGGCCGAGCCGGCGATCGTTGCCGAGACCGGCACGATGATGTTGGCCGGCACCACCTTATCCGCCGCGAGCAGGTGATTGACCAGGAAGCGATGGATGCGGCCGTTGCCATCGGCGAGCGGGTGCAAATAGATGAAGGCGAACGACACCGCCGCCGCGCGCGCCACCGGGCTCGTGCCCCGCGTGCGGGCCTCGAAGCGGCGCAACGCACCGAGCATGTCCGTCACCAGTTCCGCAGGCGGCGCGATGTAGTGGACGATCTCGCGCGCAAAGCTGCGTTCGCCCACGAACACGGGCGATTGGCGTATGCCCACCCGCAGTGCTGCCTCGCCCAGGACGGCCTGCTGCAGCGTCAGCAGCTGCTCGGGCGCCATTGGGTCGTCCATACGGCCGCTGTAGTGGGCGATGGCCGCCGCGAAGCGCTTCACCCGGTCTTGCTGGTCTGCCTCGTGCTCGATCGCGAAGCTGGCCCGCGATTCCTTGAACGTCAGCCAGGCCGCGCTGCGCAGCAGCAACTCTGCCCCATAGGTGTCGTCAAGCGACTGGACACCCGCTGCCACGTCATAGAGCAAGTCACGCTGATCCTGTAGTCCCAGGAAGACCATCGGGCAGAAATCGCGTGAACCTGGCAGGTTGTCGTTGACCCGCCAGCGCCGCACCCGGTCCGGCCGCTGCGCGGCCAGGTACTGGCCGGCATCGATCGCGTCCACGTAGCCCACGTTGGGCGGAGTGTCCGGCACGGCCAGTTGCCGCCCGGTGAACCATTCATAGAAGAAGGCGGCACGCCGGGCATAGCGGCCCATGGGTTCGTCCCTCACCCAGGCCGCCACGTCCTCTGGCTCGACACGGTGAAACAGCCGTGAGAAGAACTCGAAGCTGAGCCGCTCGTACTTCAGGCCGAATTCGAAGTGCCCGCGGAAGTTGTCGGCTGGCTGGTATTGCGCGGGCCAGGTGCGTGTTTCCTGGCCTTCGGTCGCTTCACGCTGGCGCACAGACCCCAGGCGGCTGCGCGTGAACAGCGGCTGCACCAGTTGGATGCCGTAAATTTCCGCGAGCCGGTGGAAGCCCAGGAGGGTGTCGGGCATGGTCTGTAATTTCGCTATGGGAGCAGCCATTTTGCTAGAAAAACCCTCGTTTTCTACCAAACCGCTATATTCAGCGATAGTGATAGCGGCAGGCGATCACCACCAACGCCTGCCCGTCCACGCAATACACCAGCCTGTTCGTATCGTCGATGCGCCGTGACCAAAAGCCATACAGGTTTTCTTTCAGCGGCTCAGGTTTGCCGATGCCGGAAAGCGGTTGGCGCAGGCAATCCTGGATCAGCAGGTTGATGCGTTTCAGGGTTTTTTTGTCCTGGCCCTGCCAATAGGCGTAGTCGTCCCAGGCCGCCTGCGTCCAGGTCAGCCGCACCAGCCTGTCTGCTGGCGACTCAATCGGCATCTGCCAGATCCCGCTCCTGCACCTGGCCTGCGCGCAACTGGGCGATCGAGCGCGCCAGATGGGTGGCGTTGGCGGGCGACTTGAGCAGGTGCACGGTCTCCATCAGGCTGTTGAAAGTGTCCAGAGACATGACCACGGCATCGGGCGCGTCACGCCGGACGATGACTGTGTAGTCGGCATCCTCGAAGGCTCCAGCCACTGCGTGTTCATCCGTGCGGACGGCAAGACCTTGCCGGTTCCAGCACATCGACCGGTAAAGCCGATCTATGTGAAGAAATTTCTGTCTTTGGTCAGTGGAGCGTGAGCCATGCGAAACCTGGACGACTACCCTTTTGAAATCCGTCCCCTGACCGCTGCCGAGGGCGGCGGTTTTTTGATTGCCTATCCGGATTTCTCGGAGTGCATTTCCGATGGCGAGACCATCGCGGAGGCCATCGGCAACGGCCGCGATGCACTGGCAAGCACCATTGCCGCGCTGGAGGCCAAGGGCTTTGCCGTGCCCGCCCCCAACAGTGGCGGCGTGGCTTCCGGCAAGTTTGTCGCGCGCGTGCCCAAGAAGACACACGCCCAGCTGACCACCCGCGCGAAGGCCGAAGGTGTGTCGCTCAATGCTCTGGTGCTCACCTTCATCGCAGAAGGCCTGGGGCGCCGCGAGCACCTGACCTGAGGCGCATGAGCGCGGGCGTGGCAACGGCAACAGCAACAGCAACAGCTCACGCAGTGAACTGCAGCCGCGCCAGCCGCGCATATACCCCGTCCGCCGCCAGCAGCTGCGCATGGCTGCCCTGCTCCACCACCCGGCCCTGCTCCAGCACCACGATCCGATCCGCGTGCTGCACCGTCGCCAGCCGGTGTGCGATGACCAGCGTGATGCGCCGGCCAGCACCCTGCGCCAGGGCCGCGTCCAGCGCCTGCTGCACCGCCCGCTCGCTGTGCGCGTCCAGCGCACTGGTGGCCTCGTCCAGCAGCAGCACCGGCGCATCCTTGAGCAGCGCCCGCGCAATGGCGATGCGCTGGCGCTGGCCGCCCGACAGGCGCACGCCGCGCTCGCCCAGGAAGGTCTCGTAGCCCTCGGGCAAGGCCTCGATGAAATCATGCGCGAAGGCGGCGCGTGCCGCAGCCATGACCTCGGCGCGCGTGGCCTGCGGGCGGGCGTAGCGGATGTTGTCCAGCGCGCTGCTGGAGAAAATCACCGCGTCCTGCGGCACCACGGCGATATGCGCGCGCAGTTCATCCAGCCCCAGCGTGCGGATGTCGCAGCCGCCCAGCGCGATGCGCCCGGCCTGCACGTCATAAAAGCGCTGCAGCAGCTGGAACACCGTGGTCTTGCCGGCCCCGCTGGCACCGACCAGGGCCACTGTCTCGCCGGGCCGGCAGTGCAGCGTGAAGCCCGCCAGCGCCGCCCGATCCGGGCGCGACGGGTAGTGGAAATCCACCGCCTCGAACGCCACCGCCCAGGCCCGCCCGGGCGGCAGGTGCTGCCGTTCAGCAGGATGGGGGAGGCAATGTCCGGCTGGGCGGCCAGCAGCTCCATCAGCCGCTCCATGGCGCCGGCGGCGCGCAGCAGGTCGCCATAGACCTCGCCCAGCACCGCCACGGCACCGGCCAGGAACAGCGCATAGACGATGGTCTGCCCCAGCGCGCCGGCGCTCATCTGGCCGGCCAGCACGGCCTCGGCGCCGCGGTACAGACCCCATAGCAGCAGCGCGGCATTGGCGACGATGATGAAGGCGATGAGCGCCGCGCGCACGCCGCTTCTGCGCACGGCGGTGCGAAAGGCGTCCTCGGCGGCGGCGGCAAAGCGCGCGGCCTCGCGCCCTTCGGCGGTGAAGCCCTGGACGGCGGGGATGGCACCCAGCACCTCGGCGGCGATGGCGCTGGCATCGGCCACCCGATCCTGGCTGGCGCGCGAGAGGCGCCGCACGCGCCGGCCAATCAGCATGGCCGGCAGCACCACGACCAGCACTGCCGAGAGCGCCAGGCCCATCAGCAGCGGGCTGCTCCACACCAGCATGGCCAGCGCACCCAGGCCCAGCACGGCGTTGCGCAGCCCCATGGAAAACGACGAGCCGATGACGGTCTGCACCAGCGTGACATCCGCCGTCAGGCGCGACAGCACTTCGCCCGTCTGCGTGGTCTCGAAAAACGCCGGGCTTTGCCGCAGCACCTGGGCATAGACCCGGCTGCGCAGGTCGGCGGTGACGCGCTCGCCCAGCCAGCTCATGGCGTAGTAGCGCGCCGCCGAGAACACCCCCACCGCCGCCGCCACGGCAAACAGCAGCGCGAAATAGGCGCGCAGCCGGCCCAGGTCATGCGCGTGGGCTGCCCCGCCCGCTGCCCCCGCCGCCCCTGCCAGCGCCTGGTCGATCAACTGGCGCAGCGCCAGCGGAAAAGCCAGCGTGGCCGCCGATGCCAGCAGCAGGCACAGCAGCGCCGCCGCAATCGGCCAGCGGTAGGGCCGCAGGAACGGCAGCAGCCCGCGCAGCGCGCGCGGCTGGCCCCGGACGGCAGGGCTGGCAGAGGGTGCGGGCGATGTGCGGGTCATGAAGGAAAAAGCGCCACCCGGCCCGGGCGGCCCCGGGTCTCGGCTCGTCCAGCCATCAGGCCTTCAGATCCGGAAAATCGTCCTCGAAGAACTCGCCCTGCTCGCGCTCGCCGCGCCCGCGCCGCTCGTCTTCCAGCGCGCGCAATGCCACGCGGCGGATCTTGCCGGAGATGGTCTTGGGCAGCTCCTGCACGAACTCGATGCGCCGCACGCGCTTGTAGGGCGCCAGCGCCTCGCGGGCATAGGCCAGGATCTCGCGGGCGGTCTGCGCGTCGGGCACGCAGCCCTGGGCCAGCGTGATGAAGGCCTTGGGCACGGACAGGCGCAGCGGATCGGGACTGGGCACCACGGCCACCTCGACCACGGCGTCGTGCTCGATCAGGATGCTCTCCAGCTCGAAGGGGCTGATGCGGTAGTCGCTGGCCTTGAACACGTCGTCGGCCCGGCCCACGAAGGTGTAGTAGCCGTCCGCGTCGCGCCGCGCCACGTCGCCCGTGCGGTAGTAGCCGCCCTCCATGACGGCGGCGGTGCGCGCAGCGCTGTCCTCGTAGCCGGCCATCAGGCCCAGGGGCCGGCCCGTGCCGGGGTGGCCGCCGGGGGCGTCACCCGGCGCGTCGTCCAGCCGCAGGGCCACCTCGCCGTCCTCGGCCTCGTTGCCGTCGGGGTCGAGCAGCACCACGCGGTAGCCTGGCAGCGCCAGCCCCATGGAGCCGGCCTTCACCGGCAGCCCCGGTGCATTGCCGACGATGGCCGTGGTCTCGGTCTGGCCGTAGCCGTCGCGCAGCGTCAGGCCCCAGGCCGATTGCACCTGCTCGATGATCTCCGGGTTCAAAGGCTCGCCCGCGCCTATGACCTCGCGCAGCGCCAGCTTGCCGCGCCAGGCCTTCAAGTCCTCCTGGATCAACATGCGCCAGACCGTGGGCGGCGCGCACAGCGTGCTGACCTGGCAGCGCGCCAGCACTTCCAGCAGCGGCCGGGCGGCAAAGCGCGCGTTGTTGTGGATGAAGATGCAGGCGCCGGCATTCCAGGGCGCAAAAAAGCAGCTCCAGGCGTGCTTGGCCCAGCCGGGCGACGAGATGTTCAGGTGAATGTCGCCGGGCTGGATGCCGATCCAGAACATGGTGGACAAATGCCCCACCGGATAGCTTTGGTGCGTGTGCAGCACCAGCTTGGGCTTGGAGGTGGTGCCTGAGGTGAAGTACAGCAGCAGCGGATCGGTGGCGCGCGTGGCGCCATCGGGCGTGAAATCGGCGCTGGCGCCGCCGCTGGCGGCAAAGTCCGTCCAGCCGGCAGGGGCGGCGCCCACGCAGATGCGCGTGTACTCGCCCGGCACCTCGGCGAACTTGTCCACATGCGCCTCGCCGGCAATCACATGGCGCACGCCGCCGCGCTCGACGCGGTCGCACAAGTCCTGCGGCGTGAGCAGGGCGGACGCCGGGATGACCACTGCGCCCAGCTTGAAGGCGGCCAGCAGCGCCTCCCACAGCGCCACCTCGTTGCCCAGCATCATCAGGATGCGCTCGCCGCGCGCCACGCCCAGGCTGCGCAGCCAGTTGGCCACCTGGTCGGAGCGCGCCGCCATCTGGCCGTAGCTGATGCGTAGCTCATCCGCGCCCTCGTTGACGATCCACAGCGCCGGCGCTTCGGGCTGCTCGCGCGCCAGCCGGTCGAAGTGATCCAGCGCCCAGTTGAAGTGCTCCAGGCGCGGCCAGCGGAAAGCGGCGGCCGTGGCCGCCGGGTTGGCGCCGTGGGCCAGCAGATGGTCGCGTGCGGTGCGGAAGGCAACAGCCGAAGCAGGGTCAGCAAGGTAGGTCACGTGGGCCTCCAGATAGGGTTGCAGTCGCGGGTGTTTATACCCAAACCCGGCCAAGTCCAGCAGCAGGCCAGAAGCGTTGGCAGAGCCGGCCCCAGCGGACTGCGCACCCCGGCAAGCCCCGCCGCCGTCAGCGCGCGCCCGTCTGGCGGTGCGCCAAGAAGAAGCGCAGCATCTGCGCACTGGCGTCCACCCCGCCGGGCGCCGTGTGGCTGCCCGCTGCACTGCCACCCGACCAGGCATGGCCGGTGCCATGCAGTTGCCAGTATTCGATGGCCGTGCCGCCTTCCGCCCGGCCATGCAGGGTGCGCGTGAAGCGCTGCTGGTTGGGCGCCCGGCCCTCGCTGACCTGCGCCGCGCCCAGGCTCGCGCGCTGCGCGCTGCGTGCGGCCTCGACCAGGGCCGCGCCGTTGGCCGGATGGACGGTGGCGTCCGCATCGCCGTGGAACACGATCAGCGGGCGCAAGGCCGGCGCACTGGCATGGCCTGCCGCCGCACCGCCGTGCATAGCACTCAGCGCCGAAGGCAGGTCGGCAGCGGCGCCGGCAGCCAGACCCGAATGCACGCCCACACCAGCGAACAGCTCGGGATAGGTGCGGCCCAGGATGTCGGCCATGGCGCCCCCCGCCGACAGTCCGGCGACATAGATGCGCGTGGGATCGGCGTGGTACTCGGCCATGATCTGCTGCGTCAGCGCAGCCAGCAGCGCTGGCTCGCCCCGGTTGCGCTGCTGGTGCTGCGGCTTGAACCAGTTCCAGCACCGCTGGGCGTTGGCGTGCTGGGTCTGCTCGGGATAGAGCACCAGCACGCCAGCCTCGCGCGCCAGCGCATTCATGCGCGTGCCGGCAGCGAAGTCGTCGGCATCCTGGGTGCAGCCGTGCAGCATCAGGATCAGCGGGCGCGCCTCGTCCTGGCCCGCCTGGCGCGGCGGCACATACAGCCGATAGGCCAGCTGCCGCCCCTTGCCGGCGTAGCTGCCGCGCAGCCATTGCTCGGCGGCGCCGGGGATGACATCGGGATCGGGGATGGGATCGGCAAGCACGCGGCTGTCCACGTCGATCACCAGGCCGGCACCAGCACCGGTAGCGGCACCGGCGCGGTCGGGGCGCGGGCTGGCGGCTGGCGGAGCGAAGGCGGCCTGCCCGCACAGCACGCGCTGGATAAGCTCGGTGGCGGCCATCAGGTCGCCGCTCTGCGTCAGGCGCGTGGCCTCGCCGAGCATGTCGTGGAAAGGGTGGTTCATAGGAAAAACTGCTTGCGGCGCTCAAAGCGCGCGTGAAGTGAAAGGTGGCAAAAGATCGGCCCTGACGGGCTGGCAACCTGCGCGCCACCCTGGCCGGCCATGTTGCCGTCCCGACCGGCCTGCAGCTGCGGTCAGCCGCCGTGGCTGGCTGTAGTCCCAGCGCCCTGTTCCTGTTGCACTTCCTGTACCTCCTGCACTTCCTGCGCTTCCCGTTCCCCCTGCCCGCCTGCGCTGCCACCTGGGAGCAGGGGTTTTTTCAGCCGCGATGGCGCCACGCCAAACCAGCGCTGGCAGCTGCGCGTCAGCACCGATGCCTCGGCATAGCCCAGGATGTGGGCGATCTGCGTCAGGCCAGGCCCGCCGGGCATGGCAATCAGCGCCTCGAACTGGCTGCGGCGCACCTCATCGAGCAGCCGCGCAAACGTCGTGCCCTCGCTGTGCAGGCGCCGCTGCAGGGTGCGCGGGTGCATGGACAGGGCGCGCGCCAACTCCTCGTGCCCGGTGCTGCCCGAGCCCAGCAGGCCGCGCAGCAGGCCGCGCACCTGGCTGGAGACCGGCGTGTGCGCACTGCCGGCGAGTTGCTCCAGATAGCCCAGCGCCAGCGCCTTGATCTGCGGGTCGTGCTCGGACAGCACCAGCGCCAGGTCGGCGCTGGCCAGACGCACGGCAGCGGCGGACGCGCCGAACACCACTGCGCAGCCATAGGCCTGCCGGTAGCTCCCGGGCGCAGCCACAGGCAGATGGGGCAGGCTCACCTGCACGGGCTGCGCCTGGCCATCCGTGAGCGCCCGCAGGCTGTGGCAGATGATGCCCAGCGACAGGCTGATGACCTGGGGCCGGGGCGTCAGCGCGGCGCCGTCCAGGGCGAACAGCACATCCATCTCGTGCGCACGGCCCGGCACCGGGTCGATCTGCAGGGGCAGCGCCGGGCTGTGGACAAACAGATAGCGCGAGGCCAGGGCCAGCGCCTCGCCCACCGTGGCCGCGTGGCGCAGCAGCACGGCAATCGGCCCGAGCACGCCGATGCCCTGGCGCTGCGCCAGCCGCAAGCCCAGATCGGGGCAGCGTCCCGCCTGGGCGCAGTGCTCCAGCAGATTGATGAAGGCCTGGTAGGACACGGGCAAATCCGGGTCGGTCGCCGCCTCGGGCGGCAGGCCGAAGCGCCGCAGCAGCAGGGGCAGCTGCAGGCCCAGGCCGGCGGCCAGTTCGTCCAGGCCGGACAGACACGAGGAGCGCACGAGGACAGTCATGGATAGAAACATGCGGCTGAATGGATCGGGCAGGGACGGGCACCGGGGATAACCCGAAGCCGAATTGTCGTGCAAAGTCAAATCATTGACGTCAATTGTCAAGACTTGACCGGCTTCTTGGGGAAACATCCAGGTTTGGCATCGTTTCGTTGGTTTAAGCATGAAAAACGGCTGAAACCCTTGCTGGACAAGCGCTGACAGCTATCAAAATAATTGCAAACCAGCGGTACGCCCCAGCCCCTGTCCTGCCCGCCCTCCCGGAGCCACCATGAACGCATCCCTGCCCCCGATCACCCTGGGCCTTCCAGCCGAATTCACCGACTGCCTGGCCCTGCAGCAGGCCGCCTGGCGCGCCCAGCGCAACCCCACGCGTCAGTAGCGCGCGGCCGACCTGCGCGCCCTGCACGCTCTGGTGGCCGAGAACCAGGACGCCTTCGTGGCTGCCGTCAATGCCGATTTCGGCTGCCGCAGCGCCTTCGAGACCCGCGCCACCGAGCTGCTGCAGGTCATGGACGCCTGCCTGCACGCCATCCGCCACCTGCGCCGCTGGATGCGCCGCCACCTCGACATCACCAACGGCGACTACACCGCCAGCATCGATGCGCGCCAGTATGAGCGCCTGCAGCAGCTGCGCCAGGACGCGCTGGAGCGCGGCGCGCGCCTGGTCAACCTGTGCGGCGGCCAGCCGGGCGATGCCAGCCGGCACCTGATGCCGCTCGAAGCCGTGGTCGGCGCCACCGACGACATGCAGCTCATGCAGCGCGAGATCTTCGGCCCGCTGCTGCCCATCCTGACCTACCGCGACCGCCAGCAGGTCGTTGACTACATCGCCAGCCGTCCGCACCCGCTGGCGCTGTACCTGTACAGCGACGACCGGCGCGAGCAGGACTTCTATCTGGATCAGACCCTGTCGGGCGGCGTCGGCCTGAACGAATCACTGGTGCAGGCCAATATGCACGACCTGCCCTTTGGCGGCGCGGGCATGAGCGGCATGGGGCACTACCACGGCTACGAAGGGTTTCTGACGTTTTCCAAGCTGCGCCCGGTGTTCCGCCAGGGGCCGTGGCGGGCGCTGGATCTGTTCATGCCGCCGTACCGGGGGATGCCGCAGCGCATTCTGGAGGTGATGACGCGGATGAAGTCGTAGCGCCGCGTTGCTCCTTCCCCCGCTGGGGGAAGGCGGGGATGGGGGCCGGCGGGTTCTGGCAAGCCGTGCGTTCAAGGCCACCGTCGCTGGCCCCACCCCAGCCCTCCCCCAAAGGGGGAGGGAGCAAAGGCCAGCCCTCCTCCTGCAGGGCGAGAGAGCCAATACCCACGCCCATCAACGCCCCCCGCACCATCAAAATCACTCAACCTGACCCACCATCTGGTGCTGGTGGCCTCGCTGGCCGGGCTGGTGGGCAACTACGGCTATGCCGCCTACGGCGCATCGAAATTCGGCGTGGTGGGCCTGGCGCGCACGCTCGACCTGGATTTGCTGGCGCTGGGCATAGACGTCAGCGTGTGCTGCCCCGGCATCATCCACACACCCATGGTGGCGCACGAGCAGCAAGTCGAACACCCCACCACCCGCCTGCCGGCCGAGCTGCCCGGAGTGCTGGAGGTCGGCCCGGCCTGCCACAGCATGCTGCGCGGCATTGCACGGCGGCAATTTCTCATCAAGGTGGGCTTCAAGGGCCGCGCCACCGC
This sequence comes from Melaminivora jejuensis, assembly GCF_017811175.1. Lineage (NCBI taxonomy): Bacteria > Pseudomonadati > Pseudomonadota > Betaproteobacteria > Burkholderiales > Comamonadaceae > Melaminivora > Melaminivora jejuensis. The sequence goes on from NZ_JACWIJ010000002.1 coordinate 1,334,205, forward strand.
CTGGCTGACACAGCACCTGCCTGGCCTGATGCGCCGCATGAGCCGCGCCATCGTGCGCCGCAGCCTGCGCTAGCCGGGCCAGGGCGCGCTGGCGCTGTCAGGGACGGAGCAGTTTTCCGGGACACAATCGCCGGCGCGGCGCCCTCCGCCGGCGCGGCCTCGTTCTTCCATCAACCCGCTTTTCCTGTCTTTCGCACCATGAGCCAACAGCCCACCTTCGCCCCCATGCCCGACGCCGCCGGCTTCTTCGGCCCCTACGGCGGCCAGCTCGTGCCGCCGCATCTGAAGCAGGCCATGGACGACATCAACGCCGCCTATGCCGAGATCACCCAGCGGCAGGATTTCCAGGACGAGCTGGCGCAGCTGTTTGCCGATTACGTGGGCCGGCCCAGCCCGATTTTTCACGCCCGGCGCCTGTCCGAGCAGCTGGGTGGCGCGCAGATCCACCTCAAGCGCGAAGACCTCAACCACACCGGCGCGCACAAGATCAACCACTGCCTGGGCGAGGCGCTGCTGGCCAAGTTCATGGGCAAGAAAAAGGTCATTGCCGAGACCGGCGCCGGCCAGCACGGCGTGGCCCTGGCCACGGCCTGCGCGCTGGTAGGCATCCCCTGCGAGATCCACATGGGCCAGGTGGACATCGAGAAAGAGCACCCCAACGTGACCAAGATGCGCATCCTGGGCACCAAGCTGGTGGCCGTGACGCGCGGCGCGGCGACGCTCAAGGAGGCCGTGGACAGCGCCTTCGAGGAGTACCTGAACAACCCCACCGACTACCTGTACGCCATCGGCTCGGTGGTCGGCCCGCACCCCTTCCCCATGATGGTGCGCGACTTCCAGTCCATCATCGGGCGCGAGGCGCGCGAGCAGTTCCAGGCCAGGCATGGCCGCCTGCCGCACTATGTCGCGGCCTGCGTGGGCGGCGGCTCCAACGCCATCGGCATGTTCACCGCCTTCCTGAACGACCAGGATGTCAGGCTGGTCGGCGTCGAGCCGGCTGGCGAGGGCACGGACAAGCCGGGCCGCCACGCCGCCACCCTGACCATGGGCAAGCCCGGCGAGATCCACGGCATGAAGTGCTACGTGCTGGAAAATGCCCAGGGCGAGCCGGATGCCGTCCACAGCATCGCCTCGGGCCTGGACTACCCCGGCATCGGCCCGCAGCACAGCTATCTGAAGGACGTGGGCCGCGTGCAGTACGAAGTCGCCAGCGACCAGGAGACGCTGGACGCCTTCATGCGCCTGTCGCGCGTCGAGGGCATCATCCCGGCGCTGGAGAGCGCCCACGCCGTGGCCTGGGCCATGCGCGTGGCGCCGACGCTGCCCAGGGAGCAGCACATCCTGATCAACCTGTCGGGCCGGGGCGACAAGGATGCCGACTACGTGGCCAAGGTACTGGGCATCTGACACCTGACACCTGACACCTGACACCTGACACCTGACACCTGACATCTGACATCTGACATCTGACACCTGACGTTTGGCACTCGAAAACATCGATTTTTCAGGTGTTTTCGACCTCAAACCCTTGCCAATCAAGCGATGACAGCTATCATTTTTGATAAACAGCATGTCCCTGCCGCTGCCCTGGCTGACTCCTGACCAGCCGCTGCCGGCGCCGCAGCAGGCCTGGGGCGACCATTCGCCCGCGCCGGGCCTGCTGGCGGCGGGCGGCGCCCTGAGCGTGCCGTGGCTGCTGCAGGCCTACCGCCAGGGCACGTTCCCGTGGTTCAGCGAGGGCCAGCCCATCCTGTGGTGGTGCCCGCAGCCGCGCATGGTGCTGCCGGTGGCGCAGTTCCGGCTACACCGCTCGCTGCGCAAGACCTTGCAGCGCTTTCGCGCCACACCGGGCTGCGAGGTGCGCGTGGACAGCGATTTTTCCGCCGTCATCCAGGCCTGCGCCAGCACGCCGCGCGCCGGCCAGGGCGGCGGTACCTGGATCGTGGCCGAGATGGTGGCCGCCTACGAGGCGCTGCACGCCGCCGGCCACGCGCACAGCGTCGAGACCTGGGTCGATGGCCGGCTGGTCGGCGGCCTGTACTGCGTGGCGCTGGGCCGGGCGGTGTTTGGCGAATCCATGTTCGCGCACGTCACCGACGCTTCCAAGATCGCGCTGGCGGCGCTGGTGGCCATCGCCCGGCGCGGCGGCGTGCAGCTGATCGATTGCCAGCAAAACACCCGGCATCTGGCCTCGCTGGGCGCGCATGAAGTGCCGCGCGCGCAGTTCCTGCAGCATGTGGCGGCAGCCAGTGCCAAGCCGGCGCTGCACTGGCGCTTCGAGAGCCGTGATTGGGCTGCCGTACTGGGCGCTGCAGGCCAGGCCGCCTCTGGCCCCTGACCCACGCCGCCCTGCTCCTGCGTCCTATAGCCGAAACCGACCAGCGGCGCAGCATAGCGGTCGCGGGCGCCGAGGACGGGCCGGTGCATGTGCCCGTGCCGCAGCTCAGCGACGAGGGGCTGGAGCGCACCATCGCCTCCTGGCAGCGCTGGTCGCGCGACTTTCGCTACGAAGGGCCGTGGGCGCAGGCTGTGCAGCGCAGCGCGCTGATCCTGAAGCTGCTGATGCACTAACCCACCGGCGCCATTGCCGCCGCTGCCACCACTTCGCTGCCCGAGAGCTGGCGCGGCGGCAAGAACTGGGACTACCGCTTCGGCTGGATACGCGACGCCGCCTTCACGGTGGAGGCGTTGATCCGCTTCGGCCTGCGCGAGGAGCCGCACGCCGCCGTCGCCTGGCTCTTGCGCGCCATCCAGCGCCACGGCCCGCGCCTGCACATCTTCTATGCCCTCGACGGCAGCCTGCCGGGCGGCGTGCAAGAGCGCTGCGTGCCGGGCTGGCGCGGCATCGGCCCGGTGGTGGCCGGCAACCGCGCCAATGGCCAGATGCAGTTCGGCATCTTCGGCGACCTGATGAAGCTCATGCGCGTCTATGTGCAAGCGGGCAATCTGCTGGACGCCGGGACGGCGCAGCTGCTGCGCACGCTGGCGGACGAAGTGCTGGGCCTGTGGCGCCAGGAGGATTCGGGCATCTGGGAGCTGCCGCAGACGCGGCACTACACCTCCTCCAAGATGGGCTGCTGGCAGGCGCTCATCGAGGCCGTGCGGCTGCACGAGATGGGCGCCATCGACGGGCCGGTGGCGCAATGGCGCGCCGAGGCCGACACCATCCGCGCCTGGGTGCGCGAGCACTGCTGGTCGCCGCAGCAGCGCAGCTACACCGCCTGGGCGGGCGGCACGGCGCTGGACGCCTCGGTGCTGCTGCACGCGGGCAGCGGCTTCGCCACCTGGCGCTGATCAACGCGGCGGTCACCGTGCAGGAATGCCGCAGGCAGGAGCAGGGATCGGCGCCGCCCGGGCAGGACTGAACCTGCTGCTGCCTATACTGGAAGCGCCCCCTGGAGCCGCCCCGGACACCAGCCGGACACCAGCCCGCCACCAGCCCTTTCGTTCGCTCCATTTTCGACAGCCGCGTGACGCAACTCAACGATCTCCCGCTGCAAAGCCTGCAGTTCTATGCCACGGCGCCCTACCCGTGCAGCTACCTGCAGGGCCGCCAGGCGCGCTCTCAGGTGGCCACGCCCAGCCACCTGATCCAGGGCGCGGTGTACTCGGAGCTGGTGGCGCAGGGCTTTCGCCGCAGCGGCATGTTCACCTATCGCCCGCACTGCGACGGCTGCCAGGCCTGCGTGCCGCTGCGCGTGCTGGCCACCGAGTTCCGCCCGGATCGCAGCCAGCGCCGTGCCGAGCGCCGCCACCAGGATCTGCAGGTGCGCGTGCTGCGCCTGTGCTATGTGCCCGAGCACTACCAGCTGTACCTGCGCTACCAGAACCAGCGCCACGCCGGCGGCGGCATGGATCACGACAGCATCGATCAGTACACGCAGTTCCTGCTGCAAAGCCGGGTCAACTCGCGCCTGGTGGAGTTTCGCCAGCCGTCCGAGGGCGGCGGGCCGGGCGTGCTCAAGATGGTCTCCATCCTGGACGTGCTCGACGACGGCCTGTCCGCCGTCTATACCTTCTACGAGCCTGAGGCCAACACCAGCTACGGCACCTACAGCGTGCTGTGGCAGATCCGCCAGGCGCAGGCGCTGGGCCTGGCGCATGTCTATCTGGGCTACTGGATCGAGCAAAGCGCCAAGATGAACTACAAGGCGCGCTTCCTGCCGCACGAGCGGCGCCTGGCGGGTCAGTGGCAGCGCTTTGAGGAAATTTAGGTGATTTCGGGCCCAAACCCAAGCCAGGCAAGCGCTGACAGCTACTATTTTAATAGTCACGCAGGGCTATTCATCGCTGCAACGCCGCTGAGAGCGTGTTTACGATCCCCGCGCGGGTGCGCGAGCGCGGCCTCGGGCGGTCTGCGGCGTTGCAAATCCTCGCGATAGCACGAGCTATCGCTGCGGTTTGCGCCTGGCAGCCCATCCCGATCCGCACCGGCGCCCCTGCGCGCGGAGATCGTAAACACGCTCTGAGGGCGGACTCCTCAGGGCGCCAGGTCGAACACCAGCACCTCCGCGTCCTGCCCCTGCGCCAGCGCCACGGCGGCTTCGTCGCGCAGCAACAGCGCATCGCCCGCCTGCAGCGCCACGCCATTGGCCACGACGCTGCCGCGCGCCACCTGCACATAGGCCTTGCGCCGGGGGTTCAGCTCCAGCCGCTCCGACTCGTCACCGTCGAACAAGCCGGCATGGATGCGCGCATCGGCATGGAGGGCGACGGCGCCGCCCTGGCCCTGCGGCGCGGCGATGCAGTGCAGCCGGCCACGCTTGTCGGCATCGCTGACGCTGGCCTGCTCGTAGCCCGGCTCGATGCCATGCTGCGCGGGCAGGATCCAGATCTGCAGAAAATGCACGGCCTGGCTGGCCGAGTGGTTGAACTCGCTGTGCATGACGCCGGTGCCGGCGCTCATGCGCTGCACGTCACCGCTCGGGATGGTCTTGACGTGGCCCAAGCTGTCGCGGTGCGCCAGCTCACCCGAGAGCACGTAGCTGATGATCTCCATGTCCCGGTGGCCGTGCGTGCCGAAGCCCATCCCGGGGGCCACACGGTCTTCGTTGATGACGCGCAGGTTGCCCCAGCCCATGTGCTGCGGGTCGTGGTAGCTGGCAAAGGAAAAGCTGTGCCGGGATTGCAGCCAGCCGTGGTCGGCCTGGCCGCGTTCGTGCGAGCGGCGGATGGTGTGCATGGAGTCTCCAGATGGCAAAAAACAAGAGGCGGCAAGAGGCGGCGCCCATCGGCGCCTACGGGTATGTGCTGTGCCGGCACCAGGGGAGAGCGCTGGGCCGGCCCCATCAGCGCGTGTAGAGTAAAGCCACTTCCCTGCCGGCGCTGCCGGCACATCGCCACCCTCCGTGCCAGGCCCGACCATGACTGCATCCCGACACCCCACCCCTGCCGCCGGTGCGCGCCGCTTTGCCGTGGTCGGCGCCGGCATGGCCGGCGTGGCCTGCGCGCGCACGCTGGCGCAGGCCGGCCACACGGTCACCCTGATCGAAAAACAGCCGCACGCCGGCGGGCGCACCAGCTCGGTGGACACAGCCTATGGCAGCTTCGACGCTGGCGCGCAGTATTTCACTGTGCGCGACGAGCGTTTCGCCCTGGCGCTGCAGACCGTGCCCGAGCTGACGCGCCGCTGGAGCGTCAGCACCGTGCGCGTGCTCGACGCCAGTGGCCGGGTGGCCGCCGCCGCGCCACCGCCGGGCGAGGCGCACTGGGTGGCCACGCCGACCATGGATGCGCTGGTGCAGGCCTGGGCCGAGCCGCTGGCGCGCGCCGGGCGGCTGCTGACCCACACCAGCGTCACGCGCATCGAGCGCGACCCCATGCGCCCGCGCGCCTGGCAACTGCGCACCGAATCGCTCGACGGCAGCTCGCGCACCCTGGCCGGCTTCGACGCCGTGGTGCTGGCCCTGCCGGCGCCGCAGACACAAGAGCTGCTGGCGCAGTGCGCCCTGGCCCCCGAGTGGGCGCCGGCCCTGTCGGACGTGCAGATTGCGCCGTGCTGGACGCTGATGCTGGCCTTTGCCCAGGCCGTGCGCCCGGGCCTGGTGACGCTGGGGCCGCAGTGGAACGCCGCGCGCAGCACGCATCACCGCGTGGCCTGGGTGGCGCGCGAGTCCAGCAAGCCGGGCCGCACGCAGATCGAGCGCTGGACGGTGCAGGCCTCGCCGGCCTGGTCGCGCGAGCATCTGCACGACGACCATGCCCGCATCCGCGCCAAGCTCACGCGCGCCTTTGCCGAAGTCACTGGCATCCACGCCGCGCCCACGCAAGCCCAGGTGCGCTGCTGGCCTCATGCCCAGACGCAGACTGCGCTGGGCCAGCCCTTCGTCTGGGACGAGGCCGCCGGCCTGGGCGCCTGCGGCGACTGGTGCCTGGGGCACAGGCTGGAGGACGCCTTCGTCTCGGGCCTGTCGCTGGCGCTGGCGGCCCTCTGATGTTCTGAAGTCCTGCCGCGTCTCTTGCCATACGTTGGCCGTTTCGCCCCCTCGCCCACCGGCGCGCTGCACGCCGGCTCGCTGGTCGCCGCGCTGGCCAGCTGGCTGGACGCGCGCGCTGCCGGCGGACGCTGGCTGGTGCGCATCGAGGACATCGACCCGCCGCGCTGCCCCGGTGGCGCCGCCGAGCGCATCCTGCAGCAGTTGGCCGCCTGCCAGCTGCTGCCCGACGCACCGCCGCTGTGGCAGTCCAGCCGCAGTGCGCGCTACCAGCAGGTGCTCGACGCGTGCGTGGCGCGCGGCCTGGCCTATCCCTGCGCCTGCACGCGCCGCGACATCGATGCCGCCCTGGCAGCGCGCGGCCTGGTGCATGAGCGCCATGTCGAGCGCCCCTACCCCGGCACCTGCCGCGCCGGCCTGGGGGGGCGCGCGCCGCGTGCCTGGCGCTTCCACACCGAAAAATACCAGTCGAATCAGCCGCAAACCCTTGCCAGTCAAGCGCTGACAGCTATGATTTTTTTGAGCAGCCAAGGCGTGCGCTGGCACGACCGCCGCCTGGGCTGGCAGGCGCAGGACGTGGCCGCCCAGGTGGGCGATTTTGTGCTGCGCCGCGCTGACGGCCTGTGGAGCTACCAGCTGGCCGTGGTGGTCGATGATGCCGACCAGGGCATCACCCACATCGTGCGCGGCGAGGATCTGGCCGACAACACGCCGCGCCAGCTCCTGCTGCAAGCCGCCCTGGGCCTGGCCACGCCGCGCTACCTGCACGCGCCGCTGGTGCGCGCCAGCGATGGCGAAAAACTCTCCAAGCAGCACGGCGCCCCGGCCATCGACGAAACACGCCCGCTGGCCGTGCTGGCCGACGCAGCACGCGCGCTGGCCCTGCCCCCGCCTCCGGCTGGCGCCACAGTCGGCCAAGCGCTTGCTTTGTGGGTACGCGCCTGGGCGGATATCTACAATCGCACACCGTGACCGAAACCCCGACCTCTCCCGCCACCGCCCGCCCCGCACCGCACCGCCCTGACACTCCTGCGGATGTCGCCCACCCCAAGGGCATCAAAAGCTATGTGCGCCGCGCCGGCCGCACTACCACCGGCCAAAGCCGCGCCCTGGAAGAACTCGGGCCGCGCTACGTGCTGGACTACGCCCCGCAGCCGCTGGACGCGCACGCTGCCTTTGGCCGCCAGGCGCCGCTGATCCTGGAGATCGGCTTCGGCATGGGCGAGGCCACGGCGCATATCGCCGGCGTGCGCCCGGGCGATGACTTCCTGTGCTGCGAAGTCCATGAGCCCGGCGTGGGCGCGCTGCTCAAGCGCATCGGCGAGCAAGGCCTGACCAATATCCGCATCGTGCAGCACGATGCCGTCGAGGTGCTGGAGCACATGCTGGCGCCGCAGTCGCTGGCCGGCATCCACATCTTCTTTCCCGACCCGTGGCACAAGAAGCGCCACAATAAGCGCCGCCTGATCCAGCCGCCGCTGGTGGCCCGGCTGGCCAGCCGCCTGGCGCCCGGCGGCTACCTGCACTGCGCCACCGACTGGCAGCCCTACGCCGAGCAGATGCTGCAGGTGCTGTCGCACGAACCCCTGCTGGCCAACACGGCCACCGGCTATGCACCCAAGCCCGACTACCGCCCCCTGACCAAGTTCGAAAACCGCGGCCTGCGCCTGGGCCACGGCGTGTGGGATCTGGTGTTTCGGCGCACCGGGCAGGCCTGATGCCCGTCCTTTCCGTCCCGTTCAGCTGAGAATCTCCCGCCATGAAACCCCTGCTGCAGAACCTGGCCGAGATGACTGCCCACCGCGATCACCTGCGCCTGGAGGTATCGGTTCTCTCTACCATCCTGCAGCAAGGACGCAACATGCAGGTGCGCGCGCTGGAGCTGTTCAATGCCGGGCGCGATGGCGAGACCATGCTGCGCCCGCGCAGCTGGAGCCATGACGGGCAGATCGTCACCAGCACCTTCGAGGCCGTGTCCGACCCCCATGCCATTACCCTGGCGCAGTTGCCCGAGCTGGCCGAGTGCATCGCCGCCAGCGCACGCAGCGCCGAGCGCGTCAGTGCCGAGCAGCACGTGCTGTGGCTGCCGGTCTGGCTGGGCGAGCGCGCCCAGACTTGCCTGGAAGTGACCCAGCCGCGCCGCCTGAGCCGCCATCAGCGCGACGTCATCACCGCCGTGTTCCTGGTCTATCAGAACTACCAGAGCCTGCTGGACTACAGCGAGCGCGATGCGCTGACCGGCCTGCTCAACCGCAAGACCTTCGACGAGCAGTTTGCCCGCCGAGGCAACATCAGCGCACAGCCCCTGCCGGACGCACCCGAGCAGCCGCGCGACTGGCTGGCGGTGGTGGATATCGATCATTTCAAGCTGGTCAACGACCGCTTCGGCCACCTGTATGGCGACGAGGTGCTGATCCTGGTGGCCAACCGCCTGCGTAGCCAGTTCCGCAGTCAGGACAGGATCTTCCGCTTCGGCGGCGAGGAGTTCGTGGTGCTGCTGCGCTCAAGTACGCTGGAGCAGGCCTGCAGTGCCATGGAGCGCCTGCGTGCCGCCGTGGCCGCGCATGAGTTCCCACAAGTCGGCCACATCACCGTCAGCGTCGGATTTGCAGCCACCGACAGTGGCGCGCCCGTGGAAATCCTGGGCCGGGCCGACCAGGCGCTGTACTACGCCAAGGAGCACGGGCGCAATCGCGTCTGCCACTACGAGGAGTTGGTGGCCAGCGGCGCCCTGGCCCGCAAGGTCGAACACAGCGAGGTCGAGTTGTTCTGAGCGCCTGAGGCCCCCTGAGGGGCCACCATCGAGCCGCAGAGGCTCAGAGGCGCTCGCCCACCCAGCCGGCCACCGAGGCCAGCGCCTGCGGCAGCGCGGCCGCATCGGTGCCGCCGGCCATGGCCATGTCGGGCTTGCCGCCGCCCTTGCCGCCGACCTGCGCGGCGACGAAGTTGACCAACTCGCCGGCCTTGACGCGGCCCAGGCTGTCGGCGGTGACGCCGGCGGCCAGCTGCACCTTGTCGCCGTCAACCGCAGCCAGCACGATGGCGGCAGTCCCCAGCTTGTCCTTGAGCTTGTCCATGGTCTCGCGCAGTGCACGGGCGTCGGCGCCTTCGAGCCTTGCCGCCAGCACTTTCAGACCCTTGACCTCGACAGCCTGGCTGACCAGGTCGTCGCCCTGCGAGGCCGCCAGCCGGCCCTTGAGCGCGGCGACTTCCTTTTCCAGGGCGCGCACCTGATCGAGCACCTGCGCCAGGCGCGGCTGCACTTCGGTCAACGGGGCCTTGAGCGTGGCGGCAGCGGATTCGAGCGTGGCTTCGAGCTGCTGCACCCAGGCCAGGGCATTGGCGCCGGTGATGGCTTCGACGCGGCGCACGCCGGCGGCCACGCCGCCCTCGGCGACGATCTTGAACAGGCCGATGTCACCGGTGCGCGCCACGTGCGTGCCGCCGCACAGTTCGCGGCTGGTGCCGATGTCCAGCACCCGCACGGTCTCGCCGTATTTCTCGCCGAACAGCATCACGGCGCCGGTCTTTTGCGCGCTCTCGATGTCCATGACGCGCGCCTGGGTGGCGCCGTTGGCCAGGATTTCTGCGTTGACCAGGCGCTCGATCTCGGCAATCTGCGCGTCGTTCAGGGGCGCGTTGTGCGTGAAGTCGAAGCGCGTGCGCTCATCGTTGACCAGCGAGCCCTTTTGCTGCACGTGGCCGCCCAGCACTTCGCGCAGCGCCTTGTGCATCAGGTGTGTGGCGCTGTGGTTGCGCACGGTGGCGGCGCGCAAGCCGGCATCGACGCGCGCGGTCACGGCATCGCCCACGCGCAGCGTGCCCTGGGTCTGCGTGCCGTGGTGGCCGAAGACATCGGCGCGGATCTTTTGCGTGTCCGACACGCCGAACTGCACGCCCTCGGCGGCGAGCAGGCCCTGGTCACCCACTTGGCCACCGGACTCGGCATAGAACGGTGTCGAGGACAGCACGACCACGCCGCTCTGGCCCTCGGTCAGCTCCTGCACCGGGCTGCCTTCGTGGTACAGGGCCACGACCTGCGCGCCCTCTTGCAGGCAGTCGTAGCCGGTGAAGGCGTGTCCGGCGCCCGAATACTCGAGCGCCTTGTCCATCTTGAACTTGCCCGCCGCGCGCGCCTGGCTCTTTTGCCGCTCCATGGCGGCGTCGAAGCCGGCGCTGTCCACCTCCACGCCGCGCTCGCGCGCCACGTCCTGCGTCAGATCCAGCGGGAAGCCGTAGGTGTCGTGCAGCTTGAAGGCCACGTCGCCGGGCAGTTCGGTGGCGCCACCGGCCAGCGCCGCATCCAGGATTTCCATGCCATGCGCCAGCGTCTCGAAGAAACGCTCTTCTTCCACGCGCAGCACCTCGGTGATGCGCCCGGCCTGCTCGCGCAGCTTCGGATAGGCATCGCCCATCTGCGCCACCAGGTCAGCCACCAACTTGTGGAAGAAGGGCGCTTTCTGGCCCAGCTTGTAGCCGTGGCGGATGGCGCGGCGGATGATGCGCCGCTGCACGTAGCCGCGCCCTTCGTTGCTGGGGATGACGTCGTCGGCCACCAGGAAGGCCGTGGCGCGGATGTGGTCGGCAATCACTTTCAACGACGGATTGGCCAGGTCGGCGGTGTCCGTTTCACGTGCGGCGGCCCGGATCAGCACTTCGAACAGGTCGATCTCGTAGTTGCTGTGTACGTGCTGCAGGATGGCGGCCAAGCGCTCCAGGCCCATGCCGGTATCGACGCAAGGCGCCGGCAGCGGCACCACGCTGCCGTCTTCCTTCATGTCGAACTGCATGAACACGTGGTTCCAGATCTCGATGAAGCGGTCGCCGTCCTCGTCCGGGCTACCCGGGGGGCCGCCGGGGATGTGCGGGCCGTGGTCGTAGAAGACCTCCGAGCACGGGCCGCAGGGGCCGGTGTCGGCCATCATCCAGAAGTTGTCGCTCTTGTACTTGCCGCCCTTGTTGTCGCCGATGCGGATCACGCGCTCGGGCGGCAGGCCGATTTCCTTGGTCCAGATGTCGTAGGCCTCGTCGTCCTCGTGATAGACCGTGGCCAGCAGCTTGTCTGCCGGCAGCTTGTACACCTGGGTCAGCAGCTCCCAGCCCCAGTGGATGGACTCGCGCTTGAAGTAGTCGCCGAACGACCAGTTGCCCAGCATCTCGAAAAATGTGTGATGACGCGCGGTGTAGCCGACGTTTTCCAGGTCGTTGTGCTTGCCGCCGGCGCGCAGGCAGGTCTGCACCGAGGCCGCGCGCACGTAGGGGCGCTTGTCGGTGCCCAGGAACACATCCTTGAATTGCACCATCCCAGAGTTGGTGAACATCAGCGTCGGGTCGTTGCCCGGCACCAGCGGGCTGGAAGCCACCACCGTATGTCCCTTGGCGGCGAAGAAGTCGAGAAACGTCTTGCGGATGTCCGCAACGGAAAAAGTGGGTGTGCTCATGGCTGTCGTGGGGAGTGGGCGTGCTGCGTGCTGCGCTGCGGCAAACCGGCCATTATAAATTTCCGGCCTACAGCGGATCGACCAAAAAAAAGGCCTGGATACGCTCCAAGCCCTTGATTTCATTTATGAGAGGGTGGTGGGTGCTGACGGGCTCGAACCGCCGACCTACGCCTTGTAAGGGCGCCGCTCTACCAACTGAGCTAAGCACCCCTCTCAAGAATTGTTGAAACTCTTTCCTGCGTTCAGTTCAGGGCATCCTTCAATGCCTTGCCTGGACGAAACTTCGGCACTTTAGCAGCTTTTATCTTGATCGTGGCGCCAGTGCGCGGATTGCGGCCCGTGCGCGGGGCGCGGCGCCCGACGGCAAAGGTGCCAAAGCCCACCAGGGACACCGTGCCGCCTTCTTTCAGAGTCTGCTTGACCGCATCGATGGTGGATTCGAGCGCGCGCGTGGCAGCGGCCTTGGAGATGTCGGCGTTGTTGGCGATGTGCTCGATCAATTCGGTCTTGTTCACAGAAAAATCCCTCTCGCGTGGACAGTGGATACATGGCGCGGAACGGCAAATTCTAGACGCAATTGCCACCCCGATTCAGGCTGGGCGCTGCCGTGCTGTCGCGCAGACGCCGGTGCCGGGTCGATACCCGATTGACAAGCAGCGCACCAGGCAGCCGCCTCCTCAACGCTTGACGCGCGCACGGATTTCCGGCAGCGCCTTTTGCAGGTAGTACACCATCGACCACACCGTGAGCACCGCCGCCAGCCAGATCAGCCAGGTGCCCCACACGCCGGTGTCGATGCCCGCCACGCGCCCGTCGTAGAGCAGAAAAGGGATGGCTACCATCTGCACCGTGGTCTTGAGCTTGCCCAGCATGTGTACGGCCACGCTGCGCGCCGCGCCGATCTGCGCCATCCACTCGCGCAGCGCGCTGATGGCGATCTCGCGGCCAATGATGATCAGGCCGACGAACACGTCGGCGCGCTGCAGATGCACCAGCACCAGCAGCGACGCACAGACCAGGAATTTGTCCGCCACCGGGTCGAGGAAGGCGCCGAAGGCCGAGGTCTGGTTCAGCTTGCGCGCCAGGAAGCCATCGAGCCAGTCGGTGGCGGCAAACACCATGAACATGACGGTGGCGATGAGGTTGCGCGCCTCGGGCGCCAGCGGCAGGTAGAACACGCCCACGATCAGCGGGATGGCGACGATGCGCGTCCACGTCATCAGGGTGGGGATGGTGAAAAACATGGGGCGCGATTGTGGCATGGGGTGTCGCCCTGCTGCATTAGCGCAGCGCGCGGTAGATGTCCTCTGCCAGTGCCTGCGAAATGCCTTCCACCTGCATCAGATCCTGCACGCTGGCATCGTGTACGCCGCGCACGCCGCCAAAGCGCTGCAGCAGCCGTGCGCGCCGCTTGGGGCCGATGCCGGGGATGTCCTCCAGCCGGCTGGCCCCCGCGCCCACGCGCACCCGGGCGCGCGCCGCGCGCATCCCGGTGATGGCGAAGCGGTGCGCCTCGTCGCGGATTTGCGCCACCAGCATCAGCGCTGCCGAATCGCGCCCGAGGAAGATCTTGGGCCGGCCATCGGCAAAGACCAGCTCCTCCAGGCCCACCTTGCGGCCCTCGCCCTTTTCCACGCCGACGATGCGCGCGATGTCCAGGCCCAGCCCGGTGAACACTTCGCGCGCCATGCTGACCTGGCCCTTGCCGCCATCGACCAGCACCACGTCGGGCAGGCGCGCCTGACGGCTGCTGACCTCGGCCCCGCCGGCCTCGCGCTGGGCCTGGGCCACCGGGGCATAGCGGCGCTCCAGCACCTGGCGCATGGCGGCGTAGTCGTCGCCGGGCGTGATGCCCTCGATGCGGTAGCGCCGGTACTCGCTGCTTTGCATCCTGTGGTGGTGAAAAACCACGCACGAGGCCTGCGTGGCCTCGCCCGCCGTGTGCGAGATGTCGAAGCACTCGATGGTGATCTCGTCGAGCCGCTCCATGTCCAGATCCAGCACCTCGGCCAGGGCGCGCGTTCTGGCCTGCTGCGAACCTTCCTCGGCCAGCAGGCGGGCCAGTTGCAGCTCGGCGCCGCGCTGCGCCATGTCCAGCCAGGCGCGGCGCTGCTCGCGCGGCTGCTGCACGGCCGTCACGCGCACGCCGCTTTGCTGGGCCAGCGCGGCCAGCAGCTCGGGGCTGACCGGCTCGCTCACCACCAGCGTCGGCGGCACCGGCACGCCCAGGTAGTGCTGGGCGATGAAGGCCTCCAGCACCTGCGCGGCGACGCTGTGCCCGCCGTCGCTGGCGTGCGCGGCGGCCTCTTCCTCGGCGTGCCAGACGCCGGCGGCATCCTCGACATGCACCGGAAAATAGGCCCGGTCGCCCAGATGCCGCCCGCCGCGCACCATGGCCAGGTTGACGCAGGCACGCCCACCCTGCACGCGCACGGCCAGGATGTCCACATCCTTGTCGCTCACCGTCTCGATGGCCTGCTGGTGCAGCACGCGCGACAGGGCCGTGATCTGGTTGCGCACCTCGGCGGCCTGCTCGAACTCAAGCTGCTCGGCGTGCGTCAACATGCGCTGCTCCAGCTGCGCCAGCAACTCCTGCGTCTCGCCGCGCAGCAGCGCCTCGGCGTGGGCCACGTCCACGGCGTAGGCCTGGGGCGAGATCAGGCCGACGCAGGGCGCCGTGCAGCGCTTGATCTGGTAGAGCAGGCAGGGCCGGGTGCGGTTGGCAAAAACCGTGTCCTCGCAGGTGCGCAGGCGAAACACCTTCTGCAGCAGCTGGATCGTTTCCTTGACGGCCCAGCCGCTCGGATAGGGGCCGAAGTAGCGGTGGCGCCGGTCGGTGCTGCCGCGGTAGTAGGCCATGCGCGGGAAACGCTGGCCGGGCGCCTCGCCCGTGCCATCCCTGGCCGCCACGCCGGTGAGCTTCAGGTAGGGGTAGCTCTTGTCGTCCCGAAACAGGATGTTGTACTTCGGGTGCAGCGTCTTGATGAGGTTGTTTTCCAGCAGCAGCGCCTCGGCCTCGGAGCGCACCACCGTCGTCTCCAGCCGCACGATCTTGCCCACCATGTGGCCGATACGCGTGCCGCCATGCTGCTTGGTGAAATAGCTGGAAACGCGCTTTTTCAGGTTGCGCGCCTTGCCTACGTACAAGAGCGTGCCCGCCTCGTCGAAATAGCGATAGACGCCGGGCAGCGGCGGCAGGGCCGCCACCTGGGCGAGCAGTTCCTCGGGATGGGCAGCAGCGCGGGTCATGGCGCTATTGTGGGTGCAGCGGGACAAGCCTGTTTTGCTACCAAATAAATAGCTGTCAGCGCTTGTCCTGTATGGTCAAAATCGTCTTTTGACCCAAAATCATCCACTCACTGGACGATGCCCCGCTCGCGCAGCAGCGCGATCTGCCCGGGCGTCAGGCCGGCCTCGGCCAGCACGGCATCGGTGTCCTCGCCCAGGTGCGGGGCGCTCGCGCGGATGCGCCCGGGCGTGGCCGAGAGCTTGGGGACTATGCCCGGCACCAGCAGTTCATGGCCATCGCGCGTGCGCTGGGTCAGCAGCATGTCGCGCGCGCGGTAGTGCGGATCCTGGGCGATGTCGCGTGCGGTATAGACCTTGCCCGCCGGCACGCGCGCCGCCGCCAGCGCCTCGACCACTTCGGCCACGCCGCGCGCAGCCGTCCACTGCCCGATGGCATCGTCGATCTCGGCCACGCGCGCCACGCGGCCAGTGTTGCCGGCCAGTTGCGTATCGGCGGCCAGATCGGCGCGGCCAATGGCCGTCATCAGGCGCCTGAAGATGCTGTCGCCATTGCCGGCCACCAGCACCCAGCCGTCCTGGCAGGGGTAGGCATTGCTTGGCGCGATGCCCGGCAGGGCGCTGCCGGCGGGCTCGCGCACGGCGCCAAAGGCGCTGTACTCGGGGATCAGGCTTTCCATGCAGTTGAAGACGGCCTCGTGCAGCGCCACGTCGATGACCTGGCCCGGCCCGCCGTGCGCCTTGCGGTGGTACAGCGCCAGCAGCACGCCGATGGCGCCATGCAGCGCCGCCAGCGTGTCGCCGATGGACACGCCTACGCGCACCGGCACGCGGCCCGGCTCGGCCGTGAGGTGGCGCAGGCCGCCCATGGCCTCGCCGATGACGCCAAAGCCCGGCAGGTCGCGGTACGGCCCGCTCTGGCCGTAGCCGGAGATGCGCAGGATGATCAGCCCGGGGTTGAGCGCGTGCAGCGCCTCGGGCGCCAGGCCCCAGCCCTCCAGCGTGCCGGGGCGGAAGTTCTCGATCAGCACGTCGGCCTCGGCGATCAGGCGCCGGGCGATGTCCTGGCCCTCGGCGCAGCGCAAGTCCAGCGCCAGCGACTGCTTGTTGCGCGACTGCACCTGCCACCACACCGAGGTGCCGTCCTGCAGCAGGCGCCACTTGCGCAGCGGATCGCCCTCGCCCGTGGCCTCGATCTTGATGATGTCGGCGCCGAAGTCGCCCAGCGTCTTGCCGGCAAACGGCCCGGCGATCAGCTGGCCCATCTCGACCACGCGCACGCCGGCCAGGGCCTGCGGGGCGGCGGTGCTGGAGGGGTGCTGGGTCAGTGCCTGCTCGGTCATCGAAAGCCTCTCGCGTAGTGAATCCTGGTCTGGAAAGAAGGCAAGGCGACGGCGCGCCTGCCATGCGCGCGGCATCTTGCCATGCCCGGCGCTGCCGATAATCGCCCGCCATGCCCAGCCCCGCCCCTGCACCAGCCCCTGCCGCCGCGCCTTTGCTCCCGGCCCGGCCCTCGCCACCCGCACTGCGCTGGGATATCTTCTGCCAGGTCATCGACAACTTCGGCGACATAGGCGTGTGCTGGCGTCTGGCTGCCGACCTGGCGGCGCGCGGACACAGCGTGCGCCTGTGGACGGACGACGCCAGCGCCCTGGCCTGGATGGCACCGCAGGGCGCTGCCGGCGTGCAGGTGCTGCCCTGGCCGACGCAGCCGCCCGAGGACGGTGCGGGCGACGTGGTGGTCGAGGCCTTCGGCTGCGAGATCCCGGCGCCCTTTGTTACCGCCATCGCACAGGCGGCACGGGAAAGCGCAGGCACAGGCGAAAGCACAGGCGAAGGCCAACGCGCGCCGCTGTGGATCAACCTGGAATACCTGTCCGCCGAAGCCTATGTCGAGCGCTGCCACGGCCTGCCCTCGCCGCTGGCCAGCGGGCCGGGAGCCGGGCTGACGCGCTGGTTCTTCTACCCCGGCTTCACGCCGCGCACGGGCGGCCTGCTGCGCGAGCCGGGCCTGTCGGCACGCCAGGCGGCCTTCGACCGCACGGCCTGGCGACGGCGCCACGGCATCGCCCCGGATGCCCTGACCGTCAGCCTGTTTTGCTACGAGCCACCGGCGCTGGGACAGTTGCTGGCGCAATTGCAGGGCTGCCCGGGCGCCCACCTGCTGGCCACCCCGGGCCGTGCCAGTGCTGCGCTGCGCCAGGCGCTGTGCGCCGCGTCTCCTGCCTTGCTCCCTCTCCCGCTGGCGGGAGAGGGGGCTGAAGGCAGGCTGGAGCGTGGCGAACAGGCACGTTTTTCAGATGAAATCGGCCTCAAACCATTGCTGGGCAAGCGCTGCCAGCTATCAATTTCGTATCTCCCACCCCGCCCACAGCCGCAGTTCGACGAGCTGCTGTGGGCCTGCGAGCTGAACTTCGTGCGCGGCGAGGACTCGCTGGTGCGCGCCCTGTGGGCCGGCCAGCCGCTGGTCTGGCACATCTACCCGCAGCACGACAACGCCCACCACGCCAAGCTGCACGCCTTCCTGGACTGGCTGGCCGCCCCGCCCTCGCTGCGCCAGGCTCATCTGGCCTGGAACGGCCTGGCTGCGCCCACCTCACTGCCTGCATTGCTGCAGCCTGCCACCCTGGCCGAATGGCGCGCCTGCATCCAGACGGCGCGCCATCGCCTCATGCAGCAGCCGGATTTGTTGACCCAACTGCTGGGGTTTGTGCGCGACAAAAGCTAGAATCGCCGGCTTTGCGCCATCCGTGGCCGGCTCTTTCAGCGTGATCGATGCCAGCCGGCGCCCCCGCCGCAAGCGTCCCAGCGCCGGGGTGATTCAGCAGAGGCCCTGCCCGGCAGGCCCTGCCGGTTTCGCCCCGCCTCGTGCGAGCGGCCTAACCTTCACCTCTATCAGGCCAAGCCATGAAACTCGCTCAAGAAATCCGCGCCGGCAACGTCATCATGCAGGGCAAAGACCCCATGATCGTGCTGCGCACCGAATACGCCCGCGGTGGCCGCGGCGCCGCCACCGTGCGCATGAAGCTCAAGGGCCTGCTCAACAGCATGGGCACCGAAGTCGTCTTCAAGGCCGACGACAAGATCGACAACGTGGTGCTGGACAAGAAGGAATGCACCTATTCCTACTTCGCCGACCCGATGTATGTCTGGATGGACACCGAGTACAACCAGTACGAGGTCGAAGCCGGCAACATGGGCGACGCCATCAGCTTCCTGGAAGACGGCATGACCGCCGAAGTGGTGTTCTACGACGGCAAGGCGATTTCGGTCGAACTGCCCACCAGCGTCGAGCGCGAAATCACCTGGACTGAGCCCGCCGTCAAGGGCGACACCTCGGGCAAGGTGCTCAAGCCGGCCAAGATCGCCACCGGCTTTGAAGTGCCGGTGCCGCTTTTCGTCTCGCAAGGCGACAAGATCGAAATCGACACCCGCACGGGCGAATACCGCAAGCGCGTCTGAAGCGCCGGCAGCGTCCAGCAGAAAGGCTTCCCGAGGGAAGCCTTTTTTGTGCCTGCCCGGCCTACTGGTTTGTGCTCCTTCCCCCTTGGGGGAAGGCTGGGATGGGGGCCGGCTGGCGGTGGGCGCAGCGGCCAGATATTCAGCCGCCGCCGGGGGAGCAGGAGATCGTCAGACCGGCACGCCCACCAGATCGTGCCCCTGCGTGCCGACGATGCGCGCGCGCACGAAGTCGCCGCTCTTGTAGGCCCGGCTGGCCTTTTCGACGGGCTGCAGATGCACCACGCCGTCGATCTCCGGCGCATCGGCCCAGGAGCGGCCCACGCCGCCCTTCTTGCCCAGGCTCACGGCCTTGTCCACCAGCACCTGCATTGTCGAGCCGATGCGCTGCGCCAGGCGCGCCGTGGACACCTCTTCCGCCACCGCCATGAAGCGCGCGCGGCGCTCCTCGCGCAGCAAGGTGGGCAACATGCCCGGCAGCGCATTGGCCGCCGCGCCCGGCACGTCGCTGTAGGCAAAGCAGCCGGCGCGGTCGATCTGCGCCTCGCGCAGGAAATCCAGCAGGTGCTGGAATTCCTCCTCCGTCTCGCCCGGAAAACCGGCGATGAAGGTGCTGCGAATGACCAGTTGCGGACACTGCTCGCGCCAGCGCTGGATGCGCTCCAGGTTCTTCTCGCCGCTGGCCGGGCGCTTCATGCGGCGCAGCACATCCGGGTGGCTGTGCTGCAGCGGCACGTCCAGATAGGGCAGCACCAGGCCCTCGTTCATCAGCGGGATCAGCTCGTCCACGCTGGGGTAGGGATAGACGTAGTGCAGCCGCACCCAAGCGCCGTGGGGCCGGGCCAGCTCGCCCAGCGCCTGCACCAATTCGAGCAGCCGCGTGCGCACCGGCTTGCCGTCCCAGAAACCCGTGCGGTATTTCACGTCCACGCCATAGGCCGAGGTGTCCTGACTGACCACCAGCAACTCCTTGACGCCGCCCTCGAACAGCGCACGCGCCTCACGCAGCACGTCGCCCACCGGGCGCGAGACCAGGTCGCCACGCATGGACGGGATGATGCAGAAGGTGCAGCGGTGGTTGCAGCCCTCGCTGATCTTCAGGTAGGCGTAGTGGCGCGGCGTGAGCTTGATGCCGGCTTCGCCAAACGCCCCCGGCACCAGGTCGATGAAGGGGTCGTGCGGCTTGGGCAGGTGGCGATGCACCACATCCATGACCTCCTGCGCCGCGTGCGGGCCAGTCACCGCCAGCACGCTCGGGTGTACGTCCTGCACCAGCGTGCCGCCGCCGTCCTTGCCGGCCTTGGCGCCCAGGCAGCCGGTGACGATGACCTTGCCGTTTTCGGCCAGCGCCTCGCCTATGGTGTCCAGGCTTTCGCGCACGGCGTCATCAATGAAGCCGCAGGTGTTGACGATGACCAGATCGGCGCCGTCGAAGGACTTGGAGGTGCGGTAGCCCTCGGCGGAGAGCTGGGTCAGGATGAGTTCGGAATCGGTCAGATTCTTCGGGCAGCCCAGGCTGGCGAAGGCGATCTTGGGAGCCTGGGCCGCCGACTGCGCGCCCTCGACAGTGGATTGCATGGCGTGTGTCTCGCAGCGTCGCAGCGCGACCTGTTTGGGGAGGTTGCGGAAGGGAAAAAGGCGCAAATTCTACGGCAGTGCCTGTTTTTCCCCTCTGTCCAGGCTATTTTTCCAGCCAGACCAGCAAGTCCTTCATCGCGCCCTCGCCATCGGTGCCAAAGCCGGCGATGCCGATGCGCTTGAGGATTTCGACCCCTTGCGGCCTTCCAGCCAGGCTTTCCAGCTCGCCCTGGACAGCCTTGATCTGCGCGGCATCGAAGCGGCGGTGCGCCACCAGCGGAAAGTAGGGTTGCGGGACGCTGCCATGCAGGATGCTCAGGCCCTCTTGCTCCAGTTTTCTGGCCGGGCCCGAGTACGAAGCAATACCGCCCACATCAGCAAGCTTGTTGTTCAGGTAAAACGACACGGCGGCCTGCTCGCGCACGTATTTCACGTCCTCGGCTGCCAGCTTGATGCCCTGGTCACGCAGTTCGGCACGGCAAAACCGCGCCATGTACGACACCTGCTCGGGCATCACGAAACGCCTGCCGCGGGCATCGGCCAGTGTCTTGACGGGCGAATCTTGGGGCACAACGATCAGGCACTGACCGGCGGGCTTGGCGTTGGCGACGTAGCGATAGCCGCTGTCGCGCATACCCCGGGCCGGATAGTCGCTGGGCCGGGCCATGACGAAATCGAACCGGCCCTCCTTCATGCCGTTTTCCAATGTGGCGAACTCGCGCGCAAACACTACGCGGACTTTGCTGTTCAGGGCGCCCCCGATGACGTTGGCCAAGTCCTGGTACTTGGCGATGGCCTGGGCATGATCCAGCCCGCCAGAGGTGCCCTCACTGACCACCAGCACCAACTGCTGTGCCTGGGGCGGCATCTGGGGCTGCGCCTGAGCGTGCGACATGCTGGCCGGCAACAGCAGGCAGCTCAGGAAAGCGGACAGGCACAGCAACTGGAACATGCGAACGGTGGTCATGGAAGGTCTCGAGCAAGATGGGCAGGATGGCTTTAGGCGACGAGCCAGCATAGCCAACCCAGCCTGTGCGACCAAGAGGTTTTGCCAGCCCATTGCCTGGGCCGCCATTGCGTTCTTTGCCCTTGGGGGACAATCGCCGGCTTTGCCCGCCTGCGCCCCCTGCCCAGCCCCACCCCGCCATGAAAAGCCCCGAACTGCTGCTGCCCGCCGGCTCGCTCGACAAGATGCGCGCCGCCTACGATTTCGGCGCCGATGCCGTCTATGCCGGCCAGCCGCGCTACAGCTTGCGTGCGCGCAACAACGAGTTCCGCCTGGAGCAGATCGCCCAGGGCATCAGCGAAGCGCACGCGCGCAGCAAGAAGTTCTTCGTCACCAGCAACCTGATCGCGCACAACGACAAGGTGCGCACCTATCTGCGCGACATCGAGCCGGTCATAGCGTGCCGGCCCGACGCCTTCATCATGGCCGACCCGGGCCTGATCATGATGGTCAAGGACAAGTGGCCCGAGACCGAGATCCATCTGTCGGTGCAGGCCAACACGACCAACTGGGCCACCGTCAAGTTCTGGCAGAGCGTGGGTGTGTCGCGCATCATCTTGTCGCGCGAGCTGTCGCTCGACGAGATCGAGAAGATCCGCCAGGAATGCCCGGACATGGAGCTGGAGGTGTTCGTCCACGGCGCGCTGTGCATTGCGTATTCAGGCCGCTGCCTGCTATCGGGCTACTTCAACCGGCGCGACCCCAACCAGGGCACCTGCACCAACGCCTGCCGCTGGGAGTACAAGACGCACGATGCGGCCGTCGATCCCAACACCGGCGAGGCCCTGGCCTCGCGCATGGACAGCAGCGGCGGCGCGGCCTTCAACTTCGAGGCCGCGCGCCAGGAGGCCGACAGCCAGTTCAGCAGCACCACGCAAAGTACCTGCGGCAGCGGCCAGCGCCACCCCAGGGCCGATCAGGTCTATCTGATCGAGGAAAGAGGCCGCCCCGGCGAGCTGATGCCCATCATGGAAGACGAGCACGGCACCTACATCATGAACAGCAAGGACTTGCGCGCCGTCGAGCACGTCGAGCGGCTGGTCAGGATAGGCGTCGATTCGCTCAAGATCGAGGGCCGCACCAAGAGCCTGTACTACGTGGCGCGCACGGCGCAGGTCTATCGCCGGGCGATTGATGATGCCGTGGCGGGGCGGCCCTTCAATCCACACCTGATCACCGAGCTGGAGGGCCTGGCCAATCGCGGCTACACCGGTGGCCTGCTGGAGCGCCGCCCGGCCAACGACTACCAGAACTACGAAACCGGCAACAGCGTGCTGCAGCGCGCCCACTTCGTCGGCGAGGTACGCGGCTATGCGGACGGCATGGCCGAGGTGGAAACCAAGAACCGCTTCGCCGTGGGCGATCGGCTGGAGATCATCCACCCCAGCGGCAACCGCCAGATCGAGCTGAGGGAAATGTTCAACCTGGACGGCGAGCCGGTGCAGGTCGCCCAGGGCAGCCCGATCCGCGTGCGCATCCCGCTCGAAGGGCCGGTGGACGGCGCGCTGATCTCGCGCCTGCTTTGATATGCATAGCTGGCAGCGCTTGCCCATCAAGGGTTTGAGGCAGAAAACACCTTGAAACCGTTGTGCAGCAAGCGCTGCCAGCTATTGTTTTTGATGAAAGGCCCGACCGGGCCTTTTGCTTTTGCCTGCGTTTTTTGTGGTTTGCCCCTATGGATTTCACGCCCCCCGCCATCACCGTCCTGCCCGAGCTGCAGGCCTATATCGACCCGCTCACCCCCGATGAATACGAGGCGCTGGAGCGCAGCCTCCTGGCCGAGGGCTGCCGCGACGCGCTGGTGCTGTGGGGCGACGTGCTGGTCGATGGCCACAACCGCTATCGGCTGTGCCAAAAGCACGGTCTGCCCTTCCAGACCGTGCAGAACCCGCACTTTCAGAGCCTGGAGGACGTACACCTGTGGATGATCGACCAGCATCTGGGCCGGCGCAGCGTGTCCGAGTTCCAGCGCGGCGTGCTGGCGCTGAGGAAGCGCGAGATCATCGCCGCGCGCCGGGCGGCTGCCGCTGCCGCCGTGGTCGCCGCCCGGGCCGACGCGCCGGACGAGGCCGGCGGCCCTGCCCCCTGGGAGGGCGAGGCCGACCCGGCGGTGGCGCGCGCCCTGGCCAGCGTGCCCAAGGTGCCCGACGAGGCGCTGGACACGCGCGAGGCGCTGGCGCGCGCTGCGCGGCTGACGGCCAGCCAGGTCAAGATGATCGAGGCCATCCACCAGAACGCCGCGCCCGAGGTGGTGGCTGCCGTGAAATCCGGCGAGCTGTCGCTCAACGCCGCCGCCGTGGTGGCCAGCCTGCCGCAGGAGGAGCAGAAAACCGTCGCTGCCGGCGGCGCGCAGGAGCTCAAGCAGGCCGCCCGCCGGGTGCGCGAGGCAAAAAAGAAGCCCAAGGCCGACGCCGGCGGCGGCAGCACTGCCGAGCAGGCCGCGCCCACCCCCGCGCCTGACGCTGCCGCCCTGCAGCAGCGCATCACCGAACTGGAGCAGGAAAACGAGCGCTTGCGCCAGCAGGTCAAGGCGCTGCAGGAGCTGCTGGCCGAGCAGGAGTGAGGAGGGAGGCGGCGCTGGCGCTGCCGTGCCACCATCGCCGGCCCTTGCCCTACCCGCCCTCGCAGGAAAAGGGGAAATCAGCAGGCAGCGCCAGCGCCACGCCCCATTCGCGCTGCAGGCGCTGCACATCCTGCGGCGTATCGACATCGGTGCAGTGGCGCGCGTGCCGGGCTGCCAGGGTTTGTACCTGCTGCGCATGGGCGCGGCGCCACTCGCGCACGCCCTGCCCGCCCGGCATCTGCATGACGGCGGCGCGCAGCGCCGGGCCAAGGGCGATGGGGTGGCCGGGCTGCCCCTGGTGGACGGGCACCAGCAGCTCGATGCCCGGGCCGCGCTGCTGCCAGGCCTGCAGCACGGCCTGCACGTCGGCCAGCTCTAGCAGCGGCTGGTCGGCCAGAGCCACCAGCACCGTGGGTGCCTCGGGCAGCAGCGCCAGGGCGCAGCGCAGCGAACTGCCCGGCCCAGCGTCGGGTGCCGGGTTGATGGCCCAGGCCAGCTGCACCGCGCCGGCGCTGCGGCCCTGCAGCTCGGCGCGCACATCCTGCAGCACCGGCTGCAAGCGTCCGGCATGGTGGCCCAGCGCCACGGCGATCCGCGCAGCACCGGCGCCGGCCAGCAGGCGGATCTGCCGCGCCAGCAGCGTCTGGCCATCGCGCAGCAGCAGCGACTTGGGTACGCCGCCCATGCGCCGGCCAGCGCCAGCGGCCAGCAGCACGGCGACACAGGCCGGCGGGTCACCCGGCAGCGGTTGCGGGGCGACCGGCAGGGCCGCAGGCCTGTCCGGCTGGCTCACACTGCCGCGCCCATTGCGCCCGGCGTATGCGCCGCGCTGGCGGCATCTGCCACATCCACGGTGCAGGCCGAGCCGGGCGGCACGGCGCCCAGCCTGTCCTTGACGTGGGCCACATCCATATCGCGCGGCAACGGCACGCCGTTCTTCACCGCCAGCACCTCGGCCATGATGCTCACGGCGATCTCGGGCGGGGTTTTGCTGCCGATGTAGATGCCCACCGGGCCGCGCAGGCGCGCCAGGCTTTCTTCGGTCTGCTCTAGGTGCTCGATCATGCGCTGGCGCCGCGCGGCGTTGTTGCGCCGGCTGCCGATGGCGCCGATGTAGAAGGCCGGCGTCTGCAGCGCCTGCAAGAGCGCCAGGTCATCCAGCTTGGGGTCGTGCGTCAGGGCGACGACGCAGGTGCGCGCATCGGGCTGCATTTCGGCCACGGTGTCGTCGGGCATGGTGGTCACCAGCCGCGCGCCGGGTACGGCGAAGCTGCCGCGGTACTCCTCGCGCGGGTCGCACACGGTGACGGCAAAGCCGCAGAACTGCGCCATGGTCGCCAGGTATTCGCTCATCTGGCCGGCGCCGATGATCAGCATCCGGTATTCCGGGCCGAAGGTGTTGACCAGTTGCGCCTCGCCCACGCGCAGCTCGGCAGGGGCGTCGGCCGGCTGCAGCGTGACCACGCCATCGGCCAAGCGCACGCTGCGGTGCATCAGTTGGCCGGCATCGAGCGCCTGCACCAGTTCGCGCAGCCGCGCGGCGTCGGGGTCGAATTCAAGCAGCAGCTCCAGTGTGCCGCCGCAGGGCAGGCCGAAGCGAAAAGCCTCCTCGGCACTGACGCCGTAGCGCACCAGTTGCGGGGGAGCAGCGCTGCGCGGCAGGGCCTCCTGGGCATCGGGCTGGGTGGCGGGTCGGGTATAGCGAGCGATCAGGTCGTCCTCGATGCAGCCGCCCGAAACCGAGCCGACCACTGCGCCATCGCCGCGCAGCGCCATGATGGAGCCGACCGGGCGCGGCGACGAGCCCCAGGTGCGCACCACCGTCACCAGCAGCGCGTGCTGGCCGGCAGCGCGCCAGTCGCGCAGGCCGCGCAATACGGTGACGTCGAGGTTTTCCATGGCGGGCCTTTCGTGAGGGTTTGCTGATCAAATTGATAGCACACTGTCCAGTTGGCGTTGGAGCGCGGGCAAGGCGGTGATTTTTCCAATGTCGCAAGCGCATGGCGACGCAACTCCCTCTCCCGCGTGCGGGAGAGGGTGAGGGTGAGGGCAGGCCTGCAACAGGCGCAGCGCTCGAACCGGCCCCTCACCCCACCCCAGCCCTCTCCCCAGAGGGGAGAGGGAGTGGCGGCCGCTCCCGGGGCAGCTGCCCTCTTTCCCCGCAGAGGGCGTGCAGTCAGGCTCAGGCCTCGCCCTGGGCTGCCGGCTCGTCCTTGCCGCCCCCCGTCAGCTTGCCCCACATCTTCTTGAGCGCACCGGGCTTGGCCTCCTCTTGCGCCCCCTCCTCGGGTTGCGGGCCGTGGCGGCGCTGCATCTCCTCCTCGAAACGCTTGAAGAAGCTCTCCGCCATGGACTTGGCCACGCCGTCGATCAGCCGTTGGCCAACCTGGGCAATCTTGCCGCCCACCGTGGCATTGGCGCTGTAGTGCAATTCGCAGCCGCCGTCGCTGGGCAGCAGCCGTACCTGGGCGCTGCCCTTGCCGAAGCCGGCCACGCCGCCGTTGCCCTCAAAGACCAGCGTATAGCTCTCGGGCGGCTGGATGTCGGACAGTTCGATGCTGCCTTTGAACTTGGCCGACACCGGGCCGACCTTGATGGCATTGACCAGGTCGTAGGCGTTCTCGCCCGTGGCCTCGATGCTGTCGCAGCCCGGGATGCAGGCCTTGAGCACTTCGGGGTCGTTCAGTCCCTCCCAGGCCTGCTGCTGGGTGACGGCGAGCTGGCGCGTGCCTTGCATTTCCATGGTGTGTCTCCTTTCCTTTGACAAATCTCAGCGCTGGCGCAGCAGCTCGGCCAGCGCGTCGGCCAGTTGCTGCAGCCGGGTGACGTTATGCACGGCCAGCATGGCATCGCAGGCGCGGTGCAGCGCCGCTGCGCCCTGGGCCAGCGGCTGGTAGCCATCGAAGCGCAACAGCGGGTTGAGCCACAGCAGGCTGCGCGTGTGGCGCTTGAGCCAGTCCAGCTCCTGCGCCAGCGCCTCAGGCCCTCCCGTGTCCAGGCCGTCGCTGACCAGCAGCACCAGCGTGCGCCGTCCCACCAGGCGGCGCGCATGGTGGCGGCGCAGCGCGGCCAGGCTCTCGCCCAGGCGGGTGCCGCCGCCGAAGTCCTGGATCAGCCCGCCGGCGTGTACCAGCATGGCGTCGGTGTCGGCATGGGCAAAAGCGGCCTGCAGGTCGGTCAGGCGCGTGCCGAAGGCGAATACGTCACGGCGCACCGGCAGCCGCTGCCCACCCACGACCACGCGCGCCGTGGCGGCGTGCAAAAAGGCCAGCAGCAGTCGGGCGTAGCGCTCCATGGAGCCGGATACGTCCACCAGGATCAGCAGCGGCAGCGGCTGGCGCCGGCGCCGGCGGCGTGCCAGCAGCGCCACATCGCCCCCGCTGCGCGCGGCTGCGTGCAGGGTGCGCGCCCAATGGATGCGCGCGCCCCGGCTGCCGGCGCGGCTGCGACGCCCGGCCACCGTCGGCACGGGCAGCGCGATGGTCTGCACCAGCTGCTCGACCATGCGGTACTCGCTGGCGCTGAGCTGGTTGAAGTCGGCGTTTTTCAGGCGTGCCGTCTGGCTGGCACTCATGGCGGCGTCCAGGTCGATGGCCTGCTCGTGCGCCGGCTGGGCGGCCTGGGCCGTGCGCGGCGGCGTCAGGGCCTCGCGCACGCGCGGGCGCCGGCGCGGCGCTTCGGCCCGGCCATCGGCGCGCGGCAGCATCTGCGCCAGCAGCTTGCTGGCCAGGTCGGGGTCGCGAAAGAACGCGGCGAACAGCTCGCGAAACACCAGCCGGTCGGCCTCGCGGCTGACCAGCACGGCCTCCAGCGCCGCCTCCATGTCCTGACGCTGCGCCACGCCCACGGCCAGCAGGGCCTGCTGCGCCAGGGCGATGCGCGCGGCATCGACCGGCACGCCGGCGCGGCGCAGGCTGCGGCCAAAGGCACTCAAGTTGGCCGACAGCTTGCCGCTGCGCGCGTCGCCCAGCTGCGCAATGGGTCGGTCAGGGATGGTCTGCTCTGACATTTTGATAGCTGCTGGCGCTTGTCCAGCAAGGGTTTGCGCCGGTTTTGGCTCTTAATCTTGCTGGAATCCTGGGGCAGCCCGGGAGACTGCGGCCTGCAGCGCTGTCTTTTGCTGTTCCTTTACCTGTTCTTTTGCCTGATCTTCCTGCTGCAACCGCACGGCCTGCAGGGCTTCATCGGCCAGCGCCAGGTTCAGGGCGGCCACGTCACCCCGCTGCTTGAACAGGATGCCGGCGGTGTCCACGACCACTTCGGGGTCGAGCGCGATGGTGTCCAGCGCCACCAGGGCGCGCGCCCACTCAACCGTCTCGGCGATGCCGGGTGCGCGCTGGAACTGCCCGCCGTAGGGCGCGCTGCGCAGCTGCTGCACGAAGGCGGCGACCTGGGCTGCCAGCTGCTGCGGTGCCTCAGGCACCAGGGCGCGCACGATGGCCAACTCGCGCGCGCGCTCGGGGTAGTCCAGCCAGTGGTACAGGCAGCGGCGCTTGACGGCATCGTGCAGTTCGCGCGTGCGGTTGCTGGTCAGGATGGTCACCGGTGGCACGGCGGCGCGCACCGTGCCCAGCTCGGGAATGCTGACCTGGTACTCGCCCAGGTATTCGAGCAAGAAGGCCTCGAATGGCTCGTCGGCGCGATCGACCTCGTCGATCAGCAAGAGCGCTCCCGGCTCGGGCGTCTGCAGCGCCTGCAGGAGCGGGCGGCGCACCAGGTAGCGCGGCTGATAGACCTCCTGCTCCAGCTCCTCGGCGGTGTTCCTGCCTTCTGCCGCGCGCAGGTGCAGCAGCTGGGCGGCGTAGTTCCATTCGTACAGGGCTTCGCGCTGCTCCAGGCCATCGAAGCACTGCAGGCGCAGCAACTGGCGCCCCAGCACGGCGGCCAGGGCCTTGGCCAGCTCAGTCTTGCCGACGCCCGGCTCGCCTTCCAGCAGCAGGGGCCGGCCCAGCCTCAGCGCCAGGAAGGTGGCCGTGGCCAGGCGGCGGTCGGCGTAGTAGCCGACCGCCTGCAGGGCAGCCTGCAGGGCGTCGATGGAGGCGAAGGCGGCGCTGGGACTGGGCGGTGAAGTCATCAGGGGCAGTCTAAAAAAACAATGAAATCCGGCTCAAACCTTTGTGGGATAAGCGATGTCAGCTATCAATCTTGATGATTCTGATGAACGATATGGCTGCCTGCACGTGGCCGTGGCACGCATGGCAGGTGGTATGCAGGCAGTGTGCAGGTCTTGTGCTGCGTCTTCGTTTGGCGGGACGGTGCGCCACGGCTGCCTGGCTCCCTCGCCCCCTTGGGGGAGAGGGAGCAGGGACGGGATCAGGTCAGGGCCTGCTGCACTGCCTTGCGGGCCATCACGCCCACCAGATGTGCGCGGTAGGCGCTGCTGCCGTGCAGGTCGCTGGACATCTCGGCCTCGTCGGTGGCCACGCCGGCCACCGCCTCGGGCGCGAAGTTGGCCGACAGCGCCTGCTCCAGCGCCGTATGCCGGAACACGCCGTTGCCGCCGCCGGTCACCGCCACGCGCACGCCGTGCGCCGTCTGCGCGACGAAGACGCCGATCAGCGCAAAGCGCGAGGCCGGCTGGCGGAACTTGGCGTAACCCGCACGCTGCGGGATGGGGAAGTCGATGGCGGTGATCAGCTCGCCATCTTCCAGCGCCGTGGCGAACAGGCCCTGGAAGAAATCGTCGGCGGCGATGCTGCGCTGCGTGGTCTGCACGGTGGCGCCCAGGCCGAGCACGGCGGCCGGGTAGTCGGCAGCCGGGTCGTTGTTGGCCACCGAGCCGCCCAGCGTGCCGCGTGCGCGCACCTGGCGGTCGCCGATCAGGCTGGCCAGATGGGCCAGCGCCGGGATGGCCGAGCGCACTTCGGCGCTCTCCACAACCTGGTGGTGGCGCGTCATGGCGCCGATGTGCAGCCTATCGCCCTCGCGGCGGATGCCGGCCAGCTCGGACACGCCCGCCAGGTCGATCAACTGCCCGGGCGCGGCCAGGCGCAGGCGCATGGAGGGCAGCAGGGTCTGGCCGCCGGCGATGGCCTGGCCGCCGGCGCGCATCAGCGACTGGGCCGCATCGCGGCTGGTGGGGCGCTCGTAGGTGAATGCGTACATGGTCTAGGTCTCCCTGGCGTTCAGGCCTTGGCTTGCTGGATGGCCTGCCAGACGCGGTGCGGCGTGGCCGGCATGTCGAAGTCCTGGACGCCCAGGTCTTTCAGGGCGTCCAGCACGGCGTTGATGACCGCCGGGGGCGAACCGATGGCGCCGGCCTCGCCGCAGCCCTTGGCGCCGATGGGGTTGTGCGTGCAGGGCGTGCAGACGTGGCCCAGCCTGAACTCGGGGAAGTCCGAGGCGCGCGGCATCTGGTAGTCCATGTAGCTGCCGGTGACCAGTTGGCCGCTGTCCGGGTCATAGACGCCGTGCTCCATCAGCGCCTGGCCGATGCCCTGCACCAGGCCGCCATGCACCTGGCCCTCGACGATCATGGGGTTGATGATGACGCCGAAGTCATCGACGGCGGTATAGCGATCGACGCGCACCACGCCGGTCTCGGGGTCGATCTCGACCTCGCAGATGTGCGTGCCTGCCGGGTAGGTGAAGTTGGTCGGGTCGTAGAACGCGGTTTCGTTCAGGCCCGGCTCCAGCTTGTCCAGCGGGTAGTTGTGCGGCACGTAGGCGGCCAGCGACACCTGGGCAAAGGGCACCTTCTTGTCCGTGCCCTTGACGGTGAACTCGCCATTGGCAAATTCGATGTCGGCGTCCGACGCTTCGAGCAGGTGCGCGGCGATTTTCTTGGCCTTGGCCTCGATCTTGTCCAGCGCCTTCATGATGGCCGTTCCGCCCACGGACAGCGAGCGGCTGCCGTAGGTGCCCATGCCAAAAGGTACGCGGCCCGTGTCGCCATGCACGATGTCCACCTGGCTGGGGTCGAGCCCCAGGCGGGCGGCCACCAATTGGGCAAAGGTCGTCTCATGCCCCTGGCCGTGGCTGTGCGAGCCGGTGAACACGGTGACGCTGCCCGTGGGGTGTACGCGCACCTCGCCAGCCTCGAACAGGCCGGCGCGCGCACCCAGGGCGCCGGCGATGTTGGACGGCGCCAGGCCGCAGGCTTCGATGTAGCTGCTGTAGCCGATGCCGCGCTTGAGGCCCCGGGCCTCGCTGGCGCGGCGCCGCTCCTCGAAGCCGGCCACCTCGCCCAGCTCCTGCGCCTTGTCCATGCAGGCGGGGTAGTCGCCGATGTCGTACTGCAGCGCCACTGGCGTCTGGTAGGGAAACTGGGTGATGAAGTTGCGCCGGCGGATCTCGTCCTGGGCCAGGCCCATGTCCCAGGCGCAGCGCGTGACCAGGCGCTCGACCACATAGGTCGCCTCCGGGCGGCCTGCGCCGCGGTAGGCATCGACAGGCGCGGTGCTGGTGAACCAGCCATCGACCTCGACATAGATCTGCGGCGTGGCGTACTGCCCGGCCAGCAGCGTGCCGTAGAGGATGGTCGGCACGCTGGAGGCGAAGGTGGACAGGTAGGCGCCCAGGTTGGCGTCGGTATGTACGCGCATGGCCAAAAATTTGCCATCCTGGTCCATGGCCATCTCGGCGTGCGTGATGTGGTCGCGCCCGTGGCAGTCGCTCAGGAAGGACTCGCTGCGCTCGGCCGTCCATTTGACGGCGCAATTGAGCTGTTTGGCCGCCCAGGTCACGGCCACGTCCTCGGCGTACAGGAAGATTTTCGAGCCGAAGCCGCCGCCCACGTCGGGCGCGATGACGCGCACCTTGTGCTCGGGCAGACCCAGCACGAAGGCCGTCATCAGGAGGCGCTCCACGTGCGGGTTCTGGTTGGCCACGTACAGGGTGTATTCGTCGGTCGCGCGGTTGTAGCTGGCGTTGGCGGCACGCGGCTCGATGGCGTTGGGGATCAGGCGGTTGTTGACCAGATCGAGCCGGCTGATATGCGCCGCGCCCTCGAAGGCCGCATCGACGGCTGCCTTGTCGCCCAGCGTCCACTTGTAGCACTGGTTGTCGGGTGCCTCATCGTGCAGGGCCGGGCCGTCCTTGGCACGCTTCATGTCGATGACCGGGGCCAGCTCTTGGTAGTCCACCTCGACGGCCTCGGCGGCGTCCCTGGCCTGCTGGAGGCTGTCGGCCACGACCATGGCCACGTGGTCGCCCACGTAGCGCACTTTGCCGATGGCAAGAATCGGGTGCATGGGCTCCTTCATCGGCGTGCCGTCGGGGTTGCTGATCAGCCAGCCACAGGGCAGGCCGCCCATCTTGCCCTCGATGTCGCGGCCGGTATAGACGGCGGCCACGCCAGGCATGGCGGCAGCGGCAGCCGTGTCGATGGCCAGGATGCGCGCGTGCGCGTGCGGCGAGCGCACGAACACGGCGTACTTCTGGTGGGCCTGCTGGATGTCGTCGGTGTAGTTGCCCACACCGGTCAGAAAGCGCTCGTCTTCCTTGCGCTTGAGCGATACGCCGATGTGCGGCAGCTTGGCGAAGTCACTGGCTCCCATGGTGCTCTCCTTGTGCGCTGGCCTCAGGCGGCGGCGGGGGTGGTCTGCTGCTGCGCGGTCTGCACCGCGCGCACGATGTTCTGGTAGCCGGTGCAGCGGCACAGGTTGCCTTCGAGCTGCTCGCGGATCTGCGCTTCGTCGGCATCCGGGTGGCGCGCCAGCAAATCAACGCTGCTGAGCACCATGCCGGGCGTGCAGAAGCCGCATTGCAGGCCGTGGCACTCCTTGAAGGCGGCCTGCACCGGGTGCAGCGTGCCGTTGGCTTGCGCCAGGCCCTCGATGGTGGTGATCTCACAGCCTTGCATCTGCACGGCCAGGGCGTTGCAGGATTTGATGGCCCGGCCATCGGCCAGCACCGTGCAGGCACCGCACTGGGCGGTGTCGCAGCCCATGTGGCTGCCGGTCAGGCGCAGGTGCTCGCGCAGCAGCTGCACCAGCAGGGTGTTGGGCGGCACATCAGCCGAAACCGGCTTGCCATTGACGACGAGTTCTACTTGCATCGCGGGCGTCTCCTTGTCCTTGTCGTGGGTTGCGGTAGTCTTGTCAGCGGGAACGGGACATTCTTGGAACAAGCCGCCGTCCCAGTGCCACGGGGAAACCCTCGATTCCCGGGCGAAGGCGGAGAAATTCTCACATTGAGACGTCGGCACCCGCTACTCCCGCAGCCCCGCCGCTGCTGCAGCCATCTATCCAGCAACCATGCACGACGACCTGCGCCTCAGACAGATCTCACAGGCACGCCAGAGCCTGCTGGCCAGCGGTGGCGAATTGACCCAGATACTGGCCAGCGCCTGGTACGACCGCGCCTGGATCATGCAGAGCTGGCGCCGCTGCCTGGCCCAGGGGCGCCAGCCTGATGAACCCGTGGTGTTCCAACCGGTGACAGCCAGCGCAGCGCGGCAGGCCCGGCAGGCTCAGGCCGGGCTGCTGGCGGCTGCACGTCCCGAACTGGAGCGCCTGGGAGCGCTGCTGGCGCCTATCCGCTATTTCGTCATCCTGACCGATGCGCGCGGCCTGGTGATCGACACGGCGGGCGCTATCGACCATGCCGAGCCGCATTCGCACGCCATCGCCCGCGTGGGCGTCGATCTGTCCGAGGACAGCATCGGCACCAGCGCCATCGGGGCCGCGCTGGCCGAGAAAATTCCGGTCTGGCTACATCAGGGCGAGCACTTCTTTCGCCACACGGCGGTTTACAGCTGCGCCGGCGCACCACTGTTCGGGCCATCGGGCGAGTGCCTGGGCATGTTGGATGCAACTGGCGTCGATGTGCCCGAGCGGCCTGAGCTCAAGCACTTGGTGGCCCAGTCGGCCCAGCGCATCGAGCAGGCGCTGTTGCTGCAGCAGCCGCATCGATTGCGTCTGCATCTGTCGTGGCCGGCAGCGTCGGGCAACGGCAGCGCCATGAAGGGCGCGACGATGCTCGCCACGCTGCAGCGGCTGGGCGTCATGCCCTCGTTCAGTCGGCCTTCGGTGAGTGACGACAACCCGTACTCGGAGGCGTTGTTTCGAACGCTCAAATACACCCCGACCTACCCTGACAAACCCTTTGCCGATGTGCAGCAAGCCCGCCTGTGGGTACAGCGCTTTGTGCATTGGCACAACAAGGAGCACTGCCACAGCGCGATTCGGTTCGTCACACCCAGCCAGCGCCACGCGGGGTTGGATACGGCGATCTTGCAACAGCGCCATGACACCTACACCCGGGCCAGAAGCGAGCGCCCTGAGCGCAGGAATGGCCGGGCAACGCGCAATTGGCAGCCGGTGGCTCAAGTGTGGCTCAACCCATCTCGTTATACACAACTCACCCCAGCCCGGCCTCGCGCATGTAGCGCACCCCGGCCACAAACGCCGCTACGTCCTGCATTCCCAGCCAGATCGTCTTGGCGCCGGGTTCACCATCGCCCTTGCGTGCCAGAAACCCACCGCGCTGTGCGATCAGCCGCAGCACCGTATTGAGCTGGGGCACCTCCTTGGGCGGTTTTTTCTTGTTCAAGATGAACGCCGCGTGCCACTCTTGGGTCTCCAGCAGCAGATCGGCGGGCAGCTCGGGCAGGGTGCGTCCCAGACGCATCAAGCGGTTGATGCGCCAGGCAATCACCATGTACAGCGCCAGAGCCGTTTGCAGCGCCTGCGTGTTGCCCAGCTGCAGGCGCTGGACTTGGCAGCCTTCCTTGAGCACCAGAAAGAACAGCTCGATTTCCCAGCGCGCGCGGTACCAGTCGATCAGCTCACAGGCCTGCTCCAAGGTGACGGCCTGGCGGTTGCTCAGCAGCCGCCAGACCACGGGCTGCACTCCCGGCGGGGGATCGATCTCGGTGGCTATCAGGCAGCTGACTTCGATGCGGCCCTGGCGGCTGTCCTTGACAACGACACGCCGCACGCGCACCTCTTGTTTGACGCTGCGCGCCTTGCGGCCACGACCGGCGGCAATCTCAAAGCGCACGCACCCCAGTGGCGCGCTGTCCATCACGTTTTGCCACAGCTTGCCGCCTTCGGGCAGGACGCGGTTGTGCTTGCAGCGCACCAGATAGTCGACTGGATAGTCCAGCTCACCGGCTTGGGCTCGCGTGCCCACATCCAGGCGTCGGTCACGCCCAGCGGTTCACGCTGCGGGGTGATGACGTAAGTGGGGTGCAGGTACATGCCGCGCTGGGCTTCGTAGCTCAGCGGCCCCAGGCCCTGCATTTGCTGGCCGTTGTAGTCCAGCTCCGTGGTGTCTTGCAGGCACAGCACCAGCGGGTGCGCGGCAATGCGCTGGACGCTGGCTTGCCAGTGCGGCTGCATCACGCCCTCCCAGGACAGGCGGTCGTTGCTCAAGAAACGGTAGGCCGCAATCGTCTCTGTCCAATTGCTGCAGGCGTTGGGGATGCTCGCCGTCGGCTTGGCGGCCAGGCGTTCGGCCAGCAGCACCGCCCGCTTGTTCAGCCGTGCATCGCCCAGATCGAGGGTTTCAAATTCTTGGGCTGCCCAGCTCATCGGTTTGCTTCTTTACGGAGAAATGTGGATGGTAGAGGGTTGTGTATAACGAGATGCCTTGAAGCCCTTGCGCAGCACGTACAGCGTGCCCCATAGCTGCGGCGTGTCTTTCCTGATCGTCGGGCGGTCTTTGTCCAGCTCTTCGGCCAGCCGTTGGATGAACACGCCTTCCGGGTTCTTGGCGTGGTTCTTGGCAAACTTTTCCCAGACCTCGGGCTGCGTCTCCTTCACCCAGGCAACGGCATCCTCGGGAAACAACGCCGTGCGCCGGTCGTAGCCTTGGTCGTAGGCAAACCCCTTCTGGTAGGGCAAGGGCCCATCCATCAGCCAGCCCTGGTCTTTCAGGGCCTGGCAAACCTCATCTTCAAACTGCGCTTCGGTGTGGATGGCGGGCATAGAGCACACGGGTGGCAAAAAGCAAAAGATGTTGGCAAAGATTATGCGGGTCGTGTTCCCACGATCCCGACAACACCCGCCACGCAGCCCGGCGGGTTGCCGCCCAAGGGCATTGCCGCAATAATATGACCATATGGTCATTTTCAAGGAGCGCACCATGAGAAACGTCACCGTGGTCGAAGCCAAAAGCCGCTTTTCCGCCCTGCTGGCCGAGGTGGATGAGGGCGCCGAGATCGACATCACCCGCCACGGCAAGGTGGTGGCGCGGCTGGTGCCCGCCCGCCCGCGCATGGCCGCCGATGCCTTTGCCGACTTCTGGGGCGACAGTGCAGACTTTGACCTGCAAGCCCCGCCCGATCTTCCCGCCGAAGACCTGCCCGCGTTGGATGCCGCACCATGAGCACGCGCTACCTGCTCGACACCAATATCCTGATTGCCGCGCTCAAGGGCGCACCGGGCGTGCGCCAGCAGCTGGAGCACACGCCCTTGAATGCGCTACTGCTGTCCACCGTGGTGCTGGGCGAGCTGGAGTTTGGCGCCGAGAAAAGCGCCTGGGCCGCACGCAACCGCCAGCGCCTGAACGAACTGACCGAGCGCCTGCCGCTGCTGGGCGTGGACGCCAGCACCGCCCGGCACTACGCCCGCATTCGTGCCCAGCTGGAGCGCCAGGGCCAGCCCATCGGCGCCAACGACCTGTGGATTGCCGCCCAGGCGCTGGCGGCCGACGCCACGCTGGTGACCGATAACGAAGGCGAGTTTCACCGCGTGCCGGGGCTGGCGCTGGAAAACTGGCTGCGGGCCGAGGCATAAAGCCAGGAAATATGAATCAAATCAGCCTCTAGTGCCCGTCCATCAAGCGCGAACAGCTATTGTTTCGATAGTATTTGCCGCACATCCACCCGGCCCAGCACGGCATCGGCAATGGTGGCGGCGCGCAGTTCTTTCAGCAGCGCGATGGCTTCCTGGGTGTGGGTGATGAGGGTGTCGAATGCTGTCACTTCTGCTTTCATTTTCTCGAGCAGGGCATCGCGCAGTTCTTTCGGTGGCAACAACACCGGCAGCTCTTTCACGTTGGCTTGGCTGATGGATGCCAAGTTGGTGCTTTGCTTGGCGTTGTTCATGAAATAGAACTTGGCGTATTGGGTCTGCGTGATGGCAGCCAGCCATTCCGACAAGTCTTGCTGCATGGGGCGCACGGCAAACACATGATTCTGATGCAGGCAGTGAGAAATCTCGCCCGTCCACACAGCTCCGCGCCCCACCTTGTCATAGTCGCCGCCCTCATTCATGAGCACATCACCGGCCAGCAGAGAAAACCGCTCCACCGCGTCCACTTCAACCGGCATGGTCGTGATCTCACGCAAATCCAAACGGCCTTCCTGGACGTTGGCCACCCGCAGATAGGGCAGTTCCACCGTCGGCCGATCACCCGTGTCCTTGCCCTGTGCCAGGCCGGAACGCACCTGGGCCAGATGCTTGAGCCGTTTGAGCCACCAACCATCGGGCAACTGCGGCACCCACGGGTTATCTGTCGCCCGCCCTGGCAAGCCATCCCCGGAAATCAGTTCGCTGATGCGGTTGAAGCGAGCTTCCCGCAGCAACCCAATCAGCCCCTCCTTTTCCTGAATCAGCGTGTCGATGCGGGCGGTTTCGGCATCCAGGTAGCCGGCGATGGGCTTTGTTGCACAAATCGAGTTGCAGACGGCATGACCCCACCCCAGACAGATCTATGCCACGGCAGCCACTGGTACGGTTCGAGGACGGCCGATCTGGCTGAAGCGATTCAGCAAGGCCACGCGTACATGCAACTCCACCACCTGGCGCTCGAACGTGCGCGCCGTCACACGCTCGCCCAGTCGCTTGAAGCAGTGCATCTTCGTCTGCACAAGGCTGCGTCGATGCTAGCCGCTCCACTTCTTCCAGATGCTGCGACCCAGGCGCTTGCACGCAGCAATGGCTTCGTTGCGGTGCGCCCAGCCCGGACTGGACTTCTTCCAATGGCTGGCGTTCTTGCGCGGCGGGATCACCGCCATCGCCTGCCGTTGGGCAATGGCGTCCAGGCAGCCTCGCGTGTCGTAGGCACCATCCGCACAGACGCTTTCGATGGGCTCGTCGGCGGCAATCTGGGCCAGCAACTCGGGCAGCATCGGTGCGTCTCCGATGGCGTTGCTGGTCACCTCGATGGCGCGTATCTGCAGGCTCGTGGCGTCGATGCCCAGATGGACTTTGCGCCATTCGCGCCGATACTCGGCACCATGCTTGTTGCGTTTCCACTCACCTTCGCCCAGGAACTGGATGCCGGTGCTGTCCACCAGCAACTGCAGCGGCCACTGGGGGCGCTGGTAGCTGAGTTCGACCTGCAAGGTCTTGTGGCGTCGGCAGACCGTGCTGAAGTCAGGCACTGGCCAGTCCAGCTTGGCCAGCCGCAGCAGGCTTTGCACCATGCCAAGCGCCTGGCGCAAGGGCTGGCCGAACAGGCTCTTGATGCTCAGGCAGAACTGGATGGCCGCGTCCGAGAAGGTCGGGCTGCGTCCGCGCTTGCCACTCGGCGTGCCAAGCCACTGCATGCCCTGATCCAGCCACATCGTCAGCGAGCCTCGCGCCTTCGGCGCCGCGTTGTACGCTTTCCAGTTCGTCGTGCGGTACTTGCTCCGCTGCCTTCTCTTCGCTTCTGTCACGCCGTCAGTCTGCGCGTGGCAGCGAGGCGATTTGTGCAACAAAGCCTTCCTGCTGCGTAAGTGCCTGATTTACCAATGAAAAAGGCCGCCAGGTGGTGTTCCTTGGCGGCCTTTTTTTTGGTGGATGGTGGAGCTGGCGGGAATCGAACCCGCGTCCGCAAGCCTTCTTCGGGCAGATCTACATGTTTAGCGCTCTGATTTGAATCTCGCCTCCTGCACCGCGCAGACGCACGCTGTGCAGCAAGCCAGTACCCTTGGATCTCGCCCCCTGCCAAGGTACCCGGCAGAAGGCCAGCTGATGTGAATTCCCTTGCAGCCGGGAGGTATTGCTACCCCCTTGCCCAGCCCATCAGCGTGCTGTTGCAAGGCTCACCGGTATTTAAGCGGCGAGTGCGAAACGTTCGTCGTTTGCAGTTACTTTGTCGAATGGAGATTTACGAGCGTCACTCAAGCTCGACATGCACCACTCCGATTCCGAACCCACGTCGAAACCAGGACAGCCCCATGCAGTCGATTTTAGGTCAATTTCAGCAAGTTCAAGAGTTCGAGGGGTTGATTGATGGTGGCGTCAGCCCCCCAGGTCGTGGCTTCGGCGTCCTGCCCCAGGTAGCCGTAGAGGGCAGCTACAGTGCCCATGCCGGCTGCCTTGCCGGCCTGGACGTCACGCAGGTCATCGCCGACGTAGATGCAGCCGTCCGCAGCAATGCCAAGATGCCTGACTGCTTCCAGGAGCGGCGCCGGGTGCGGCTTGATGTGCGGGGTGGTGTCACCGCTCACGATGACGGCTGCACGATCGAACAGTTTCATGCGCTGGGCGATCAGGCTCGTGAAGCGGCTAGCCTTGTTGGTCACCACACCCCAGGCAAGCGAGCTGCCTTCCAGACGGGCGATCAGCTCCTCGATCTGATCGAAGACCCGGGTCTGGTCGTGGATGCAGCGCTCATAACTGTCGAAGAACTCTTCACGCAGGCCGGGGAATTGCAGATCCTCCGGGGTCAGGCCAAAGGCAATGCCAAGCATGCCGCGTGCTCCGGCTCCAGCCATGGCGCGATAGCTATCCAATGGCAGTTCGGACAGGCCACGTGCGATGCGCAAGTTGTTGGCCGCCCGCCCCAGATCGGGGGCGCTGTCGATCAGGGTTCCATCCAGATCGAAAAGCACAGCCTGGGTGCGGCTCCAGTCGAGAGCACTCATGCTGCAGGCCTTGTGGTGGCCAGCAAATAGTTCACGCTGGTATCGCTGCTGAGCCAGTAGCGGGCCGTGATCGGGTTGTATTGCATGCCTCGCATATCCACGACGGTCAACCCTGCCGAGCGGCAGGCGGCGGCAAGTTCGCTGGGCTGGATGAATTTTGCGTATTCATGGGTGCCCCGGGGCAACATGCCGAGAATGTATTCAGCGCCCACGATGGCTTGCACAAAAGACTTCGGGTTCCGGTTGATGGTCGAGAAGAAGGCCCAGCCACCCGGCTTGAGCAACAGGGCGCAGGCCTTCACGACCGACTGCGGGTCGGGAACGTGTTCTAGCATCTCCATGCAGGTGACGACATCGAAGGATGTCGGAGCTTCCTGCGCCAGGGCCTCGACGCTGATCTCCCGATAGCGGACCCGGGGTGTCTGGGCCTCCAGCGCGTGCAGTTTCGCCACCCGCAGCGCCTTGCTGGCCAGATCAATGCCCAGCACGTCGGCTCCGCTGCGCGCCATGGAGTCCGACAGGATGCCGCCTCCACAGCCCACGTCCAGCACGCACTGGCCAGCCAGGGGGCGGTGCTGGCCGATCCAGTCGAGGCGCAAGGGATTGATCTGGTGCAAGGGGCGGAATTCACCATCCGCATCCCACCAGCGGTGCGCCAGTTCGGAGAATTTCGCTAGCTCTGCAGGGTCGGCGTTCACGTTTTCGGTCATGACAGCATTGTCTACACGAATCGAGGCAGACGAAAAAAAAGCCCCGTCGCCGGGGCTTTTTCTGGTCACTGAACGAAGATCAGTTGGCGCGGGTGCCCACCACTTCGATTTCCACGCGGCGGTTCTTGGCGCGACCCTCGGCGGTGCGGTTGTCGGCCACGGGCTGCTTCTCGCCCTTGCCTTCGGTGTACACGCGGTTCTTCTCGATGCCCTTGGAGACCAGATAGGCCTTCACGGCTTCGGCGCGGCGCACGGACAGCTTCTGGTTGTAGGCGTCGGTGCCGATGGAGTCGGTGTGGCCGACGGCGATGATCACTTCCAGGTTGATGCCCTTGACCTTGGAGACCAGATCGTCCAGCTTGGCCTTGCCTTCGGGCTTGAGGACGGACTTATCGAAGTCGAAGAAAGCGTCAGCGGCGTAGGTCACCTTGCTGGCAGCAGCGGGCGCAGGCGCGGGAGCCGGTGCCGGAGGCGTTGCGACCGGAGCAGCCGGGGTCACTGCAGGAGCGGGGGCCGGGGCAGCAGCCTTCACCAAGGCTCCGTCGCAGCCTTCGGCCGCCGTGGCAGGCGTCCAGTTGGCATCACGCCAGCACAGCTCGTTGGTGCCGTTTTTCCAGACCAACTCGCCCGTGCCGTTTTGCCAGTTGTCGATGGTTTTGCCGCCATCGGCAGCCTTGATTTGGGCACCAGCCGAGGTAGCAAGCACGGCAGAGGCCAACAGTATCGCCACTTTGTTCAGTTTCTTCATGGTTCTCCTCTTGGGGATAAAGGCGCAGCCGCGCTGCGAATTGAATGGACGTCGTCAGTGACCATCACTAAAAACGCTGAAATCATTGTGCCATACGTAACAAGCACGAGGCGGCCCGCCCGGGTGCCAGCCGTAGGACTGCAGCGCAATCCCGGCATTATGTTGCGCGACTGCGACAAGGCGCAGCGCCTAGAATGCCCGGTTACCGTCCTGCCTGCCCAGCCTTTCGTCAGCCACCATGAATCAGTTCGCCAAAGAGACCCTACCCATCAGCCTGGAAGAGGAGATGCGGCGCAGCTACCTCGATTACGCCATGAGCGTGATCGTGGGCCGGGCGCTGCCGGATGCACGCGACGGCCTCAAGCCCGTGCATCGGCGCGTGCTCTACGCCATGCACGAGCTGAACAACGACTGGAACCGGCCCTACAAGAAGTCCGCCCGTATCGTCGGCGACGTGATCGGCAAGTACCACCCGCACGGCGACATCGCGGTGTACGACACCATCGTACGCATGGCGCAGGATTTCTCGCTGCGCCACATGCTGGTCGATGGCCAGGGCAACTTCGGCTCGGTGGACGGCGACAACGCCGCCGCCATGCGCTACACCGAAATCCGCCTGGCCAAGATCGCCCACGAGATGCTGGCCGACATCGACAAGGAAACGGTGGACTTCGGCCCCAACTACGACGGCAGCGAAACCGAGCCACTGGTGCTGCCCAGCCGCCTGCCCAACCTGCTGGTCAACGGCAGCGCCGGCATCGCCGTGGGCATGGCGACCAACATCCCGCCGCACAACCTCAATGAGGTGGTGGACGCTTGTTTGCATTTGCTGCGCCACCCCGAGGCCACGATCGACGAGCTGATGGAGATCGTGCCGGCGCCGGACTTCCCTACTGCCGGCATCATCTACGGCATCAACGGCGTCAAGGAAGGCTATCGCACGGGTCGCGGGCGCGTGGTCATGCGCGCCAAGGTGCATTTCGAAGACATCGACCGCGGCCAGCGCCAGGCCATCATCGTCGATGAGCTGCCCTACCAGGTCAACAAGAAGACGCTGCAAGAGCGCATGGCCGAGCTGGTGCATGAGAAAAAGCTCGAAGGCATCAGCCACATCCAGGACGAGTCGGACAAGTCCGGCATGCGCCTGGTGATCGAGCTCAAGCGCGGCGAAGTGCCCGAGGTGGTGCTGAACAACCTCTACAAGCAGACCCAGCTGCAGGACACCTTCGGCATGAACATGGTGGCCCTGGTCGATGGCCAGCCGCGCCTGTGCAACCTGAAGGATCTGATCGTCGTCTTCCTGCAGCACCGCCGCGAGGTGGTCACGCGGCGCACGGTGTTCGAGCTGCGCCGAGCGCGCGAGCGCGGCCACGTGCTGGAAGGCCTGGCGGTGGCGCTGGCCAACATTGACGAGTTCATCCACATCATCCGGCAGGCGCCCACACCACCCGTGGCACGCGCCGAGCTGATGAGCCGCGCCTGGGACAGCCAGCTGGTGCGTGAGATGCTGACGCGCACCCGCACCGATGGCGGCACCGTGAATGCCGACGACTACCGCCCCGAGAGCCTGGAGCGCGAGTACGGTATGCAGACCGGCGGCCTGTACCGGCTGTCCGACACCCAGGCGCAGGAGATCCTGCAGATGCGCCTGCAGCGCCTCACCGGGCTGGAGCAGGACAAGATCGTCGCCGAATACAAGGATGTCATGGCACAGATCGACGATCTGCTGGACATCCTGGCACGCCCCGAGCGCGTCTCGACCATCATCGGCGGCGAACTCACCGCCCTGCGCACCGAATTCGGCCAGACCCGCCTGGGCGCGCGCCGCAGCACCATCGAGCACAGCGCGCAGGATCTGTCCACCGAAGACCTGATCACGCCCACCGACATGGTGGTC
The DNA here is from genome assembly GCF_017811175.1 of Melaminivora jejuensis. Lineage (NCBI taxonomy): Bacteria > Pseudomonadati > Pseudomonadota > Betaproteobacteria > Burkholderiales > Comamonadaceae > Melaminivora > Melaminivora jejuensis. The sequence goes on from NZ_JACWIJ010000002.1 coordinate 1,377,032, forward strand.
ACCCTCAGCCACAGTGGCTACATCAAGAGCCAGCCCCTGTCCGAGTACCGCGCCCAGCGGCGCGGCGGGCGCGGCAAGCAGGCCACGCAGACCAAGGAAGACGACTGGATCGACCAGCTCTTCATCGCCAACACGCACGACTGGATCCTGTGCTTTTCCAACCGTGGGCGGATGTACTGGCTGAAAGTGTGGGAGGTGCCCGCCGGCTCGCGCGGCTCGCGCGGGCGGCCCATCGTCAACATGTTCCCGCTGCAAGAGGGCGAGAAGATCAACGTGGTGCTGCCGCTCACGGGTGCCATGCGGCACTTCCCGCAGGATCACTACATCTTCATGGCCACCAGCATGGGCACGGTCAAGAAGACGGCTCTGTCGGAGTTCTCCAACCCGCGCAAGGTCGGCATCATCGCCGTGGGCCTGGACGAGGGCGACTATCTGATCGGCGCAGCGCTCACGGACGGCCAGCACGACGTGATGCTGTTTTCCGACGGCGGCAAGGCCGTGCGCTTCGACGAGAACGACGTGCGCCCCATGGGCCGCAACGCGCGCGGCGTCAAGGGCATGACGCTGGAGGAGGGCCAGAGCGTGATCGCCATGCTGGTGGCCGAGGATGAGACGCAGGCCGTGCTCACCGCCACCGAAAACGGCTTCGGCAAGCGCACGCCGATTGGCGAATACACGCGCCATGGCCGTGGCACCAAGGGCATGATCGCCATCCAGCAATCCGAGCGCAATGGCCGCGTCGTCGCCGCCACCCTGGTGCGCGAGGACGACGAGATCATGCTGATCACCGACACCGGGGTGCTGGTGCGCACGCGCGTGGCGGAGATCCGCGAGCTGGGCCGCGCCACCCAGGGCGTGACGCTGATCGCGCTGGACGACGGCGCACGCCTGTCCGGTCTGCAGCGCATCGTGGAAAACGACGCGCAAAGCGATGCTGAAGGCGATGTACAGGGCGATACGCAGGGCAGCGACACACCGGCCGGCAGCCAGGAAGACTCCGCCCAGCCGCCAGCGCAGGAATGAGCCGCCGGATCGCTCTGTCTGTAAGCTATTAAAAATATAGCTACCAGCGCTTGCCCAGCTTGGTCAAAAGCAGTATTTCATTCAAATTTTCCATATGAATCGTCCCTACAACTTCTCCGCCGGCCCGGCGGCCATCCCCGAAGAAGTGCTGCAACGCGCCGCCACCGAGATGCTCGACTGGCACGGCAGCGGCATGGGCGTCATGGAGATGAGCCACCGGGGCAAGGAGTTCATCGCCATCTATGAGCAGGCGGAAAGCGACCTGCGCGAACTGCTGGCCGTGCCCGAGCACTTCAAGATCCTGTTCATGCAGGGCGGCGGCCTGGCCGAGAACGCCATCGTGCCGCTGAACCTGTCGCGCGCTGCCACGGTGGACTTCGTGGTCACCGGTGCCTGGAGCCAGAAGTCGCGCAAGGAAGCGCTGAAATACGCCGCCGAGGTACACACCGCCGCCTCCAGCGAAGACAGCAGCTTCACCACCCTGCCCGACCCGGCCAGCTGGCAGCTCAGCCGTGGCGCCAGCTATGTCCACATCTGCAGCAACGAGACCATCCACGGCATCGAATACCACGAGCTGCCCGACCTCAAGGCCCTGGGCAGCGATGCACCGCTGGTCATCGATTTTTCGTCGCATGTCGCCTCGCGCCCGGTGGACTGGTCGCGCGTCGGCCTGGCTTTCGGTGGCGCGCAGAAAAATCTCGGCCCCGCCGGCCTGACGCTGGTCATCGTGCGCGAGGATTTGCTGGGCCACGCCCTGCCGGCCTGCCCGAGTGCCTTCGACTACCAGTTGGTGGCCGACAACCGCTCCATGTACAACACGCCCCCACCTGGGGCATCTACATCGCCGGCCTCACCTTCCAGTGGCTCAGGCGCCAGCGCGAGGGCAACGCCAGCGGCGTGGCCGCGATGGAGCTGCGCAACCAGGCCAAGGCGCAGCGCCTGTACGACTACATCGACGGCTCGCAGCTGTACCTGAACAAGGTCGCAGCCAACGCACGCTCGCGCATGAACATCCCGTTCTTCCTGCGCGACGAGAGCCGCAACGACGCCTTCCTGACCGGCGCGCGCGAGCGCGGCCTGCTGCAGCTCAAGGGCCACAAGTCCGTAGGCGGGATGCGCGCCAGTCTCTACAACGCCATGCCCATGGCGGGTGTCGAAGCCCTGATCGCCTACATGCAAGAATTCGAGCGGCTGCACGCCTGATCCCGCCAGCGCCTGCAGCCAGTCGCCCTTCCAACAGACCACGAACGAGTGCCAGCGCGGGCCACCCGGCCCCGCCAGCCCCGCCCTGCCCACCGATGACCACACCCTCCGCCTCGCCCGACCTTGCCAGCCTGCGTGTGCAGATCGACAGCCTCGATCAGCAGCTCCTTGCCCTGCTCAACCAGCGCGCCCGGGTGGCCGAGCAAGTGGGCGAGCTGAAAAAGCGCGAGGGCACGCCGTTTTTCCGCCCGGATCGGGTGGCCCAGGTCATCGAAAGAATCACCACCGCCAACCCCGGCCCGCTCAAGGGCGCGCATGTCTCGGCCATCTGGCGCGAGATCATGTCGGCCTGTCTGGCGCTGGAGTCGCCCCAGCGCGTGGCCGTACTCGGCCCGGAAGGCACGTTCTGCGAGGCTGCGGCCATCGAATACTTCGGCGGCGCAGCCGACCTGATGTATTGCAACAGCTTCGACGAAGTCTTCCACGCCACGGCGGCAGGGGGCGCGCAGTATGGCGTGGTCGGGGTGGAAAACTCCAACGAGGGCGTGGTCACGCGCTCTCTGGACATGTTTCTGCACACGCCCTGCCATGTGGTCGGCGAGGTCAGCCTGCTGGTGCGCCACAACCTGCTGCGCCAAAGTCCTTCGGCCGAGGGCATCGAGGCCGTGCTGGCGCACCCGCAGGCACTGGCGCAGTGCCACGCCTGGCTGGCCAAGCACTTGCCGCACGCCGAGCGCCGCCCGGTATCGAGCAACGCCGAAGGCGCGCGCCTGGCCGCCACCAATCCGGCCTGGGCCGCCATTTCCAGCGAACGCGCAGCGCAGCAATACGGCCTGCATGTGGTGGCGCGCGCCATCCAGGACGACGCCTACAACCGCACGCGCTTTGCCATCATCTGCCTGCCGCACACGCTGGCGACGCCTGCGCCTTCGGGCAAGGATTGCACCAGCATCATCATCTCCGTGCCCAACCGCCCAGGGGCAGTGCATGACCTGCTGGTGCCGCTCAAGAAGCACGGCGTGTCCATGACGCGCTTCGAGTCGCGCCCGGCGCGCACCGGCCAGTGGGAGTATTACTTCTACATCGATATCGAGGGCCATCCGGCGCAGGCCAACGTGGCCGCCGCCCTGGGCGAGCTGCAGCAGCTCGCCGCCTTCTACAAGGTGCTGGGCACCTACCCCGTGGCAGCGTGACATGTTCGAGCAACTGGGACTGATTGGCTGCGGCCTGATGGGCGGCTCGTTCGCCCTGGCGTGCAAGCGCGCCGGCCTGGTGCAGCGCGTGGTGGGCTACAGCAAATCGCCCTCGACCACCGAGCGGGCGCGCCAGATGGGCGTGATCGACATCGAGGCGCCCTCGGCCCTGCTGGCCGTGGCCGGAGCCGATCTGGTGCTGCTGGCCGTGCCGGTAGCCGCCACCGGAGCGACGCTCAAGGCCATCCGGCACCTGGTCACGCCGCAGACGCTGGTCATGGATGTCGGCTCGACCAAGACGGATGTGGTGCAGGCCGCGCAGGATGCGCTGCGCGAGCGCATCGGCTCCTTCGTGCCGGCCCACCCGATTGCCGGGCGCGAGGCCGCCGGGGTCGAGCACGCCGACGCCGGGCTGTACCAGGGCGCCCAGGTCATCCTGACGCCCACCGAGCGCACCCTGGCCACCCAGCTCCAGCGCGCCGAAGACCTGTGGCGCGCGCTGGGCTGCCGGGTCGCCCGCATGGCGCCCGAGCTGCACGATGCTGCCCTGGCTGCCGTCAGCCACCTGCCCCACCTGCTGGCTTTTGCCACCATGGGCGGCATCAACGCCCAGCCCGACGCCGAGCGCCTGCTGGCCATGGCCGGGCCGGGCTTTCGCGACTTCACCCGCATTGCCGCCGCCGACCCGGTGCTGTGGCGTGACGTGCTGCTGGCCAACCGCGAGCAGGTGCTGGCGCAGGCGCAGCACTTCGCCGGCGCGCTGGAGCAGTTCCAGCAGGCCATGCGCGCCGGGGATGCCCAGCTTTTGCAAGACCTGATCACGCTGGCCAGCACCTCGCGTGCGCGCTGGCGCCTGGGCGATGCCGCCCTGCCTTCGGATCACTGATGTACACCACTGCGTTTCTCGATGTACCGCCGCTGCTCGGCGCTGGCGGCAGCGTCCGGCTGCCCGGCTCCAAGAGCATCTCCAACCGCGTGCTGCTGCTGGCCGCCCTGAGCGAGGGCACGACCGAGGTGCATGACCTGCTGGCCTCGGACGACACGCGCGTCATGCTCGATGCGCTGCGCCAGATCGGCTGCGACGTGCAGGAGCCGCAAAACCCGGCCAGCGCCCCAGTCCATATCACCGGCCTGGGCGGACGCGAGCCGCACTCGCCCGCCAGCCTGTTCCTGGGCAACGCCGGCACTGCCATGCGCCCGCTGACGGCGGCGCTGGCATTGCTGGGCGGCGAGTACCAGCTGTCGGGCATCGCGCGGATGCACGAGCGCCCCATCGGCGACCTGGTCGATGCGCTGCGCCAGCTCGGCTGCGCCATCGACTACCTGGGCCAGGAGGGCTATCCGCCGCTGCGCATCGCCCACGGCGCGGGCGTGCCGCCGCTGGCGCTGGACGCCCCGATCCGCGTGCGCGGCGACGTATCCAGCCAGTTCCTGACGGCGCTGCTGCTGGCCTTGCCGCTGGCGGCGCGCGAGCAGGCCATCGCCATCGAGGTCGTGGGCGAGCTGATCTCCCAGCCCTACATCCACATCACGCTGGAGCTGTTGGCGCGCTTTGGCATCGCCGTGCAGCGCGACGGCTGGCAGCGCTTCACCATTCCGGCGGGCAGCCGCTACACCTCGCCCGGCAGCATCCATGTCGAGGCAGATGCCTCTTCCGCTAGCTATTTCATAGCACTTGGCGCACTGGCGGCGCCGCCTGGCAGCCAAAATCCCTTGAAAATCCTGGGCGTCGGGCTGGATTCCATCCAGGGCGATATCCGCTTCATCGAAGCCGCGCAGGCCATGGGTGCGCGCGTGCAGGGCGGCCCCGGCTGGCTGCAGGTCGAGCGCGGCGCCTGGCCGCTCAAGGCCATCGAGCTGGACTGCAACCACATCCCCGACGCGGCCATGACGCTGGCCGTCATGGCGCTGTACGCCGACGGCCCGAGCACCTTGCGCAACATCGCCAGCTGGCGCGTCAAGGAGACCGACCGCATCGCCGCCATGGCGCGCGAGCTGCGCAAGCTGGGCGCCAGCGTGGAGGAAGGCGCCGACTGGCTGCGCGTCCATCCCCTGCGCGCTGCGGCCGACTGGCGCGCCGCCAGCATCCACACCTATGACGACCACCGCGTCGCCATGTGTTTCTCGCTCGCCGCCTTCAACCCGGCCGGGCTGCCGGTGCGCATCGAAGACCCGCGCTGCGTGGGCAAGACCTTTCCGGATTATTTCGAAGCGCTGTTTTCCGTGGCTCAGGCCGCGCCCGAGTGCATCCCGGTCATCTGCATCGACGGCCCCACGGCTTCGGGCAAGGGCACGCTGGCGGCCAGCGTGGCGCAACAGCTGGGCTACCACTTCCTGGACTCGGGCAGCATGTACCGCACCACGGCGCTGGCCGCCATGCGCGCCGGCATCGCCATCGAGGCGCAACGCGAGTCGCAACTGGCCGAGCTGGCGCGCAGCCTGCCGGTGCGCTTCGACGCTGGCCGCATCTGGCTGGCCGGCGACGACATCACCGAGGCCATCCGCACCGAGGAAGTGGGCATGAACGCCTCGCGCGTGTCCGCCCTGCCCCAGGTGCGCGCGGCACTGGTGGCGCTGCAACTGGCCTTTCGCCGCCTGCCCGGCCTGGTGGCCGACGGGCGCGACATGGGCACGGCCATCTTCCCTGGCGCGCCGCTCAAGGTCTTCCTCACCGCCAGCGCCGCCGTGCGCGCCGAGCGGCGGCACAGGCAATTGATTGCCAAGGGCATTGTCAGTACAATTGCCGACCTTCGCGCAGACCTTGAAGCGCGCGACGCGCGCGATGCAAGCCGCAGCGCCTCGCCCCTCAAGCCCGCCGAAGACGCCTTGCCGCTGGACAACTCGCTGCTGTCGGTCGATCAGACCACGGCGCAGGTGCTGGACTGGTGGCAGGCGCGCCAGCCCTTCTGAGCACACCCGAAGGCTGGTTCTTCGCCCTCCCGGCGGCCTTTGCCCCGGGCGGTTTGCCACCTTCAACCCCTGCGGCGCAACAGCCGCAAACACCCCCACAGACAGCCATAGCAACACGGGCAATGGTGCCCGTGGAAACCTGTCTCGTGGCCAAGGAACCACATGTCTGAATCTTTTGCCGCCCTGTTCGAAGAGTCGCTGCAACGCACGGAAATGCGCCCGGGCGAGGTCATCACCGCTGAAGTCGTGCGCGTGGAGCACAACTTCGTCGTCGTGAACGCCGGCCTCAAGTCCGAAGCCTATGTGCCCATCGACGAATTCAAGAACGACCAGGGCGAGATCGAAGTCCAGGTGGGCGACTTTGTCTCCGTCGCCATCGGCTCGATCGAAAACGGCTACGGCGACACCATCCTGAGCCGTGACACCGCCAAGCGCCTGGCCTCCTGGCTGGCGCTGGAGCAGGCGCTGGAGTCGGGCGACTTCGTGACCGGCACGACCTCGGGCCGCGTCAAGGGCGGCCTGACGGTGCTGGTCAACGGCATCCGCGCTTTCCTGCCCGGCTCGCTGATCGACACGCGCCCGGTCAAGGATCTGACCCCCTACGAGAACAAGACCCTGGAGTTCAAGGTCATCAAGCTCGACCGCAAGCGCAACAACGTGGTGCTCTCGCGCCGCGCCGTGGTCGAGGCCTCGATGGGCGAAGAGCGCGCCAAGCTGATGGAGACGCTCAAGGAAGGCGCCATCGTCAACGGCGTGGTCAAGAACATCACCGAGTACGGTGCCTTCGTGGATCTGGGCGGCATCGACGGCCTGCTGCACATCACCGACATGGCCTGGCGCCGTGTGCGCCACCCCTCCGAGGTGGTACACGCCGGCCAGGAACTCACCGCCAAGATCCTGCGCTTCGACACCGAGAAGAACCGCGTCTCGCTGGGCCTCAAGCAAATGGGCGACGACCCCTGGCTGGGCGTGTCGCGCCGCTACCCCTCGGGCACACGCCTGTTCGGCAAGGTCACCAACATCGCCGACTACGGCGCGTTTGTGGAGCTGGAGCCCGGCATCGAAGGCCTGGTTCACGTCTCCGAGATGGACTGGACCAACAAGAACGTCGCGCCCAACAAGCTGGTGTCCCTGGGCGATGAGGTCGAAGTCATGGTGCTGGACATCGACGAGGACAAGCGCCGCATCAGCCTGGGCATGAAGCAGTGCAAGGCCAACCCCTGGCAGGAATTCGCGCAGAACACCAAGCGCGGCGACCGCGTCAAGGGCCCCATCAAGTCGATCACCGACTTCGGCGTCTTCGTCGGCCTGGCTGCCGGCATCGACGGCTTGGTGCATCTGTCCGACCTGTCCTGGAACGAGCCCGGCGAAGCCGCCGTGCGCAACTACAAGAAGGGCCAGGAAGTCGAGGCCATCGTGCTGGCCGTCGATGTGGATCGCGAGCGCATCAGCCTGGGCATCAAGCAGCTTGACCAGGATCCGTTCACGACTTTCGTGACGGTGAACGACAAGGGCCAGGTCGTGACCGGCACGGTCAAGACCGTGGACGCACGCGGCGCCGAGATCGACCTGGGCAACGACATCGTGGGCTACCTGCGCGCCTCGGAAATCTCGCGCGACCGCGTGGAAGATGCCCGCAACGTGCTCAAGGAAGGCGACGAGGTCAGCGCCGTGGTGGTCAACGTCGATCGCAAGACGCGCAACATCCAGCTGTCCATCAAGCAAAAGGACATGGCCGACGAGCAAGGCGCCATGGCCCACCTGTCGGCCCAGTCGGCCAAGGAAAACGCCGGCACGACCAGCCTGGGTGCTCTGCTGCGCGCCAAGCTGGACAGCTCGGACAAGTAATCCACACCCCGGTCAAGGCACAGGCTGCTCGCGGCCTGCGCCTCTCGACCCGGTTCTGGCCGTTGCTCCTGCGCCGGCCTTCGCAGCGGGCACCTGGGGTGCCCGTTTCTCTTCATGCCCTCCCACTTTCGTACAGGCCAGCAGCATGACCCGATCCGATCTCGTCGATGAACTTGCGGCGCGCTTTGCCCAGCTCACGCAGCGCGATGCCGAGCTGGCCGTCAAGACCATCCTGGATGCCGTGAGCGATGCTCTGGTGAGCGGACAGCGCATCGAAATCCGGGGTTTCGGCAGTTTTTCCGTGACCCACCGCCCGCCGCGCATGGGCCGCAACCCACGCACCGGCGAGGCCGTGCCCATCCCGCAAAAGCGCGTGCCGCACTTCAAGCCCGGCAAGGCCTTGCGTGAAGCGGTCGATCAGGGCGCCAGCCCGCAGCCATGAGAGCACCATCACGGATGCTCCTCAAAATATAGCTCCCAACGCTTGCTAGACAAGGGTTTGAGGCAGATTTCATTGAAAACATCCGGTACCCGTAAAATGGCGCCGGCCTGACGAAGCGATGTCTGCAATGAAATACCTCCTGTGGCTGCTCAAGGCAGCCATTTTTTTTACCCTGTTCGCCTTTGCGCTGAACAACCAGCAAAGCGCCACCGTGCATTTCTTCTTCGGCACGCACTGGACGGCGCCGCTGGTGCTGGTGGTACTCAGTGCCTTTGCCCTGGGCGTAGCGGTGGGTGCGCTGGGCATGGTGCCGCGCTGGTGGAGCCACCGCAGCGCCGCACGCCGCGCCAGCGCCCCAGCGCCAGCGCAGTCGCCAGCCGCCCCCACTCCCGAGACCGAAGCCGCCCTGGTGCCGTCGCCGCTGCATGGACTTTGACCTGAACTGGATCCTGCTGGGCCTGCCGATCGCCTTCGGCCTGGGCTGGCTGGCCTCTCGGCTGGACTTGCGCCAGGTGCGCCAGGACAGCCGGCGCGCGCCCAAGGCGTATTTCAAGGGCCTGAACTATCTGCTCAACGAACAGCAGGATCAGGCCATCGACGCCTTCATCGAGGCCGTGCAGAACGACCCGGACACGACCGAGCTGCACTTTGCCCTGGGCAACCTGTTCCGGCGCCGGGGTGAATACAACCGCGCCGTGCGCGTGCATGAGCATCTGCTGGCGCGCGGCGACCTCTCGCGCGCCGACCGCGAACGCGCCCAGCACGCGCTGGCGCTGGACTTTCTCAAGGCCGGACTGCTCGACCGCGCCGAAGACGCCCTGCGCCGCCTGGAGGGCACGCCCTTCGAGGCGCAGGCGCGCATGGCGCTGCTGGCCATCTACGAGCGCTCGCGCGACTGGCCGCACGCCAGCGACATCGCCCGGCGTATGCAGGCCGCGCAGCAGGGCGACTTCGGCACACGCCAAGCGCATTACCTGTGCGAACAGGCCCTGACCTGCACTGCCCGGGGCGAACTCGAAGCCGCCCAGACCCTGCTGCACAAGGCCGTCGAAGCCGCTCCCCAGGCCGCGCGCGCGCGCATCGAGCTGGCCCGGCTGCACCAGCGCATGGGCGACGCTGGCGCCGCCTGGCACGTGCTGCACGAGCTGGCCGAGGCCGCCCCGGCGGCCTTGCCGCTGGCGGCTGCGCTGCTGGTCGAAGTGGCCAGCGCCAGCGGGCAGCTGGACGCGGCCCACGCCCTGCTGGTGCAGCGCTACCAGGACATGCCGGCGCTGGATCTGCTGGACGCCATCGTGGCCCTGGAGAGCGCCGGCACCAACGGCACGCAGGCGCGCAACTGGTACGTGCGCCACCTGGAGCACGAGCCTTCGCTGGTCGCCGCCACCCGCTGGCTGGCCGGCGAAGAATTGGCCCAGCAGCAGTTCCATCCGCAGGTGCAGCGCGCGCTGGAGCACGCCAGTCGGCCCCTGACGCGCTACCGCTGTGCGGCCTGCGGCTTCGAGGCGCGCCAGCATTTCTGGCAGTGTCCGGGCTGCCAGAGCTGGGACAGCTACCCGGCGCGGCGCGTCGAGGAGTTGTAGCGCCGCCACTGCCGCGTCATTGCCACGCCGGCGCCACGCAGGCACATTGCGGGCTTCATCCACACCCTGCGGGAGGTTGCCGTCATGCGCTTGCGTACCAGATTCACTGTGCTGCTGGGCGGGCTGTTGCTGACCATGCTCTGGCTGCTGCCGGCCGGGCCGGCTGGGGCAGCCGGGCCGCAACCGACCCCGGCCAGCGCCACGCTGGAAGTCAACCAGGCCAGCGAGGCCCAGCTCGATGGCCTGATCGGCATCGGGCCGGTCATTTCCGGACGCATCCTGGCGGCGCGCCGGGCCAAGACCTTTGATGACTGGGGGGATTTTCTGGGCCGGGTCAAGGGCATAGGCCCGGCGACGGCGGCCCGGCTGTCCGAGCAGGGTTTGCGCGTGCAGGGCCAGGCTTGGCCCGGGCCTGCCGCGCCACCCGGCGCTGAGGATGGCCTGCGCGGGCTGGCATTGGCGAGCCACCCGCAATTTCCCGGCAATTGAGCGGGCGGCCCGTACCGGCAGCGCGCCCACCGCTTTGCTTTTCATAGCAGGGCCGGGGCGCGCCTGCCCCTAAAATGCGCGCTCCTATGTCCCTGGTCTTCCTTGTCCTGCTGCCCTTCGCCGGGAGCCTGCTGGCTGCCGTGCTGCCGGCCAACGCGCGCAATACCGAATCCACCCTGGCCGGAGTGATCGCGCTTTTTTGCACTGTCTGGACAGCCCTGTCCTTCCCGGCCATCGAAGATGGCGGCGTGCTGCGCCAGGACATCGACTGGCTGCCCGCGCTGGGCCTGCAGCTGACCATCCGCATGGACGGCTTTGCCTGGATGTTCGCCATGCTGGTCTTCGGCATCGGCACGCTGGTGGTGCTGTATGCGCGCTACTACATGTCGCCGGCCGATCCGGTTCCGCGCTTTTTCTCCTTCCTGCTGGCCTTCATGGGCTCCATGGCCGGGGTGGTGCTGTCGGGTAACCTGATCGTGCTGGTCTTCTTCTGGGAGCTGACCAGCCTGTTCTCCTTTCTCTTGATCGGCTACTGGCACCACCGCGAGGACGCCCGGCGCGGCGCGCGCATGGCGCTCACCGTGACGGCCTCGGGCGGCCTGTGCCTGCTGGCCGGCGTGCTGGTCATGGGCCACATCGTCGGCAGCTACGACCTGGAGCACGTGCTGCAATCCGCCGAGCTGCTGCGCGCCCATCCCCTGTACCTGACGGCACTGGTGCTGGTGCTGCTGGGCGCCTTCACCAAAAGCGCGCAGTTTCCCTTCCACTTCTGGCTGCCGCACGCCATGGCTGCGCCCACGCCGGTGTCGAGCTACCTGCACTCGGCCACCATGGTCAAGGCCGGGGTGTTTTTGCTGGCGCGGCTGTGGCCCGTCATGGGCGACACCGAGGCCTGGTTCTGGCTGGTCGGCGGCGCTGGCGTATGTACCTTCCTGGTGGGCGGCTACGCGGCCATGTTCCAAAACGACCTCAAGGGTTTGCTCGCGTATTCGACCATCTCGCACCTGGGCCTGATCGTGCTGCTGCTGGGACTGAACAGCCGCCTGGCCGCCGTGGCCGCCGTGTTCCACATCATCAACCACGCGACCTTCAAGGCCTCGCTGTTCATGGCCGCCGGCATCATCGACCACGAAAGCGGCACGCGCGATATCCGCCGCCTGTCGGGCCTGCGCCTGATGATGCCCATCACCGCCACGCTGGCTGCCGTGGCCAGCGCCGCCATGGCCGGGGTGCCCCTGCTCAACGGCTTTCTGTCCAAGGAAATGTTTTTTGCCGAGACGGTCTATCTGGACGTCTCGCCCCTGGTCGGCATGGCACTGCCCACAGCGGCCACGCTGGGCGGCATGTTCAGCGTGGCCTATTCGCTGCGCTTTGTGGTCGATGTCTTCGGCGGGCCGCCGGCGACAGACCTGCCGCACGAGCCGCACGAGCCGCCGCACTGGATGCGCGTGCCGGTCGAGCTGCTGGTGCTGATCTGCCTGGTGGTGGGCGTCTTCCCGGCCTGGGCCATAGGCCGCTACCTGGACGCCGCCGCCCTGCCGGTGGTCGGCGGCGAATTGCCGCCCTTCAGCCTGGCACTGTGGCACGGCGTCAATGCACCGCTGGTCATGAGCTTCGTGGCGCTGGGTGGCGGCACGGCGCTGTACCTGTTCCTGCGCCGCCAGCGCGAGGCCGGGCGCGTCGAGGCTGCGCCGCTGGTGGCGCGCGTCAGCGGCAAGCGCATCTTCGAGTGGCTGCTGGCCTGGGCCACCAATGGCAGCCGCCGGGCACGGCGCCTGCTGTCCACCCGGCGGCTGCAATGGCAGATGCTGTGGCTGGTGCTGGCCACGCTGGCCGCAGCCGCCCTGCCGCTGCTGCCTGCCGTGGGTACGCAGGGCGCAGTGCGCCCACAACTGCCGCTGTCGCCCGCGTTTGCACTGCTGTGGCTGCTGGGCGCCATGTGCGCGCTGGCCACGGCCTGGCAGGCCAAATACCACCGGCTGGCAGCGCTGGTCTTCATGGGCGGTGCGGGCTTGTGCGTGTGCATCACCTTTCTGTGGTTCTCGGCACCCGATCTGGCGCTGACCCAGCTGTCGGTAGAGGTGGTGACCACGGTGCTGTTCCTGCTGGGCCTGCGCTGGCTACCCAGGCGCGACGCCACCCTGCCGGCGGCCGACTCCCACGCCCTGATCGCCCGCGCGCGCCGCCTACGCGACTTCTTGATCGCCCTGGCCGCAGGCGGCGGCATGGCCTGGCTGGCCTTTGCCATGATGAGCCGCCCATTTGCCGACAGCACCTCGACCTTCTTCCTGGAACGCGCCCTGCCCGAGGGCGGCGGCGCCAACGTGGTCAACGTCATGCTGGTGGACTTCCGCGGCTTCGACACCTTTGGCGAGATCATCGTGCTGGGCGTGGTGGCGCTCACGGTCTATGCGCTGCTGCGGCGCTTTCGCCCCGCCGGCGAGGCCATGGATCTGCCCGAGCAGCAGCGCTACCTGCCCGCCGACCTGCAGACCGACCTGCTGAATCCGCGCAACGCCGCCGACACCGCCATCGGCTACCTGATGGTGCCGGCAGTGCTGGTGCGCCTGCTGCTGCCCTTCACGGCGCTGGTATCGATCTATCTGTTCCTGCGCGGGCACGACAGGCCAGGCGGCGGCTTTGTCGCCGGGCTGGTGTTTTCCGTGGCGCTGGTGCTGCAGTACATCATCTCCGGCACCGAATGGGTGGAGGCGCACATGCGCCTGTTCCCGCGCCGCTGGATCGCCACCGGCATGTTGCTGGCGCTGGGCACCGGCCTGGGCGCGGTAGTGCTGGACTACCCCTTCCTGACCAGCCACATGGCATCGCTGCAACTGCCGGTAGTCGGCGAACTACACATCGCCAGCGCCCTGTTCTTCGACGCCGGGGTATTTGCACTGGTAGTCGGCAGCACGCTCTTGATCCTGACGGCGATTGCCCACCAGTCGGTACGCAGCCACCGCTGGCATGCCCGGCTGCTGGAGGAAGAGCAACTGGCCATGGCGACACTGGTCAGCTACGACGACGACACGACACCCGTGCGGGAGGCACGCTGATGGAACTGATACTGGCCCTGGCCATTGGCGTGCTGACCGGCTCGGGCGTGTGGCTGCTGCTGCGCCCGCGCACCTTTCAGATCATCCTGGGCCTGTCGCTGCTGTCGTATGCGGTCAATCTGTTCATCTTCAGCATGGGCCGCCTGGGCCTGGCCGAGGGGCAGGAGCCCGTCCTCGCACCCGGCGTGCCGACCGACCTGCAGCACTACGCCGACCCGCTGCCCCAGGCCCTGGTGCTGACCGCCATCGTCATCGGCTTTGCCATGACGGCGCTGTTCCTGGTGGTGCTGCTGGCCTCGCGCGGCATCAGCGGCACCGACCACGTGGACGGCACGCACGCCCATGACAGCCAGGAGATGCCGTGACCGCTCTTGCCGAACTGGCGGCACGCTGGATGCCGCACCTGATGCTGGCGCCCATCGCCCTGCCGCTGCTGACGGCCACGCTGACGCTGCTCATGCGCGAGGAGCGCCAGCGCTTCAAGCTGGGCCTGAACATCGTCTCCACCGCACTGGGCCTGCTCATCGCCCTGGCGCTGCTGCGCTGGACGCACCAATCCAGCACGCCAGCTGGCATGGGCGTGTATCTGCAGGGCAACTGGGAAGCGCCCTTTGGCATCGTGCTGGTGCTCGATCGGCTGACCGCGCTGATGCTGACGCTGACCAGCACCATCGCCCTGTGCGCCATCATTTTTGCCGGCACGCGCTGGCACCGCGCAGGCGTGCATTTCCACACCCTGTACCAGCTGCAGCTGATGGGCCTGGCCGGTGCCTTCCTGACCGGCGACCTGTTCAACCTGTTCGTGTTCTTTGAGATCATGCTGGCTGCCTCTTACGGGCTGCTGTTGCACGGCTCGGGGCGCACGCGCGTGCAGTCGGGCCTGCACTACATCGCCATCAACCTGGCGGCGTCCTCGCTGTTTCTGATCGGCGCGTCCATGCTGTATGGGATTACCGGCACGCTGAACATGGCCGACCTGGCGCGCGCCGTGCCGCTGGTGGCCGGCAGCGATGTGGGCCTGCTGCACGCCGCCGCCGCCATTCTGGCCACGGCCTTCCTGATCAAGGCTGCCGTGTGGCCCCTCAACTTCTGGCTGGTGCCGGCCTATGGCGCAGCCACGGCGCCGGTAGGCGCGCTGTTTGCCGTCATGACCAAGGTCGGCATCTACACGCTGCTGCGCCTGTGGACGCTGCTGTTCGGCAGCGAGGCCGGCGCTTCGGCGCTGTTCGGCGGGCCGTGGCTGACAGGCGCCGGCATGGTCACCATGGCGTTTGGCGCCATCGGCATGATGGCCTCTCAGCGGCCCGTGCAGCTGGCCGGCTTTGCCGCCGTACTGTCCTCGGGCACGGTGCTGGCGGCCACGGGCTTTGGCCAGAACCAGCTCACCGCCGCCATGCTGTACTACCTGCCCGGCTCGACCCTGGCCATTGCCGCGCTGTTCCTGCTGGCCGACCTGATCGAGCGCTGGCGCATCGACGGCACGGCCCTGCGCGCCGACGACGGCGACGAGGCGCCCTTTCTGACGCCCGAGCTGGTGCCGCGCCCCGGCCTGAACCTGGACGACGAGGAGGAGGTGCTGGTGGGCCGCGTCATCCCCGCCGCCGCCGCGCTGCTGGGCCTGGCCTGGCTGGTCAGCACGCTGGTCATTGCCGGACTGCCGCCGCTGTCGGGCTTCGTCGGCAAGTTCGCCATGCTGACGGCCCTGCTCAATCCACTGGGCCTGGGCGCGTCTGCCGGAGTGCGGCCCGGCATGGCCGGCTGGACGCTGCTGGCATTGCTGATCGGCACCGGGCTGCTGTCGCTCACCGCCCTGACCCGCACCGGCATCCGCAATTTCTGGGCAGCGTCCGAGCGCTTGGCGCCGCGCCTGCATGTGCTGGAAGGCCTGCCGGTGGCGGCGCTGCTGCTGGCCTGCACCGCGCTGACGCTGCGCGCCGAGCCAGCCCTGCGCTTCACCCAGGCCGCCGCCGACGCCCTGCACGCCCCGCAGACCTATGTCCGCGCCGTGCTGGGCACACGCGCCGTGCCCAACCCGGCCCCCGCCGAAGTAGCGCCGGCCACGGCAGCGGCGCAACCCTGAGGCACGCAAAGAGGAGAACAAGCTCGTGAAGAAGATATTGCCCGCGCCGCTGGTGTCGCTGGGGCTGTTCCTGATCTGGCTGATGCTCAACCACTCGCTCAGCGCCGGCCACCTGCTGCTGGCCGGCGTGCTGGCGCTGGCGCTGCCGCTGGTCTTTGCCTCGCTGCGCCCGCAGCAGGTGCGCGTGCGCCGGCCACTGGCCGTGCTGCGCCTGTGCTACATCGTCATGGTGGACACGGCCGAGTCCAACATCGCCGTGCTGCGCGCCCTGCTGCGTCCCGGCCCGCCGCGCCATCCGTCGGACTTCGTGATCATCCCGCTGCAATTGCGCGATCCCAACGCGCTGGCCGTGCTGGCCATGATCGTGTGCATCACACCCGGCACATCCTGGGCCGAGCTATCGCTGGATCGCTCGCTGCTGATGCTGCATGTGCTGGAGGTGGCCGATGCGCCGGCCATCATCGAGCACGTCAAGATGCGCTACGAGCGCCCGCTGATGGAGATCTTCGAGTCATGACAAGCCCCGTCCTGTCCTGGGCCGTGCCGCTGGCGCTGCTGGTGCTAGCGCTGGCCATGCTGCTGTGCCTGGTGCGCGTGGTGCTGGGGCCGAACGCGCAAGACCGCATCCTGGCACTGGACTGCATGTACCTCAACGGGATGCTGGTCATGCTGCTGCTGGGCATCCGCTACAGCAGCATCAATTACTTCGAGGCAGCCATGCTGATCGCCCTGCTGGGCTTTGTCAGCTCGACGGCGCTGGCCAAGTTCCTGCTGCGCGGGGAGCTGATCGAATGAACCCCGCCGAGCTGCCGCTGTGGCTGGACATCGTGATCTCGGCGCTGGTGCTGCTGGGCGCGCTGATCGCCTTCATGGGCTCATTCGGCTTGCTGCGGCTGAAGAATTACTTCGAGCGCGTCCACGCCCCGTCCATCATCGCCACGCTGGGCTGCTGGTGCGTCATGCACGCCACGCTGATCTATTTCTCCGCCATCGACCGCCTGGCACTGCACGCGCTGCTGATCGCCCTGTTCGTGGCGGTGACGGTGCCGGTGACCACCATCTTCCTGATGCGCGCGGCGCTGTTTCGCGCCCGGCGCATGGGCGAGCCAGTGCCGCCCAGCCTGAGCAGCACCAGCCGCGAGCATGACGTTTGACTCCTGAATTCATAGCTATCAGTGCTTGACCAGCAAGGGTTTGAGCCGATTTTCATCATAAATCCAAGCCTGCCATGCACCCGCCACTCGATCAGGCGCCGCCCATCCTGGACCTCGCGCTGGAGCGCACCCTGACGGCCTGGGTGCAGCGCTTCTCGCAGCCGCAGTGGCGCGGCAAATTCATCGAGGGCTGGCTGTTCGAAAGCCCACCGGCACGGCGCGCTGCCGAGCAGCAGTTGGCGGCCGCCGGCGTGCAGGCACGCTTTCACAGCGCCTACAAGCCGCTGGTGCAGTTCTTCCTCGATGAAGTGGTGAGCGCCGCAACCGCAGCGCAGCTGGCCAGCGTCCATATCGACTACCCGCAGCCGGCGGCAGGCGATGCCCGGCGCTTCGCTCTGGAGGCCTATCCGCTGGCCGCGCTGCTGCCTGCCGGCGCCGTGCAGCTGCTGGCGCGCAGTGATCAGCAGCCCTGGTATGGCGTGCGCCTGCGCTGGCACGGTGGCCGCACGAGGACGGCACGCATCCATGCGCCCAACCGGCAACACCCGGACAGCACCGGCACCCCGGTGCTCTCGCCCACCGGCTGGCTGCGCGTGGGCAGCAGCGCCGGGCTGGCGGATGTGCTCGACAGCGCCGTCAGCACCGACTACGAGGAGGCTTGGCAGCAGATCATGCAGGCCGTTGCACGCCACCCCTGGCCGGCGCAGGAGCCCTACTTCGAGCGCCTGGACATCCGCATCGACCTGCCCGGCTACGAGCAGCCCATCACCTGGGCCGACGAGACCATCAGCACCCTGGAGGCGCTGCACGAGGACGTGTATTTTTCGCTGCTGGAGTTCTTCCAGCAGCACAGTGGCCGCACTGCGGGCGATCGCCGGCTGCAGCCCGGGCAGATCGTGCCGGACGTACGCGCTGGCGCCGAACAGGTGCGCGTGCGCGTGCAACTGCGCGCGTTCGATGAACCTGAGCCGCCCAAAGGCGCCTGGCCCGGCACCAGGGCCGAGGCGCAGGGCGCCCGTGGCCTGGCCCAGAACGGCCAGCCGCCCCTGGAGCTGCTGGACAGCCCGCCTCCAGCAGCACTCATCGAGCGCATCATGCGCACCTGGCCTGCCGAGCGCTTCAGCGCGCCGACGCGCCAGGGCCGCGCGGTGCAGGGCTGCTACCGCGCCGGCAGCCAGGAGCCGGTCTTCATCAGCGCCGGGCAGCACGCCAACGAGACCTCGGGCATCGTCGGCGCCCTGCGGGCGGCGCAGGCGCTGCACGCGCAGCCAGGGGCGCACTTCGCCCTGATCGCGCTGGAAAACCCGGACGGCTACGCCCTGCACCGCGAGCTGTGTCAGCAGCACCCGGGCCACATGCACCACGCGGCGCGCTACAGCGCGCTGGGCGATGACATCGAATACCGCGAACACGCCCCGCTGCTGGAGCGCCAGGCGCGCCAGACCGCCCTGGCGCTGTCGGGCGCCCGGCTGCACGTCAACCTGCACGGCTACCCGGCGCATGAATGGACACGGCCCCTGTCTGGCTACATGCCGCGCGGCTTTGCGGACTGGATGCTGCCCAAGGGCTTTTTCCTGATCCTGCGCCACCACAGCGGTTGGCAGGGGCGCGCCCGCGCCCTGCTGCACAGCGTGTGCCGGCAATTGCTGCAAGTCCCTGGCCTGGCCGAATTCAACCAGCGCCAGCGCCAGCTGTACGAATGCCACGCCGGCCCCTGCCCTTCGAGGTCATCGACGGCATCGCCTGCATGGTGCAGGAGAACACGCGCGATGCGCCGGTCACGCTGATCAGCGAGTTTCCGGACGAGACCATCCACGGGCCGGCCTTTCGCTTCGCGCACACGGTGCAGATGCAGACCGTGCTGGCGGCGGTGCGAGCCTGGCAGCATCTGGCGCGCGCATCCGAAAACGTGGGTAGTCGAGCGCTCACATGAGCAGCGTGCCCGAGGGCCGCACCAGCGTGGGATGAGCTGGCAGCAGGGCAAAAAATGAAAAAGCCACCCGGGTGAGCGGGTGGCTTTTCACGGAGTTTCCACATTTTTTCCGTAGCCTGGTCTGCTGCGGATGTGTCATCCTGGTAGGCGCGATTGGACTCGAACCAACGACCCCCACCATGTCAAGGTGGTGCTCTAACCAGCTGAGCTACGCGCCTGTGGGTCGGTTTGGAAAAACCCGAGAGTCTTTCCTGAAATTGGTCGGCGTGGCGGGATTCGAACTCGCGACCCCTTGCACCCCATGCAAGTGCGCTACCAGGCTGCGCTACACGCCGACAAGACCTAGATTATATGCAGAAAAAACAGCCTCAAAAGAGAATCGCGCG
Organism: Melaminivora jejuensis; assembly: GCF_017811175.1. NCBI lineage: Bacteria > Pseudomonadati > Pseudomonadota > Betaproteobacteria > Burkholderiales > Comamonadaceae > Melaminivora > Melaminivora jejuensis. The sequence continues at coordinate 1,396,329 of NZ_JACWIJ010000002.1, forward strand.
AATTTCTTCCAACTCCCGGCGCAGCGCTGCCGGATCGACCTGGGCGGCCTGAGCCGATGCACCCGGGCCGGCTTCCAGGCACACGGTGACAGGGGCCGGCTGCGGCTGCACGGCGCTGACCGCCTCATCCGGCGGATCAGCGAGCAGGGCGGCATGGACAGCCAGCTCCTGGGCGCCGCGCCCGCCCAGGCCCAGCTCTTGCAGGCGGTTGCGCGCGCCGCTGATGGTGAAGCCCTGCTCGTACAGCAGTTCGCGGATGCGCCGGATCATCAACACCTCATGGTGCTGGTAGTAGCGCCGGTTGCCTCTGCGCTTCATGGGGCGCAATTGCGTGAACTCCTGCTCCCAGTAGCGCAGCACATGGGGCTTGACGCCGCACAGCTGCGCCACCTCACCGGTGGTGAAATAGCGCTTGGCCGGCAGGGGAGGAAGCTCGGAATTCATGGCACAGGCGACACAGGCGCGAAGCGTTCGACAGGAGCAACAGGGTAGCCCGGCTGCCCCTGCTGCACCATGGGGCAAATCAGGCCTTGCCCGGCAGCAGTTCCTGCTGGATCTGCTCCTTGAGCTTGCTGCTGGCGTGAAAGGTCACCACGCGCCGTGCCTCGATGGGGATCAGCTCGCCGGTACGCGGGTTGCGCCCCGGGCGCGGCGCCTTCGTGCGGATCTGAAAGTTGCCAAAACCCGACAGCTTCACATCCTCGCCCTGCGCCAGACGCTCGGCCATCAGCTCGAAGAAGGCATCGACCATGTCCTTGGACTCGCGTTTGTTCAGGCCGATCTGCTCGAACAGCAACTCGGCCAGTTGCGCCTTGGTCAGGGCCGGCGCCTCCAGGCCCTGCGCCGACAACAAGGGCGAGGATTGGCCAGAGATCTCACGCTTCATCGCAGCCGCGCTCCCGTACTGTCGGCCAGGCGCTGCAGCACTGCCTGCACGGCAGCGTCGATCTCGGCGTCCTGCAGCGCCTGGACATCGCTGGCCAGCGTCAGGCGGATGGCCAGGCTCTTTTCTCCAACGGCCAGCTGGCCCGGCTGGCCGGCGCGCTCGGGTTGCGGGCGGAACACGTCGAACAGCACCGCCGAGCGCAGCAGCTGCGCCGGCAGTGCGGCACGCACGGCCTGCATGACGGCATCGTGCGTGATGCGCTCGGCCACGACCACGGCGATGTCGCGCTCGATCGGCTGGCGCCGCCCCACGGCCTCGAACTGCGGCACGCGGCGGCGCAGCACGGCATCCAGTTCCAGCTCGAACAGCACTGGCGCGGCAGGCAGCTCCCAGGACTGGCGCCAGCGCGGGTGCAACTCGCCCACATGGCCGATGACCTGGCCGTCCAGCAGCACGCGCGCGCAGCGGCCCGGGTGCATGGCCGGATGCTCGGCGGCCTCGAACGTCGCCTTCAGCGGTGCCAGCAGCGCCTGCACATCACCCTTGGCGTCGAAGAAATCGACAGTCCGGGCCTTGGCGCCCCACTGCAGCGCATCCACCGCGCCACAGGCCAAGCCGGCCACGCGCATGGGCTGGTCATAGCCCTGCACAGTGGCGTCGCTGGCCGGCACGCTGGCGTCGCGCCGGAAGACGCGGCCCAGCTCGAACACGCGCACGCGCTCGGCCTTGCGATCCAGGTTGAACTTGAGCACCTGCAGCAGCGAACCCAAGAGCGACGAGCGCATGACGCTCAACTGGCTGGCAATCGGGTTGAGCAGCCGGATCGGCGCGTCGTTGCCGGCCAGGTCGCGCTCCCAGGCTTCTTCGACGAAGCTGAAATTGATGGTTTCCTGATAGCCCAGCGCCGCCAGTTCGCGGCGCACGGCAAAGCTGCTGCGGCGCGACTCCAGCGGCAGGCGCGGCGTGATGGGCGCCAGCGGCGGCGTGGTCGGCAGGCGGTCGTAGCCGACCATGCGCGCCACCTCCTCGATCAGGTCTTCCTCCAGGCGCAGGTCGAAGCGCCAGGACGGCGGCACCACCGTCAGCACGCCGTCTTGCGCCTGCACCGGCAGGCCCAGGCGCTGCAGTGCCTGCACGCACTGCGCCTCGGTCAGGGGCATCCCGATGACCTTGGCCGCACGCGCCACGCGCAGGCGCACGGGCGGCTGTTGCGGCAGGTTGACCTGCTGATCGTCGATGGGCGCGCACACCGTCTCGGGTGTGCCGCAGATGTCCAGGATCAGCTGGGTGATGCGCTCGATGTGCTCCACCGTGCGCTGCGGATCGACGCCGCGCTCGAAGCGGTGGCCAGCATCGGTGGAGAAGTTGTAGCGGCGCGAGCGCCCAGCAATGGCCCCAGGCCACCAGAAGGCGGCCTCAACATAGATATTCCTGGTGTCGTCGCCCACGGCCGTGGCGTCGCCACCCATGATGCCGGCCAGCGACTCGACCTCGCGCTCGTCGGCGATCACGCCCACTTTCTCATCGACGCTGACGGTGTTGCCATTGAGCAGCTTGAGCGTCTCGCCGGCCCGGCCCCAGCGCACCTGCAGGCCACCGTGGATCTTGTCCAGGTCGAAGATGTGCGAGGGCTGGCCCAGCTCGAACATGACGTAGTTGGAGATGTCCACCAGCGGCGCGACGCTGCGCTGGCCGCAGCGCGCCAGGCGATCGACCATCCACTGCGGCGTGGCCGCGCGCGGGTTGACGCCGCGCAGCACGCGCCCGGAAAAGCGCCCGCACAGATCAGGCGCCTCGATGCGCACCGGCACGCGGTCCTCGATCTGCGTGGCCACCTGTGGGAATTCCGGGCGCAGCAGCGGCGCGCCGGTCAGCGCGGCCAGTTCGCGCGCCACGCCGTAGATGCTCAGGCAGTGCGCCAAGTTGGGCGTGAGCTTGAGCGTGAACAGCGTGTCGTCGAGCAACAGGTGCTGGCGGATGTCCTGGCCCAGCGGCGCATCGGCGGCCAGCTCCAGCAGGCCGCCGTGGTCGTCCGACAGGCCCAGTTCGCGGCCCGAGCACAGCATCCCGCGGCTTTCCACGCCGCGCAGCTTGCCGACCTTGATGACAAAGGGCTTGCCATCCTCGCCCGGGGGCAGCTCGGCGCCCACCAGCGCGCAGGGCACGCGGATGCCGGCGCGGGCATTGGGCGCGCCGCAGACGATGGCCAGCAGCTCGGGCGCGCCGACATCGACCTGGCACACGCGCAGGCGGTCGGCGTTGGGGTGCTGCCCGGCGCTCTTGATCTCGCCGACCACGATCTTGGTGAAGGGCGGCGCCACCGGGCGCAGCTCCTCGACCTCCAGGCCGGCCATGGTCAGGGTGTCGGCCAGCTCCTGCGTGCTCAGGGGCGGGTTGCAGAACTCGCGCAACCAGGATTCGGGAAATTGCATGGTCGTTAACTCTGGGTTTTTTGCTCTGAAAAGATGAGCTTCCAGCGCTTGTCCAGCAAGGGTTTGAGATACAAAACACTCTCAAACTCAATACTGGCAAGCGTCAGGCGCTCATTTTTTTGAATTCATCAGCGCCGTGCGATGGCGCACGCTGTCACTGGAACTGCGACAGGAAGCGGATGTCGCCGTCGAAGAACAGGCGCAGGTCGTTCACGCCATAGCGCAGCATGGTCAAGCGATCCGGCCCCATGCCGAAGGCAAAGCCGATGAAGCGCTCGGGATCCAGCCCCATGTTGCGCACCACGTTGGGATGCACCTGGCCACTGCCGGCGACTTCCAGCCAGCGGCCGGCCAGCGGCCCCTGCTGGAACTGGATGTCGATCTCGGCGCTGGGCTCGGTGAAGGGGAAGAAGCTGGGGCGAAAGCGCAGCACCAGGTCGTCGCTTTCGAAAAACGTCCGGCAAAAGTCGGTGAACACGACCTTCAAGTCCTTGAAGCTGACGTTCTCGCCGATCCACAGGCCCTCGCACTGGTGGAACATGGGCGAGTGCGTGGCGTCCGAGTCCACGCGGTAGGTGCGGCCCGGGGCGATGACGCGGATCTCGGGCATCGGCTGGCCGGCGTCGATCAGGTGGCGGTATTTTTTCACGTGCTGCACGGCGTAGCGCACCTGCATGGGGCTGGTGTGCGTGCGCAGCAGGTGCGGGGCCTCGGGCGTGCCGCCCTCGACGTAGAAGGTGTCGTGCATGGAACGCGCCGGGTGATCCTCGGGCGTGTTCAGCGCGGTGAAGTTGAACCAGTCGGTCTCGATCTCGGGGCCGTCGGCCACGTCGAAGCCCATGGAGCCGAAGATGCGCTCGATGCGCTCCAGCGTCAGCGACACCGGATGCAGCCCGCCGCGCCCGCGCTGGCGCCCCGGCAGCGTCACGTCCAGCGCCTCGGCCTTGAGCTGGCGCTCCAGCTCGGCATCAGCCAGCTGCTGGCGGCGCTCGGCCAGAGCCGCCTCGACGCCCTGCTTGGCGACGTTGATGGCCGCGCCGCGCGTCTTTTTCTCCTCGGGCGAGAGCTGCGCCATGCCGCGCATCAGCTCGGTCAGCCGGCCCGATTTGCCCAGGAATTGCGCCTTGGCGTTTTCCAGCTCGGCCGGGGTTGCACAGCGCGCGAACGACTCGCGCGCACTCGTCACCAGGGATTCCAACTCGTTCATGTTGCTCTTTGCGAAAGGCGAAAAAACAAGGGCTAGTGCCTTTTCAAGCCCTAGCCCTTGCTGGTGGTGCGCTGACAGCTATCAAATCAATAGCTGCGCGCCGTGAACTCAAGCAGCCAGCTTGGCCTTGACTTGCTCCACGATGCTGCCGAAGGCAGCCTTGTCGTGTACAGCGAGGTCGGCCAGCATCTTGCGGTCGATCTCGATGGCAGCCTTCTTCAGGCCGTTGGTGAACTGGCTGTAGGTCAGGCCCATTTCACGCGCAGCGGCGTTGATACGGACGATCCACAGGCGGCGGAACACGCGCTTTTTGTTGCGGCGGTCACGGTAGGCGTACTGGCCAGCCTTCATCACCGCCTGCTTGGCGATGCGGAAGACGTTGCCACGACGGCCACGGAAGCCCTTGGCCAGGGCGAGAACTTTCTTGTGACGGGCGCGTGCCGTTACACCACGTTTGACGCGAGGCATGTGTTTTCTCCTTGTTCGTCAGTGTGAATTACAGGCCGGCCATGGGCAGCATCTTGGCGATGGAGCCCATGTCACCCTCATGCACGTTCACGACGCCGCGCAACTGGCGCTTGTTCTTGGTGGTCTTCTTGGTCAGGATGTGACGCTTGAAGGCTTGACCGCGCTTGACGGTGCCACCCGGACGAACGCGAAAACGCTTCTTCGCGCTGCTCTTGGTCTTCATTTTGGGCATGTGAATGCTTCCAATTGCCTTGTGCTCGTGAGGCGTTTGCACAACCCTTGTGCAACCTTGTTGGCCCCGAGCCACTTCTTGTGTACGCCGGGCATGGCCCGGCGCCTTGCAATGCCGCAGGGGCACTGCCTTCTGGCCAGCAGCGCCGAGGCGCCGCCGACCGGAATCCTTCCATGCTTTCCTTCAGGCGGCGGAAGGCTGAGCGCCGTCGGCGGCGGGCCGAGGGGCTGCCGCCGCAGGTTTCTTGCGCGCCGGGGCGATCATCATGATCATCTGGCGGCCTTCCAGCTTGGGGAACTGCTCGACCAGGATGGAGTCGGCGAGTTCGTCGCGCAGGCGGTTGAGCAGGGCCAGGCCCAGCTCCTGGTGCGTGATCTCGCGGCCGCGAAAGCGCAGCGTGACCTTGACCTTGTCGCCCTCCGCCAAGAAGCGGCGGATGTTGCGCATCTTGATCTGGTAGTCGCCCTCGTCGGTGCCGGGGCGGAACTTCACTTCCTTGATCTCGATGACCGTCTGCTTGGCCTTGGCCTCGGCTGCCTTCTTTTGCTCCTGGTACTTGAACTTGCCGTAGTCCATCAGGCGGCACACGGGCGGATTGGCCGTGGCGGCGATTTCCACCAGATCCACATCCAGCTCGCCGGCCATGCGCAGGGCTTCCTGCAGGCTGACGATGCCCAGGGGTTCGTTGTCGGGGCCGGACAGGCGCACTTCAGGGGCCATGATTTCCCGGTTCAGGCGGTGCTTGCGCTCCTCCCGGTGGCGGCGGTCACGAAATTCGGTAGCGATGGTTCTCACCCTCTATGTAAAAAGCTACGAAAAGCATAGCTGCTCACGCACAACCCGTGCGCTTCCAAGCGGTTCTTGACCCTTGAGAAATTCAAAGAATCAGGCTTTGGAGGCGATGTCCCGTGCGATCAGTTCGACAAAGGCGTCGATGGACATCACACCGAGGTCTTTGCCACCCCGGGCGCGCACCGCCACGGTACCGGCTGTCCTTTCCTTGTCGCCCGCGACCAGGATGTAAGGCAGCTTTTGCAGCGAATGCTCGCGTATTTTATACGTGATCTTTTCGTTGCGCAGATCGGTCACCACCCTAAGGTCTTGATTCGGCAACGCTTTTTGCAGCTTTGCAGCAATTTCGCGACAGTAGTCGGCCTGCGCGTCGGTGATGTTCAGCACCGCCACCTGCACTGGCGCGAGCCACGCCGGCATGGCGCCGGCGTGCTGCTCGATCAGGATGCCGATGAAGCGCTCCAGGCTGCCCACGATGGCGCGGTGCAGCATCACGGGCCGGTGGCGCGCGCCGTCCTCGCCGACGTACTCGGCATCCAGCCGCTCGGGCATGGAAAAGTCCACCTGGATGGTGCCGCACTGCCACTGCCGGCCCAGCGCGTCCTTGAGGGTGTACTCAATCTTGGGGCCGTAGAACGCCCCCTCGCCCGGCGACAGCTCGTACTGGCAGCCCGAGGCCTCCAGGCTGTGGATCAGCGCGCTTTCTGCCTTGTCCCAGCTCTCGTCGGAGCCAATGCGCGCTTCGGGGCGCGTGGCGACCTTGTAGATGATGTCGCTGAAGCCGAAGTCGGCATAGACCTTTTGCAGCAGCTGCGTGAAGGCCAGCACCTCGGGCTGGATCTGATCCTCGGTGCAGAACACGTGCCCATCGTCCTGCGTGAAGCCGCGCACGCGCATGATGCCGTGCAGGCCGCCCGTGGGTTCGTTGCGGTGGCAGTTGCCGAACTCGCCATAGCGCAGCGGCAGGTCGCGGTAGCTCTTGATGCCCTGCTTGAAGATCAGGATGTGGCCCGGGCAGTTCATCGGCTTGAGCGCGTAGTCGCGCTTTTCGCTCTCGGTGATGAACATGTTCTCGCGGTACTTGTCCCAGTGCCCGGTCATCTCCCACAGCGTCTTGTCCAGGATCTGCGGGCCTTTGACTTCCTGGTAGCCGTTGTCGTTGTACACGCGGCGCATGTACTGCTCGACCTGCTGCCACAGCTGCCAGCCCTTGGGGTGCCAGAACACCGTGCCGGGCGCGTGCTCGTCCAGGTGGAACAAATCCAGCTCGCGGCCCAGCTTGCGGTGGTCGCGCTTTTCCGCCTCCTCCAGCAGGTGCAGGTATTGCTGCAAATCTTCCTTGCTGGCCCAGGCCGTGCCGTAGATGCGCTGCAGCATCTCGTTGCGGTGGTCGCCGCGCCAGTAGGCGCCGGCCACCTTCATCAGCTTGAAGTGCCTGAGCTTGCCGGTCGAAGGCACGTGCGGGCCACGGCACAGGTCTTCGAAACTGCCCTCGCGGTACAGGCTGACCTCCTCGTTGGTCGGGATGCTGGCGATCAGCTCGGCCTTGTAGTGCTCGCCCAGGCCCTTGAAATACTCCACCGCCGCATCGCGCGGCAGCACGCGGCGCAGCACCGGCTCGTCCTTGGCCGCCAACTCGGCCATGCGCTTTTCGATGGCCGCCAGGTCTTCCGGCGTAAAGGGGCGCTTGTAGGCGAAGTCGTAATAAAAGCCGTTTTCGATGACCGGGCCGATGGTCACCTGCGCGTCGGGAAACAGCTCCTTGACGGCATAGGCCAGCAAGTGGGCCGTGGAGTGGCGGATGACCTCCAGGCCGGCCGCGTCCTTGGCGGTGACGATGGCCAGCGCGCTGTCTTGCTCGATCAGGTAGCTGGTGTCCACCACGCGCGCAGCGTCGCCCGCGCCGATGCGCCCGGCCAGGGCCGCCTTGGCCAGGCCGGAGCCAATGGAGGCCGCCACTTCGGCGACGGTGACAGGGCCGGGGAACTCGCGTTGCGAGCCGTCGGGCAGCGTGATCTGGATCATGGTCGGTGAGTCCTTGACTGGGGCAATGGATGAGGAGCGCCGCGTCCCGGACAGCCCCGTGCGGCTTGCTCAGAACGCAAAAAGCGCGGAACACAGTCCGCGCTTTTGGAGGGGGAAAGAGGCTTGGCTTCTTTCGTGCAGGCGCGAACGGCCAGCCATCAGGGGCTGGTGGAGGTCTCCGTGGTAGTTCGCGGTGTCATAACCGAAAGTGCCTTTCTCGCCCTTGCATGGTGTTGCCAAAGCCCGCCATTGTAGCGATTGCTCAGCCGGCGCGCTGGCGCAGGTCTCGCGGGCGACAATGTTTGGCTCCCCAGTCACGCATAAGACAGCCCATGCACGAACCCATTCTTACGATCGACGAACGCGAGGCGATCAACTCTGGTCGCTGGTTCACCTCCCTTTCTCCCTCCCTGCGGCACGACATTCTCCGATGCTCCTACGTCAAACGCTTCAAGGACGGCGCGCTGATTGCGGCGCGCGGCGACCCGCCCGAGGAGTGGATCGCCTGTGCGCGCGGCGCAGTGCGCGTGAGCTCGACCTCGATCTCGGGCAAGCAAATCACGCTGACCTACGTGGAGCCGGGCATCTGGTTCGGCGACGTGGCGTTCTTCGACGGCGAGCAGCGCACGCACGATGCCTATGCCCACGGCGACACGACCATCGTCTGCGTGGCGCGCGGCGACTTCCGCAAGATCCTGGCGCAGCACGTGGAGCTGTACGACGCGCTCCTGCGCCTGCACGCGCGGCGCATCCGCGTGCTGTTCGGCCTGGTGGAAGACCTCAACACGCTGCCGCTGCGCGCGCGCCTGGCCAAGCAGCTGCTGCACCTGGTGCGCAGCTATGGCGTGCCCAACCTGGCCAATGGCGACGAGATCCGCATCAGCCTGCAGCTGGCGCAGGAGGAGCTGGCCCAGCTGCTGGGCGCCTCGCGCCAGCGCGTCAACCAGGAACTCAAGTCCATGGAGCGCGAAGCCATCATCCGCATCGAGCCAGCAGGCCTGGTGATCTGCGACCGCCCGTCCCTGCTGCGCACCGCCGAGGCAGCAGTCTGATAAAAAATCATAGCTGCCAGCGCTTGTCCCACAAGGCTTTGCGTATCAAAACACTTGCAAACCATTGTCTGGCAAGCGCAGGCAGCTCACATTTTTGACATTTCTGACATCCAGGCCTGGAACACCGGAATCACCATGAGCAACTTCGACCATTTCATCGGCACCCGTCCCGTGGCGCAGCAGCACCTCTTCGACACCGAAGCCCTGAGCGCCTGGATGGCGCAGCACGTCGCCGGCTTCGCCGGGCCGCTCGCCGTGGAGATGTTCAAGGGCGGCCAGTCCAATCCGACCTACAAGCTGGTCACGCCGCAGCGCAGCTACGTCATGCGCTCCAAGCCCGGGCCGGTGGCCAAGCTGCTGCCCTCGGCGCACGCCATCGAGCGCGAATACGCCGTCATGAGCGGCCTGGCCGGCACCGACGTGCCGGTGCCGCAGATGCTGGCGCTGTGCGAGGACGAGGCCGTCATCGGCCGGGCCTTCTACATCATGGAGTTCATGCAGGGCCGCGTGCTGTGGGATCAATCCCTGCCGGACATGCAGCCGCACGAGCGCGCCGCCCACTACGACGAGATGAACCGCGTCATCGCCGCGCTGCACAAGGTGGACTTTGCCGCACAGGGCCTGGCGGGCTACGGCAAGCCGGGCAACTACTTCGAGCGCCAGATCGGGCGCTGGAGCAAGCAATACCAGGCCTCCGTCACCCAGCCCATTGCCGAGATGGATAGTCTCATGGCCTGGCTGCCAGCCCACATGCCGGCCAGCGCACGCGACGAGAGCCGCGTGTCCATCGTGCATGGCGACTATCGGCTGGACAACCTGATGTTCCACCCCGACGAGCCGCGTGTGATCGCCGTGCTGGACTGGGAGCTGTCCACGCTGGGCCACCCGCTGGCCGACTTTGCCTACCACTGCATGAGCTGGCACATCCCGCACGAACTCTCGCGCGGCATCGGCGGGCTGGATCTGGCGGCGCTGGGCATCCCGGATGAGCGCGAATACATCCAGCGCTACTGCCAGCGCACCGGCATCGCCGATGCCGACGCGCTGGCCGCCGACTGGAACTTCTACCTGGCCTACAACATGTTCCGCATCGCCGCCATCCTGCAGGGCATCGCCAAGCGCGTCGAGGCCGGCACGGCCGCCAGCGCCCAGGCCCGCGCCGCCGGCGCCACCGCCCGGCCCATGGCCGAGCTGGCCTGGTCGTTCGCCCAGCGCGGCTGAAGCCGCCGGCCACCATCCCGATTCACCACCAACCCGAGAGGAAACTCCATGGATTTCGACTACTCCCCCAAGACCCGGGAACTGCAGGCCCGGCTGATGCAGTTCATGGATGAGCACATCTACCCTGCCGAGCAGGCCCATGCCAAGGAAATGGCGGCCAACACCGCCGCCGGCAACCGCTGGCAGCCGCTCAGGACGGTGGAAGACCTCAAGCCCAAGGCCCAGGCCGCCGGCCTGTGGAACCTATTCCTGCCGGTAGATACGGCCGAGGCCTCGGGCTACCACGGCGCCGGCCTCACCAATGCCGAATACGCCCCGCTGGCCGAGATCATGGGCCGCGTGCTGTGGGCCAGCGAGGTCTTCAACTGCTCGGCGCCCGACACCGGCAACATGGAGACCATCGCCCGCTACGGCTCCGAGGCCATCAAGGCCGAGTGGCTCAAGCCCCTGCTGGAAGGGCGCATCCGCTCGGCCTTCGCCATGACCGAGCCGGACGTGGCATCGAGCGACGCCACCAACATCGCCACGCGCATCGAGCGCGACGGCGACCACTACGTCATCAATGGCCGCAAGTGGTGGACATCAGGCGCCAACGATCCGCGCTGCAAGGTCTTCATCACCATGGGCAAGACCGACCCGGACGCACCCAAGCACTCGCAGCAAAGCATGATCGTGGTGCCTGCCGACACCCCCGGCATCACGGTGGTGCGCGCCCTCAACGTCTTTGGCTACGACGACGCGCCGCACGGCCACGCCGAGGTCATCTTCGACAACGTGCGCGTGCCGGTGGACAACATCCTGCTGGGCGAGGGCCGTGGTTTCGAGATCGCGCAGGGGCGCCTGGGCCCCGGGCGCATCCACCACTGCATGCGCCTGATCGGCCAGGCTGAGCGCGCGCTGGAGCTGATGTGCAAGCGCGCCAGCAGCCGCGTGGCCTTCGGCAAGCCGATCGCCGCGCAGACCGTGACGCAGGAGCGTATCGCCGAGGCGCGCTGCCGCATCGACATGGCGCGCCTGCTCACGCTCAAGGCCGCCTGGATGATGGACACCGTGGGCAACAAGGTCGCCAAGGCCGAGATCGCCATGATCAAGGTCGTCGCCCCCAGCATGGCTTGCCAGGTCATCGACTGGGCCATGCAGGTCTATGGCGGCGGCGGCATGTGCGACGACTATCCGCTGGCCTACGCCTACGCCAATGCGCGCACGCTGCGCTTTGCCGACGGCCCGGATGAAGTCCACCGCAACGCCATCGCCAAGTGGGAGCTGGGCAAGTACGGGAACTATGGCAAGAACGCCCCGACGCCAGTGACGCGCGGCAGCTGACCGGGCCGCAGGAAAACCGGCTGACAAGGGCGCGGCAAGCGCCCTTTTTTTTCATTAGATAAAATCCGGCGCTTTTCGCCCCTGTAGCCCGCCCATGAAGAAAAGCCCTGCGGATGCGCCCGCCAAACCCAGCGTGCAGGTGCTGGAGCGCATGTTCCAGCTCATCGACGTGCTGGCCTCGCGCGAGGAGGCCATCTCGCTCAAGGAGATCAGCGAGAAGACCGGACTGCATCCCTCCACCACGCACCGCATCCTGAACGACCTGACCATCGGGCGCTTCGTCGATCGGCCCGAGGCCGGCAGCTACCGGCTGGGGATGCGCCTGCTGGAGCTGGGCAATCTGGTCAAGGCGCGCCTGTCGGTGCGCGACGCCGCCGTGGTGCCCATGCGCCAGCTGCACAAGCTGATCCAGCAGCCCGTCAATCTGAGCGTGCGCCAGGGCGACGAGATCGTCTATATCGAGCGCACCTACAGCGAGCGCTCCGGGATGCAGGTGGTGCGCGCCATCGGCGGCCACGCGCCGCTGCATCTGACCTCCACCGGCAAGCTGTTCCTGGCGGCGGACGATCCGCAGCGCGTGCGCGCCTATGCCACGCGCACCGGCCTGCCCGGCCACACGCGCAACAGCATCACCCAGTTGCCGGCGCTGGAGCGCGAACTCAGCCGCGCGCGCCAATACGGCATTGCCCACGACAACGAGGAGCTGGAGCTGGGCGTGCGCTGCATGGCCGCCGGCGTCTTCGACGACCAGGGCCAGCTGGTGGCCGGCCTGTCGATCTCGGCGCCGGCCAATCGGCTCGACGAGGGCTGGCTGCCCAAGCTGCAGGCGGCGGCGCAGGACATCTCGCGCGCCCTGGGCTATGCAGCGGCAGCGACGCGCACGGCTGCCCTGAACACGTCCGCAGGTTGATTGCAAGCCGGCGGCGGCGCTGGCTGGGGCGGCGGTGGGCAAAAAAAAGCTGCTGGCTGCACTGCGCAGCCAGCAGCTTTTTGCCCTTCGGCAGGTAGCGCTTCAGGGCTTGAAGCTGCCCGCTCCGCCGGCCAGCATGGTGCCCGTGCCGGCTGCCGAGGCCTCGACCCACGAGCGCACGCGCTCGGCATCGCCCAGGCGGCTGAATTTTCCGGCCGAATCCAGGAAGACCATGATCAGCTTGCGCCCGGCCACCTGGGTCTGCATGACCAGGCAGCGCCCGGCCTCGGAGATGTAGCCGGTCTTTTGCAGGCCGATATCCCAGGCCGGGCTTTTAACCAGGCGGTTGGTGTTGTTGTATTGCAGGACACGGTTGCCCACGGCGACCTCATGGCCCGGCGAGGTGGACAGCTCGCGCAAGAGCGGATCAGCATGGGCCACGTTGACCAGCGCTGCCAGGTCTTGCGCGCTGGACTGGTTCTGGCTGGACAGGCCGGTGGGCTCCACATAGCGCGTGTCCGCCATGCCCAGCAGCCGGGCCTTGGCGTTCATGCGCTCGACGAAGGCCGGCATACCGCCCGGGTAGGTGCGGCCCAGGGCATGGGCAGCGCGGTTCTCGCTGGACATCAGCGCCAGGTGCAGCAGTTCGCCGCGCGTCAGCGTGCTGCCCACGCGCAGGCGCGAGCCACTGTGCTTTTCCGTGTCCACGTCGTCCTGGGTGATGGTGATGGCCTCGTCCATGGGCAGGTGCGCCTCGGAGATCAGCAGGCCGGTCATCAACTTGGTCAGCGAGGCGATGGGCAGCACGGCGCGGTCGTTCTTGCTCAGCAGCACTTCCTTGGTGTCCTGATCCATGACCAGGGCGACGCTGGACTTGAGGTCGAGCGGGTCGGGCGTGTTGTGCAGGCCGGCGATCTGCCCGAAGGACAGGCGCGCCGGCACTGGCGCAACCGCCGCAGCGCGCACCGCATTGCGCGAGCTGCGTGCGGCCACGCGCGGGGCAGCGCTGGCCGCGCCCTTGCGGGCCGCGCGCGGCGCCTTGGCGGCGGAGGGTGCGGCAGCGCGCTTGGCCACCGCCGTGCTGACCGGCTTCTTGGCACTGGCCTGCTTGCGCGGAGCCGCCTGCACCGCCGGCACGGCCAGCGCCAGGGTCAAAGTGGCCAGGGCTGCCAGGTGAAACACACGGGGAGACGCGCGGAGGGCGGATGGCAGGCGCACAGGCATCAGATGCTCCAGGGAGAAAAAACCGTGTTGCAGTGTACTAAGACCAAAAAAACCGCGCAAGATCAATGTCTTGCGCGGCTTCCTTGAGAAGTTACTTGAACTGTCCCGCAGGCGACTCAGCCCTGGGCGGCGACCCGCTCGACCTTGCTTTGCAGCTTGTTCAGAGCGTTCAAGTATGCCTTGGCCGAGGCCACGATGATGTCCGGATCGGCACCCACGCCATTGACCACGCGGCCTGCGCTTTGCAGGCGCACTGTCACCTCGCCCTGACTCTCGGTCGAGCCGCTGATGGCGTTGACCGAGTACAGGATCATCTCGGCCCCGCTCTTGACATGCGCTTCGATGGCCTTGAGCGAGGCATCCACCGGCCCGTTGCCCTCGGCGCTGCTGCGCACTTCCTTGCCGTCCATGGTGAAGACGATCTCGGCCTGCGGGCGCTCGCCGGTCTCGCTGCGCTGGGCCAGCGAGACGAAGCCGAACTGGTCGCCCCCGCCGCTCAGGCTATCGTCGCTGACCAGCGCCAGGATGTCCTCGTCGAAGATTTCGCTCTTGCGATCGGCCAACTCCTTGAAGCGGGCGAAGGCGGCGTTGATGTCGCCCTCGCTTTCCATCTCCACGCCCAGCTCCTGCAGGCGCTGTTTGAAGGCGTTGCGCCCCGAGAGTTTGCCCAGCACGATCTTGTTGGCGCTCCAGCCCACGTCCTCGGCGCGCATGATCTCGTAGGTGTCGCGTGCCTTGAGCACGCCGTCCTGGTGGATGCCGCTGGCATGGGCAAAGGCGTTGGCGCCGACCACCGCCTTGTTGGGCTGCACGGTAAAGCCGGTGATCTGGCTGACCATGCGGCTGGCGGCCACGATGTGCTGGGTGTCGATGCCGACCTCCAGGTCGAAGTAGTCGCGCCGCGTCTTGACGGCCATGACGACTTCTTCGAGCGAGCAGTTGCCGGCGCGCTCGCCCAGGCCGTTGATGGTGCATTCGACCTGGCGTGCACCGCCGATCTTGACGCCAGCCAGTGAATTGGCCACGGCCATCCCGAGGTCGTTGTGGCAATGCACGCTCCAGATGGCCTTGTCGCTGTTGGGCACGCGCTCGCGCAGGTTCTTGATGAAGTTGCCGTACAGCTCGGGGATGGCATAGCCCACGGTGTCGGGGATGTTGATGGTGGTGGCGCCCTCGGCAATCACCGCCTCGATGACGCGGCACAGGAAGTCCGGCTCGCTGCGGTAGCCGTCCTCGGCGCTGAATTCGATGTCACCCAGCAGATTGCGTGCAAAGCGCACCGACAGCCGCGCCTGCTCCAGCACCTCCTCGGGCGACATGCGGAGTTTTTTCTCCATGTGCAGCGCACTGGTGGCGATGAAGGTGTGGATGCGCGCGCGGTTGGCGTCCTTGAGCGCCTCGGCGGCGCGGGCGATGTCGCGGTCGTTGGCGCGCGACAGCGAGCAGATGGTGGAGTCCTTGACGGCGCGGGCAATGGCCTGCACGCACTCGAAGTCGCCATTGGAGCTGGCGGCAAAGCCGGCCTCGATGACGTCCACCTTGAGGCGCTCCAGTTGCCGGGCGATGCGCAGTTTTTCATCGCGCGTCATGCTGGCGCCGGGCGACTGTTCGCCGTCGCGCAAGGTGGTGTCGAAGATGATGAGCTTGTCTGTCATGAGGGTCTTTCTTGGTGTGGGTGTGGGTAGGTTGGCCGGGCGGGGCGGGCGGCTGCAGGTGGAATCTGGGGACGAGCGCAGTCAGGCGGCGGGCACGGTCTCCTGGCGCGGATTGTCCTGCTCCTGGGGCGCAGCCGCCCGGGCCTGGCTGCGTGTCGCGCGCAGTACGCCGGAAGTCACGGCGCGCAGGGCGGCACTGAGGATGTCGTGATCCATGCCCACGCCGAAGACCTGCTGACCCTCGTCCACACGCAGCTCCACATAGGCTGCAGCCCGGGCGTTGCCGCCCACGGAGCCAGTGCCGCCGATGGCGTGCTCCTGGTAGTCCAGCACACGGATGCCGTGGCCCGTAGCCGCCCCCAGCGCATTCACGAAGGCATCGATGGGGCCGTTGCCGCAGCCCTGCAAGACGCGCTCGCGGCCTTGCCACTGGATGCTGCCGCGCAGCTCGGTCTGCGCCACGCCCTGGGCATCCTCGCGCGTGGCGATGTGGCGCTGCAGCACATCGGGTGTGCTCTCCAGCCCATATTCGTCGCACAGGAGGCGCCACAGGTCGGCACCCGCCAGCTCCTTGCCCTGCACGTCCATGGTGCGTTGCACCACCTGGCTGAATTCGATCTGCAGCCGCCGCGGCAGTTGCACGCCGTACTCGGCCTCCAGCAGATAGGAAATGCCTCCCTTGCCCGACTGGCTGTTGACGCGGATCACCGCCTCATAGCTGCGGCCAAGGTCTTGGGGGTCGATGGGCAGGTAGGGAATAGCCCACACGTCGCCCGCGCGGCGCGTGGCAAAGGCCTTCTTGATGGCGTCCTGGTGCGAGCCCGAGAACGACGTGTACACCAGATCGCCCGCGTACGGGTGGCGCGCCGGCACGGGCAGCTGGTTGCAGTGCTCGGCCTCGGCGCGAATGGCGTCGATGTCGGAAAAGTCGAGCTGCGGCGCCACGCCCTGCACATACAGGTTGAGCGCGACGTTCACGATGTCCAGGTTGCCGGTGCGCTCGCCATTGCCGAACAGGCAGCCCTCGACGCGCTGTGCGCCAGCCATCAGCGCCAGCTCAGCGGCTGCAGTGCCGGTGCCTCGGTCGTTGTGCGGATGAACCGACAGCACCACTTCGGGGCGGTCGGCAAAGCGCCGCGCCATCCACTCGATCTGGTCAGCGAAGATGTTGGGTGTGGCTGCCTCCACGGTGGTGGGCAGGTTCAGGATGATGGGCCGGCCTGGCCCCCAGGCGGCGATCGCCGTCTCGCAGGCCTCAAGCGAAACCTCCAGCTCGGCCAGGCTGAAGGTTTCGGGCGAATACTGCAGCACCCATTCGGTTTCGGGGCGCGCATCGGTCAGTGTGCGTACTTGCCGCACGTGCTGCTCGACCAGCGCCATGACCTCGGCCACGCTCATGCCGAACACTACTTCGCGCCACACCGGCGCCACGGCGTTGTACACATGCACGATGGCCCGGCGCGCGCCCGCAAGCGACTGCACGGTGCGCTCGATCAACTCCTCGCGTGCCGGCGTCATGACCTGGATGGTCACGTCCTCGGGAATGCGGCCTTCCTCGATGAGCTGGCGCACAAAGTCCCATTCGACCTGGGAGGCGGCCGGAAAACCCACCTCGATTTCCTTGAAGCCGATACGCACCAGCAGCTCGAACATGCGCAGCTTGCGCGCCAGATCCATGGGCTCAATCAGCGCCTGGTTGCCGTCGCGCAGGTCGGTGGACAGCCAGCGCGGGGCATGGGTGAGCTGCGTGTCAGGCCAGGTGCGATCGCGCAGCGCGATGGGGGCAAAGGCGCGGTACTTGCTGGCAGGGTTGTTCAACATGGTGCTGGTCTTTCGCTCAAGGGGTTGGATAAACCACCAGCAACCTGCATCCATACGAAAACGGCCCGTTGCTGGTGCAAACGGGCCGAAGAAGTAGGGACGGTGCCTGTCGCTCGCTACTTTGCCTGCCCGTTGGACATCAGTAGTAGGGCTAGCGACAGCAAATGCATGGCGGCGAATGTAGCACACCCCCTTCAGTCGTGCAGCCCGCGCTCGTCGGGTTCGTCGGTCGAGGTGCTGATGACGCTGGTGTGCTGCCCCTTGGCTTTGCGCCAGGCATAGACCCCATAGCCCGACAAGCCATAGAGCACGAACACGCCGAACAGCACGCTGGGCGGGTCGATGTTGACCACGGCAATGGCCAGCGCGATCAGCACGATGACGGCAAAGGGCACGCTTTTCTTGAGCTGCACGTCCTTAAAGCTGTAGAACGGCACATTGGTCACCATGGTCAGGCCGGCGTAGAGCGTGCAGGCGAACATGATCCAGGTCACCGTGCTCCAGTCCAGCCAGCCATCCTCGCCCGGGCGCACGCCAGCATCCGTCAGCAGCCAGATGAAGCCGGCCACCAGGGCAGCGGCAGCGGGCGACGGCAGGCCCTGGAACCAGCGCTTGTCCACCACGCCGGTGTTGACGTTGAAGCGCGCCAGGCGCAGCGCCGCGCACGAGCAGTACACAAAGGCTGCTATCCAGCCCCAGCGCCCCAGGCCCTGCAGCGCCCACATGTAGGCGATCAAGGCCGGCGCCGCGCCAAAGGACACCATGTCGGACAGTGAATCCATCTGCTCGCCGAAGGCGCTTTGCGTATTGGTCATGCGCGCCACGCGGCCATCCAGGCTGTCGAACACCATGGCCCAGAACACGCCAGCCGCCGCCAGATCGAAGCGCGCATCCACGGCCATGACAATGGCGTAGAAGCCGCCGAACAGCGCCGCCAGCGTGAACAGGTTGGGCAGGATGTAGATGCCCTTGCGGCGCTTGCGCACCAGCACGCCGCGCGTGGTATCGCCGCCTTGGCCTTCTTGCATCAAATCGACCTCCAACGCCCGCCAGTCAAGCGCGGGCAGCTACTATTTCAATAGTATCCGCAGGCTGCGGAAAAGCCCTGCAGTGTAGCCGCGCCGCAGCACGCAAAAAAGGCCACCGAAGTGGCCTGCGAGGAATGCGGCGCCCGCGCAGCGGGCGCGGGGCATCAGTTGCGGCTCTGATCGACCAGCTTGTTCTTGGCGATCCAGGGCATCATGGCGCGCAGCTGGGCGCCCACTTTTTCGATGCTGTGGTCGGCCAGGTTGCGCCGGCGGGCCGTCATGCTGGGGTAGTTCAGGCGGCCTTCCTGGATGAACATCTTGGCGTACTCGCCGTCCTGGATGCGCTTCAAGGCATTGCGCATGGCCACGCGCGACTGCTCGTTGATGACCTCGGGGCCCGTGACGTACTCGCCGTACTCGGCGTTGTTGGAGATCGAGTAGTTCATGTTGGCGATGCCGCCTTCGTAGATCAGATCCACGATGAGTTTCAGCTCATGCAGGCACTCGAAGTAGGCCATCTCGGGCGCGTAGCCGGCTTCGACCAGCGTCTCGTAGCCCATCTTGATCAACTCGACCGCGCCGCCGCACAGCACGGCCTGCTCGCCGAACAGGTCGGTCTCGGTCTCTTCCTTGAAGTTGGTCTCGATGATGCCGGCCTTGCCGCCGCCGTTGGCCATGGCATAGCTCAGTGCCAGGTCGCGTGCGCGGCCCGACTTGTCCTGGTGCACGGCAACCAGGTGGGGCACGCCGCCGCCCTGGGTGTAGGTGTTGCGCACCGTGTGGCCGGGCGCCTTGGGCGCCACCATCCACACGTCCAGGTCGGCGCGCGGCACGACCTGGTTGTAGTGGACGTTGAAGCCGTGGGCGAAGGCCAGCGAAGCGCCCTGCTTGATGTTGGGTTCGACGTTGTTGCGATAGACCTCGGCGATCTGCTCGTCGGGCAGCAGGATCATGACCACGTCGGCAGCCTTGACGGCGTCGTTGACTTCCAGCACGTTCAGGCCGGCCTTGCCGACCTTGTCCCAGGACGCGCCACCCTTGCGCAGGCCCACCACGACCTTCACGCCGCTGTCGTTCAGGTTCTGGGCGTGGGCGTGACCTTGCGAGCCATAGCCGATGATGGCCACGGTCTTGCCCTTGATCAGCGAGAGGTCACAGTCCTTGTCGTAGAAAACTTTCATGTCTGAATGGCTCCGATTGAGTAGTGATGGGTGAAGTGGAAAACAGGCGATTGTCCTACAACGCCCTAGACGCGCAGGATGCGCTCGCCCCGGCCAATGCCGCTGGCGCCGGTGCGCACGGTCTCCAGGATGGCCGTGCGGTCGATGGCCTGCAGGAAGGCGTCGTTCTTGGGCTGGTCGCCGGTCAACTCGATGGTGTAGCTCTTGTCGGTCACGTCGATGATGCGGCCACGGAAGATGTCGGCCATGCGCTTCATCTCCTCGCGCTCCTTGCCCACGGCGCGCACCTTGACCATCATGAGTTCGCGCTCGGTGTAGGCACCCTCGGTCAGATCGACCACCTTGACGACTTCGATCAGGCGATTCAGGTGCTTGGTGATCTGCTCGATCACGTCATCCGAGCCGGTGGTCTGGATGGTCATGCGCGACAGCGACGGGTCTTCCGTCGGCGCCACGGTGAGCGATTCGATGTTGTAGCCCCGCGCCGAGAACAGGCCCACGACGCGCGACAGCGCACCGGCTTCGTTCTCGATCAGGACGGCGATGATGTGTTTCATGGGTGAGCTTCCTCTTTTTGCGACGACAGCACGATCAACAAGTGGTCGCAGAAAACTGTCGTTTTTCGCTGCCCTCCCCTGGCGCCGGTAAGCGCCAGGCTTGGCAGGCAATAGATTCGTCAGTGAAGAAATTTGCTATCTTGATGATAGCTATCAACGCTTGACTGGCAAGCGTTTCTGGCCGATTTGACTCTTTTTTATGTTCAGAGGTCTTCAGAGCCCAGCAGCATCTCGGTGATGCCTTTGCCGGCCTGCACCATGGGGAAGACGTTCTCGGTCGGATCGGTGCGGAAGTCCATGAACACGGTGCGATCCTTGAGCTTGCGCGCCTCGCGCAGCGCGCCTTCCACATCCTGCGGGCGCTCGATCAACATGCCGACGTGGCCATAGGCTTCGGCCAGTTTCACGAAGTTGGGCAGCGCGTCCATGTAGCTGTGGCTGTAGCGGCCCGAGTATTCGATCTCCTGCCACTGGCGCACCATGCCCAGGTAGCGGTTGTTCAGCGACACGATCTTGATCGGCGTGTTGTACTGCAGGCAGGTGGACAACTCCTGGATGTTCATCTGCACCGAGCCTTCGCCGGTGATGCAGAACACCTCGGCCTTGGGCTTGGCCAGCTTGATGCCCATGGCGTAGGGTATGCCCACGCCCATGGTGCCAAGCCCCCCTGAGTTGATCCAGCGGCGCGGCTCGTCGAAGCGGTAGTACTGCGCAGCCCACATCTGGTGCTGGCCGACGTCGGAGGTGACGTAAGCGTCGGCGTCCTGGGTCATGTTCCACAGCGTCTCGACCACGTGCTGCGGCTTGATGACTTCGGTGTTGCCGCGGTCGTACTTCAAGCAGTCGCGGCTGCGCCAGGCTTCGATCTGCTTCCACCACTGGGCGAGCGCGCCGGCGTCGGGGCGGATGGTGCTCTCACGGATCATGGCGATCAGCTCGGTCAGCACTTCCTTGACATCGCCGACGATGGGAATGTCCACCTTGACGCGCTTGGAGATCGACGAGGGGTCGATGTCCACGTGGATGATCTTGCGGTCGTTTTGCGCAAAGTGCTTGGGGTTGCCGATCACGCGGTCGTCGAAGCGCGCGCCCACGGCCAGCAGCACGTCGCAGTTCTGCATGGCATTGTTGGCCTCGATGGTGCCGTGCATCCCCAACATGCCCAGGAACTTGCGATCCGAGGCCGGATAGGCGCCCAGACCCATCAGCGTGTGCGTGACCGGATAGCCCAGCATGTCCACCAGGGTGCGCAGCTCGTTGCAGGCATTGCCCAGCAGGATGCCGCCGCCGGTGTAGATGTAGGGGCGCTTGGCGGTGAGCAGCAGCTGCAGCGCCTTGCGGATCTGGCCGGCGTGGCCTTTTTTCACCGGGTTGTACGAGCGCATCTCGACGCTTGCCGGATAGCCGGCATAGGCCGTCTTCTTGAAGGACACGTCCTTGGGGATGTCCACCACCACCGGGCCGGGGCGGCCGGTGCGGGCGACGTGGAAGGCCTTTTTCAGCGTCATGGCCAGGTCGCGCACGTCCTTGACCAGGAAGTTGTGCTTGACGATGGGGCGCGTGATGCCCACGGTGTCGCATTCCTGGAAGGCATCCAGCCCGATGGCGGGCGTGGGCACCTGGCCGGAGATGATGACCATGGGGATGGAGTCCATGTAGGCCGTGGCAATGCCGGTGACCGCGTTGGTCAGGCCGGGGCCGGAGGTGACCAGGGCCACGCCCACATCGCCAGTGGCGCGCGCGTAGCCGTCGGCGGCGTGGACGGCGGCCTGCTCGTGGCGCACTAGCACGTGCTGGATGCTGTCCTGGCGGTACAGGGCGTCGTAGATGTAGAGGACGGCGCCGCCTGGGTAGCCCCAGATGTATTGCACGCCCTCGGCCTGCAGGCCCTTGACGAGGATGTCGGCGCCCATCAGTTCCTGGGGCGCGCTGGAGGAGGCGGGGGAGGTGCTGGCGCCGGATGCGGCGGCTGCCGATGCGATTTCGGCCTTGGAGATTTCCATGATCAACCTTTGCGAATTTCTCTGACGAAAAACCTTGGGTGCCCCTCGGCCCTGCTCTCGTGAAGCAGCCTCGGGACTTGAGGCCCAGGACATGGACGCATCACGTATTGCGCCGGACCGGGACCCGTTTGCCTTGTCTGGATCGGGCGATTATTGCACTGCAATAACAGGCAGGACGCGACCGGGGCAAATATTTTCCGCGCCAGTGCAATAATTGTCGGCTTTCCAACAAAGCGCCGGAGCATCGCTTCATGCGGGCCGGAATCCCATACGCCTGCCCCGCCTGCGGGGCCTTCGATCCTTGGCCACCGAGCAAGAGCTGTCCGATTTCCTCAAAAGCGTGGACCGGCGTGCCTTCAAGCGCACGCTCTACCACGTGCGCAACGAGGAGTCGGCGCTGGACATCGTGCAGGACAGCATGATGAAGCTGGCCGAGCACTATGGCGACCGTCCCGCAGACGAGCTGCCCAGGCTGTTCCAGCGCATCCTGACCAATACCACGCTGGACTGGTTTCGCCGCCAGAAGACGCGCAACGCCGTGTTCACCAACCTGGGCGACTTCGAAGGCCCAGACGACCAGGGCGGCGGCTTCGATCTGCTGGAAATCCATGCCGGCGTACCCGAAGGCGAAGCGGTGCAAAGCGCCGAGGACATCGTGCGCCGCCGCCAGGTGCTGCAAGGCATAGAGGCCGAGATCCAGGCCTTGCCGGCGCGTCAACGCGAGGCTTTTTTGCTGCGTTACTGGGAGGAAATGGATGTCGCCGAAACGGCAAGCGCCATGGGCTGCTCCGAAGGCAGCGTCAAGACGCACTGCTTTCGCGCCGTACAAGCCCTCAGCCGGGCATTGAAAGCCAAAGGAATCACCCTATGAACCGCCTCCCCGAGCCGCCTGCCGAGGCCCTGCTGGCCGGCGACGCCTATGCACGGCGCATCACCGCGCTGTTGACCGAAGCCAGCGACGAGTTGCCCCACGACATCACCGAGCGCCTGCGCGCCGGGCGTATGCAGGCGCTGGCCCGGCGCAAGCGCCCTGCCGCACAGGCAGCCGTGCAGCCACTCGGCGCCAGCGCTGTGCTGCACGCCGGCGGCGGCGCGGCCGTGCTGGGCAGCAGCCCCGGCGGCGCCGGGCCGACGGGCTGGTGGCGCACATTGGCCTCTGCCGTGCCGCTGCTGGCCCTGCTGCTCGGGCTGGCCTTCATCAATGCCACGCAGGACGCATCGCTGGCCTCGGACATGGCCGAGGTCGATGCCGCCCTGCTGGCCGACGACCTGCCGCCCTCAGCCTATGCCGACCCCGGTTTCGTGCAATATCTGCGCTCCTCGGGCTCGGGACTGTGAGCCTGCGCGCCCCTGACTCCACTGCATGACCGCTTCACGCCCGCAACGCCCTACCCTAAACCTGCCGGCCTACGTGCTGGCGCTGGCGTTGCTGGTGGGCCTGGCGGCTACCGGGGTGCGCGTCGTCGGCTGGATGCGCATGGCGCCCAGCACGGCGGTCCCCCCCAGGCGCTGGCCGAGCGCCCCGAGGTAGGCCAGCCCTGGCGCGAGCTCACCACGGCGCAAAAGCAAATCCTGTATCCCCTGGCCAACCACTGGAGCGGACTCAACGAAGCGCAAAAGCACCATTGGCTCAAGCTGGCCGCAGGTTTTCCGTCGTTGGCGCCGCAGGAACAGGAGTGGCTGCTGGCGCGCCTGAGCGACTGGGCCAGCCTCAGCGCCCAGCAGCGCAGCCAGGCACGGCTGAACTACGCAGCCACCAGCACCTTGCCGCCGGACAGCAAGCGCGCCAAGTGGCAGGCCTACCAAGCCTTGAGCGAAGCGCAGCGCCAACGCCTGGCCGAGCGGGCCGCAGCGCCGCGCACATCGGGCGCAGCGCCAGCAGTGCGGCCCGCCAGCAAGCGCCTGGCCAAGGTGCCGGCGGCCAGCAACATGCCGGCGGCGCTGCCCAATCCGCCCAAGATTCCCCGGCCCGACAGCACCCATGTGCCGCAGGCGCTGCCGGTGCCCGCCCCGGTCATCGCCACGCCGGTGCCCGCGCCGGCTGTGGTAGAAACCAGGCCCGTCGAAACCCCATCTGCCACCCCCACGGCGCTGCCCGCGCTGCCGCTGGAAGAACCTGCAGCGCCCCAGGAGCCGCCGCCGATGAGTGGCAGCGCGCCGCCCCTGCATCCGCCCCAATAGCGCTGCCGCCCCGAGGCGCCAGCGCCGGGTGGCAGTTGATGGGCACACTCCAGCTCTGCCAGGCAGCTCCAGCCTTTCCGTCCATGACCACTTTCCGTCCGCCGGCATCCACTGTCCCCACCGACCTGCCGGCGCCGCTCCCAGCGCCTCTGTCCCCCATGGCCCCGCCGCTGCGCCGGCGCATGGCCTGCTGGCTGTACGAAGGGATGCTGATGTTCGGCGTGGTCTTCATCGCCGGCTATCTGTTCAGCACGCTCACACAGACGCGCCACGGCCTGGACAACCGCCATGCCCTGCAGGCCTTTCTGTTCGTCGTCTTCGGGATTTATTTCACCTGGTTCTGGTCGCGCGGCCACACCCTGGCCATGAAGACCTGGCACATCCGCGTGGTCGATCGCGCCGGCCAGCGCCTGAGCCAGCCGCGCGCCCTGGCGCGCTACGTGCTGAGCTGGCTGTGGTTCCTGCCGCCGCTGGCCGTGGCCACGGCCTTTGCCCTGCCCATGGGCGAGGCACTGGTCATCCTGACCGGCTGGGTGGCGGTATGGGCGCTGCTCAGCCGCTTTCATCCGCAGCGCCAGTTCCTGCACGACGCGCTGGCCGGCACGCGCCTGATCCACCAGGAGATCGCACCGCACGCCCGCCGCAGGAAGAAGGCCAGGGAGCAGGCCCAGCGTGACTGACCTCGGCCCAGCCGCCCGGCACAAGCGCCGCACCGGCCCGAGCCGGCTGCTTCACGCCACGCGCCACTCCTGGCGCGGCCTGGCCGATGGCTGGGGCGAGAAAGCCTTTCGCCTCGAAGCCTGCCTGGCGCTGGCGCTGCTGCCAGCCGCCATCTGGCTGGGGCGCGACTGGCTGCAGACGGCCTTTCTGGCTGCCACCGTGGTGCTGGTGCTGATCGTGGAATTGCTCAACTCGGGGCTGGAGGCGGCCATCGACCGCATCGGCCCCGAATGGCACGAACTGTCGCGCCGTGCCAAGGACATGGGCAGCGCTGCCGTGCTGCTCAGCCTGCTGCTGTGCGCTGGCAGTTTTGCTGCCGCTCTGATCCAAAGGATTCTTTCTCATGGCTGATGCCGCCGCTCCCGCTCCCGCTCCTGCCCCCGTTTCCGTTTCCTTCTCCATCTGCGTCTATCTGGGCTCGCGCCCGGGCCACAACCCGCACTTCACCGACATGGCAAGCGCCGTGGGCCGCTTCATCGGCCGCCACGGCGGCCAGCTGGTCTATGGCGGCGGGCGCAGCGGCCTGATGGGTGTGGTGGCCGAGGCCACGCGGCTGGCCGGCGGGCGCGTGGTCGGGGTGATCCCGCAGTCCCTGGTGGACAAGGAGCTGGCCAACCAGCTGTGCGACGAACTGCACATCGTGCAGACCATGCACGAGCGCAAGGCCATGATGGCCGAGCGCAGCGACGCCTTCGTCGCCCTGCCCGGCGGCATCGGCACGCTGGAGGAGCTGTTCGAGGTCTGGACCTGGCGCCAGCTGGGCTACCACGACAAGCCGGTCGGCCTGCTCAACGTCGATGGCTACTACGACCCGCTGCTGGCCTTCCTGCAGCGCAGCGTCACGGACGGTCTGATGGGCCAGTGGCAGATGGGCCTGATCCGCAGCGGCGACGATGTGGACACGCTGCTGGCCGGCCTGGTCGAGCAGGCCGGCGTGCGCCAGGCCGGCACCGAGCCGCTGCGCAGCGTCATTTGACGAAAAAATGGGCAAATCTGCCGTAAACCCAATACTGGCAAGCGTCAATAGCTATTATTAAAGTAGCAAATCAACAGCCTGCCGACCACCGGCCCGGGCCTTTCACACCCGCACCCTCTGCAACGGGCCGGGGTGGACGCCCATTCGGTGGCACGGAGCACAGTTCGGCCTGCCTCAGCCTGCCAGTGGCGCCAGCGCATCCTGCAGCTCCTGCGCCGTCTGCGGGCGCACGACGCGGGCCATCTCCTGGCCATCACGTAGAAAGACCAGCGTCGGCCACAGCTTGACGCGGTAGCTGCGCCCCAGCGGGCGGCCCGGTCCATCCTCGACCTTGATGTGCTGCACCTGCGGCCTGTCCTGCAGCGCCTGCTCGATCAGCACCTGGGCGCGCTGGCAGTGGCCGCACCAGGGCGTGCCGAATTCCAGCACGGTGGCGCCGGTCAGCTGATCGACTTCAGCGCGCTCGGGCGGGGTTTGCAGATGGGTGGCGGCGTAGGGCATGTGGCAATCCTCGGCAAGTGAAACGGAAAAATTTGCGCCCGAGCTTAAGCGCACTCGTGGTGCACGCCCGTCAGCCAGCCGCCTGTTCTTCCAGCGCCCGCAGTTGCTCCAGCGTGTTGGCATTGGCAAAGGCCTGGGGCGAATCGCCCGGCTGATCGAAGACGGCGATGGCGCAGCCGTGGCGCGCACCCCACTGGCGCACGCGCCGGCCCCCGCCGGCCAGGAACTGCTGCAGGTCGGGCAGCAGCGAGACGTGCAGCAGGCACAGCGCCGGATGCATGTGCAGCGGCGGCCCTGCCCCATCTTGCGCTGCCTCTCTTGCCCCGTTGCCTGCCTCCTGCCCGTGCTGCGGTGCGGCAGCAATGGCGATGGGCGCGCCGGCCCCGCAGGCCGCTGCCGCCAGGCGCTGCGCCAGGTCATGCGCAAACAGCGGCGTGTCGCAGGCCAGCGCCAGCAGCCAGGGCGTGCGGCAATGCGCCAGGCCGGCAGCGAAGCCGGCCAGCGGCCCGGCAAAACTCTCGTCGGCGTCGCTGACCACGGGCAGGCCCCAACTGCGGTAGGTGTCCAGATGGCGGTTGGCGTTGATCAGCACGCTGCCCACCTGCGGCTGCACGCGCCGCGCGGCGTGCAGCGCCAGGGGCGTGCCGCGAAAGGGCTGCAGGCCCTTGTCCACGCCGCCCATGCGCGTGGCGCGCCCGCCGGCCAGCACCAGCGCGGTGATATCTTGCGCCGCGATGTCCTGCAACGCGATCATGCGGGTGGATTGGGGCGGCATGGGGGCGCGGGGATGGGCTGGATGGACGGGCCGGGCAGCACCGGCCCGGAGCGCGCCGATCAGCCGCCGATGTAGCTCATCTCGATGCGCCGCGTGCCACTGCTGCCGCTGTCGGCGGGCAGGCTGGCGCGCAGCTCCGAGTAGCGGTCGCTGCGTTGGCCCCAGATGCCGGCCACCGCGCCCAGCAGCTGCTCGTCGCTCACGCCGCCGCGCAGCAGGCTGCGCAAATCCCAGCCCTGGCTGGCAAACAGGCACAGGTACAGCCGCCCTTCCATGGACAGGCGGGCGCGGTTGCAGTCGCCGCAAAACGCCTGGGTCACGCTGCTGATGACGCCGATCTCGCCCAGCGCCGGGTCGTGGCGACCGTCCGGGCCGGCCCAGCCCCAGCGCTTGGCGGTCTCGCCAGGGGCGCTGGCCGCCAGCGGCACCAGCGGCAGCTCGGCCTGCAGCCGAGCGATGACTTGGGCGGACGGCAGCACCTGATCCATGCGCCAGCCATTGGTGGCGCCCACGTCCATGTATTCGATGAAGCGCAGCGTGATGCCGGTGCCGCGGAAGTAGCGCGCCATGGCCGGGATCTCATGGTCGTTGGTGCCGCGCTTGACCACCATGTTGACCTTGAGGTGATCAAAGCCGGCGTCCCTGGCAGCGGCGATGCCCTCCAGCACGCCGGCCACCGGAAAATCCATGTCGTTCATGCGCCGGAACACCGCGTCGTCCAGGCTGTCCAGGCTCACAGTGACGCGCGACAGGCCAGCCGCCTTGAGCGCGCGCGCCTTGCGCGCCAGCAGCGAGCCGTTGGTGGTCAGCGTCAGGTCGGGCGCGCGGCCATCGACGGTGCGCAGCGCCGCCAGCTGCTCGACCAGGCGCTCCAGATCCTTGCGCAGCAGCGGCTCGCCGCCCGTCAGGCGCAGCTTGCGCACGCCGTGCGCCAGAAACAGCCGCGCCACGCGGGTGATCTCCTCGAAGCTCAGCAGATCGCCGTGCGGCAGATAGCGGTAGTGCTGGTCGAAGACTTCCTTTGGCATGCAGTAGCTGCAGCGGAAGTTGCAGCGGTCGGTCACGCTGATGCGCAGATCGCGCAGTGGCCGGCCCCGGGCGTCCAGCAGCAGGCCGCTAGGAGCCTGGCAGGCATCAACGACCGGCACCACGGGCTGGAGCACCGGCGCGCGCTGATCCGCGATGGGGATGACTCTTTCGGCCATGGGCACAAATTGTGCCGTATCGTTTTTGCACGCAGCCGCCGCAGGGCTTTGCCGCTTTGACGTACCTCAAGCATCGTCGGCAGTGCCTCCAGATAATTTCCGGCCATGCAACACGTTCACTGCTCCCGCCTCCATACGCCCCCGGCAGCACTGCCGGGCTCGTCTGTGCATCGCTCGAAGCGGCAGGTCGTGCTGCAGCTTGCAGCGCTTGCCCTGCTGCCCAGCCTGGGCGCGCGCGCCCAGGCGCCTGCTCCAGCCCAGGCTCCGGCGCGCCCGGCCCTGGCCTCGACCATCAACCGAACGGCGCGCTTTCGCGCGCTGTCGCAGCGGGTGGCCAAGGTCTATGGCCAGATGTATCTGCAGGTGCTGCCCGGGCGCTCGCGCGACTGGCTGGAGCACTCGCGCAAGCAGATCAAGGCGGGGCTGCGCGAGTTGAACGAGCAAAGCTGGCCCGCCGAGGTGGCGCGCCTGCTGGCCAGCCTGCGCCAGGCCGCGCAGCAGCTGGATGCGCTGCTCGACCAACCCGTCTCCAAGGACGGCTATCTGGCCGTCATCAAGCAGTCCGAAGCCATGCTGGATGCGGCCGACAAGGCCACGCAGGCGCTGGAGCAGCTCTCGCCCGTGCCCACGGCGCGCCTGGTCAACATCGCGGGGCGTCAGCGCATGTTGTCGCAGCGCCTGGCGCGCAACTACGGCTTTGTCATGTCCGGCCTGGCCGGCAGCGGCGTGCGCGAGCAGATGGCGCAGGATGCGGCGCTGTTCCAGACCTCGCTGGCCGATCTGGCCAAGGCGCCGGTCAGCACCTCGGCCATCCGGGGCACGCTGGAGCTGGGGCAGGCGCAGTGGATCTTCCTGGAGACCACCCTCAAGCGCCCGCCCGAGGCCCGCGCCCTGGAAGACGTGGCCAAGGCCAGCGAACGTATGCTGGAGGTCATGGACGAGCTGACCGCCCAGTACGAGGCGGCGCTCCAGGAAATCCTGGGCTGAGGCTGGCCGGATACCGGAAAACACCAGTAAATACCAGCAAAATCCGGCTCAAACCCTTTTCCAGCAAGCGATGACAGCTATGCTTTGAGTAGCATCATCGCAGCCGGGCAGGCCCGCCTCAGCCGTGGCGTATGGCCACGGTCTTGAGCGTGGTGAAGCCGTACAGCGCCTCAAAACCCTTCTCGCGCCCGTGGCCGCTGGATTTCACGCCGCCAAAAGGCAACTCCACACCGCCGGCGGCGCCGTAGTTGTTGATGAAGACCTGGCCCGAAGCCAGCCGCCGCGCCAGGCGCAGCTGGCGCGCGCCGTCGCGCGTCCACACGCCCGCCACCAGGCCGTAGCGCGTGCCGTTGGCCAGTTGCACGGCCTGCTCCTCATCGTCAAAGGGCATGGCGGCCAGCACTGGGCCGAAGACCTCCTCCTGCGCCAGCCGGTGGCCAGGCGGCACATCGCGCAAGAGGGCCGGCGCCTGATAGAAGCCGGTGTCGGGCGCCTCCTCGACCACGCTGCCCTGCGCCACCAGCGGGATGCCGGCGACCTGCGCGTCCGACAGGAAATCCCACACGCGCTGCTGCTGGCTCTGGCGGATCAGCGGGCCCAGATCCAGATCCATGGCCGCCGGCCCGACGCGCAGCGCCTCGAAGGCCCGGCCCAGGCGCTCCAGCAGCGGCTCGTAGATCATGGAATCGATCAGCACGCGCGAGCCGGCCGAGCAGGTCTGGCCGGCGTTTTGCACGATGGCATTGACGATGGCCGGTACGGCGGCATCCAGATCGGCATCGGCAAAGACGATCTGCGGGCTCTTGCCGCCCAGCTCCAGCGTGACCGGGCAGTGGCGCTCGGCGGCGGCCTGCTGGATCAGCGTGCCGACCTTCGGGCTGCCAGTGAAGCTCAGGTGCTGGATACCCGGGTGGCGCGCCAGCGCATCGCCCGCCTCGTGGCCATAGCCGGTCACGATGTTCAGCGCCCCGGCTGGAAAGCCCGCCTCGGCGGCCAGCCGGGCCACGCGCAAGAGCGACAGGCAGGCGTCCTCGGCGGGCTTGACCACGCAGACATTGCCCGCCGCCAGCGCCGCGCCGACGCAGCGGCCAAAGATCTGCATGGGATAGTTCCACGGCACGATGTGGCCGGTGACGCCATGCGGCTCGCGCCAGGTCAGCACGCTGAAGCCGTCCTGATAGGGGATGGTCTGGCCGTGCAGTTTGTCACAGGCGCCGGCGTAGAACTCGAAGTAACGCGCCAGCGCCAGCGCATCGGCGCGCGCCTGGCGCGTGGGCTTGCCGCAGTCGCGCTGCTCCAGCGCCGCCAGTTCCTCGGCGTGCTCGCTGACCAGCACCGACAGGCGCGCCAGCAGGCGGCCACGCTCGGCGGGCGCCATGCGGCTCCAGACGCTGTCAAAGCACTGGCGCGCGGCATGGACGGCGGCGCCGATGTCCTCGGGCGTGCCGCGCTGGATCTCGTCGAAGGGCTGGCCGTCCGAGGGATCGATCATGGCGATGGTGCGCCCCGAACTGGAGGGCACGGCGGCGTTGGCGATGTAGTGCAGTTGCATGGCGCGCCATTGTGCGCCGGCGCGGCGCGGCTGCAAGGGTCATGCAAGGGCCAGGGCCTAGAATCCCGGCCTGCGCCCGGCGCCCCGCACGTCCTGCAACCGCAGCGCTGCGGGGCGCCAGGCATCATTTTTTCTACCTAGCAAACATCATGTCGCTGAACAAAGTCACGCCCGGCACCAAGCTGCCCGAATCCTTCAACGTCGTGGTCGAGATCCCTGCCGAATCCGACCCCATCAAGTACGAGGTGGACAAGGACTCCGGCGCGGTGTTCGTGGATCGCTTCCTCACCGTGGCCATGTACTACCCGTGCAACTACGGCTACGTGCCGCAGACCCTGTCGGGCGACGGCGACCCGGTCGATGTCCTGGTCATCACGCCGTATCCGCTGCTGCCCGGCGTGGTCGTGCCCTGCCGCGCCCTGGGCATCCTTAAGATGGAAGACGAGGCCGGCGTGGACGGTAAGGTGCTGGCCGTGCCGACCAGCAAGATCCTGAAGATGTACGACAGCTGGCAGAGCGTCGAGGACGTGAACGCCATGCGCCTGAAATCCATCACCCACTTCTTCGAGCACTACAAGGATCTGGAAGAAGGCAAGTGGGTCAAGGTGTTGGGCTGGGACGGCGTCGAGGCCGCGCACAAGGAAATCATGGACGGCGTGGCCAACTACGCCAAGACACAGGGCTGATTTGCTATAAATAAAATAGCTGTCAACGCTTTCCTAGCAAGGGTTTTCGCCAAAAATGGCTCCCGACCCTTGCAGCGTCGGCTCCTCTGCAAGCCGGCAGTGGCCGGGGCCAATTGTCAGTATTGGTAACGCCGGGCTGCTATGCTGGCACCCTGATTTTTCCGTAGGTTCTTGAAGGAGCATTGCGCCATGCTGACCTCGTCCGCCCAGCGTTCCCAGTCTGCCGCAGCGGCTGCCAGCGTTGCCGAATACCTGACCTTCCGCCTGGGCGAGGAGGAGTACAGCATCGACATCCTGCGCGTGCAGGAAATCCGCTCCTATGAGCAGCCCACCCGGCTGGCGCACGCGCCGGACTTCATCAAGGGCGTGATCGACCTGCGCGGCGTCATCGTGCCCATCGTCGATCTGCGCCTGAAGCTGGGCTGCGAGAAGGTCGAATACACCGATTTCACGGTGGTCATCATCCTGAACGTGGGCGGCACCGTGCTGGGCGCAGTGGTCGATGCCGTGGCCGACGTGGTGGCCCTGCCGGCCAATGCCATCAAGGCGGCGCCGCAGTTCCAGGGCCAGGTGGATGCCTCCTTCGTGCGCGGCATCGCCACG
Source organism: Melaminivora jejuensis (assembly GCF_017811175.1). Classification (NCBI taxonomy): domain Bacteria; kingdom Pseudomonadati; phylum Pseudomonadota; class Betaproteobacteria; order Burkholderiales; family Comamonadaceae; genus Melaminivora; species Melaminivora jejuensis. The sequence goes on from NZ_JACWIJ010000002.1 coordinate 1,428,532, forward strand.
CTGGGCGAGCGCATGTTGATCGTGGTGGACATCGAATCGCTGCTCAGCAGCTCCGAGATGGGGATGCTAAAGTCGGTCGCGGCCACCGACGCCTGAGCCGCTGGCCTCAAGGCGCGGCGCGAAACGGGCTGCGCGCCTGCAAGTCCTGCAGGTAGTGCCCGATGGCCTGATCCTCGCGCTCCAGGAAACGCTCCACGGCGTCAGCAAAGGCCGGGTGCGCCAGCCAGTGCGCGCTGGCCGTGGGCACCGGCAGCAGGGCGCGCGCCATTTTGTGCTCGCCCTGGGCGCCGCCCTCGAAGCGCTGCACCCCCTGGGCGATGCACCAGGCCAGCGGCTGGTAGTAGCAGGCCTCGAAATGCAGGCTGTCCACGCGCTCCAGCGCGCCCCAGTAGCGGCCATAAGCGGCGCGCTGCGGCGGCTGCACCCCGCCCGGCGCCGGGGTATCCAGGGCCACCAGGCTGGCAGCGATGTCCCGGCCCGCGCGCCGTGCAATGAACAGCACCCAGGCCTCGGGCAGGTGCTGCGCCATGCGGGTGAAAAAATCCCGCGCCAGATAGGGCGGGTTGCCGTGCTCCAGATAGGTGCGCTCGTAGCAGCGGTAGAAGAAATCCCACTCGTCCGGCCCGATGGCCCGGCCCTGCAGCGCACGGAATTCAACGCCGGCATCGCGCACGCGCCGGCGCTCCTGGCGGATCTTCTTGCGCTTGTCCTGGCTCAGGCTGGCCAGGAAATCCTCGAAATCGGCAAACGGCTGGCCGGTTGCCGGGTGGACGTTGCACCAGTGGAACTGCACCGTCTGGCGCAGCATCAGGCCGCAGCGCCGGGCGGCGGCCAGGTCATCCTCGGCACCGAACAGCAGGTGCAGCGACGACAGGCCCTGGTGCGCCGACCACTGCAGCACAGCCTGCAGCAAGGCCGTGCGCGCCGCTTCGTCCTGCGCCAGCAGGCGCGCGCCGGGCACGGGCGTGAAGGGCACGGCCAGCACCGCTTTGGGGTAGTAATCCAGGCCGTGGCGCGCATAGGCCTGCGCCCAGGCCCAGTCGAACACGTACTCGCCGCGCGAATGCGTCTTGACGTAGAGCACGCAGGCCGCACCCAGCTGATGCGGCTGATCTAGCTGATCCGCCTGCGCGAGCGTGAAATAGACCGGCAGCCAGCCCGTGTCCGGCGTGGCGCTGCCGCTGTCCTCCAGCGCCGCCAGATAGGCATGGCGCATGAAGGGCGTGGGGTGCGCCTGGCGTGCCAGCAGCGCATCCCAGGCGGCGGCATCCACCCCGCTGGCCGTAGCGTGCAGGTCAAGCCGCCAGGGGCTGGATGCGTCCTGCACGGGGGGAAGTCCTGGGCCAGCGGCCTCACCGCCTGCCCCCCGCCAGGCCGCCGGCAGCGCCGGCACGCAACTGCACAAAAAACAGGCAACGCCCAACAAACCCAGATAAATCAATTACTTGCATGGATGATTCAACACTTCCAGGGACTTATCCACAGGCCTTTCCAATGCCGGTGGGGATAAGCCAGGGCGCGACATGCGCATAATCCGGCCTGTTTTTTTGCCACAACCGCCAGGAGCGCTCCATGCACATGATCACCGCCATCATCAAGCCCTTCAAACTGGAGGAGGTGCGCGAGGCGCTGGCCGAGTGTGGCGTGAACGGCCTGACCGTGACCGAGGTCAAGGGCTTTGGCAGGCAAAAGGGCCATACAGAACTCTATCGCGGCGCCGAGTATGTGGTGGATTTCCTGCCCAAGGTCAAGGTGGAGGTCGTCGTGCGGGGCAGCGAGGTGGAGCGCTGCGTCGATGCCATCGTGGCTGCGGCGCGCACCGGCAAGATCGGCGACGGCAAGATTTTCGTGACCGCCGTCGAGCGCGTGGTGCGCATCCGCACCGGCGAGCTGGACGAGGCGGCGATCTGACGTCAGTTCCGCCACCCTGCGGCACTATTTAATTGATAGCTGCAAGCGCTTGATGGACAACGGTTTCAGCCGGTTTTAGTGTTTATTTCACCGCCTGTTCAGGGCCGGCCAGGCAGCCAGCCCCGGCGCGGCGCAGCAACTCGGCGGTCTCGAACAGCGGCAGGCCCATGATGCCCGAGTAGCTGCCCTCGATGCGCTCGATATGCGCCGCAGCATGGCCCTGGATGCCATAGGCGCCGGCCTTGCCCAGCGGCTCGCCAGTGGCGACGTAGGCTGCTATCTGCGCCGGCGTCAGGGCGGCAAAGCACACCTGCGAGACCGACAGCGCAGCCAGCCTGCGGCCATCGGGCAGCGCCAGGGCCACAGCTGTGAGCACCTGATGCCGGCGCCCGACCAGCAGGGCCAGGATGCGCGCGGCGTCATCCGCATCCTCGGGCTTGCCCAGGATCAGCGCATCCAGGGCCACGGTGGTGTCGGCGCACAGGATGGGCGCCACCGGCAGCGCCCGGCGCCGGTGGCGGGCCACGGCGGCGTCCAGCTTGAGGGCCGTGACGCGCTGCACGTAGTCGGCAGGCAGCTCCTGCGGCAGCACAGCCTCGATGGCCTCGGCATCCTCGGGCGCATCACCTGCGGCGTTGGCCAGCAGCAGTTCGTGGCGCACGCCGATCTGCTCCAGCAGCTGGCTGCGGCGCGGGCTTTGCGAGGCGAGGTAGAGAAAATCCAGCTTTTTCATGATGAAAACAGCCGCAAACCCTTGCCCAGCAAGCGCTGACAGCTATCAATCTTGAGAATGAACACAGGCTGGCGCAGACGCCCTGCCGGGCCTACGAGCCTACGGGCTTACTCGCGGTGGTAGGGGTGGCCGGCGTTGACCGACCAGGCGCGGTAGAGCTGCTCGATCAGCAGCACGCGCACCATGGCGTGCGGCAGCGTCAGGTCAGACAGGCGGATGCGCTCGTGCGCGGCCTGGCGAAAGGCCGGCTGCAGGCCGTCCGGGCCGCCGATGACCAGGGCCACGTCGTCGCCCTGCCATTGCCAGCCCTGCAGCCGCTCGGCCAAAGCCTTGGTCGTCAGGCTGGTGCCGCGCTCGTCCAGCGCCACGATGCGCGCGCCGCGCCCGGCGCCCGAGGCGATGGCCGCCTCGATGCGCTCGCGCTCGGCGGCATGGAGCGTCTCCAGCGACTTGGAGCCGCGCGGCTCGGTCTTGACGGCGCGCAGCTCGACCTTGAGCTCGGGCGGGAAGCGCTTGGCATAGTCCTCGTAGGCCGTGGCGGCCCACTCGGGCACGCGCTGGCCGACGGCGACGATCAGCAGCTTCATGGTGGCGGTTGTGGCTCAGCGCCGCGCCCGGGCCGCTCAGGCCTTGCGTGCGGCGGCCCGGGCCGTGGTCTTGGTGGCGGCCTTTTTGGCAGGCGTCTTGGCGGCCGTCCTGGTCGCCGTTTTTGCGGCGGTCTTGGCGGCCGTCCTGGCCGGGGCCTTCTTGGCTGCCGGCTCGTTGACGACCACGGTCTTGACGGCTGCCGGCTTGGCTGCCGGCCTCTTCACTGCCGATTTCCCTGCGGCGCTGGCCGGCGCCTCGGCCTTGGCTGCGCCAGCGCCGGTCTTTCGGGCGGCGGGCTTTTTCGCTGCGGGGGATGGGCTGTCGGCAGCAGTCTTGGCAGCGGTTTTGCGGGGAGCGGCACTCTTGCGGCTGGGCGTGCGGGCCGGGGCCGGCGCCACGTCTGCCCCACTCACCGCCGCCTCGGCCTGCGCTGTATCCGCAGTTTCGGGCTGCTGTGCGCCATCCGCCGCTTCGGCAGACACCTGGGCAGCCGCCTTGGCCGGGGCGGCCTTGCGCGCCGCCTTCCTGGCGGCAGGTTTGGCGGGCTGCTCTGCCGAAGCATCCTCGGACGCCATGGTCTTGCGCGGCTTGGCGGCGCCCAGTTTCAGGCGCACGGGCTTTTCGCCCCAGATTTCCTCCAGCCGGTAGTACTGGCGGATAGCCGGCTGCATGATGTGTACCACCGCCTGGCCGCAGTCCACGATGATCCACTCGCCGTTTTCCTCGCCCTCGGTGCGGGGCTTGGCAAAGCCGGCTTCGCGCACGGCGTCGCGCACGCTGGCGGCCAGCGCCTTGGTCTGGCGGTTGGACGAGCCGGTGGCCACCATGACGCGCTCGAACAGCGGCGACAGGTGCTCGGTGTCAAAGACCTGGATGTCCTGCGCCTTGACGTCCTCCAGGCCATCGACGATGGCGCGCTGGAGTTTGGTGACGTCGCGCTTGGCGGCGGTTGCCGATTTTTCCGACTTGGGAGATGTGCTCATCGGGCGTGGAGGTGTGTGGGGGATGATGGGTGGCACTATAGCCATGCGGGTGGCGGGCGGCTGTAGTCGGCATCCTGCAGAGGCAGGGCGTCAGAAGTGGGCGCTCAAAGCCAGTCGCGCCGCACCAGAAAGCGCGTGGTCAACTCGGCCTCGGGCGTGCCGGGCGGGTCTTCGCGACGATAGCTCCAGCCGGCCAGCGGCGGCATGGACAGCAAGATGGATTCGGTGCGCCCGCCCGACTGCAGGCCGAAGTGCGTGCCCCGATCCCAGACCAGGTTGAATTCGACGTAGCGGCTGCGCCGGTAGAGCTGGAAATCGCGCTCGCGCGCGCCAAAGGGCGTGTCCAGGCGCCGCTGCACGATGGGCAGGTAGGCGTCCAGAAAGGCGTCCCCCACGCTTTGCGTCAGGGCCAGGCTGCGCGCAAAGCCCAGCTCGGAAAAATCGTCGAAGAAGATGCCGCCCACGCCGCGCTGCTCATCACGGTGCTTGAGATAGAAATACTCGTCGCACCACTGCTTGAAGCGCGGGTACAGGTCGGCTCCGAAGGGCGCCAGGGCGTCCCGGCAGGCGCGGTGGAAATGCACGGCGTCGTCCTCGAAGCCGTAGTAGGGCGTCAAATCCATGCCGCCGCCAAACCAGCACACCGGCTCGCCGCCCGGCTGCCCGGCGGCGATCATGCGCACGTTCATATGTACCGTAGGCACATAGGGGTTGCGCGGGTGGAAGACCAGCGACACGCCCATGGCCTCGAACGGGGCGCCGGCCAGCTCGGGCCGGTGCTGTGTGGCCGAGGGCGGCAGCTGCGGCCCGCTGACGTGCGAGAAGCCGCAGCCGGCGCGCTCGAACACGCGCCCGCCCTCCAGGATGCGCGTGATGCCCTCGCCTTGCAGCGGGGACTCGGGCGGGCGCTGCCAGGGGTCGCTGCGAAAGCGCGCGCCGCCCTGCTGCGCCGGGCCTTCGACGGCCTCCAGGGCATCGGTGATGCGTGCCTGCAACTGCTGCAGGTAGCCGCGCACCTGGGCCACGGCGGGGTTGGCGGCGAGGATGGAGGAAGCCATCAGCTCTTGACCGCCCGGTGGCCGATGTCGCTGCGCCACTGCGCGCCGTCGAAATGGATGGCGCGCACCACGTCGTAGGCGCGCTGCTGGGCCTGGCGCACGTTGTCGGCCAGCGCGGTCACACACAGCACGCGCCCGCCGCTGGCGCGCAGCGTGCCGCCCTCATCGAGCTGCGTGCCGGCATGGAAGACCATGGCGTCGTCGGACTCGGGCGGGATGCCGGTGATGGCGTCGCCCTTGCGCGGCGCCTCGGGGTAGCCGTGCGCGGCCATGACCACGCCCAGCGCGGTGCGGCGATCCCACTGCAGCTCGACCTCGGCCAGCTTGCCATCGACGCCAGCACCCAGCAGCTCCACCAGGTCGGATTTGAGGCGCACCAGGATGGGCTGGGTTTCCGGGTCGCCCATGCGGCAGTTGAACTCCAGCGTCTTGAGCTGGCCGGCCGCGTCGATCATCAGGCCGGCATACAGGAAGCCGGTGTAGGGAATGCCGTCCTTTTCCATGCCGCGCACGGTGGGCAGGATGACTTCGCGCATGGCGCGCGCGTGGACATCGGCGGTGACCACCGGCGCCGGCGAGTACGCGCCCATGCCGCCGGTGTTGGGGCCGGCGTCGCCATCCTTCAGGCGCTTGTGATCCTGGCTGGTGGCCAGGGCGACTACGCCCTTGCCGTCGGACAGCACGATGAAGCTGGCCTCCTCACCCTCCAGGAACTGCTCGATGACCACGCGCGCGCCGCCCTCGTTGTGTGCCACGCCCAGGGTGTTGGCCTGCAGCATGTCGTCGATGGCGGCGTGCGCCTCCTCCAGCGTCATGGCCACGACCACGCCCTTGCCGGCAGCCAGGCCGTCGGCCTTGACGACGATGGGCGCGCCCAGGCGATTGACGAAGGCGTGCGCGGCGTCCGGGTCGGTGAAGGTGTCGTAGTCCGCCGTGGGGATGCCGTGGCGGCGCATGAAGGCCTTGGAAAAAGCCTTGGAGCTTTCCAGCTGCGCGGCGGCCCGGGTGGGGCCGAAGATGCGCAGGCCGTGGGCGCGGAATTCATCGACCACGCCGGCAGCCAGCGGCGCCTCGGGGCCGACCACGGTCAGGCCGATCTTTTCTTCCTGCGCCCACTCGCGCAGGGCCACCACGTCGGTGATGGCGATGTTTTCCAGCTTGGGGCTGAGGGCCGTGCCGCCGTTGCCCGGCGCCACATAGACCCGGGTGGCGCGGGGCGACTGGGCGATCTTCCAGGCCAGCGCGTGCTCGCGGCCGCCGCCGCCGATGACGAGAATCTTCATGGGGTCAAAGCTCGGCGTTGTGATAGACCTCCTGCACGTCGTCGAGGTCTTCGAGCACGTCCAGGAGCTTTTGCATACGCGCGGCGTCGTCGCCCTCCAGGGCGATGGTGTTGTCGGCGCGCATGGTGACCTCGGCCAGGTCGGGCTGCAGCCCGGCGGCCACCAGCGCGTCCTTGACGGCCTCGAAATCGCCCGGCGCCGTCAGCACCTCGATGGCGCCGTCGTCGCCGGTCACCACGTCCTCGGCGCCGGCCTCCAGCGCCACCTCCATGACGCGCTCCTCATCGGTGCCGGGGGCGAAGATGAGCTGGCCGACGTGCTGGAACTGGAAGGCCACCGAGCCTTCCGTGCCCAGGTTGCCGCCGTGCTTGGAAAACGCATGGCGCACCTCGGCCACGGTGCGCACGCGGTTGTCGGTCATGGTGTCCACGATGATGGCCGCGCCGGCGATGCCATAGCCCTCGTAGCGGATTTCCTCGTAGCTCACGCCTTCGAGGTTGCCGGTGGCCTTGTCGATGTTGCGCTTGATGTTGTCGGCCGGCATGTTGGCCGCACGCGCCTTGTCCACGGCCAGGCGCAAGCGCGGATTGGCGGCGATGTCGCCCCCACCCTGGCGCGCTGCCACCATGATTTCACGAATGATGCGGGTCCAGACCTTGCCGCGCTTTTCGTCCTGGCGGCCCTTCCTGTGCTGGATGTTGGCCCATTTGCTGTGTCCTGCCACTGCAAAACGTCCTTATGTTTATGTTCTCGGGATTGAATTAACCTAGCGTTCGATTCTACGTTTGACTACAGAGACCTTTGCCCGCCATGGCCCCACCGCTGCTCATCGCCCGCAACGCCCAGACCGAATGCCATCTGCTGCCCGGCCTGGCCAACCGCCACGGCCTCATCACCGGCGCCACCGGCACCGGCAAGACCGTGACCCTGCAGACCCTGGCCGAGCAGTTCTCGCGCATCGGCGTGCCGGTGTTCATGGCCGACGTCAAGGGCGACCTCACGGGCATCAGCCAGCGCGGGCGCATCGAAGGCAAGCTGGCCGCCGTGCTGGCCGAGCGCGGCGTGCCGGCCCCCGAACCCATGGCCTGCCCGACCACGCTGTGGGACGTGTTCGGCCAGCAGGGCCACCCGGTGCGCGCCACCATCTCGGACATGGGGCCGCTCTTGCTGGGACGGATGCTGGCGCTCAACGACACGCAGCTGGGCGTGCTCAATCTGGTGTTCAAGATTGCCGACGACCAAGGCCTGCTGCTGCTGGATCTGAAAGACCTGCGCACCATGGTGCAGCACGTGGGCGACAACGCCAAGCAGTTCACCACCGAGTACGGCAACGTCAGCAGCGCCAGCATCGGCGCCATCCAGCGCGCGCTGCTGACCATAGAGCAACAGGGCGGCGACCAGTTCTTTGGCGAACCCATGCTGGACATCGACGACCTGCTGCAGACCGAGGACGGCCTGGGCGTGGTCAACATCCTGGCCGCCGACCGGCTGATGAACGCACCGCGCCTGTATGCGACGTTTTTGCTGTGGCTGCTGTCGGAGCTGTTCGAGCGCCTGCCCGAGATCGGCGACCCGGAAAAACCCAAGCTGGTGTTCTTCTTCGACGAGGCGCACCTGCTGTTTGCCGACGCGCCCAAGGTGCTCATCGAGCGCATCGAACTCGTGGTGCGTCTGGTGCGCTCCAAGGGCGTGGGCGTGTACTTCGTGACGCAAAACCCGATGGACATCCCCGACAGCGTGCTGGCGCAACTGGGCAACCGGGTGCAGCACGCGCTGCGCGCCTTCACCCCGCGCGACCAGAAGGCCGTGAAGGCCACGGCCAGCACCATGCGGCCCAAGGCCGGGCTGAACGTCGAGGCCGCCATCACCGAGCTGGCCGTGGGCGAGGCGCTGGTCAGCTTGCTGGACGCCAAGGGCCGCCCCAGCGAGACCGAGCGCGCCTGGGTCATCCCGCCGGGCAGCCAGATCGGGCCGATCAGCGATGAGCAGCGGCGCGCGCTGCTGGCCGGCTCGCTGGTGGCCGGGCGCTACGACACGGCCATCGACCGCGAATCGGCCTATGAAGTCCTGCGGGCGCGGGCGGGCCATCCGGGCAATCCGGGCAGTGCTGTCGGCGCAGCGCCGGCAGCAGCCCCGGCTGGCGGCCTGAGTGCTGGCCTGAACGACCTGCTGTTCGGCAGCACCGGCCCACGCGGCGGCAAGAAGGACGGGCTGGTGCAGACCGTGGCCAAGTCCGCCATGCGCACCGTGGGCACCGGCCTGGGCCGCGAGATCCTGCGCGGCGTGCTCGGCGGCCTGCTGGGCGGGGGCGGCAAGCGGCGCTGAGGAGACGGTTGTGCGACATGAACAGGCCCCAAGTCCTGTATTCAGCATCAAATCGGCCCCAAACCCAATACTGACAAGCGCTGGCAGCTATGAATTTTGATGATTGACTGCTGCTTTCACCTCTTTTTTTCTTCAACCCTGGCAACCTCACCCATGACCGACCTGACTTACTTTCGCCTCGACATCACCGACCATGTGGCCCACTTGGTATTGAACCGTCCGCAGGAGCTCAACACCATGAACCCGACGTTCTGGCGCGAGCTCGATCAGGTGCTGCAGCAACTGCACCGGGGCAGCGAGGCCCGGGCGCTGGTGATCAGCAGCACCGGCAAGCATTTCAGCGCCGGCATGGCGCTGGACACCTTTGGCGGCGCCATCACGCTGGACGACCGCAGCCCCGAGGGGCGCGCCGCCGTGTTCGACCTGCTGGGCGGGATGCAGGCCACCTTCAGCCGGCTGGAGGAGCTGCGCATCCCGGTCGTCGCCGCCATCCACGGCGGCTGCATCGGCGGCGCGCTGGACATGGTGGCCGCAGCCTGCATCCGCTATGCCACGCGCGACGCTTTCTTTTGCATCCAGGAGATCAACATCGGCATGGTGGCCGATGTCGGCTCGCTGCAGCGCCTGCCGGGACTCATGCCCATGGGCCTGCTCAAGGAGCTGGCCTACACCGGGCGACGCCTGGGCGCCGAGCGCGCGCTGGCCAGCGGCCTGGTGACCGAGCTGTTCGACACGCACGAGGCACTGGTGCAGGGCGCGCTCGCGTGCGCCCGCGAGATGGCCACCAAGCCGCCCGTGGCCCTGTGGGGCAGCAAGCAGGCGCTGAACTACGCGCGCGACCACAGCACCGAGGACAGCCTGCGCCAGATGGGCTGGCTGCAGGGCGCCATCTGGAGCAACCGCCATGTCCACGAGGCCGTCACCGCCCAGCAGCAGCGGCGCAGCCCCGAGTTCCCGCCGCTGGCGCCGCTGACACCTTTTGCGGAAGTGCAAAAATAATAGCTGCTATCGCTTGACTGGCAAGGCAAAAAGCCGTTTTCACCCTCTTTCATGGGGCTGGCCAGCCCCAGCCCTGCCCTGCTTTTCCTACAGGAACCCGCCATGCACGCCGCCAACCTGCCCGCCCCCACCCCGCAAGATGTCCTGGACGCCGCCCAGCGCCTGCAGGGCATGGTGCATCGCACGCCGGTGCTGCGCTCGGGCATGGCTGACCGGCTGCTGGGCGCGCAGGTGCATTTCAAGTGCGAGAGCCTGCAGCGCACCGGCTCGTTCAAGTTCCGCGGTGCCTGCAACGCGCTGGCCCTGCTGGAGCCCGAGGCGCGCGAGCGCGGCGCCCTCACCTTTTCCGCCGGCAACCACGCCCAGGCCATCGCTCTGGCCGGGCGGCTGCACGACGCGCCCACGCTGGTGCTGATGCCCGAGGACGGCTCAGCCTCCAAGATGGCGGCGGCGCGCCAGTACGGCGCCCAGGTGGTGACCTACGACCGCCAGCGCGAAGACCGCGAGGCGCTGGCGCTGCAACTGGCCGAGCAGCGCGGCATGACGCTGATCCCGCCGTCCGAGCATCCGCACGTCATCGCCGGCCAGGGCACGGCGGCGCTGGAGCTGCTGCAGGAGGTGCCGCGCCTGGACTACCTGTTCGTGCCCGTGGGCGGCGGCGGCCTGCTGTCGGGCAGCCTGCTGGCGGCGCAGGCGCTGGGCGCGCAGTGCGAGATCCACGGCGTCGAGCCGGAGACGGCCAACGACGCCCAGCAATCGCTGCGCGCCGGCCATATCGTGCGCATCGACAACCCGCGCACCATCGCTGACGGCGCGCAGGCCAACGCCCTGGGGCCGCTCACGTTCGACATCATCCGCCAGCACGCCGAGGGCATCCTCACGGCCAGCGACCTGCAGCTGATGCAGGCGCTACGCTTCATGGCCGAGCGCATGAAGATCGTCGTCGAGCCCACCGGCGCGCTGGGCTTTGCCGGCGCGCAGCACGGCGGCGTGGACATCCGGGGCAAGCGCGTGGGCATCGTCATCAGCGGCGGCAACGTGGACTTGCCGCGCTACGCACGCTTTCTGGCAGACTGAAAACCTCTTTTCGATACCCCCGCAGACATCTCCCATGAGCAACGTCCACCTCATCGACCACCCCCTGGTGCAGCACAAACTGACGCTGATGCGCAGAAAGGATGCCAGCACCAACAGCTTCCGGCGCCTGCTGGGCGAGCTGTCCACCCTGATGGCCTACGAAGTGACGCGCGACATGCCGCTGCAGGAGGTGCAGGTGGAGACGCCCCTGGAGGTCATGACCGCCAAGGTCATCGACGGCAAGAAGCTGGTGCTGGTGTCCATCCTGCGCGCCGGCAACGGCTTTCTGGACGGGATGCTCAACGTCGTGCCCGGCGCGCGCATCGGCCACATCGGCCTGTACCGCGACCCCGAGACGCTGCAGCCCGTCGAGTACTACTTCAAGATGCCGTCCGAGATGCACGAGCGCGACATCATCGTGGTCGATCCCATGCTGGCCACGGGCAACTCGGCCGCCGCTGCCGTGGCGCGCCTCAAACAGCTGCAGCCGCGCTCGATCAAGTTCGTCTGCCTGCTGGCCGCGCCCGAAGGCATCGCCACGCTGCAGGGCGCACATCCCGACGTGCCCATCTACACCGCCGCCATCGACCGCGAGCTCAACGAGCACGGCTACATCCTGCCTGGCCTGGGGGACGCGGGCGACCGCATCTTCGGCACCAAGTAGGCGTTGGGCGTTGGGCGTTGGGCGCTTGGCGTCTTGTGTGCAGCATCCTTGTTCGCTAAACACCAAACGCACAACGCCGATCAAGGCATGACCTGCCCCACCGTGGCCGAGGCCGGAGGCTCGGGTGGCTGCGGCACCGGTGCTGGCGCCGGGGCAGCGCCAGTCTCGCGCCAGTTGCCCGCCAGATCATCGGCCAGGGCCTGCAGCAGGCGCAGCTCGCGCGCATCGAAAGTGCGTGGCCGCGTGTCCAGCAGGCACAGCGCGCCCAGCACATGCTTGCCCGCATCGCGCAGCGGTGCGCCGGCATAAAAGCGCACGCCGCGTTCGCGCAGCGCCGGGTTGCCGGCAAAGCGCGCATCGCGGGCGATGTCGGGCACCACCAGCGCCTGGCGCAGCGCCACCACGTGGGCGCACAGCGACAGCCGGCGCGGCATCCGCTGCTGGTGGACGGCGCTGGTGGCAGCCACGGGCACCGGCACGCTCTCCTGGGGCGCATCGTCCGGGGCCAGCGCGCCGTGGCTGCACAGGACGACCTGGTGCTCGCCGTCGATCAGCGTGACCAGGGCCTGCGGCATGTCGAAGATGTCGGCAGCGCGCTTGGCAGCGTGCAGACAGATCTGGCGCGCGCCGTCGCCGTCCAGCAAGCCGCTGGCCAGCAGAGCCTGCACGCGCAAGGCGTCGCCCTCGGGTACGGGCGCCTCCTCGAAGGTGCTGTCCACGCTCACACCCTGCAATTCGCCCACGCGCGCCACGGTCTCGGCCAGCGACAGCGCTACGGCGTCGGCGCCCAAGGCCTGCGCGGCATCTGCCCCGCTGAGCGGCTCCAGCGGCTCGCCCCACAGCGCCAGCACGATGCGCACATGCGGCCAGCGCCGGTGCAGGCGGCGGCAGAAATGGCGTGCCGCCGCCACTGGGTCGCTGGCCAGCCAGACCGCGCACACCACCTGCACATCATCGAGCGCCAGCTCGTCGAGGTGCCCGGCGCTGAAGGTGCCCAGCGAGCGCGTCTGCGCCGGCCAGCCCTGCAACGTTAAGGCGTGCGCCGCCATGCGTGCGGCAATGTGATCGAGTTCCCACTTGCCGCCCAGGCAGACGATGGGCTGGCCCTGGTGCGCGCCGGCGATCACCGTCGCTGCGGGCGGCGGATATTGCTCCTGCAGATCGTCGAGCAGCGCATCCAAGCCCTCGAACAGCCGCAGGCGATGCTCGGGCGTGGCCACGCGCAGATGGTCGCCCATGGCCATGCGCAGCACCGGCAGCGCCACCTGGCCGTAGAAGGCCGGCACCGAACCCTTGAAGGCCTCGATCTGCGTCACGCTCAGCTCGATGGCTTCTTCAGGGTCGCCGGCCAGCAGGCGCTGGTAGATGCGCGTGGGCTCGTCGAGCACCGGCTGGCTGCCCAGCAGCACGTCCAGGAAAGCCAGCTGCGGCAGGTAGCGGCCAATGACCAGCAGGCACACCGTGAGCGGCGTGGACATGATCAGCCCCACCGGCCCCCACAGCGCGGCCCAGAAGGTGGCGGCAACGATCAGCGACAGGATGGACAGCCCGGTGCTGGCGCCGTACAGCCAGGGCTCGATGACGTTGTTGCTGATCAGCTCCAGCACCACGATCAGGGCGAGCGTCCACAGCACCAGGCTCCAGCCCGGGTGTACGGCAAAGGCCAGCGTGACCGGAAACAGCGCCGCCACAAAAGCGCCGACGTAGGGCACAAAGCGCATCAGCCCGGCCAGCGCGCCCCACAGAAACGCCCCCGGCACGCCGATGGCCCACAGGCCCAGCGCCATTGGAATGCCGTAGCTGACGTTGACCATGAGCTGCATGGTCAGGTAGCGCGAGATGCGCTCGCCGGCCTCGTCCATGGCGTCGGTGGCGCGGTGCAACTCGCCGCCGAGCAGGCGCAGCAGCCGGTCGCGCAAGTCCACCCGATCCAGCAGGATGAAGATCACGAAGACCAGCACCAGGCCGGCATCGGTCAGGGGCCGCTTGAGCGCATCGAAGGCCGCCAGCGCCTGTTGCGCGGGCGACAGCTTGGCCTCTTGCACCTGCACCTTCTGCACGCTGGCGCTGCGGCTGCCGGAGCCGCTGCTGCTGGCCGGCGGCGTGGCCGCCTCGACCTCGCTTTGCACGATGTCCAGGGTGCGCTTGGCGCCCTCGAACATGCCGGGGGCGCGCAGTTGCTGGCCCAGCGAGCGCAGCTTCTTGCGGATGGTGTGCTGGTACTGCGGCAGTTGCTCGCTGAGCACGCGCGCCTCGTTGGCCACAAAAACCGCCGTCACCCCCAGCACCGACAGCGTCAGCAGCACCACCAGCAGCACCGAGGGCAGGCGCGGCAGGCCCAGGCGCTTGCAGCGCACCACCAGCGGATCGAGCACGAAGCTGAGCAGGAAGGCCAGCGCCAGCGGCACCAGGATGGTGCGCCCGGCGTACAGGCCGGCAATGATCAGCGCGGCGATGACCAGGCCGACCATGAAGCGCAGGCTGGGCGCCAGCACAAGCAGGCTGGCAGCCTCGCGGGCGCTGGCGCCTACCGGAAACGCTGGGGCGGGTTGGTGCCGTTCGGGTGGTCGCTGCGGGACATGGAGGGCGGGCCAGAAGTTATCGCGCGATTGTTGGCCAGCAGCCTGCCGCCCGGGTGTAGGCCAGGGCGCCAGGGGAGGCTGCGCGTCTGGCGCTCCACGCACAGCGCTCAATACGCTGTCAGACAGGCTCGGGCGCGATGCTCTCGGCCCACTCGTGCAGCGCCTCCAGGATGGCCATGCCGCGCTCGTCGGCCTGCTCGCTCAGGCTGTCCAGACGGGCGAACAGCTCGTCGAAGGTCAGGCCGCCGCCCTGCCCGTCCAGTAGCACGGCGGCGCAGTGCGCCTGCCAGCGCTGCTGCTCGGCCTCGCTGAGCGTGTGCGGGAAATTGCGCGCTCGGTAGCGCCACAGCAGCTCGGCCAGGCGCGGATCATCAAAACCGGCGCGCTCCAGCGCCAGCTCCTCGGGCGACAAGGCGCGCAGGCGCTGCAGGCGACGGCGATCCTCATGGCCGAGGAAGCCGCCGTACAAGTCCTGCTCGGGATCGCAGGCCGGCTGCGGGCGGTCGTACACCTCGGCCCAGATGGCATCCATGTTGGGCAGGGCGCGGGCGGCCTCGGCGTGGCGGGCGGCCTGTTCCAGGTCGATCTGCCAGCGCGCAGCCAGCTCGGGCGTGAGCGTTCTGAGGTTGCTCACCACCATGGGGGAGCGGTTCAGATGCACGCTCTTGATTGGCAATCGCATCATGCCCTCGGGCAGCTCGGCGCTGCGGGTGAACAGGCGCTGGCGCAGCTCGGCCACGCCCAGGCCGGCCAGCACGGACGGGTCGTGCGCCAGATCCCAGGCCAGGAGCTCGTTGCGGTTGCTCGGGTGGTTGGCCAGCGGCCACATCAGCGCCAGGCAGCCGCGCTCGGCGGGGAACATGCCCGAGACATGCAAAAAGGGCCGCGCCACCTCGGGCAGGGTCGGCAGGCGCAGCTCGGCGGCCACGCCATCCTTTTTGTGCAGCGACAGGGCGAAGTCGAACAGGCGCGGCTGGCGCTCGCGGATCAGCCGCGCCAGGGCGATGGTGGCGCGCACGTCGGACAGGGCGTCGTGCGCGGCCTCGTGCGCCAGGCCGTTGGCGTGCGTGAGCGCCTCCAGCCTGAAGCTGGGCCGGCCTTCGGCATCGATCGGCCACTGGATGCCCTGCGGACGCAGCGCGTAGGCCAGACGCACGACATCGAGCAGATCCCAGCGCCCGCACTGATTCTGCCACTCGCGCGCATACGGATCCATCAGGTTGCGCCAGAGCATGAAGCGCGTGACCTCGTCGTCGAAGCGGATGGTGTTGTAGCCCACGCCAATGGTGCCGGGCCGCGCCAGCTCGGCCTCGATGCGGCGGGCGAATTCGTGCTCGGGCAGGCCGCGCTGCTGGCACAGCTGCGGGGTGATGCCGGTCAACAGGCAGGACGCCGGGTCGGGCAGATAGTCCGGCGGCGGCTGGCAGTACAGCATCAGGGGTTCACCGATCTCGTTGAGCTCGGCGTCGGTGCGGATGGCGGCGAACTGCGCCGGTCGGTCGCGGCGCGGCTCGACGCCGAAAGTCTCGTAGTCGTGCCAGAGGAAGGTGTGCATGGCGGGTGTGGATGGGTGCGCCGGAAGCGGGCCGCCCGAAGTATGCCCGCCCTGGCAGCGGCACAATCTGGCGCCATGCACTGTCCTCGTTCCACGTCTGTCCGCACTGCGTCCTGCGCCCCCAGCCCTGCCGCGCGCCTCTCCCCTTCCCTGCGCCCGCAGCCGCTGCGCCTGGCGCGCCTGACGCATCTGGCCGTAGCCCTGGCCGGCCTGAGCGCTGCCCTGGGCTGCACCCAGGTGCCGGCCCGGGGCGATGCCATGCCGATGGCGGCGGTGGTCATGCCGGCAGCGGGTGCCGCTGCACAGCTGCAGCCGCCCGCTGCCCTGCCAGCCCCCCGGCCCGCTGCCCTGCCAGCCGCTGCGCCAGCGCCGGACAGCCGCACACTCGTCCGGACAGCCGCACAAGGCGCCCCCGGGCCAGCAGCGCAGCACTCGCCCAGCACCCCGCCCGATGCCGCCGGCTTTCGCGCCTGGGTCGAGGCCTTCATGCCCGAAGCCGCTGCTGCCGGCATCAGCGCAGCCACGCTGCAGGCCACGCTGGGCCGGGCGCAGTTTCTGCCGCAGGTGCTGCAGCTCGACCGCGCGCAGCCCGAGTTCACCCGCCCGCCCTGGGTCTATCTGGACGGCGCGCTGTCGCGCGAGCGCGTTGCCGAGGGCCGCACGCGCCAGCGCACCAACGCCAGCGCGCTCAACGCTGCGGCTGCGCGCTACGGTGTACCGGCCAGCATCGTGGTCGCCATCTGGGGCATGGAGAGCGACTTTGGCCGCAACTTCGGCAACTTCCGCACCATCGATGCCCTGGCCACGCTGGCCTACGAGGGCCGGCGTGCCGAGTGGGCGCGCAAGGAGTTGCTGGCGGCACTGCGCATCGCCCAGACCGGCGAGATCCGCCCGGATGCTCTGAAAGGCTCCTGGGCCGGCGCCATGGGGCATACGCAGTTTCTGCCATCGGTGTTCCTGGAGCACGCCGTCGATGCCGATGGCGATGCCCGGCGCGACATCTGGGCCAGCGTGCCGGACGTGGTGGCCTCGACGGCCAATTTTCTGGCGCATTCGGGCTGGGCGAAGGGCCAGCCCTGGGGCGTGGAAGTGCGCCTGCCGGCAGACTTCGACTACGCCCGCGCCGAGCTGACCACGCGCCAGGACAGCAGCGCCTGGGCCGCCGAGGGCGTGCGCGCCTGGGATGGCTCAGCCTTGCCGTCCCTGCCGGGCGCCTCCATCCTGGCGCCCGCCGGGGCGCGCGGGCCGGCGGTACTGGTCGGGCCGAATTTCCGCGCCCTGCTGCGCTACAACAACTCGGTCAGCTACGCCCTGGCCGTAGCCTTGCTGGCGCAGCAGATCGATGGCGGCACCGGCTTGCAGGCGCCTTGGCCGCGCGACCTCAAGCCGCTGTCGCGCAGCGAGGTGCTGGAGCTGCAGCAGGGCCTGAATGCCCGTGGCCTGGATGCCGGCGTGGCCGATGGCGTGCTGGGGCCGGCCACGCGCGCCGGCGTGCGCCGCCTGCAGCAAAGCCTGGGCCTGCCGGCGGACGGCTACGCCACGGGCGAACTGCTGCGCCGGCTGCAGGGGCTCTGAACGTTGGGCGTTGGGCGTGATGCTCACGCAGAACGCTCATCGCTCATCCCTCATCGCCCCCGGGATTCGCTCTTTTTATGATAGCTGCCATCGCTTGCCTGTATTGGCTTTGAGGCAGATTTGATGCTCAAAATGTCACAAAAAACCGCAGCCGGGGCTGCGGTTTTTGCTGGTCTCGGCGCCGGTCTCAGTCGGCGGTGGCTTCCTCCGGCTCGGCCGGCTCGGCCTTGACGCCGCGCTCCTTCTTGGGCAGGGGCTGGATGTCCAGCCTGATCTCGGGCGCCGGGGCGTCCTTGCCATCGTCCTCGCCCACCGGGTTGTCGATGTCCACCGTCAGGCGCCCGCCATCGGTGAGGCGACCGAACAGCAGCTCGTCGGCCAGCGCCTTGCGGATCAAGTCCTGGATCAGGCGCTGCATGGGGCGCGCGCCCATCAGCGGATCGAAGCCCTTCTTGGCCAGGTGTTTGCGCAGGGTGTCGGTGAAGGTGACCTCGACCTTCTTCTCGGCCAGCTGGGTTTCGAGCTGCAGCAGGAACTTGTCCACCACGCGCAGGATGATCTGCTCATCGAGCGGCTTGAAGCTGACCACGGCGTCCAGGCGGTTCCTGAACTCGGGCGTGAACAGGCGCTTGATGTCGGCCATCTCGTCGCCTGCCTGGCGCGGGTTGGTGAAGCCAATCGTCGCCTTGTTCATGGTCTCAGCGCCCGCGTTGGTCGTCATGATGATGATGACGTTGCGGAAGTCGGCCTTGCGTCCGTTGTTGTCCGTCAGCGTGCCGTGATCCATGACCTGCAGCAGCACGTTGAAAATGTCCGGGTGCGCTTTTTCGATTTCGTCGAGCAGCAGCACGCAGTGCGGCTTCTTGGTCACGGCCTCGGTCAAGAGACCGCCCTGGTCGAAGCCGACATAGCCTGGGGGCGCGCCGATCAGGCGGCTCACGGCGTGGCGCTCCATGTACTCGGACATGTCGAAGCGCACCAGATCGACGCCCATGATGTAGGCCAGCTGCTTAGCCGCTTCGGTCTTGCCGACGCCAGTGGGGCCGGAGAACAAAAAGCTGCCGATGGGCTTGTCGCCCTTGCCCAGCCCTGAGCGTGCCATCTTGACGCTGGCAGCCAGCACCTCCAGCGCCTTGTCCTGGCCGAAGACCACGCTCTTCAAGTCACGCTCCAGCGTCTGCAGCTTGCTGCGGTCGTCGTTGCTGACGTTGGCGGGCGGGATGCGGGCGATCTTCGCCACGATCTCCTCGATCTCGGTCTTGCCGATGGTCTTCTTGCGCTTGGAGGGCGTCAGGATGCGCTGCGCCGCGCCGGCCTCGTCGATCACGTCGATGGCCTTGTCGGGCAGATGCCGATCGTTGATGTACTTGGCCGACAGCTCGGCTGCAGCCTGCAGGGCGGCAGCGGCGTACTTGACGCTGTGGTGCTCCTCGAAGCGCGACTTCAGGCCCTTGAGGATGTCGATGGTCTCGGCCACCGTCGGCTCGACCACATCCACCTTCTGGAAGCGCCGCGACAGCGCTGCATCCTTTTCGAAGATGCCGCGGTACTCGGTGAAGGTCGTCGCGCCGATGCACTTGAGCTGGCCCGACGACAGTGCGGGCTTGAGCAGGTTGCTGGCATCAAGCGTCCCGCCCGAGGCGGCACCGGCGCCGATCAGCGTGTGGATCTCGTCGATGAACAGCACGGCATTGGGCTTGTCCTTGAGGCTTTTCAGCACGCCCTTGAGGCGCTGCTCGAAGTCGCCCCGGTACTTGGTGCCCGCCAGCAGCGCGCCCATGTCCAGCGAATACACCGTGGCCTCGGCCAGGATCTCCGGCACGTCGCCCTGGGTGATGCGCCAGGCCAGGCCCTCGGCAATGGCCGTCTTGCCCACGCCGGCCTCGCCCACCAGCAGCGGGTTGTTCTTGCGCCGGCGGCACAGGATCTGGATGGTGCGCTCGACCTCGTAGTTGCGGCCGATCAGCGGATCGATCTTGCCGTCCTTGGCGGACTGGTTGAGGTTTTGCGTGTACTGCTCCAGCGGCGAGGCCTTTTCGTTCCTCTCGCCCTGGGCGCTGCCCTCTTCGGCTTCGGCCTGGCCTTCCTGCTTGGCCGGCTCCTGGGGCTCGCCCTTTCTGATGCCGTGGGCGATGAAATTCACCACGTCCAGGCGCGTCACGCCCTGCTGATGCAGGTAATAGACGGCGTGCGAATCCTTCTCGCCATAGATGGCCACCAGCACGTTGGCGCCGGTGACTTCCTTCTTGCCGTTGCCGGTGGACTGCACGTGCATGATGGCACGCTGGATCACGCGCTGGAAGCCCAGCGTGGGCTGGGTGTCAACCTCGCCCTCGCCAGCGACCTGGGGCGTGTTGTCCTTGATGAAATGCGTCAGCGAGGCGCGCAGGTCGTCAATGTGGGCGGCGCAGGCGCGCAGCACCTCGGCGGCGCTGGGGTTGTCCAGCAAAGCCAGCAGCAGGTGCTCCACGGTGATGAACTCGTGGCGCTGCTGGCGGGCCTCGACGAAGGCCATGTGCAAGCTGACTTCCAGTTCCTGGGCAATCATGTGAGAACTCCTTTGTGCTTGCGTGTGGAAACAACTGTATTTCAGGGACGAAGACCTGTTATTCAACAGGCTCGCTCAGGCATTGCAGCGGGTGGCCGGCGTGGCGTGCCGCGTCCAGCACCTGCTCGACCTTGGTGGCCGCCACGTCGCGGCTGTACACCCCGCACACGCCCTTACCTTCGAGATGAATCTTGAGCATGATCTGTGTAGCGGCCTCGCGATCCTTGTGGAAGAACTCCTGTAGGACGACCACCACGAACTCCATGGGGGTGTAGTCGTCATTGAGCATGACCACCTGATGCATCTGCGGCGGTGTGGTTTTTTGCGCTCGGCGCTCGACCACGGCTGCTCCGCCGGTGTCGGGCGGTGCAATCGAAGGCCTGGTGGGCGCCTTGGGGGACGGATGGTTGCCATGTTGAAATTCATTCTATCGAGCCGCGCCCGGGCACGGTCTTGGGGAAACTGGCAGCTTGGCGGCTTATTTCAAGCCGCTCACGCCATCTCGTAGATCACGCTGAGGCTGCCGGCGCCGACTTGCTGCGCCCACGCGGCCAGAGCCTGGTCGCAGGGAAAGAAGCGGCTGGCGTCGCCCAGCTGCAGCTCGGCCAGCGCCGGTGCGCCGCCCGCTGGGTCGCTGCAGCGCACGGCCAGGCGCACGCGCAGGCCATGCAGCAGCGGCTCGCCCTGTCCGCTCTCCTCGCGCTGCGGCGGGTAGGCGCGCACGATGGCCGCCACGTCCGGCTGCACGCTGCTGTCCACGTGCAGATAGCGACCAAAGCGCGCGCGCGCGCCGGCCAGGCTCCACAACTGCTGCACCTTCAGGCGCAGGCCGCCGCTGAAGTGATCCAGCTGCAGCCGACCGCTGGCGACCACGAACTCATCATCGCGCAGCAGACCGGCGCTGGCAGCGATCACGGCCTCGTCGGCCGAGGCCTCGATAGCGCCCGATCTGTCATCCAGCTTGAACAGCGCCAGCTTGCCGCGCTGGCCATTGATGACGCGGCAGTCGCTCAGGATGCCGGCCATGAGCTGGGGCTCGCGGCTGTCGGCCAGCTCGGCGATGGGTGTGCGCACGAAGCGGCGCACCTCGGCCTCGACCTCGTCGAACAGGTGGCCCGACAGGTAAAAGCCCACGGCGGTCTTTTCCTGCGTCAGCCGCTCCTTGACGCCCCACTCGGGCACATCGGCCAGGGCCGGCTCCTCGGTGCTGGCGCCGATGGCGTCCTCGCCCATCATGTCGAACAGCCCGCCCTGGTTGGCGTTGGCCAGTTGCGCGGCGGCGTAGTCGAAGGCCCGGTCGATGGACGCCACCAGCGCCGCCCGGTTCGGCTCGACGGCATCGAAGGCGCCGGCCTTGATCAGCGCCTCCACGGTGCGCTTGTTCAGGCGCGTGCGATCGACGCGCACGCAAAAATCGAACAGGCTCTTGAACGGCCCGCACACGTCGCCCTGCGGCCCCGTGCCCCGGCCCTCGCGCGCAGCAATGATGGCCTCGATAGCCTGTTGGCCCGTGCCCTTGACGGCGCCCAGGCCGTAGCGGATGACCTGATCCGTCACCGGCTCGAAGCGGTACAGCCCCGGTTGATGTCCGGCGGCTCGAAGCGGATGCCGAAATGCTTGACGGCATCCTCGTACAGCACCTTGAGCTTGTCCGTGTCGTCCATCTCCACGGTCATGTTGGCGCAGTAGAACTCGGCCGTGTAATGCACCTTGAGCCAGCCGGTGTGATAGGCCAGCAGCGAGTAGGCGGCGGCGTGCGACTTGTTGAAGCCATAGCCGGCGAACTTTTCCATCAGGTCGAAGACCTCGTCGGCCTGGGCCTCGGGGATGCCTTTCTCGGCAGCGCCCTTCCTGAAGATGATGCGGTGCTCGGCCATCTCCTCGGGCTTTTTCTTGCCCATGGCACGGCGCAGCATGTCGGCGCCGCCCAGCGAGTAGCCACCCAGCACCTGCGCAGTCTGCATGACCTGCTCCTGATAGACCATGATGCCGTAGGTTTCGGCCAGCACCGGTTCGACCAGCGGGTGCGGGTACTCGACCACCTCCTTGCCGTGCTTGCGGTTCACGAAGCTGGGGATCAGATCCATCGGCCCGGGGCGGTACAGGGCGTTGAGGGCGATCAGGTCTTCCAGCCGGCTGGGGCGGGCTTCCTTCAACATGCCCTGCATTCCGCGGCTTTCGAACTGGAACACGGCCTCGGTCTTGCCCTCGGAAAACAGCCGGTAGGTGCGCGCATCATCGAGCGGCACTTGCTCGAAGGCGAAATTCTCCTGGCCCTTGTGGCGCTGCTGGATCAGCTCGCGGGCAATCTCCAGGATGGTCAGCGTGGCCAGGCCCAGGAAGTCGAACTTGACCAGGCCGATGGCCTCCACGTCATCCTTGTCGTACTGGCTGACTGCCGACTCGCTGCCCGGCTGTTGGTACAGCGGGCAAAAATCCGTCAATTTGCCCGGCGCGATCAGCACGCCGCCGGCGTGCATGCCGATGTTGCGCGTCATGCCTTCGAGCTTTTGCGCCATCTCGATCACGGTGCGCACGTCCTCCTCGCTGCGCACGCGCTCGTACAGCAGCGGCTCCAGCTCCAGGGCGTAGTTGTTCTTGTCACCCTCCTTCCTCGGCTCGGGCGGATAGGCCAGGGTGTAGGTCTGGCCGGGCTTGCCGGGCACCAGCTTGGAGATGCCGTCGCAGAAGTTGTAGCTCAGATCCATGACCCGGCCCACGTCGCGGATCGCCGCCTTGGCCGCCATGGTGCCGAAGGTGGCGATCTGGCTGACGGCCTGCCGGCCATACTTGTCCTTGACGTATTCGATGACCCGGTCGCGGTTGGATTGGCAGAAATCGATGTCGAAGTCGGGCATGGACACCCGCTCCGGGTTCAGGAAACGCTCGAACAGCAGGTTGTACTGCAGCGGATCGAGGTCGGTGATCTTGAGCGCATAGGCCACCAGCGAGCCAGCCCCCGAACCCCGGCCCGGCCCCACCGGGCAACCATTGGCCTTGGCCCACTGGATGAAGTCGCCCACGATCAGGAAGTAGCCCGGGAAGCCCATCTTCAGGATGGTGCCCAGCTCGAACTCCAGGCGCTCCTCGTAGCGTGGGCGCTGGCGCTCGCGCTCGGCAGCATCGGGGTACAGCTGCGCCAAGCGCTCCTTCAGGCCCTCGTGCGAGGCCAGGCGGAAGTACTCGTCGATGGGCATACCGCCCGGCGTCGGGAAGTCCGGCAATTGCGGCTTGCCCAGCACCAGCGTCAGGCTGCAGCGGCGGGCGATCTCGACACTATTGGCCAACGCCGAAGGCAGGTCGGCAAAGAGCTCGTGCATCTGCGCAGCGCTCTTGAAATGCTGCTCGCGCGTGAAGCGGCGCACCCGGCGCGGATTGGCCAGGATTTCGCCCTCGGCGATGCACACACGCGCCTCGTGCGCCTCATGGTCGTCCGGCGTGGCGAACTGGATGGGGTGCGTGGCGACCACCGGCAGGCCCAGCCGGGCGGCCAGTTGCGCAGCAGCGGCGACATGCGCCTCATCGTCGGGCCGGCCTGCGCGCTGCAGCTCCAGGTAAAAGCGCTGCGGATAGATCTGCGCCAGGCGCTGCGCCAGCTCCTGGGCGACGTCGTCGGCACCCTTCATCAGCGCCTGGCCAACCGGGCCGGCCTGCGCGCCGGACAGGGCGATCAGGCCAGCGTTCAACTCTTGCAGCCACGCCCAGGTACACAGCGGCAGATTCTTGACCACGTTGCCTGTCCAGGCCCGGGCCAGCAGTTCGCACAGGTTCAGGTAGCCCTGGCGATTCTGTGCCAGCAGCAGCAGGCGTGCCGGGGCCGGGCCGGTGTCGCCTTCGAGCATGACCTCGACGCCGATGATGGGCTTGACTCCTTTGCTGCGGCCCTCGCGGTAGAACTTGACGGCGCCAAACAGGTTGTTCAGATCAGTGATCGCCAGGGCCGGCTGGGCGTCGCGGGCCGCCGCGCGCATGGCCTCGCCGATGCGGATGGTGCCGTCAACGACGGAAAATTCGGTGTGCAGGCGCAAGTGGACAAACATCCGCGCATTGTAAAAACCGGGCCATGCCCGCGCCCGGCGCCGGGCACCGCTACATACAATCGCGCTTCGACGCCGCCACCCTCCCATGCAGGCCGCACCTGCCGCCGCCTGCCACCTCACCCCCGAAAGCCATGCCACGTTTACTGCCTGTTGTTCTGCCCCTGGTGCTGGCCGGCACCCTGGCCGCCTGTTCCAGCACCAATGAAGACAAGACCGCTGGCTGGAGTCCCGACAAGATCTATGCCGAGGCGCGCGACGAGATGAACAGCAACGCCTACGACAAGGCCGTGCCGCTGCTGGAAAAGCTCGAAGGCCGCGCCGCCGGCACGCCGCTGGCACAGCAGGCGCAGCTGGAAAAAGCCTACGCCCAGTACAAGGGCGGCGACAAGGCCCAGGCCGTGGCCACGCTGGATCGTTTCATGAAGCTGCACCCGGCCAGCCCCGCCTACGACTACGCGCTGTACCTCAAGGGCCTGGTCAATTTCAACGACGACCTGGGGCTGTTTTCCTGGGTCTCGCGCCAGGATCTGTCCGAGCGCGACCAGCGCGCCGCCAAGGATTCCTTCGAGGCTTTCCGGGAGTTGAGCACGCGCTTTCCCGATTCGCGCTACACGCCGGACGCGCGCCAGCGCATGACCTACATCGTCAACTCGCTGGCGCAGTACGAGGTACACGTGGCGCGCTACTACTTCGAGCGCGGCGCCTACGTGGCTGCCGTCAGCCGGGCGCAGAACGCCATTGCCGAATACAAGGACGTGCCCGCCACCGAGGAGGCGCTGTACATCCTGGTGCGCTCCTACGACGCGCTGGACATGCCGCAGCTGCGCGACGACGCACGCCGCGTGCTGCTGGCCAGCTATCCGCAGACCACCTTGCTGAACCAGGGCTTCCGTGCCAAGTCCGACCCCTGGTGGAAGCTGTGGTGACATGCTGACCCACTCCCACCTGTTCTTGGCCACCAGACACAGGACGCAATCGGTGCATCAGACATGAGCAAGGCCTATCGTCTGCTCGCCTCGACGGGCATCCACCGGGGCGACCGGGAATACCAGCAGGATCAGGTGGCCCTGCTGTCGCACGCACGCACCAATGGCTGCCTGCTGGCCGTCCTGGCCGACGGCATGGGCGGGCGCAGCGGCGGGCGCAAGGCCTCCGACCAGGTCATGCTGACGGCGCGCCAGCTGTTCGAGCGCTACAGCGTGGACGGCGACGACCCGGCCAGCCTGCTGACCCACCTGGCGCAGGAGGCGCACATGGTAATCCGCCTGACGGCCATTGCCGCCGAGCAGGAGCCGCACAGCACCCTGGCGGCGTTCTTGCTGAACCCGCGCGGCGACTGCCACTGGGTACACGCGGGCGACTCGCGCATCTACCACTTGCGCAACGGGCAGCTGATCCACCGCACCAAGGATCATTCCTACGTGCAAGGCCTGGTCGATCGCGGCCAGCTCACCGAGGAGCAGGCCCTGACGCATCCCCAGTCCAACATCCTGGTGGGCTGCCTGGGCACGGAAAACGACCCGCCGGTCACGCTGCACTTCATCCCGCAGATACAGCCCGGCGATGTGCTGATGGCCTGCAGCGATGGCGTGTGGCACTACTTCTCGACAGAAGAGCTGGCCGCCGTGCTGACCCGGCTGACGCCGCGCGAGGCCAGCGAATTCCTGATCGACAAGGCCCGCATCCGCGCCCAGGGCGGGGGCGACAACCTATCGCTGGCCATCGTCAAGGTCGAGGCCCTGAGCTGAACGGCTCCTGAACTGCACGCACTTGAGGCGTGCCGGGCCTCGACCCCATCCCTTTCAAAGGCTTGGCATTTGGCACATGAAAGGCTTGTTCGCCGCAACACCTCTTGAAAGAGATGAGCCTCAATCCCCCAGCGAGGGCAGCGGGCGCGCTGCCGGGCGGCCCTCGGCAGCGTCCTGGGCGCGCTGGCGCTCATGTTCGGCACGCCTTTCGCGCGCCTTTTGCTGGCGCGCCTCGTAGCGCTGGCGCGACTGCTCCAGCCGCTCGGCCTGCTGCTGCGCCCGCTGCTGCTGCGCCGCCTCGTGCGCCTGCTGGCGCTGGCGCGCCTGGCTGGCGCGTTCGCTGGCCTGGCGCGCGCGCAATTGTGCTTCGGCCTCATGTCCGCCAGGCCCGCCGGGAGGCGGCAACCGCCCTTCTGGCGCCGCAGCGGGCGGCTCCTGGCTGCCGCTGCGCTCCTCGATGGCGCGCAGGCGCTGCGCGGCCCGGTCGCGGCGTTCGGCTTCGTCGAGTTCCAGCTCCTGGCGCCACAGCAGGTTGTCCTGCGCCCGGGCGGCACTGCGCGCCTTGCGCAGACAGTCCTCCACGGCAAAGCGCTGGCGGCAGGCTGCCTCCTGCTGCTGCAGTTGCGCCTGCACGGCCTGGCGCTGCTGCTGGATGCGCGCGCGGGCCGGCAGCTCGCCTGTTGATGTGGCGGGCATCGCTGGCGTGGCCGGTGGCTCCTGGGCGAGTGCGCCAGCGCAGGCACAGGCGCAGGCGACAAGCAGGGCCAGCGTCCGGTTACAGCACGGGATGAGTGGCGGCATCGGCAGGGGCATCAGGTCAGCGAGGTATCCACCACCCGGCGCTCCAGCGCCAGGAATTCCCTGGACTGCATCTCGTTGAGGCGCGAGACCGTGCGCGGGAATTCATGCGCCAGCGGCCCTTCGGTGTAGAGCTGCTCGGGCGGCACGGCAGCCGACAGGATCAGCTTGACGCGCCGGTCGTATAGCACATCCACCAGCCAGGTGAAGCGCCGCGCGGGCGAGGCCATGTTGACCGGCATGTGCGGCACGTTGGACAGCAGCACGGTGTGGAACTGCGAGGCAATCTCCAGGTAGTCGTTCTGCGAGCGCGGGCCCATGCACAACTCGCGAAAGTCGAACCAGACCACGCCGCCGGCGCGGCGGATGGCGCGGATCTCGCGCGCCTCGATGTGCAGCACCGGGTCTTCGTCGCGGCTGGCGGCCAGCAGCTCGAAGGTCTCGGCCATGGCAGCCTCGGCCTCGGGGCCGAGCGGGCAGTGGTACAGCCGGGCGTTTTCCAGCGCGCGCGAGCGGTAGTCGGTGCCGTTGTCCACGTTCACCACTTCCATGCGCTCATTGAGCAGCGCGATGGCCGGCAGGATGCGGTCGCGGTGCAGGCCATCCGGGTACAGCTCGTCGGGCTTGAAGTTGGAGGTGGTCACGAAGCCCACCCCGTTGTCCCACAGCGCCACCAGCAGGCGGTGCAGGATCATGGCGTCGGTGATGTCGGCGACGTGGAACTCGTCGAAGCAGATCAGCTTGTAGCGCCGTGCAATGCGCGCGCCCAGCACATCCAGCGGGTTTTGCTGCCCCTGCAAGCCGGCCAGCTCGCGATGCACCTCGCGCATGAACTCGTGAAAGTGCAGGCGCGTCTTGCGCTTGAGCGGCACGGCGTTGAAGAAGCAGTCCATGAGAAAGCTCTTGCCGCGCCCCACGCCGCCGTACATATAGACGCCCCGGGGGATGTCCGGGCGGTTGATGAGTTTTTTCAGCGCATTGGAGCGGCGCTGCTTGTAGGCACCCCACTCCTGCGCGCAGCGCTCCAGAGCCTGAACGGCGCGCAGTTGCGCCGGATCGCTCGAAAAGCCCTTGGCGGCGAGTTCCGCCTCATAGGCCTGCCTGACTTTCACCGGAAATCCTTACTATCAGTTTGATAGCTGTCAGCGCTTGCCTGACAAGCGTTTGAGCCTGATTTGGCTTATAAAAATGGACGAAACAGCCTGTGCGGCACCATCCTGCGGCCTGCCCGCTGGCGGCGCTGCACGGGCAGGCAGGTCAGAAGTTCAGCGTGCGCTTGTCCACGGCCAGCGCGGCTTCCTTGGTCGCCTCGGACAGCGAGGGGTGGGCGTGGCAGATGCGCGCGATGTCCTCGCTGCTGGCCTTGAACTCCATGGCCACCACGGCCTCGGCGATCAGCTCGCTGACCAGCGGGCCGACCATGTGCACGCCCAGGATCTCGTCGGTCTCGGTATCGGCCAGGAACTTGACCATGCCGGTGGTGTCGCCCAGGGCGCGCGCGCGGCCATTGGCCATGAAGGGGAAGCTGCCGGCCTTGTACTTGACGCCATCGGCTTTCAACTGCTGCTCGGTGCGGCCCACCCAGGCGATCTCCGGGCTGGTGTAGATGACCCAGGGGATGGTGTTGAAGTTGACGTGCCCATGCTGGCCGGCAATGCGCTCGGCCACGGCCACGCCTTCTTCCTCAGCCTTGTGCGCCAGCATGGGGCCGCGCACCACGTCGCCCACGGCCCAGACGCCGGGCAGGTTGGTGCGGCACTGCTCATCGACCACCACGGCGCCGCGCTCGTCGAGCTGCAGGCCGACGTTCTCCGGGTTCAGGCCGATGGTGTTGGGCACGCGGCCAATGGAGACGATGAGCTTGTCCACTTCGAGCTTCTGCTCTTCGCCCTTGGCATTGGCGTAGGCCACGCTGATGCGCGTCTCCTTGCCCTTCTTGGCGCTCTTGACTTCGCTGATCTTCACGCCTAGCTCGACCTTCAGGCCCTGCTTGTCGAAGGCTTTCTTGGCCTCCTTGGCGATCTGCTCATCGACGGCGCCCAGGAAAGTGGGCAGGCCCTCCAGCACCGTCACCTGGGAGCCCAGGCGGCGCCAGACGCTGCCCATCTCCAGCCCGATCACCCCCGAGCCGATCACGCCCAGGCGCTTGGGCACGGTCTCCAGCGCCAGCGCACCGTCGTTGGACAGGATGTTGATCTCGTCGAAGTCCACGCCCGGCAGCGCGCGCGCATTGGAGCCAGTGGCCACCACGACCTGCTTGCCGATCAGCGTCTCGTTGCTGGCGCCCTGCACCTGGATCTCGTAGCCGCCCTCCACCGCCTTGGCAAACGAGCCGCGCCCGTGGAAGAAGCTGACCTTGTTCTTCTTGAACAGGTACAGGATGCCGTCATTGTTTTGCTTCACCACCGTGTCCTTGCGGCCAATCATGGTGGGCACGTCCATGCTGACCTTGCCGGTGCTGATGCCGTGCTCGGCAAAGTGCTTGTTGGCGTGCTCGAAGTATTCGGACGACTGCAACAGCGCCTTGGACGGGATGCAGCCCACGTTGGTGCAGGTGCCGCCGGGTGCGGGGCCGCCCTTGTCATTAGTCCAGGCGTCGATGCAGGCGACCTGCATCCCGAGTTGCGCTGCGCGGATGGCCGCGATGTAGCCGCCGGGGCCGGCGCCGATGACGATGACGTCGAATTGCTTGCTCATGGTGTGTTCGGGAATTTCTTGTTGGAATGAAAAACCCACCGCAGGGCCGGGCCAAGGGTGGGTTCTGTGGGTTTTACGGCAGAAAAGCGCAGCCCTGTCGCGGCTTAGATATCGAACAGCAGGCGCGAGGGGTCTTCCAGCGCGTCCTTCATGGCCACCAGGCCCAGCACGGCCTCGCGGCCATCGATGATGCGGTGGTCATACGACATGGCCAAGTAGTTCATCGGACGCACCACGACCTGGCCGTTCTCCACCACGGCGCGATCCTTGGTGGCGTGTACGCCCAGGATGGCCGACTGCGGCGGGTTGATGATGGGCGTGGACATCATGGAGCCGAAGGTGCCGCCATTGCTGATCGAGAAGGTGCCGCCGGTCATGTCCTCGATGCCCAGCTTGCCCTCTTGCGCCTTCTTGCCGAACTCGCCGATCTTCTTTTCGATGTCGGCAAAGCTCATCTGGTCGGCGTTGCGCAGGATGGGCACGACCAGACCGCGGGGCGAGCCCACGGCGATGCCGATGTCGAAGTAGCCGTGATAGACGATGTCGTTGCCATCGACCGAGGCATTGAGCACCGGGAACTTCTTGAGCGCATGGACGGCGGCCTTGACGAAGAAGCTCATGAAGCCGAGCTTGACGCCGTGCTCCTTGGTGAACTGATCCTGGAATTTCTTCCTCAGCTCCATCACCGGGGCCATGTTGACCTCATTGAAGGTGGTCAGGATGGCGTTGGTGGACTGCGACTGCAGCAGCCGCTCGGCAATGCGCGCGCGCAGGCGCGTCATGGGCACGCGCTGCTCGGGGCGGTTGCCCAGGTCGGGGGCGGCCACCGGAGCGGCCACCTGGGGCAGGGCCTTGGTCGGCACGCCCGTGGGGATGACGGCGGCGGTGGACTTCACGCCACCGGCGGACGCCGCCAGCGCATCGCCCTTGGTCACGCGGCCATCCTTGCCGCTGCCGGCAACGTCGGCGGGCGACAGGCCCTTTTCCGACAGGATCTTGGCCGCAGCCGGCATGGCCACGCCGCCCTTGCTGCCGCCGGCGGCAGGAGCAGCCGCTGCGCCAGGCGCCGAGGCGGCGGCAGCAGGCGCGGCAGCGGCAGCCGCAGCCGGGGCAGCGGAGGCCACGGCGTTGGTGTCGATGCGGGCGATGACCTGCTCGGAGGCGACGGTGGCGCCGTCGGCCTGCACGATCTCGGCCAGCACGCCGGCGGCGGGCGCGGGCACTTCCAGCACGACCTTGTCGGTCTCGATCTCGATCAGGATCTCGTCCTGCGCGACGGCCTCGCCGGCCTTTTTCTTCCACGACATCAGCGTGGCCTCGGCCACGGACTCGGACAACTGGGGAACCTTGACTTCAACGATGGACATTTGTGAATGCTTTCCAAAAAGGGTTTTGTCGGTGCTTGACGTGTAGAGCGTGGGTTTGCGGCCTTACTTGGTCAGGACAAAGCCCTTGAGCTTGGCAAAGGCCGCTTCGACCAGCGACTTCTGCTGCTCCTGGTGCAGGTGGGCATAGCCCACGGCGGGCGAGGCCGAGGCGGCGCGGCCGGCGTAGCCGAGTTTCTGGCCATCAGCCATGTTCTCGTGGATGTTGTGCTGGATGAAGAACCAGGCGCCCTGGTTCTGCGGCTCGTCCTGGCACCAGACGATTTCCGTGAGCTTTGGGTACTTCTTCAGCTCGGCGGCGAAGGCCTTGTGCGGGAAGGGGTAGAGCTGCTCGACACGGATGATGGCCACATCGCCCCGCTCGGCCTCAGCACGCTTCTTGACCAGGTCGTAATAGACCTTGCCGGAGCAGGCAATCACGCGCTTGACCTTGGCGGCATTCTTGGCGATTGCCTCGCTTTGTTCGCCCAGCACGGTGCGGAAGGCCCCTTCGGTGAACTCGGCCACCGGCGAGGTCGCGTCCTTGTTCCGCAAGAGCGACTTCGGGGTCATGATGACCAGGGGCTTTCGCAGGTTGCGCACCATCTGGCGACGCAGCACGTGGAAGATCTGGCTGGCCGTGGTCGGCTGCACGATCTGCATGTTGGCCTCGGCGGCCAGCTGCATGAAGCGCTCCAGACGCGCCGAGCTGTGCTCCGGGCCCTGGCCCTCGTAGCCGTGCGGCAGCATCAGCGTCAGGCCGTTGACGCGGCCCCATTTCACCTCGCCCGAGGCGATGAACTGGTCGATGACCACCTGCGCGCCGTTGGCGAAGTCGCCGAACTGCGCCTCCCAGATGACCAGTGTATTGGGGTCGTTGGAGGCGTAGCCGTATTCGAAGGCCAGCACGGCCTCCTCGGACAGGATGGAGTCGATGACGACGAACGGCGCCTGGTTCTCGGCGACGTTTTGCAGCGGCACATAGGTGCCCTCGTCCCACTTCTCGCGCTTTTGGTCATGGATGACGGCATGGCGGTGCGTGAAGGTGCCGCGCCCGCTGTCCTCGCCCGACAGGCGGATCGGGTAGCCCGAGGCCACCAGCGAGGCGAACGCCATGTGCTCGCCCATGCCCCAGTCCACGTTCAGCTCGCCCCGGCCCATGGCGGCGCGGTCGTCCAGCACCTTCTTGACCAGCATGTGCGGCGTCACGCCCTCGGGCAGCGTGGTGATGCGCTCGGCCAGGCGGCGCCATTCGGCCAGCGGGATGGCAGTGTCGGCGGCGTCCGTCCAGGTCTTGCCCAGGAAGGGACTCCAATCGACCGCGTACTTGCCCTTGAAGTTGGTCAGCACCGGATCGACCGTGTGCTTGCCCTCCTCCAGCGCTGCGCGGTAGGCCTTGGCCATGTCGTCGCCCAGGCTCTCGCCCAGGCCCTGCGCAGCCAGCTTGTCGGCGTAGAGCTTGCGCGTGCCCGGGTGCTGGGCAATCTTCTTGTACATCAGCGGCTGGGTGAGCATGGGCGTGTCCTGCTCGTTGTGGCCCAGCTTGCGGTAGCAGATGATGTCCACCACCACGTCGCGCGCGAACTCCATGCGGTACTCCAGCGCCAGCTGCATGGCCAGGCACACGGCTTCCGGGTCGTCGCCGTTCACGTGCAGCACGGGCGACTCGATCATCTTCACGATGTCGGTGCAGTACAGCGTCGAGCGCAGGTCGCGCGGATCGCTGGTCGTGAAGCCGATCTGGTTGTTGATGATGATGTGGACGGTGCCGCCGGTGGTGTAGCCGCGCGTCTCCGACAGCGCCAGCGTCTCCTGGTTCACGCCCTGGCCGGCAAAGGCCGCGTCGCCATGCACCAGCACTGCCAGCACCTGCTTGCCCTTGGGGTCGCCGCGCCGATCCATGCGCGAGCGCACCGAACCCTCGACCACCGGGTTGACGATCTCCAGGTGCGAGGGGTTGAAGGCCAGTGCCAGATGCACCGGGCCGCCGGGAGTGGACACATCGGAGGAAAAGCCGGCGTGGTACTTCACGTCGCCGGCCGGCAGGTCTTCGGGGGCGGTGTGCTCGAACTCGGCAAACAAGTCCTTGGGACTCTTGCCCAGGGTATTGACCAGCACGTTCAGGCGGCCACGGTGCGCCATGCCGATGACCAGCTCCTGGATGCCGACGCTGCCAGCGGAGTTGATCAGCTCGTCCATGGCGGCGATGAAGCTCTCGCCGCCTTCCAGCGAGAAGCGCTTCTGGCCGACGTACTTGGTATGCAGGAAGCGCTCCAGGCCCTCGGCGGCCGTCAGGCGCTCCAGGATGCGCTTTTTCTTCTCGGCGTCGAACTGCGGCTTGGCGCGGATCGATTCGAGCTTTTGCTGCCACCAGCGCTTTTGGTTCTGATCGGAGGCGTACATGTACTCGGCGCCGATGGTGCCGCAGTAGGTCTCGCGCAGCGCGTTGATCAACTCGCGCAGCGGCATGCTCTCCTTGCCGAAGAAGGTGTTGCCGACGTTGAAGACGGTTTCCTGGTCGGCGTCGGTGAAACCGTAGAAGGACGGCTCCAGCTCGGGAATGCCCGGGCGCTCCTGGCGCTTGAGCGGATCGAGGTCGGCCCAGCGCTGGCCGACGTTGCGGTATGCGGCAATGATCTGCTGCACGCCCACGCGCTTCCTGCCCAGCTCGGAGTCGGCGCCGGTGGCGATGACGACCTGGGTGCCGCCCTGCTTGGCACGCTCGGCAAAGGCGTTGATGACGGGCTGGTGCGGGATGTCGCGCGCCTCGCTGCCATCGACGGCGGGGACGTGCTGCAGGGCATCGAAGTACTCGCGCCACGAGTCCGGCACGCTACCGGGGTTGGCGAGATAGCTCTCGTACATCTCCTCGACATAGGGGGCGTTGCCGCCGAAGAGATAGGTATTGCCCTGGTAGGCCTGATAGACGGACGTGGGTTCACTCATTGCTGCGCTGACCTCCGCTTCCCTCAGGGAAGCTTTAGCTGGTTATCTGGAAACCTTCCGCGTCACGGCTGAACCGGTTGGCGGATGCGACTGTGGCAGGGGAAGGGCCGGGGTTGCGGGCGCCATTGTGCCACCGATGCCTGCGGCGTCCCGCACGCGACTGGCTTACAGTTGCCGGGTCGCATACGGGCTGTCCCATGAATCCCTCCTCCTTGCAAAGCCGCACGCTGCTGTTCCTGCTGATCGCCGTGACCCTGGCCTTCGGCGCCATCCTGTGGCCCTTTGCCGGAGCAGTTTTCTGGGGCGTGGTGCTGGCCATCCTGTTCACCCCGCTGCACCGGCGCCTGCTGGCGCACATGCCGCGCCGGCGCAATCTGGCGGCCTTTCTGACGCTGTGCCTGTGCCTGCTGATCGTCATCATCCCGACGGCGCTGATCGCCGCCTCGGTGGTGCAGGAGGCCGGCGCCACCTACGCGCGGCTGCGCTCGGGCCAGGCCAATTTCGGCGAGTACGTGCGCCAGGTGCTCGATGCACTGCCGCCCTGGGCGCTGTCGCTGCTGGAGCGCTTTCACCTCACCTCGATGAGCGAGGTGCAGGAGCGCCTGACCGAGCTGGGCACGCAGGCCAGCAAGGTACTGGCCACGCGTGCGCTGGACATGGGCCAGAACACCCTGCAGTTCATCGTCGCCCTGGGCGTCATGCTGTATCTGCTGTTCTTTCTGCTGCGCGACGGCGTGGCGCTGGTGGCGCGCATCCGCAACGCCATCCCGCTGGACGCCGGCCACAAGCGCCAGCTGGCGGAGAAATTCACCACCGTGATCCGCGCCACCGTCAAGGGCAACCTGGTGGTGGCTGCCGTGCAGGGCGCCCTGGGCGGGCTGATCTTCTGGATCCTGGGCATCCAGGGGCCAATCATGTGGGGTGTGCTGATGGCCTTTCTATCGCTGCTGCCCGCCGTGGGCGCCAGCCTGATCTGGGGGCCGGTGGCCATCTACTTCCTTGCCACCGGCGCCATCTGGCAGGCCGTGGTGCTGACGGCCTTCGGCGTCGGCGTGATCGGCCTGGTGGACAACCTGCTGCGCCCGCTGCTGGTGGGCAAGGACACCAAGATGCCCGACTACATCGTGCTGATTTCCACCCTG
Organism: Melaminivora jejuensis; assembly: GCF_017811175.1. Lineage (NCBI taxonomy): Bacteria > Pseudomonadati > Pseudomonadota > Betaproteobacteria > Burkholderiales > Comamonadaceae > Melaminivora > Melaminivora jejuensis. Next base: position 1,463,148 of record NZ_JACWIJ010000002.1, read on the forward strand.
GGCGGCATGGCGCTGTTCGGCCTGACGGGCTTCGTCATCGGCCCGGCCATCGCTGCCCTGTTCATGGCGGTGTGGGATCTGTTCGCTCCGCCGCGCACCGTCGAGCTACAAGGGAGCCACCATGAATGACCAAAGCACGCCTGAAGCGGTCCAGCCGATCAGGCCCGACACCGTTTTTGCCTGCATCGACGGCCTGGCCACCACGCCCGCCGTGGTCGATGGCGCAGCCTGGGCGGCGCAGCGCCTGGGCGCCCCGCTGGCGCTGCTGCACACTCTGCAGCAGCCCGAGCCGCTGCCGCCCGTGGGCGACTACAGCGGCGTGATCGGCATGGGCGCGCAGGACTTGCTGCTGGAGCGCCTGAACGCCCTGGACGAGGAGCGCACCCAGCTGGCGCACGAGGCCGCGCGGCGCATGTTGGATGCCGCCCACGCCCGCCTGGCCAACCCGCAGGGCGAGCAGCTACAGCTGCTGCTGCGCCACGGCGAGCTGACCGACGTGCTGCTGGAGCACGAGCCGCAGGCGCGGCTGTTCGTGCTGGGCAGCAACCGCCGCCCCAGCAGCGCGCGCAAGCTGCGCCTGGATCACCACGTCGAGAGCGTGGTGCGCTCGGTGCGCCAGCCGGTGATGGTCATGCCGGGGCCGCAGTTCACACCCCCACGGGCTTTGTCCTCGCCTACGACGGCAGCGCCACGGCGCAGCAGGCGCTGCGCACCGTGGGCCGCAGCCCGCTGCTGCGCGGCCTGCCGGGCCTGCTGGCGCTGGCCGGCGAGCCTGGCGAGCAGGCGCAGCAATGCCTGCACGAGGCGCAGGCCCAGCTGCGCGCCGCCGGCTTCGAGGTGGCCACGCGCATCATCCCCGGGGCGCCGGAGGAGGCGCTGCCGGCGCTGATGGACGAACGCCCCGACGACATGCTGGTGTTGGGCGCCTATGGCCACTCGCGCATCCGCCAGCTCATCGTGGGCAGCACGACCACGGCGCTGCTGCGCCTGAGCAACGTGCCGGTGGTGGTGCTGCGCTGAACCCGAACCCAAAACTATCTTATTGATAGCTGGAAGCGCTTGCCCAGCAAGGGCAAAAGCCGTTTTTCATTCAAATTCTGCGCAGCCAATCCAGGCCCCGCGAGGTGCCCCCGGGCGCGCTGTCGCGTGGCCGGTACTCGCAGCCCACCCAGCCATCCCAGCCGCAGTCCTGCGCCAGCTCGTCGATGACGCCCAGCAGGTAGGGGCCGTTCAATTCGCCCTGGTCAGGCTCGCCCCGGTCGGGCACACCGGCGATCTGCAGGTGGCCGACGCGGCCCGTGGGCAGGTCGCGGCGCAGCGTCATGGCCACGTCGCCCTCCATGATCTGCAGATGGTACAGATCGAGCTGCACCTGCACGTTGGGCGCGCCGATGTCGGCCAGCAGGGCGTGGGCCAGTCTTTGTCCCTGCAGGAAGTAGCCCGGCATGTCACGGCCATTGATGGGCTCGATCATCAGGCGCACGCCCTGCCCTGCCGCCTGCGCCGCCGCCCAGCGCAGGCGCTGCACGTAGCACTCCAGCAGGGCCTGCGGCGCCACGCCCTCCGGGGCGATGCCGGCCATGACGTGGATGCGCGGACATTGCAGCACCCGGGCATATTCCAGCGCCCGGCCCAGGCCGTCCTGGAATTCGGCCTCGCGCCCCGGCAGGCAGGCCAGGCCGCGCTCGCCAGCCGCCCAGTCGCCCGGCGGCGCGTTGAACAGCACCTGCTCCAGGCCGTGCTCGGCCAGCCGCTGGGCGATGTCCGCCGCCGTCCAGTCGTAGGGGAACAGGTATTCGACCCCGGCAAAACCGTCCCCGGCAGCGGCGGCAAAGCGGTCGAGGAAGGCGTGCTCCGGGTAGAGCATGGACAGGTTGGCAGCGAAACGGGGCATGGTGGGGGACGTTGTGGGTTGTGGGTTGTGCGTTGACGGTCGCAATACGCTCAACGCCAGACGCACAACCTTCAGATTCGTGGCCTCACGAAGCAGCATCCGGCAGCGCCGCAGCCGCCACGAGCTGCCGGGTATAGGCCTGGCGCGGCGCGCGCAGCACCTGTGCCACCGGGCCGGACTCCACCACCGCGCCATCCTTCATGACCAGCACCTCGTGTGCTATGGCCGCCACCACGGCCACGTCGTGTGTGATGAGTAGATAGGACAGGCCGCGCTCGCGCTGCAAGCGCTGCAGCAGCGCCAGCACCTGCTGCTGGATGGTCACGTCCAGCGCACTGGTCGGCTCGTCGAGCACCAGCAGCTGCGGCTGCACGATGAGGGCGCGGGCAATGGCCAGGCGCTGGCGCTGGCCACCGGAAAACTCGTGCGGGTAGCGATCGAGCAGGCCGGGGAACTGGGCTTCGGTCAGGCCAACCTCGGCCAGCATGGCGGCCACGCGCGCGCGTTGCGCCTGGGGCGCCAGTTGCGGCTCGTGTACGCGCAGGCCCTCGCCGACGATCTGGGCCACCGTCAGGCGCGGCGACAGCGAGGAAAACGGATCCTGAAACACCACCTGCACCCGCCGGCGCAGCACCTGGTTGTGTGCGCTGTTGCGCTGCGCGGGCTGCTGCCAGGCCTGGCCGGCCACCGCCAGCTCGCCCCGGCTGGGCAGCAGGCCCAGCAGCGCCTGCGCCAGCGTGGACTTGCCCGAGCCCGACTCGCCCACCACGCCCAGAGTGCGGCCCTGCGGCAGGGAGAAGGCCGCGTCGCGCACAGCGACGAACTCGCCGCGCGCAAACCAGCCGCGCACGCCCGGCAGCGCCACCGGATAGGCCACGCGCAGGCCCTGCGCCCGGGCCGCCGGCACCCCGGGCGGCAGGGGCGCATCGAGCACATCGCGCTGCGGCGCACTGTGGATCAGCCGGCGCGTATAGGCGTGCTGCGGCGCGGCAAAGACCTGCGCCACCGCGCCCTGCTCGACCAGATGGCCGTGCTCCATGACGGCCACGCGGTCGGCAAAGCGGCGCACCAATTGCAGGTCATGGGTGATGAGCAGCACCGCCATGCCGGTCTGGCGCTGCAGATCGGACAGCAGCTCAAGGATCTGCCCACGCAGCGTGACATCCAGCGCCGTGGTCGGCTCGTCGGCCAGCAGCAGGCGCGGGCGGCTGGCCAGCGCCATGGCGATCATGGCGCGCTGGCGCTGCCCGCCCGAGAGCTGATGCGGAAAGCTTTGCGCGCGCCGCGCTGGCTCGGGGATGCCCGTTATCGCTAGCAATTCAATAGCTGCTTGCGCTGACTGGGAGCGGCTCAGCGCCTGTTTCAGCACCAAAACCTCGGCCACTTGATCACCCACGCTCATGAGCGGGTTGAGCGCCGTCATGGGCTCCTGGAAGATCATGGCGATATCGCCGCCGCGCACGCCGCGCAGTTCGCGCTCGGGCAGGGCCAGCAGGTCGCCACGCCCCTGCAGCAGCGCCCGGCCCTGCACCTGGGCGTCGCCCGCCAGGCGCAGCAGCGCCAGCGCCGTGACCGTCTTGCCTGAGCCGGACTCGCCGACCAGGGCAAGTTTTTCGCCGGTGCGGATGTCCAGGCTCACGCCATGCACCACCGGCTTGGCGCCAAAGGCCACGCGCAAGTCCTGCACCTGCAGCAGGGGCTGGTCGTTTGCAATAGCAGTCATTGAGCGGCCTTACGCGGGTCGAGCGCGTCGCGCAGTGCGTCGCCCATGAAGGTGAGCAGCAGCAGCGTGCCGACCAGCACGGCAAAGGTGGACAGCGAAATCCACCAGGCATCGATGTTGTTCTTGCCCTGGCTGAGCAATTCCCCCAGGCTGGGCGTGCCCGGCGGCACCCCAAGGCCGAGAAAATCCAGCGAAGTCAGCGCCAGGATGGCCGCGCCCATGCGAAATGGCAGAAAAGTCACCACCGGCACCATGCTGTTGGGCAGGATGTGGCGCCAGATGAGGGGGCCGTTGGTCACTCCCAGCGCGCGCGCCGCCTTCACGTAGTCGAGCTGGCGGTTGCGCAAGAACTCGGCGCGCACGTAGTCCGACAAGCCCATCCAGCCAAACAGCGACAGCAGCACCAGCAGCAGCGCCAGGCTGGGCGCGAACACCGCGCTGAAGATGATGAGCAGGTACAGCTCGGGCATGGAGCCCCAGATTTCGATGAAGCGCTGGAAGGCCAAGTCCACCTTGCCGCCAAAAAAGCCCTGCACCGCGCCCGCCGCCACCCCCAGCACCACGCCCACTGCCGTCAGCGCCAGGGCAAACAGCACGCTGACGCGAAAGCCGTAGATCAGCTGCGCCAGCATGTCGCGGCCCCGGTCGTCCGTGCCCAGCCAGTTCTCGCGCGAGGGCGGCGCGGGATTGGGTTCGGTGGCGAAGTAGTTCAGCGTGCCGGCGCCATAGCGGTTGGGCGGATACAGCGCCCAGTTGCCGCCTTCGGTGATGCGCTGGCGCACGAAGGGGTCGAGGTAGTCGGCGGGCGTGGGGAAGTCGCCGCCGAAGGTGGTCTCGGGGTAGTCGCGCAGCAGCGGGAAGTAGAACTCGCCGCCATAGCGCACGACCAGGGGCCGGTCGTTGCTCAGCAGCTCGGCGGCAAGGCTGAGCAGCACCAGGGTGCAAAACAGCACCAGGCTCCACAGGCCCAGGCGGTTGCGCTTGAAGCGCTGCCAGGCGCGGCGGCGCGGGGAGGCACTGGAGGCGGCAGGCCGTGGGGCGAATTCAGCGGGCATCGCGCAGCAAAAGGGTCTGGCTGTAGCGCAGAAAGCCATCCAGATGGGTTTTGATGATGGCCACCGTGATGGGCAGTTGCAGCTTTTGATAATCATGCACGGCGATGTTGCGAAAGCCGACCATGCGCGGCAACTCCTCGGCCAGCCCTGGCGTGATCGCCTCTGCCCGTGCCAGCAGGGCAAACACATCGCGGTCGCTCTGCGGCACGCCCAGGCGGTCACGGCGCACCAGGTGCTGACCCATGTCCAGCGCAGCTTCGCAGGCACGCTGGATGTTCAGGATGGCAGCATCCTGGCGCGTGAAGTCGGTAGCAAAACTGTCCGGGTCACGAAAGTATTCTTCGCGGGCGCGCGCCACACAGCGCTCTATGGTGGCAGCCTTGTTGAGCAATACGTCGTCAGCCATAGACCTGTCCGCTTCGCAGGATGCCTTCGAGTAGCCCGGAGCGTGCCGCATCGAGATCAGTCTTTTGACTCAGGATGGCCGCCTCATACAGAGCAGCCTGACTGTCGCGCGCCCACCAGCGCTGGCCCCGGGTCACGATCTGGTATTGCATGACGGTGGAAGCGGCGCGCAAATCCAGCAAATCCACGGCAACCCCGGCGACGTCAGCCAGTTCACCGGCCAGATCCCACAGGATCAGGGGATCGGCGTAGCCCTCGACCAGAACAGCCATGTCCAGGTCGCTGTCGGGTCGAGCGCCCCCCTGCACACGGCTGCCGAAGCCGTACACCCCCAACAGCCCCGGCAGCCTTTGCTGCACCAAAGCGATCAGCCGCGCTGTCAGGCTCTTGTCCATGGTCGTTGCTTCGTCCACCTCTTCTCCTCAATCAAACTTGACCCGCGGATCGACCCACACGTAACACAGGTCGGAGATCAGCTTGGTCACCAGCCCGATCAGCGTGAACAGGAACAAAGTGCCCAGCACGACCGGATAGTCGCGCCGGATCACGCTCTCGTAGCTCAGCAGGCCCAGGCCGTCGAGCGAGAACAGCGTCTCGATCAGGAGCGAGCCGGCGAAGAATGCGCCGATGAAGGCCGACGGAAAGCCGGTCACGATGGGGATCAGGGCGTTGCGAAAGACATGGCGATACAGCACCTGGCGCTCGGTGAGCCCTTTGGCGCGCGCCGTCAGCACGTACTGCTTGCGGATTTCCTCCAGGAAAGCGTTCTTGGTCAGCATGGCGGTGACGGCAAAGCTGCCCGCGACCATGGCCGTCACCGGCAGCGCGATGTGCCACAGGTAGTCCACGATGCGCGCGCCCCACGACAGCTCCTCCCAGTTGGCCGAGGTCAGGCCGCGCAGCGGAAACCATTGGAGCTGCCCGCCAAAAATCACCAGCAGCGCCACGCCCAGCACAAAGCCCGGGATGGCATAGCCCACCAGGATGATGAGCGTGGTGATGAAGTCGAAGCGCGAGCCGGCGCGCACCGCCTTGGCCACGCCCAGCGGCACGGCAACCAGGTAGCTGATCAAAAATGTCCACAGGCCCAGGCTGATGGACACGGGCAACTTCTCCTTGATGAGCTGCCACACGTCCTTGTTCTGGAAGAAGCTGCGCCCCAGGTCGAAGCGCGCGAACTGGCCCAGCATCTGGATGAAGCGCTCGTGCGCCGGCTTGTCGAAGCCGTAGAGCTGCTTGATCTGCGCCAGGCGCTGCGGATCGACGCCCTGCGCGCCCCGGTAGGCCATGCCGCCGCCCTCGCCGGCGCCGCCCCCTGCTCCGCCCGCCCCCATGCCGGCCTTGGCCTCGGCCAGATACTGCTCCACCGGCCCGCCGGGCACGAACTGGATGACGACGAAAGTCAGCAGCAGCACGCCCAGCAGCGTGGGCAGCATGAGCAGCAGGCGCTTGAGGATATAGGCAGGCATGGCGTCAGATCATCGGGGCGGGTTGCACCTGCAGGAGACTGTCCTTGAAGCGCTGGGCAGCCTGCCACATGTCGTAGGCGCTTTGCTCGGCCAGCCACAGACGCGCATCACCGCCACGCTCCAGGCCCAGCCAGGCCTGCAGGCGCAGTGCCATCTCGGGGGAAATGGCAGCACGGCCATTGAGCACGCGCGACAGGGCCACACGCGACACGTCCAGTTGCTGGGCCGCCTGCGTCACCGTCAGGCCCAGGGCAGGCAGCACGTCATCGCGCAGGGTCAGGCCGGGGTGGGGCGGGGCGAACATGGAGGTCATGGGTCTGCTCCTCTCAGTGGTAATCCTGGTAATCCACCAATATGGCGTCCACTCCGTCGAAAAGGAAAGTCATGCGCCAATTGCCATTGACGGTCACCGACCAGTGTCCGGCAAGATCGCCCTGCAGGCTGTGCAGCCTCCAGCCCGGCAGATTCATGTCCTGGGGCTGCGCTGCTTGATCCAGGCGTGCCAGTTGACGTGCCAACCTGGGGGCGTGCGACGCCTGAATGCCAGCCTTGCTGCCGTGTTCGAAGAACGCCTGCAGGCCCTTGTGACGGAAAGACTTGATCACAGGTGATTGTATCCCCACGCGATACAAACAGGAGTCTTTCACTCGATCTCACACCCAGCGCCGCACCCGCCGCCGGTAGTCCTCATAGGCCGCCCCGAAGCGCCCGGCCAGCGCGTGCTCCTCGGGCACGATCTGAAAGCGCGTGATGTAGCCGACGAACGCCGCCAGCGCCAGCAACGCTGCGGCGTTGCCCAGCCACAGGCACCAGGCCAGCAGGATCAGCGCCATGCCCAGGTACATGGGGTTGCGCGTGAAGCGGTACGGCCCGGCGATCACCAGACTGCCGGCGCGCGCCGGTGCCAGCGGGTTGACCGTAGTGCGCTGGCGACGGAAGTTCCACAGGCTCCAGCCATCAAGCGCCGCGCCCGCCAGCAGGCACAGCACAGCCAGCGGCAAGCGCAGGGCAAAGTCCAGCCGCGCCGCCGGCCAGGCGCCATCGAGCGCCCAGGCCAGCAGCGCGCACAGCAGGCCGATCAGCGGCGGGGGGATGCGGTGCTCCAGCAGTTTCATGCGGATGGTGGCGTGTTGCAGGTCATGAAATATTGGTCAAAATGGCTGTAAACCCAATGCAGTCAAGCGCTGACAGCTATCATTTTTTTGCCCACCAGGTTTCCACCGCCCACATCTCGCCGGGCGAATATGGCGGCACCGCTTCGGGTCGGGCCAGGCGCCAGGCGTTGTAGGCCATGCGGTGCGTGCCGGCTGACCACTGCGGGATCAGGTAGTGCTCGTGGGCAATGATGCGTTCCAGCGCATGGCAGGCGGGCAGCATCTGCCCAAGCGTCCGGGCGCTGACCATGGCATTGATGGCTGCATCCACCGCCGGATTCTTCACGCCGGGGAAGTTGCCCGAATCCTCCTGATCGGCCGCCGCGCTGCCGAACAGGTCGGCAAACTCCTGCCCCGGGTTGTTCGTGCCCTGGTAGGCGATTGTTGTGATGTCGAAGTCGAACTTCTGCAGCCGCTGCTGGTACAGCGCAAAGTCCACCGAGCGGAACCTCAAGGTGATGCCCAGCTTTTGCAGGTTGTGCAGCCACGACGACAGCGTGCGCATTCCGCCCTCGCTGCTGTCCATGTACTCCAGCACCAGCGCCTGGCCCTGGGCGTTGCGCAGCAGCCCGCCCTCGCCCACCTGCCAGCCGGCATCCTTGAGCAGACCTTGCGCGCGGCGCAGATTGGCGCGCAGTTCGGCGGCGTCCTGCGGCTCGGGCGGCACGAACATGGGGCCGAAGACGCTGGCCGGCAACTGCGCGCGGTACGGCGCCAGCAGCGCCAGCTCCTCGGGCGTGGGCACGCCGCGGGTTTCGCACATCGTATTGCCGAACAGGCCATGCACGCGCTGATAGGCGCCGTAGAACAGGCGCCGGCTCAGCCACTCGAAATCGAACGCCAGGCCCAGCGCCTCGCGCACGCGCCGATCCTGCAAGAAAGGCCGGCGCGTGTTCAGCACATAGCTCTGGAAGCCCGAGGGCAGCCGGTTGGCGAATTCGCCCTTGACCAGCTCGCCGCTGTCGAACTTCCTGCCGTTGACGCGCCGCGCCCAGTCGCCGGCGCTGAAAAAGCGCATCAGGTCGAACTCGCCCGCCTTGAGCGCCTCCAGCCGCGCCGTGCTGTCCTTGTAGATCTTGACCAGCACCCGGTCGAAGTTGGCCGTGCCCCGGCGCACCGGCAGGTCGCGCGCCCAGTACCCGGGGTCGCGCACATAGGTGATGTCCTTGCCGAAGTTGACCGGCCCGATGCGGTACGGCCCGCTGCCGATGGGCACGTCCATGACCACCTGATCAAAGGGCTTGGGCTGGCCGGCCTCGTCCAGCCCCCAGTCGCGGCTGAACACCGGCAAGCCGCCCACAGTGAGCGGCAGCTCGCGGTTGGGCTTGTGGAAGCGGTAGCGCACGCTGCGCGCGTCCAGCACATCGACGCCGGCCACCTCGATCAGCAGCGTCTTGTAGCCGGGTGAGGTGTGCGGGCCGACCAGCGTGTCGAAACTGTGCTTGACGTCCTGCGCCGTGACCGGCTTGCCGTTGTGAAAGCGCGCCTCGGGGCGCAGGCGGAAAGTGGCCGACAGGCCGTCCGGCGCCACGCTCACGTCCTCGGCCAGCAGGCCGTAGCCGGTGGCGGTCTCATCGAGCGAGCCGGCCAGCAGCGTGTCGAACATCAGCGCCGCCAGGTAGGCCGGCGCGCTGCCGCGAATGGTGAAGGGTTGTACTTGTCGAAAGTGGAGGTGCGCAGGTTGCTGACCAAGCGCAACTCGCCGCCCTTGGGCGCCTGCGGGTTGACATAGGGCAGGTGCGTGAAGTCGGCCGGCAGCGCCGGATCGCCCCACAGGGCATAGGCGTGCGCGGCCAGCGCAGCGGGGCTGGCCAGGGCCAGGCACAGGGAGACGGGCAAGGAGAGGGCGCGGGTCAGCCAGGAGCACATGCGACAATTCTGCCCCACTGCAGCAGCGCGTTTTTCGCGCTGTTTTGCTGTCAACCTCCTTGTCAATCGGCCCTTGCGCCATCGTTTTTCAGAAAGCACCACCATGGGTTTCCTCGCCGGCAAGAAGCTGCTCGTCACGGGCGTTTTGTCCAACCGCTCCATCGCCTACGGCATCGCCCGCGCCTGCCACGAGCAGGGGGCGGAGCTGGCCTTCAGCTATGTCGGCGAACGTTTCAAAGGGCGCATCACCGAGTTTGCCGCCGAGTTCGGCTCTGAGCTGGTCTTTGACTGCGACGTGGCCGAGGACGCGCAGATCGAGCGCATGATGGCCGGCCTGCACGAGGCCTGGGGGACGTTCGACGGCTTCGTGCATAGCATCGGCTTTGCGCCGCGCGAGGCCATTGCCGGCAACTTCCTCGATGGCCTGAGCCGCGAGGCTTTCCGCGTCGCGCACGACATCAGCGCCTACAGCTTCCCGGCCATGGCCAAGGCGGCCCTGCCGCACCTGAACGACAAGTCCGCGCTGCTGACGCTGTCGTACCTGGGCGCGCTGCGCTCGATACCCAACTACAACACCATGGGCCTGGCCAAGGCCAGCCTGGAGGCGTCCGTGCGCTATCTCGCCGAAGCCGTGGGCCGCACCGAGGACGGGCGCGCCATCCGCGTCAACGGCATTTCCGCCGGCCCCATCAAGACGCTGGCCGCCAGCGGCATCAAGGACTTCGGCAAGCTGCTGGGCCGCGTGGCCGACGCCGCCCCGCTGCGCCGCAACGTGACCATCGAGGACGTGGGCAACGTCGCCGCCTTCTTGCTGTCCAACCTCGCCAGCGGCGTGACGGCGGAGATCACCTATGTCGATGGCGGCTTCAGCCAGACGGCCGGGCTGTCGGCGGATCAGGTCTGAGCCTTGGCCCGCCCCTGCCAGGGAGTGCCGCTCCCTCTCCCGCGTGCGGGAAAGGGTTGGGGTGAGGGGGCCTGCAATAGGCGTCGCGTCTGAACCACCCCCTGTGCGGTGCGCGAAAGCAGCAACCCAATGGCCGATTTCGACAGCAAACCCTCGCCAGCCATGCGTGAGCAGCTCTGTTTTCTGATGCGGCCTGGTGGGGCGTCGGTCGGCCTCATCCTCGCCGCCCTGCTTGGCTCCGTCCTGCCGGCTTGCAGCGCCCTCGCCCAGCCCGCCCCACCCCCGCCCTGGCGCAGTCCTACCAGCGCGGCATCGACCTGCCGGCCTACTGGGTCAGCGAGAAATACGACGGCGTGCGCGCCCTGTGGGACGGCCAGCAGCTGCACACGCGCCAGGGCCTGCCCATCCGTGCGCCCGGCTGGTTCACGGCAGGCTGGCCGGCCACGCCCATGGATGGCGAACTGTGGGCCGGGCGCGGGCAGTTTGCCGCCGCGCAGGCCGCCGTGGCCCAGACGCAGCCGGTCGATGCCCAGTGGCGCGCCCTGCGCTACATGGTCTTCGACCTGCCGGCGCATGGCGGCGACTTCGACGCCCGTCTGCCTGCCCTGCAGGCCCACGTCGCCCGCCTGGGCCAGCCCTGGGTACAGGCCGTGGCGCAGTGGCGCGTGGCCGGCCATGACGAGCTGATGGCGCAGTTGCGCCAGCACGAAAAAGCCGGCGCCGAAGGCCTGATGCTGCGCCGCGGCGACGCGCTGCACCGCAGTGGCCGCAGCGCCGACTTGCTGAAAGTCAAATCCTTCGACGACGCCGAGGCCGTGGTCGTCGCCCACCTGCCCGGCCAGGGCAAATACGTTGGCCTGACCGGCGCGCTGCTGGTGGCCCTGCCCGATGGCCGCCGCCTGCGCCTGGGCAGCGGCCTGAGCGACGAGCAGCGCCGCACGCCGCCACCGCTGGGCAGCACCGTCACCTACCGCTACAACGGCACGCACGCCGGCGGCCTGCCGCGCTTTGCCCGCTTGTGGCGGGTGCGCGCCGATGCGCCGCGCGCGCCAGATACCGTGCCGGACGTGCCAGGCATGTCCGATGCCCGGCAGACACCCGCAGCAGCCCCCGGAAATTGAGCCAAATCGGCCTCAAACCCTTTGCTGGCAAGCGCTGGCAGCTATCAAAAAAAACGTCGGGCGTTGTGTTGGGCGTCGCGCGTTTTTCGGAAGTTCATGCCAAGCGATCAACGCTCGACGCACAACCGCCCGGCAGCGCACGCAAGGCTGGCGCACCGCCCCCCTTGCAAGGGGCGGGCGGCCAGCGGCACAGCGCGCGCGCCTCAGATGATGCGGCTGTAGGCTCCGTCGTCGCCCACCTGCACCAGCTTCTTGCCCTTGCCGGCGTTGCTGCGCGACTTCGGGATGTCCGTGACTTCGGCAGTCACGCAGTCGGCGTAGTAGCGCACCACGCCGTCCTCGTCCTCGATCTCCACCAGCCCGTGGATGTCGGTCTCGAAGCCCGGGCACAGCTTGGAGAACTCGCGCGAGAACTTCAGGTAGTCCACGATCTTCTTGTTGAAGACCTCGCCCGGGATCAGCAGCGGGATGCCCGGCGGGTAGGGCGTGATCAGGCTGGTCGTGATGCGCCCCTCCAGCTCGTCGATGGGCACGCGCTCGGTGCGGCGCTGGGCAATGTGGGCGTAGGCGTCGCTGGGCTTCATGGCCGGCGTCAAGTCCGACAGGTACATCTCGGTGGTCAGGCGCGCCACGTCGAACCTTGCATACAGCTCATGGACGTGCTGGCACAAGTCCTGCAGGCCCATGCGCTCGTAGCGTTTGTGCTGCGCGCAGAACTCCGGAAGGATGCGCCACATGGGCTGGTTCTTCTCGTAGTCGTCCTTGAACTGCTGCAGCGCCGCCAGCAGCGTGTTCCAGCGGCCCTTGGTGATGCCGATGGTGAACATGATGAAGAAGCTGTACAGGCCGGTCTTCTCAACCACCACGCCATGCTCGGCCAGGTACTTGGTGACGATGGACGCCGGGATGCCGGTCTTGTCGAACTTGCCGTCCAGGTTCAGGCCCGGCGTGACGATGGTGGACTTGATCGGATCGAGCATGTTGAAGCCATCGGCCAGCTGGCCGAAGCCGTGCCAGCGGCCCTTGCCCTTCTTGCCCTTGGCGTCGCTGCGCAAAATCCAGCTGTCGGCGCGGCCAATGCCCTCCTCGACCAGACCATCCGGCCCCCAGACCTTGAACCACCAGTCATCCTTGCCGAAGTCTTCCTCGACTTCGCGCATGGCGCGGCGGAAGTCCAGCGCCTCCAGGATGGATTCCTCCACCAGCGCCGTGCCGCCGGGCGGCTCCATCATGGCGGCGGCCACGTCGCAGCTGGCGATGATGCTGTATTGCGGCGAGGTACTGGTGTGCATCAGGTACGCCTCGTTGAACAGGTGCCGATCCAGCTTGGTGGTCTGGCTGTCCTGCACCAGCACATGCGACGCCTGGCTGATGCCGGCCAGCAGCTTGTGGATGGACTGCGTCGAATAGACCACCGACTGCTGCGGGCGCGCGCGCTTCTTGCCCATGGCGTGGAAGCTGCCGTAGAACGGGTGGAAGGCCGCGTGCGGCAGCCAGGCCTCGTCGAAATGCAGGTTGTCCACGTAGCCGTCGAGCATCTGCTTGATGGTCTCGGTGTTGTAGAGCACGCCGTCATAGGTGGACTGCGTGAGTGTCAGCACGCGCGGCTTCACCTTCTTGGCATCCACGCCCTTGAGCAGCGGGTTGGCGCGGATCTTGGCCTGGATGGTGGCCGGCTCGAATTCGCTTTGCGGAATCGGGCCGATGATGCCGAAGTGGTTGCGCGTGGGCTTCAAAAACACCGGCACCGCGCCCGTCATGATGATGGCGTGCAGGATGGATTTGTGGCAGTTGCGATCCACGACGACCACATCGCCCGGGGCCACCGTGTGATGCCAGACGATCTTGTTGCTGGTGCTGGTGCCGTTGGTGACGAAGAAGCAGTGGTCGGCGTTGAAGATGCGCGCCGCATTGCGCTCGGACTCACCAATGGCGCCGTTGTGGTCGAGCAGCTGGCCGAGCTCCTCCACCGCGTTGCACACGTCGGCGCGCAGCATGTTCTCGCCATAGAACTGGTGGTACATCTGGCCCACCGGGCTTTTCAGGAAGGCCACGCCGCCCGAGTGGCCCGGGCAGTGCCAGGAGTACGAGCCGTCCTCGGCATAGTCCAGCAGCGCCTTGAAGAACGGCGGCTGCACGCCCTCCAGGTAGCTCTTGGCCTCGCGGATGATGTGGCGCGCGACAAACTCCGGCGTGTCCTCGAACATGTGGATGAAGCCGTGCAGCTCGCGCAGGATGTCGTTGGGCAGGTGGCGCGCGGTCTTGGTCTCGCCATGCACGTAGATCGGCACGTCGGCATTCTTCCTGCGCACTTCGCTGATGAAATTGCGCAAGCTGTGTACCACCGGGTCATGGCCCGTACCCAGGGTGAATTCCTCGTCGTCGATGGACAGGATGAAGGCGCTGGCGCGGCTTTGCTGCTGGGCGAACTGCGTCAGGTCGCCGTAGCTGGTCACCCCCAGCACCTCGAAGCCCTCGGCCTCGATGGCCTGCGCCAGGGCGCGGATGCCCAGGCCGGACGTGTTGTCCGAGCGATAGTCCTCGTCGATGATGACGATGGGAAAGCGGAATTTCATGCGCTGCCTCCCTGGCTGCGGGTGGAGAAACGGGAAAGGGGCGAAGTGTACGGAATATGCTGCACTGCAGCGGGCCGGCAGCGCCATACTGCACGAAATGGCTGCAGCGCTGGCCCCCACCAGATTGCCCCTCGATACAAGGAGCCCTCAAGTGATACTGGAAGCCTCGACCCTGTGGTGGCTGATGGCCGGCGTGGCCGTCGTGGCCGAGCTGCTCACGGGCACTTTCTATCTGCTGATGCTGGCCGCCGGTCTGGCGGCGGGTGCGCTGGCGGCCCATGCCGGCCTGGGCGCTGCGGCGCAGATACTGGCTGCTGCCGTGGTCGGCTCGGCCACCGTGCTGGCCGCCTACCTGCGCCGGCGCCAGCGGCCCGGCGACCCCTCGGCACGCGCCGATCGCAGCGTCAACCTGGACGTGGGCGAGGTCATCCAGATCGACGCCTGGCAGGCCGACGGCACGGCCAGCGTGCGCTACCGGGGCGCCAACTGGACAGCCATCTACCGCCCTGGCGCCCATCCGCTGCCCGGCCCGCACCGCGTGGCTGAACTGGTCGGCAACCGCCTGCTGGTCGAGCCGCTGTAACACCCTGCCCCGCCACCGCATCCACTGCTTCAACCAAAGAGCCCCGCCATGGAAATCGCCATCGTCCTGTTCGTCATCGCCGTGATCTTCATCGTGCGCGCCGTGAAGATCGTGCCCCAGCAGCACGCCTGGGTGAAGGAGCGCCTGGGCAAATACGCCGGCACCCTCTCGCCCGGGCCAAGATTCATCATCCCCTTCATCGACCGCGTCGCCTACAAGCACAGCTTGAAGGAGATCCCGCTGGATGTGCCCAGCCAGGTCTGCATCACCAAGGACAACACCCAGCTGCAGGTGGACGGCATCCTGTACTTCCAGGTCACCGACCCCATGCGCGCCAGCTACGGCTCGTCCAACTACATCATGGCGGTGACGCAACTGGCGCAGACCTCGCTGCGCAGCGTCATCGGCAAGCTCGAACTCGACAAGACCTTCGAGGAACGCGACATGATCAACGCCCAGGTGGTATCGGCCATCGACGAGGCGGCGCTCAACTGGGGCGTCAAGGTGCTGCGCTACGAGATCAAGGACTTGACCCCGCCCGCCGAAATCCTGCGCGCCATGCAGGCGCAGATCACCGCCGAGCGGGAAAAGCGCGCGCTGATCGCCGCCTCCGAAGGCCGGCGCCAGGAGCAGATCAACATCGCCACCGGCGAGCGCGAGGCCTTCATCGCCCGCTCCGAAGGCGAAAAACAGGCCGCCATCAACAAGGCGCAGGGCGAGGCCACGGCGCTGCTGACCGTCGCCTCGGCCTCGGCCCAGGCCATCGAGCGCGTGGCCGGTGCCATCCGCCAGCCCGGCGGCGAGCAGGCCGTGCAGCTGCGCGTCGCAGAAAAAGCCGTCGAGGCCTACAGCCATGTGGCAGCGGACGCCACGACCACGCTCATCGTGCCCAGCAACATGAGCGAGGTCTCGGCCCTGATCGGCTCGGCCATGCAGATGGTCAAGACCGGGCAGAAGGCGGGTTGAAGCGCCGCTCGCCAATCGGCTCAACTGCCCCGGATCTCACGCCGGTCGGGCTCGTCGCTGGGTTCCACCCGGTCGGACATGATTTCCGCCGGGGGGCAATGGCGCCGCTGTCGCTGCCCGCAGCGTCCCAGGTGCCGTCCATGCGCTGGGTGTCGCTGCGCGGGCGCTCCATGCTGCCGTCGTCGAAGTCCAGCGGGCCATCCTGCGGGATGTCGTCGAAGGCGTGCGCGGTGATGTCGTCCATGCCGTCGGAGACATCCGTCTCGGCGCTCAGCACGGTGTTGGCTTCGGCGGCGGTGTCGGCCTGGGAGGTGGCTTGCTCCGGCGTATCGGCGTCGAGCGAGCCGGGAATGCTCTGCGGTGGCTTCGGTTGCATGTGTCATCTCCTGCTGAATGGCAATGCTGCGCAGCTTGGCCGCAGCCAGCGCCTGCCGCAGTGGGGACAGGGCCAGCAAACAGGTAGGAAGGGGCCGGCAGCCGGATGCTTGCGCCGGCGGCGTACCCGGCCAATGAGGCTAGGACTACAGGGCGGGGCGGCATAGTTGCCTAAATTGCCCTTGTCAGTTGCCCTTGTCCGCAGCATCGCCCCGCCGCCTTTTTTTCCGGAACCTCCACCATGAGCAAGATCCAGGCCGCCGTCCTTGGCGTCATGAAGGACATCGCCACCACCGGCATCGCCAAGCTGCAGCGCAACGTGCAGCAGGGCTACACCTTCCGCGGCATTGAATCGGCGATGAACGAGCTGTCGCCGCTGCTGGTCAAGCACGGCATCACGGTCACGCCCAGCTACTCCGAGCTGCTCGTCCACGAGCGCTTGCGGGGCGATCCCAAGGACGGGCGCGCCATCCGCTTCTGCACCCTCAAGGGCACTTTCAGATTCACTGCCGAGGATGGCTCCTTCGTGAGCAGCGAGTGCTACGGCGAGGCCATGGACAGTGGCGACAAGGCCGTGACCAAGGCGCAGTCGATCGCCTTTCGCACGGCCCTGTTCCAGCAGTTCGTCGTGCCCACCATGGCCATGGATCCCGAGTCCTACATTGACCCCAACGACGAGGAGCTGCCCATAGGCCCGGCCCCCTCCTCCGACCTGCTGGAGGCGGCCACCACGGCAGCCAGCGCCGGCCTGGACGCCTACCGCAGCTTCTGGCAAAGCTCCATGCCCGACGAGCGCATGGCCCTGGCCAGCCGCCACGCCGAGCTGAAAGCCCTGGCGCAGCGTGTCACGGATGGCCGGAATGCGGGTCAGTGATGCTCCGCAGGGCAGCGCCGAATGGTTTGCCCTGCGCCTGGGTAAGGCTACGGGCAGCCGCTTTGCCGATGTGCTGGCAGGCGGGCGTGGCCTGACCCGCCGCGCCTATGCCACGCAACTGGCCCTGGAGATCATCACCGGCCGGCCGACCGAAACCTGCACCACGCCCGCCATGGAGCTGGGCATCGAGCGCGAACCCATCGCCCGGTCGGAATATGAAGTGCTGACGGGCAATTTCGTCACCGAAGTGGGCTTTTGTCTGCACGACAGCCTGCCCTGCGGCGTCTCGCCCGACGGGCTGGTCGATGCGGACGGCGGCCTGGAGATCAAGTGCCCGCGCGAGCGCACGCACGCCGAATACCTGACCCTGCCCGCCGAGCCACCGGCCTACACCGCGCAGATCCAGGGCTGCCTGTGGATCACAGGCCGCGCCTGGTGGGATTTCGTCAGCTTCAACCCGGCCTTTCCGGCCAACGCCCGGCTGATCGTGCGGCGCATCGGGCGCGATGAGGCCTACATAGAACAATTGGCCCGGGCCGTGGCGCTGTTTGGCGCGGAGGTCGAGGGCCTGGTCGAATCCATCCGCAGCTACCGCAACCCACCACTGCCCAGGCAGCGCTGACCCTCGATGCCTGGCGCCGGCACCGCTGCAGGCGCTGCAGCAGACGCTTGTTGACTGTTTCGCCAGATCCTGCTGTCCATCGGCGCGGTTTTTTGCATGGTGGCCGTGCTCAATGTCTGGCGCGGCCTGTGACTGAACATTGCCATCAACCTCGGCTGCGTCGCCCTGCTGGGGCTGGCCCAGGCGTGCAACCGCCGTGGCCAGATCTCCCGAAGCAGCCCTTCAGGCTTGCCAGCATCGACGTCATGGTCACGGCCTCGATGGGCATCGCCGTGGCACCACGCGATGGCACCGATCCGACCGAACTTTTCAAGAACGCCCACCGCGCCATGTACCGTGCCAAGGAAACCGGGCGCAACAACTTTCGCTTCTTCACCCCCGACAGGGACGCCAGCGTGCTGGAGTACCTGCAACTGTCTGCCGGGTTGCGCGTGGCCATCCAGGAAGGCCAGCTGCAACTGCACTACCAGCCGCAGATCGACCTGGCCAGCGGTCTCGTGGTCGGCGCCGAAGCCCTGATGCGCTGGCACCATCCCACACTGGGCGCGGTGGCGCCGCAGCGCTTCATCGCGATTGCCGAGCAAAGCGGCCTGATCAATGAGCTGGGCGCATGGGCCTTGCGCCAAGCCTGCCGGGACGCCCGGCACTGGCTGGATCAGGGCTTTGCCGGGGTGCCGGTGTCGGTGAATGTCTCGTCCATGCAGCTCCAGTGCGGCACCATCGAGCGCGACATCGCCACCGCCCTGGCCGAAAGCGGCCTGCCGGCCAGCGCCCTGGAGCTGGAGCTGACCGAGTCGCTGCTGCTAGCGGACACACTGCACTTTGCCGAAGTGCTGCAGCGCCTGTGCGCGCGGCATCCGCATCGCCATCGACGACTTCGGCACCGGCTACTCCAGCCTGGTGTACTTGCGCCGCTTCATCGCCCACCGCCTGAAAATCGACAAATCCTTCGTGCTGGGCATGTGTACTAGGGCGTGTCATCAATCAATCCCGAGAGCATGGCAGGGTTGCTACCGCTCACGCCAGCCACACCATGGATGCGGCCAGGTGAATGGCCCCCAGGAAGTTGCGCGCGGTCTTGTCGTAGCGCGTAGCGATGGCGCGGTACTGCTTCAAGCGTGCGAAGAAGTTTTCGATCAGATGGCGCGCCTTGTACAAGTCTCGGTCATATGCACGCGGCTGTCTGTTGGTCGCCCGAGGCGGAATGACAACCGCTTTTCCCTTGTCCAGCAGCGGCCCGATCAGTCGGGCCTGGGCGTCATAGGCCTTGTCGGCGAGGATGGTCTGTGCGGGCGTGTCCTTGAGCAGGACATCGGCGCCCTTGAGGTCATGCGCCTGCCCAGGGGTGAGGACAAATCCTGTCGGGTTGCCCAGCGCATCGACCGTCGCATGGATCTTGGTGCTCAGGCCTCCTCGGCTGCGCCCAAGAGCCTGCTGATCCGGATCCCCCCTTTTGCACCAGCGCTGTGCTGATGGGCCCGCACGATGGTGGCGTCGATCATCGCGTACTCATCGTCCGCGTCCTGCGCCAAGGCCTCCAACACCCGTTGCCAAACACCTTTGTCGCTCCAGCGAGAGTGACGGGTATGCACGACACGAAAGTCGCCAAAGCGCGTCGACAGATCTCGCCAAGCAATCCCTGCTCGGTAGCGGTATAGCACCGCGTCCACGAACAGCCGGTTGTCTTTTGCCGTGGCTCCGGAATGTCCTGCCTGACCCGGTAGCAGGTCTTTGATGCGCGCCCACTGCACATCACTGAGGGCATATCTCTTAGGATTTGTCCGTAAATTAAAATTCTCCCGAGTCGCCCGTGATGCGACGAAGGAGCGATAAATGGCCAAGGCGCATGCCAATTCGTGGGAGGTAACGGACGAGTTCTGGAAACTGGTAGAGCCGCTGGTGCCACAGCCAGTGCGCGATCCAGGCAAGCACTACGAACGCGCAGCCGGGGCGGGCCGCCCCGCAAAACCGCCACGGCTGGTGTTCGAGGCCATCATGTATGTGCTGCGCACAGGCTGCCAGTGGAAGGCGCTGCCGGCTGAACGCTTTGGCAGCGCCAGCGCGATCCATCACAAGTTCATGCTGTGGTCCAAGGCCGGGTTCTTCGAGAACCTGTGGAAGGCAGGGCTGGCCGAATACGACGACTGTGAAGGCATCGCCTGGCGCTGGCAGAGCATCGACGGCGCCATGTTCAAGGCGCCCTTGGCGCAGGAAGCTGTGGGGCGCAACCCGACGGATCGGGGAAAAAAAAGGCAGCAAGCGTCACCTGCTGGTGGACGGGCGTGGCGTCCCGTTGTCGCTCGTCGTGACCGGGGCGAACGCGCACGACGTGACGCAACTTGAGGCCGTGTTGTCTTGCTGCATGGTCAAACGCCCCACGCCCAAGCAGCGGCGCAGCAAGCACCTATGTGCTGATGCGGGCTACCCGGGCAAGAACGCCATGAAGATCATTCTGGCCCACGGCTATATCCCGCATGTGGTGGGCCGCAAAAGCGAGGCAGAGCACAAAAAGCGTGATCCGAAGAAAAAAGCGCGCCGTTGGGTTGTGCAGGCTTGCCATGGCTGGTTCAACCGGTTCAGGAAATTACTGGTGCGCTACGAGAAGCTGGAGCACACGTTCCTCGCACTCAACCATCTCGCCGCCGCCATCATCGCGCTGCGGAAAATCCACCTGCCCGTTAATATTATTTACGGATAAATCCTTACTCATCGCCTTTACTTGCATCGCCTTTACTTGCCGCCGGGGCCGTAGCTTTCAACTGTAGCGGCGTTGATTGATGACACGCCCTAGTCAGTAATGATTAGATTTGCGTAGGTATTGCAGAACGGTTGATAGACACCTGCCGGGCCACAACCCAGCCCCAGGCCGTGGCGAAAGTGCCTACAAAATTGCCTACAAGCTGCCGGCAAACAAAAAGGCCAGTCCCGAAGAACTGGCCCAAGTGCTTGATTTCATTGGTGGGTCGTGCAGGATTCGAACCTGCGACCAACGGATTAAAAGTCCGCTGCTCTACCGGCTGAGCTAACGACCCACGGCCTTCATGAAAAGGCTCGCTGCAGCTCCAGCGAAGCCACAGAGTATAGCAATATTTTTTACGCGCTCGGGGCAGCAGCGCGGGCGATGCGATCGAGCAGCCAGCCGGCAGCGCACAAGCCGAAAGTCGCCGTCACCGCCACGCTGGAGCCATAGCCATGGCAGTTCAGCGTGCCATCGGCGCCTTCCAACTCGCAGGAGGCATGGGGCGGCGCCACCGCCTCGCGGCTGAAGACGCAGGGCAGACCGATGCGCTTGCCGCCCTGCGCAGCGCTGTGCTCGCGCCGCAGGCGGTAGCGCAACTGCGCCAGCAACGGGTCGTGCGTGGCGTGCGCCAGGTCGTCCACTTCCACCAGATGGCCCTGACGCTTGCCGCCGGCAGCCCCGGCGCTGATGAAGGGCAGGCGCGTGCGCAGCGCCCAGGCGGCCATGGCCGTCTTGGCGCGAATCTGGTCGCAGGCGTCGATCACGGCCTGCACGCCCGGCGGCAGGATTTGCGGCCAGTTGCCCGGCTCGACGAATTCCTCCACGCCATGCACCCGGCATTGCGGGTGAATCAGGGCGATGCGCTCGGCCATGGCCTGCACCTTGGACTGGCCCAGCGTGGGTGTCAGGGCGTGGATCTGCCGGTTGACGTTGGACTCGGCCACATGATCCAGGTCGATCAGCGTCAGTTGCCCGACACCGCTGCGCGCCAGCGCCTCGGCGGCCCAGGAGCCGACCCCGCCTATGCCCACCACCGCCACATGGGCGGCGCGGATGGCAGTCGCCCCCGCCACGCCGTACAGGCGCGCTAGGCCGCCGAAGCGGCGCTCCAAGTCCGTCTTGCCAGCCAGTGGAGGCAGCGATGGCGCGGGATCGGCACGACCGGCGTCACTCAAGCGGGTCACTTCAGGCGCGCCAGGCGCTCCTTGGCCGCAGTGGCGGCTTCGGAGTTCGGATAGGTGCGCACCAGGTCTTCCAGCGTCTTGCGGGCAGCGCGCGTGTCCTTGAGCTCGATCTGGCAGTTAGCAATCGACAGCGCGGCCTCGGGCGCGCGCGCATGGCTGGGCGCGGCCGCCAGCAGGGCCTTGAAATTGTTGATGGCTTCCTTGTAGTCGCGCGTGGCGTATTGGGCATTGCCCAGCCAGAACAGCGCCGATGGCTGGTAGCCCGACTGCGGGTACTGCTTGATGAAGGCGCTGAAAGCCGTGCCGGCCTCGGCGAAGCGGCCCGAGCGGAACACCGCCAGGGCAGCCTCGAAGTCGCGCTTTTCTGCCGGGTCGGCCTGGAACTCGCGCCCGTCGAGGCTGACCTTGACTGGCTCGAACTGGCGCAGCCGCTCGTCCACGCCCTGGGCGATGTCCTTTTGCCGGCGCTGTAGCTCGGCCACCTCGCGCTGCAGCTGCTCGTTTTGCCCGCGCAGCATGGCCTGCTCGGTACGCAGCGCCTCGATCTGCGTCTGCAGATCCAGCAGGCTGCGGCGCAGTTGCGAGACTTCGTCGCCCGAACGCTCGCCGGCACGCTGGCTGGCCTGGCCCAGGCTGTCCATGCGCTGGCGCAGCTCCAGGATGGCGCGGCGCGCCTCGGAGTCCTCGAACAGTGCATGGCTGGGCGCCGACCACGACAGGGCGGCCACGAACATGGCGGCCAGCACGGCAGTGCGTTGCCGCGCTGCAGTCAATGCAGGAGTCAAGGCGGGACTTGCCATCAGCGGTACGACAGCTCGGCGCGGCGGTTCTGCGAGTAGGCGTCCTCATTGAAGCCGGACACGGCGGGCTTTTCCTTGCCGAAGCTCACGGCCTCCATCTGGACATCGGTCACGCCCAGCAGCGCCAGTGAGCGGCGCACGGCCTCGGCGCGCTTTTGGCCCAGTGCCAAGTTGTACTCGCGGCCACCGCGCTCGTCAGTGTGGCCTTCGATCATGACCTTGCGCCCGGGCGCAGCCTTGAGGAAACGCGCGTGGCCTTCCAGCACCGACTGGTACTCGGGCCTGACGGCATAGCTGTCGAAGTCGAAGTAGATGATGCGCGCCACCCCCACCGGGCCGCCATCGCCCTGGCCCGCTTGCGTCAGATCGACCGGAGCGACACCGCTTTGGCCCATGCTGCCGGCATCGGCGCCAGGGGCGGCGGGCATGGTGGAGGTCGCGCCGCGATCTTCGACCGGAACATCGTCGAGCTTGACGCCGGAGCTGCAACCGGCCACCAAGGCCACAATCGCTAGCGCAGCACCGGTACGCTTGAGGGAAAACTGGATCATCTGGATGCTCCTGGGAATGAAAGGAAAACAGGTTCGTGGAAAAGGATGCGGTGGCCTGGCGGCACTGGTCGCTGCTGCGGATCACTGACGGGGGAAAGGCCCCCAGTCGGGTTCGCGGATGTCCCCGCCCTGCCCGGCCAGACGCGCCTTGATCTTGCCGTCCAGCGTGGTGGTCATCAGGGCATCGCGGCCCTGCTGCTGGGTGGCATAGACGATCAGGCGGCTATTGGGGGCGAAGCTGGGGCTTTCGTCCGCCGCCGTGTCGGTGACTGCAGCCACGGTGCCAGATTTCAAGTCCATGACGTGCAGTTTGTAGCCGCCGCCGACGCGCGAGATGTAGGCCAGCCACTGACCATCGGGGCTGATGGCCGGAGAAATGTTGTAGGAACCCTGGAAGGTCACGCGCTCGGCGCCGCCGCCGCTGGCAGCCACGCGGTAGATTTGCGGCGAGCCGCCCCGGTCGCTGACGAAGTAGATGCTGCGCCCGTCGCTGGAGAAAGCCGGCTCGGTGTCGATGCCGCTGCTTTGCATCAGGCGGCGCGGCTCGCCGCCGCCGGCGTCGATGGTGTAGAGCTGCGAGCCACCGTCGCGGCTCAGCGTCACGGCCAGCTGGCGGCCATCGGGCGACCAGGCCGGGGCGCTGTTGGAGCCGCGGAAGTTGGCGATCAGGCGCCGCCGGCCGCTGGCCACGTCGTGTACATAGACCACGGGCTTGCGCGACTCGAAGGACACATAGGCCAGTTGCGCGCCGGTGGGCGACCAGGCCGGCGAGATGATGGGCTCAGGGCTGGACAGGGCCGACTGGGCGTTCTCGCCGTCCGAGTCGGCCACCCACAGGCTGTAGCGTCCGCCCACCTTGGTGACGTAGGCGATGCGCGTGGAGAACACGCCGCGCTCGCCCGTCAGCTTTTCATAGATGTAGTCGGCGATGCGGTGCGCCACCAGGCGCAGGTCGGCCTGGGTGACGGTGAAGCTCTGCCCGCCCAGATCCTGGCCCTTGACCACGTCCCACAGGCGAAAGCGCACGTCGAAGCGCCCATCGGCCAGCCGCGTGATGCTGCCCGATGCCAGCGCATCGGCGCGGCGCTGGCGCCACAGGGCCAGGTCGGGGCGCGAGGTCTCATCCAGCGCCACGCCGGCGGCATCCACGCCGACGAAGCGACCGCTGCGCTCCAGGTCGGCCTGCACGATGGCGGAAATCTTCTGCGGCGACTGTGCCTCGCCGCGAAACGGCGCCAGGGCAATGGGCAGCTGCGTCAGCCCGACACCGGTGATCTCCACGCGGAACTGCGCCAGCGCCGGCAGGGCGCAGCCGGCAGCCAAGGCCAGCGCCGCGCCGCGCCGCGACAGAGCTGGCAGGGAGCAAGGGCGAGAGTCCACGGCAGAGGAGACAGGCGAAGATGGGAAAGAGAGAGGGGAGCGGACGGTACGCATGGGCGTCTGTGAATCCATGGAGTGCAAGACCTTCGAAGCAGGGCGACAGAGAGGACGACAGAGCCGTGCATGTTACACATCGCGCTGCCCGGCCCGTGCCAGACTGCGCCGCTTTGTCGCCCCGCTGAAGCCATTTGTGCGTCCGTAGAATCCGCCCCTCATGCAAGAAAAGAATCATAGCGCCGCGCCAGCCCCCGGAGCGCCGCCGCTGCCCCTGCTGCAGCGCCTCAGGCGCCTGCACGCCTACTTCGGCCACCAGCGCCTGGCCTGGGGCCTGGCCCTGCTGGCCACCCTGGTGGGCGCGGCCACCGAGCCGCTGATCCCGGCGCTGCTCAAGCCGCTGCTCGACCAGGGCTTCACCGATGGCTCGCTGCAGCTGTGGATGGTGCCGGTGACCATCATCGGGGTGTTCTTCATCCGCGGGCTGGCGCAGTTCTCCGGCCAGTACGCGCTGGCGCGCATCGCCAACGAGGGCATGTTGCGCCTGCGCACCGCGCTGTTCGAGCGGCTGATGGTGGCGCAGATGGAGCTGTTTGCCCGCCAGTCGGCCAGCACGCTGTCCAACACCGTGGTCTATGAGGTGCAGACCGGCTTCACCGCTCTGGTGCAGGCGCTGATGGGCCTGTCGCGCGACGGCTTCACGCTGGTGGCGCTGCTGGGTTATCTGATCTACCTGAACTGGCAGCTCACCCTGATCGTCGCCATCATGGTGCCGGGCGTGGCCTGGATCATGAAGACGCTGTCGCGCCGGCTCTACCGCATCACCAAGACCAGCCAGCAGGCCACCGACGACCTGGCCTACGTGGTCGAGGAAAACGTGCTGGCGCATCGTATGGTGCGCCTGCACGGCGCGCAGGCGCAGCAGGCCGAGCGCTTCGGCGCCTTGAGCCAGCAGCTGCGCCGCCTGGCCATCAAGTCCACCATCGCCTCGGCGGCCATGACGCCGACCACCCAGCTGCTGGCCGCCGGCGCCCTGTCGGCGGTCATCGTGATTGCGCTGTGGCAAAGCCACGGCAGCGCCGGCAGCGCCAGCGAGGTCACGGTGGGCGGCTTTGCCTCCTTCATCGCCGCCATGCTGATGCTGATCGCGCCCATCCGCCGCCTGGCCGACGTGGCCAACCCGATCACGCGCGGCGTGGCTGCGCTCGAACGCGGCCTGCTGCTCATCAGCCAGACCCAGCCCGAGGACAGCGGCACGTACCAGGTGCAGCGCGCGTGCGGGGCCATCGAGCTGCAGGGCGTATCCGTCCACTTCGAAGGCAGCGAGGCGCGCGCTCTGCACGGGGTGTCGCTGGCCATCGCGCCGGGCGAGGTGGTGGCGCTGGTCGGCCCTTCTGGCGCGGGCAAGACCACGCTGGTCAACCTGCTGCCGCGCTTCATCGTGCCGTCGGGTGGCCGTGTGCTGCTCGACGGCGTGGCGCTGCAGGACTGGCGGCTCGATGCGCTGCGCGCGCAGTT
The DNA here is from genome assembly GCF_017811175.1 of Melaminivora jejuensis. NCBI lineage: Bacteria > Pseudomonadati > Pseudomonadota > Betaproteobacteria > Burkholderiales > Comamonadaceae > Melaminivora > Melaminivora jejuensis. The sequence goes on from NZ_JACWIJ010000002.1 coordinate 1,488,905, forward strand.
CGCGCTGGTCAGCCAGGATGTGGTCATGTTCAACGACAGCATCGCCGCCAACGTGGCGCTGGGCGCGGCCATCGACGAGCAGCGCGTGCAGCAGTGCCTGGCGGCGGCCAATCTGGCCGAGCACGTCGCCGCCCTGCCCCAGGGGATGCACACCGTGGTCGGGCACAACGCCACGCAGCTGTCGGGCGGCCAGCGCCAGCGCCTGGCCATTGCCCGGGCACTGTACCGCGATGCGCCCATCCTGATCCTGGACGAGGCCACCTCGGCGCTGGACACCGAGTCCGAGCGCCTGGTGCAGGACGCCCTGCAGCAGCTGATGCGCGGGCGCACCACACTGGTCATCGCGCACCGGCTGTCCACCATCGAGCACGCCGACCGCGTGGTCGTCATGGAGCGCGGCCAGATCGCCGAGCAGGGCACGCACGCCGAATTGCTGGCGCTGGGCGGGCTGTATGCGCGGCTGCAGGTGCGCCCGACAGGTGCCTGACAAGCCTTTTTTGCTACTTTAATAATAGCTGTCAGCGCTTGCCTGGAGCGGATTTCAAGCACTTTTCATATAAATTCTGGTGGTGCTGACCTGGCCTTGCCTGGCGCTACCAGCGCCCGCGCTGGGGCTGGCGTCGGCGCAGGCTTTGCGCCACCAGCTCGACCATGTCGTCGCGTCCAGCCTGGCGGGCGAAGTCCAGTGCCGTCAGACGCAAGTCATTGCGGGTGGTCGGATCCGCCCCCTCCTGCACCAGCAGCCGCGCTGCTGGCGCACTGCCGTAGCGCACGGCCATCATCAGCGGCGTCGTGCCATTGGGCGAGGCAGCGTCGATGTAGGCATGGTGGCCCAGCAACAGCGCCACCATGGCGGACGCATCGTCGCTAGTGGACGAGGCGGCGTAGTGCAGCGGCGTCCAGCCCTCCTGGTTCACGTCGGCGCCGCGTGCCAATAAGGCGCGGGCGCTGGGCAGATGGCCGCGCAGCGCCGCCATCATCAGCGGCGTCTCGCCCTTGGCATTGCGCGCATTCACGTCCAGGCGCGGCGCCTGCAGCAGGGCGGCCGCTGCCTGGTAGGACTCGCCGTGCAGGGCCAGCACCAGTGCCGGCTCGCCCTTGGCATTGCGGGTGTTGGCGTCCATGCCCCGGCGCAGCAACTCGGTGATCTGGCGGCTGTTGTCCAGCTCGATGGCCCGAAAGAAGTCCTCGTGGGCGCCAGCGTGGGCGCAGCCGGCAGCGCCCAGGGCCAACAGCGCCACCAGAGGGCGACGGGCGATCACGCAGCCTCCTCTTGGCGCAGGAAAAGCTGCTCGAAGTTGCGGCTGGTGGCCGCTGCGATGTCCTCGACCGGCAATTGCCGCACTTGCGCCAGCTGCTGCGCCACGTAAGGCACATAGGCCGGGCTGTTGACCTTGCCGCGATACGGCACGGGGGCGAGGTAGGGACTGTCGGTCTCGATCAGCAGCCGATCCAGCGGCACGAAGGCGGCGATGTCGCGCAGGTCTTGCGCATTCCTGAAGGTCAGGATGCCGGAAAACGAGATGTAGTAGCCCAGATCCAGCGCTGCGCGGGCCACGTCGGCGGATTCGGTGAAGCAGTGGAAGACGCCGCCGGCGCGGTTGCCAGCACCGTCCTCGCCCTCCTCGCGCAGGATGGCCAGGGTGTCGGCAGCGGCGCTGCGGGTGTGGATGACCAGGGGCTTGCCGACCTCGCGCGCGGCGCGAATGTGCGTGCGAAAGCGCTCGCGCTGCCAGCCCAGGTCGGCGATGCTGCGCCCGCCCTTGCGCTCTTCCATGCCGTAGTAGTCCAGCCCGGTTTCGCCCACGGCGACCACGCGCGGCAGGCGGGCGCGCTGCACCAGATCGGCTGCGGCAGGCTCGCGCAGGCCTTCGGTGTCCGGATGCACACCGACGGTGGCCCAGAAGTTGTCATGCGCCAGCGCCAGGGCGTGTACCTCGCCGAACTCCTCCAGGGTGGTGCAGATGCACAGCGCCCGATCGACGTGCGCCTCGGCCATGGCCTGGCGGATGGCGGGCAACTGCTCGCGCAGCTCGGGGAAGTTCAGGTGGCAATGCGAATCAACGAACATGGAACAAACATGGAAAAGCCGCAAACGGGGCTCAGATGGTCTGCGTCGGCCTGTCCGAGGCCAGGCTGGTGCCCAGGATTTCCTCGATCTTGTGGCGCAGCTGGCGGGACTTGTCGTCCTTGGGGAATTGCACGCCTATGCCTTGTGTGCGGTTGCCGGCAGCGCGTGCCGGCGTCACCCAGGCCACGCGCCCGGCAACCGGGTAGCGCTGCGGGTCGTCGGGCAGGCTGAGTAGCACATAGACGTCCTCGCCCAGGCGGTACTCGCGCGCCGTGGGCACGAAAATGCCGCCGCTGTCCAGGAACGGAATATAGGCGGCATACAGCGCCGCCTTTTCCTTGATGTTGAGCTGCATCACGCTGGGGCGTGGAGCGGAAGGGGAAGTGCTCATGCCTGTCTTTCCGGTGCGGCAACGCTGCGGCTGCGGGGTGGAGAGTAGATGGCCTGATGCGCCTGCGCCGCAAGCGCCTCCAGCATCAGGCCGGCGTTGAAGGGGTGCTCTGCCGTGCGCGCGTGCTGCACCAGGGCGCGCGACCAGCGCGTCAGCGCCCCCAGGGTGGCCCCGGTGGGCAGGTCGGCAGCGGCAAAGTAGTGCGGCGCAGCGCCCAGGTGCTGTGCCAGCAGGTCGTGGCAGAGTTTTTGCAGCACCTGCACGGCCTGCGCCGGCTCCAGCCCGGCCAGGGCCGAGGGATCGCCGCGCGCCAGCGCCTGCGGGATCAAGGCCCAGGCGGCAGGGCTGCGCCCGGAGCGGGCCAGCGCCAGTGCGTCATGGGGCCGCCCGCCGCTGGCACGCAGCCAGGTGGCGCCAGCATCGGGCGCCACACCCTGCGCAGCCAGCCACTGCTGCATCTGCTGCGGCTGCGGCCAGACCATGGTGTGCGCCAGGCAGCGGCTGCGGATCGTCGGCAGCAGCTCGTGCGCAGCCTCGGTGGCCAGCACGAAGCGCACGTCGCCCGGAGGCTCCTCCAGCGTCTTGAGCAGGGCGTTGGCGGTGATGTGGTTCATCTGCTCGGCAGGAAAGACCAGCACCGCCTTGCCGCGCCCGCGGCTGCTGGTGCGCTGGGCGAATTCGACGGCATCGCGCATGGCTTCCACGCGGATCTCGCGGCTGGGTTTGCGCTTTTTGTCGTCGATGTCGGCCTGGGCTTTTTCCGGCAGCGGCCAGCCCAGCTGCAGCGCCACCGTCTCGGGTAGCAGCACGCACAGGTCGGCGTGGGTGCGCACGTTCACGCCGTGGCAGCTGGCGCACTGGCCGCAGGCGCCCTGCGCCGTGGGCGCGTCGCACAGCCAGGCGCGCACCAGCTCCAGCGCCAGCTCGTACTGTCCCAGCCCAGCCGGGCCGTGCAGCAGCCAGGCGTGGCCGCGCTGGGCCAGCAGCTGGTCGCGCTGGCTGGCGATCCACGGCGCCACGGCGGACGGCGCCTCGCTCATGCGGCGCCTCCGGCAGCGGCCAGCCAGCCGCGCGCCGTTACCTGCTGCAGCACCTGGGCAGCCACCTGCTCGCGCGCCAGGGCAGCGTCGATGCGGGCAAAGCGCTGCGGCGCCTGGCGGGCGCGCTCGGCATAGCCGCCCGATACGCGGGTGAAGAACTCCAGCGGCTGCGCCTCGAAGCGATCCGGCGCCCGCGCCGCCACCAGGCGCTCGGCGGCCACGGCGGGCGGCAGGTCGAACCACAGCGTCAGATCAGGGTTTCGCATCAAATCTGGCTCCAGCCCGCACCCAGTCTGCGTAAGCAGCTCCAATTTTAATAGCGATTGCCAGTCGAAGCCACGCCCTGCGCCCTGGTAGGCAAAGGTGGCATCGGTGAAGCGGTCGCACAGCACGACCTCGCCGCGCGCCAGCGCCGGCTCGATGACGCGGCACAGGTGGTCGCGCCGCGCGGCAAAGACCAGCAGCACCTCGGTCAGCGCGTCCATGGCGTCGTGCAGCAGCAGCGCGCGCAGCTTTTCCGCCAGCGGCGTGCCGCCGGGCTCGCGCGTCAACGTCACGCTGCGCCCGGCATTGGCAAAGGCGCCGGCCAGCTCGGCGATGTGCGAGCTCTTGCCGGCGCCGTCTATGCCCTCGAAGGTGATGAACAGGCCGGGCTGGGTCGAAGGAGTCGTCATTTCTGGCCGCGCTGGTAGCGGTTGACGGCGCGGTTGTGCTCGTCAAGCGTGGTGCTGAAGTGGCTGCTGCCGTCGCCGCGTGCGACGAAGTACAGCGCCCGGGTATCCGCCGGCTGCACGGCGGCCAGCAGCGAGGCCTTGCCGGGCATGGCAATCGGCGTGGGCGGCAGGCCGGTGCGGGTGTAGGTGTTGAAGGGGGTGTCGGTGGTCAGGTCGCGCCGGCGCAGGTTGCCGTCGAATCTTTCGCCCAGGCCGTAGATGACGGTGGGGTCGGTCTGCAGCAACATGCCGATGCGCAGCCGGTTGGCGAACACGCCGGCGACCTGGGCGCGGTCTTCGGCGCGACCGGTCTCCTTTTCCACGATGCTGGCCAGGATCAGCGCCTGCTCGGCCGACTTGAGCGGCGTGTCCGGCGCGCGCTGCGCCCAGGCGGCCTCCAGCCGGCGATCCATGGCGTGCAGCGCCCGGCGCAGCACGTTCAGGTCGCTGCTGCCCTTGGCGTAGGTGTAGGTGTCGGGGAAGAAGCGCCCTTCGGGCGGCACGCCGGGACGCTCCAGGGCGGCCATCAGCTCGGCATCGCTCAGGGCGGCGCTGTCGGGGCGCAGCTGCTCGGCGCGCGCCAGCGCCTGGCGCACCTGGCGCCAGTTCCAGCCCTCGACCAGGGTCACGGCGCGCAGGGCTTCCTCGCCGCGCACCAGTTTCTGCAGCAGCGCCTGCGGACTGGTGCCGCGCGGGATCTCGTAGTTGCCCGCGCGAATGTCGCGATCCTTGCCGGACAGGCGAAACCACCAGTACAGCAGGTCAGGGCGCACGTCCAGGCCGGCCTGCACGGCTGCGCGCGCCACGCCGCGCGGGGTAGTGCCGGGCTCGATCTCCAGCTCCAGCGGCGCACCGCCCACAGCGGCGCCGGCGCGCTGCGGCAGGGGCGCCTGCAGCCACCAGGCGGCAGCCGCGCCCGCAGCGATCAGCACGAGCAGGAGCATCAGGAAAAGACGGCGCACGGGGGAAGAATCAGCCAAGAAACAGCAGCCCGGGGGCGGACAAAAGCCGCTCATGATAATGGACGCATGATCGACCCACAGACCCACCATCCCGCCCCGACAGCCGCCGCAGCAGCACCGCTGGAAGGCGTCGCTCCCCTGCTCCATCTGGGCGTAATCCGCGTCGCCGGAGAGGACGCGGCCAGCTTTCTGCACAGCCAGCTGAGCCAGGATTTCGCGCTGCTGGACTTGCAGCACGCCCGCTTGGCGGCCCTGCTCACGCCCAAGGGGCGCATGTTGGCCAGCTTCATCGGCTTCAGGCGCAGCGACGCCGAAGTGCTGCTGGTGTGCTCGCGCGACCTGCTGGCGCCCACGCTCAAGCGCCTGTCCATGTTCGTGCTGCGTGCCAAGGCCAGGATCAGCGACGCCACGGCAGAGTTCCAACTGCACGGCCTGGCCGGTACCGCCGCCCGCCAGCTGCTGCCTGCCGACGCACCGCCCTGGACGCTGGTGCAGCACGGTGCGGCCAGCGTGGTGGCGCTGTATCCGGCGGACGGCCAGCCGCGCGCGCTGTGGCTGGCGCCGCTGGATGCGCCAGCGCCACAGGGAGCAGCGCTTGCAGCCGAGCCATGGCTGTGGGGCGAGGTGCGCGCTGGCGTAGCGACCTTGAGCGCACCGGTGGCCGAAGCCTTCGTGCCGCAGATGCTCAATTACGAGTCCATCGGCGGGGTCAACTTCAAGAAGGGCTGCTACCCCGGCCAGGAGGTGGTGGCGCGCAGCCAGTTTCGCGGCACGCTCAAGCGCCGCACCTATCTGGTGCATGTGCCAGCGGCGGCGCAGGCACTGGCCGCCGGCACCGAGGTCTTTGCCGCAGACGATGCCGAGCAGCCCGTGGGGCTGGTCGTGCAGTCGGCTGTCAGCCCGGTCGGGGGCGTCAATGCCCTGATCTCCATGCAAATTGCGGCTGCGAGCCAATCACTGCAGGCAGAGGGCCTGCCGCTGATCATTCAGCCTCTGCCCTACGCGCTGCTGGAGGACATCTGACTGCGGTCAGCTGCGGCCTCAGCCGCCGACGCCATCCGCCATGAAGGGCGCCTGCAGCTGCAAAATCTTGAGTCGTCACTCCGACCGTCGGCAGTCGGCCAGCATATCCAGCCCCGGTCGGTAGCTGGGCGAGCGCACGTCCAGCACGCCCAGCATGGTGTGATACAGGCTGTCGTGCGTTAGCGGGGTATCCAGGCCGGCGCGCAGGCAGTCCGTCGATAGCTGTTGGCGCTGCTGCAGCCGCGCATCCAGCCAGGCGATCAGGGGCACGTGCTTTTGCACGTCCGGCGCCATGCCGTAGGGCAGACCGTGCAGGAATAGGCCGTACTCACCCAGGGATTCGCCGTGGTCGCTCACATACAGCAGGCCGCTGTCGTATTCGCTCGAACGCGCCCGCAGCCAGTCGATAGTGCGCACTAGGAAGGCGTCGGTGGCAGCAATGCTGTTGTCATAGGCATTGACCAGCTCGCCGTGGGCGCAGTCGGCCAGCACCTCGGTGCGGCATTCCGGGACAAAGCGCTTGTCCCCGGCCGCCGAACGCTTGTAGTAGGCCGGGCCGTGGCTGCCCATCTGGTGCAGCACCAGCAGCACGCCCCGCTCGCGCTGCTGCGCCGGGATGGCGGCCAGGCGCTCGTCCAGATTGGTCAGCAGCGCCATGTCGCGGCATTCGCCGCTGGCGTCGCACCACTGGCGGCGCTGCTCGGGTGTCAGGCCGTCGGCAGCCTGGGCGTGCGGCACGCGCTCGCACACGCCCTTGCAGCCCGACTGGTTGTCCAGCCACAGCACGGCCATGCCGGCGGCCTGCACGACATCGAGCAGGTTTTCATATTCGCCCTTGCGCGCCTCGAATCTTTCCTTGCCCAGCGGCGAGAACATGCACGGCAGCGAGGCCAGCGTGCTGGTGCCGCACGAGTACACGTTGCGCCACGACAGCACGCCCTGCTGCGCGGCCAGCTGCGGTGTGGTGTCGCGGGCATAGCCGTTGAGGGCAAAGTGGTCGGCGCGCGCCGTCTCGCCCACCACCAGCACGAACAGCTGGGGCCGGGCACCAGCCGCGTGCGTGGCGCCCAGGGCCGCGCCAGCGCTCATGGGCACTAGCGCCTGGCTGCGCGCAAAGGCCGGGCGCATGGCGGCCACCGCCGTCGAGTACAGGCTGGCCAATGGATTGAGCTGATAGCGCAGCTGCGGGTGGTTGCGCATCAGCGGCGCCAGCTCGCGCGAACCCATGGCCACCGTCGCCGTGGCAATCGCCAGCGCCAGCGCCAGCATGACCAGGTTGCGGCCCACCTGGCGCAGCGTCCCCATGGGCGGAATACGCACGCGCAGCAGCCACCAGGTCGGCAGCGCCAGCACGGCGGCTACGGCCAGCAGCAGGCGCAGGCCCAGCAGGTCGGCCACCTCGCGCGCATCGGTCTGCAGCACATTGGCAGCCATGCCCGGATCCATGACCACGCTGTAGGTCAGCATGTAGTGCTGCGCCAGCGCCGCCACGGCGGCCACCAGCCACCACACCAGGCGCATGCCGCGTGTCCAGGCGGTGCAGGCCAGGATGGCCACCATGCCGCACACCAGCAGCACCGCCAAGGCCAGCGCCGAACGCAGATACAGGCTGGGCGCGCCGCCGATGCGCGCCAGCTGCAGCCACAGCGGCACGTTGGCCGTCAGCAGCAGGTACAGCGACAGGCGCAGCACGATCTGCTGCGGGTTCAGGGGCTGGGCCAGCCAGGCGTCGAAGGACTGCAGCCAGCCAGGCGCGCCCCGGGAGCGCAGCCCGGACTGTGGCTCGCCAGTGTCAGGGGAAGGTATGTGCATGAAAACAGCCATGGCCGCGCATAGTGGGCACGCTGCCTGAAGCGCGGCTGAAGGGCGTGTTCAGGTTTTGTTCAGGCTTGCTAGCGACGCAGGCACCCGGGCCACGCCAGCCGGCAGGCAGCGCCTGAGGCCCTCGATGGCCAGGCCCAGCGTCCAGCAAATCCATGCCGTCCACAGGGTATGGCTCATGAAATGCGCGCCACGCATCTGCTGCGCCAGGCCCAGCACGGCACCGGCCAGCAAAGCCGCCACCAGCCAGCGCCGGGCCACTTCCGGGGCCAGGCTGCGGCGCAGCACACACCAGCCAGTCAGATAGGCCAACGCTGCCGAGGCGTGCCCAGCCGGGAAGCAATGCCCCGGCCCGGCGTCGCGCACACCCCACAGCCAGTGCGAGAAATGGGGCAGCGTCCCGCCGAACTGCGCCAGATCCCAGGGGCAACTGGTGCTGCTGACGCGCTTGAGCAGCGTGATGGCTGCCATGCCCAGGGCAATGGACAAGGCCAGTTGCCAGCGATCGGGCGATGCCAGCGCCCGCAGAAAGCCCCAGGGCCACACGGCACCGATGAACAGCGCCAGCAGCAGTGCGCTGCTGAACCAGCGCGGCAAGGTGTGCAGCAACAAGACGAAAGTCGGCTGATCGCGCCAGGCGAAGCCCTGCGCCGTGCCGAACAGGCGGGCCAGCGGCAAATCCAGCCCCGAGGCATCCCAGGCCAGCAGCAGGGTGAAGAGCAGCAGGGTGAGCGCACCCAGCCGGCGCAGAGGTGTAGAAGAAAGGACAGACATGGGCGCGCAGCGTAGGCAGTGCGGCTGAACGTCCGCTGAACGTCTGCGAGCATTTCGAGCCGCCTGCAGCACCCTACACTTTCCAGCCCATTTGCATCAAAGCCCGAGGACTGCCGCCCATGCGAATCCTGCTGGTGGAAGACGACAGCGCCCTGCGCGAAGCCGTATGTGGCTACCTGCGCGCCAAGGCTTTCGTGGTGGACGCTGCGCCCACCCTGGCCCAGGCCAGCGCCGCCCTGCACGCCGCCCAGTACGCTGCCGTGCTGCTCGATCTGCACCTGCCCGATGGTGATGGTTTGGCGCTGCTGCGCGAGGTGCGCGCGCTGCGCGAGTGCCCCAGCGTGATCGTCCTGACGGCGCGCGACCAGGTCAGCGACCGCATCCACGGCCTGGACGCAGGTGCCGACGACTATCTGGTCAAGCCCTACGACCCCGGCGAGTTGCTGGCGCGCCTGCGCGCCGTGGAGCGCCGCCGCACCAGTGCCAGCCAGCCCGTGCTGGAGTTGGGCGAGCTGCAGATCGACCTGGCACGCGAACAAGTGCGCCGCGCCGGCGTACCGGTGGCGCTGACGCAAAAGGAATGGGCGCTGCTGCGCGTGCTGGCCACGCGCACCCAGCACATCCACACCCGCGAAAGCCTGCAGGATGCCCTGTACGGCTGGGGCGACGAGTCCGACAGCAACACGCTGGAAGTCTTCATCAGCCGCCTGCGCAAAAAGCTCGGGCGCGAGCGCATCGAGACCGTGCGTGGCCTGGGCTATCGGCTGACGCCAGCTCCTGGCGCGGGCGCGTGAATCGGAACCCGTCTGAACCCACCCTCCATCGGATGAACTCCGCCCAGGAATCGCTGCCGCCCCGTGCCGAAACCCTGGCTGGTCGGCTGGCGCGCACCCTCATCGTCTGGGTGGGCGGCGTCTGGCTGGCCTGCGTGCTGGCCGTGGTCTGGTATGTCGATAGTGAGATCAATCACAACTTCGACAGCGAACTGGTGGAGGTCTCGCATCGCCTGTTCGACATCGCCCTGGATCGCCTGGATGCGGCCCCGGCACAGCCGGGCACAGCGCCCCTGACCATTGCCGCTCCCGTCACCTTTGCCGAATCCGACGTGCCCTATCAGCTCGTCAGTCTGGATGCGCGCGTGCTGGCGCGCTCGGCCAGCGCTAGCGCCGCACAGTTTGACGTGCCGCTGGCACCCGGCTTTGCCCAGGCCGGCGGCTGGCGCGTGTACACGCTGCGCCATCCGGCGCGCGAGGTCTTCTTGCAGGTGGCCGATCCGCTGGACGAGCGCCGCGAAACCCTCAACCGCACGCTGATCGGGCTGCTGGTGCCCCTGGTGGCCGTGCTGCCGCTGCTGGCCTGGCTGCTGCGACGCATCGCCCGGCGCGAGCTGCGTGTGCTAGACGTCCTGGCGCACGAGATCAGCCTGCGCGACGGCCAACTGCTGCAACCTATCGAGCTGCCCGCCCTGCCGCGCGAATTGCGCGGCGTGGAAGACCATGTCAACCGTCTGCTGGAGCGCCTGTCTCAGGCGCTCGACGTGGAGCGCGCCCTGGCTGCCAATGCCGCGCACGAACTGCGTACACCCCTGGCGGCGGCCCGGCTGCGGCTGCAGACTGCCCTGGAGCATGGTCTGGCGCGCAGCGACGTGCAGGCCGCACTGACGGCGCTGCAGACGCTGGCCCAGCGCACAGAAAAGCTGCTGCAGCTGTCGCGCGCCGAATCCAGCGCCCCGCTGGCACGCGAACCGGTCGATTTGGCCCAGCTGGCCGAAGCCGTGGCGCAGGAGTTCTGGCAGGACGACCGTGTGGTCGATCGGCTGGAGCTGACGCTGGCGGTGGCGCCGCAAGACGCCCCGCTGTGCGTGCCGGGCGACTTCGATGCCCTGGCCATCGCCCTGCGCAATCTGGTGGAAAACGCCCTGCACTACAGCGCGGGCAGCAGCGTGGAGATCGTCGCCGGCCCGGGCACCACGCTGGCGGTGCGCGACCACGGCCCTGGCGTGCCGCCCGAGCGGCTGGCGAGACTGCAGCAGCGCCATGTGCGCCACAGTGCCAGCCGGGCCGGCTATGGCCTGGGCCTGTCGATCGCCAGCACCATTGCACACAAGCACGGGGCAAGGCTGCGGCTGTCCTCACCGCCGCCCGGGCTGGCGCACGGCTTCGAAGCACGACTGGAGCTGCCCGCCCTGCCGGCGCCGTCCGCCTTCAACTGACGATGGCGCGCATCCAGTCCGGCAGAGCCACGGCCTTTTGCTGCGGGAAGTCCACCCAGATGGTGGTGGCGCCGCCTTCGGCATAGATCACGCCGGGCTGGTCTTCACGCTCGATGGTGATCCAGGTCTCGAAGGTGGTGCGCGCCGGGTCGCTCACATAGAGCTTCAGCAGCAGCCGCGCCGGATACTCGATCTGGCGCAGGAAGCTGCAAAAAGCGTTCACGATGACCGGCCCCTGGCCCTGGGGCTGGGGATTGGCCCCTACAGCCGTCATCCAGTCGATGCGGATGCTCTCCAGGTAACGAAAGTACATGGCGTTGTTGACATGGCCCATGGCGTCCATGTCGCCCCAGCGCACGTCCAAGTGCATCTGGTGTACCAGCTTCTTGTGTTCAGGCAGAGAGATTTTCATGGGGGCGATTCTGACCCGCGCCGCCAGGTGGGCGCTGTCGCCTGTGCTGTCCCCTGCCAGGCACGGAATTGAACGACCGTGCGTTTTTATTGTTGCCGGATGCATACAATCGTCCGCCATCGCCGGCCCGCAGCGCGCCGCCTTCGCTTTTTCCACCATCCCGCATACGAGACAACCCATGACGAACGAAGAGATCCTGCAGCAGTACGGCCCGCGCGAGGCCATGGAATACGACGTGGTGATCGTCGGCGGCGGCCCGGGCGGCCTGGCTACGGCGATTCGCCTCAAGCAGATGGCCGAGGCCAATGGCCAGGACATCTCGGTGGTGGTGCTGGAAAAAGGCTCGGAGCCGGGCGCGCACATCCTGTCGGGCGCCATCATGGATCCCAAGGCGCTGACCGAGCTGATCCCCGACTGGAAGGCCAAGGGCGCGCCGCTGAACCAGCCCGTCTCCGACGACGCGATGGTCTTCCTGGGCGAGAAGGGTTCATTTCGCACGCCCAACTTCCTGCTGCCCCAGTGCTTCCAGAACCACGGCAACTACGTGGTGGCCCTGGGCAACGTGGTGCGCTGGATGGCCGAGCAGGCCGAGGCGCTCGGGGTCGAGATCTTCCCCGGCTTTGCCGCTGCCGAGGTCATCTACCACGACGACGGCTCGGTCAAGGGCGTGGCCACGGGCAACATGGGCCTCGACAAGGAGGGCCAGCCCACGGACGAATTCCAGCTGGGCATGGAGCTGCACGGCAAGTACACCATCTTTGCGGAAGGCGCGCGCGGCCACCTGGGCAAACAGCTGATCGCCCGCTACAGGCTCGACGAGGGACGCGACCCGCAGGCCTACGGCATCGGCGTCAAGGAGCTGTGGGAGATCGACCCCAAGCGCCACCAGCCAGGCTTCGTGCTGCACACCGCCGGCTGGCCACTGGCCAGCGACACCTATGGCGGCGGCTTCCTCTACCACCTGGAGGACAACAAGGTCACGCTGGGCTTCATCACCGGTCTGGACTATGCCAACCCCTACCTCAGCCCGTTCGAGGAGATGCAGCGCTGGAAGCTACACCCCAACATCCGCTGGTACCTGGAGGGCGACGAGGCCAAGGGCATCAAGCCGGCCAAGCGCCTGGGCTACGGCGCGCGCGCCATCGTCGCCGGTGGCCTGCTGAGCCTGCCCAAGTTCGTCTTCCCCGGCGGTGCGCTGGTGGGCTGCGACGCTGGCTTTCTGAACGCCAGCCGCATCAAGGGCAGCCATGCCGCCATCAAGACCGGCATGATGGCCGCCGAGGCGGCCTATGACGCCGTAGTGGCAGGCCGCCAGGGCGACGAGCTGACGGCCTACCCAAAGGCCTTCGAGGCCAGCTGGCTGCACGAGGAGCTGAACAAGGCGCGCAACTTCAAGTCCTGGTTCAAGAAGGGCCTGACCACGGCCACGCTGATGAACGGCATCGAGCAATTCGTGCTCAAGGGCCACATCCCCTGGACGCTGCACCGCGACACGCCAGACCACGCCACGCTCAAGCCCGCTGCCGAGTGCCAGCCCATCGTCTATCCCAAGCCCGATGGCAAGCTGACGTTCGACCGCCTGTCCAGCGTGTTCGTGAGCAACACCAACCACGCCGAAAACCAGCCCGCGCACCTGAAGCTGAAAGATGCCAAGGTGCCCACCGAGATCAACCTGCCCCGCTATGCCGGCCCCGAGAGCCGCTATTGCCCGGCAGGCGTCTATGAGTTCGTGCCCGACGAGGCCAAGGGCGGCAATGCCCAGCGCCTGCAGATCAACGCGCAGAACTGCGTGCACTGCAAGACCTGCGACATCAAGGATCCGACGCAGAACATCGTCTGGGTCACACCCGAGGGTGGGGGCGGCCCTAATTACACCGGCATGTGATTTGGCGCAACAATCGCGCGCTTTACTGCAAGGCCGGCAAGTGGTTCCACGCCGGCCCTATACAACAAGCAAGAGAACCCAAGCTCGTCAACTGGAGATAGATAGCACATGAAAAGCCTGTCCTGGGCGCCCCTGAGCGCATTGGCCCTGGCCGCCGCAGCCCTCGCGCCTGCCGCACACGCCGCCGACACCAAATCCGTGGCCGTGACGGCCATCGTCGAACACCCGGCGCTCGATGCGGTGCGCGATGGCGTCAAGGACGCCCTTAAGGCTGCCGGCTACGAGGAGGGCAAGAACCTCAAGTGGCAATACCAGAGCGCCCAGGGCAACACCGGCACGGCCGCGCAGATCGCGCGCAAGTTCGTCGGCGACAAGCCGGATGCCATCGTCGCCATTGCCACCCCATCGGCACAGGCCGTCGTGGCCGCCACCAAGAGCGTGCCGGTGGTGTTTTCCGCCGTGACCGACCCGGTGGCCGCCAAGTTGGTGGCCAGCTGGGAGCCGTCCAAGAACAACGTGACCGGCGTGTCCGACCTGCTGGCGCTGGACAAGCAGCTTGAGCTGATCAAGCAGGTGGTGCCCAATGCCAAGCGCGTGGGCATGGTCTACAACCCGGGCGAGGCCAACTCGGTGGTCGTGGTCAAGGAGATGAAGGAGCTGCTGGCCAAGAATGGCATGACGCTGGTCGAGGCCTCGGCGCCGCGCTCGGTGGACGTGGGCAGCGCCGCGCGCAGCCTGATCGGCAAGGCCGACGTGATCTACACCAACACCGACAACAACGTGGTCTCGGCCTACGAGGCGCTGGTGAAAGTCGGCCAGGAAGCCAAGCTGCCGCTGGTGGCCTCGGACACCGACAGCGTCAAGCGCGGCGCCATCGCCGCCTTAGGCATCAACTACCGCGACCTGGGCGAGCAAACTGGCCGTGTGGTGGTGCGCATCCTCAAGGGCGAACAGCCCGGCGACATCAAGCCAGAAGTCAGCACCAAGATGGAGCTGTTCGTGAACCCTGGCGCTGCCGAAAAGCAGGGCGTCAAGCTGTCCGACGCGCTGGTCAAGTCGGCCGCGCAAGTCATCCAGTAAGGCACGGCCCTGAAGCCCCGGAGTCCTTAAGCTCCACCACCACGCAGGAGCCCTGAAGCCGGGGCTCCTGTTTTTTGTTGACCTTTCCCCTCCTGCCATGTCCCTGTTCTCCCTGCTTGGCGCGGTCGAGATCGGCCTGATCTTCAGTCTGGTTGCTCTGGGCGTCTTCATTTCGTTCCGGTTGCTGCGCTTTCCCGACCTGACGGTGGACGGCAGTTTTCCGCTGGGCGGCGCGGTGTGCGCCGTGCTGATCGCCAGCGGCGCCAACCCCTTCGTGGCCACCGTGGCCGCTGCCGCTGCCGGCGCCATCGCCGGCCTGGTCACCGGCTGGCTGAACGTGCGCCTGAAGATCATGGATCTGCTGGCCTCCATCCTGATGATGATCGCGCTGTACTCGGTCAATCTGCGCATCATGGGTGGGCCCAACATCCCGCTGATCAACGATCCCACGGTCTTCACCCTGCTGCAGCCCGAGGGGCTGGAGGACTACTGGTGGCGCCCGCTGTTGCTGCTGGTCATCGTGATTGCCGCCAAGCTGGCCATGGACTGGTTCTTCGCCACCGAGCGCGGCCTGGCCATTCGCGCCACCGGCTCCAACGCCCGCATGGCGCGCGCCCAGGGCATCAACACCGGCGCCATGGTGCTGCTGGGCATGGCCGTGTCCAACGCCCTGGTCGGCGTGGCCGGCGCGCTGTTTGCCCAGACCCAGGGCGGCTCGGACATCTCCATGGGCATAGGCACCATCGTCATCGGCCTGGCTGCCGTGATCGTGGGCGAGTCCATCCTGCCTTCGCGGCGCATTGTCTATGCCACGCTGGCCGTCATCATCGGCGCTATCGTCTATCGCTTCTTCATCGCCGCCGCGCTCAACAGCGACTTCATCGGCCTCAAGGCGCAGGACTTGAACCTGGTCACCGCCGTGCTGGTGACGATTGCCCTGGTCATCCCGCAAATCAAGCGCCGCCTGCGCAGCAAGCGCCTGGCCGACACCCCCAAGAGCCTGTGACCGCCGGGAGACAAGCACCATGCTGAGCGCACAAGACCTGCACATCACCTTCAACCCCGGCACGCCCATCGAGACACGCGCGCTGCGCGGCATGTCGCTGGACATCCCCGCCGGGCAGTTCGTCACTGTCATCGGCTCCAACGGCGCGGGCAAATCGACCTTTTTGAATGCCATCTCGGGCGATCTGCCGGTGGACATGGGCCGCATCGCCATCGACGGCCTGGACGTGACGCACCGCCCGGTGTGGGAGCGCGCCGAGCGCGTGGCGCGCGTCTTTCAAGACCCGATGGCCGGCACTTGCGAAGACCTGACCATCGAGGAGAACATGGCGCTGGCCCAGCAGCGCGGCACGCGCCGCAGCCTGCGCGGCGCCGTCAAGGCCGCCGAGCGCGCCATGTTCCGCGAACGCCTGGCCACGCTGGGCCTGGGGCTGGAAAACCGCCTCACCGACCGCATCGGCCTGCTCTCGGGCGGCCAGCGCCAGGCCGTGAGCCTGCTCATGGCGGCGCTGCAACCGTCGCGCATCCTGCTGCTGGACGAGCACACCGCGGCGCTCGACCCGCGCACGGCGGATTTTGTGCTGCAGCTCACCGCGCGCATCGTGGCCGAGAACAAGCTGACCACCATGATGGTCACGCACAGCATGCGCCAGGCGCTGGACGTGGGCCAGCGCACCGTCATGCTGCACCAGGGCCAGGTCGTGCTGGACATCTCGGGCGAGGCCCGCGCGCGCACCGACGTGCCCGACCTGCTGCAGATGTTCGAGCGCGTGCGCGGGGAGAAGCTCGCGGACGACGCGCTGCTGCTGGGCTAGGGCCTGGCACGCAGGCACAGACATGGCGCAGCCCGTCAAGAAAGTCATCGTGATCGCCGGCCCCAATGGGGCTGGCAAAACGACTTTTGCACGGTCATTCCTGCCAGCGGAGGCGCAGCTGCCGCGCTTCATCAATGCCGATCTGATTGCAGCGGGCCTCGCCCCATTCGCACCGGAGACGGCAGCGGTGAGAGCCGGGCGGCTGATGCTTCAGGAAATCGAACACTCAGTCCGGACGAACCAGAGTTTCGCCATCGAAACCACGCTGTCGGGCATGGGCTACCTGCGCCACATCGCCCAGTGGCGAGCCCAGAGCTATCGCGTCAGTCTGTTCTTCCTGAAACTGCCTGACACAGGCACCGCCATCGCACGCGTGGCCGAGCGTGTCCGCCAGGGTGGGCACGACATCCCTGCAGCCGTCATCCGGCGCCGCTTTGCTGCGGGTTGGCAGAACTTCGAGCGCTTTTACCGCGATGCGGTCGATGATTGGGCGGTATACGACAATTCAGGATCGACACCCGTTCTTTTGCAGTGGGGAGAAAATCCATGAACCCGCAAGACATCTCCAAGGCGCGCAATCCGGACTTGCGCGCATCGGTGCAGGCCATGCGGCGGGCCGCCGAGCTGGCGCGCCAGACCGCCCTGCAGACCGAAACCGCCATCGTGATCGTGCAGGACGGCAAACCCGTGCGCGTCACCGCCGACACGCTGCGAAAGCAGGCGCACAAAGCAGCGGCGAAGTAAGGCGGAGGCGGCGCCCATCATGCGCCATAACCCTCCTGCTCACGCTCCGAGGGGCAGATCAGCCCTCTTCAATGTCCGCAGCACAAAGCTCGAACGGCTGTGGCGGATGCCGCGGATCTTGTAGAGCTTCTCGCGCAGGAGCCGCTCGTAGTCGCGCGTGTCCTTGACCACCACGCGCAGCAGGTAGTCATAGTCGCCCGAGACCAGGTGCGCCTCGACCACCTCGGGAATGCTGGCCAGCACCTCGCCGAATTTTTCCAGCGTGTTGTCCGAGTGGCTGTCCAGCGTCACCATGACCAGCACCGTGTCGCCCAGGCCGAGCGCCAGCGGATCAAGCCGCACGGTGTAGCCCTGGATGACGCCGGCCTCCTCCATCTTCTTGATACGCCCCCAGCAGGGCGAGGGCGACAGGCCCACGGCGGCGCCGATCTCCTGCAGGCTGGCGCGCGCATCGCGCTGCAGGACGGAGAGGATTTTTCTATCGAGGCGATCCATGAAGCAAATTATTCATGAATTTCATTATTTGAAGAAAATTTTTCTATGAAGCGCATGAATTCATGGAAATTCGGCAAATCCATCCACGCGCCGGCGCGCATACTTCATCCCCATCAAGGCGCTCTTACCGGGGCGCAAGACATTGACCACAGCCCCGCCCGGTTACCGCCGGGTGGGGGCTTGGCAAAAAGCCTGTCCGGGGCTGTTGTCCGGCCTTGTCAACTGTGCGTTATCCCCGCCAGCCAAGAAGACTGGAAATCTGAGCGGCGGCACGCTTAGAATCCGCCGCGTCAGGAGAGAGTGCTGTATGCGGCACCGCCGAAGGCGCAGGCAGCAGCCGAACGCTCAGGCAAAAGGACTGACCAGGCGCGCGCAGGGATGCGGGCGTTTCCCTTGCTGGAGAGAGGCCGGACGCGCACGATTGAGCCGGCCCACCGAAGGAGCAAACCCCGGGGCCAGACCCTCAGCGGGTGAATCTCTCAGGTCAAGAGGACAGCCGGGCAAATACCGTGGCGCGCCGCAGGGCGGGCCGCACCACCATTTGCCTCGGAGCCTGTTCCGCATGACCACCGCCCCCGCCGCCGATTCGCTGCTCAAGACGCCGCTGCACGCCCTGCACCTGGAGCTGGGCGCACGCATGGTGCCCTTTGCCGGCTATTCCATGCCCGTGCAGTACGCGAGCGGCCTGCTGGCCGAGCACCAGCACACGCGCAAGCAGGCCGGCCTGTTCGACGTGTCGCACATGGGCCAGCTGCTGCTGGCCGGCCCGGATGCCGCCGCCGCGCTGGAGAGCCTGATGCCCGTCGATGTCATCGACCTGCCGGTGGGCCGCCAGCGCTATGGCCTGTTGCTCAACGATGCCGGCGGCGTGATCGACGACCTGATGTTCTTCAACCAGGGCGAGGGCATCCTGTTCCTGATCGTCAACGGCGCCTGCAAGGTGGGCGACATCGCCCATATCCGCGAGCGCATCGGCAGCCGCTGCGAAGTGCGCCCGCTGCCCGACCAGGCCCTGCTGGCGCTGCAGGGCCCGCAGGCCGCTGCCGCCCTGGCGCGGCTGGTGCCGGATGTGCAGCAACTGGTCTTCATGAGCGGCGCGCTGTTCGACTGGCAGGGCGTGCCGCTGTTCATCACGCGCAGCGGCTATACCGGCGAGGATGGCTTCGAGATTTCCGTGCCCGCCGCGAACGCCGAGGCACTGGCGCGCGCGCTGCTGGAGCAGCCCGAGGTCAAGCCCATAGGCCTGGGCGCGCGCAACTCGCTGCGGCTCGAAGCCGGCCTGTGCCTGTACGGCAACGACATCGACACCAGCACCACCCCGCCCGAGGCCGCGCTGGGCTGGGCCATCCAGAAGGTGCGCCGCACGGGCGGCGCGCGCGCCGGCGGCTTTCCGGGCGCCGACGTGGTGCTGGCACAACTCGACGACCCCAGCCGGCTGCAGCGCAAGCGCGTCGGCCTGCTGGCCAGCGAGCGCATCCCCGTGCGCGAGGGCAGCGAGCTGCAGGATGCCGACGGCCAGCCGATCGGCCAGGTCACCAGCGGCCTGCTCAGCCCGGTGCTCGACCAGCCCATTGCCCTGGGCTATGTGCAGCCGGCCCACGCCAAGGTCGGCACCGAGCTGTTTGCCATCGTGCGTGGCAAGCGCGTGCCCATGCGGGTAGCGCCCACGCCCTTTGTCGCACCGCGCTACCACCGGGGCTGAAAAGCTGCGCCCAGCGCCGCTACAGTGCCAGCGGACGCCGCACCGCGTCCGCCTGCGATCTGTTTTTCCTTTCCCTTCCCTTCTTCTTTTCTTTTCTGACTTTCCGGAGAACCCGCGATGAGCATCCAGTATTCCAAGGATCACGAGTGGATCAACACCGCCGAGCCGACCGCTGCCGTGGTCGGCATCACGCTGCACGCGCAGGACGCGCTGGGCGACGTGGTGTTCGTCGATCTGCCCGCCGTGGGCGCCACTTTCCAGCAGGGCGAAGTGGCCGGCGTGGTCGAGTCGGTCAAGGCGGCGGCGGACGTCTATATGCCAGTCTCGGGCGAGATCGTCGAGGTCAACGAGGCGCTGCGCGCCGACCCCTCGCTGGCCAACTCCGACCCGCTGGGTGCCGGCTGGTTCTTCAAGGTCAAGCTGAGCAACGAGCAGGAGCTGGCCGGCCTGATGGACGAAACCACCTACGCCGAGTTCGCCGCCAACGCCTGATGCACCGGCCTGGCTGCCCCGTACCCACACCAGGCGGCAGCCATTGGTTTTATAGTCAAAACCCGCTTAAACCCTTGCCAGACAAGCGCTGGCAGCTATTTTTTACATAGCAAAATCGAGATTCCATCATGCAGATGCCCGACGCCCTGCCCCTGGCCGCGCTGGAAAACGCCGCCGAGTTCCTGCCCCGGCACATCGGCCCGGATGCTGCCGACCAAGCGCACATGCTGTCCGCCATCGGCGTGGCCTCGCGCCGGGCGCTGGTGGACTCCATCGTGCCGCGCTCGATCGCCCGCGCCAGCAGCATGGCGCTGCCCGCCCCCACCACCGAGGCAGCCGCGCTGGCCGAGCTGAAAAAAATCGCCGGCAAGAACCGTCTGCTCAGGAGCTTCATCGGCCAGGGCTACCACGGCACGCACACACCCGGCGTCATCCTGCGCAACGTGCTGGAAAACCCCGCCTGGTACACCGCCTACACGCCCTACCAAGCCGAGATCAGCCAGGGCCGCATGGAGGCGCTGATCAACTTCCAGACCATGGTCACCGACCTGACGGGCATGGACATCGCCAATGCCTCCATGCTCGACGAGGCCACTGCCGCCGCCGAGGCCATGACACTGGCGCGCCGCTCGGTCAAGGCGGCCAGCAACCGCTTCATCGTGTCCGCAGATGCCCATCCGCAGACCATCGAAGTCATCCGCACGCGCGCGGCGCCCCTGGGCATCGAGGTCGTGCTGGCCAGCGCCGGCCAGGAGTGGGACACGGCGGTGCAAGGCGAGTATTTCGCGCTGCTGGTGCAGTACCCGGCGACCTGCGGGCGCATCGACGAGGTGCAGTCCTTGCGCGCCGCTGCCGAAAAGGCCCATGCACGCGCCGCCGCCGTGATCGCCTGCGCCGACCTGCTGGCGCTGACCCTGATCGTGCCGCCCGGTGAATGGGGCGCGGACATCGTCGTCGGCAGCACGCAGCGCTTCGGTATGCCGATGGGAGCAGGCGGCCCGCACGCCGGCTACATGGCCTGCCGCGATGCCTACAAGCGCTCGCTACCCGGGCGGCTGGTGGGGGTCAGCGTGGACGTGCATGGCAAGCCGGCCTACCGCCTGGCGCTGCAGACGCGCGAGCAGCACATCCGCCGCGAAAAGGCCACCTCCAACATCTGCACGGCGCAGGTGCTGCCCGCCGTCGTCGCCAGCATGTACGCTGTCTATCACGGCCCCGGGGGCCTGGCGCGCATCGCCCGGCGCATCGCCACCTACGCCGCCATCCTGGCGCAGGGCCTGCAAAGCCTGGGCGCGCCGCTGCGCCCGCAGGCCAGCTTCGACACGCTGCTGCTGGACACCGGAAACGCTACCGAAACAATAGCTGCCCGCGCTGTCTCCATGGGCGCGAACCTGAGAATCCATGCCGACAACCGGCTGGGCATCGCGCTGGACGAGACCACCACCCGCGCCGACATCGAGCTGCTGTGGCAGGTCTTCGCCCAGGACGGCCAGAACGCACCGCAGTTCGCCGACTTCGAGATGGGCGTGGACACGCTGATCGCGCCGGCGCAGCGCCGCGCAAGCGCCTTCCTGACGCACCCGGTGTTCAACACGCACCACAGCGAGACGGCCATGCTGCGCTACATCCGCAGCCTGTCGGACAAGGATCTGGCGCTCGATCGCACCATGATCCCGCTGGGCAGTTGCACCATGAAGCTCAACGCCACCAGCGAGATGATCCCCATCACCTGGCCGGAGTTTGCGCTCGTGCATCCCTTCGCCCCGGTCGATCAGCTGGCTGGCTACCACGAGCTGGACGCGCAGCTGCGCCAGTGGCTGTGCGAGGCTACGGGCTACGCCGGAGTGAGCCTGCAGCCCAACGCCGGCAGCCAGGGCGAATACGCCGGCCTGCTGGCCATTCGCGCCTGGCACGAGGCCCAGGGCAACACGCAGCGCAACATCTGCCTGATCCCCAGCAGCGCGCACGGCACCAACCCGGCCAGCGCGCAGATGGTCGGGATGCAGGTCGTGGTCACCAGGTGCGACGACAACGGCAACGTGGACATGGCCGACCTCAAGGCCAAGTGCGAGCAGCACAGCGAACGCCTGGCCTGCGTGATGATCACCTACCCCAGCACGCACGGCGTGTTCGAGACCGAGGTCAAGCAGCTGTGCGAGCTGGTACACCGGCACGGCGGGCGCGTCTATGTCGATGGCGCCAACATGAACGCCCTGGTCGGCGTGGCCGCACCGGGTGAGTTCGGCGGCGACGTGAGCCACCTGAACCTGCACAAGACTTTCTGCATCCCGCACGGCGGCGGCGGCCCGGGCGTGGGGCCGGTGTGCGTGGTGCAAGACCTGGTGCCCTACCTGCCCGGGCACGCCACGGCGGGCATGGCCGGCACGGTCGGAGCCGTCAGCGCCGCGCCGCTGGGCAACGCCGCCGTGCTGCCGATCTCGTGGATGTACATCCGCATGATGGGCGCGCCGGGCCTGACGGCGGCCACCGAAGTCGCCATCCTGAGCGCCAATTACATCAGCGCGCGCCTGAAGGATCACTACCCCACGCTGTACGCCAGCGCCAACGGCCACGTCGCGCACGAGTGCATCCTCGACCTGCGCCAATTCAAGGAGTCCAGCGGCGTCATGGCCGAGGACGTGGCCAAGCGGTTGATCGACTATGGCTTTCACGCGCCCACGCTGAGCTTTCCGGTGGCCAACACGCTGATGGTCGAGCCGACCGAGAGCGAGGACTTGGCCGAGCTGGATCGCTTCATCGACGCCATGATCGCCATCCGGGGCGAGATCCGGCAGATCGAGCAAGGCGTCTGGCCACAGGGCGACAACCCGCTCAAGAACGCCCCGCACACTGCCGAGAGCCTGCTGGGCGCCGAGTGGACGCGCCCCTACCCGCGCGAAATCGCCGCCTATCCCGTACCCAGTCTGCGCCGCAGCAAATACTGGAGCCCGGTGGGCCGCGTGGACAACGTGCATGGCGACCGCAACCTGTTTTGCTCGTGCGTGCCGCTGAGCGAACCCGAATGACGGCAATGGCGCAGCGCGCTGCATGACATCCTGCGGGGCCATACCATCGTGGCCCCGTTTCTTTTCTGGCAATCTGCCGCATTCCATGCCCCACCCCATGCTCCAACCCATGCGCCTGATCCACTTCGCCCTTGCCGGCACCCTGCTGGCCAGCTCCACCGCCTTTGCCGAGAGCGCCCCCATTGCCGCAGCCCCCGTGACCATGCCCAGCGGCCTGGTCTATGAATCGCTCAAGGAGGGCAGCGGCACCTCGCCCAAGGCCACCGACACCGTGCGGGTGCATTACCGGGGCACGCTGGCCGACGGCAAGGAGTTCGACAGCTCCTACAAGCGCGACCAGCCCATCGACTTTGCGCTCAACCGCGTCATCCCCTGCTGGACGGAAGGCCTGCAGCACATGAAGCCCGGCGGCAGGGCCCGCCTGACCTGCCCGCCGGCCATCGCCTACGGCACGAGCGGCGCCGGCGGCGTCATCCCACCCAACGCCACGCTGACCTTCGAGGTCGAGCTGCTGTCGGTGCGCTGAACCGCCCGCCGCGCCTGCGCCTGCCATGCACCAGCGCCCCGACCTGACGCCCCTGTTCCAGTCGCAGGCCGCGCAGGGTGAAGCCCAGGGGCCGCCCAGGCCGGTGGAGCGCCGCAGCACCGGGCGCGTACACGGCGACGTGGCCATGCTGATCCAGGAGCTGCGCGCCTCCAAGGCCGAGCTGGAGGCGCACAACCGCATCCTGCGCTACAGCCAGGCCGTGGCCGAGAGCGCCGGCGAGCGCTTCGAGGCGCTGTTTGCCAACGTGCCGCTGGCGCTGATGGTGCTCGACGAACACGATGTGGTCATCCAGGCCAACTCCATGGCGCACCGCTCCTTCCAGCCGCGCGAGGAGGATCGCCCCCTCACGGCCCTGCTGCCCTTTGTGCATCCGGCGCACACCGAGCGCGTGCGCGCCGCCTTCGCGCAGGCACTGCAGCAGGGCCGCGCCGAGGCCACCGAAGTCGTGCTGCGCATCGACCAGCAGCGCCAGATCACGGGCGATCTGCACATCGCCAGCATCGAGGCACCCAGCAGCGAGGACGAAGCGCCGCAGGCGCAGTTCCTGTGCGCCGTCATTGACCAGGGGCCGCTGCTGGCCGAGCGCCGCGCGCTGCAAAAAAGCGCCACCGAACTGCAAGAGCGCAACGCCCAGCTGCACGCCAGCGAGAGCCGGCTGGAGGCCGTGATCAACTCGGCGCTGGACGCCATCATCTGCGTCGATCAGCACCAGCGCATCACGGTCTTCAATCCCACGGCGGCCATGCTGTTCCAGTGCGCGGCCAGCGACGCCCTGGGCAGCCCCATCACCCGCTTCATCCCCAAGGCCGGGCAGATGCTGGCCTTCGCCCAGCTCACCACCCAGGCCGTGCTGGGCGAGATGACGGCGCTCACCGCCTCCGGGCGCGAGCTGGCGGTGGAGATCAGCGTGTCCTTCGAGCGCCACGCCGAGGGCGAGACCACCACCGTGTTCGCGCGCGACCTGACGGCCAGAAAGCGCGAGGAAGCGCGGCGCAGCGAGCTGGAGTCGCAGCTGCGCGAATCGCACAAGATGCAGGCCATGGGCACCATGGCCGGCGGCATCGCGCACGACTTCAACAACATCCTGCACGCCATCCTGGGCAACGTGGCGCTGGCGCGCGAGGGCTGCCAGCCCGGCAGCGCCACCTACGAGAGCCTGCTGGAGATCGACAAGGCAGGCCGGCGCGCACGCGACCTGGTGCGCCAGATCCTCACCTTCAGCCGCAACGAGCCGCCCGCGCGCAGCGCCGTCGCCCTGGGCACGGTGGCGCACGAGGCCCAGCGCCTGCTGCGCGTGACCCTGCCGCCGCAGATCGAGCTGTCGCTGCACGAAGCGCCGGATCTGCCGATCGTGCTGGCCGACGCCACCCAGGTCGAGCAGACCCTGCTCAACCTGTGTACCAACGCCGTCCACGCCATCGGCAGCCGCCACGGCCACATCCAGGTCGAAGTGGCCACGGCCCAGCCGCCCCAGCGCCTGCGCGAGCGCCTGGGCCTGAGCGCCGAGCGCTACGTGACCCTCACTGTGCGCGATGACGGCCCGGGCATGGACGCGGCCATGCTGTCGCGCGTGTTCGAGCCGTTCTTCACTACCAAGCCGGTCGGCCAGGGCACCGGCCTGGGCCTGGCCGTGGTGCATGGCGTGATGCGCACCCACCAGGGCGCGGTGGACGTGCAGAGCACGCCCGGGCAGGGCAGTTGCTTCACGCTGTACTTTCCGGCCATCTCCCCAGGCTCCCAGGCCGAGGCCCTGGCCGCTGCCCCGCCCGCCCTGCCGGCTGCGCCCGCCCCGGCGCCGCTGCCGGCGCCCGACAGTAAGCGCCACGTCATGTACGTCGATGACGACGAAGCACTGGTGTTTTTGCTACAGCGCCTGCTGCGCCGCCGGGGTTACGTGGTCAGCGGCTTCACCGACCCGCGCCAAGCGCTGCAGGCGCTGCGCGAGGCGCCCGCCCGCTACGACCTGCTGGTGACCGACTACAACATGCCGGGCTTCTCCGGGCTGGAGCTGGTGCGCGCGGCGCACGCCATCCGCGCCGACCTGCCCATCGCCCTGGCCTCGGGCTACGTCAGCACCGACATCGAGCAGCAAGCCCTGGCCGAGGGCGCGCGCGCGCTGATCCACAAGCCCAACGACGTGCAGGAGCTGTGCGCCACGGTGGATCGGCTGATCCATGGCGGGTAAGCGAATGCTGCCGGCGCTGGCTGCGGATGGGGCCGCCCCTGCAGACCTGGTCTGCCTGTACGCCGACGACCATGTGCTGGCGCTGGACAAGCCCGCCGGGCTGCTGTGCGTGCCCGGGCGCGGCGCCGACAAGCAGGACTGCCTGAGCGCACGCGCCCAGCAGCGCTGGCCCGATGCGCTCATCGTGCATCGCCTGGATCAGGCCACCTCCGGCCTGGTGCTGATGGCGCGCAGCCCCGCCGTGCAGCGCACCCTGGGCCAGGCCTTTGCCGCGCAGCAGATCGCCAAGCGCTACCTCGCCGTGGTGCAGGGCTGCCCAGCCCCGCCAGAAGATTACGCCGGCGAGGGCGGCTGGGCCGAGATCGACGCACCCCTGATGCCCGACTGGCCGCAGCGGCCCCGGCAAAAGGTCGATCACGCCCAGGGCAAGGCCAGCCGCACGCGCTGGCGCATGCTGGCCAGCGATGGCAGCGCCGCGCTGCTGGAGCTGCAGCCGCTGACCGGACGCACGCACCAGCTGCGCGTCCACTTGGCGCACATCGGCCACCCCATCCTGGGCGATGCACTGTATGCCGGCGCTGCCGCGCAGGCACGCGCACCGCGCCTGCTGCTGCACGCCAGCGCGCTGGAGCTGGCGCATCCGGTGCATGGCGGCGTGCTGCGGCTGGCCTCGCCCTGCCCCTTCCTGTCGTCGCCGCTACCTTCGCTGTCGCCCCCCTCGCCGCCACCTTGGCAGCCCGCCAGGGCACCAGCCGCCGCGGCTACCATTGCGCCATGACTGCTCCCCAGACCTCCCCCCTCATCTGACCATCCTCACCGGCGGCTCGCGCGGCATGGGCCTGGCCCTGGCGCGCCAGTTACTGGACGCTGGCCACCACGTCATCAGCATCGCCCGCCAGACCAACGCCGGGCTGCAGGCCAGCGCCGGCAGCGCCCTGGAGCAGTGGACGCTGGACCTGAGCGATGGCGCTGCGGCGGCGCAGCAGCTGCGCCAATGGCTGCAGGCGCAGCGTGCCGCACCCTGGGCCAGCGCCACGCTGATCAACAACGCCGGCGTCATCCCGGCCATCGCCCCGCTGTCGGCCAGCGACCCGCTGGAGCTGGCGCGCGCCCTGCGCGTCGGCCTAGAGGCGCCCATGCTGCTGAGCGCCGCCTTCCTGGGCGCCACCGAAGGCTGGGGCGTACCGCGCAAGGTGCTCAACATCTCCTCGGGCCTGGGCCGGCGTGCCATGGCCTCGCAGTCCGCCTACTGCGCAGCCAAGGCCGGCATGGATCACTTCACCCGCTGCCTGGCGCTGGACGAGGCCGGCAAGCCGCACGGCGCGCGCGTGTGCTCGCTGGCGCCAGGCGTCATCGACACCGACATGCAGGTGCAGCTGCGCAGCGCCGAGCCGGCGCACTTTCCCGATGCCGGCAACTTCGCCCAGCTCAAGGCCGGCGGCCTGCTGACCTCGCCCGACGAGGCGGCGCGGCGCGTGCTGGCCTGGCTGGCGCGCCCCGACTTTGGCCAGCAGCCTGTCGCCGACGTGCGCGACGCCTGAGCAACAATCAGCAAAAATCATAGCTGCCAGCGCTTGCCACACAAGGCTTTGCGCCATTTTTCATCACTCTTTTCATCACAACAGGAGAGAAACCATGACCCGTGAAGTCGTCGTCGTCAGCGCCGTGCGCACCGCCATTGGCACCTTTGGCGGCAGTCTCAAGGACGTGCCGCCCACCCAGCTGGGCGCCACTGTGGTGCGCGAGTCGCTCGCGCGCGCCCAGGTCGAGGGCAAGGACGTGGGCCACGTGGTCTTCGGCCACGTCGTCAACACCGAGCCGCGCGACATGTACCTCTCGCGCGTGGCCGCCATCGAGGGCGGCTGCGCCGAATCCACGCCGGCCTTCAACGTCAACCGCCTGTGCGGCTCGGGCCTGCAGGCCGTGGTCTCGGCGGCGCAAAGCATCCTGCTGGGCGACGCCGACATCGCCATCGGCGCCGGCGCCGAGGTCATGAGCCGCGCGCCGTATGCGAGTCTCACCAGCCGCTGGGGCGCGCGCATGGGCGACTTCAAGATGATCGACATGATGATCGGCGCCCTGCACGACCCCTTCCACAACATCCACATGGGCGTGACGGCCGAGAACATCGCCGCCAAGTGGGGCATCACGCGCGAGGATCAGGATCGCCTGGCCGTGGAGAGCCACAACCGCGCCGAGCGCGCCACGGCGGCGGGCTACTTCAAGGAGCAGATCGTGCCGGTCGTGCTCAAGAGCAGAAAGGGCGAAGTCCAGTACGCCACCGACGAGCATTTCCGCAGCGGCGCGACCATGGATGACATGGCCAAGCTCAAACCGGTGTTCGCCAAGGAAAACGGCACGGTGACGGCTGGCAACGCCTCGGGCATCAACGACGCCGCCGCTGCCCTGGTGCTGATGGACGCCAAGGCCGCCCAGGCGCGCGGCGCCAAGCCTATGGCGCGCCTGGTGGCTTATGCCCACGCCGGCGTCGATCCCAAGTACATGGGCATAGGCCCGGTGCCGGCCACGCAGGCAGCGCTGAAAAAGGCCGGTCTGACGGCTGCCGACCTGGACGTGATCGAGGCCAACGAGGCCTTTGCCGCCCAGGCCTGCGCCGTCACGCGCGACCTGGGGCTGGATCCGGCCCGCGTCAACCCCAACGGCTCGGGCATTTCGCTGGGCCACCCCATCGGCGCCACCGGCGCGCTGATCACCGTCAAGGCGCTGCACGAACTGCAGCGCATCCAGGGCCGCTACGCCCTCGTGACCATGTGCATCGGCGGCGGCCAGGGCATTGCCGCCATCTTCGAGCGCATGTGATGGCGCGCCGCCAGGATCACCTCCTGGAGCACCCATGAAAAACGGCTGCCTCGGCAGCCGTTTTCGTTGTGGCCAGGGGACTGGCCATCAGCCGCGCACGGCGTCAGTCGCGCACCACCAGCACCGGCACATGCACCACCCCAGCACGCGCTGGGTCACGCTGCCCAGCACCAGCTTTTCCAGGCCGCGCCGGCCATGCGAGCCCATGACGATCAGGTCGGCGCCAGCACTCTCGACGGCGCGCATGATGCCGTCGTGGATGGCGTGGCCCTCGCCCACCGTGGTTTCCACGCGCTCGACGCCGGCCTGCGTCAGCGCTGCCCGGGCCGCATCCAGCGCGGCATTGGCCTCTGCCGTGGCGGCGCTCAGGTATTGCGCCTGGCCGTAGGCAAAGTCGGCGCCGACGCCGGTGAACGGATAGGGGTCGATGACATACATCACCGTGACCCGGCTGCCAAAGGCCTTGGCCAGGCCAGCGGCCTTGGCCACGGCCTTCATGGATGTCTCCGAGCCATCGACTGGCACCAGGATGTTCTGGAACATGGTTGTTACCTCCTTCGTTGTTGCAATTGCGGTGTGTGCGGCAGGAAAGCTGCAGGGCCGATCAGGGCTGCGCCGCGCCAGGGGCGTGGATTGAAGAAACATCATCGCCCAGAAAAGCACCCTTGCGGCAGGTCAGCACCAGGGTGTCGCGCCAGCCATGCCCGTCCTCGGGCTGGATGGGCGTGGTCTCGTGGATCATGCGCGCGTCATCGAGCAGCATGACCGACCAGGGCTCGCTCAGGGTGAAGCGCTGGCCATTGGGGCCGGCGGCCTCGAAGATGCGCGTCTCCCCGCCCTTGACGTCCTGGCGCGCGACCAGGAAAACGGCCACCAGATCGACGCCATCGCGGTGCGCGCCCTCGGGCGTGGGCCGGCCAATGCCGCCTTCGGTGTCGATGCGGAATTGGTGCGCCTCGACGAACCAGCGCTGCTCCTGCGGCGCCAGCGCCTGGCGCGTGGTGTCGGCCACCGCCTGCAGCAGCGCCTGCCAGCCGGGCAGCGCCGTGCTGGCAGCCAGCATGGGCGCAAACCAGCGGCGCATTCCGCCGTGCAGCGCGTTGTATTCGACCGGCTGGTAGTGCGCGCGGTGCGCCGCCTGCTGCAGCGCGCCGGCCTGCCAGACAAAGCTGGCATGGCGCCGGTTGCGGTAGCGGCCCCCGTCCCTGAGGTATTCATCGGGCGGCAGGTCGTCCCAGTCTGGCTCTAGGGCCTGCAATTGCTCCAGGCTGCAGCCGGCCCAGGCCGCCGTGTCCGCCGGGCGCAGCACGGCATAGCCCCGGTCGCGCAGTTGCTGCACGACATGGCAGGGCGGAACATAGGGCGGGGAAAAAGTGATGTGGGCCATGGCGCCAGCTTAAGCGACGCCAGGCGGCGCGCCCAGCAAACAAGCCATGAAAAAAGCAGTCCGATTGGACTGCTTTTTTCATCAAAACCGGCTCAAAGCCTTATACAGCAAGCGCCGACAGCTATTCTTACGATAGCGCCGCCAGCGGATGCGCGTGCGCCGGCCAGGGGCTGTCGAAGAAGGCCTGCACCAGCTCGGGCGCCACGTCCTCGACGCGCGCGGGCTGCCACTTCGGGCTGTGATCCTTGTCCACCGCCAGGGCGCGGATGCCCTCCACGGTCTCGCTCTGGCCCGGGCGCAGGTAGAAGCAGTGGCGCACCATGTCGCGCTCCATGCGCAGGTCGTCGGCCAGCGACATGTCGCGCGCGCGGCGGATCTGCTCCAGCACCACATGCAGCATCAGCGGCGAGCGCTTGCGCAGCAGAGCGGCGGTGGCACGCTCCCACTCACCGTCGGCAGCCTCCAGCGCCTGCACGATGGCGGTGGCATCGGGCAGCGCAAAATACTGGTCGATCTGGGCTACAGCGCTTGTCTGGCCTGCGCCAGCAGCTACGAATTTGGAAGCGACAAAATCCTGCACCGCCTGGCCGTTGGCGAACTGCTGGGTGCCGAGCTGCTCCCAGACGGCGGCCTGCTGATCGGACGGCAGGAAGCCATCGGCCAGCTTGAAATCGATGGCGTCCGCCGCGCCTATGGTCTCGCCGGTGAGCGCCAGCCACTCGCCCACCCGGCCCGGGCAGCGCGACAGGAAATAGCCGCCGCCCACGTCCGGGAACAGGCCGATGATGGTCTCGGGCATGGCCATCTTGGTACGCTCGGTCACGATGCGCAGGCTGCCGCCCTGGCTGATGCCCATGCCGCCGCCCATGACGATGCCGTCCATGAAGGCGATGTAGGGCTTGCCAAAGGTGTGGATCAGGTGGTTGAGGGCGTATTCCTCGGTGAAGAAGTCCTCCAGCTCGGGGTTGCCACTGGTGCCGGCGGCGTGCAGGAAGCGGATGTCGCCACCAGCGCAAAACGCCCCGAAGGCACCGTCGCGGCCATTGCCGCGAATGGCCACGGCCAGCACCTGCTCGTCGTGCTGCCAGGCCAGCAGCGCGGCCATCAGGTCGCGCACCATCTGCAGCGACAGGGCGTTCAGCGCGCGGGGCCGGTTCAGCGTGATGCAGCCGACGCGCCCGCGCACCTCGGCCACGATGTCGCTGGCGTTCTTGCTGGCGCCTTGGTTGTTGTTGTGGTTGTTGTCCGTCATGGTTGTTGCTCCTTCCATCCAAGCAGTTCGTTGAAAACCAGGGCGGCGATGACCAGCGCACCGCCCATCAGCACGGCGGGCGCGGGCTGTTCGCCCGCACCGACCCAGGCCAGCAGGATGCCGAAGATGACCTCCAGCAGGCCCAAAAGCGCAATTTCCGGTGCCTTGAGCACGCGGCCGCAATAGACCACCAGCACGCAGGGGATGGCCAGCTGCACCAGGCCCAGCAGGCCCAGCAGCGCCAGGTCGCGCGCCGAGGCGGCAAAGGGCAGCGCCCAGGGCAGCGTGGCCAGCGCCGACAGCAACGCGCCGATGAACACCGCCGGCACCAGATCGACCGCCAGGCCCTGGCCCTGGGCGCGCTGCACCACCGTCCAGTTGATGGCGGCGGCGATCGGAATGCACAGCGCCACGCCCAGGCCCACGGGCGAGAGCTGGCCGACTTCGGCGCCATACATCCAGACCATGCCCACGCCGGCGGCGGCAATCGCCCCCCAGGTGCGCGGCGCGATGCGGTGGCCGATGAACACGCGCGCTACCAGCGCCGTGAGCAGCGGCGCAGCCGCCATGGTCACCAGCACGTTGGCCACCGGCATCAGGGTGATGCCGACCATGAAGGCGGTGAACATGACGCTCCAGCACACGCCCGAGACCCATAGCGGCAGGCCGGCGCGCAGGAGTGGCGCAAAGGCCGTGCGCCCGCGCAGCAGCGGCAATATGACCAGCAGCGACAGCAGCATGAAGAAGCTGCGCCAGAAGGTGATCTCGAAGCTGCGCGCCTGCTCCAGGTGGCGCGTGACCACGCCGGCGATCGACCACATCAGCGCCGCCGCAGCCATCAGCCAGACAGCGCGGCCATGGGTCAGGCCAGCTTTGGCGGGCAGTGCAGCGGTGGCAGCAGCAGCAGTCATGGCGGGCGCTTTCGGCAGGCTGGGGCTTGGGCTGGAAGTTCGGGCCGAAGGTGCGGGCCGGCCTCAGGCGCCTTCGCGGCTGGCGCGCTTCCTCTCGTGCTCCTTGAGGTGGCGCTTTCTCAGGCGAATGCTCTTGGGGTGATCTCGACCAGCTCGTCGTCCTCGATGAATTCGACGCCGTACTCCAGCGTCAGGTCGATGGGCGGGGTGACCTTGATGGCGTCTTCCTTGCCGGACACGCGGAAGTTGGTCAGCTGCTTGGTGCGCGTGGCGTTCACCACCAGGTCGTTGTCGCGGTTGTGGACGCCGACGATCATGCCCTCATAGACCGGGTCGTTGGCGCGCACGAACATGCGGCCCCGGTCGTCGAGTTTGCCCAGGGCATAGGTGAAGATCTCGCCGTCGTCCATGCTGATCAGCACGCCGTTCTTGCGCCCGCCGATGTCGCCACGGTGCGGCTCGTAGCCGTCGAAGATGTTGCTGATCAGGCCCGAGCCGCGCGTCAGGTTCAAAAATTCGTTGGTGAAGCCGATCAGGCCACGCGCCGGGATGCGGTATTCCAGGCGCACGCGGCCCCGGCCATCGCTTTCCATGTTCACCAGCTCGCCCTTGCGCTCGCCCAGCGCCT
The DNA here is from genome assembly GCF_017811175.1 of Melaminivora jejuensis. Lineage (NCBI taxonomy): Bacteria > Pseudomonadati > Pseudomonadota > Betaproteobacteria > Burkholderiales > Comamonadaceae > Melaminivora > Melaminivora jejuensis. The sequence continues at coordinate 1,521,298 of NZ_JACWIJ010000002.1, forward strand.
GCATCACGCCGCCCTGGTGACCTTCCTCGATGTCGGCGGTGACCAGCTCGATCGGCTCGCAGCGCTCGCCGTCGATTTCCTTGAAGACCACGCGCGGCTTGCCAACGGCCATCTCATAGCCCTCGCGGCGCATCTCCTCCAGCAAGATGGTGAGGTGCAGCTCGCCGCGGCCGGCGAGCTCGAACACGCCGTCCTCGGCGGTTTCCTTCACGCGCAGCGCGACGTTGGAGCGCAGCTCCTTTTGCAGCCGATCCCAGATCTGGCGGCTGGTGACGAACTTGCCCTCGCGCCCGGCCAGGGGCGAGGTGTTGACGCCGAGGTTCATGGTCAGCGTCGGCTCATCGATCTTGAGCATGGGCAGCGGATGGGGCCTGGCCGGGTCGGTGATGGTCTCGCCGATGCCCACGTTCTCGATGCCGTTGATGAGCACGATCTCGCCGGGGCCGGCCTCGCTGACCTGCACCCGATCCAGGCCCTGGAACTGGTGGATCTGGTTCACGCGGCCACGATAGCTGTCGCCATCGATGCCGTGCATGACCAGCACGTCCTGGCCGGCTTTGAGCACGCCCGAGTTGATGCGGCCCACGCCGATGCGGCCGACGAAGGTGGAGTAGTCCAGCGCCGAAATCTGCAGCTGCAGCGGCGCGCTGGCATCACCGCCGGCTACCGGCACATGGCTCAGGATGGTGTCGAACAGAGCCGACATGTCCGGCCCCCACTGCTCGCCCGGCTGGCCTTGCTCCAGCGCGCTCCAGCCGTTGATGCCCGAGGCATAGACCACCGGAAAGTCCAGCTGCTCGTCGGTCGCGCCCAGCTTGTCGAACAGGTCGAAGGCGGCGTTGACCACCTTGTCGGGATTGGCGCCGGGCTTGTCCACCTTGTTGACCACGACGATGGGCTTGAGGCCCAGCGCCAGCGCCTTCTTGGTCACGAAGCGCGTCTGCGGCATGGGGCCTTCCTGCGCGTCGATCAAGAGCACCACGCCGTCCACCATGGACAGCGCGCGCTCGACCTCGCCGCCGAAGTCCGCGTGGCCAGGGGTGTCCAGGATGTTGATGTGCGTGCCCTTCCAGGAGGCGGCGCAGTTCTTGGCCAGGATGGTGATGCCGCGCTCGCGCTCGATGGCGTTGTTGTCCATCACCGTATCGACCACTTTTTCGTGGGCAGCGAAGGTGCCGGACTGGCGCAGCAGCTGATCGACCATGGTGGTCTTGCCGTGGTCAACGTGGGCAATGATGGCGATGTTGCGGATTTGTTTGCTCATGGCAGTGTCGTGACGTGGCGGGTGCCAGGGGTCTGTTTGGATGTCTGGACAAAGTTTCAGGGGCGGCGCTGGCAGGCGCAGATTCGGGCGGGCGATCAGGCGGACGCTCGGGCGGCGGATGCTCCGGGGGCTGCAGCATCTGTTGGATTTCCAGCGGGCTGAGCAGCCGGTCGGCAATCAGTTCGCCGCCGCGCACATGGCCCACACCCAGCAGCGCCTGGGGCTGGCGGCCATATACGGCCACGGCCGCTGCATCGGGCCAGGGGCCGCGCCGGCGCAGGCCGGACAAAAAGCGCCCAGCATCCTCTTCATCCAGGGTGATGGGCACATGGCGGCTGAGCAACGTCTGCACCGGCAGCACCTGCGCCAGGCGTGCCGGCTCGGACAGAGCCTCCAGCTCGGCCAGGGTGATGCAGCGCGCCGCGTCCAGGCCGCCGGTCTCGATGCGGCGCAGGGCCGCCAGGTGCGCGCCGCAGCCCAGTGCGTTGCCGATGTCCTCGGCCAGCGTGCGGATGTAGGTGCCCTTGCTGCAGCGAACTACTATTTTTATAGCTGGCAGCGCTTGTCCTGCAAGGGTTTGAGCCAGATTCAGCTCAAAAATCTCGACTTCACGGGCGGGGCGTTCGACCTCGATGCCGGCGCGCGCGTACTCATACAGGGCGCGGCCCTCTTTTTTCAGCGCGCTGTACATGGGCGGCACCTGGCGGATGCGGCCCAGGAACTGCCGGCGCACCGCCTCCAGGCGCTCGGGCGCAAGCTGCGCCGCATCGACGCTGCGCTGCTGCAGCACCTGGCCCTCGGCGTCGCCGGTGCTGGTGGTCGTGCCCAGCAGGGCGATGGCTTCGTAGGTCTTGGGGGCATCGAGCTGCAGCGCGCTGAACTTGGTCGCCGCGCCAAAGCACAGCGGCAGCACGCCGGTGGCCAGCGGGTCGAGCGTGCCGGTGTGGCCGGCCTTTTCGGCGCGCAGCAGCCACTTGGCCTTCTGCAGGGCGTCGTTGGAAGACAGGCCCAGGGGCTTGTCCAGCAGCAGCACTCCGTGCACCGGGCGCCGCTGCACCCGGATGCGGGGAGCGCGCGCGGTCATGGTGCTTCGTCGTCCTTGGAACGCGAGGCCACGGCGCGGGCGATCAGCGCGTTCATGTCGGCTGCGCGCTCGGTCGTGCGGTCATAGACGAAATGCAGCGTCGGCACAGTATGGATGTGCAGGCGCTTGAACAGGCCGTTGCGCAGAAAGCCGGCGGCCTGTTTGAGCGCCTCCTGCGAGGCCTCGGCATCGCCGACCAGCACGCTGAAGAACACCTTGGCGTGGGCGTAGTCGGGCGTGACCTCCACGCCCTGCAGGGTCACCATGCCGATGCGCGGGTCTTTCAACTCGCGGATCAGCTCCGTGAGGTCGCGCTGGATCTGATCCGCGACCTTGAAGCCGCGGTGCTGGGCCGAGGGAGACTTGCGTGCAGCCATCGTCGTTCTTCGTCCGCTGTATCGCTCACGCCACGCCTCACAGCGTGCGCGCGATTTCCTTGATGTCGAAGAATTCGAGCTGGTCGCCCTCGCGGATATCGTTGTAGTTCTTCAACTTGATACCGCACTCGAAGCCCTCGCGCACTTCCTTGACGTCGTCCTTCATGCGGCGCAGCGACTCGACCTCGCCGGTATAGATGACCACGTTGTCGCGCAGCAGGCGGAAACGCGCGTTGCGATGCACGAAGCCCGAGGTGATGTAGGAGCCGGCCACGGTGCCGATCTTGGAGGCCACGAACACGGTGCGGATCTCGGCACTGCCGATGACTTCCTCGCGCTGCTCGGGCGCCAGCATCCCGGACATGGCGACTTTCAGCTCTTCCACTGCGTCATAGATGACGCTGTAGTAGCGCAGATCGACGCCGTGCGACTCGGCGAGCTTCCTCGCGCCAGCGTCGGCGCGCACGTTGAAGCCGATGACGATGGCCTTGGAGGCCAGCGCCAGGTTCACGTCGGACTCGCTGATGCCGCCCACGCCGGCATAGACCAGCTGCACCTTGACTTCGTCGGTCGAGAGCTTGAGCAGCGACTGGCCCAGCGCCTCCTGCGAACCCTGCGCATCGGCCTTGATGATGATGGGCAGCTGCTGCACCTCGCCGGCCTGCATGTCGGCGAACATGTTCTCCAGCTTGGCGGCTTGCTGGCGGGCCAGCTTGGTGTTGCGGAACTTGCCGGCGCGATAGGTCGCGATCTCGCGGGCGCGGCGCTCGTCGGACAGCACCATGAATTCGTCGCCGGCCTGCGGCACTTCCGTGAGGCCCTGGATTTCCACCGGGATGGAGGGGCCGGCCTCCCTGGTGGTGCGGCCATCCTCGTCGGTCATGGCGCGCACTCGGCCATAGGTCTGGCCGGCCAGCACGATGTCGCCAACCTTGAGCGTGCCCGACTGCACCAGCACCGTGGCCACGGGGCCTCGGCCCTTGTCCAGTTGCGCCTCGATGACCAGGCCCTTGGCCATGGCTTCCACCGGAGCCTTGAGCTCCAGCACCTCGGCCTGCAAGAGCACCTGCTCCAGCAGTTCGTCGATGCCCAGGCCGGTCTTGGACGACACGGCCACGAAGGGCGAGTCGCCGCCGTACTCCTCGGGCACAACCTCCTCGGCCACCAGCTCCTGCTTGACCTTTTCCGGGTTGGCCTCGTGCTTGTCCGACTTGGTGATGGCCACGACGATGGGCACCCCAGCCGCCTTGGCGTGCTTGATGGCCTCGCGCGTCTGCGGCATCACGCCGTCGTCGGCAGCGCACACCAGGATGACGATGTCGGTGGCTTGCGCCCCACGGGCGCGCATCGCCGTGAAGGCCTCGTGGCCGGGCGTGTCCAGGAAGGTGACGATGCCGCGCGGCGTCTCGACGTGGTAGGCGCCGATGTGCTGCGTGATGCCGCCCGCCTCGCCCACCGCCACCTTGGAGCGGCGGATGTAGTCCAGCAGCGAGGTCTTGCCGTGATCGACGTGGCCCATGACGGTGACCACTGGAGCGCGCGGCAGCGCTTCGGCCTGCTGGCCGGACATTTCCTCGTCGGTGAAGGCTTCCGGGTCGTCCAGCGCCGCCACTTTGGCGGTGTGGCCCATCTCCTCGACCACAATCATGGCCGTGTCCTGATCCAGCGGCTGGTTGATGGTGACCATCTGGCCCATCTTCATCAGCACCTTGATCAGCTCGGAGGCCTTGATGGCCATCTTGTGCGCGAGTTCTGCCACGGTGATGGTCTCGGGCACGTGGACTTCCAGGGCGCGGAACTCGGCGGGCGCCTGGGCCTGCTGGCGCTCGTCGCCCCGCTCGCCCCGGCGGCCACGCGGCCCGCCACGCCAGCTGTTGCGCCCGACGCCGCCGCTGCTGTCGCCGCGCGTCTTGATCTCCTTCTTCTTGGCGGCGTCGCCGGCCCAGCTGGACGACAGCTTGGCCGACTTGACCTCCTTGCCGGCACCGGCAGCGGCGCCCGTGCGTGCGCCTGCGGCTCCACCGGCAGGCTTGTGCAGCGTGCCCTTTTTGGCGTCGGCGCCGCCTGCCGCCGTCTTGGCGGCAGCGGCGGCAGGCTTGGGCTCTTCGGGCTTCTTGGCCACCAGCACCTTGCGCGGCGCGGCCATCATGGCGCGGATCGCCTCGGCCTCGGCCAGCGCCTTGCGGCGGCGATCCTCAAGATCAGCGGCGCGGGCAGCCTCTTCGGCGGCGCGCGCCTGCGATTCGGCCTCGGCCTTGGCGCGGGCCTCGGCCTGCGCGGCAGCGCGGGCCTCAGCCTCGGCCTGGGCCTCGCGGCGCGCCTCCTCGCGCTCGGCGCTTTCCTGAGCCTTCTTCTCGGCCTGCTGGGCGGCGTAGGCGGCGGCACGCTCCTCGGCCTCGCGCTCGCGCTGTTCACGGCGCTCGCGCTCGGCGCGCTCCTCGGCCAAGGCACGCTCCTGACGCTGGATCAGCTCGGCCTGGCGCCCGGCCTCTTCGGCGCGGCGGGCCAGTTCCTGATCCTCGGCGGAAGGCGCCGGCGCCGGGGCGGCAGGCGCCTCGGCCGGGTCATCGCGGCGGATGAAAGTGCGCTTCTTGCGCACTTCGACCTGGATGGTGCGGGCACGGCCCGAGGCATCCGCCTGCTTGATCTCGCTGGTGGATTTCTTGGTCAGCGTGATTTTCTTGCGGTCTGCGCCCGCCGTTCCATGGGCCGCCTGCAAGTGCGCCAGCAAGGCCTGCTTGTCACCCTCAGTCAGCACATCGGCGGCGGACTTCTTGCTCACGCCGGCAGACTTGAGCTGGGCCAGCAGGGTTTCAGGCGATTTTTTGAGTTCGGAGGCGAACTCCGCGACAGTGTTGTTCGACATATGCGTTTCGATCTCCCCTGACCTTTATTCCTGCCCCGCAGCAAACCAGTGCTCGCGCGCCTTCAATATCAGCGCCTTGGCCTCGTCCTCGGTCTGACCGGTCAGCTCGGTCAGCTCGTCGATGGCCAGGTCTGCCAGGTCGTCCCGTGTGTTGACTCCGCCGGCGGCCAGCTTCTCGATCAGCTCGGGCGTCAGGCCTTCCAGCTCGCGCAAGTCCTGGGACACTCGGCCCACGGTTTCCTCGCGAGCGATTTCCATGGTCAGCAGCGCGCCCTTGGCACGGGCGCGCAGCTCGTTCACGGTGTCCTCGTCGAAGCTCTCGATCTCCAGCATTTCCGACAGCGGCACATAGGCCACCTCTTCCAGGCTCTCGAAGCCTTCGGCAATCAGGATGTCGGCGATTTCCTCGTCCACATCCAGCTTTTCCATGAACAGCTGGCGCAGCGTGCTGGACTCCTCGGCCTGCTTCTGCGCGCTCTCCGCTGCATCCATGATGTTGATCTTCCAGCCCGTGAGGTCGGACGCCAGGCGCACGTTCTGCCCGCCTCGGCCAATGGCAATCGCCAGATTTTCCTCATCGACCACCACGTCCATGGCGTGCTTTTCCTCATCGACCACGATGGACTGCACGTTGGCCGGCGCCAGCGCGCCGATTACGAACTGGGCCGGATCATCCGACCACAGCACGATGTCCACGCGCTCGCCGGCCAGCTCGTTGGTCACGGCATTCACGCGCGTGCCGCGCACGCCGACGCAGGTGCCGATGGGATCGACGCGCTTGTCGTGGCTGAGCACGGCAATCTTGGCGCGGCTGCCCGCGTCGCGCGCGCAGCTCTTGATCTCCAGCAGGCCCTGCTCGATCTCAGGCACCTCGTTGCGAAACAGCTCCATCATGAATTCAGGCGCCGAGCGCGACAAGATGATGGGCGCGCCGCGCAGCGTCAAGTCCACGTCCATGATCATGGCGCGCACGCGGTCGCCGTTGCGCAGGTTTTCCTTGGGGATCATCTCGCCGCGGCGCAGGCGGCCTTCGACGCGGCCACTCTCGACGATGATGTCGCCCTTGTCCATGCGCTTGACAGTGCCGGTGAAGATTTTTTCGCCCCGGCTCATGAAATCGTTCAGCAGCATCTCGCGCTCGGCGTCGCGGATCTTCTGCAAGATGACCTGCTTGGCCGCCATGGCACCGATGCGCCCGATGGGCACGGACTCGACCTGCTCCTCGATGTATTCGCCCACCTCGATGCCTTCGGCACGCTCCTGCGCGTCCATCAGCAGCTCTTCGGCGTCGGGATTCTGCAACCCGGCGTCATCGGGCACCACCAGCCAGCGGCGGAAGGTTTCGTACTCGCCGCTGTCGCGGTCGATGGCCACCCGGATATCCACCTCGCCCTGGTAGAGCTTCTTGGTGGCCTGCGCCAGCGCGGCCTCGACAGCGCCCAGCACCACATCGCGCTCGACGTTCTTCTCGCGCGAAATGGCATCCACCAACATCAACAATTCGCGGTTCATAAAGGCGACTCTCCTGTTTCTCTTTCCCTGCGAGCACGCGCTGGCTGTACGCCCATGGCGGTAGCCCGAATCCTTTTTGGCAAGACCGGTCAGTCCGCGCCTGGCGTGCCCCTGGCCCCCGGCCCTTGAAATTCACGATGGGAGCCAGCCTGGCCTCGCGCAGCTCATCGAGCGCGAAGCCCATGACCTGCAGCGGCACCGGAGCACGTTTGCTGCTGACGCGCTGGCCAGGCTTGGGAGGTGGCGCATCGCTCCAGACGATCTGCCAGCCACCGTCTGCGGCGCGCTCCAGCGCACCACGAAATTTCTTGCGATTGGCCGCCACCGCCCCGCCCGCCGCCGCGCCTATGGGCTGTTTGAGTGTCAGATCGACCACCTCGCCCTGGAAACGGATGAAGTCCTGCTCATGGCGCAGTAGCCGGTCGATACCAGGCGAGGAGACTTCAAGGCGCTGGTAGTCGATCCCATCGACCTCCAGGGCAAACTGCAATTGCCGCGTGACCTTTTCGCAATCCTCGACGGTGATGAACTGTTCGGGTGCAGGCGTCTCGCCGTCCTGGGGCGCCGTCCAGGGCATATCGATGGTGATGCGCAGCAAGCCTCCTGCGGAGCGCTCGATCTCCACCAGGTCATAACCCAGCCCGGCAACGGTCTGTTCAACGATTTGCTGCAATGCCACGTGTATGCGCTCTGTCCGGTTCCAGTCAATCAGGCCGCGCCGGCTTTTTTGCCGGGGCCAAAAAACAAACGCCAAAAAAAAAGGGCGGTGAATACCCGCCCATTTGGTCGTGAAGCCGGCATTGTAGCCCGGAATCTGGCGCAATGCAAAGGCCGGCGGCATGTATCTTGCATGGCCGGCCCGGATCCAGATGCCGGCTTTGGCAGGCCGGCTTCCAGCGTTCAGCGGCTTTCCAGCACCCGCTCCAGCAGGGCCTGCGCTTGTGCATCGTGGCGGCTGCCGCCGGCATCGGCCTGCAGGCTGTCGATCAGCCGGCCCAGCACGCCGGCCTGGGGCAGGACGGGGCCGAAAAACCGCGCCCGCCCGCCTCCGGCCACCAGGATGGTGGGGAAGGTCTCCACATCCAGATCGCCGACGATCTCCTCCTCGTCCTCCACATCCACCCACGCCATGCGCAACTGCGGGCGCTCGTGCGCCAGGGCATCGAACGTGGCGCGGAATTCGCGGCAGACGCCGCACCACTGGGCGCAGAAGCACACGACCCACCAGGCCTGCCCGTCGAGGCTGTGCAGTGCCGATCCAGCCTGATCATCCATGCTCATCGAAAATTCTCGTGCGTCCTTGACATCCTCCCCCGCCTAAAGGCGTGGGATTCCTACCGCGCTCATTGCAGGCGCAACGCCTGAACCAATCGCCTCGGCGGGTTCCTGCTTCACCGAGGCTGCACGCTTGGCCCTTGCGGGCCTTGCACGGCTGACGTCCTCTCCACAGGCTGCTACGCGGTGTCCCCGCGCCAGTATGTTGATCGCGCCGATGTGATCGGCGTTGCCTTCGCACCCGCATTCGATGCACCTGAACACGGCCTGCGCCCTGCGGTTGTCCGCGCTCACGCAGCCGCACTCGGGGCAGGTTCTGCTGGTGTTGTGCGGCGGCACGGCAATCAGCATTCCCCCAGTCCAGGCCAGCTTGTATTCCAACTGGCGACGGAACTCGTACCAGCCCTGGTCGAGGATGCTTTTGTTCAGGCCGCTTTTGGCACGCACGTTGTTGCCCGGCTGCTCGGCGCTGCCCTTGGCTGACTTGGACATGCTCCTCACCTGCAAGTCCTCAATGACGACCATCGCGTGGTTTTGGCTGATGGCTGTCGTGGCCTTGTGCAGGTAGTCGCGCCGGGCGTTGCCGATGCGGCAATGGATGCGCTGGACGCGGGCCTTGGCCTTTTTCCAGTTGCTGCTGAATTTTTGCTTGCGGCTCATGGCCCGCTGGTATCTACGCAAGCGGGCTTCGTGTTTCTTGAAACAGGCCAGCGGCTCCAGATAGGAGCCGTCGCTGAAGGTGGCGAAGCGGGCCACCCCTACGTCTATGCCGATAGCGCTGCTGGCTTGTGGGATGGGTTGTTCGACTTCCCGCTCGGTCTGGATGCTGACGAACCATTTGCCGCAGGACTGGCTCACGGTGATGTTTTTCACCGCGCCTAGCACCTCGCGGCTTTGCCGATAGCGCAGCCGGCTCAGCTTGGGCAGGAAGATGCGGCTGCTCGCTTGGTCGAGCTTGATCTGCTTGGCGTCGGGGTAGCGAAAGCTGTCCCGCTGACCTTTTTTCTTGAAGCGCGGGAATGCCGCCCGCTTGGCGAAGAAGTTGCTGTATGCCCGCTCCAAGTCCTTGAGCGTCTGCTGCAGCGGGTGAACAGGCGCATCAGAAAGCCATGTCGTATCCGCACCGTTGCGCCACTCGGTGAGCAGCTTGCACAGAGTTGCATAGCCGAGCTTCTTCTCGCCCCGCTCATAGCGCTCTTTTTGCAACGCCAGCGCCTTGTTGAACACGAAGCGGCACGAGCCAGCAAAACGCACCATCTGGCGTGCTTGCTGGCCGTCTGGGCGCAGTTCATATTTGAAGGCTTGCAGGCGTTGCATGGCTGGCTAAATCTACAGTTGTTTGAGGACGGCTATGCCGTCCGCGCTATCCTTCCCCGGCCTGAACAGCGGGGCTTGCCGCGCACCGGGTCAGAAGCCACCGCGCTCGCGTGCGCGGTGGACGGCGATGGTATCGACTTTGGCCGCCTGGTTGCCCCAGGCATTGCGGATGAAGGACAGCACATCGGCAACTTCGCCATCGCTCAGCGTCTGCATGAAGGGCGGCATACCAAAGGGCCGGGGGTTGCCAGCCGTGGCCGGGGCATAGCCACCACGCAGCACCACATGCACCAGGTTGGTCGGATCGCGCAGCAGCACGGCCCGGTTGCCCGCGAGAGGGGGGAAGGCGCCGGGCTGCCCCTCGCCCTGCTGGCCGTGGCAATCCAGGCAGTGGCGCTCGTAGACCTGCTGCCCGCGCAGCAGCGCAGCAGCCTCGGGCGCCGGCCCGGCAGCGGCTGGCGCCTGGCGTTGCGGCAAAGCCTGCAGATAGGCCACTGCCGCGCGCAGGTCGGCATCGCTCCAGTGCTGCAGGCTGTGGAAGACCACCTCAGCCATGGGGCCGGAGACACCGGCGCGTGGCGATATGCCAGTACCGAGCAATGCCACTGCTTCCTCCTCAGGCCAGCCGGCAAGGCCGGCTTCGGCTTCCACGTCCAGCGCAGGCGCATACCAGTTGCGCACCGGAATCAGACCGCCTCCCAGGCTGGCCTTGGCTATCGAAGCCCCCCAGGCGTTGCGCGGAGTGTGGCAGGCAGCGCAGTGGCCCAGTCCCTGCACCAGGTAGGCGCCGCGATTGCGCTGGGCCGTCTGCTCCGGGGTGCCAGCCTGTTGCACCAGCGTGTCGGAGCGGCCAGGGCGAAAGAACAAGGCCCGCCACACCGCCAGAGCGGCCTGGGTGCTGAATGGAAAGCGTAGGGCATGGGGCTCGCGAGCGCTGTCCACCGGCTCCAGACTCTGCAGATAGGCGAAGATGGCATCCGAGTCCTCGCGGGTGACATGCGTGTAGCTGGGATAGGGAAACGCCGGGTAGAGCAGCCGCCCATCGCGCGAGCGGCCGTTGTGCAGGGCGCGCCAGAATTGGGCTGCTGTCCAGCCGCCCAGGCCGTGCTGCACATGCGGGGACAAGTTGGGCGCCTGCACCAGGCCAAAAGGCGTCTCAATGGCGCGACCGCCACCGTAGGCCGGGCCACCGCGTGCGGTATGGCAGACGGCGCAGTTGCCCACGCGCGCCAGATAGCGGCCACGCGCCAGCACTTCAGGCGTGGCCGGCACGCTCACCTGGTGCGCAGGCAGCGGACTCTCGTCGAGCCGGTTGAGTACCACCACAGCCAGCGCCAGACCTGCCAGCAGCAGGGCCAGGACGGCCAGCACCTGCAGCCGCCGCCGATGCAGCGCCTTCATGGCGGCCCTCCAACTCTGGCCCTGACAGCAGTCCCGAGGCCGGAGCCGGCCTGCAGGCCGCCGCAGCGCAGCGGCAGTTGCTCCGGCAGATGTTCGGCGGGCTCGATCCGCGCGGGTGGCGGCTGCACCGCCAGCCATGCCGCGATGGCGCCCACATCCTGGGCACTGAGCCGCCGGGCAATGCTGGCCATGCAATCGGGCTCATGAGCTCGCCGCTGACCAGTCTGCCAGGCCCCCAACTGGCTGGCGATGTAGTCGCGCGATAGGCCAAGCAGGCCAGGCAGCCAGGGCTGGACGCCCGCCAGCGTCTCGCCGTGACAGCTGGTGCAGGCCGGAATGTCACGCTGGGCGTCGCCCCGACGCACCAGCTGCTGGCCCCGTTCGAGCAGGGCTTGTGGCACCGGTGCTGCCGGCGCTGGTGCATAGGGCAATTGCAGGCCGGCGAAATGCCGGGCGATGTCCTGCAAATAGTCGTCCGTCAGGTGCTCCAGCAGCCAGGACATCTGCGGGTAGCTGCGCCGGCCATCGCGGAAATTGAGCAACTGGTTGTACAGATAGCCGGTCGGCTTGCCGGCAATGCGCGGAAAGTAGCCACCCGGCGTTGCCCGGCCCTGCTCGCCGTGGCAGGCCGTGCAGGCCAGCACCCGCTCGCCCATGCCGGGCGCAGCCTCGGCAGCTTGCACGGCAGCGCACACCCGGGTCGGCGCTGTGCCCAGCACCGAGGCCAGGGCCACCGCCAGGGCGCCCGACAGCAGCCTCGCCGACAGCCGCCAGCGCCTGCCCTGCGCACCGTGGCCGTCAGCCACGTCCGACGAATGGCATCTTGGTCGCCATGACGGTGTGAAACAGCACGTTGGCCGACAGGGGCAGATTGGCCATGTACAGCACTGACTGGCCAACGATGTCCACATCCATCATGGGCTCGGAGGCGATGGCGCCGCTGGCCTGCAGCACGCCCTGGGTCATGCGTTCGGCCAGCTCGGTGCGGGCGTTGCCGACATCGATCTGCCCGACAGCGATGTCCCAGTTGCGCCCATCGAGCGCCGCCGTCTTGGTCAAGCCCATGACAGCGTGCTTGGTGGCGGTATAGGCGACGGACTGCGGGCGCGGCGTGTGCGCCGAGATCGAGCCGTTGTTGATGATGCGCCCGCCGCGCGGCGACTGCGCCTTCATGACGCGAAAGGCATTCTGGATGCAATAGAACATGCCGTTGAGATTGACATCGACAACGGCCTTCCAGTGCTCGACGGCCAGCTCCTCCAGCGGCACGGCGGGAGCGCCCATGCCGGCGTTATTGAACAGCACATCCAGCCGGCCAAAGTGCTGCACGGTCTGGTCGAACGCAGCACGCACGGCGGCTGGATCGGTCACATCGGCAGGCACTGCCAAGGCGCGCGCGCCGGCAGCGCCAGCATCACGCACCACGTCATGCAGGAGCGGCGCTCGCCGCCCAAGCAGAGCCACGCTCCAGCCATCGGCGAGCAAGGCCAGGGCCGCAGCGCGACCTATGCCGGTGCCTGCACCGGTGACCAGCGCAACACGCGCCGGTTTGTCCGTACTGGACATGTCTTTCTTTTCCATGACTTATTCAGCAAAAAAAGGGCCGCCAGCGGCGGCTTCAGCGCATGCTCACGAGCTTCAGCTGCGCTTGCGACCTGCCGGCTTGCCGTCGCTGGCTGCACGACTGCGGCCTGCTGGGTCTGATTTGCCATTGGGGGCGGTTTTCCTGACAGTTTTCTGCGCAGCTTTTCCGTTCTCGCCTGGTTTGTCGCGCGCCGCTCGCGCCGGCTTGCCGCCACCGTCCTGGCCGGCGTCCTTTCTGCGTCTGTCACCGTTGCGCGGGCGATTCTCGGCGCCCTGCAGGCTAGCCAGTTCGTCGCGCACCAGCCGGAAGTCGATGCGCCGCCCGTCCAGATCGACCCGGCTGACCTGCACCTGCACGCGTGTGCCGATGCCGTAGCGGATGCCGGTGCGCTCGCCGCGCAGCTCCTGGCGGGCCTCGTCGAACTTGAAATACTCCCCCCCAGTTCAGTGATATGCACCAGGCCCTCGACATACAACGCATCCAGGGTCACGAACAAGCCAAAACTGGTCACCGTGCTGACGGTGCCGCTGTACTCCTCGCCCAGATGCTCACGCATGTACTGGCACTTGAGCCAGGCTTCGACATCGCGGCTGGCCTCGTCGGCGCGACGTTCGTTGGCGCTGCAGTGCAGGCCGGCAGCTTCCCAGGCCTGCATCTCACGCAGGCTGGCCGGATTTTGCGCCCTGTGCGGCTGCTGGGTGGGCGCAGCCACCTTGGCTGCCAGGCGCTTGGCCAGCTTGAATTGCGCCTCGCCCGGCGTGGGCAAGGCCGGCAGCGTGTAGCGCGTGCCATTCAGGATGGAGCGGATGACGCGGTGTACCAGCAGATCGGGGTAGCGGCGAATGGGACTGGTGAAATGCGTATAGGCATCAAACGCCAGGCCGAAGTGGCCGCTGTTGCTGGGCGTGTAGATGGCCTGCTGCATGGAGCGCAGCAGCATGGTGTGGATCTGCTGGGCGTCCGGGCGATCCTTGGTGGCTTCGGCGATGGACTGGAAGTCGCCAGGCCGGGGCTCGTCGCCCAGTGTCATGCCCACGCCCATAGCCTTGAGATAGCCGCGCAGGATTTCCAGTTTTTCCGGCGTCGGGCCTTCGTGGACACGGTACAGGCCGGCGCGCTTGCCTTCGCCGATGAAGTCGGCGCTGCAGACATTGGCAGCCAGCATGGCCTCCTCGATCAAGCGGTGCGCCTCGGTACGCACGCGCGGCACGATTCTGTCGATACGGCCGTTGTCGTCGCAGATGATCTGCGTCTCCACGGTCTCGAAGTCCACTGCACCACGCGCATGGCGCGCCGCCAGCAGGGCGCGATAGACATCGTGCAGGTTCAACAGATCAGGCACGCGCTCCTGGTGGCGCGCAGCCTCCGGCCCGCGGGTATTGCCCAGGATGGCTGCCACGTCGGTATAGGTAAAGCGTGCATGACTGCACATGACTGCCGGGTAGAACTGGTAGGCATGGATCTCGCCCTTGGCCGTGATCAGCATGTCGCAGACCATGCTCAGGCGATCGACATGGGGGTTGAGCGAGCACAGGCCGTTGGAGAGCTTCTCCGGCAGCATGGGAATCACGCGGCGCGGGAAATACACGCTGGTGGCGCGGTCATAGGCGTCCACGTCGATGGCGCTGCCGGTTTCCACATAGTGGCTGACGTCGGCAATCGCCACCAGCAGGCGCCAGCCCTTGCTGCGGCCCACGCGGGCCGGCTCGCAATAGACGGCATCGTCGAAGTCGCGCGCATCCTCGCCATCGATGGTGACCAGTGGGATATCCCTCAGATCGACACGCTGGCGCCTGTCCTGCGCGCGCACCTTGTCGGGCAATGCCTTGGCCTGAGCCAGGGCGGCTTCGGAGAATTCATGCGGCACGCCATATTTGCGCACTGCAATCTCGACCTCCATGCCCGGGTCATCGACTTCGCCCAGCACCTCGATCACCCGACCCACCGGCTGGCCGTAAAGCGCAGGCGGCTCGGTCAACTGCACCACGACCACCTGCCCGACCTTGGCCGAGCCGGTGGCACCCTTGGGGATCAGCACATCCTGGCCATAGCGCTTGTCCTCGGGCGCGACCAGCCAGACGCCGCTTTCCTGCAGTAGCCGCCCAATGATGGGCTGCGGTGCCCGCTCGACGATCTCCAGCACGCGCCCCTCGGGCCGGCCACGCCTGTCGTGGCGCACCACGCGCACGCGCACCCTGTCCTTGTGCAACACGGCGCGCATCTCGTTGGGCGGCAGATAGATGTCCTGACCACCGCCATCGGGCAACACGAAGCCATGACCATCACGGTGGCCCTGGACGCTTCCCTCGATCTCGTCGGAAGAAATTTGAGCAGCCGCTGTGCCCGGGTGTTTTTTTTGGTTGTACAATCTCGTTCTTTCCTGAAATGCCCAGGTGGCGGAATTGGTAGACGCACTAGTTTCAGGTACTAGCGCTGAGAGGCGTGGAGGTTCGAGTCCTCTCCTGGGCACCAAGTTTAACGAGAACCCACCCGGGTCTTGACAGCAAAAGCCGCTTTCTTCGCAAAGCGGCTTTTTTGTTTCCTGCACCCGCAGGAAAGTGCTGGAAAGCGGGCTTGCCGCTGCCGAAAAGCGGCAAGCCGAATGGCAAGGAGTTTTTTTGCCGTGAGCTGGAAATTTTCCAAAAAACCAAAAAAAACAGCTTATACTTGCGGCTTCCCTGAAATGCCCAGGTGGCGGAATTGGTAGACGCACTAGTTTCAGGTACTAGCGCTGAGAGGCGTGGAGGTTCGAGTCCTCTCCTGGGCACCAAGACAAGCGAAAGCCGCTGATGATTCAATCATCAGCGGCTTTTTTGCTTTATTTTGCTTCTCCCTGCGCCGGCAAGGCGGCGCCAAGCCAGCCTGCCACACATCAGAAAACGTTGCCGGCGCAGGGCCCTGTGCGCCGGCAACGCCCGTGGACGGCCTGTCTGGGCAGGCCTGGCGTTCGCATTACTTGCGCAGCAAGACCTTGAGTGCCTGCTGCAGGCGGCGCGCCTGCGCCTCGTCACTGGCACTGGACAGCACGCGGGCAGCGTCCTGCTCCCAGGTCTGCTGCGGCGACGGATCGTTGCGGCGCGTCAGCAGCTGCAGCTGCAGGGCGCGACGCGCAGCGATCTGCTCCGCCGGAGTCGGCACCTCGGCAGCAATCTCCAGGCGCAGCAGTGCCTCGGCAGCGTCGCCGGCAGCCGGGGACGACAAAGCCTGGGCCCAGGCAGAACGTCCACTGGACGACACCTTGCCGCCCAGCTCCTGCGCGCCCGGCATCTGCGCTGCATCGCGGCTCTTCCAGGCGGTCATGAGCTGCGTCAGTGCCTCGCCGTGGGCCTGGGCAGCGAGCTTGCGCAACGTGGTCTGCGCCTGCTCCAGAGCCTCGCGCTGGGCGCGAAAAGCCGTGTCGCCCAGACGAGGGGCGCGCGGCGCAAAGGCACCGCCATCGCGCCCGCCGTCGCGGCCACGTCCGCGCTCCCAGCTGCCATCGCGCGCGCCACGCGCACCGTCACTGCCGCGTCTGTCGCCAAACCGGCCCCGGGGCTCCGGTGCGGGTGTGGCCGGCTTGCGTGCCTGGGGCCGGTCATCGCCGCGCACAGCCACAACCGGGCGGGCAGGAGCAGCCGCAGGGGCGGGAGCCGCTTCTGCATCAGCCCCCAACTCTGCCGCAGCAGCCTGGCCAACTCCTGAATCAATAGCTGCCTGCGCTTGCTGGGAGCCAGTTTCAGGCACTTTTGCCTCTGCATCCTGGCCAGGCTGGGCTTTCAATGCCGCATCCAGGGCCGCCATGGCCTCGCGGATCTTCTGGGCATCGCCCTGGGCATTGGCAGCTTCCAACGCCTTGGACGCCTCCAGCACCGCAAGGTCGCGGGCGCCGAGCTGGGCTGTGTCGCGCTCGCGCGCTGCACTCTTGCGCGAGAAGGCCTCGTCGATAGGCTTGCGGAAAGCATCCCACAGCTTCTGTTCCTGCCGGCGATCGAGCGGCACGGCCTGCGCCTCGGCCTGCCAGCGCTGCTGCAGCGCCTTGATGGCGTCGATGCGCAGTTGCGGCGCGCCGCCCAGGGCCGCAGCCTCGTCGATCATGGCGTGGCGCTGCGCCAGGCTGGCCTTTTGCGCGGCCGCCAGGGGCGCGCCAGCGTCGGCCAGCGCCTGCTTCCACAGCGGCTGCAGCTCGGCAAAGACTTTCTCGCTCACGTGGCCACCCAGGCGCCAGCGCTCGCCGAACTGGTGCAGCGCGCGGCTGGCGCCCTTCCAGTCGGGCGTAGCGGCCTCGGCCTGCTGCGCCGCCCAGGCCTTGAGCTCGTCAATCAATGCCAGACGCTGCGCACGGTGCTGGGCGCTTTCGCTGCGTACCTTGTCCAGCCAGGCCTCGACCACCTTGTGCGCGTTGTTGCAGGCCTCGTCGAAGCGCTTCCACAGGGCATGGTTGGCCGGCGCGCCCTGGTCGGCCTGTTTCCACTGCTCGCGCAGCTGGCGCAAGGTTTCCTGCATCTTGCGCCCGCCCAGCGCCTGGCCTTCGGGGCGGTTGGCCAGACCCTCGGCGCGCGCCACCAGCTCCTCGCGCACCTGATCGGCGCTCCAGCGCTGCCAGCCTTCGAGTTCGCCCGCCGCCACCAGGGCGGCATGAACCCTGTGCTCTAACTCGCCATCGATCAGCTTGCCGTGTACCTTGAGCACGGCACGCAGCGCCGTGGCCGCGCCGGCGCTGGCCTTGCCGTGGCCTTGCGCGGTTTCTTCTTCGAGCCGGGCGAGCGCCTGCTGCACGGCCTGGCGGGCGGCTTCGCGCTGGGCCGGATCGACCTTGGGGCGCGGTGGGGCAGAGGCAGTGCGCGCCTGCTCCTTTTCCGCCTCGGTGGGCTCACCACGCGCCTGGCGCAACTCATCGGCCCAGACCGGCACGGGCGGCAGCGGCGCATTGGCATCCTGGGCGGCAGCAACAGTCTGCTGCAAGGCCTGCTGGAAAGCCTCCCAGACGACCAGCAGCTGCGTGCGCGAGGACTCGAGCTGCGCCGGAAAGCGCGGCTCCACGCTGGGCCAGGCGGCATCGCCCGACAGCTCCTCGGCCTGCGCCTGCCAGCGCTGCACGTCGGCGCTGAGCAGGGGCAGCGCCTCCTGGGCGCTGGCCCAGGGTTTGGTGGACAGCACCTCGATGCGCTGCGCCAGCAAGACTGCTGCCTCGCGCTGCACCTGCACGCGGTGCTGCAGGTCTTCGATGGTCTTGATGCGCTCGGCCAATTGGCTTTTAAGCGATGACAGCGGCTCGCGTGACAGCGGCGCACCGGCCTTGGCGGCGTCGCGCTGCCAAGCCATGGCGTCGGCGATGTTGACCCGGGGTGCGGCCAGCAATGCCTCGGCCTTGCCGGCCCATTCGGCGGCAATGGCTTCCTGGGCCTGGGCGCGGCGGATTTCATCGAGCCGCTCGCGCACGGCGCGCGCCGCGCCCTTGTCGCGTGCGCTCAATTCCTTGAAGACTTCCTGCAGGCGCTCTGCAGGCGGGTTGCTGGTCAGCCACTCACGGATGCGCGCGGCGCGCTCACCCGAGGTTGCTGCCGAAAAGGCGCCACCCGTCAGGGAGTCGAGCGGATGCGGCTCGCTGGCCTTGCCCTGCGGCGCAGGAGTCTCGGGGACGTCGGACATGTTGTTGCGGGAGGAAGAAGGAAACATGGTTCTGGCAGGAGATGAGGGCTCGACACTGCCGTTCAACAGACAGAACGCCGGCGTGCTCGAGAAGAAGAGGACTGGGCAAGCGGCTTGCTGCACGCTGCTCATGGGTTGCTATTTTGGCCCGGTTTTGCTGGCAGACCGATAGCGCCCCTGTCGGCCAGGGCCACAGGCAAGGACAGGAGGTGCCGCCGCCACCTTGCTCACGGGCAGTCAGGCAGCTGCGGCGCAGCCACCTTCCTCGACTCTTCTCTTATATATATGTGTATCTGCTGCCCCATGCCCGCCTTGGGCACACAGGCCTGTACTCAGGATGGGCGGGAGCCACGGAGCCGGGGAGCCACGGAGCGGGCAGGACAGATGCAAAAAGCCCGGTGGAGGGAGTCCTGCCACCGGGCCTGACGGCGGACGCAAAGTCCAGTTGCCGTCGTTTTTTTGCACATGCGGAGGATTCTGTCCGCTGTGCGGAGGCAAGGGATTGCCTCCTTGAAACGCCCGGCTCAGGCCGGACGAATGCAAGGCTAGCAAGAGCCGCCCCACAAGGCAAGAGCAGCGTAGATCAAGCCCATCCGCAGGATGGGGCATGTCAGCCGTCAACCCTTCGAGGAGTCCTCGCCAGTCAATTTCCTGGTATCAAAAACAGTCTTTATATTCTTTATTTGTCTCAAAAACATTATTATTAGTGTTGACTGTGAATTTTGAGCGCTTCTAGAATCCGCCTGTCTCACGTACTGCCTCGTACAAACCCTTAGGTCGTCAGGATCGACCACTGCCGGTTCCGGCTTCGACAGTCCGCAAGTTTCCGCTGCGCCGCGCGCACGGCACGGACTCCAAGACAACCCACTACGGGCATGGATGCCCGGCCCGCAAGCAAGTTTTCCAGTCGGCTGCACGCCCAGGTGCGGCCCTGCCTTGCCGGGACGTTTTTTTTGCAAGAAGGATGAGCCATGACTGCGTCAGGAAAAATGACCGCCAGCGTTCGCACCTTTGTCACCAATGTCATCAACGGCTTCGTCAAGGTCACGCACAGCAGCTTTGCCCTGCTGGGCCTGGCCGTGGCTTTTGCCGCCATCGCCCTGCTGGCGCGGCCCGAACTGCGCCAGGCCGGCGAGCAGCGCTTGATGGGCTGGCTGCAGGCGCGCCAGCCCGTGGTGGCCCAGCTCGAAGCCGCCCCCGAGCCCGAACTGGTGCCCCCTGCCAACCGCCCCATCGCCATCAACCCCAAGGAGCTGCCGCGCGAACAGGCCGCTGTGGCCTACTGGCTGAGCAAAAAATACCGCGTGGCGCCCGAGCCGATCGCCGCCCTGGTCACCGAAGCCTATGACATTGGCGCCCGCGCCAAGCTCGACCCCATGCTGCTGCTGGCCATCGTGGCCATCGAGTCCAGCTTCAACCCGTTCGCACAAAGCGCGGTCGGCGCCCAGGGCCTGATGCAGGTGATGACGCGCGTGCATACCGACAAATACCAGGAAGTCGGTGGCCATCTGGCAGCCTTCAATCCGCTGGTCAACCTGCGGGTCGGCGCCAAGGTGCTGCAGGAGTGCATCGCCCGTGCCGGCTCCCTCGAAGGGGGCTGCGCTACTACGTCGGCGCCGCCAATCTGCCCCATGACGGCGGCTACGCGGCCAAGGTGCTGGCCGAGCATTTCCGTCTGCGCCAGGTCGCTGGCAGCCGCGCGGCAGCGGCGCCGGCAGGCAAGCCGGTGCTGTCCACCAAGGCGCCCGCCGATACCAGCGGCACACCCTCGGCCACCCTGCCCGCCGACAGCGACAAGGTGGCCCTGCTGGCCGGTGCCTGAGCGCGCCTGCCACTCCTTTCAGCCTTGCCCTGGCCGGCCCTGCCGCTGGGCTACACTCGCCGGGCACGCGACTGGCGATAGGCGCGGCCCCTGGACTCCAGGGTGCCGCCGCTGACGTGGAAATGCCGCAGGAAGGCCCCAAGAAGGGCGCAGTTCCTGCCAACCACTGGGAAGCGTGCCGCGCCAGGCGCAGCGATGATGCCCTGCCGCGATCCGTCGTTCGCCTGGGCAGCCCTTGGCTCCACAAGGGCCACACGTTCACCGCAACGCCACCATGTACCAACGCAACATCCTTGTCGAACAAACCGACCCCGAGGTGTGGGCCGCCATCCAGGCCGAAGACCGCCGCCAGGAAGAACACATCGAGCTGATCGCCAGCGAGAACTACGCCTCGCCCGCCGTCATGGCCGCGCAGGGCTCGCAGCTGACCAACAAGTACGCCGAGGGCTACCCCGGCCGCCGCTACTACGGCGGCTGCGAGAACGTCGATGTCATTGAGCAGCTGGCCATCGACCGCATCAAGGAGCTGTTCGGCGCCGAAGCCGCCAACGTGCAGCCCAACTCCGGCTCGCAGGCCAACCAGGCGGTGCTGATGGCCTTTGCCAAGCCCGGCGACACCATCCTGGGCATGAGCCTGGCCGAGGGCGGCCACCTCACGCACGGCATGGCGCTGAACATGAGCGGCAAGTGGTTCAACGTCGTCTCCTACGGCCTGGACGCCAAGGAGGAGATCGACTACGAGGCGATGGAAGCCAAGGCGCGCGAGCACAAGCCGAAGATCATCATCGCCGGCGCCTCGGCCTACGCCCTGCGCATCGACTTCGAGCGCTTTGCAAAGATCGCCAGGGAAGTCGGCGCCATCTTCTGGGTGGACATCGCCCACTATGCCGGCCTGGTGGTGGCAGGCGAATACCCCAACCCCGTGCCGTTTGCCGACGTGGTGACCTCGACCACGCACAAGAGCCTGCGCGGCCCGCGTGGCGGCATCATCCTCATGAAGGCCGAGCACGAGAAGGCGCTGAACTCGGCCATCTTCCCCGGCCTGCAGGGTGGCCCGCTGGAGCACGTCATCGCCGCCAAGGCCGTGGCCTTCAAGGAGGCACTGGCGCCCGAGTTCAAGGCCTACCAGCAGCAGGTGGTGAAGAACGCCCGCGTGTTTGCCGAAACCCTGATCGAGCGCGGCCTGCGCATCGTCAGCGGCCGCACGGAAAGCCACGTCATGCTGGTGGATCTGCGCGCCAAGGGCATCACCGGCAAGGATGCCGAGGCCGCTCTGGGCAAAGCTCACATCACCATCAACAAGAACGCCATCCCCAACGACCCGGAAAAGCCCATGGTGACCAGCGGCATCCGCGTGGGCACGCCGGCCATCACCACGCGCGGCTTCAAGGAAGAGGAAACGCGCATCACCGCCAACTTGCTGGCCGACGTGCTGGAGAACCCGCACGACGAGGCGCACCTGGCCGCCGTGCGCGAGAAGGTACACCAACTCACCAGCCGCTTCCCGGTCTATCGCTGACCGGCCCGGGCGCTTTCTTCCACAGCCAGGCCGGCCATGAAGTGCCCTTTCTGCAGCCACCCGGACACGCAGGTCGCCGAGACCCGCGTGTCCGAGGACGGCGCCCTGGTGCGCCGGCGCCGGCGCTGCGCCGCTTGCGACAAGCGTTTCACGACCTACGAGCGGCCCGAGGTCAACTTTCCGGCCATCGTGAAAAAGGATGGCCGGCGCGTCGAGTACGACCGCGCCAAGCTGCTGGCCTCCTTCAAGCTGGCGCTGCGCAAGCGCCCCGTGAGCACCGTGCAGATCGACAGCGCCATCGAGCGCATCGAGGAAAAGCTGTTGCACCTGGGCCAGCGCGAACTGCTGTCCAGCGCCCTGGGCGAGCTGGTCATGCGTGAGCTGCAAAAGCTCGACCAGGTGGCCTACGTGCGCTTTGCCAGCGTCTATCGCAGCTTCGAGCACGTGGATGAATTCCGCGCGCTCGTCGATGAAGTACGCCAGTGAAGCGCATTTTGCTACTTTTTATATAGCTGTCAGCGCTTATTGGGCAAGGGTTTGAATGTGATTTGACCTTCAAACCCTTTTTTGTCCGCCTGGCGCCTACCAGCCCTCCGGCCCTTGCCGGCCCCGCCGCTGGGACTTGACCTCGGCACGCCGGCTCTTGGCCTGCAGGCGGCGCTGCTGCGAGGCCAGCGTGGGGCGCGTGGGGCGTCGCTCCCTGGGCGCATGGGCCACGCTGTCCACCAGCACCTGCAGCCGCTGCAGGGCAGCGTGCCGGTTGGCCTCCTGCGTGCGGTATTGCTGCGCCTTGAGGATCAGCACGCCGTCCCGGGTGATGCGCCCGTCGGGCAAGGCCAGCAGGCGCTGCTTGACCTCGTCGGGCAGCGACGAGGCCGGGATGTCGAAGCGCAGATGCACGGCGCTGCTGACCTTGTTGACGTTCTGCCCCCCTGCCCCTGGGCGCGCACGGCGCTCAGGCTGACTTCGGCCAGATCCACCGGCAGCAGCGGCGCGCGGCGCGGCAGGGGTGCCGCACTCATGGCCTGGCGCCTCGCTGCAGGGCCAGCAGCAGGGCCTGGTGAAAGGCCTGCGGGCGCTCGAACTGCACCCAGTGGCCGGCATCCTGGATCAGCGCCAACCCCCGGAAGTCCGGCGCAGCGGCGGCATAGGCGGTCTCCAGCTCCGTAATCCATTGCCGGTACAGGGCATCGCACTGGCCGTAGATGGCGTGGACTGGGCAGGCCACCTGCCCCAGCAGCCGCGCCAGCGCATCACTGGCCGCAGCGCGCCGACGCGGCAGGCGGTCGCGCTGCACGTTGGCGGTGTGCAGCTGCAGGGCCAGGCCACCGTCGGCGTCGATCAGCGCAGGGTCGGCCAGCATCAGCTCGGCCAGGTTGTGCCGATGCACCGCTTCGTGCTGCGCAGGCGGCAGGTGGCGCCAGCCGCGCAGGGTGAACTGGCGCTGCGGCGCCACGCCCATGGCCGGCGCGCCCACCAGCACCAATTGCCGCGCCAGACTGCCATGCCCGGCCAGCAGCGCCGCAGCCACCAGGGCGCCGAAGGAAAAGCCCACCAGATCGCAGGCCAGCCCGCCGAACAACTGCTGCAGCGCCTGCGCCAGCGGCCCGGCCATGGCCTGCGCCCCGCCAATGCCGGCAGGCGGCAGGGCCGAGTCGCCAAAGCCGGGCAGATCCGCCGCCCAGACGCTGCGCCCGGCAGCGGTGAGCGCCTCGATGTTGCGCACCCAGTGCGTCCAGCTGCCGCTGCCGCCGTGCAGCAGCACCAGCGGCGCAAGGGATGGCAGGGGGGACAGTGGGAGGAGCGGCGCCGAAGCACCGCCCTGCTGCGCCGGCCCCGCCTCCCAGACATGCCAGACCATCATGCCGCTGCCGCAGGGCAGTTCGATGCGGCGCGCCTGCTGCGCCAGCCGTGCCAGGGCAGGATGGACGCGGGCAGGATCGGGATGCGCTGGCAGCATCACCACTGCGCCACGGCGTCGATGGCAAGCTGATAGCCCTGCACGCCAAAACCGCACAGCACGGCACGTGCCGCTGCCGACAGATAGGAGTGGTGGCGAAACGCCTCGCGCGCGTGGACGTTGCTGATGTGCAGCTCCACCAGCGGCACGCCCGTGCCCTTGACGGCATCGAGCAGCGCCACGCTGGTATGCGTATAGGCACCGGCATTGAAGATCAGCGCCGCCAGTTGCTGCTGCGCGTGCAGCCGCCCGGCCTCGTGTACCCAGTCCACCAGCTCGCCCTCGTGGTTGCTCTGGCGAAAGACCAGTTGCAGGCTGTGGCGCTGGCAAGCTGTGCGGCACAGCTCCTGCACATCGGCCAGGGTGTGCGCGCCGTAGATCTGCGGCTCGCGCGTGCCCAGCAGGTTCAGGTTGGGGCCATTGAGGACGAAGACGGTCTTGCCGGGATTCGAGGTCATGCAGAAAAAAGGAAGAAAAGGAAAGGCTGGGCAGGACGGACGCAGGCCAGGGGCTGGCGGCCATTATCCCGGGCCGGTGCGCCAACAGAAACGGCCCGCTGCATGGCGGGCCGTTTCCGTGGGGGCAGGAGTCTGCGCGGCCAGGCCTGCCGGCAGCAGCCGGCCTCAACGCCAGTTGCGATGGCCGCCACCGTGGTGATTGCCGCGCCCGTGATGCACCGGAGGCCGGTAGTGGTGGGGGCGCGGCGCGTAATAGACCGGCGGCGGAGCGTAATACACCGGAGCCGGCGCCCGGTACACCGGCGGGGCGTAATAGACCGGCGGTGGCGGCGTGTAATAGACCGGCGGGGTGTAGTACGAATACGAGGGCGCATTGCTGGCCCCGACCACCACGCCGGGCACGCCGACGCCGACACTCCAATAGACATCGCTGCGCGCCTGGGCAGCGCCTGCGCCGGCCAGCAGCGCCAGTGTCACTGCGGCCATGGCCCAGCGGGAACGAAAGCGGCTTGCGGTCATGACAACTCTCCTTTGGGTGGCGGCGCAACCCGCACCAGCCACCATGAAAACGAACGATCTGCCGGACACAACGCGCGAGATGCCCGAAAGGATGGCAATACTGTGCAGGATTGTTGTTTCGGGACGTAGGTTCCCCGGTCACGGCATGTAACCATGCCGCAGCCAGCTGCGGTTGCCGCAACTGGCGGCAGATACCGGCATGTTGCCGGGCCTTGTGTGCCGCTTCCCTAAAATCCCCGTCCATGAGCACACCTCCCGACAACGACACCGCCCACAAGCCCAGCAACTTCCTGCGCCAGATCATCGAGAGCGATCTGGAGCGCGGCACGCACGCCCAGCGCCTGTGGGGCGGCAGCCCCGGCGACGCGCAGCACCACCTGCAGGGCAGCGTGGACACGGCGCGCATCCGCACGCGCTTTCCGCCCGAGCCCAATGGCTATCTGCACGTCGGCCACGCCAAGAGCATCTGCGTCAACTTCGGCCTGGCGCGCTCCTTTGCCGGCACCTGCCACCTGCGCTTCGATGACACCAACCCGGAAAAGGAAGAGCAGGAATACGTGGACGGCATCATCGACGCCGTGCGCTGGCTGGGCTTCGACTGGAAGGATGCCGACGGCCACGAGAACCTGTACTGGGCCAGCAACTACTTCGATTTCATGTACCGCGCCGCCGAGTACCTGATACAGCAGGGCCTGGCCTACGTGGACGAGCAGACGCCCGAGGAAATGCGCGCCAGTCGGGGCGACTTCACCCGCCCGGGCACGGACAGCCCGTATCGCGATCGCAGCGTGGCCGAGAACCTGGCGCGTTTTCGCGAGATGCGGGATGGCAAGCTGCCTGACGGCGCCGCCGTGCTGCGTGCCAAGATCGACATGGCCAGCCCCAACATCAACCTGCGCGACCCGGCGATCTACCGCATCAAGCACGCCGAGCACCACAACACCGGCAGCCAGTGGTGCATCTACCCGATGTACACCTTCGCCCACCCCATCGAGGACGCGCTGGAGCACATCACCCACTCGATCTGCACGCTGGAATTCGAGGATCAGCGCCCGTTCTACGACTGGCTGCTCGACCACCTGAGGGAAGGCGGCCTGATCGCCGCGCCGCAGCCGCGCCAGTACGAATTCGCCCGGCTGAACCTGACCTACGTCGTCACCAGCAAGAGAAAACTCAAGCACCTGGTGGACAGCGGCACATTGACCGGCTGGGACGACCCACGTATGCCCACCATCGTCGGCCTGCGCCGGCGCGGCTTCACGCCCGAGGCCATCCGCGACTTCTGCGAGCGCATCGGCATCACCAAGGACTACGCCTGGATCGACTACGCCCTGCTGGAGGCCTGCCTGCGCGATGACCTGGAAGCGCGCGCGCCCCGCGCCATGGTGGTGCTAGAGCCGCTCAAGCTGGAGCTGACCAACTGGGCCGAGGTCTTCGGCAGCCCCGGGCACCTGGAGCACTGCGAGCTGCCCGCCCTGCCCCACGCCCGCGCGGGCCAAGAAGTGCCGCTGCGCCGCTTCACCCTGGGGCGCGAGGTCTGGATCGAGCGCGAGGACTTCGCCGAAGTGCCGCCCAAGGGCTACAAGCGCCTGTACCCTGGCAATCGCGTGCGCCTCAAGGGCGGCTACGTCATCGAATGCACGGGCTGCGAGAAGGACGAGGCCGGCAACGTCACCCGCGTGCTGGCGACAGTGGTGCCGGACACCAAGAGCGGCACACCCGGTGCCGACAGCGTCAAGGTCAAGGCCGCCATCACCTGGGTCGGCGCGCAGGACGCGCTGGCCGCCGAGGTGCGGCTGTACGACCGCCTGTTCACCGACGCCCAGCCCGACGCCGGCGGCAAGGACTACCTGGCGCTGCTCAACCCGGACAGCCTGAAGGTCGTCACCGCCTGGGTCGAGCCATCGCTGGCCGGCGCCCAGCCCGACGACAAGTTCCAGTTCGAGCGCTTTGGCTACTTCGTGGCCGACCGGCACGATCACAGCGCCGCGCGCCCGGTCTTCAACCGCATCACCGGTTTGAAGGATTCCTGGGGCAAATAGTCCTATGCAGCAGGCCGGGCGGCCGCCCTCTTGCGCCTTCTTGCACCCTCTTTGCTGGAGGCAAAGCCGCCCGTTTCCTACCTGTCGCCCGGTACAGGTCGGTTACGGTCATCGCGTCTATTTTTTGTCTTGGAGAATTCCACCCATGTTCTACGCACCCATCAAGGCCCTTTCCGCGTTGGGCCTGGCCGCTGCTTTGGCGGCCTGCGCCGGCAATCCCGCCGAGCCGACCGCCACCGCCCCGGCGACCGCTTCTGAGCGCAGCGCGCAACTCATGCAGTCCGCCCCGCCGCCGATCCCCCCTTCCGTGCTGGCGCTGGTCGGCCATGAGTGGGAGCTGGTCGCCATGAGCGATGCCCAGGGCAACACCGACACCCGCTGGCGCCAGGCCGGCCACGCCGCACCGCAACTGCTGTTTGCCAGCGGCCGCCTCAGCGTGCGCAACCTGTGCAACGTCATCAACAGCGGCTACATGATCCAGGGCAACAACATGCTGTTCGTGCCCGGCGCGGTCACCAAGCGCGCCTGCCCCGAGGCCGGCCTGATGGAGCTGGAGCAGCGCATGGGCCTGTACCTGTCGGGCAGCACCAGCTACGAAGTGCGCAACAACGCCGGCGGTCCGCCGCTGCTGGTGCTGCACTTCAGCGACGGCAGCCGCTGGGAGCTGACCGGCACACCCACAGCGCAAACCAAATACGGCGGCCCAGGCGAGCGCGTGTTCCTGGAGGTGGCGCCTGAGCGCATGGCCTGCAGCCACGGCGCGGCTGCCAACGCCCAGTGCCTGAAGGTGCGCGAAGTGCGTTTTGCCGACAACGGCGTGCGCCAAAGCGCCGGCGCCTGGCAGCCGCTGCATGGCGAGATCGAGGGCTACACCCACCAGCCGGGCGTGCGCAACGTGCTGCGCCTCAACCGCTTCGAGCGCCCGCAGCCCGTGCCTGCCGACGCCTCGGCCCAGGTCTATGTGCTGGACATGGTGGTCGAGACCGAGCAGGTGCGCTGAGCGTTCGGCGCTGGGCGCTGGGCGAGCACAGCCACAGACCACCCAACGCACAGCCTCCCACAAAAAAAGGGTTTGAGGGTCAAATCACCCTCAAGCCCTTGTCCAGCAAGCGTTGACAGCTATTATTTCAATAGCTTATCAAGACCTACAAAGCATCAATTGGCCGCTGTCAATGCGCCGCACTGCGTCAGGCGCTCGGCCACCAGCAGCTTGGCCATGTCGGCCTGGCTCATGATGCCCAGGTCTTCGGCGATCTGGGCGATCGGCTTGCCCGAGGCCATCGCCGCCTTGACGATGGAGGCCGATTTTTCGTAGCCGATCAGCGGATTGAGCGCCGTCACCAGCGTGACCGAGGCGGCGATGCGCTCGCCCAGCAGGTCGTGGTTGGCGACGATGCCCTCCACGCAGTTGACCTGCAGCGTGTGGCAGGCCTGGCTGAGGTGGCGCAGGCTCTTGTGCAGCGCCCAGGCGATCAGCGGCTCGAAGGCGTTGAGCTGCAATTGGCCAGCCTCGGCCGCCATGGTGATGGCGACATCGTTGCCGATGACTTCGAAGCACACCTGGTTCATGACTTCCGGGATCACCGGATTGACCTTGCCCGGCATGATGGACGAGCCGGCCTGGCGCGCCGGCAGCTTGATGTCGCACACACCGGCCTGCGGGCCTGACGACAGCAGGCGCAGGTCGTTGCTGATCTTGGACAGCTTGGCGGCGATGCGCTTGAGCACGCCCGAGATATCGACGAAGGCGCCAGTGTCGGCGGTGGCGGCAATCAGGTTGCCCGCCGCCTTGACCGGAACGCCGGACAGCTCGGCCAGCCGGGGCGTGACCGCATCGACATAGCCCACCGGCGCATTGATGCCGGTGCCAATCGCCGTGCCGCCCATGTTGATCTCGCACATCAGGCTGGCCGAATCGCGCAGGCGGCGCTCATCGTCGGCAATCATGCTGGCGAAAGCCTCGAACTCCTGGCCCAGCGTCATGGGCACGGCATCCTGCAACTGGGTGCGGGCGATCTTCAGGATGGGGGCGAACTCGCGCGCCTTGGCCTCGAAGGCGCCGCGCAGGCTGGCCAGCGACGCCAGCAGCGTCTGGATGCCGAACCAGGTGGCCATCTTGACCGCCGTCGGATAGGTGTCGTTGGTGCTTTGCGAGGCGTTGACGTGGTCGTTGGGGTGGATCACGTCGTAGCGGCCACGCTCCAGGCCCAGATGCTCCAGCGCGCGGTTGGCGATGACCTCGTTGGCGTTCATGTTGGTCGAGGTGCCGGCACCGCCCTGGATCACGTCGGTCACGAACTGCTCGTGCAGCTGGCCGGCGATCAGGTCGTCGCAGGCGCGCGAGATGGCGTCGGCCTGCTGCTGGTTCAGTGCGCCCAGTTGCAAGTTGGCCTGGGCGGCGGCCTTCTTGACGAAGGCGAAGGCGCGGATCAGCTCGGGCATCTGCGCCACGCTGTGGCCAGTGATGGGGAAGTTCTCCACGGCGCGCGCCGTGTGTACGCCCCAGTAGGCGTCGGGCGGGATGGTCTTGGAGCCGAGGAAGTCCTGTTCTTGGCGCATGGTCGAAAAATTCAGCGGTTGAAGATGATGAAGCGGCAAGCCGGGCCGCTGCGCCACTAGGCCAGGGGGCCGGGCGCCAGCGGACGCCAGCGGAAAATGTTTCAGGCATGGCAGCAGGCCGTGCGCCTCTTGGGCGCTGCCGGGGCTGCGCACGGGACTGACGGCGCGGTGTGCGCGCTCCAGCACCTGTGAAAATGCCCTGTCGGCGTAGTGCGCGATGGGCGCACGGCTGCACAGGGCATGGGGCGCGATTATGACCCAATGCACAGGACGCGCATGAAGTCATCACTTGAGCGCATAACCTGGACATGCGCTGGCGCATGTTGGCGCCGGCATCCTTGTCTTTTTGGGTTTTTTCTGCATGACCTCCCCCTCCCCACCCCGCCTGTTGCGCTTTCACAAGCCCTGGGGCGTGCTCAGCCAGTTCACCGCCGAAGGGCGCTGGCGCGGGCTGAAGGACTTCATCGACGTGCCGCGCGTACACGTGGCCGGGCGGCTGGACGCCGACAGCGAAGGCCTGCTGCTGCTGACCGACGATGGCCGGCTGCAGGCGCGCATCAGCGACCCGCGCCACAGGATGGCCAAGACCTACTGGGTGCAGGTCGAGGGCCTGCCCGACGAGGCGGCACTGCAGCAGCTGCGCGCCGGCGTGCAATTGAATGACGGCCCCACCCTGCCGGCCCAGGCGCGCCGGCTGGAGCCACCCCCGGCCCTGCCGCCGCGCGAGCCGCCCATCCGCGTGCGCCAGAGCATCCCCGACTGCTGGATCGAGCTCACCATCCACGAAGGGCGCAACCGCCAGGTGCGGCGCATGAGCGCCGCCGTCGGCCACCCGACGCTGCGCCTGGTGCGCGTGGCCATCGGCCCCTACCGCCTGGACGGCCTGGAGCCGGGCCGCTGGGCCGATGCGCCCCTGCCACCGCCGCTGCCCCGGCCAGCCTTCAGCGCAGCCGCACCCGGCGCAACTGCAGCGCGCCGTCGAGCACCAGCAGTGCCACGGCCGCAAAGATCGGGCCGTAGGTAGGCCACTGCGCCGGCGCGATGCTCTCGCCCAGCGCCAGCGCCACCAGGGCCAGCAGCACCGGCTCGACATAGCTGAGCAGGCCGAACAGCGCCAACGGCAACATGCGCGCCGCCGCCATGTACAGCGCCAGCGCCACGGCGCTGACCAGGCCCAGCACCGGCACCATGCCCCACAGGTGGACATTGGCGGCCACCAGCGCAGTGGAGGCCGGCGCACGCAGCACGAACCACAGCGCCGCCGGAGCCAGCAGCAGCATGTCCAGCCAGTGCCCGCCCAGGTGGTCGGTGCGCAGCCACCGGCGCATGACGAAATACAGCGTGTAGCCCAGGGCGACCAGCCAGGTCTCCCAGGCCATGCCGCTGGCGCGCAGCACCTCGTGCGCCACGCCAGCGCCGGCCAGGGCTGCTGCCGTCCACTGCAAGGCCGACAGCCGCTCGGCAAACAGCAGCCGCCCGGCCAGCACCATGACCAGCGGCAGCAAAAAATAGCCCAGCGACACCGGCAGCGCCCGCCCGTGCAGCGGCGCCCACAGGAACAGCCACAGCTGCACGCCCAGCATGGCGGCGCTGGCCAGCAGGCCCAGCGCCAGCAGCGGCTGGCGGCGCACGCGCAGCGCTAGCAGGCGCACGCGCGACCACTGGCGCAGGCCCAGCAGCAGCGCCGTGGTGAAGGGTAGCGTGGCCAGCACGCGCCAGCCAAAAATCTGCTCGCCGTCGAGCGGCGCAAGAAAAGGCGCCACGTAGTACATGGCGCCAAACAGCACGGATGCCGCGATGGACGCGGCCAGACCTTTGATCACGGGGGCAGACGAGCTTGGGAGGGGAGAAAAAGACACGCCCGGGAAAAAACGCCCGGGCACGCATGACAGCAACTGGACGGCAGCGCCCAGCCTGGCAAGGGCGCGTGCAGCCGGCGCCGGGGACTGGTGCCGGAGCCGCTGCAGCCAGGCAAAGCGCGGATTATCAGGCCGCACAATCCGCAGTGCCGCTGCCCGGCAGCATCCGCGCTGTGCGCCCTGCATGGCGCGCAAGACGCCGGACGCAAAACCGCCGGACGCACCACCACTTCCTCACATGTCCACCGCCGCCCTGCTGTGCCTGGTCATCGCCGTGAGCGATGGCGACACCCTCACGGTGCGCTGCGCCGCGCGCCGCCCCGAGCGCGTGCGCATCGTCGCCATCGATGCGCCGGAGCTGCGCCAGGCCTTTGGCCGACAGGCGCGCGAGAACCTGAAGCGCCTGTGCTTTCGCCAGCGCGCTGAACTCCATACCCTGGGGCGCGACGCCTATGGCCGGCACCTGGCGCGGGTGCGCTGCGCCGGGCAGGACGTGGCCACAGCGCAGGTCGCCGCCGGCCTGGCCTGGCTGTCCACGCGCCAGCCGGCGCAATACCGCGATCTGGCCGCCCTGCAGGCGCGCGCCCAGGCTGCGCGGATCGGCCTGTGGTCGCAGGCCAGGCCCATGGCGCCGTGGGACTACCGGCGCCGCTACCCGGCCAAGCGGTAGCGTTGGGCGTCGGGCGGGTTTTCATGCAAAACACTCATCGCTCACCCTTCCCCAGGCAATGGCGCGCTCAGAGCAAATCGGCGCGCAGCTCGGCTGCGCTGCGCGGCGACAGCAGGCCCGGGGGCACGTCGAACACCGTCTTGCAGCCGTGCTGGCCGGCGGCGTGCAGCCGGTGTACGGCGCGCGCATAGGCCACCAGCACGCTGGCCGTGAACTCCGGGTTGCTGCCCAGCGTCAGGCCGTACTCGATGACCTGCTGCACGCCGTCCGAGGTGTTGCCGCTGCGGATCACGAAGCCGCCGTGCGGCATGGTCGAATGCTCGCGCGCCAACTCCTCGGCGCTGATGAAGTTCACCGTGGTGTCGTATTGGTCGAAGTAGTGCGGCATCTCGACGATCTGGCGGCGCACGGCCTCGGCGTCGGCCCCATCAGCGAGCACGACGAAGCACTCGCGGCGGTGCTTTTCGCGCGTGGTCAGCTCGGGCCGCGTGCCGCTGCGCACCTGCTGCACCGCCGCCTCGATGGGAATGGTGTATTGCACGCCGCCGGCCACTCCAGGCACGCGGCGGATGGCGTCCGAGTGGCCCTGGCTCAGGCCCTTGCCCCAGAAGGTGTAGGTGGCGCCCTCGGGCAGCAGCGCCTCGCCCATTAGGCGGTTGAGCGAGAACATGCCCGGATCCCAGCCGGCGGAGATCAGCGCCGTGGTCTGGCCAGCGCGCGCGGCGGCATCGACGGCGGCAAAGTGCTCGGGGATGCGCGCATGGGTGTCGAAGCTGTCCACCAGGTTGAAGCGCGCCGCCAGCTGCGGGCTTTGCTCGGGCAGGTCGTCCTTGGAGCCGCCGCACAGGATCAGCACATCGAGCTGGCCCTGGTGGCCGGCCAGCTCGTCCATGTGATGCACGGGCACGTCCGCGCCCTGGACTTTCAGTTGCGCCGGCGCGCGCCGGGTGTAGATGCCGGCCACGCGCATGTCGGGGTTGCGGGCAATCGCCGCCTCGACGCCACGGCCCAGATTGCCGTAGCCGACGATGCCGATGCGGATGGGTTGCGTGCTGGGGTGCTGATCCATGGTGGATGTCTTTCAGTGGAAGGGAAGCAAGAAACGGACAAGAGACTATGAAGGGACGATTTTTCTTATCAAAAATGATAGCTGCTTACGCTTTCCTGGCAAGGGTTTGAGTGCTTTTTCACTCATGAAACCGCCTGAAAACGCCCGGACAGCAGCTCCGGCAGGCGCGCCGCAGGCAGGCGAAAGCCGCAGGCCTGGGCGTGGCCGCCGCCGCCCATGCTCACCGCCAACGGCGAGCAGTCGTAGCCGCGCTGCGAACGCAGGCCGACCTTGACCTGACCGTCCTCGGCCACCGTCCACATCAGGGCAAAGCTGCCGCTGCGCTGCGAGACGATCTCGCCCACCAGACTGTGGAAGGCCCCCGGCGCATTGACCATCAGGCCGGCCTGGCCGTTGAAGACCAGCGGCTGGGCGGCGCGTGCCACGTCCTGCGCCAAGTGGCGGAATTTCTCGTCCATGGCCCGCCCGCGCGCCACGAAGTCCTGCACCTGCCGGGCAGAGAAATCGGCGATCTCGCTCCAGCGCGCAAAGTCGAACGGTTCCAGATCGAGCGCGGCGACGAAGCCCGCCGTCTGCTCATGGCGCCAGTGCCACAGGTCGCGATCCTCGACGAAGCGCACCAGATCGGGCAGGGGCTGTTCGGGAAAAAAGTAGTCCCAGGCCAGGCGCGCACCGGACTTGTCCATGTCGAAATGCACGGCGCCGCAGCGGCACTCGAAGCCGGCCAACTGCTCGGCGGCACTCTTGTGGTGATCCAGCAGCACCAGCCGCGCCGCCTGGGCGGCTATGGCAGCCAGCAGTTCGGGGCCAAAGGCAAAGTCCAGCACATAGACAAAGCGACCGGCCAGTGGCGGCAAATCCTGCAGCGACTGCACCTGGCCATGCGTCAGGCCGACGCACTCGGCGCGCCCGCCATAGAAGCGCCAGGCCGCCAGCGCGGCGGCAAAGCCGTCGGCGCAGCGCCCGTGGTAGAGCACCAGCGGTGCGGGATCGTCAGGGCAAGGAGCCAGCAGCAGGGACAGCGGCAGCCGGGTGGAGCGCAGAGTGGCAGTCATCGGTACACATTGTGCTGCAGCGCACAATGCGCGCCAGCTGTCCGGAAAAAAATTCCTGGACAGCAGCGGGGTGGCTGTGGCGGCTGCGGTCGCCGCCCCACCAGGGCCGGGACTCAGGGCGTGACCAGTATCCGGCTGCGCGGCTTGGCCTCGCGCTGCGGGCGCGCCCATTTGCGCATCCCATCGCGCCCGCTGGCCGAGCGCAGCAGCAGCGCGCCCCCGACGACGGCGTGCAGCACAGCGCGAGTGCGCGAGGGCGTGAAGAAGGCGCAGGCGATCAGGCCGACGCCGGTCAGCAGGGTGATTTCGTGCTCCAGCGGAGCGCTCTCGCGCGCATCGTCGTAGGCGATGACGTTGCTCATGGTCTCGCGCAGGTCGGAGGAGTTCATGTCGGCTGTTCCTTACAGGATGCGGGCGGCGCACCGCGCACCGCCCGGGGTCGGCAACCCAGGACGCCACCGTAGGCTGCGCGCGGTGCCGCGCACGCCATCGCCCATGCCCTGGCGCTGTAGGAATGGCGCGCCAGCGGCTCGATTACGCTTGCCCCGCCCTGCCCATCCCACCCACAGCCGAAGAATGCGCCCAGAAAAACCCATGCAAGAAGCCTCCTGCGCGCCCTCGCCCCTACCCATTCTGTGGCGCGACGAGCACCTGGTGGCCGTCCACAAGCCCGCCGGCTGGCTGGTACACCGCACCGGGCTGGATGCCGGCGAGACGCGCTTCGTGCTGCAGACGCTGCGTGACCAGCTCGGCCAGCGCGTCCATCCGGCACACCGCCTGGACAAGGGCACTTGCGGGGTGCTGCTCATGGCGCTGCACGCCCAGGCCGCCCGCGCCCTGGCCGAAGCCTTTGCCGCGCAGGCCGTGGACAAGCGCTACCTGGCCCTGGTGCGTGGCTGGGCGCCGGCGCGTGCCGAGGTGGATCACGCCCTGCGCCCGCACGACGCCGCGCCCGATGCCGCAGCGCAGCCAGCCCACACCCGCCTGTCGTGCCTGGCGCGGCTGGAGCTGCCCGAGGCCAGCGATGCACGCTTCGCCAGCACGCGCGCATCGCTGGTGCTGGCCGAGCCGGGCACGGGCCGGCGCCACCAGATCCGGCGCCACCTCAAGCACATCGCCCACCCCATCATCGGCGACGCCACCCACGGCAAGGGGCCGCTGAACCGCTGGTGGGCGGCGCGGCTGGGGCAGTCCCGGCTGTGGCTGCACGCCTGGCAACTCAGCCTGGCGCACCCGGTGACCGGCCAGCCCCTGGTCATCAGCAGCGGCCTGAGCTGGCCAGGTGCCGAGCTGGGTGCAGCCACGGCGCCCGGGCATCTGCAAGACTGGCAGCACCTGCTGACCGGCCTGCCCTGGCAGGCTGGTCAACTCTCGAAACCATAGCTGCCAGCGCTTGACTGGCGTGGCTTTGAGGCCAAAAAGATGTCAAAAATCCCCTTTCCAGCCCTTGCCTGCCGATTTGTTTGCCGACTTGCCTGTCGATGCGTGCGGGAGCGGACGGCGGCGTCCTACCGGCGCTGGCGCCGCCCGGCCCTGGTGCGGCGTCGGCTCCTGGACACACTGGCCGCAGGCAAACCTGCCCGCCATTCCAGGAGGACACCCATGCAGCAAAAGACCAGCCCAAGCGGCCAGAGCGGCCAGACCGACCACCACGGCGCCACCCTTCACGGCCAGGTTCACTACCGCGAGGGCGACGGCCCGCAGTTGACCATCCCGGCGGGCCGGGTGGAGCTGTACCCGGCAGCCGACAGCGTGATCGTGCGCTGGACGACGCCTGACGACTCGGCAGGCCAGGCCGCCCTGACGCACGCGCAATACCAGCAATACGTGCAGGCCGGCCAGATCGTGCCGGCCCGGCAGGGGCAACGATAGTCCGCTAGTCCGCTGGCAACGACTGCCGGCAGCGCCCGCCTGGGGGTCTTGGGTCGTGCGCTGGGCGGCGCTGGGCGCTGGCACAACGCGCCACGCGCCATCTTCTGCAGGCGCAGCAAGGCGGATCCGCCACCACACCTGGGCAGGTTGGCAGTTGGCTACCATGCCCCATGCCCGCCCCCGCAGCCTCCCCGCCTGAGCAGACCACCTCGCCGGACGCCGGCACCGGCCTCTTTGCGCACACTCCCCCCAGCCCGCAGGCATTGCGCTGGCTGCTGCACGCCGCCCTGCCCGACAAGAGCCGGCACAAGGCAGCAGGCTGGTGGCAGCAGGTGGACTTCCTGGTCACGCGCAGCCATGTGGACGAGGATGGCGACGCCTTCCACGACGGCCTGTTTATCAGCGACTGGAAGCAGCACGACTTCTGGCTGGCCCTGCCCGACAGCGCGCCGCCGCCATCCGGGGCCGGCGGCATCAGCCGGGCGCGCAATTGGCTGCAGCGCCTGGCGCCAGCGCCGCGCGCCAACGCCTGGGGGCTGCTGTGCCAGTGGCGCAGCTACGACGCAGCCGGCCAGCCCGGCGCCTGGAGCCGGCTGGAGCCGGAGGCGGACAGCGCTGCCGCTGCCGCCCACGACACGGCCCCGGACGCTGCTGCCCCTGGCACCACCGCTGCCCAGGCCCTACTGCCCCTGTGGCAGCTCGTGCTGCACTACTGGCGCACTGCCGAACACGAGCGCCGCAGCGGTCGGCTGCTGCGCGCCCGGCTGCACGCCAGCCTGACGCCCGAGCGCGTCATGGCGCTGGTGCAATTGCCCCTGTTCACCGACCGCCTCAACGACTGGAGCGACCCCGAGCGCGCCGGCCTGTGGCTGGACGACACCTGGGCAGGGGCGCGCGTGCCCGGCTGGCATGGTGGCCGGCGCCAGGGCGCGGCTCTCAAGCTGAGCTGGCGCAACGGCCAGGAGCGCCCCGGCGACGCCGAGGACGACGCCCACGCCAGCTACCAGATCGAAGTGCTGGCGGACGACGCACCGCTACCCTCCGGCACAGCCCACCCGCCCGGGCTGGCGCTGAGCTACAGCCAGCGCCAGAGCCAGGTGCGCACGCCCCTGCCTGCCGATGCCGCGCTGCACCTGCAGCAACTGTGCGCCCTGTTCACCGAGGTCGAGCAGCGCCTGCTGGCCGATCAGGCCCAGCAGGAGCAGCGCCTGCACGCCGGCCTGGACACGCTGGCGCCCACCCCCCTGGAGCCGGCGCTGCTGCCGCCCCTGCCGCCGCACGCCAGCGATGCGGAGGTGCTCGGCCCGCAGATCATGGCCTTGTCGCGCGTCTGGCAGGAGGCCGGGCGCAGCTACGCCGCCGCCGTGCGCGCCCGCTGGGCCGGGCAGGCGGATCGGATTGCGGCGGCAGATGACGCGGCAAGCGATGCAGCAGACGGCGCAGCAGGTGCTGCAGCAGCGGCAGCGCCGCAGCCGCCGCAGCCGCCGGCGCCACAGGAGCCGCCCGGGCCGCCAGCTCCCGCTGTGCGCGACACCCGCACCCCCTTGCAGGCCGCTTCCGTACTGCGGCTGCGCCGTCGCATCCAGGCGCTGGGCGACGCCGGCCTGAGCGAACGCCTGCACCAGCGCTTCGTCTTCGCCCCGGCCGCCTATGCCGCCCACGCAGCGCGCCACGGCCTGCGTGTGCAGGCGCTGCGCTGGCAGGCTGATGGGGCGTTGCTGTGCTGGCTGCAGCCGGACGCATCCCGGCAGTGGCCGCCGTGCTGGCGCATCGCGGCGCAGGGGTTGGACATCGCCCCGGTGGACGAGCCGCCGCCCGCCCCGCCAGCCACCACCCGGGCCACCTGGCACGACGTGGTGCTGCAGGCCGATGCCGGCGGCGACCTGGCGGGTCACGGCGCCGCTGGGCAGACGCTGTGGCGCCACCACCTGGGGGCAACGCCGACCTGCCTGGCGCTGGCACCGGACGATGGCGGCCTGCTGGCCGTCGGCACCCAGGCCGGCCATGTCGTCCTGCTGCGCAAGCGCGCCGCCCCGGATGCGCTGGCGCCCGCCACCTCGCGCTATCAGGAGGTGCGCCGCATCCTATTTTGGGACGATGCCGGCACGGCGCTGGCGTGGTGATCCGCGCGTCCGACGCATAACGCACCACACCCCTGCGCGCGAGCACGCCCTGCGGCCCTGCCCAGGCTTCGGGGGCACGGCGGCAGCGCCGCGCCCGCGCCTCACTCGCCCGTGCGGCGCGCCCGGCGTTCGTCGCGCTTGCGCTGCTCGGCGCGGCGCTCGGCGCGCTCGGCCTCGCGCTCGTGTGCAGCCGCCAGCCAGGCGGCATATTCGTCCGGCGTCTCCAGCGTCACGCGCCCGATGCTGCCGCTGCGCAGGTCGGTCAGCACGATCTCGGCGGCCTTTTGCAGGTTCAGCCGCCCGCCGCTCATGACCGCGCCGCGCTTGCGTGCGATCAAATCCAGCAGCTCATCGTCGTGCAGCGCAGCGATCTCGGCTTCGGGCCGGGCCAGCTTGTAGCGCGCCACCAGCAAGGCGGCGTAGTGCTGCTTGAGGTAGGCCAGCAGCGCCATGGCCACCTCCTCCTCGTCATAGGCGTTGCGCCCCACGGCGCCGCTGGCAGCCAGGCGCTCGCCGCTTTCGGGCACGACGATGCGCGGCCACAGCATCCCGGGCGTGTCCCAGAGGTAGAAGTCATCGTCCAGCACGATGCGCTGCTCCTGCCGGGTGATGCCGGCCTCGTCGCCAGTCCTGGCCTCGCGCCGGGCCGACAGGGTGTTGATCAGCGTGGACTTGCCGACATTGGGCACGCCCACGATCAGCACGCGCATGGGCCGCGCCATGCCCCGGCGCGTGGGCGCCAATTGCCGGCAGCCCTCGATCAGCCGGCGCGCCGGGGCCGTGTCCGAAGCGTCGAGCGCAATGGCGCGCGTGCCGGGGCGGGCGTTGTACCAGTCCAGCCAGGCCGGCGTGCGCGCGGCATCGGCCAGATCCTGCTTGTTGAGCACCTTGAGCGTGGGCCGGCCCTCGGTCAACTCGGCCAGCAGCGGGTTGGCGCTGGAGGCCGGCAGGCGCGCATCCAGCAGCTCGATCACGACGTCGATGTCCTTGATGCGCTGGCCGATCGCCTTGCGCGTCAGGTGCATGTGACCGGGGAACCACTGGATGGACATGGGCAGGCTTTCTCAGACAGGAGCAAAGCCCGCAAGCTTAACTGCCACCTGGGCGACCGCCCGGTTGCTCAGAAGTCATACAGCCAGAACGACAGACCTTCGACGCCGACCAGGTCGGCCATATCGGCGGCAAAGGGGGCGACGTAGTTGGGATTGTCCGGCGTGGTCGAGCCCCAGGGGTTATAGACCGTGACCGTGGTGTTGTGCGCGTCCGCCGGGTCGGCGTCCATGATGATGTAGGCGTGGCCTTCGGTGAACAGGATGCGCTGGTCGGCATCGTGGGTGTTGGCCGAAGAGCCGACGAACAAGGTGTTGCCACCGTTGAGGTATCGCGCCAGCACCTGCACATCGCTCAGGCCCTCGGGCAGCAGCTGGACGGTGGTCAAGGGGTTGTGGTTGACCTGGTAGCCGACGTCCTCGGCGTCGTCGCTGTATGTCCACGAACCCGTGCCCAGGATATAGCTGCCGGCCTCACTGAAGCCGCCCTCAATGGCCCACATGGCGTTCTTGCCGTTGCTCATGGCCTCGCGGCCCAGGAAGCCCTGCTCGTTCATCTGGGCATAGGCCTTTTCCAGCAGCGGCAGCCACAGCTTGGTGTCCTGCGGAGTCAGCGTGTTGGCCAGCTTGGAGTACAGCGGCACGTCGTCCTCGGCGCTGGCCACCACCAGCTGGTTGTTCACGGTGACCCAGTGCGTCTGCCCGCGCCCGTCATACAGGCGCACGCCATAGGTCTGCTGGCCCAGGGCGTTGGCGCCATTGCTGACGAACACCGCCTCGATGGCGCCTGGCTTGGAATGCGCCACCGCCGCCGCCGAAGCCATCAGGTAGCAGGTACCCGCCGAGCCTTGGTTGACGTCGGTAAATTGCGGCCCGGCGCTGCCGAACAGCGGCGCGTCGAAGACCTTGTACACCCCGGTGGCGGCGCGCGCCTCGGGGTTGGCGGTGTCGCCCTCGGTCGTGGGGTTGGGCAAGTCCAGGCCCAGCAGCCACTTGCCGCCGAGCTTTTGCAGCTGCTCGGCGCTCGACTCGGCGTTCAGGCTGCCCAGGGCGCTGGCGCGCGTCTGTCCGCCGGTATAGAAGCTGTTGGCCCGGCTGGTGCTGACCATCTGGTCGAACACGAAGCTCAGGTAGTCCGTGCTCTCGGCGTCCTGGCCGAACAGCGCCTGGCCGCGCGCTGCGATGGCGCGCAGGTCGCCCACCAGCGCCGCGCCGACCTGCTGGCCCGGCGGCACGCTGGCGATGGCGGTGGCCACGATGTTGACCAGGTCGGCATGGCCCAGGCGCTGCCCGTCGGCGGTGAGCTGCTCGACCAGGCCGCGCACGGCCTCGGTCTGCAGCATGGCCGTCCAGCCCTCGGTCAGCGGCGTGTCGGTGCGGTTGTTCAGATCGACGTTGCGCGCAGCCTCGGCGGCGCGCACCTGCTCGGGCGTGAGCGCCGTGACCGTGCTGCTGTGCCCGCCGGTGCTGAAGCCCACCTGCACCACGTTGCCCTGGTAGTCCGCCACCCACAGCTGGTAGCCGTTGCTGGTGGCCAGCACATCGGTGATGTCCAGCGCATCGCCCAGGGTGTCCACGGTGACGGCAGCGCCACCAAAGAACAGCGGCACCAGCGTGCCCAGGCCGTTGTCGATGCACAGCTGCCCCAGCTCGTTGACGCTGATGTCCAGTTCCTGGCTGTCGGTGTAGAGCACGGTGCCGCCGCCGATGCCGCCATTGCCGTTCAGGTCGGTGCCCAGGGCGATCTCGGCCTGGATCAGCTCACGGTCGTCCAGCGCGCGCACCTCCAGCACGCTGCCCGCGTGATCCAGGCGGGCGCTGTAGAACTCGCGCGTGCCGCTGGTCGAGGTGGCATACAGGGTGTAGCCGTCGGCGGTCTTGTCCACCGCCAGGGCCACCACGCCGATGGCATCGCTCAGGGGCACGCCCTGGTAGGTGATGGCGCGGTACTCGGCGATGGTCTGGCCAAAGTCGCCCACCTTCCAGCTTTCGCGCGCGTCCACGTAGAGGATGGCCTGGTCGATGTAGCGCGCACGGCCTTCAACGGAGTCGTAGGGGATGGTCATGAAAAAGCTCCTGCCAACGCAAGAATGGATAAGGGTCTGTCTGGAAAACACCGATGGGCAGAGCGCCTGCGGATCGGCAAGACGCAGGCAAGGCACTGCCGCACGCATGGGTAACGGCACACCCGCGCCCGGTTCCACGACACAACCTGCTCAAGCCTTGGACTCAGGGTTTCCCGTATTCCAGCAAAAGCTGCCAGATTCTCAAAAAAGATAGCTGTCAGCGCTTACTGGACAAGGGTTTACAGCGTTTTTGACCAAAAAAAACGGGCCTTGCAAACGGCCCGTCCTTGTGTTCTGACTCAACCGCCCGGCATCACTGCCCGCGCAGCGCCGCGCGCAGCTGCTCGCCCACCTGGGGCCGCTCGGCAAACGGGTCGGGCGG
The DNA here is from genome assembly GCF_017811175.1 of Melaminivora jejuensis. Lineage (NCBI taxonomy): Bacteria > Pseudomonadati > Pseudomonadota > Betaproteobacteria > Burkholderiales > Comamonadaceae > Melaminivora > Melaminivora jejuensis. The sequence goes on from NZ_JACWIJ010000002.1 coordinate 1,562,631, forward strand.
GTTGGCGCCCTGCACGATGGCGTCCATGCGGCTGCTGACGTTGCCCAGCGCCTGCGGGTGGCTGTAGATGTAGAACTGGCCTGCCGCCGCCGCGTCGAAGACCTTTTGCGCCACCTCGGCGGCGCTGACGCGGCCACTCTCGACCGCCTTCACGGTCATCGCCGCGTTGATGCGCTGGCTGGGTGTCAGCTGCTCATCCGCCATGTCGGCGGGGCGGTTGCGCTCGCTGGCGATGATGCCGGTGGGCACGAAGTAGGGGCACAGCACGCTGGCGCCCACCTGGGTCGTGACCAGCGACAGGTCGTGGTACAGCGTCTCGCTCAAGCTGACCACGGCGTGCTTGCTGACGTTATAGACGCCCATGTTGGGCGGGTTGAGCAGGCCGGCCATGCTGGCGGTGTTGACGATGTGGCCGCGCCAGGCCGGATCGGCGCGGGCGGCGTCCAGCATCATGGGCGTGAACAGGCGCACACCGTGGATCACGCCCCACAGGTTCACGCCCAGCACCCACTGCCAGTCGCGCACCGAGTTCTCCCAGACCAGCCCGCCCGAGCCGACGCCGGCGTTGTTGAACACCAGGTGCGGCGCGCCCCAGTGCTGCTGCACGTCGGCTGCCAGCTGCTCCATCTGCTGGGCATCGGACACATCGACGCGCCGCGCCAGCACCTCGGCGCCCAGGGCCTGCATCTCGGCAGCGGCGGCGTCCAGCGCATCGCGCTGCACATCGACCAGCACCAGCTTCATGCCCCGGCGCGCGCCGATGCGCGCGCACTCCAGGCCGAAGCCCGATCCGGCGCCCGTGAGCAGTGCCACCTTGCCTTCGAAGTTCTCGATCATGGCGCCTCCCGTCAGACCAGCTTGACCAGCTGCTTGCCAAAATTCCTGCCGCGCAACATGCCCAGAAAGGCCTCGGGCGCTGCGGCCAGGCCTTCAGCGACGCTCTCGCGCGGACGCAGCTTGCCGGCTGCCACCAGGGCGCCCAGCTCGCGCAGCGCCTGCGGCCACAGCTGCATGTGCTCGCTGACGATGAAGCCCTCGACCCGCATACGGTTGATCAGGATCAGCGCCGGGTTTTGCAGCGGCAGCGGCTGGCCGTCGTAGCCGGCGATCATTCCGCACACGGCCACGCGGGCAAACGCGTTGGAGCGCAGCAGCACGGCGTCCAGGATGTGGCCGCCGACGTTCTCGAAGTAGCCATCGATGCCGTTCGGGCAGGCGGCCTTCAGGGCGGCGGACATGGATTTCAAGTCCGGGTGCTGGCGGTGGTCGATGCACTCGTCAAAACCCAGCTCCTCGGTGGCGTAGCGGCACTTGTCCGGCCCGCCGGCAATGCCGACCACGCGGCAGCCCCGCGCCTTGGCAAGGGCGACGAAGGCGCTGCCCACGGCGCCGGTGGCCGCGCTGACCACCACGGTTTGCCCCTCCTTGGGGTCGATGATCTGCGTCAGGCCATACCAGGCGGTGACGCCGGGCATACCCACGGCGCCCAGGTAGTACGACAGCGGCACGTGCGTGGTGTCCACCTTGCGCAGCATCCCGGGCTGGCCGGCATCGACCACGCTCCACTCCTGCCAGCCGCCCATGCCGACCACCTGGTCGCCGCTGTGGTAGTCGGGGTGGCGGCTCTCGACCACCTCGCCTACGGTGCCGCCCTGCATGACCTCGCCCAGCGGCTGGCAGGCGGCGTAGCTCTTGGCGTCGTTCATGCGCCCGCGCATATAGGGATCCAGGCTCAGGTAGTGGTGGCGCACCAGCACCTGGCCCTGCGCCAGCGCCGGGGTGTCGGTGGTGACCAGCTTGAAGTTGGCCGCCGTGGCCTCGCCCTGGGGCGGTTGTCGAGCAGGATTTGCTGATTGCGTGGCATGGTCACTCCTTGAGTTGCACAATGATATTCAAAATTGATAGCTATCAGCGCTTGCCTGGCAAGGCTTTCCAGCACTTTTGACCCATAACCCGGAGGGGAATCCCAGGTTTCGGGCGGTTTCAGTCGGTGGCCGGCTGGGCGCTGGCGTCGGCGCGCGGCACGTAGCGGAAGGTGCCGGTGGACTGGCTGCACAGGCGCCCCTCTTGGTCGTGGACGGTGGCCTCGGCAAAGGCCGTCGAGCGCGTGCGGTGCAGCAGCCGCCCGCGCGCCACCAGGGCGCCGCGCGAGGGCTGCATGAAGCTGGTCTTCATCTCGATGGTGACCACGCCCATGTCGGGCGTCACGCTGCGCGCCGCCACGGCCATGGCCACGTCCAGCAGCGTCATGGTGACGCCGCCGTGCGCCACGGCAAAGGAGTTGGTGTGGCGCGGCTGCACCTGGTAGCGCAGCTCGGACTCGCCATCGGCCATGTGGTGCAGCGTGACACCCAGCTCGCGGATGAAGGGGATGTCGGCGCCGAAGTCCAGCACGTCGCGCCCGGGCTGCTGCGACCCTTGCGCCTGCGTCTGCATGTCCATTGCCATCAGCCGACCAGCGCGCTCACGCCGCCGTCCACCGCCAGCCACTGGCCGGTGATGTGCTTGCCGGCGTCGCTGGCGTACAGCAGCGTGATGCCCTTGAGGTCTTCGTCGTCGCCCAGGCGGCGCAGCGGCGCCTGGAGGGCCATTTTTTCCTCGCCCAGCTGCTCGATCAGCACAGTGGCCATCTTGGTCTTGAAGAAGCCCGGGCAGATGGCGTTGACGGTGATGCCGTAGCCGCCCCACTCGCCGGCCAGCGCGCGCGTGAAATTGATGACTGCGCCCTTGGAGGTGTTGTAGGCGATGGTCTTCATCTGCGCCGGGTTGCCGCCCAGGCCGGCAATGGAGGCAATGTTGATGATGCGCCCGCCCTTGCGCCCGATCATGCTGCCCTTGGCAATCGCCTGCGACAGCAGGAAGTAGCCGCGCACGTTCAGGTTCATGACCTTGTCCCAGGCGGCGGTGGGGTGGTCTTCGGCCGGTGCGCCCCAGCTGGCGCCGGCGTTGTTGACCAGGATGTCCACGTGGCCGAGCAGGGCCAGCGTCTCGCGCGCCAGGCGCTGGATGTCGTCCTCGCTGGCGCAGTCGGCGGCGATCCACTGGGCGTCGATGCCAGCGGCCTGCAGTTCGGCGGCGGCCTCCTGCAAGTCCTGCGCCTTGCGCGAGCTGAGCACGATGCGCGCGCCGGCCTCGCCCAGGGCATGGGCCATCTGCAGGCCCAGGCCGCGCGAGCCGCCCGTGACCAGGGCAGTCTTGCCGGAAAGATCGAAAAGTTGCTGCACCGTGCGTGCCATGGTGGGGGTCTCCGTAGGGTTGTGAGTGAGGGAAAACAAGCGGCAATCATTGTGCCGGCCCGGGTACGGGCGCCCCTGTCGCATGGGCGATTGCCCGGCCCGGTGCTCAGGCAGCATCGGCGCATCCCGGCAGGCACCATCGATGCGGGGGTGAAGAATTATCAAAAATAATAGCTATCAGCGCTTGCCAGACGGGGCTTTCAGGCTGATTTGATTGTTAAAACAGAGCGGAAACAGGCTGCTTCGGACGGTTTTGGGGCGGCCTGGGGTCTGGAGGCGGGGTTTTGCGGCGTTTTTTTGCTGATTTTCAGGTCAAATCGGCTGCAAACCCTTGCCGGGCAAGCACTGACAGCTATCAAAACAGGAGTTCTGCGGGGCTGATGCAGGCGGTGTGCTGCCATGCGCTGCGCCCGATGCAGGCGTGCGCTGTCCTGGCTCCTTCCCCCGCTGGGGGAAGGCCGGGATGGGGGCCGGCTGGTTCTGGCGCGCCATGCCGTGCGGCCAGCGTCGCTGGCCCCCACCCCAGCCCTCCCCCAGGGGGGGAGGGGGGAAGAGGTGCTCCTCAAAGGATGAGGGGGTGAAGACGCACCCTCAAGAGGCAGAGGAAGCAAGCGCCTCAGCTACCCACGGTCAGCGTATCGAATGCCACGATGTTGCGGCTCTCGCGGCTGAACTCCACGCCCACCAGATGCACCGGCCCGCTGGCGCGGTATTTGTCGGCGTAGTTTTTCTGTTGCAGCTGCTCGATGGCCCGCCCTTCAGGCACCAGCTCCACGACCTTGAACTCGAACAGCCAGGTCTGCCCCAGCCAGCGCAGCGCCATGTCGATGCGGCCTTGGTTGGTGGCGTCCTCCAGCACCATGTCCAGCCCCAGCGCAGCAAAGTAGCTGTAGAAGACGCTGGCCCAGTAGCCCTCGTATTGGGCGATGGGGTTGCCCCGGTACCAGTCGTGCGGGATGCTGGCAAAGAAGCTGTGCAGCAGTTGCTGCAGCCCCGCGAGGTCGCCCGCTTCGAGCAGGTCATAGACCGGGTTGATGTAGCGCTCGGGCACTTCGGTGGCGCCGCACAGTGCGCCCAGCAGGCTGTTGTTCAGGCTGGTCTTGACTTCCAGGTTGGGATAGGACAGCTGCAGCGCCAGCCGCCCGGGGCGGTAGCGCTCGCCGGTGATGGTGAGGTAGCCGGCCTGGAACAGCAGCGCTTCGGTGGCGATGTTGTCCACCTCGAAGCTCGACAGCAGCGTGGCCGACTCGAAGACGTTTTCCAGCGCGGGCGTGAACTGGCGCCGCCGCGTGAGCAGCTTGACCAAAAAGGTGGGCGTGCCGGTCTCGAACCAGTAGGGCTGGAACTGGCGGTTGCGAAACAGCAGCAGCACATCGAAGGGGTTGTAGACCGACTCGCCGCGCCAGCTGTAGCCGTTGTACCAGCGCCGGATCTCGCCTCGATCCAGACCCGGCAGCTCGGGCGCGAACACGGTGTCCACATCATGATCGGTGTAGCCGCAGATGCTGCTGTACTCGGGGCTGATGGTGATGTCTTCCAGGTTGTTCAGGCCCGAGAAAATGCTGACCTTGCTGAACTTGGATACGCCCGTGAGAAAGGCAAAGCGGATGTGCGCATCGCTGTCCTTGATGACGCAATAAAAGTCCTTGAGCACCTCGCGCAGCTGCAGCGCCACGTCCTGGTCTTCGATGCGGTCGAGGATGGGCTTGTCGTATTCGTCGATCAGCACCACCACGCGTTGGCCGGTCTGCTCGGCCAGGCGCAGGATCAGGCGCTTGAAGCGGCTGCGCGCATCGGGGTATTCGGCGGGCAGGCCGTGGCGCGCCTCGAAGGTGCCCAGTTGCTCGTCCAGGCTGGCGCGCAAGTCCTCCACGCTGCCCAGCAAGCCACCGCCAAAGCTGAAGCGCAGCACCGGGTACTTGACTGACCAATCCCAGTGCTGCTCGGCGTGCAGCCCCTCGAACAGCGCCCGGTTGCCCTCGAACAGCTCCTTGAGCGTGTCCAGGAACAGGCTCTTGCCAAAGCGCCGCGGGCGCGACAGGAAAAAGTACGAGCCTTGCGCTATCAGCCGCAGCGCAATCGGCGTCTTGTCCACGTAGTAGCAGTCCTTGGCACGGATCTTGGCCAGGGTCTGGATGCCGATGGGGAGTTGCTTGCGGGCCATCGGACGATTGTAGAAAGACGGCCACCCAGCATCAGAACATGTCCGGCGCCATCTGCGCGCAGGTCATGTCGCGCCGCGCCGCCACGGCCAGCCAGGGCGTGATGCGCGGTAGCTCGTAGCCGAAGAAGTAGCGCGCTGCGCCCATGCGACCAGCATTGGCGGCATCGTGGAGCGCCGGGTCGCGCTCCAGCACGCTGGCGGCCACGTCCAGCCAGACCCAGGCCAGCACCATATGGCCAAAGGCCTGCATGTAGGGCACGGCGTTGGCCAGCGCCTCCTGCGGATCACCCGACGCCCAGGCCGCCTGCGTGGCCGCCAGCACGTCCTGCAGCGCCACGGCCAGCTGGTCGGCCCACGGGGCCAGCGCCTTGTGCTGGCGCGAGCGCTCCATGGTGGCGCTGATGGTCTCGGCCAGCAGCGTCAGGCCGGCGCCGCCCTGCATGACCACCTTGCGCCCCAGCAGGTCGGCCGCCTGGATGCCGTGCGTGCCCTCGTGAATCATGTTCAGGCGGTTGTCGCGCCAGTACTGCTCGACGGGAAAGTCGCGCGTGTAACCGTAGCCGCCGTGGATCTGGATGGCCAGGCTGTTGGCCTCCAGGCAGTTTTCGCTGGGCCAGCTCTTGGCAATCGGGGTCAGCACCTCCAGCAGCAGCCGGGCGTTGGCGGCGGCCTGGGTTTCGCCCGTGCGGCCCTCATCGACCAGGCGCGCACAGTACAGGTTCAGCGCCAGGGCGCCCTCGCACCAGCTCTTTTGCGCCAGCAACATGCGCTTGATGTCGGCGTGCGCTATCAGCGGCACCTGGGGCTGGGTCGCATCCTTGCCGCCGGCGCCGACCGGGCGGCCTTGCAGGCGGGTCTTGGCATAGTCCAGGCTGGCGTAATAGCCCGCCAGGCCCAGCATGGTCGCGGCCATGCCGATGGCGATGCGCGCCTCGTTCATCATGTGGAACATGCACTTGAGGCCCTCGCCCGGCTGGCCTACCAGGTAGCCGATGGCGCCCGCGCCGCCGCGCACCGGGTATCTGCCCTCACCGAAGTTCAGCAGCGTATTGGTCGTGCCGCGCCAACCCAGCTTGTGGTTCAGGCCGGCCAGGGCCACGTCGTTGCGCTCGCCGGTGAGCTGGCCCTCGGTATCGACCAGCTGCTTGGGCACGATGAACAGCGAAATGCCCCGCGTGCCCGCCACCAGGCGGCCATCCGGGCCGGGGATCTTGGCCAGCACCAGATGCACGATGTTTTCCGTCAGCTCATGCTCGCCCGAGCTGATCCACATCTTGTTGCCGGTGAGGCGGTAGCGCGGGCCCAGCGGGTCATCGGCAAAATCGGCGCCATCGGGCTCGGCGCGCGTGGCGATGTCCGACAGCGACGAGCCGGCCTGCGGCTCGGACAGGCACATGGTGCCGGCCCAGCGGCCATTGAATTCATTGGCGGCAAAGACCTGCTGCTGCGCCGGCGTGCCATGCACCAAAATGGCGTTGGCGTTGCCGGTGGTCAGCAAGTTGGAGCCGATGCTGATGGAGGCGACGCCGAAGAACGCATTGGCCGCCGACTCGACCACGTAGGGCAGCTGCATGCCGCCCAGGGCATAGTCCTGCGCGGCGCTGAGCATTCCGCTGTCCGCATAGGCGCGCCGGGCGTCATGGGTGCATTGCGGCAGGATGACTTTCTCGCCGTCGAACTGCGGCTCCTGCGTGTCCACGGTGCGGTTGAAGGGCGCGTATTTCTCGCGCGCGATGCGCTCGCAGGTATCGAGCACGGCGTCGAACGTCTCGCGCGAATGGTCGGCGAAGCGTTCACGGTCAGTGAGGCTGCAGGCCTGCAGCCAGTCGTGCAGCAGGAAGTCGAGGGTGGTGCGCAAAGGGGTGGTCATGCAGGAAATTATGGGAGGCCGCCAGCGCCAGTGGCTGTCCGCTGGGTGACGCCAGCCAGTGCAGCCCCGGCGAGGGCCAGCAGGGCAAGGGCCGGCCTGGGTCAAGCCATGAGCACAATACGCGTCTTGCCCGTTCATCCGCCGCGCCCCGCCTGGCTCCGTGGCCCCGCCCTGTCCTTTTCCCTTCCTGCAGCGCCGCTGCTGCTCTTGGTGTTTCTTGCATGTCCCCTGGTTTCCGGTCTCTTTGCCTGCTCAGCTTCGCCATGGTCGTGGGGGTGATGGGCACGGCGCTGATCAGCCCGCTGTACGGCCTGTACCAGGAGGCCTGGCACCTGCAGACCGTGCAGGTCTCGCTGATCTACGTGATCTACATGGGCGGCGCGCTGTGCGCCCTGCTGCTGTTCGGGCGGCTGCCGGATGTGCTGGGCTTCAAGACGACGATGGCCTGGGCCCTGGCGGCGATCTGGCTGGGCACGCTGGTGTCCCTGCTGGCGTGGAACGCCGTGTCGCTGTCTGTGGGGCGCTTCATCGTCGGGGCGGCCTCCAGCATGGTCACCACGAGCGCGTCGCTGGGCTTTTTGCAGGTGGCGCCACCGGAAAAACGCCACCGCATGGCCATGCTCAGCAGCATCCTCATCGCCTTCGGCTTCGGGGTCGGGCCGCTGATGGGCGGCATCCTGGGGCAGTGGGCGCCGGCGCCGCTGGTGACCGCCTACCTGCCCACGCTGGTGCTGGCCGTGCTGGGCATCGTGGGCCTGCGCCAAGTGCGCGAGCATGTCCACGAGGGCGGCACGCCCCAGCGCCGGGCGGTGTGGGCCGACATCGTTCCCCGGCTGACTTGGCCTGCGGCTGCGGACTCGGGCGTGTTCGTGCTGACCTGCGCCCTGCCCTTCGTGGCCTTTGGGGTGTTTGGCCTGTATGCGTCCATGCTCCCGCTGTTCCTGGATCAGATGATCCCCTGGCATGGCCCGGTGGTGAGCGGCACGGCCGTGGCGCTGATTCTGTTCGCCTCCTCGGGCCTTCAGTTGCTGGCGCGGCACATGCCGGTGCGCTGGGCGGGCTTTGCCGGCATGGCGGCGCTGGCCGCGAGCAACGCCCTGCTGCTGCTCAACCTGCTGGCGGCCAGCACCGTGCTGTTTTTCAGCGGCGTGCTGCTGACGGCGCTAGGCCATGCGCTGTGCATGTTGACCGGCATGACCATGATCAACCGCATCGCCACGCCGCACAACCGCTCGGGCCTGTTGTCGACCTACCTGGTCGTGGGCTACCTGGGCTCGATGGCGCCCATGCTGGGCATCGGCTGGATCGCCGACCGCTGGGGCATGAACGTGGCGCTGGCGTGCTTTTGCAGCGCAGTGGTGGTCATGGGCGGCGTGGCCGGCTGGCGATTCCAGGCGCATCCACGCACCCGCACCTGACATCACCGGCGCCTAAAGCCTGCAGGCGCCGCCCAATCATGATGAAAAGTGGCCCCAACCCTTGCCAGTCAAGCGCTGATAGCTATCAAAATTAAAGCGAAACTTAAAGCGAAACACCCCGCGCAGGCGTTGAGCCTGCGCGGGGCGTGGAGGACACCGGGGCCTGTTGCGCCCAGTGTCCAGGAGGCCCAGCGTGCTTGTGCTTACAGCACCTCGAACACCCCGGCCGCGCCCATGCCGCCGCCGATGCACATGGTCACGCACACGCGCTTGGCACCCCGGCGCTTGCCCTCGATCAGCGCGTGGCCGGTCAGGCGCTGGCCGGACACGCCGTAGGGGTGGCCCAGAGCGATGGCGCCGCCGTTGACGTTCAGGCGGTCAGCGGGGATGCCCAGCTTGTCGCGGCAGTAGATGACCTGCACGGCAAAGGCTTCGTTGAGTTCCCACAGGTCGATGTCCTCAACTCTCAGGCCGAGCTTCTTGAGCACCTTGGGCACCGCAAAGACCGGGCCGATGCCCATCTCGTCGGGTTCGCAGCCGGCCACGGCAAAGCCCAGGAAGCGGCCCAGGGGCTTGAGGCCATTTTTCTGTGCGAACTCCTCACTCACCACCACGCAGGCACCGGCGCCGTCGGAGAACTGGCTGGCGTTGCCGGCAGACACCAGGCCGCCCGGCAGCGCCGAGCGCAGGCCGTGGATGCCCTCGAAGGTCGTGCCCTCGCGCGTGCCCTCGTCCTTGGAGACGGTCACCTTTTTGGTGATCAGGCCCAGCGTCTTGTCAGCCACGCCCATGGTGACTTCGATGGGCGCAATCTCATCTTGAAACAAGCCGGCAGCCTGCGCGGCGCAGGCCTTTTGCTGGCTGGCGGCGCCGTACTCGTCCATGGCGTCGCGGCCAATGCCGTAGCGCTGGGCTACCTGCTCGGCGGTCTGCAACATAGACCAGTAGATCTCGGGCTTTTTCTTCTTCAGCGCCGGGTCGAAGATCATGTGCATGTTCATCTCCTGCTGCACGCAGGAGATGCTCTCCACGCCGCCAGCGACATACACGTCGCCCTCGCCGGCGATGATGCGCTGGCTGGCGGTGGCGATGGTCTGCAGGCCCGAGGAGCAAAAGCGGTTGATGGTCATGCCCGAGGTGGTCACCGGCAGGTCGGCCATCAGCGCAATCTGGCGCGCGATGTTCATGCCAGTGGCGCCCTCGGGGTTGGCGCAGCCCATGATGACGTCATCGACCAGGGCCGGCTCGATGCCGGCGCGCTCGACGGCAGCGCGCACGGCGTGGCCGCCCAGCGTGGCGCCGTGGGTCATGTTGAAAGCGCCCTTCCAGCTCTTGGCAAGGGGGGTGCGGGCGGTGGAGACGATCACTGCAGAGGTCATTTCAAATTCCTGTTGTGCGTTGTGGGTTGTGCGTTTCGCAGGTTGGCGTCGAGCGCTGAACGCTCAACGCCAAACGCTCAACCTCAAAATTGCTTGCCCTCGCCCACCAGCTTTTGCAGCAGCGGCGCAGGCTGCCAGAAGGCGGCGTCGTCCTGCGGGTTCTGGGCAAAGCGCTTCATCGCCTGCACGACGTTGAACAGGCCGACCTCGTTGGCGTAGCTCAAAGGGCCGCCGCGATGCACCGGGAAGCCGTAGCCAAAGATGTAGACCACGTCGATATCGCTGGCCTTGTTGGCGATGCCTTCCTCCAGGATGTGCGCGGCCTCGTTGACCAGCGAATACACCAGGCGCTGCACGATTTCCTCGTCGCTGATCTTGCGCGGCGCAAGCCCCAGGCTCTCGCGGTGCTTGGCGACCATCTGTTCGACCTCGGCGTTGGGGATGGCGTCGCGCTTGCCGGGCACGTAGTCGTACCAGCCCTTGCCCACCTTCTGGCCGAAGCGGCCCATCTCGCACAGCAGGTCGGCCGTCTTGCTGTATTTCATGCCGGGCTTTTCCACGGCGCGGCGCTTCCTGATCGCCCAGCCGATGTCGTTGCCGGCCAGGTCGCCCATGCGGAACGGCCCCATGGCAAAGCCGAACTTCTCGATGGCCTTGTCCACCTGTTGCGGCGTGCAGCCCTCGTCAAGCAAAAAGCCCGCCTGGCGGCCATATTGCTCGATCATGCGGTTGCCGATGAAGCCATCGCACACGCCCGAGACCACGGCCGTCTTGCGGATCTTCTTGGCCACGGCCATCACGGTGGCCAGCACATCCTTGGCGGTGGCGTCGCCACGCACCACTTCCAGCAGCTTCATGACGTTGGCCGGGCTGAAGAAGTGCAGGCCCACCACGTCCTGCGGGCGGCGGGTGAAGTTGGCGATCTGGTTCAAGTCCAGCGTGGAGGTGTTGGAGGCCAGGATGGCACCCGGCTTCATGACCTCGTCGAGCTTCTTGAAGACCTGCTCCTTGACGCCCATGTCCTCGAACACGGCCTCGATGACCAGGTCGGCGTCCTTGAGGTCGGCGTAGTCCAGCGTGGTGGACAGCAGGGCCATGCGCTGCTCGTACTTGTCCTGCTTCAACTTCTTCTTGGCCACCTGCGCTTCGTAGTTCTTGCGCATGATGCCCACGCCGCGATCGAGCGCGTCCTGCTTCATCTCCAGCATGACCACCGGGATGCCGGCATTCAGGAAATTCATGGCGATGCCGCCGCCCATGGTGCCGGCGCCGATGATGGCCACCTTCTTCACGTCGCGCTTCGGGGTATCGGCGGGCACGTCCGGGATCTTGCTGGCGGCGCGCTCGGCAAAGAACAGGTGGCGCAGCGCGCGCGACTCGGGCGTCCACATCAGCTGCAGGAACAGGTCGCGCTCGGCCTTGAGGCCGTCGTCGAATTTCCTGCTCTTGGTGGCGGCTTCCACGGCATCGACGCACTTGGCCGGCGCGGGAAAGTTCTTGGCCATACCTCGGGCCATGTTGCGGGCGAACTGGAAATAGGCCTCGCCCTGCGGGTGCTTGCACGGCAGATCGCGCACCAGCGGCAGCGGGCCACCCTTGGCATGTTCATCGGCCACGCCGCGCGCAAACGACAGCGCGCCCTCGGCCAGTCCTTCGGGCGAATCGACCAGTTTGTCGAACAGCTTCTGGCCGGGCACGGAGGCGATGAACTCGCTCTTGACGGCCTCGCCGCTGACGATCATGTTCAGCGCGGCCTCCACGCCGAGCACGCGCGGCAGGCGCTGCGTGCCGCCGGCGCCGGGCAGCAGGCCCAGCTTGACCTCGGGCAGCGCCACGTTGCAGCCGGGCGCGGCCACGCGGTAATGGCAGGCCAGGGCCAGCTCCAGCCCGCCGCCCATGCACACGCTGTGGATGGCGGCCACCACCGGCTTGGCGGACTGCTCGACGGCGGCGATGACGGAGTGCAGATTGGGCTCGGCAAGGGCCCGGTCGGTGCCGAACTCGGTGATGTCGGCACCGCCGGAGAAGGCGCCGCCGGCTCCGGTGATGACAATGGCCTTGACCTGCTCGTCGGCCTGGGCTTTTTCCAGCCCCTGCACGACGGCCCGGCGGGTGGACAGCCCCAGGCCGTTGACAGGCGGATTGTTCAGCGTGATCACGGCAACATCGCCGTGTACCTGGTAGTCAGCGCTCATGCGGGTCTTCCTTTGTCAGAGTTGGAAAAGTACGATCGTGCGATTTTCCATTGTAGGCAGAGGCCGACACGGCGCCAGAGGCGTTTGTCCCAAGTGGGACAAAGCTGCCGGGGTGCAACAAAAAAGAGCGCCACCGGCGCCCTCCGTCATTTCAGCCGGCCAGCGCGCCAGCCTCACTGCGCATCCGGCTGCCTGTCTGGCGCTGCCGCCTGGAATGCCGGCAGCTCCTCGCAGGCTGCGGTGATGCGTGCGATGGTCGGATAGTCCTCCACCCGGCAATTGAAGCGCCGGGCATTGAAGACCTGCGGCACCAGGCAGCAGTCGGCCAGGCCGGGCGCGTCGCCATGGCAAAAGCGCCCAGTGGCCGGACTGGCGGCCAGCATGTCCTCGATGGCCGACAGGCCAAGGCCCACCCAGTGCGCGTACCAGGCGTCCTTTTGCGCGTCGCTCACGCCCAGTTCGTGCTTGAGGTAGCGCAGCACGCGCAGATTGTTCAGCGGATGCAGGTCGCAGGCCACGGCCTGGGCCAATGCCCGCACGCGCGCCCGGCCCAGGGAGTCGGCAGGCAGCAGCGGCGCGCCGCCGTGGGCCTCGTCCAGATATTCGATGATGGCCAGCGACTGCGTGAGCACCGCCCCGCCTTGGCCGTCCTGCAATGCCGGCACCAGGCTCTGCGGGTTGGTGGCGCGGTAGGCCGGAGCGTGCTGCTGGCCACCGCCTGCGAGCAGATGCACCGGCACGGTCTCATAGGGCAGGCCCTTGAGCGCCAGCGCGATGCGCACCCGGTAGGCGGCGGAGCTGCGGAAATAGGAATAAAGCTTGAGCATGACAGGAGCGCTTGCGTCAGTTGAGTAAATGCACCAGCCACAGCGACAGGCCGGGCACCAGCACCAGCACTGCGGTGCGCAGCAGGTCGGACACGATGAAGGGCACGGTGCCGCGGTAGGTTTCCTTCATGGGCACGTCGCGCGCCAGGCTGTTGATGATGAACAGATTCATGCCCACGGGCGGCGTGATCAGGCCGATCTCCACCACCATCAGCGCCAGCACGCCGAACCAAATGGCCTTGTCGGTGGGGTTCAGGCCCCAGTAGTCCATGCCCATGACGATGGGCAGAAAAATCGGGATGGTCAGCAGGATCATGGACAGGCTGTCCATCACGCAGCCCAGCACCAGGTAGATCACGATAATGGCCAGCAGCACCAGCATGGGCGACAGGCCGGCGGTCAAGACCCACTGCGCCACTGCCGTGGGCATCTGCGACAGGGCAAAGAAGGCATTGAGCAGGTCGGCACCCAGCAGGATCAGGAAGATCATGGCCGTGGCAGAGGCGGTATCGAAAGCCGCCTGTGTCAGGCCCTTCCAGGTCAGCTCGCGGGTAATGACAGCCAGCGCGCCGGTAGCCATGGTGCCGATGGCCGCCGCCTCGGTGGGCGTAAAGATGCCGCCGTAGATGCCGCCGATCACGGTGACGAACACCGCCACGATGGGCCAGACCTGGCGCACCGTCTTCCAGCGCTCGGGCCAGCTCATGCGTGGCGCTGCCGGGCCACTGCCGGGCACCACGCGCACATAGATGGCAATGGCCACCATGTAGCCGGCCATGGCCAGCAAGCCCGGCAGCAGTGCGGCCATGAACATGGCAGCTACGTTTTGCTCGGCCAGCACAGCGTAGATGACCAGCACCACCGAGGGCGGAATCAGGATGCCCAGAGTGCCGCCGGCGGCTAGGGCACCCGTGGCCAGGGCCGGCGAATACTGGTAGCGGCGCAGTTCGGGCAGCGCCACCTGGCCCATGGTGGCCGCCGTGGCCAGCGACGAACCGCAGATCGCGCCAAAGCCGGCGCAGGCGCCCACGGCGCTCATGGCCACGCCGCCACGCCAGTGGCCCAGAAAGGCGTTGGTCGCCTGGAACAAGCGACGCGACAGCCCCCCGCGCGAGGCGATATTGCCCATCAGCAGAAACAGTGGCACGACCGACAGGTCATAGACCGAGTAGCGCGCAAAAGCCATCGTCTTGACGTAGCTGCCCAGCGGCCCCCAGCCCGACACCATGGCATAGCCCAGGCCGCCAGCCACCAGCATGGCCATGGCGATGTGTACGCGCAGCACCAGCAGCACCAGCACCAGCGCGCCCATCAGGAAGCCAATCGTCACCCCGCTCATGCCAGCCCCCGCAGGATCTGCTGACGGCCCCAGGCGGTGTAGAGCGCGCACAGCGACAGCAGCGCAAAGCCCGGCGCGATGGTCAGGTGCGCCCACCACTGGGGCCAGCCCAGGATCATGGAGGTCTCGCCCGACAGATAGGTATCCCAGGCGCCGACGGCACTGCGCCAGGTCAGCCAGGCTGCGACCACAGCCAGCAGCAGGGCGGCCAGCAGATCGAGCACGGCGCGCAGGCGCGGGCCAGCGTTGTGCGTGAAAAAATCCACGATGACATGGGCGTTCTTCATCTGCGCGTAGGGCAGGAAGGACGAGATGGCCAGCGAGCAGGCGACCTGCACCATTTCCACGTCGCCCATCAGGGGCGAATCGAACAGCGCGCGGCCCAGGACGCTCCAGGTGGACAGCAAGCATACGAGCGCGAGCAGCACGACGCCGCCCAGGGCCGACAGTTGGGCCCAGGCCAGCAGGAAGCGGCCCAGCGCATCCTGCGGCGCAGCCGGCGGCGGCACGCCTTCGTCGGGCGCGGTGAAGACTTCGGCCATGGTTTCAGCCTATGGGTGAGTGAAAGGAGAAAAGGCGGCGCCCGGCCGGCAGGCACCGCTGGCGCACACCTGCCACGGGCGGTGCGCTGCGCTGTTGCTGCGCTGCAGCGAGCGGCTTACTTGGCGTACTTGGCCGACAGGCTGCGCGCCATCTCGACCATGGCCTTGCCGTCGTAGCCCTTGGGTGTGACTTCCTTGATCCAGTCCTCGGTCACGCGCGCCGTGGCCTTCTGGAAGCCTTCGACCTCGGCGGCACCGATGGTGTTGAACTGGTTGCCGCGCTCCTGCGCCTGCTTGCGCGCCGGCGGCGCCGACTCGTCCCAGGCCTTGCCGATGGAAGCCGAGAAATCGGCACCAGAATTGGCGTCGATCACCTTCTTCAAGTGGGCCGGCAGGCTGTCGTACTTGGCCTGGTTCATGGCAATGGTGAACAGCGTGGTGTACAGGCCCGGCTGCGGCGCGCTGATCTCCGAGTGGTACTTGGTCATCTCATGCAGCTTCATGGTCGGGATGACTTCCCAGGGCAGCACGTAGCCATCGACCACGCCCTTGGAGACGGCATCGGGCGTCTGCGGCATGGGCATGGCCACCGGGGTGGCGCCCAGGGCGGCGACCATCTTGTTGGTCAGGCGCGTGGGCGCACGCATCTTCAGCCCACGGAAGTCCGCCACCTTGGTGATGGGGCGCTTGTTGTTGTGGATCTGGCCACGGTCGTGTACGTTGAAGGCCAGGGGCTTGACGCCGGCGAAGTCCTTCTGGCCGTATTTTTCATAGATCTCCCAGGCGGCGCGGCTGCCGCCCTCGGCGTCCTTGGTCAGGAAGGGCAGTTCCATGACCTCCATGGACGGGAAGCGCCCTGCCGTATAGCCGGGCAGCGTCCAGACGATGTCGGCCACGCCGTCGATGGCCTGCTGAATCAGCTGTGCCGGCGTGCCACCCAGCTGCATGGCCGGGTAGATCTGGCACTGCAACTCGTTATTGGATTCCTTGGCTATTTTTGCGCACCAGGGCTCCAGCACCTTTTGCTGGCTCATAGCGGTGGGCGGCCAGAAATGCGCCACCTTCAGCACAACAGGCTGCTGGGCATGGGCGGCCAGGCTGGCGGCGGCCAGGGCGAGGGCGGTCAGGAAATGCTTGCTCATGGGGATCTTTCCGGAAAATGGGGATTCAGGGCGCCTTGGCCGTATCCACGCGGTTCTCGATGGTGCCGAAGATGTTCTGGCCGCTGGCGTCAAACATTTCGATGCGCACCACATCGCCATGCTGCATGAAGGGTGTGCTGGGCTTGCCCTGCTCGATGGTTTCGTAGGTGCGTACTTCGGCCAGGCAGCAGTAGCCCACGCCGCCATTGGCGATCGACGAGCCCCACAGGTTGCCCTGCTTGTTCGACACCGTGCCCGAGCCGACGATGGAGCCGGCGCACAGGCTGCGCGTCTTGGCCACGTGGGCCACGAGCTGGCCGAAGTCGAACGTCATGTCCACGCCGGCATTGGGCTTGCCGAACAGCTCGCCGTTCAGATGCACGAGCAGCGGCAGATGCACCTTGGCGTCCCTCCAGGCCTCGCCCAGCTCATCGGGCGTGACGGCCACGGGGCTGAAGGCGCTGGCCGGCTTGGACTGGAAGAAGCCAAAGCCCTTGGCCAGCTCCGCCGGGATCAGGCCGCGCAGCGACACATCGTTGACCAGCATGACCAGGCGGATGGCCCTGGCCGCTTCGGCAGGACTGGCGCCCATGGGCACGTCGCCGGTGACCACGGTGACCTCGGCCTCGAAGTCGATGCCCCACTCCGGGCGCGCCACCACATCGCCGCGCGGCGGGATGAAACCGTCGCTGCCACCCTGGTACATCAGCGGGTCGGAATAGAAACTCTCGGGCACTTCGGCATTGCGCGCGCGGCGCACCAGCTCGACGTGGTTGATGTAGGCCGAGCCATCGGCCCACTGCCAGGTGCGCGGCAGCGGCGAGTGGCAGGCGGCCTCGTCGAAAGCCTCGCCCTCGATGGCGCCGCTGCTCAAGGCCTCATAGACCTGGCGCAACTGCGGCTCGACGTTGTGCCAATCGTCCAGCGCGGCAAGCATGGTGCGGGCGATGGCAGGAACGGCACGCTGGCGCGTGAGGTCACGGCTGACGACGACCAGGGTGCCGTCGCGGCCGCCTTGCTGGAGAGTGGCGAGTTTCATGGAAGAGCGTCTTTCTCGAAAAAACTGGTGCCCCTGCAGCGGGCGCTGCAGAGGGTCGGGGGTAATTGGACTGCGGGAGCTCTGCTCAGCTGGGCTTGCCGGTGCCGTCGTGCATCCAGCGGGCGTGCTGCGGGGCTTTCTTGGTGCGATCCCACTCGTCGAGCATCTCCCACTTGACCTTGTCCAGCGCCTGGGCCATCTCGGGCGTGGTGGTGTCGGCGGCCAGCTCCAGGCGGTGGCCCGAGGGGTCGCGGAAGTAGATGGACTGGAACAGCGTGTGATCCGTGGGGCCGAGCACTTCCACGCCATCGGCCTCCATGCGCGCCTTGGCGGCCATCATGGCCTCGACCGAATCGACCTTGAGCGCCAGGTGCTGCGTCCACGACGGCGTGTTGGCGTCGGACGGCGCAATCATCTCGTCCTTGGTGGGCAGCTCGAAGAAGGCCAGGATGTTGCCGCCGCCCAGATCCAGGAAGATGTGCATGTACGGATCCGGATCCTTGGTCGAGGGCACTTCATCCTCGGCAATGGCCAGGATGAAATCCATGTCGAGGTACTTCTTGTACCACTCGACGGTCTCCTTGGCATTCTTGCAGCGGTAGGCGACATGGTGGACGCCACGAACGATGGACATGATGGTCTCCTTGGGTGTTGTCTGCGGGTCGGGAATTCAGAAATTGCCCCGGGCGATGCGCATGGCCTCGCGCAGCACGCCGATGTCGCCGATGTGGTTGGACAGCAGCAGGATCAGGCGGGCGTTCACCGCCGTGCTCTGCTCGTCCGTCAAGCCCTGGTGGGTCTCGATCAGGGCCTCGTAGAAATCGTCGCCGGGCGTATAGGCCTGGAAATAGCGCTGGCCGCTCTCGTACAGGTTGGGCTGGGTGATCAGGGGCATGGCATCTCTTTGCATGGCGAAACCTCTTGCTCTCAGGCGGCGGCAGTGGCCGGGACATTGGCAGTGGCACGGGCGACGGCGGCGCGCACCTGCGCGGCATCGAAGTTGCGCCAGCGCGCGGCCACGTGCTGATCCGGGCGCAGCAGGTAGCAGCTGCCCGGCTGCAGGTCGTAGCGCTGGCGGATGGCGTCCTGCGCGTCCAGCAGCGTGGCCAGCGGTGCGGGTGCCGTGCCGCGCTGGGCGACAACGATGGCCTGCACGCCGATGGTGTCGTGCGCCAGCGCGGCGAGCTCCTGCGCCTGGGCGGCGTCCAGCGCGCTGGCGTCGTCCACGTAGTACAGCAGCTGGAACTGTCCGCCCACATGGCCCAGCAGCCAGTCGGTGCGGCCACCGGCCACCGGCGCGTCGTCCATGGGCGCGCCGGGCACCATGTCGCCGGCGAAGGTGTCGGTGTCGGGTGTGTTCAGAGGCGAGTCCACCAGCCACGACGGCACTGACAGCCGGCCCGAGTTGACCAGCGCGCGGGCGAAGGGGTAGTCCTGCGCCAGCTCCAGCACGGCGTTGCGGAAAGCCTTGCTCACAGCGCTCTTGGGCGTGATGAAGTCGGTCGAGCGCGTGGAGTTCTGGATGTTCTCGTCGGCGGCGTAGCAGCGCTCGCTGCTATAGCTGTCCAGCAGCGCCGCCGGCGCCTTGCCGTCGATGACCAGCTTGAGTTTCCAGGCCAAGTTGTCCGTGTCCTGGATGCCGCTGTTGGCGCCACGCGCGCCGAAGGGCGAGACCTGGTGGGCGGCGTCGCCCACGAACAGCACGCGGTTATGGTTGAACTGTCCCATGCGCCGGCACTGGAAGGTATAGACGCTGACCCACTCCAGCTCGAACTCGCGCTCGTCGCCCAGCATGGCCTTGATGCGCGGGATGACGCGCTCGGGTTTTTTCTCGGCTTCGGGGTCGGCGTCCCAGCCAAGCTGGAAGTCGATGCGCCAGACATTGTCGGCCTGCTTGTGCAGCAGCACCGACTGGTTGGGGTGGAAGGGCGGGTCGAACCAGAACCAGCGCTCTGCCGGGTAGTCGGCGGCCATGACCACATCGGCGATCAGGAAACGATCCATGAAGATCTTGCCCTCGATGTCCAGGCCCAGCATCTGGCGAACAGGCGAGCGCGCGCCGTCGGCGGCCACCAGCCAGTCGCAGGTCAGGGTGTAGGCGCCGTCGGGTGTCTCCACGCGCAGCGTGGCCTTGTGCTCGTCCTGGCTGACGCCGATAACGTTGTTCTTGAAGCGCAGCTCCAGATTGGGCAACTGGCGCGCGCGCTCGACCAGGTACTGCTCCAGGTAGTACTGCTGCAGGTTGACCATGCCCGGGCGCTGGTGGCCCTCCTGCGGGCGCAGGTTGAAGTTGAACACCTCGCCCTCGCGAAAGAAGGTGCGGCCCACGTTCCAGGACACGCCCTTGTCCACGCAGGGGTTGCCGCAGCCCATGCGGTCGAGCACCTCCAGCGCGCGCTTGGCATAGCACACGCCACGCGAGCCGATGGACACGGTGTCGTCGTTGTCCAGCAGCAGCACGCGCTGGCCCTGCGCCGCCAGGTCGATGGCCATGGACAGGCCGACCGGGCCGGCGCCGATCACGATCACCGGATGGTGGCCGTCGCCCTGCCCTTGCAGCTCCGGCGGGCAGGTGTACTCGAACTTGGGATAGGTGTAGGTACTGAGCATGGCGTCTCCTCCATTTTTGGTCAAAACAGGCTGAAACCCTTTACCAGCAAGCGGTAGCAGCTATGATTTTTGAATGATCAATCCTGTTGCAGGGCGTGCCACATCTGCTGGTCGCGCTCAGCCGTCCAGATGCGCGGGTCGCGGATACCGCTGGCCTCGTCATGCGCGCGCGTCACGTCGAAAGGCAGGCAGTGCTCGTAGATGAAGACATGGCCAAACTTCGGATCCATGTTCTTGCGCGTGTGCGCCATGGTGGCCTTGAGATCCATGCCCTGGGCCACGGCCTCCTGGGCGCTGGTGTACAGCGTCGAGACGAAATCGCGCGTGTAGGCCAGGCCTTTTTTCACGGCATCGGGCGTCAGCAGCGCCGGGCCACGGCCAGGCACCAGTTTGTCGAAGTTCATGGCCGTCAAGTTGTCCAGCGTCTGCGGCCAGTCGGCCAGGTAGGCGTCACCGGTATAGCAGGCGGCGTCGGCCTCGACCAGGTCGCCCGAGAAGCAGATGTTCTGGCTGGGGATATAGACGATGGCGTCGCCCTTGGTGTGGCCACGGCCGATCTGCTTGATGCGCACCTCCAGCTTGCCCAGCCAGACGGCCATCTCACCCTCGAACGTCATGGTCGGCCAGGTCAGGCCGGGCACGCTCTCCACCGCCTGGAACAGGCGCGGGAAGCGCCCGATCTCCGAGTCCATGTCCTGCTGGCCGCGCTCGACGATCAGGTCGTAGGTGTCGCGGCTGGCGATGATCTGCTCCAGGCCTTCGTCCGTATAGCCCGACGCGCCCAGCACGCGCACGGCGTGGTAGTGCGTCAGCACCACGTACTTGATGGGCTTGTCGGTGATCTCGCGTACTTTGGCGATGACACCCTGGGCGGCCACGGGGGTGGCCGTGGCGTCGATGATCATGCAGCCGTCGTCGCCGATGATGACGCCGGTGTTGGGGTCGCCCTCGGCGGTATAGGCATAGGCGTTGTCGCTGAGTTTTTCCCAGCTGATTTTTTTCTCTTCCAGATCGGCATGGGAGGCAAATTTCTTCTCGCTCACAACGCGGTACTCCTGTAGCAAAGGTAAAAACGACTGATTGGTCGGAATTAAACCGCCTTTGCATTTATCAGGCAAACGCTTTTTAATGATCGATTTATAGAATTACCTTATGAATGTCACCTTGCGCCAGCTCCATGCCTTCGTCGCCGTGGCTGACACCGGCAGCTTCACGCTGGCCGCCGAACGGCTGTTTCTCACGCAGTCGGCGCTCAGCTCGCTGATCAAGGAGCTGGAGGGGCAGCTGGGCCTGCGCCTGTTCGACCGCAGCACGCGGCGCCTGCGCCTGTCCGAGACCGGGCGCGAGCTATACCCGCAGATCGAGAAGATCCTGCACGACCTGGAGGGCGTGATCAGCGAGGTCGGCAACCTCAAGGCGCTGGCGCGCGGCAGCGTGCGCGTGGCCGTGCCGCAATTGCTGGCCTGCACGCTGCTGCCCGAGGTCATGGCGGACTTTCACGCGCAGCACCCGAGCGTGCATCTGCGCGTGGTGGACTGCGCCGTGGAAAGCGTCATGGCGCGGGTGTTCTCGGGCGAGGTGGACATCGGCCTGGGGCCGGAGCGCCAGACCAATTCCGACATCCAGGCCGAGCAGCTGTTCCGCCTGCCCTTCATGGCGGTGCTGCCGCCCGGGCACCCGCTGGCCCGGCGCCGGCGCCTGCTCTGGAGCGACCTGAGCGGCCAGCCCATGATCACGCTGCAGGGCCAGTTCACCGAGCTGCTGGTCAGCGACGTGGGCGAGGCCGCGCGCGACCTGAACAAGGAGGCCTTCACCCAGGTCACCTTCATGACCACGGCGCTGGCCCTGGTGCGCGCCGGCCTGGGTCTGACGCTGTGCATGCCCTATGCGCGCACGCTGGTCGAGCAGTACGGGCTGGTCATGCGGCCCGTCGGCGAGCCGGTGGTCGAGCGCTCTTTCTGGATCTTCACCCGGCGCGCGCGCTCGCTGTCGCCGGCTGCCCAGGGCTTTCTGGAGTTTCTGCAACAGCGCCTGCAAGGCTCCGGGCGGCCCGCCTGAAGCGGCTGCGTTCAGACCTCCAGCCACTCCTTGCGCACGGCTGCGTTGGCGCGCAGCTCCTGCGGCGTGCCGTCGAAGACGATGCTGCCGTGGCCCATGACCAGCGCCCGGTCGGAAATGGTCATGGCAATGGTGAGTTTCTGCTCGATCAGCAGCACCGAGATGCCCTTGGCCTTGAGCGTGGTCAGGTACTCGCCCACCAGCTCGACGATCTTCGGCGCCAGGCCTTCGGTGGGCTCGTCGATGATGATGAGGTCGGGGTCGCCCATGAGCGTGCGGCACAGGGTCAGCATCTGCTGCTCGCCGCCGGACATGACGCCTGCCGGCACGTTGCGCCGCTCGCCCAGGCGCGGGAACATGGCGAACATGTCGTCCTCGCTCCAGCGGCTGCCGCGCCCATTGCCCTTCTGGCCCAGCAGCAGGTTTTGATGCACCGTCAGGTTCGGGAAGACATCGCGGCTCTCGGGCACGTAGCCCAGGCCCAGGTGGGCAATCTCGTAGGCCTTCTTGCCGGCTAGGTTGGCGCCCTTCCAGTCGATCCGGCCCTGCCAGTCCACCAGGCCCATGATGGCCTTGGCGGCGGTGGAGCGGCCCGAGCCGTTGCGCCCCAGCAGGGCCACGATCTCGCCGGGCCGCACCTCGAAGTTCACGCCATGCAGCACATGGCTCTTGCCGTAGTAGGCGTGCAGGTTCTCGATCTTCAGCATGTCAATGCCCCTCCGCCTGCTGGTCGGCAATCACCGAACCCAGGTAGGCCTCCTGCACGCGCGCATTGGCGCGCACGTTCTCGGGTGTGTCGAAGGCGATGACCTCGCCATAGACCACTACCGCAATCCGGTCGGCCAGGCCGAAGACCACGCCCATGTCGTGCTCCACGGTCAGCAGCGTGCGCCCCTCGGTGACCTCGCGGATCAGGGCGATGAAGCGCGCCGTCTCGGTCGTGCTCATGCCAGCGGTGGGTTCGTCCAGCAAGATGACGCTGGCGCCGCCGGCGATGGTGATGCCGATCTCCAGCGCGCGCTGCTCGGCGTAGGTCAGGTTCATGGCCAGCACGTCGCGCTTGTGGGCCAGGCCGATGCGCACCATGAGTTGCTCGGCCTGCTCGTTGGCATCCCTCAGGCGCGACAGGAAGCGCCAGAAGGCGTAGCGGTAGCCCAGGCTCCACAGCACGCCGCAGCGCAGGTTCTCGAAGACCGACAGGCGCGGAAAGATGTTGGTGATCTGGAAGCTGCGCGACAGCCCCATGCGGTTGATCTCGAAGGGCTGCTTGCCATCGATACGCGCGCCGTGCAGCAGCACCTGGCCGCTGGTGGGCGCAAAGCGACCGCTGATCAAATTGAACAGCGTGGATTTGCCCGCGCCGTTGGGGCCGATGATGGCCACGCGCTCACCGGCGCGCACCGCCAGGTCGGCACCCCGGATGATTTCGGTCTTGCCAAAGCTCTTGCGCAGTTCGCGCAGCTCCAGCGCGTACCCGGTGGATTGTTGACTGGTGCTCATGCCGCCACCCCCGTGCGTTGCAACTGCTGCTCGATGTGCTCCTGGATGGTGCTCCAGCGGCGCACGAAGACGCGCCGGCAGGCCTCCAGCGCCACGCCGCCGACCGCCAGCAGTGCGCCGGCGCCCAGCCAGGTGGCCGTGCTGGCCGCATCCAAGTGCCGGCCCAGGAAATCCAGCTCGCTGCCCATGGCGGCGTTGAGCTGCAGGTGGTAGGTCATCTCGACCATGGCCGCCGCACCCAGCACCGCCACCAGGCCCGAGACGGCCAGCCCAGATAGGGCAGCGCCAGCCGGCGCCACAGGCCAAAGCGCACCACGCGCACGTTCATCATGATCAGGCTGGCGATGCCGCCGGGCGCATACATGACCATCAGCAGGAACACCAGGCCCAGGTACAGCAGCCAGGCCTTGGACAGCTCGGACAGCAGCACCGAGGCAAACACCAGCAGCACCGCACCGATGATGGGCCCGAAGAAAAAGCCCGCGCCGCCCAGGAAAGTGAACAGCAGATAGCCGCCCGAGCGGATGGTGCTGACGCTGTCGGCGCCCGTGACGATCTCGAAGTTGATGGCTGCCAGCGCCCCGCCCACGCCAGCGAAGAAGCCGGCGATGATGAAGGCAAACCAGCGCACGCGCTGGGTGTTGTAGCCAATGAACTCGACGCGCTCAGGGTTGTCGCGCACGGCGTTCAGGATGCGCCCCAGCGGCGTGCCGGTGAAGGCATACATCAGCGCCGTGCAAATGAAGCAATACACGGCAATCAGGTAGTACACCTGGATGGCCGGCCCGAAGCTGATGCCCATGAAGCCCTGGCCATAGACGCGGTCGGTGGTGATGCCGCCCTCGCCGCCGAAGAACTCGGGGAACATCAGCGCCATGGAGGCCACCAGCTCGCCGATGCCCAGGGTGATCATGGCGAATGTCGTGCCCGATTTGCGCGTGGTCACGAAGCCCAGCAACACGGCAAAGAAGGCGCCGGCCAGGCCGCCGACGATGGGCATCAGCACCAGCGGGATGGGCAGCTCACCCCGGCCTGCCATGTTGATGGCATGGATGGCGATGAACGAGCCCAGGCCGGTATAGACGGCGTGGCCGAAGCTGAGCATCCCGCCCTGGCCCAGCAGGATGTTGTAGGACAGGCAGATGATGATCAGGTAGCCGATCTGCGACAGCATGGTCAGCGCCAGGCTGCTGGTGAAGACGTAGGGTGCGGCGATCAGCGCCAGGGCGAACAGCCCCCAGGCAGCGATGCGGCCGACATTGCGCGGGCGGGTGGCCTGCGCGGAAGAAACGGTGGATGCAGTCATGGCAGTGGTCTTCTCAATCCTCGCGTGTGCCCAGCAGGCCTCGGGGGCGCACGATCAGCATCAGCACCAGAAACAGATACGGCAGGATGGGCGCAACCTGCGAGACCGTGAGCTTGAGCAGCGGCCAGCCGAAGGTCTGCTCGCCCACCTCTATGCCCATGCCGGCCAGCGCGCCGGCAGCCGACCAGTCCAGCGCCACGGCAAAGGTCTGCACGACGCCGATGATCAGCGAGGCCAGGAAGGCGCCGGCCAGCGAGCCCATGCCGCCGACCACCACCACCACGAAGATGATGGAGCCTACCGAGGCCGCCATGGCCGGCTCGGTGATGTAGGTGTTGCCGCCGATCACGCCGGCCAGGCCGGCCAGGGCGCAGCCACCGCCAAAGACCAGCATGAACACGCGCGGCACGTTGTGGCCCAGGGCCTCGACCATGTGCGGGTATTTCAGCGCCGCCTGTATGACCAGGCCGATGCGCGTGCGCGTGAGCAGCAGCCACACCGACAGCAGCATCAAAAGCGCCACCAGCATGATGAAGGAGCGCGACTTGGGGAACTGCGTGCCGTACAGCGTGAACAGCGGCCCCTGCAGCGCTGCGGGCAGGCCGTAGGGCACGGTGGAGCGGCCCCAGACCAGCTGCACCACCTCAAGGATCAGGTAGGACAGGCCGAAAGTGACCAACAGCTCGGGCACATGGCCAAATTTGTGGACGCGGCGCAGGCTGTAGCGCTCGAAGGCCGCGCCCATGGCTCCCACCAGCAGCGGCGAGAGGACGAGCGCCGGCCAAAAGCCCACCACGCCCGACAGCGTGTAGGCGAAGTAGGCGCCCAGCATGTAGAAGCTCGTGTGGGCAAAATTGAGCACGCCCATCATGCTGAAAATCAGCGTGAGCCCTGAACTCAACATGAACAGCAGCAGTCCGTAGCTGACGCCGTTGAGCAGGGAGATCACGAAAAACTCAAGATTCATCGGTCAGGCCCAGGGGAAAAAAATCCATGGAACGCGCAGGCAGTGCGTTCACGCAGGTGAAAAAAAGCCCGAGCACGCTCGGGCTCATGGCAAGGGCTCAGGCGCTCAGGAAGGCCGCTTCATCTGGCACGAGGTGGGCGTGCTGGCCACATAGGGCTCGTAGTACTTCACCGGGACAAAGGTGTGGCCGGTGTTTTCGGCATCGTTGGGGTACTTGCCATCGGCCTTTTCCCAGCGGGTGATGAACAGGCCCTGCTGCAGCTGGTGGTCGCTCTTGCGCATCTCGACCTCACCGTTGAAGCTGTTGAACTTCAGGCCCTCCAACACCGGCGCAACCTTGGCCGGCTCGGTGGATTTGGCCTTGGCAAAGGCGGCGTCCAGCATGGCAAAGCCGCTATAGACAGCTGCCGTGTACATGTCGTCGTTGAATTTCTTCTTGTATTCGGAGACCACGCGCCCGATGTCGCCCGGCAGGTTCAGGTGGGCGTAGGAGACCATGTACACCCGCCCGGCAGCGCCCGCGCCCATGGCTGTGGGGCTGCCCGTCACGCCGCCGTAGTAGGTGTAGAAGTTGACGTTGTTCAGGCCTGCGTCGTTGGCCGCCTTGATCAAGAGCGCCAGATCCGAGCCCCAGTTGCCGGTGATCACGGTGTCGGCGCCCGACTGCTTGATCTTGGCGATGTAGGGAGCGAAGTCGCGCACCTGGGCCAGCGGCGCGAAGTCGTCGCCGACGATCTGCACGTCGGGGCGCTTGCGTTTGAGCATCTCCTTGGCGTACTTGCTGACCTGCTGGCCGTGCGAGTAGTTCTGGTTGATCAGATAGACCTTCTTGACCTCGGGGTGATCCTTGATGAAGGTGGTCATGGCTTCCATCTTCATGGACGTATCGGCGTCCAGGCGGAAGTGCCAATAGCTGCACTTGCTGTTGGTGAGGTCGGGATCGACGGCGGCGTAGTTCAGGTACAGCATCTCCTTGCCGGGGTTGCGCGCATTGTGCTTGTCCAGCGCATCCATGATGGCCAGCGCCGGGCCGGAGCCGTTGCCCTGCACGACATAGCGCGCGCCCTGATCCATGGCCGAGCGCAGTGCGCTGGTGGTCTCCTGCGGCGACAGCTTGTTGTCGATGCCGATGATCTCGAATTTCACACCTGAGGCGCTCTTCTTGTTGAACTCCTCGGCCAGGAACTGCCAGCTCTTGAGCTGGTTGGTGCCCACGGCAGCCATCAGGCCCGACAGCGGATCGAGCCAGGCGATCTTCACCGTTTCGCCTTTTTGGGCAAAAGCGCCGCCAACCCAGGCCAGCATTGCGCCAGCAGCTACCATTTTGGTAGTGAATTTCATGATCTCATCTCCTTGGAATAGGTCTGTCGCCAACAACCCGGCAAGCCTACAGGCCCCTGCCGGGGAATCCTTCAGGGATTGCCCCTAGCCGCTATCGCCCAGGCGACTGCCGCCAGGAGCGCACGCCTTACAGGCCCGGCAGCCGGTAGCCGGTCAGCTGCTCGCGCAGGCGCGTCTTGAGCATCTTGCCGGTGGCGCCCAGCGGGATTGCCTCGACGAACACCACGTCGTCGGGGATCTGCCACTTGGCGGTCTTGCCCTCGTAGAAGGCCAGCAAATCCTCGCGCGTGACCTCGGCGCCGGGCTTTTTCATGACGGCGACGATGGGGCGCTCGTCCCACTTGGGGTGCGGCATCCCGATGCACGCCGCCATGGCCACCGCCGGGTGCGCCATGGCGATGTTCTCGATGTCGATGGAGCTGATCCACTCGCCGCCGGACTTGATCACGTCCTTGCTGCGGTCGGTGATGTGCATGAAGCCGTCGGCGTCGATGGTCGCCACGTCGCCCGTGGGAAACCAGCCCCGGCCCTGCTCGTCCTTGACCAACGGGCTTTCGCCTTTGTAATAAGTGTCGAGAATCCACGGCCCGCGCACCAGCAGATCGCCGTAGGTCTTGCCGTCCCAGGGCAGCTCGCGGCCATCGCCGCCGACGATCTTCATGTCCACGCCAAAGATCACCCGGCCCTGCTTTTGCAGGATTTGCATCTGCTCGTCCTTGGGCAGGGCGAGCTGTTTGTTCTTGAGCGTACACAGGGTGCCCAGCGGGCTCATCTCGGTCATGCCCCAGGCGTGCAGCACCTCGACGCCGAACTCGTCCTGGAAGGCGGTGATCATGGCCGGCGGGCAGGCCGAGCCGCCGATCACGGTGCGCTTCAAGGTCGAGAACTTCAGGCCCGCCGGGCGCAGGTGCGCCAGCAGCATCTGCCACACCGTGGGCACGCCGGCGGCGTAGGTCACGCCCTCGGCCTCCATCAGTTCATAGATGGACTTGCCGTCCATGGCCGGGCCGGGATAGACCAGCTTGCAGCCGGTAAGCGCCGCCGAGTACGGGATGCCCCAGGCGTTCACGTGGAACATGGGCACCACCGGCAGCACGGCATCGCGCGCCGACAGGCACATCACGTCGGGCAGGGCGGCCGCGTAGGCGTGCAGCACGGTGGAGCGGTGGCTGTACAGCGCAGCCTTGGGATTGCCCGTGGTGCCGCTGGTGTAGCACATGCTGGACGCAGTGTTCTCGTCGAACTGCGGCCAGGTGTACTGGTCGGATTGGCCGGCGATCCAGTCCTCGTAGCTGGCAAGCCCCGGGATGCCCGAGTCCTGCGGCAGCCGATCCGCATCGCACAGCGCCACCCACTTCTTCACTGTCGGGCATTTGGCATGGACGGCCTGCACCAGCGGCAGGAAAGTGAGGTCGAAGCACAGCACCTGGTCTTCGGCATGGTTGATGATCCAGGCGATCTGCTCGGGGTGCAGGCGCGGGTTGATGGTGTGCAGCACGCGGCCCGAGCCGGACACGCCGAAGTACATCTCCATGTGCCGGTAGCCGTTCCAGGCCAGCGAGGCCACGCGCTCGCCCTGCGCCAGGCCCAGGCCATCGAGCGCATTGGCCAGCTGGCGCGAGCGGCGCGCCAGATCGCGGTAGGTGTAGCGGTGGATGTCGCCCTCGACGCGGCGCGAGACGATCTCGCCATCGCCGTGGTGGCGCTCGGCAAACTCGATCAGCGACGAGATCAAAAGCGGTTGGTTCTGCATCAGGCCCAGCATGGGAGTTCTCCTTGTAGGAAAAGGCAACAAAAAATGAACGCGAAATGGTAGCGGCGAAAAATTCCGCCACTGTCGCGCAGCCATCAGAAAACACCCAGGAAAACACCCAGGCCCAGGCCCGGATCAAGGCCCTGTCCGGCAAGGGAATGACGGGCCCAGCCGACAATGCCGCCATGACTGCCCCCAGCATCGAGCGCCCCCGCCCTGCCCACCCCCGCCCGGCCTTCTGGCAGCCGCACTGGCAGGCCGGCTTTGCCCAGCTCGGCCCGGCCTTTGTCCGGCAAGTCCTGCCCACGCCCCTGCCCGCCCCGCATTGGGTGGCTACCAGCGCCGCCGTGGGCGAGCTGCTGCAACTGCCCGTCGGCTGGCAGCAATCGCACGACCTGCTGGAGGCGTTTTCCGGCAACGCCCTGCTGCCCGGCTGCCAGCCGCTGGCCAGTGTGTACAGCGGCCACCAGTTCGGCGTCTGGGCCGGGCAGCTGGGCGATGGGCGCGCGCTGCTGCTGGGGCAGGTGCAGGGGCAGGAAGTCCAGCTCAAGGGCAGCGGGCGCACGCCGTACTCGCGCATGGGCGATGGCCGCGCCGTGCTGCGCTCGTCGATCCGCGAGTTCCTGTGCAGCGAGGCCATGCACGCCCTCGCCGTGCCGACCACGCGGGCGCTGTGCCTGACCGGCTCGCCGGCACCGGTGGCACGCGAGGAGCTGGAGAGCGCCGCCGTGCTCACCCGCGTGGCGCCCAGCTTCATCCGCTTCGGGCACTTCGAGCACTTTGCCGCACGCCGGCAGTACGCCGAACTGCGCCAGCTGGCCGACTTCGTGATCGAGCGCTGGTACCCGCACTGCCGCGAACAGGCCGACCCCTCGGGCCGCGCCACCTATGCGGCCCTGCTGCGCGAAGTCAGCGAGCGCACGGCGCGCCTGATCGCGCAATGGCAGGCGGTGGGCTTTTGCCACGGCGTGCTCAACACCGACAACATGAGCATCCTGGGCCTGACGCTGGACTACGGGCCGTTCCAGTTCCTGGACGGCTTCGACCCCGGCCACATCTGCAACCACAGCGACACGCAGGGGCGCTACGCCTTCGATCGCCAGCCGGCCATCGGCTGGTGGAACCTGCACGCGCTGGCGCAGGCGCTGATGCCGCTGATCGACGACGCGCACGCCGCCGAGGCCGCGCTGGCCAGCTACGAGGCCGTGTTCACCGAGGCCTATGTGGCGCTGCTGCGCGCCAAGCTGGGCCTGGCCCGGCCCTGCGCGGGCGACGCCGATCTGGTGCAGCAGACCCTGGCCCTGCTGGCCGCCGAGCAGGTGGACTGGAGCATCTTCTGGCGCCGCCTGGCGCAGGCTGCCGGGCAGGATGACTACGCCGCCGTGCGCGAACTGTTCGCGGATCGTGTGGCCTTCGATGCCTGGTTGCTACGATATAAAGAGCTTACAGCGCTTGCTGGACAAGGCTTTGAGCCGGATTTGATGCTGAAAAGCAATCCAAAATACGTGTTGCGCAACTACCTGGCCGAGCAAGCCATCGCGCAGGCCCGGCAGGGCAACTTCGAAGAACTGCAGACCTTGCAGACGCTGCTGGCGCGCCCATTTGACGAGCACCCGGGCTTTGGGCGCTATGCCGGCTTTCCGCCCGAGTGGGCTTCCCGCATCTCCATCAGCTGCTCCTCATGACCTACCCCATCCAGAAGACCGACGCCCAGTGGCAGGCCCACCTGGCACAGTGCGGCGCCGAGCCGGGCGCCTTCGAGATCACCCGCCGCGCCGCCACCGAGCGGCCCTACAGCGGCAAGTACGAACGCCACTGGGCCAATGGCAGCTACCACTGCATCTGCTGCGGCGCCAAATTGTTCGACTCGGGAGCCAAGTTCGACGCCGGCTGCGGCTGGCCGAGCTTTTCCGAGGCCGTGCCCGGCGCCATCCGCGAGATCGAGGATCGCAGCCACGGCATGGTGCGCACCGAAACCGTGTGTGCACAATGCGGCGCCCACCTGGGCCACGTCTTTCCCGACGGCCCGCTGCCCACCGGGCAGCGCTACTGCATGAACTCTGCCTCGCTGGACTTCGAGCCACCGGCCACCTGAGCCATGAAACTGCTGATCGATTTCTTCCCCATCATCCTGTTCTTCGCCGCCTTCAAGCTGTGGGGCATTTATGCCGCCACCGGCGTGGCCATCGCTGCAACCGTGGTGCAGATCGCGTATCTGCGCCTGCGCCACGGCAAGGTCGAGCCCATGCAGTGGATGAGCCTGGGCATCATCGTGCTGTTCGGCGGCGCCACGCTGCTGGCGCAAAGCGAAACCTTCATCAAGTGGAAGCCCACGGTGCTGTACTGGCTCATGGGCGGCACGCTGCTGGCCGGCCAGCTGCTGTTTCGCAGGAACTTCATCAAGAGCCTGATGGGCGCGCAGATCGAGCTGCCCGATGCCGTGTGGAGCCAGCTCAACTGGGCCTGGGCAGGCTTTTTCACGGCCATGGGCGTGCTCAACCTATGGGTGGCCTACCAATTCGACACCGACACCTGGGTCAACTTCAAGCTCTTTGGCGGCATCGGCCTGATGCTCGCCTTCGTCATCGCCCAGGCGCTGTTCCTGGGCCGCTACATCAAGGATGAGCCGGGCCAGCCCCGGCCCGAGGACGTGCAACCATGACCAACACCGCTGACACCGCATCCGCACCCATCGCCATCACCGCCGAGGCCATGCAGGCGCATCTGCAGGAAAAGCTGCAGCCCACCACGCTCGAAGTGCTGGACGAGAGCTGGCAGCACGAGGGCCATCCGGGCGCCAATGGCACGGGCTTTGGCACGCATTTCCGGGTGCGCGTGGCCTCGCCCCAGTTCGCCGGCAAGAGCCGCGTGGCGCAGCATCGCCTTGTGTATGATGCGCTGCGCATTTTCATAGACCAAGGCGCTCACGCCATCGCCATCGAAACCCAGTGAAAGCAGCCCTGCCGGCCTTGCCTTCATTCAAGGCGCCCTCGGGGCTGTTCGTCTTTTCTCCCCCACTCTTTTCTTTCTGTTCTGGATTCCCCATGAAGCAAAAGCTCCTGTCCGGCCTGGTGGCCGCTGCCCTGCTGGGTGCGCTGGCCGTGCCCGCTGTCGCGCAGAACCTGGCTGTCGTCAACGGCAAGGCCGTCCCAAGGAACGCGCCGAGATGCTCAAGCAGCAGGTCGAGCGCTCGGGCCGCCCGATCACGCCCGAGATCGAAGGCCAGATCAAGGAAGAAGTCATCGCCCGCGAGATCTTCATGCAGGAGGCGCAAAAGCGCGGCCTGGAAGCCTCGGCTGACTACAAGGCGCAGATGGAGCTGGCGCGCCAGACCATCCTGATCCGCGAGCTGTTTGCCGACTACCAGAAGACCCACCCGGTCACCGACGAGGAGATCAAGGCCGAGTACGACAAGTTTGCCGCCGCCAACGCCGGCAAGGAATACAAGGCCAGCCACATCCTGGTCGAGGGCGAG
Source organism: Melaminivora jejuensis (assembly GCF_017811175.1). Lineage (NCBI taxonomy): Bacteria > Pseudomonadati > Pseudomonadota > Betaproteobacteria > Burkholderiales > Comamonadaceae > Melaminivora > Melaminivora jejuensis. Next base: position 1,594,792 of record NZ_JACWIJ010000002.1, read on the forward strand.
GACGAGGCCAAGTCCATCATTGCCGCGCTGAAAAAGGGCGGCAAGTTCGACGAGATCGCCAAGAAGCAGTCCAAGGATCCGGGTTCGGGCGCACGCGGCGGCGACCTGGGCTGGGCCAACCCGGGCAGCTACGTGCCCGAGTTCAGCGAAGCGCTGACCAAGCTGGAGAAGGGCAAGACCACGCAAGAGCCGGTCAAGAGCCAGTTCGGCTGGCACATCATCCGCCTGGACGACACGCGCGAGGCCGAGCTGCCCAAGCTCGACGAGGTCAAGCCGCAGATCGCCCAGCAGCTGCAGCAGCAAAAGCTGATGAAGTACCAGGAAGACCTGCGCGCCAAGGCCAAGGTCGAGTGATATCACAAGGCCCGGGGAGGCTCCCCGGGCGTTGAGTGTGAGCATTGAGCGCCCGGCGTTTTGCGTCGGGCGTTTTGCGTTCTGCGTACAACGCTCAACCTCTCAGGCCGCAAGCGCCTCTCAGCGCATGAAGTGCTCCCAGGTCATGAGCAGGCCGAACATGACCGGCTGGTGCAGCAGGTAGTAGCTCAGCGAATGCCGGCCCAGCCAGGCCAGCGGCTCCGCCGCAGCCGGCAGCGCGCCGGTCAGCACCTGCGGGCGCTGCTGCAGCAGCCAGCGGCCCAACGCCAGGCCCCACCAGATCGCCCCCAGCCAGGGGAAGACCGGCACATAGTCCTCGGTGTAGGGCCGGCGCGTGACCAGGCCCAGCCAGTTGTGCGACCGGTCGTTGAGCGCATCGGCCAGCGCACCGGGCGTCAGCAGCGCCTGCACCACACTGGGCAGGGCCAGAGCCAGCGCACCAGCCAGCAGCAGCCAGCCGATGCGCCAGCCGACACTCAGGCGCGCCACAATCAGCATCACCGCCACGCCGTGCAGGATGCCGAAGTGGATGAAGCTCAGGGGAAAGACCAGAAACGAGCCGGCGCTGACCAGCAAGGCCCCTGCTGCCACCTGCGTCCAGCGGCGCAAAAAGCGCTGGCAATCGACGCCCTGCTGCGCCGCCACCGCCTGCCCCAAGCCGGCGCACAGCAAAAACAGGCTGACGATGCCGATGCGCTGCCAAGTCCACAGCGGGTCGCGCAGGAAGTCCTGCTGCCAGAACTTGAAGTGGTTCAGGTCGAACGCGAAGTGGTACAGCGTCATCCAGACCATGGCCACGCCGCGCAGGGCGTCCAGGCGCCCATGACGCGCCGCGGGTGACAGGGATGCGGGGGCGACAGGATTCATGGGCAAGGCGGCATCGAGAATGCAAAGAGCGCGGCAGAAAAAAACCCGCTCAGACGGTCTGCCTGGCGGGTCAGCGGTTCAGATGCAATGGTTTTGATAGCTGCTCGCGCTTGACTGGCAACGGTTTGCGGCCGTTTTCCTGACAAACGCGAGCAAGACCGTCAAACCTCCACGCCTTCGGCCACTTCGGCGTATTCCTCGATCTGGTCGAAGTTCATGTAGCGATAGACGCTGTCCTTGTCGGCGTCGATCACGCCCATCTCGGCCAGGTACTCCTCCTTGGTGGGCAGACGGCCCAGGCGCGAGGCGATGGCGGCGAGTTCCGCCGAGCCCAGGAACACGTTGGTGTTCTTGCCCAGGCGGTTGGGGAAGTTGCGCGTCGAGGTCGAGATCACCGTCGCGCCCTCGCGCACCTGCGCCTGGTTGCCCATGCACAGCGAGCAGCCGGGCATCTCGGTGCGCGCGCCGGCCGTGCCGAACGCCGCGTAGTGGCCCTCCTTGATCAGCTCGGCCTCGTCCATCTTGGTCGGCGGCGCAACCCACAGCTTGACCGGGATATCGCGCTGGCCGCCCAGCAGCTTGGCGGCTGCGCGGAAGTGCCCGATATTGGTCATGCACGAGCCGATGAAGGCCTCGTCGATCTTGGTGCCGGCCACTTCAGACAGGAACTTGGCGTCATCCGGGTCGTTGGGGCAGCAGACGATGGGCTCCTTGATCTCGTTCATGTCGATCTCGATCACGGCGGCGTATTCAGCGTCCTTGTCGGCCTCCAGCAGCTCGGGCTTGTCCAGCCAGGCCTGCACCTTCTCGATGCGGCGCGCCAGCGTCTTGGCATCCTGGTAGCCGTCGGCAATCATGTTCTTCATCAGCACGATGTTGGAGCGCAGGTACTCCTTGATCGGCTCGGGGTTGAGCTTGATGGTGCAGCCGGCGGCGCTGCGCTCGGCCGAGGCGTCGGACAGCTCGAAGGCCTGCTCGACCTTCAGATCCGGCAGGCCCTCGATCTCCAGGATCTTGCCCGAGAAGACGTTCTTCTTGCCGGCCTTGGCCACCGTCAGCAGGCCCGCCTTGATGGCGTACAGCGGAATGGCATGTACCAGGTCGCGCAGCGTCACGCCGGGCTGCATCTCGCCACGGAAGCGCACCAGCACGGACTCGGGCATGTCCAGCGGCATCACGCCGGTGGCGGCACCAAAGGCCACCAGGCCCGAGCCTGCCGGGAAGCTGATGCCGATGGGAAAGCGCGTGTGCGAGTCGCCGCCGGTGCCCACGGTGTCGGGCAGCAGCAGGCGGTTGAGCCAGCTGTGGATCACGCCGTCGCCCGGGCGCAGCGCCACGCCGCCGCGGTTGCTGATGAACTGGGGCAGCTCGCGGTGCGTCTTGACGTCCACCGGCTTGGGGTAGGCCGCCGTGTGGCAGAACGACTGCATGACCATGTCGGCGGAGAAGCCCAGGCAGGCCAGGTCTTTGAGCTCGTCGCGCGTCATGGGGCCGGTGGTGTCCTGGCTGCCCACGGTGGTCATGCGCGGCTCGCAGTAGGTGCCGGGACGGATGCCCTGGCCCTCAGGCAGGCCGCAGGCGCGGCCCACCATCTTCTGCGCCAGCGTGAAGCCGGCCTTGGACTCGGCGGGCGGCTGCGGCAGGCGGAAGGCGGTCGAGGCCGGCTGGCCCAGGAACTCGCGGGCGCGGGCCGTGAGCGAGCGGCCAATGATCAGGTTGATGCGGCCGCCGGCGCGCACTTCGTCGAGCAACACGTCGCTCTTGAGGGCGAAGTCGGCAATGTTCTCGCCGTTCTTCTCGATGCGGCCGTCATACGGAAAGATGTCGATCACGTCGCCCATGTCCATCTTGGACACATCGACCTCGATGGGCAGCGCGCCCGAATCTTCCTGGGTGTTGAAGAAGATCGGCGCAATCTTGCCGCCCAGCGTCACGCCGCCAAAGCGCTTGTTGGGCACGAAGGGGATGTCCTGGCCCGTGGCCCAGATGACGCTGTTGGTGGCCGACTTGCGGCTTGAGCCGGTGCCCACCACGTCGCCCACGTAGGCCACCAGGTGGCCCTTTTTCTTCAGGTCTTCAATGAACTGCATGGGGCCGCGCTTGCCGTCCTCCTCGGGCTTGAAGGCCGCATCGGGACGGGTGTTCTTCAGCATCGCCAGGTAGTGCAGCGGGATGTCCGGGCGGCTCCAGGCGTCGGGCGCGGGCGACAGGTCGTCGGTGTTGGTCTCGCCGGGCACCTTGAACACCGTGACGGTGATCTTCTTCTCGACCTCGGGGCGGCTGGTGAACCACTCGGCATCGGCCCAGCTTTGCATGACTTCCTGCGCGCGGGCGTTGCCGGCGCGGGCCTTGGCAGCCACATCGTTGAAGAAGTCGAACATCAAGAGCGTCTTCTTCAGCGCCTCGGCGGCCACGCCTGCCACCTCGGCATCGTCGAGCAACTCGATCAGCGGCTCGACGTTGTAGCCGCCGACCATGGTGCCCAGCAGCTCGGTGGCCTTGGCGCGCGAGATCAGATCGACCTGCACGTCACCATGCGCCACGGCGGCCAGGAAGGAGGCCTTGACCTTGGCGGCGTCGTCCACGCCCGGCGGCACGCGGTGCGTCAGCAGCTCCAGCAGAGCAGCCTCCTCACCGGCAGGCGGGTTCTTGATCAGCTCGATCAGCTCGGCGGTCTGCTTGGCATCCAGCGGCAGCGGCGGGATGCCCAAAGCGGCGCGCTCGGCCACATGGTCGCGGTAGGCTTTCAACATATCGTGGTACTCCTCGGGTTTGATGTCTGTGTGAAAAAGCCCAAGCCGGGCGCAAGTGCAGCCCGCACGCCGCCTTTGCGCGGCGCGCTGGCCGGGCGGCCCCGGCTGAGGGTCAGGGGTGCTCAGGGGTGGTCAGCGGCTGCCGAGCGGGTTGTCCAGCAGGCTTTGCGGCGGGTTCTTCTTGAAGCCTTCGGCGACGGCGAACTGCTGCGGGCTCATGCACTCGTCAGCCATGCGCTGGCCGAGTTTCTGGTTCATGAGCATGGACTTGTTGGCGATCTGCAGCCACACGGCGCCGGCGCTGGAATCCTCCAGGCGCACGGCCCCGGTCGAGGTGGCCACAGGCGCCATGTGGTACTTGAAGCCCTTGCCCTGGACGTGGAAGCGCCCGGGCGACTGGGCATCGGGCTGGATATCCACCGAGGCGCCCAGCTCGCAGGCGATGTGGCCGGTGTGTACGCGCTCGGCAATCGCCAGCTCCTCGGGCGTCAGCGCGGCGGCGGCGGCCGCCAGGCCGGCAGCAGCCTGCACAGCGCCGCTGTGCAGCTGGGTACGGCTGCTGGGCGGGCTGGCCTTGGCCACGGCGGTGCTTTTCTTCGGTGCCTTGGCGCTCGTGCTCTTGGCGGGGGCATTCTTGGCTACGGCGCTCTTGGTGCCGGCGGACTTGGCCGGGGCCGCCTTGGCGCTGGCCTTGGGCGCTGCCTTGGCGGACGCAGCCGGAGCGCTTTGCGACCAGGCCAGCGCGGGGGCCAACAGCATCAGGACGGTAGCGGCGAGCATCTTCATGGGGAACTCCTGCGGCAAACGGGGGGAGGGACAACGGCGTCAGGGCGCCATTGTCGCCTCCTGGGCAAACCAGGGCTGCGCACATGGCGGCAGCGCCCGGCCCGTGCGGTGCGCGCGTTCGAGCACCTGCCAGAAATAGCGGTAGCTGGCGCGGTCGTGCAATGTGCCGGCGTCGCTGATGGGCGCCCAGTCGGCAGCCTGGGCGGCAGCCAGGATGCGCGCAGCGTCCTCGACCTCGCGCGCATCGGGCGCCAGCGCTGCCAGGATGGGGCGGATCTGCGCCGGGTGGATGCTCCACATGCGCGTGTAGCCGAACTGCCGGGCGGCGTGCGTGGCGGCGGCCTGCAGCGCGGCGGCATCGTTGAATTCCGTGACCACGCAGTGCGCGGGCACCTTGCCGTGGGCATGGCAGGCGGCGGCGATCTCCAGCTTGGCGCGCACCACCAGCGGATGCTCGAACTGGCCCTGCACACCCATGGCCGAGACGGGGATGGCGCCGCCGTGCGCCGAGACGAAATCCATCAGGCCAAAGCTCAAGCTCTGGATGCGCGGGTGGGCGGCGATCTCGAAGGCGCGCTGCACGGCGGCGGGCGACTCGATCAGCGCGTGCAGCGCCAGATCCGGCGCGCCGGCAGCGTCCAGCAGCCGCTCGGCCGCCAGCACGTCGTCAACCGATTCGACCTTGGGCAGCATGAGGTGGCACAGGCGCGCGCCGGCGCGCCCGGCGATGATGGCCACGTCAGCGGCAAAGGCCGGGTGATCGACGGTATGCACACGCGCCGCCACGCGGGCGCCGGGGGCGGCGGCAGTGGCCAGCTGCGCCACCAGCTCGGCGTGCTGGCGCTCCTGTCCCACGGGCGCGCCGTCCTCGCAGTCCAGCGTCACGTCGAAGACGCAGTGGCCGAACTCCTGCATCAGCTCCTGCTGCAATTGCAGGCTCTTGCGCATCCGCACCTCGACGCCGCTGTAGTGGTCGCATACCGGCAGGTGCAGGCCAGCGGCCTGGGCGTCCAGCAGGACATCGCGGGGATGGGCAGGTGCAGGGGTCATGGGCGCGGGCAGGCTCGGCAAGAAGGGGACAGCAGGAGGAACTACAAAAACAATAGCTGCTGGCGCTTGCCTGGAGCGGCTTTGCGATAGAAAACTATCGCAAAGCCAAGCCCATCAAGCGCGGGCAGCTATGCTTTTTACAGCAGGTGCTTGACGCCGTCCTGCTCGCCCTGCAGCTCGGCCAGGGTGGCGTCGATGCGCTCCTGCGAGAAGGCGTCGATGGCCAGGCCTTCGACGATCTGGTACTTGCCGTTCTCGGTCGTGACGGGGAAGCCGAACACGATGTCCTTGGGGATGCCGTATTCGCCGTTGGAGGGCACGCCCATGGTCACCCACTCGCCGCCGCTGCCCAGCGCCCAGTCGCGCATGTGGTCGATGGCGGCATTGGCCGCAGACGCTGCCGAGGACAGGCCGCGCGCGGCGATGATGGCCGCGCCGCGCTTGCCCACGGTGGGCAGGAACACGTCCTTGTTCCACTCGGCGTCGCCGATGGCGTCCTTGACGCTCTTGCCAGCGGCGGTGGCAAAGCGGTAGTCGGCGTACATGGTCGGCGAGTGGTTGCCCCAGACAGTGAGCTTTTTGATGTCGCCAACCTTGAAGCCGCCCTTGGCCGCCAGCTGCGAGGCCGCGCGGTTGTGATCCAGGCGCAGCATGGCGGTGAAGTTCTCGCGCGGCAGGTCAGGCGCGCTCTTCATGGCGATGTAGGCGTTGGTGTTGGCCGGGTTGCCCACCACCAGCACCTTGACATCGCGGCTGGCGACTTGGTTGAGCGCCTTGCCCTGGGCGGTGAAGATTTGCGCGTTGGCAGCCAGCAGATCGGCGCGCTCCATGCCGGGGCCGCGCGGGCGCGCGCCCACCAGCAGGGCGTAGTCGGTGTCCTTGAAAGCGGTTATGGGGTCGGAGTGGGCCTCGATGCCAGCCAGCAGCGGGAAGGCGCAGTCTTCCAGTTCCATGATCACGCCCTTGAGGGCGTTCTGTGCTTTTTCATCCGGGATTTCGAGCAACTGCAGGATGACGGGCTGATCCTTGCCCAGCATCTCGCCGGAGGCGATGCGAAACAGCAGGGCGTAACCGATCTGGCCGGCGGCACCGGTGACTGCAACGCGGACGGGGTTCTTGCTCATGGGAAAACTCCAGATGACTCAGGTGGGATGGGTGAGTGGTGCAAGGCAGCACCAGCGCGTCATCAGCAGCTTTTGTGCCCCGCAGAAACAGCGCGCGAGTTTACTGCCGAAAACCGTGCATGGTCAATTTGTCTTATGTCTTATATAAGATTATGATGGCTTGCTTACGCGGCGCTTGCCCGGCTGTCCCGACTGTCCAGCCCTGTGGCGCACGCCAGCCGCCAAGCCCGGCGCCCCCGCATCTGCGCCCTGCCCCCACGCGCTCCTGCCTATCCGCGATTGCCATGTCCTCCCTGCCCCTGCCCGCTGCCGAATCCGGCGCCGCAACCGGCGCCGGCGCCTCGCCGCCGGCGCCCGCCTTCAGCCCGCTGTACCAGCAGATCAAGGGCCTGATCCTCAACAGCCTGCAGCACGGCGAGTGGAAGCCCGGCGAGGCCATCCCCAGCGAGATGGAGCTGGCCGCGCGCTTTCGCGTCAGCCAGGGCACGGTGCGCAAGGCCATCGACGAGCTGGCCGCCGACAACCTGCTGCTGCGCCGCCAGGGCAAGGGCACCTTTGTCGCCACGCACGCCGAGCGCCAGGTCCAGTACCGCTTCCTGAAGCTGCAGCCCGACAGCGGCGATGCGCGCGGCGAAGCGCCGGCGCAGCGCACCATCCTGGAGTGCCGGCGCCTGCGCGCCAGCGCCGACGTGGCGCGCGCGCTGGCCCTGCGCTCGGGCGACGCCGTGATCCAGGTGCGGCGCGTGCTGTCGTTTTCCGGCGTGCCGACCATCCTGGAGGACATCTGGCTGCCCGGCCACGCCTTCAAGGGCCTGACTGCCGAGCAGATGGCCAGCTACCCTGGCCCGACCTATGCCATGTTCGAGCTGGAGTTCGGGGTGCGCATGGTGCGCGCCGAAGAGCGGCTGCGCGCCGTGCTGCCTGACGAGCAGCAGGCGCACTGGCTGGCCATCAGCAGCGCCACGCCGGTGCTGAGCGTCGAGCGCCTGTCACACACCTACAACGATGTGCCGATGGAGCTGCGTCGCGGCCTGTACCGCACCGATACGCACCACTACCGCAACGAGCTGAATTGAAGCCGGCAAGCTGAACCGATGCAGCTTCCATGCGCCTGACAACCCCACGTAAGCAATTGTCGCAGTCGCTGCGTGTTGCATTGCAATAGAATTTTGGGTTGTCTGCCCGCGTGCAATTACAACGCAGTTACATCGACAAGGATCCACGCCATGAACGAGAGTGCCAAGAAACGGCCTGAATTTCGCAACCTCAACCTGTTCGGCGACATACCGACTTACCGCCTGCCGCTGGCCGCGCTGGTATCCATCTTGCACCGGGTGAGCGGCCTTTTGATGCTGATCCTGCTGCCGCTGATCATCTGGCTGTTCGACAAGTCGCTCACCTCCGAGATCTCGTTCGGCACCTTCCGGGCGGCCTTCGAGGTGGGCATCGGCTTCGTGCCCGCCTGGCTGCTCAAGCTGGTCGTGTTGGCGCTGATCTGGTCGTACCTGCACCACCTGTTTGCCGGCGTGCGCCACCTGTGGCTGGACGTGACGCACAAGACCACCAAGGACTTTGGCCGCCAGACTGCCGCCGCCACGCTGGTGGCCGCCGTCGTGCTGACGCTGGTGCTGGGCGCCAAGCTGTTCGGCCTGTACTGATCGCCCGCACCCCACAACCCGTACCCGAGGAGAAACCACATGGCCGCAACCTATGGCTACAAGCGCACCGCCGTCGGCGCCCACTATGGCTGGCGCGACTTCCTGGTGCAGCGCATCAGCGCCGTGCTGATGCTTGTGTTCACCCTGCTGATCCTGACCAAGGTGCTGTTCACCGCCGGCCCCATCGGCTACGACACCTGGGCCGCCATCTTCGCCCCGCAGTGGATGAAGGCGCTCACCTTCGCCGTCATCGTCGCGCTGATCTGGCACGCCTGGGTGGGCGCCTGCAGCATCTGGTACGACTACGGCAAGCCCGCTGGCGTGCGTCTGCTGCTGCAGGCGCTCACGGCCATCTGGCTGGTGGCCTGCGGCGGCTGGGCCGTGCAGGTGCTGTGGCGCCTGTGATCCGCCCACGCGATCGCACGCGCGCCACGCCCACCACCGCCCTCCTTCCGGAAATCCACCGCACACCGTCCCCACGACCATGAGTTACACCCAAAAAGATATCGCCCGCCGCAAGTTCGACGTCGTCATCGTCGGCGCCGGCGGCTCGGGCATGCGCGCCTCGCTCGAACTCTCGCGCGCCGGCCTGTCGGTTGCCTGCCTGTCCAAAGTGTTCCCCACCCGCTCGCACACCGTGGCCGCCCAGGGCGGCGTGTCCGCGTCGCTGGGCAACATGAGCGAGGACAACTGGCACTACCACTTCTACGACACCATCAAGGGCGGCGACTGGCTCTCTGACCAGGATGCGGTCGAGTTCATGTGCCGCGAGGCGCCCAAGGTGGTCATCGAGCTGGAGCACTTCGGGATGCCGTTCGACCGCAACCCCGACGGCACCATCTACCAGCGCCCCTTCGGCGGCCACACCGCCAATTACGGCGAAAAGCCCGTGCAGCGCGCCTGTGCCGCCGCCGACCGCACCGGCCACGCCATGCTGCACACGCTGTACCAGCAGAACGTGGCCTCCAAGACCAACTTCTTCGTCGAGTGGATGGCGCTGGACTTGATCCGCAACAGCGCCGGCGAGGTCGTCGGCGTCACCGCCATCGAGCTGGAGACGGGCGACCTGTACGAGCTGCACGCCAAGGCCGTGCTGCTGGCCACGGGCGGCGCGGGCCGCATCTTCGCCGCCTCGACCAACGCCTTCATCAACACCGGCGACGGCCTGGGGATGGCAGCGCGCGCCGGCATCCCGCTGCAGGATCTGGAGTTCTGGCAGTTCCACCCCACCGGCGTGGCCGGCGCCGGCGTGCTGCTGACCGAGGGCTGCCGTGGCGAGGGCGCTATTTTGCTCAACAGCAACGGCGAGCGCTTCATGGAGCGCTACGCCCCGACGCTGAAAGACCTGGCGCCGCGCGACTTCGTCTCGCGCTCCATGGATCAGGAGATCAAGGAAGGGCGCGGCTGCGGCCCCAACAAGGACTACATCCTGATGAAGCTCGACCACCTGGGCGCCGACACCATCAGGAAGCGCCTGCCCTCGGTGGAGGAGATCGGCCACAACTTCGCCAACGTGGACATCACCAAGGAACCCATCCCCGTCGTGCCCACCATCCACTACCAGATGGGCGGCATCCCGACCAACATCCACGGCCAGGTCGTGACCTGGGACGGCGAGAGCAACAACGTCGTGCCCGGCCTGTACGCCGTGGGCGAGTGCGCCGCCGTGTCGGTGCATGGCGCCAACCGCCTGGGCACCAACTCGCTGCTGGATCTGCTGGTCTTCGGCAAGTCGGCGGGCCGCCACATCGTGCAGTTCGTGCGCGAGTTCGGCGAGCACCACGACGTGCCGGCCAATGCTGCCGAGCGCACGCTGGCGCGCCTCAACCAGATCGAGGGCAACAAGGACGGCATCTACGCCCAGGACGTGGCCAATGAGATCCGCCAGACCATGCAGCAGCACGCCGGGGTGTTCCGCACGCAAAAGAGCATGGACGAGGGCGTGGCCAAGATCGCCGAGATCCGCAAGAAAGTCGCCGCCATCGGCCTCAAGGACAGCTCCAAGGTCTGGAACACCGCGCGCATGGAGGCGCTGGAGGTGGACAACCTGATCGAGGCCGCGCAGGCCACCATGGTCTCGGCCGCCGCGCGCCACGAATGCCGCGGCGCCCACACCGTGGACGACTACGAGCACCCCGCTGACCACCCCACGGCCCCGCTGGGCCGCGATGACGCCAACTGGCTCAAGCACACGCTGTGGCACAGCGCCACCAACAGCCTGACCTACAAGCCGGTGACCATGAAGCCCCTGACGGTGGAGAGCATTCCGCCCAAGGTTCGCACCTTCTGACCTGGTCGCCGCCACGAAAGACACAAGCCATGCAACGCACCTTCAAGATCTATCGCTACGACCCGGACAAGGACGCCAAGCCCTACATGCAGACCATGCAGGTGGAGCTGGACGGCCATGAGCGGATGCTGCTGGACGCGCTGGTCAAGCTCAAGAAGCAAGACCCGACGCTGTCGTTTCGCCGCTCCTGCCGCGAGGGCGTGTGCGGCTCGGACGCCATGAACATCAACGGCAAGAACGGCCTGGCGTGCCTCACAAACATGAAGTCGCTGACCGGCGACATCGTGCTCAAGCCCCTGCCCGGCCTGCCGGTGATCCGCGACCTGATCGTGGACATGACGCAGTTCTTCAACCAGTACCACTCGATCAAGCCCTACCTGATCAACGACACGCCGACCTCACCGTCCAAGGAGCGCCTGCAGTCGCCCGAGGAGCGCGAGGAGCTCGACGGCCTGTACGAGTGCATCCTGTGCGCCAGCTGCTCCACGGCCTGCCCGAGCTTCTGGTGGAACCCGGACAAGTTCGTCGGCCCGGCGGGCCTGCTGCAGGCCTACCGCTTCATCGCCGACAGCCGCGACCAGGCCACCAGCGAGCGCCTGGACAACCTGGAAGACCCGTACCGGCTGTTCCGCTGCCACACCATCATGAACTGCGTGGACGTGTGCCCCAAGGGCCTCAAGCCTGCAGCCGCCATCAGCAAGATACGCGAGCTGATGGTGCGTCGCGCCATCTGACCCCCTGAAGGCGGGACGCATGGCCGACTCCGGCGAGACGCTGCTGACCGAGCGCGAAACCTCCGTGCTGCGCTGGCGCTGCCGGCGCGGCCTGGTGGAAAACGACTTGTTCATCGAGCGTTTCTTCAACACCCACGGCGCCCAGCTGAGCCACGCCCAGGCGCGCGGCCTGGCGCAGCTCATGGATCTGTCCGACAACGACCTGCTCGACCTGCTGCTGGTTCGCACCGAGCCCAGCGGCGAGCTGGACACCGAGGAAGTGCGCGGCGTGCTGGCGCAAATGCGCCAGCGCCCCTGAGGGCGCCGCCCTCCTCCCTTTTGCCCAAGCCAACACAACCCCCAAGGAAACCGGAAATGAAACTGGCCGACAACAAAGCGACGCTCTCGTTCAGCAATGGCAACCCGAGCGTGGAGCTACCGGTCTATCAAGGCACCATCGGCCCGGACGTGGTGGACATCCGCAAGCTCTACGGCCAGACCGGCATGTTCACCTACGACCCGGGCTTTTTGTCCACGGCCTCCTGCCAGTCGTCCATCACCTACATCGATGGCGACAAGGGCGAGCTGCTGTACCGCGGCTACCCCATCGAGCAGCTGGCCACCAAGTGCGACTACCTGGACACCTGCTACCTGCTGCTCAACGGCGAGCTGCCCAATGGCGGCCAGCGCGACGAGTTCCATCGCCTGGTGCTCAAGCACACCATGGTCAACGAGCAGATGCAGTTCTTCCTGCGGGGCTTTCGCCGCGACGCCCACCCCATGGCCGTGCTGACGGGCCTGGTGGGCGCGCTGTCGGCCTTCTATCACGACAGCACCGACATCAACAATCCCGAGCACCGCCACATCGCCGCCATCCGCCTGATCTCCAAGATGCCGACGCTGGTGGCCATGGCCTACAAGTACGGCAAGGGCGAGCCGTACATGTACCCGAGGAACGAGCTGAGCTATGCCGGCAACTTCCTGCGCATGATGTTCGGCACACCGTGCGAGGACTACAAGGTCGATCCGGTGCTGGAGCGCGCCATGGATCGCATCTTCATCCTGCACGCCGACCACGAGCAGAACGCCTCCACCTCCACCGTGCGCCTGTGCGGCAGCTCGGGCACCAACCCGTTCGCCGCCATTGCCGCCGGCGTGGCCTGCCTGTGGGGCCCGGCGCACGGCGGCGCCAACGAGGCCTGCTTGAACATGCTCGAAGACATCCAGGCCAACGGCGGCATCGCCAAGGTCGGCGAGTTCATGGAGCAGGTCAAGGACAAGAACTCGGGCGTGCGCCTGATGGGCTTTGGCCACCGCGTGTACAAGAACTACGACCCGCGCGCCAAGCTGATGCAGGAGACCACCAACGAGGTGCTCGAAGCCCTGGGCCTGCACAACGACCCGCTGTTCGCCCTGGCCAAGAAGCTCGAACAGATCGCCCTGGAGGACGATTACTTCGTGCAGCGCAAGCTCTACCCGAACGTGGACTTCTACTCGGGCATCGTGCAGCGCGCCATCGGCATCCCGACCAAGCTGTTCACCGGCATCTTCGCGCTGGCGCGCACCGTGGGCTGGATCGCGCAGCTCAACGAGATGATTGCCGACCCCGAGTACAAGATCGGCCGCCCGCGCCAGCTCTTCGTCGGCGCACCGCGCCGCGACGTGCCCGAGCTGGGCCAGCGCTGAACCGGCTGCCGGCCACGCACCACCATCCGCCACACCCGCAGGGGCCGCGCGCCCTTGCCCCCGGCCCGCAGGTGTCATGCCTGCGGGCTTTTTCGTTTTGGGCGACCGTGGCCTACAGTGCCAGCTTCCGCCTCCCTCCAACATCCGACAGAAAAGGTCTGCCATGAAATCACGCGCCGCCGTCGCCTTTGCCGCTGGCCAACCCTTGCAAATCATCGAGATCGATGTCGCACCCCCGAAGGCTGGCGAAGTGCTGGTGCGCATCACGCACACCGGCGTATGCCACACCGACGCCTTCACCCTCTCGGGCGACGACCCGGAAGGGGTCTTCCCCGCCGTGCTGGGCCACGAGGGCGCGGGCATCGTCGTGGAAGTCGGCGAGGGCGTGACCAGCGTCCAGCCGGGCGACCACGTCATCCCGCTGTACACCGCCGAATGCGGCGAGTGCCTGTTTTGCAAGAGCGGCAAGACCAACCTGTGCGTGGCCGTGCGCGCCACCCAGGGCAAGGGCCTGATGCCCGACGGCACCACGCGCTTTTCCTACAACGGCCAGCCCATCTACCACTACATGGGCTGCTCGACGTTCTCCGAATACACCGTGGTGGCCGAGGTCTCGCTGGCCAAGGTCAGCCCCGAGGCCAACCCCGAGCAGGTCTGCCTGCTGGGCTGCGGCGTGACCACCGGCCTGGGCGCCGTGAAAAACACCGCCCGCGTGCAGCCCGGCGACAGCGTGGCCGTGTTCGGCCTGGGCGGCATCGGCCTGGCCGTGGTGCAGGGCGCAAAGCTCGCCGGTGCCGGGCGCATCATCGCCATCGACACCAACCCCGCCAAGTTCGAGCTGGCGCGCACCTTCGGCGCCACCGACTGCGTCAACCCAAAGGACTACGAGCAGCCCATCCAGCAGGTCATCGTCGAGATGACGGGCTGGGGCGTGGATCACAGCTTCGAGTGCATCGGCAACGTTCATGTCATGCGTGCGGCGCTGGAATGCGCGCATCGTGGCTGGGGCCAGAGCGTCATCATCGGCGTGGCCGGCAGCGGCCAGGAGATCAGCACCCGGCCCTTCCAGCTGGTCACCGGGCGCAAGTGGCTGGGCACGGCGTTTGGCGGCGTCAAGGGCAGGAGCGAGCTGCCCGGCATGGTCGAGGACGCCATGGCCGGGCGCATCCAGCTGGCGCCGTTTGTCACGCACACCATGCCGCTGACCGATATCAATGAGGCCTTCGACCTCATGCACCGGGGCGAATCCATCCGCTCGGTAGTGCATTACGCCCCATGAACGCAGACTGAGGCAGGCAAAAACCATAGCTGCCAGCGCTTGTCCTGCAACGTTTTCAGATATTTTTCATTCTGAAAGCCAATGCTGACAAGCGCTCGCAGCTATCAATCAAGGAGTACACATGACTGCAGCACAGCAGACCCAGCCCACACTGGAGCTTCTCAGCACCCACGCCTGCTTTGGCGGCGAGCAGCGCTACTACCGCCACGACTCGGCGGCCACCGGCCTGCCCATGCGCGCGGCGGTGTACCTGCCGCCCAAGGCGCTGGCCGGCGCACCCGTGCCGGCGCTGCTCTACCTGGCGGGACTGACCTGCACCGAAGACACCTTCCCGACCAAGGCCGGCGCGCAAAGACTGGCCGCCGAGCTGGGCCTGGCGTTGATCGCCCCGGACACCAGCCCGCGCGGCGCGGGCGTGCCCGGCGAGGCCGACGCCTGGGACTTCGGCATCGGCGCGGGCTTTTACCTGGACGCCACGCAGGCCCCCTGGTCGGCGCACTGGCGCATGGAAAGCTGGCTGCTGGCCGAGCTGCTGCCGCTGCTGGCCGATGCGCTGCCCATCGACGGCCAGCGCCTGGGCATCACCGGCCACAGCATGGGCGGGCACGGCGCACTGACCCTGGCGCTGCGCCACCCGGGGCGCTTCAGGAGCGTCTCGGCCTTCGCGCCGATCTGCGCGCCCACGCGCTGCCCCTGGGGCGAAAAAGCCTTCACCGGCTACCTAGGCGCCGATCGCAGTACCTGGAGCGCGCACGACGCCACCGAACTGATGAGCGGCCACCGCAGCGCGCCCTGGCCGGCCGGCATCCTGATCGACCAGGGCCTGGACGACAAATTCCTGGCCGAGCAGCTGCACCCGCACCTGTTCGAGGCCGCCTGCCAGGCTGCCGGCCAGCCCCTCACGCTGCGCCGCCACGCCGGCTACGACCACGGCTACTACTTCGTGCAGACCTTCATGGACGAGCACCTGCGCCACCACGCACGCCAGCTCATGGGCTGAGCGGCTGAATGGCTGAACGGCCCAGCGCCCGGGCCACCGCCGGCCTACGGGCTTTGCCGTTGCTTGGCAAGCCGCGCGCAATTCGCAGCACGCCTGTACGGCATTCCTTGGCAAAGCCCGGGCCGGGCCGCACAATCGCAGGCATTGCGCCCAAGGCGCCCCCCACAGCACCTTGCCCAGGCCCGGACAACCCCGTTGCCCGGGCTTTTGTCCGTCTGGCAAGCTGCCCTGGAGCGCCGCCGCGCGTCCCCACCATCCGAACAACCACCACCCGAAAGGGAGCCCATCATGCTGCGCAAACCCGCCATCACCCTGTCGTCCCTGGACATGGATCGCATCGAGGCCTTGCTGGACAAAAGCACCACGCCCTTCCCGGGCCGCGACCAACTGGAGGCCGAACTCGACCGCGCCGACGTGCTCGACCCCAAGGACATGCCGCCCAACGTGGTGACCATGAACTCCACCGTGCAGTTCACCATCCTGGAGACGAAAAAAAGCAGCACCCTGACCCTGGTCTATCCCCGGGAGATGGATGGCTCGGGCGACAAGGTGTCCATCTTTGCCCCCGTGGGCATCGCCCTGCTGGGCCTGGCCGTGGGCGACGAGTTCGAGATGCCCAGCCCCACCGGCCAGGTCACGGTGCGGGTCGATTCGATCACCTTCCAGCCCGAGAGCGCAGGCGAGCTGCACCGCTGACACCCCCGCACCGCCCTGCGGCGGGCCGCAAAAGAAAAGGCAGCCGAGGCTGCCTTTTCTTGTTCATGCACCGGGCCGCTGACCGGGAGCGATCAACCCAGCGCCAGGCGCTTTCTGGCGGCCTGGTACTCGCGCCCCAGGCGCTCGACCAGCTCGGCGGCAGGAACGATTGCGTCCACAGCGCCAATGCCCTGGCCGCAGCCCCAGATGTCCTTCCAGGCCTTCTTGGCGTCGCCGCCGAAGTTCATCTTGCTCGGGTCGGACTCGGGCAGGTTGTCCGGATCCAGCCCGGCGGCGCGGATCGATGGCGCCAGGTAGTTGCCGTGTACACCGGTGAACAGGTTGCTGTAGATGATGTCGTCCGAAGTGCCTTCGACGATGGCCTGCTTGTAGGCCTCCTGCGCGCGCGCCTCGTGCGTGGCGATGAAGGCCGAGCCGATGTAGGCGAAGTCGGCTCCGCAAGCCTGCGCGGCCAGCACGGCATCGCCCGTGGCAATGGCACCCGACAGCGCCAGCGGGCCATCGAACCACTGGCGGATTTCCTGCACCAGCGCAAACGGGCTCTTGACGCCGGCGTGCCCGCCCGCACCAGCGGCCACGGCGATCAGGCCGTCGGCGCCCTTGTCGATGGCCTTGTGCGCAAACTTGTTGTTGATGATGTCGTGCAGCACCACGCCGCCCCAGCCGTGTACGCCCTGGTTCACGTCCTCGCGTGCGCCCAGGCTGGTGATGACGATGGGCACCTTGTACTTGGCGCAGACCTGCATGTCGTGCTCCAGCCGGTCGTTGCTCTTGTGGACGATCTGGTTGATGGCGAACGGTGCCGAAGGCCGTTCCGGGTTGGCCTTGTCCCAGGCGGCCAGGGTTTCGGTGATCTCGGCCAGCCAGTCGTCGAGCTGCGCCGCCGGACGGGCGTTGAGCGCCGGCATGGAGCCGACGATGCCGGCCTTGCACTGCTCGATCACGAGCTGGGGGTTGCTGATGATGAACAGCGGCGAGCCAATGATGGGCAGGCGCAGCTTTTGCAGGACGGGCGGCAAGGGCATGGAGTCTCCAGGGGGTTGGTAAGGCACGGGTGTGCTGGTTTTTTCAATGAAAACAGCCGCCAGCCCTTGCCAGGCAAGCGCTGACAGCTATCTTTTCCATAGTTCCGGCAGGGGTGGTCAGAACGCTTCGAGCGGCAGTGCCATGACGCTGGCACCGCCCTGCACGATTTCGGCCTGCAGCGCCGGCACCTTGACCAGGATGTGCTCGGCGTAGAACTGCGCAGTGGCGATCTTGGCCTGCATGAAGGCCACGTCCTGTCCCTCGGAGGACAGCTTTTGCGCCACCAGCAGCGCGCGCGCCATCTGCCAGCCGGCCACCAGGTTGCCCGTCAGCATCAGGTAGGGCACGCTGCCGGCGAACACGGCGTTGGGGTCGGATTTGCCCTGGGCAACGACGAAGTCCACCACTTCCAGGAAGGCCTGGCGCGCGGCCTGCAGGCGCGTGGCCATGCTGGCTGCGGCAGGGCTGCTGCTTTGGCGCAGCTCACCCTCGGTCTTTTCGATCTGCGCGGCGATGGCGCGCGCCGACTGGCCGCCGTCGCGCCCAGTCTTGCGGCCCACCAGGTCATTGGCCTGGATGGCCGTCGTGCCCTCGTAGATGGGCAGGATGCGGGCGTCGCGGTAGTACTGGGCGGCGCCGGTTTCCTCGATGAAGCCCATGCCGCCATGCACCTGCACGCCCAGGGACGTGACCTCCAGGCTCATCTCGGTGGAAAAGCCCTTGACCAGTGGCACCATGAACTCGTAAAAGGTGGCGTTGTCCTTGCGCGCCTGGGCGTCCGGGTGGTGGTGCGCGGCGTCATAGGCGGCGGCAGCCACCGTGGCCATGGCGCGGCAGCCTTCGGTATAGGCGCGCATGGTCATCAACATGCGGCGCACGTCGGGGTGGTGGATGATGGTGGCGCTGCCCGCCACCGAGCCATCGACCGGACGGCTTTGCACGCGCTCGCGGGCGTAGGCGACGGCGTGCTGGTAGGCGCGCTCGGCCACGGCGATGCCCTGCACGCCCACGGCGTAGCGCGCGGCATTCATCATGATGAACATGTATTCGAGGCCACGGTTTTCCTCACCGACCAGGTAGCCCACGGCACCGCCATGGTCGCCGAACTGCAGCACCGCCGTGGGCGAGGCCTTGATGCCCAGCTTGTGCTCGATGGACACGCAATGCGCGTCGTTGCGCGCACCCAGCGAGCCGTCGGCATTGACCAGGAACTTGGGCACGACGAACAGGCTGATGCCCTTGACGCCCTCGGGCGCACCGGCCACGCGCGCCAGCACCAGATGGACGATGTTCTCGGCCATGTCGTGCTCGCCGTAGGTGATGAAGATCTTGGTGCCGAAGATCCTGTAGGTGCCATCGGGCTGGGCATCGGCGCGTGTGCGCACCAGCGCCAGATCCGAGCCGGCCTGGGGCTCGGTCAGGTTCATGGTGCCAGTCCACTGGCCGGAGATCAGCTTTTCCAGGTAGGCGGCCTTGAGTTCATCACTGCCGGCGGTGAGCAGCGCCTCGATGGCGCCATCCGTCAGCAGCGGGCACAGGGCAAAGCTCAGGTTGGCGCTGTTGAGCATTTCCACGCAGGCCGCGCCGATGGTCTTGGGCAGGCCCTGACCGCCGAAGTCCTGCGGATGCTGCAGGCCCTGCCAGCCGCCTTCGGCAAACTGGGCAAAAGCCTCCTTGAAGCCCGGCGTGGTGCTGACCTGGCCGTCCTTCCAGGTGGACGGGTTGAGGTCGCCGGCAACGTTCAGCGGCGCCACCACGCCCTCGTTGAAACGCGCGCACTCTTCCAGCACGGCAGCGGCAGTGTCCAGGCCGGCATCCTCGAAGCCGGGCAGCTGGGCAACCTGCTCGATCCCTGCCAGATGCTCGATGGCAAACAGCATGTCCTTGACGGGGGCGGTGTAACTCATGGGGAACCTCGGCGAACGCAAAACGCGAAAAAGGGTGGGAAGAAGTCAAAAAGTCAAAAAAAAGGCATCGCAAGCGATGCCTTGAGGGCGGCAGGCCGGTTTACAGCGCCTTGATCAACTCGGGCACGGCCTCGAACAGATCGGCCTCCAGGCCGTAGTCGGCCACGCTGAAGATGGGCGCTTCCGCATCCTTGTTGATGGCCACGATGACCTTGGAGTCCTTCATGCCCGCCAGGTGCTGGATGGCCCCGCTGATGCCCACGGCGATGTACAGCTGGGGCGCCACGATCTTGCCGGTCTGGCCGACCTGCAGATCGTTGGGCGCGTAGCCGGCATCGACTGCGGCGCGGCTGGCGCCGATGGCCGCGCCCAGCTTGTCGGCCAGCGGCGTGAGCACGGCCTGGAACTTCTCGGCGCTGCCCAGCGCCCGGCCACCGGAGACGATGACCTTGGCGGCGGTGAGCTCGGGGCGGTCGCTCTTGGTGACTTCGCGGCCCACGAAGGCGCTTTTGCCAGAGTCCTGCACGGCGTCGATCCTGTCCACGCTGGCGCTGCCGCTGCTTGCATCGGCGGCATCAAAGCCGGTGCCGCGCACGGTGATGACCTTGACGCTGTCCACGCTTTGCACGGTGGCGATGGCGTTGCCGGCGTAGATGGGGCGCTCGAAGGTGTCGCTGCTGACCACCTTGGTGATGTCGCTGATTTGCGCCACGTCCAGCTTGGCGGCCACGCGCGGCGCGACGTTCTTGCCGCTGGCGGTGGCCGGGAACACGATGTGGCTGTAGTGGCCGGCAATTTGCAGCACTTGGGCAGCGACGTTCTCGGCCAGCGCGTCCTTGAGGCTGGCGCCGTCGGCCAGCAGTACCTTGGCGACGCCGGCAATTTTTGCCGCAGCGTCGGCGGCGGCCTGGGCGTTCTCGCCAGCGACCAGCACGTGGACGTCGCCGCCGCAGGCAGCGGCGGCGGTGACGGCGTTGAGCGTGGCGCTCTTGAGGCTTTGGTTGTCGTGTTCGGCAATGACGAGTGCTGTCATGTCTTGTGTCCTTGTCCTTATCCCTTAGATGACCTTGGCTTCGCCGCGCAGCTTGGCCACCAGCGTGGCCACGTCGGGCACCTTGACGCCAGCGCCGCGCTTGGCCGGCTCGGCCACCTTGAGTGTCTTCAGGCGCGGGGCGACATCGACGCCCAGCTCTTCGGGCTTGAGCGTCTCGAGGGGCTTTTTCTTGGCCTTCATGATGTTGGGCAGCGTGACGTAGCGCGGCTCGTTGAGGCGCAGGTCGGTGGTGACCACCGCCGGCAGCGACAGCTGCACGGTCTCCAGCCCGCCATCGACTTCGCGCGTGACGCTGGCCTTGCCGTCGGCCACTTCCACTTTGCTGGCGAAGGTGCCCTGGGGCAGCTCGGCCAGCGCGGCCAGCATCTGGCCGACTTGGTTGGCGTCGTCGTCGATGGCCTGCTTGCCCAGGATGATCAGCTGGGGCTGCTCCTTGTCCACCACGGCCTTGAGCAGCTTGGCCACCGCCAGCGGCTGCAGCTCGGCGTCCGCCGGCGTCTCCACCAGGATGGCCCGGTCGGCGCCGATGGCCATGGCGGTGCGCAGCGTCTCCTGCGCCTGCGCCACCCCGCACGAGACGGCGATCACTTCCGTGACCACGCCCTTTTCCTTCAGGCGAACCGCCTCCTCCACGGCGATCTCGTCAAAGGGGTTCATGCTCATCTTGACGTTGGCCGTGTCCACACCGCTGCCATCCGATTTCACCCGGACTTTCACGTTGTAGTCCACCACGCGCTTGACGGGGACCAAGACCTTCATTGCTGCGGCTCCTAGAAATGCTGGTTGTTGATGAATTGACGTTTACGTAAACCCGCCTGATTTTATGTCGCACCGCAGCAGAAAGCGGCGCCCCACAAAAACGAACGATCGTGCTTTTTGCCGATTATGCCAGCGCAACCCTGCCAGGTCGAGAGCTGTCTGGCAGGTGCGCGACTGTGCGTTTCAGCCGCCGTGCGCGGCCTTCCAGGCGGGCTGGCGCTTTTCGGCAAAGGCGCGCGCGCCCTCCTGGGCGGCGTCGTCCATCATGTTCGTGGCCATGGCCTGGCCAGCCAGCTGGTAGGCGGCATCCAGCCCCAGCTCACGCTGCTGATAGACCAGCGCCTTGCCCATGGCAATCGCCACCTGGGGCTTTTCCACGATGGACTGCACCAGCGCCTCGATCTCGGCATCCAGCCGGCCCGGGGCCACGACGCGGTTGACCAGGCCTTCGGCCAGCGCCGTCTGGGCATCGATGAAGTCGCCCGTGAGCAGCATCTCCATGGCGCGCTTGGCCGGCACGTTGCGCACCAGCGGCACGCTGGGCGTGGAGCAGAACAGGCCGTAGTGAATGCCGCTGGTGGCAAAACTCGATTCATAGGTAGCCACCGCCAGGTCGCACTGGGCGACCAGCTGACAGCCCGCCGCCGTGGCCATGCCGTGTACGCGCGCGATCACCGGCACCGGCAGCTTGTGGATGCTCAGCATGACACGGCTGCACTGGCCAAACAACTGCTGGTACCACGCCAGGTCGGGGTTGGCCGCCATGTCCTTGAGGTTGTGCCCGGCGCAGAACGCCTTGCCATTGGCGGCCAGCACCACGGCGCGCGCCTCGTCGTCGTGCGCCACTTCATCGAGCGCGTGCTGCAGCGCGTCCAGCATCTCGCTGCCCAGGGCGTTGAAGCGCCGGGGGTCGTTGAGCGTCAGGGTATAGACGCCGCGCGCATCGCGCTCGGCCAGCACCAGGGGCGGGCGCTCGGTCTGTGTCATGGTGGGTGGGGTCATGGGTTCCTCGTGCATCACATCACAGATCGGCCAGCACGCGCAGATGCGCCTCCACGCTGCGCGCCAGCGGCCCCATCATGTAGCCGCCCTCCAGGCAGGAGACGATGCGGTTGTTGGCAAAGCGCCGCGCCACGTCCTTGATGCGCATAGTGATCCAGGTGTAGTCCTGCTCGGTCAGGCCGAGCTGGCCCATGTCGTCCTCGCGGTGCGCGTCGAAGCCGGCGCTGATGAAGATCATCTCCGGCTCAAAGGCCTCCAGGCGCGGCATCCACATCATCTCGATGATGTCGCGCACGTCCATGCCCCGGGTGTAGGCGGGCACGGGCACGTTGAGCATGTTCTCGGCCGGATTCTGGTCGCCGCTGAAGGGGTAGAAGGGGTGCTGGAAGATACCCACCATCAGCACCCGCGGGTCGCCCGAGAGGATGTTTTCCGTGCCGTTGCCATGGTGTACGTCGAAGTCCACCACCGCCACGCGCTTGAGGTTGTGGCGCTCCAGCGCGTATTTGGCCGCCACGGCCACGTTGTTGAAGAAGCAAAAGCCCATGGACTTGCCCCGCTCGGCATGGTGGCCGGGCGGGCGCACGCTGCAAAAGGCGTTCTCCAGCTCGCCGCTCATGACCGCATCGGTGGCTGCCAGGGCCGCGCCCGCCGAGCGCAGCGCCGCCGTCCAGGTGTGGCGGTTCATGGCGGTGTCGGTATCGATCTGCGCGTGCGCCGGGCCGCCGGCGTCCTCCTCCTCGATCAGGCGCAAATTCAGGCCGCGCAGCGCCGCAACGTACATGCGGTCGTGCGCCAGCTCGATGTCATTGAGCGAAGCCAGTGGCGCCTCGCGCCGATCCAGGCAGTCGGCCACGCCAGTGACCAGCAGCCGGTCTTCGATGGCATCGAGCCGCGCCGGGCATTCGGGGTGGCCCGCGCCCATGTCATGTTTCCAGCAATCTCTGTGGGTGTAATAGCCCGTCCTGCCCGTAGTCATTGTTCAAGCCCCCTTGTATTTTTCGGCTAACGTCGCGCCATGCATGTACACCACAAGATCAAGGCGCTCCTGGATCAGCTTAACACGGTGATCGTGGGCAAAAAGGCGCAGGTGCAGGACTGCGTGGCCTGCCTGCTGGCGGGCGGCCACCTGCTGATCGAGGACGTTCCCGGCGTCGGCAAGACCACGCTGGCGCACGCCCTGGCGCGCACTTTCGGGCTGCAGTTTGCCCGCGTGCAGTTCACCGCCGATCTGATGCCCAGCGACCTGACCGGCGTGTCGGTCTATGAGCGCGCCAGCCAGTCCTTCGTCTTCCACCCCGGCCCGGTCTTCACCCAGGTGCTGCTGGCCGACGAGATCAACCGCGCCAGCCCCAAGACGCAAAGCGCGCTGCTCGAAGCCATGGAGGAAAAGCAAGTCTCCATCGAAGGCACGACGCGCAACCTGCCCGAGCCGTTCTTCGTCATCGCCACGCAGAACCCGCATGACCAGCTGGGCACCTACGCCCTGCCCGAGAGCCAGCTCGACCGCTTTCTGATGCGCATCTCGCTGGGCTACCCCGACCGCGCCGCCGAGCGCCTGCTGCTGGCCGGGCACGACCGGCGCGACATGGTCGACAGCCTGCAGCCGCTGCTGAGCGTGCCCGAGCTGGCGGCGCTGCAGCAGCAGGTGCTAGCCGTGCACGCCGCCGAGCCGCTGCTCAACTACGTGCAGGACTTGATCGCCGCGACCCGCTCGGGCCGCTGGTTCCTGCAGGGCCTGTCGCCGCGCGCCGGCATCGCCCTGATGCGCGCGGCCAAGGCGCAGGCGCTGGTGCAGGGGCGCGACTACGTGGCACCCGACGACGTGCAGGCCATCCTGGCGCAGACCGTGGCGCACCGCCTGGTGCCCGTGGGCGACGCCGGGCGCGGCGCCGCCGAGCAGGTGCGCGCCATGGTCGAGGCCGTGCCCCTGTCGTGATGGCTGCCACGTCAGCCGCCTCCACCTTGCGCGGCCCGCGCACCGCCCTGGCCGCGCGCTGGCAGCGCTGGTGGCAGGCCCGATTGCCGCGCACCGACACCCTGGAGCTGACCCAGCGCAACCTCTACATCCTGCCCACCGCCTCCGGCTGGATGCTGGCGCTGACGCTGCTGGTGCTGCTGGTGGCGTCCATCAATTTCCAGCTCAACCTGGGCTATGTGCTGACCTTTCTGCTGGCCGGCAGCGCTGCCGCCAGCGTCCACGTCTGCCACGGCACGCTGCGCGGGCTGACGCTGCACCTGCTCGCGCCCGAGCCGCAATTCGCCGCCAGCGCCGCCGTGCTGGAGGTGCAACTGCACAGCACGCGCCGGCGCCCGCGCCGCGCCATCGCCCTGGCCGTGCGCGGCAGCGGCCAGCCCGAGCAGTGGGCGCTGGCCGATGTGCCCGCCGGCGGCAGCAGCACGGTGCAGATCGCCTTTGCCCCGCAGCGGCGCGGCCTGCACGAGCTGCCCACGCTGACGGCGCAGACGCTGTACCCGCTGGGCGCCTTCCGCGTCTGGACGCTGTGGCGGCCGGCTGCCCAGCTGCTGGTCTATCCGCAGCCCGAGACCCACCCGCCGCCCCTGCCGGTGGGTGCGCCGCGCGCCGGCAGCGGCGCCAGCGCCAGCCAGCAGGGCAGCGGCGAGTTCGACGGCGTGCGCGCCTGGCGCCAGGGCGACACGCTGCGCCAGGTGGTCTGGAAGAAAGCCGCCAGCGTACTGGCCAGCGGCAGTGGCGAGCTGGTCAGCCGCGATGCCCAGCGCAGCCAGAGCCTGGAGCTGTGGCTGGACGCCGCCGCCACCGGCCTGGCCGACCCCGAGGCGCGGCTGGCACGGCTGGCCGCCTGGGTGCTGCAGGCCGACCGGCTGGGCCTGGAATATGGCCTGCGCCTGCCGGGCCGGCACATCGCACCGGACAGCGGAGCCGCCCACCGCCGCGCCTGCCTGGAGGCACTGGCACTGTGCTGAGAATATCAGTCAAATACGGCCCAAACCCAATGCAGGCAAGCGCTGTCAGCTATGCTTTTGATACTACAGACATGCTGACGACATGCAGGAAGGCGCAGCCATGAGCCTGCCGGCCACCCTCGCCGCCCTGCCGCGCGATACGCGCGACACGCTGTTCCTGCTGCTGGTCATCGCCCTGTGCGTGGCGCCGCTGATCGGCCACATCCCGCCCTGGGCCAGTGCGCTGACCGGCGTGCTGCTGCTGTGGCGCGGCCTGCTGGCCTGGCGCGCGCGGCCCCTGCCCGGGCGCTGGCTGCGCGTGCTGCTGCTGGTGCTGGCGGTGGTGCTGACCTTTCTGCGTTTTCGCACCATCGTCGGCTACGAAGCCGGGGTGACCTTCATCGTCATGCTGCTGGCGCTCAAGACCCTGGAGCTGCGCGCCCGGCGCGACGCCATGGTCATCTTCTTCCTGGGCTTCTTCACCCTGGTGGCCAATTTCTTCTTCTCGCAGTCACTGCCCACGGCGCTGGCCACGCTGGTGGCGCTGCTGGGCCTGCTCACCGCCCTGGTCAACGCCCACATGCCGGTGGGCCGCCCGCCGCTGACCGAGGCGCTGCGCACCGCCGGCTGGATGGCACTGCTGGGCGCGCCGGTCATGCTGGCGCTGTTCCTGTTCTTTCCACGCCTGCCGCCGCTGTGGGGCGTGCCTGCCGACATGGCCAGCGGGCGCAGCGGCCTGTCGGCGCAGATGCGCGTGGGCAGCGTGGCGCAGCTGGCGCTGGACGACAGCATTGCCCTGCGCGTGCGCTTCGATACCCCGGGTGGCCAGCCGCCGCCGCAAAGCGAGCTGTACTTTCGCGGCCCGGTGCTGACGGTCTTCGATGGGCAGGAGTGGCTGGCGCTGTCGCGGCCCGAGGCCCAGGCCCTGGTGTGGGCGCACCCTGCTCCGGCGCAACTGCAGGTGCGGGGCCAGG
This sequence comes from Melaminivora jejuensis, assembly GCF_017811175.1. Lineage (NCBI taxonomy): Bacteria > Pseudomonadati > Pseudomonadota > Betaproteobacteria > Burkholderiales > Comamonadaceae > Melaminivora > Melaminivora jejuensis. The sequence continues at coordinate 1,620,737 of NZ_JACWIJ010000002.1, forward strand.
GCCTGCCCTACGAGGTCACGCTGGAGCCCAGCCACCGGCCCTGGCTGCTGGTGCTGGACGCAGCCGAGCAGCCGCCTGAGCTGCCCGAGGGCTTTCGCGCCTTCATGACGCCCGAGCTGCAATGGCTGACCTCGCGCCCGGTGACCAGCGTGCTGCGCTACCGCGCCAGCAGCCACCTGCAGTTCAGCCACGGCCCGCGCCAGAGCACGCGCGTGCTGCAGCCCTATCTGCAGCTGCCGCAGAACCTGAACCCGCGCACGCTGGAGCTGGCGCAGCAGCTGCACCCGCCGGGCGGCGCGCCGCAGGACTTCGTGCAGGCCGCGCTGGCCCGCCTCAAGACCGGCGGCTACCGCTACACGCTGGAGCCGGGCATCTATGGCACGCACACCGCCGACGAATTCTGGTTCGACCGCAAGGAGGGCTTTTGCGAGCACATCGCTTCGGCCTTCGTGGTGCTGATGCGCGCTGGCGGCGTGCCGGCGCGCATCGTGACCGGCTACCAGGGCGGGCAGATGAACAACGTGGACGGCTACTGGACAGTGCGCCAGAGCGACGCCCACGCCTGGTCGGAGGTCTGGCTGGAGGGGCGCGGCTGGCTGCGCGTCGATCCCACGGCCTCGGTCTCGCCCGACCGCATCGGCCTGCCGCTGCGCCTGCAGCCGGCGCGCGGCGCGCTGGGCAGCGCCATGGCGGGGGTGGTCAGCCTGAGCGCGCTGCAGCACCTGCGCGCCGTGTGGGAGGCGACGAACAACCGCTGGAACCAGTGGGTGCTCAACTACACGCAAGAGCGCCAGCTCGGCCTGCTGCAGGAGCTGGGGCTGCAGACGCCCGACTGGCGCGACCTGGTGCGCGTGCTGGGCATTCTGGCGGCGCTGGCCGCCGGCCTGGGCGCGGCCTGGGCAGCCTGGCAGCGCCAGCGGCACGACCCCTGGCAGCGCCTGCTGACGCGCACCCGCCAGCGCCTGGCACGCAGCGGCCTGGGCCTGCCGGCGCACCTGCCGCCGCGCGCCATGGCGCAGCAGGCGCTGGCGCATTTCGGCGCCCCGGCCCAGCCGCTGGCGCAGTGGCTGCTGCGCCTGGAGCAGGCCCGCTACGCGCCCCAGCCCCGCCAGGCCCTGCCACAGCTGCGCCGGCAATGGCGGCGTCTGCGCTGGCCCGGGCAGCGCACGGCTTGAGCCAGCCTCAGGGCCGCACCATGCGGCAGCTGGTCGGCATCCGCGCCTGCTCGGCGCTGATCTGGCGCACCACGCGAAAGCCGTAGCCCGAGCCTTCGACATCGAACTGCACGCCCGGCGCGCCCAGCCGATCCATGACGCCGACCACCAGCTGCTGCTGGAACTGGTGATCCACGGCGCGCATCCGGCCATGCTGGCCGGCCAGGGAGACATCCGCCCCCTCCAGCGCCCGCGCCACAGCCAGGGCCTCGGTGCTGCCGGCGCGCTCGATGGCCTGGGCCAGCGCCTCGACCATGAGCTGCATCCGCATATGCACATAGTCATCGCGCGGGTCGGGGAAGCGCTCGCGAAACGAGCGGTAGAAGGCCGCGCTGGCGGCAGTGGGCATGTTGGGCAGCCAGTCGGCCACGGCAACGACCTTGCCCACGCCGGCCTCGCCCAGCGCCGCCGGCGCGCCCAGGGCGTTGCCATAGAAGGTGTAGAACATGCCGCTCCAGCCGACCTCGCGCGCCGCCTTGACCAGCAGCGTCAGGTCGTTGCCCCAGTTGCCGGTGATGACGGCCTGCGCGCCGCTGGCCTTGATCTTGACGGCGTAGGGCGCGAAGTCCTTGATGCGGCCCACGGCGTGCAGCTCCTCGCCAGCGATGGCGACATCCGGGCGCAACTGACCGAGTTGGCGCCGCGCCTCGCGCAGCACCGCCTGGCCGAAGCTGTAGTCCTGCCCGATCAGATAGACCTGGGACAGGCTGGCATCCTCGCGCAGCACGTCCATCAGCGCCGCCATGCGCATGTCGGCGTGGGCGTCGAAGCGAAAGTGCCAGAAGCTGCATTTGTCATTGGTCAGGCTGGGTTCGACCGCCGAGTAGTTCAGCAGCAGCACGCGCTTGTCCGGCTCGCGCTGGTTGTGCTTGTTGATGGCCTCGACCAGCACCGAGGCGATGGCCGAGGAGTTGCCCTGCAGGATGACGCGCGCGCCGTCGTCGATGGCCGCACGCAGCGCCGACAGCGCCTCCTCGCTGGAGCCCTTGCTGTCGTAGCGTGCCAGCTGCAGGGGCCGGGCGCCTGCGGCAGCGGCGGGCAGCGGCACGCCGCCGCGCGCATTCACCCGCTCCACGGCCCAGGCGATATTGCGAAACACGGCCTCGCCGGTGTTGGCAAAACTGCCCGACAGGCTTTCCACCAGGGCCAGCCTGATGGGCTGGCCGCCCTGGGCCGATGCAGCCCGTAGCAGGCCTGGCCAGAGAGCCGAACCAGAGGCCAGCGCAGCAGCACCAGCCCGGAGAACAAGACGACGATCAGGAAAGATCATGACAAATCACTGCAAAAGAAAGCTCATGAAAAGCAAATGGCGCATGGAGCGCCGGGTCAGCAGTGATTGTGAAAGCCCGCACCGGGCTTTTGCACGCCTTGCGGCAAATAAATCCGACCTGCACCAAGTGTCGGTAAAAACAGGCAAATGATCCTATTTTTAAAGACAAATGACGCATCTTGCCGGCAAAAGAATGGTTTTTGACCACCGCAGGAGGCAATTCCACCATCAGCAGCCAACTGACGCGCCTACGCCGTCAAAAGCAGTCAAAAGACGGCAGGAAACCGACAGAAAGGCTGGTTTTCTAGGCAACGGCGGCAGTCCTACCGCTCCCGGCTGTCCCGGGGCACGGCCTCGCGCTCGTGCAGGGGAGTCTGGCTGGCCAGCGGGCGCACCACGGCCCCGCTGGCAGCGGGCAGCACCCGCACATAGCGCTCGAAGAGCTGGAAGAAGCTGGCGTAGAAGCGCGCATCGCTGATGGTTTCGCTGCCCACCTTGACCAGGTTGTCCTCGGTGGCGCTGAAGGGCAGCGAAACCGAGCCCAGCCCGCCCACGCCCAGCGAGGCCGAGTTGTTGACCTTCTTGATGACGTAGCGATCCTGCACGGCGCTGGCAAAGGCCGAGGCGCGCCCGTCCTGGCCATCTTCGGCAGCGCAGACCACGCGCATCTCCACCGTGTAGTGCGTGTCGGCAGTGGGTTGGTAGAACTTGCGCGCCGTGACCAGCTCGGGGCTGGCCGACTGCACCACATAGCCCTGGCTGAGCAGGGCGCGGCGCGCTGCCTCGCAGGTCTGCTCCTGCGAGGCCAGGATGTGGCGCATGTAGATGCTGGCGCTGTCGAAATCGTTGGGCGTGAAGGCCGGCAGCGGGCGATCCAGGCCGGAGACACTCTCGGGCAGGGCAGCACAGCCACCCAGCAGGATCAATATGAGGGGCGCGGCACGCCGCAGCGGGAAGTGGGCAGGCAGTACAGGGCGGTTCAGGCAGGACATGGATGTCATCGGCAACGGGATGCGACGCCGATTGTGCGTCCTGCCGACCTGCCCGGCAGTTTTCAGGCCTCTGCTTTTGCTATTTTAAATATAGCTTCCAGCGCTTGCCAGTCAATGGTTTGAGGCCGAAATGGCATCCAATGCCCAGCGCGGCTTGACATCGAACTGGTAGTCGCGCTGGGGCTGCGCCAGGCCAGCCTGCACGCGCATGGCGGCGGCCATGGCGATCATGGCGCCGTTGTCGGTACACAGATGCAGCTCGGGGTAATGCACGCGCACGCCGCGCTGCGCGCACGCTGCATCGAGCTGGGTGCGCAGTTGCCGGTTGGCGCCCACGCCGCCGGCCACCACGACGCGCTGCAGCCCAGTGGCATCCAGCGCCTTCAAGGTCTTCCTGACCAGCACCTCGACGATGGCGGCCTGCGTGCTGGCGGCCAGGTCGGCGCTGCGCTCAGGCAGTTGCGCGCCCAGTTTGCGCGCCTGGGTCAGCACGGCGGTCTTGAGGCCGGCAAAGGAAAAATCCAGGTCGCCGCTGTGCAGCAGCGGACGGGGCAACTTGAAGGCGCGCTCGTCGCCTTTTTCTGCCAGCCGCGCCAGCGCCGGCCCGCCAGGGTAGCCCAGGCCCAGCAGCTTGGCCGACTTGTCGAAGGCTTCGCCGGCGGCGTCGTCGATGGTCTCGCCCAGCAACTCGTAGCGGCCCACGCCATCGACGCGCATGAGCTGGGTGTGGCCGCCCGAGACCAGCAGCGCGACGAAGGGAAATTGCGGCGGGTCGGCGCTCAGGAAGGGCGACAGCAAATGCCCTTCCAGGTGATGCACGCCCAGCACCGGGCGATCGAGCGCTGCCGCCAGCGCGCAGGCCACGCCGGCGCCCACCAGCAGCGCGCCGGCCAGGCCCGGCCCGCGCGTGTAGGCCACCAGATCGACCTGGGCCAGCGTGCAGCTGGCCTGCTGCAGCACATGGCGGGTCAGCGGCAGCACGCGGCGGATGTGGTCGCGGCTGGCCAGCTCGGGCACCACGCCGCCGTAGGCCTGATGCATCTCGATCTGGCTGTGCAGGGCGTGCGCCAGCAGTTCGGGCGTGCGCCCCGGCGCGCTGGTGCGCACCAGGGCCACGCCGGTTTCGTCGCAGGAAGATTCAATGCCCAGGATCAGCTCGCTCATGGCGGCGAGTGTAGGGCCTGCATCCAGGGCGCCTACCAGCGATCCGAGCGCATGCGCAAGTCCCAGCTGCCCCGGCGCAGCTCATAGACGCCGACGGCGCCATAGCGCTGCTCGCCGCGCTCGTCCCAGGTCATGGTGCCGGTCACCGGCGCGTAGCCGTTGAGGCCATGCAGTGCCTTGGTGATGTCCTCGGGGTTGGCCGAGCCGGCCTTGCGCATGGCCTCGCTGACCACATACATGGCGTCATAGGTGTAGTGGCCGCCGTAGGCCGGGGGTTTCTGGAAGGCGGCGATGTACTTTTGCAGGAACTGCTGGCCGGTGGTGAATTCGGTGACGTCGAGCACTGGCGAGGTGGCATAGATCTCATCGATCAGCCCGGCGCCCTGGATCATGCTGGCCGTCTTGACCAGATCGCCACCCAGCAGCGCCATGCGGGTGTGGCCGATCCTGGCCAGCTCCTGCAGCAACGCCAGAACCTGGAAGTCATTGAGCGTGCATACCAGCGCACCCACCTGCGCCTGCTTGAGCTTGCCTGCCAGCTCGGCGAAGTCCACCGTCTTGTCGTCCAGGCTCTGGCGCAGGGTGATGTCCTTCTTCGCTTTCTGCAGCTCGGCAGCAGCGCCATCGGCCAGACCCTTGCCGTAGGGCGTGCCGTCATCGACCACAGCATAGCCGGAGCCGCTGACCTGGGTGGCGGCAAAGTTGCCGATGGCGCGCGCCTGCAGCGCATCGTTGGCGACGATGCGCAAGGTGGTCGGCAGGCCCAGCTGGGTGATCTTCGGGTTGGTCGAGATGATGAGCTGCGGCACATGCCTGGCCGCATAGACCGGCGCAGCCTCCAGGCTGACGCCCGAGTTCAGGTGGCCAATGACGGCAGCTACACCGGCCTCGACCAACTGCTGCGCCACCGCGCGCCCGGTAGCGGCATCGGCCTTGTCGTCTTGCGCCAGCACTTCCAGCGTGACGCGCTTGCCGCCCACCGAATAGCCCGCCGCGTTCAGCTCCTTGACCGCCAGCTGCACGCCGTTGAGCAGATCCTGCCCCAGCGCCGCCAGCGGCCCGGACAGGGGCTGTGCCACGCCGATCCGGACGGTGTCGGGCACCTTGCTGCAGCCGCCCAGCCAAATGCCCGCACCCAGGGCCGCAGCGCCCGTGGCAAAACGGCGCCTATCCATGCTGTGAGTCACTCCCTACCTCCTTGTACATATGTGGTCATGGCCGCCAGGCATCGGTCGGCGCCGGGCAGCGGGTTTCGGCAAGCCAACGAAAAACACCACAGGATACGCCCGCAGGCCGGGGCATCCGGTGGTGTCGGCGCAGGCACGGGCGAGAAAATCAGCGCCCGGTGATGTATTGCTCCATCTGCTCGATGATGAAGCGCTGCTGCGAGATCACGCTCTTGACCAGGTCGCCGATGGATACCAGGCCCAGCAGCGCACCCTCCTCGTCAACCACGGGCAGGTGGCGCAGGCGGTTTTCCGTCATCAGCGCCATGCACTGCTCGCTGCTCTGCCCTGGCCGCACGAAGCGCACGGCGTGGGTCATGACCTCGCGCACCGGCGTGTCGCCCGAGGCGCGCCCGTGCAGCACCACCTTGCGGGCGTAGTCGCGCTCGGTGAAGATGCCGACGATGGCGCCGTCCTGCAGCACCAGCAGCGCCCCTATGCCCTTGTCGGCCATGAGCTGCAGCGCCGCGAGCACGCTGTCCGACGGGGCGACGCTGTAGATCTGGGCGTCGGGCTTGGTTTTCAGGATTTCTGCAACAGTTGTCATGAGTGAAGACCTCCCGGTGGCTGTAGAGAACGAAGGGCAGACTTGCAAGGCGCAGTGTTAACCGGACAGGGCCGCCAACGCAACCGGCTGCGAACCCTAGGAGGCTGTCGGACTTGGAATTCGTCGGCTGCAAATCGACCGCAGCGGCCCATTTTTTACCGTCTTTTTGCCCAATAGCTCGGCTATTGGGCTGCAAATCCAGCAAAAACTGTGCTCGCTGGGGCCGATTTTCGCTATCGACGCTCCAAGTCCGACAGCCTCCTAGGAGCCTGGCGCGGCAGCGCTCGTTCAGCGCCGCCCGCCCAGCAAGCCGGCGCCGAGTTTGAGCAAGTCGCCCAGATCGACCCGGCCATTGCCATCCTGGTCGAGCACGCGCGTGAGCAGGTCGGCGGCCGGGGCGTTGGCCTGGCGCGTGTGCGCCTGCTCGCGCCCCAGCAGGCTGCCCAGGCCGTCGGCGCCCAGGCCAGCGCCGCGCACGCGCTGCGCCAGAAAGGCCATGACAATGGGCGCCAGCAACTGCAGGAACTGGCCGGCATGGCTGCCCAGGCCGCTGGCCTGGCCCAGGCCGGTCTCGGCCTGCGCTCGCGCGCCGCCCAGGATGTGGCCCAGGATGGCCGCGCCATCGCCCAGCGGGCCAGCGCCGCCCGGGCGGCCAGCGGCCATGCCGCCCAGCACCGAGCCCAGGAGGCCACCCAGATCCAGCCCGGCAGCAGGCTGCGGCATGTGGTCGCGCTGCAGCGCCTGCAGCAGATCCTGCGCGCCCTGCGGCTGCTGGGCATTGCGCCCCAGCGCCCCCAGCAGCAGGGGCACGGCCAGGGCGGCGGCGCTGCGCGCCTGCTCGGGAGCTATGCCGAGCTGGCCGGCAATCTGCGCCAGCGGCTGGCCCTGCAGATGCTGCATGAGCTGCTCGGTCAGGGGGAGGGTGTTGGTGTTGTCAACAGAGGTGTTCATGGTCAGGCCCTGGAGATGCATCGGTGCCGCATGGTAGGCGCGCCGCGCCCCCGATCTGCCAATCCGGCCACAGCCAGCACGAATGTTGACGAAGCAACCCACTTGTCTTGATATCCTTTTGATAGCTGACAACGCTTGCCAGACAAGGGCTTGAGCCGCTTTTTGCATAAATTTCAGGCATATCGGTGGCATTTTCCTGCCCACGAGCGCCACCCGCAGGCACCAGGGCCGGATCGTGTAAAGAAGGATGAAGCCCGCCGGCAGTGGCAGCCTGCCAGGCCGGAGCGTGCGACAGTACGGCCTTTTGCCCGCCAGCCTACAGCCCGCCCCGGGCTGCTGCCCTCGCCTCCAGCCATCCATGACCCCAGAGACCTCAGCCAGCACGGTTGCACCGCCCCTTGCCAAGCTCGCTCACTCCGGCACCCGCCGGCCCGGCAAGGCTTTTCTTGCCCCAGGGCGGATCGCAGGCATGGCGCTGCTGGGTCTGCTCATGGCCCTGGCTGGCTGCCAGCCGAGCGGCAAGAGCGCGGCCGCACCAGCCGCGCAGGCCGCCCCGGAAGTGGGCGTGCTGCAAATCCAGCCCGAGCGCCAGACCCTCACCACCGAGCTACCCGGGCGCACCAGCGCCTCCCTGTCCGCCGAGATCCGCCCGCAGGTCGGCGGCATCGTGCAAAAGCGCCTGTTCACCGAGGGCAGCAACGTGCGCGCCGGGCAGGCGCTGTACCAGCTCGACGCCGCCAGCTTCGAGGTCGCCCTGGCAGCCGCCGAGGCGCAGTTGGCCAAGGCGCGCACGCTGCTGGCCAGTGCCGAGACCAACGCCCGGCGCAATGCCGAGCTGGTCAGGATCGACGCCATCAGCCGCCAGGTCTTCGACGACAGCCAGGCCGCCGCCGCGCAGGCCAAGTCCGAAGTCGCCGTGGCCAGCGCCGCCGTGCAGGCCGCGCGCATCAACCTGGGCTACACGCGCATCAAGTCGCCCATTGCCGGGCGCACCAGCACTTCCACCGTCACCCCGGGCGCGCTGGTCACGGCCCACCAGGCGGCGGCGCTGACCACGGTGACGCAGACCGATCCGCTGTACGTGGACATCACCCAGACCAGCGCCGAGCTGCTGCGCCTCAAGGCCGACCTGGCCAGTGGCCGCATCCAGCGCATCGACGATGGCCAGGGCGGCCAGGATGGCGCAGCGCGCGTGAGCATCAGGCTCGACGACGGCAGCACCTACGCCCACGCGGGGCGGCTGCAGTTTGCCGGCGTGCAGGTCAACCCCGCCACCGGCGCCATCACGCTGCGCGCCGTGCTGCCCAACCCGGACGGCCTGCTGATGCCCGGCATGTACGTGCGCGCGCTGCTGGAGACCGGCACGCGCGAGCAGGCGCTGCTGGCGCCGCAGCAGTCCGTCACACGCGACCCGGCGGGCAATGCCAGCGTGCTGGTGGTCACGCCCGAGAACAAGGTCGAGCGCCGGCGCATCGTCACCGGCGCCGCCGTGGGCGAGCGCTGGGAGGTGCTCTCGGGCCTGAGCGCGGGCGAGCGCGTGCTGGTCGATGGCAGCCAGCGCGTGCGCCCGGGCGATGCCGTGCGGCCCGTGCCCTGGACGCCGTACCAGCGCAGCAACGGCGCAGGGGATGGCGCAGCCCCGGCCAGCGCCCCCGCCGCCCCATCCGCGCAACCGGCCCGCTGACGCGCCATGGCCCAGTTCTTCATCAACCGCCCGGTCTTTGCCTGGGTGCTGGCCATCGTCACCATGCTGGCCGGCGCGCTGTCGATCTTCACGCTGCCGCTGGAGATGTACCCCGACATCGCCCCGCCGCGCGTGACCATCAACACCACCTACACCGGCGCCTCGGCCGAGACGGTGGAAAACTCCGTCACCCAGGTCATCGAGCAGCAGCTCAAGGGCCTGGACAACCTGCTGTACATGCAGTCCACCAGCGACTCGGCGGGGCGCTCGCGCACCACGCTGACCTTTGCCCCCGGCGCCAACATCGACGTGGCCCAGGTGCAGGTGCAAAACAAGCTGCAGGGTGCGCTCAACCGCCTGCCCGACGCCGTGAAAAGCCGGGGCGTGTTCGTCAACAAGGGCGGGCAGGACTACCTGGTGACCTACGTCTTCACCTCGCCCGACCCGCATGTGTCGCAGGTCACCATCGGCGATTACCTGACCAGCAACGTAGTCGATGTCATCGCCCGCGTCGATGGCGTGGGCGATGTGACGGTGTTCGGCACCAACTACGCCATGCGCATCTGGATGGATCCGCAGCTGCTGGAAAAGTACGCGCTGATGCCCTCCGACCTGGTGGCCGCACTCAACGCGCAGAACGTGCAGGTCTCCGCCGGCCAGCTCGGCGCACTGCCCGCCGTGCCCGGGCAGATGCTCAACGCCACGGTGACGGCGCGCTCCAAACTGCAGACCGTGCAGGAATTCCAGGACATCGTGCTGCGCGCCCTGCCCGATGGCTCGGTGGTCACCATGGCCGACGTGGCGCGCGTGGCGCTGGAAGCCGACAACCTCACGGTGCGCTCCATCCTGAACGGCCAGCCCGGCGCCGGCCTGGGCATCGTGCTGGCCGACGGCGCCAACGCCATGCAGGTGGCTGATGCCGTGGCGGCCAAGATCGCCGAACTCGCGCCCTATTTCCCGGACGGCATCACCGGCTTCGTCAGCTCCGACAGCACGCCCTTTGTGCGCGCCTCGCTGCACGAGGTGGTCAAGACCCTGGCCGAGGCCATGCTGCTGGTCACCCTGGTCATGTTCATCTTTTTGCAGAACCTGCGCGCCACCTTGATCCCGGCGATTGCCGTGCCGGTGGTGCTGCTGGGCACGCTGGGTGTGCTGTCCGCCATGGGCTACTCCATCAACATGCTGACCATGTTCGCCCTGGTGCTGGCCATCGGCCTGCTGGTGGACGACGCCATCGTGGTGGTGGAAAACGTCGAGCGCGTGATGAGCGAGGAGGGCCTGCCGGCCAAGGAGGCCACGCGCAAGTCCATGCGCGAGATCACGCCGGCGCTGGTCGGCATCGGCCTGACGCTGTCGGCGGTGTTCATCCCGATGGCCTTCTTCGCCGGCTCGGTGGGCGTCATCTACCGGCAGTTCTCGGTGACCATCGTGGCGGCCATGGCGCTGTCGGTGTTCGTCGCGCTGACGCTCACGCCGGCGCTGTGCGCCACGCTGCTCAGGCCCATCGCCCACGGCAAGGCCGGGCGCACGCCGCGCCCGGGGGTGCTGGGCTGGGTGGATCGCTTCTTCAACGGCTTCAACCGGCGCTTCGATGCCAGCGCGGCGCGCTACCAGGGCGCGGTGGCGCGGCTGCTCGCGCGCACGCTGCGCATGGGGCTGTTGTTTGCCGTGGTGCTGGCAGCCGTGGCCATCATGTTCCGCACCCTGCCCACGTCGTTTCTGCCCAACGAAGACCAGGGCTTTGTGCGCGTCAACGTGACCCTGCCCTCGGGCGCCACCGATGCGCGGCTGGCCGATGTCATGGATCAGGTGCGGCTGTACTTCAAGGATCGGCCCGAGGTCTTCAGCACCAACGCCATCCTGGGCTTCAATGGCAACCAAAGCTCGGGCAGCATGTTCGTGCGCCTGAAGACCTGGGCCGAGCGCCCGCTGCCCAGCCAGTCCGCCGAATCGATCGCCCGCGCAGCCAACCAGGCGCTGGCCTCCATCCGCGATGCGCGCATCTTCGTCACCCTGCCGCCGCCGGTGCGCGGCCTGGGCTCCAGCGCCGGCATCAACTTCGTGCTCAAGGACTTGAACGGCCTGGGCCACGAGGCGCTGATGCAGGCCAAGGACGACATGATCGCCGCCGCACGCGAGGTGCCGCAGCTGGCCAACATGCGTACCACCGGCTTTGACGACACCTCGGAGCTGAAGGTGGAGGTGGACGACCGCAAGGCCGCCGCCCTGGGCCTGGCCACCGCCGACATCAACGGCGTGCTGTCCGCCGCCCTGGGCGGCAGCTACGTCAACGACTTCATCCACCAGGGCCGCGTCAAGCGCGTCTATCTGCAAGGCGATGCGCCGTATCGGATGCTGCCCCAGGACATCGGCCAATGGGCGGTGCGCAACCGTGACGGCGAGATGGTGCGCTTTGCCTCGTTCGCCACCACGGCGTGGAGCAGCGGCTCGCCCCAGCTCATGCGCTACAACGGCAGTCCGGCGCTGGAGATGGAGGCCAATACCGCCCCCGGCGCCAGCTCGGGCGACGCCATGGCTGCCGTCGAGGCCATCATGGCCAGGATGCCGCCGGGCATCGGCTTCGAGTGGACGGGCGCCTCGCTGCAGGAGCGCCAGTCCGGCTCGCAGGCGCCCATGCTGTACGCCGTGTCCATCCTGTTCGTGTTCCTGTGCCTGGCCGCGCTGTACGAGAGCTGGAGCGTGCCGGTGTCGGTCATGCTGGCCGTGCCGCTGGGCGTGATCGGTGCGCTCGTCGCCACCTATACGCGCGGCATGGCCAATGACGTGTATTTCCAGGTCGGCCTGCTGACCACCGTGGGCCTGGCGTCCAAGAACGCCATCCTGATCGTCGAGTTCGCCGTGCAGCTGCAGGAGCGCGGCGCCAGCCTGGTCGATGCCACGGTGCAGGCCGTGCGCCTGCGCCTGCGGCCCATTTTGATGACCTCGCTGGCCTTCGGCTTCGGCGTGCTGCCGCTGGCCCTGGGCAGCGGCGCGGGCGCCGGCGGGCGCCAGGCCATCGGCACGGCGGTGCTGGGCGGCATGGTGTTTTCCACGCTGCTGGGCATCTTCTTCGTGCCGGTGTTCTTCCTGGTGGTGCGCCGGCTGTTCACGCGCGGCAGTGCGCCTGCCGCTGCCCCATCCTCTTGTGCCACGCCATGACAGCGCTGCGTCTGCTCCCGCCCCTTCCCGCCCGCGCCCTGCGCCCGGCTTTGCGCGCTGCGCTGCTGGCGGCACCGCTGCTGCTGGGCGCCTGCACCTCGCTGGCGCCGCCGTACGAGACGCCAGCGCTGCCCGTGCCGGCCACCTTCGATGCGGCCACCGCAGACCCAGACCCGATAGCGCCGGCCTGGACGCCCAAGGGCCTGACCGCCCGCGAGTCCTTTGTGCTGGACGCGCGCCTGCGCACCCTGCTGGGCCTGGCGCTAGCGGACAACCGCGAACTGCGCGTGGCCATGCTGGCGGTGGAGCGCGCGCGCGCCCAGTACGGCATCGCCCAGGCCGAGCGCCTGCCCACCTTGAGCGCCGCCGCCAGCGCCAGCCGCACGCGCACAGCCGACGACCTGGCCGCTGCCGGGCGCGGCAACACGGCCAGCCTCTACAGCGCCAGCATCGGCCTGGCCAGTTGGGAGATCGACTTCTGGGGCCGCGTGCGCAACCTCAACGAAGCAGCGCTGCAGGACTTCCTGCGCAGCCAGGCCAGCCGCGACAGCGTGCGCGTGGCCCTGGCTGCCGAGCTGATGCTGGCCTGGCTGAACCTGGATGCCGACGCGCGCCGCCTGCAACTGGCGCGCGCCACCCTGGCCACGCGCGAACGTCAATTGGCATTGACGCAGCGCACGCACGAGCTGGGCGCCGCCTCGGGCCTGACGCTGGCGCAGGTGCAGACCACGGTGGACGGCGCGCGCGCCGACGCTGCCGCCTTCCAGGCGCAGGTGGCACGCGGGCGCAACGCGCTGGCACTGCTGGCCGGTCGCCCGGTGCCGGACAACCTGCTGCCGGCCAGCGTCAGCCAGCCACCGCCAGCGCCGGAGGGGCCAGACGGGCACAGCGCACAGAACGTACAGGAGACACAGGAGACACCCGATACGCAGCAGGCCGTCCCGCGCCTGCCCGAAGCGGCTGCACCCGCCACCGCCCTGCCCGCCCTGGCGGCGGGCGCGCCCTCGCACCTGCTGCTGGCGCGGCCCGACGTGCGCGCTGCCGAGCACACGCTGGCCGCCAGCCAGGCGCAGATCGGCGTGGCGCGCGCGGCCTTCTTCCCCTCCATCAGCCTGACGGCCAGCGCCGGCACGGCCAGCAACGCCCTGTCCGGCCTGTTCGCCGGCGGCAACGGCACCTGGAGCTTTGCGCCGCAGCTTCGCCTGCCGATCTTCGACGCCGGGCGCAACCAGGCCAATCTGCGCGTGGCCGAGGTGGCGCGCGAGACAGCCCTGGCGCAGTACGAGCGCGTCATCCAGGTGGCCTTTCGCGAGGTCATGGACGCCCTGGCCGAGCGCACCACGCTGGACGAGCGGCTGGCCGCGCAGCGCTCGCTGGTCGATGCCACGCAGCGCACGCTGGTGCTGTCGCAGGCACGCTTTCGGCTGGGCGCGGACAACTACCTGGCGGTGCTGGACGCCGAGCGCGCCCTGTACGCCGCACAGCACGGCCTGATCGCCCTGCAGCTGGCCGAGCAGGCCAACCGCGTGGCCCTGTACCGGGCGCTGGGCGGGCAGTGGCAGGTGGCTGCGGCAGATCGCGAGTGAATACAAACTATCTTATTGATAGCTGCCAGCGCTTTCCTGGCAAGGGTTTCGGGCATTTTTTATCTAAAATCTGACGCTGCAGAACCATATAACCCGGCGTCATCACGCGCGTCGCACAATCGGCCCCGCCTTCACTGGCGCTCCTCCACCGCCGAAAGACGAACGACGCCATGCAATCCACCCTCCACCCCTCTGCCGGCAGCTGCACCCTGGTGGGCGCCGGCCCGGGCGACCCCGAGCTGCTGACGCTCAAGGCCGTGCGCGCCATCGCTGCCGCCAGCGTGCTGCTGGTCGATGACCTAGTGGGCCAGGACATCGTCGCCCTGGCCAGCCCGGGCGCGCGCATCGTCCATGTGGGCAAACGCGGCGGTCGGCCCAGCACCTCGCAGGCCTTCATCGAAAAACTCATGGTGGCGCAGGTGCAGCGCGGCGAGCGCGTGGTGCGCCTCAAGGGGGGCGACCCCTTCATCTTTGGCCGTGGCGGCGAGGAGGTGCAGGCACTGCGCGCCGCCGGCATCGAGCCGGTGGTCATCAACGGCATCACCGCCGGCCTGGCCGGGCCGGCCAGTCTGGGCGTGCCGCTGACGCAGCGCGAACACGCCCAGGGCGTGCTGCTGCTGACCGGCCAGGGCCAGCCGGGCAGCGCCCCCACCGACTGGACGCTGCTGGGCGCGACGGCGCACCAGGCACGCCTCACGCTGGTCATCTACATGGGGATGCGCGGCGCGCAGGCCATCCAGGACGGCCTGCTGGCCGGCGGCCTGCCGGCACACACCCCGGTGGCCGTGGTGCAGCACGCCACGCTGGCGCACCAGCGCCAGGCGCTGACCACGCTGGCCGGACTGCACCAGAGCATCGTCCGCGAAGGACTGGCCAGCCCCAGCGTGATCGTCATCGGCGACGTGGTGCGCGGCGCGCAGGCGCTGGCGGATCGCGCCGCTGCGCCGCAGCCGCTGTGCATGGCTGGCTGAGAGCGTCGCGCACGCATCAGCACACCCGGGTTATTCCCCGCCCCGCAGCCGGGGACATGCCGGAACAATCGGCGCCCAGCCCGCTGGGGGGCCATGCTGGAGGTCTGCCACGGCCTGCCAGCCAGCCTGCATCCGGCCTCAACCTGCTCCCCGGGAGCTTCAGGAGACATGCGTGCCCACAGATCCACAGCGCGATTCATGCGCCTCCCCCGATGACGGCCGGCGCAGCGTGCTGCGTGGCGCGGCGGCCAGCGCCGCCGCCCTGCTGACCCTGCTGCATGTGCCGACGCTCATGGCGCAGACGGCGCGCTCCGGCGATGCGCGCGGCGACATCCTGGTGGGCCGCTCCACCGCCCTGAGCGGCCCGCTGGCACCCTTCCTGGTGCCCATCCACGAGGGGCAGGACGCCGCCGTGGCCGATTTCAACGCCCAGGGCGGCGTGGGCGGGCGCAAGGTGCGCCTGGTCACGCTCGACGATGGCTTCGAGGCCCAGCGCGCCCTGGACAACGCCCGCCAACTGGTCGAGCAACAGGGCGTGATCGCCCTGTTCAGCCAGGCCGGCACCTCCCAGGTCATGGGCCTACTGCCCTATCTGGAGCGCGCCCGCACGCCCCTGATTGCCGTCTATACCGGCAGCCCGGCGCCGCGCACTGCCGGCAGCGCCTGGCTGTTCACGACCAGCCCGAGCTATGTCGATGAGCTGCACCAGATCGTGCGCAACCTGGTCTCCATCCAGACCACGCGCATCGGCATCGCCTACGAGGACAACGAGTTCGGCAAGCTGACGCTGCCACTGGCCGAGCAGGCCATTGCCGCCGAGGGCGCCAGCATCGTCGGCACGCAGGCCGTGCGCAGCAAGGGCGACAACGCCGCCGACGCCGCCCGGGCGCTGGCGGCCAAGCAGCCCCAGGCGGTGCTGATGATCGCCGCCGGCCCGCCCGTGGTGGCCTATGTGCGCGCCCACCGGGCGCACGTCGGGGTGCCGCTGTACACGCTGTCGCTGGGCGCCGGGGCGCAGGTCATCCGCGCCCTGGGCGACGACGCGCGCGGCCTGGCCGTGGCACGCTCGACACCCTCGCCGCGCCGGGCCAATCTGCAGATCACGCGCGAGTTCCAGGCGTCCATGAAGCGCCACAACCTGGAAGCCGACTACGACCGCTATGTCGGCTATCTGGATGCGCGCGTGCTGCTGGAAGGCCTGCGCGCCGCCGGCCCTGCGGCCAGCAGCGGCGCCGAGGTGGCGCGCGCCATGGAGGGCCTGGGCCAGCTCGACCTGGGCGGCATGACCTACCGCTTCGGCCCCGGCCAGCGCCACGGCTCGCGCTACGTGGACATCGCCGTCATCGGCCCGGGCGGACAGTACCTGCGCTGAGGCCAGGCGCAGCGGCAGCGGCGCCTGGGCGACAATCGCCGCCCCTTGCACCACCGCTGCCTGCCGTGCCCCAGCTTTCTCCTTTCTTCGACGCCGTCATCATCGGCGCCGGCGCTGCCGGCCTGTTTTGCGCCGCCCGGGCCGGCCAGCGCGGCCTGCGCGTGCTGCTGATCGACCACAGCGCGCGCGTGGCGGAAAAGATCCGCATCTCGGGCGGGGGCCGCTGCAACTTCACCAACCGCAGCCTCGATGCCCAGGCGCCGCAGCGCCACTTTGTCGGCCACAACCCGCAGTTCGCCCGCGCCGCACTGTCGCGCTACACGCCGCAGGACTTCATCGCGCTGGTGCAGCGCCACGGCATTGCCTTCCATGAAAAGCACAAGGGCCAGCTGTTTTGCGACCGCTCGGCCGAGGACATCATCGCCATGCTGCTGGCCGAATGCGCCGACGGGCGCGTCGAGCGCTGGCAGCCATGCAGCGTCAAAAATATAGTGTTTTTGGCCTCAAACCCAGGTGGGACAAGCGCTGACAGCTATCAAATCGATACCGAACGGGGCCTGGTGCAGGCGGCGCAGGTGGTCATTGCCACCGGCGGCCTGTCGATCCCCAAGATCGGCGCCAGCGATTTTGGTTACCGCGTGGCGCAGCAGTTCGGCGTGCCGCTGGTCGAGCGCCGCCCCGGCCTGGTGCCGCTGACCTTCGACGGCCAGGCCTGGGCGCCCTACGCCCACCTGGCCGGGCTGGCCCTGCCGGTGGCCATCAGCACCGGCAGCAAGAAGGGCCGCACCAGCTTCGACGAGGACTTGCTGTTCACCCATCGCGGCCTGTCCGGGCCGGCGGTGCTGCAAATCTCCAGCTACTGGCAGCCAGGCACGCCGCTGGCCATCGACCTGGCGCCTCGGGAGCAATTGCGCGAGGCACTGCTGCAGGCCAAGGCACGCTCGCGCCGGCTGCTGGCCAACGAGCTGGCCAGCTTGCTGCCGGCCCGGCTGGCCGACGCCTGGGTCAGCCAAAGCGCTGAATGGCAGCGTCCCATCAACGAGGCCAGCGACAAGGCCCTGGCGCGCCTGGCCGAGCACCTGGGCCGCTGGGAGCTGACGCCCACCGGCACCGAGGGCTACAAAAAAGCCGAAGTCACCCTGGGCGGCGTGGACACGCGCGCACTGTCGGCGCACACCCTGGAGTGCAAGGCGCAGCCCGGGCTGCATTTCATCGGCGAGGTGGTGGACATCGCCGGCTGGCTGGGCGGCTACAACTTCCAGTGGGCCTGGGCCAGCGCGGCGGCCTGCGCGCAGGCGCTGGTGGCGCATTGAGCGGCCGCACCGGGCGGTCGCATTGCGCAGCGGCGATTGATTCGCGTCAATCGTTAGCCAAAAGCGAATGGGCCAAACCAGGCCCGGCTGGGACAATCGCGGCTGCGCTCCGTGCGGGCGCATCCCCGGCCCGCGATTTCGTCGCAGACACTCTCCACCGCCACGGGCACCATGTATTTCAAGCGTTCGACCTTGTTTCCCCACTCTTTCTCCGTCTCCCGCCTGCTTGGCGGCGCGGCCCTGGTGGCCAGCATGTTGATGGGCGCCCTGCCCGCCTGGAGCTATGAGGCGCGCGCCGGTGGCATCGTCGATGCCGCTGGCAACGGCATCCAGTTGCGCGGCGTGAACTGGTTCGGCGCCGAAACCGCCACCAACGTGGTGCATGGCCTGTGGGCGCGCAACTGGCAGGACATGATCGATCAGATGCAGCAGCAGGGCTTCAACGCCGTGCGCCTGCCGTTCTGCCCGGCCACGCTGCAGGGCGTGGTGCCATCAGCCATCGACTACAGCCGCAACCCCGACCTGCAGGGGCTGGACTCGCTGCAGGTGCTCGATGCCGTGGTGCTGGAGCTCAGCCGCCGTGGCATGTACGTGCTGCTCGACCACCACACCCCCGATTGCCAGACCATCAGCGAGCTGTGGTACACGCCCGGCTACAGCGAGGCGCAGTGGCTCGATGACCTGGCCTTCGTCGCCCGGCGCTACCGCGAGGTGCCCGGCGTCATCGGCCTGGACATCAAGAACGAGCCGCATGGCGCTGCCACCTGGGGCACAGGCAACCCGGCCACCGACTGGAACCTGGCCGCCGAGCGCGCCGCAGCCCGCATCCTGCCGATCGCGCCGCACTGGCTGATCGCCGTGGAGGGCATAGGCGCCAGCGCCCACTGCTCCAGCCAGGAGCCCCACTTCTGGGGCAGCAACATCGAGCCGCTGGAGTGCCAGCCGCTGGCCATCCCGGCCAGCCAGCTGCTGCTGACGCCGCACACCTACGGCCCCGATGTCCATGAGCAGCCGTACTTCAGCGCGCCGAACTTCCCGGACAACATGCCGGCCATCTGGGAGCAGCAGTTCGGCCGCTTCGTGCAAAAGGGCTACACGCTGATGCTGGGCGAGTTCGGCGGCAAGTACGGCCAGGGCCATCCGGGCGACGTAGCCTGGCAGAACAAGCTGGTGGACTACCTGATCGCCAAGGACATGCGCAGCGGCTTCTACTGGTCTTGGAACCCCAACAGCGGCGACACCGGCGGCATCCTGCAGGACGACTGGCAGACGGTACGCAGCGACAAGGTGCAGCTGCTGCAGCGGCTGTGGGGCAATGTGGGCGGCGGCGCGCCCACGGCTCCGGCGCCCTCGACGCCGGCGCCACCCGAGCCGCAGCCAGCCCCGCCGCAGGCCCCGGTCGAGGCAGCGTTCGCCTTCGAGCACATCGTGGACAACGACTGGGGGACGGGCTACTGCCAGCGCGTGAAGGTGCGCAACACCGGCTCCACAGCCGGCGAGTGGCTGCTGATCACGCCCATCGAGGGGCACGTCAACAGCCTGTGGAGCGCGCTGTGGCTGCAGCAGGACAACCTGCTGGGCGCCATCGGCCTGGACTGGAACCGCACCCTGGCACCGGGCGCCAGCACCGAGTTCGGCTTCTGCGCGCAGCGCTGAGGCCCAGCGAGGGGCGTGGGTCGATACGCTATAATGCCCGGCTTTGCTGGCAAAAGCCCGTCGGCCAATACTAGTTACAGACGGGCAAAACCGCCGTCCATGGCTTTCGGGCCCGATCTTCCCGACAACCCTCTGGCGGCATAATTTTGGAATCAACCACCTGATGACCACCATCCGAGTAAAAGAGAACGAACCCTTTGACGTGGCCCTGCGCCGCTTCAAGCGCACCATCGAAAAGCTGGGCCTGCTGACCGACCTGCGCGCCCGCGAGTTCTACGAAAAGCCCACTGCCGAGCGCAAGCGCAAGAAGGCCGCTGCCGTCAAGCGCCACTACAAGCGCGTGCGCAGCATGCAACTGCCCAAGAAGCTGTACTGATCGGCCTGCGACCGGCACCTGCCAAACCCGCGCTGGGGACGCCGAGCGCGGGTTTTTTTGTTTTTCATTTCTACACCTTCTGCACCTTTCGGAGAGTCAGTTCATGAGCCTGAAAAACCGCATCACCGAAGACATGAAGACAGCCATGCGCGCCCGGGACAGCGAGCGCCTGGGCACCATCCGCATGTTGCAGGCCGCCATCAAGCAGCGCGAGGTCGATGAGCGCATCGAGCTGGACGACGCCGCCGTGGTCGCCGTGGTGGACAAGCTGCTCAAGCAGCGCCGGGACAGCATCGCGGCCTTCGAGGCCGCCGGGCGCCAGGATCTGGCCGAGCGGGAGCAGGCCGAGGCAGCCGTGCTGCAGGCCTATCTGCCCGAGCGCATGTCTGCCGAGGAGATCGAAGCCGCCGTGCGTGCCATCGTGGCCGAGCTGGGCGCCGGCGGCCCGGGCGACATGGGCAAGGTGATGGGCGCGGCCAAGGCCAGCCTGGCCGGCAAGGCCGACATGGGCCAGGTCTCGGCAGCCGTCAAGGCTGCCCTGGCGCGCTGATGCACCCGCACCCGCAGTCTGATTTACTCCTTTATCGATAGCTGCTTGCGCTTGCCAGTCAACGTTTTCAACATGTTTCATGCCTGAAAACGAGACATAGCAAGCGCAATCAGCTATAATTATTATAGCAACAAGCCCATCCATTCCGGAGGCCACAGCCATGCCACGCCCCTTCCAGATTGCAGTACTCGCCGGCGACGGCATTGGCCGCGAGGTCATGCCCGAAGGCCTGCGCGCCGTGCAGGCTGCGGCGCAGCGTTTTGGCATCGCTCTGGAACTGCACACCTTCGACTGGGCGCATTGCGACTACTACCTGCAGCATGGCCAGATGATGCCCACCGACTGGAAGGCGCAGCTGTGCGGCATGGATGCCATTTATTTCGGGGCAGTGGGCTGGCCGGCCACGGTGCCCGACCATGTGTCGCTGTGGGGTTCGCTGCTGAAAATGCGCCGCGAGTTCGACCAATACATCAACCTGCGCCCGGTGCGCCTGTTCGAGGGCGTGCCCTGCCCGCTGGCCGGCAAGAAGCCCGGCGACATTGACTACGTGGTGGTGCGCGAGAATACCGAGGGCGAATACACCGCCCTGGGCGGCGTCATGTTCGAGGGCACGCCGCGCGAGATCGTCATCCAGGAATCGGTCTATTCACGCCACGGCGCCGAGCGCCTGCTCGATTTCGCCTTCGAGCTGGCTGCCGGTCGGGCGCGCCGGCATGTCACGCTGGCCACCAAGAGCAACGGCATCGCCATCAGCATGCCCTGGTGGGACAGGCGAGCCGACGAGGCCGCGCAGCGTCATCCGCAAGTCAGCCTGGACAAGCAGCACATCGACATCCTGGCGGCCCGCTTCGTGTTGCAGCCCGAGCGCTTCGACGTGGTGGCGGCAACCAATCTGTTTGGCGACATCCTGAGCGATCTGGGGCCGGCGACCACCGGCACGATCGGACTGGCGCCTTCGGCCAACCTGAATCCCGAGCGCCAGTTCCCCAGCCTGTTCGAGCCGGTGCATGGCTCGGCGCCCGACATCTACGGCCAGAACATTGCCAACCCGATCGCCATGATCTGGTCAGGCGCGCTGATGCTGGATTTTCTGACGCACGGCGAAGGATCAGGCCGGGCCGCGCACGACGCCATCGTGCAGGCCATCGAGAGCGTGCTGCGCAGCGGCCCGCGCACGCCTGACCTGGGGGGCAACGCCAGCACTGCCGAGGTCGGCAGGGCGATAGCGGCGGCCCTCAGCCGGGGCTGAGCTGCCCCGGCCGGAGAAATTCACAGCGAGTACTTGGCGCAATCGAGGGGCCGCTCGCCGGTGGGCACCGGGCAGCGGTTCATCTCGAAGGGCGAGACGGTCAGCAGCGTGGTCAGGGCGCTGGAGGCCATGATGACCGCCCAGAAGACGAAGAAGGCAATCGTGTAGATGCCCTGGCGCGACAGCTGCAACGGCTCATCGAACCAGTACAAGGCCCCGGGATCGACAAAGGCAAAGACCACCATCTCCATCACGCCCGCCATCAGAAAGGCGGGCCAGGCAATCCACATCATCCGTTGCATTAGCATCATCAGCCTCCTTGCGATGCGTCAAAGACTAGCACCGCAAGGCGTGCCATGCCAAGGTGGCTGACCCGGATGTTGTGTCAGACCAGGCCGCAAAACGCCCCGGTCAGGGCAGGCAGGCACTGGATTCAGCGTGGCTGATCCTTCTCGGGTGTCGCTGCATGGTTGCGGCCCTTGATGGCCGGCTGCATGTTCGATTGCCGGCCTTCCTCGGCCAGCGTCTTATTGATGTCCAGGCCGCGCTGGTAGTAGTCCTCGGCAATCACCGGATCGGGTTGGCTTACGGCCAGCCACAACGTGAAGAAGCCGGCCACGACGACAATCGCCGGCCCGGCAATGATCAGCCAGACATGGCCGTATTTCCACCAGGGCTGAGAGGCGGGAGCCTGCATGGGCGTAACGGGAGAAGGAGCTGGAGAAGCCATTGCTGTGTCCTTGAGGCCCCGCAGGCGGGGCCGTTCAGGCCCGGATCGGCGTCAGGCCATCCGGGCCGAAAATCGATGCCACATCAGCGCGGCACCAGGAAAACGGATTTTTCCGACACCTGCGCCCCGGTGGCCTCGGCGCGGATGTCGAAGTACACCGTGTGCGAGCCCGGGGCTGCCGAGCCGTAGGGGATGTGCAGCCGCACCGAGACCCAGCGCGACTCGGCAGCGCCGATTTCCACCTGTGCCTCCGAAGCCAGCTCCAGGCCTTCCAGTCCGCGCGCGCTGAGCGTGTAGGTCTGCGGCTTTTCCGTGGCGTTCATGATCTGCAGGCGGTAGATGTTCTCCAGCTTGCCTCCGGCGACGATGCGCGACAGGGCTGCCCGGTCGCGCACGACATCCACTTTGAAGGGGGTGCGCACCACCAGGCTGGTCAGCATGGCGACGCACAGCAGCACCAGCACGCCCGAGTACAGCAGCACGCGCGGGCGGAAGACGCGCTTGAGCATCTGCGACTGCGTCCAGTGGTTGGCCACGCCGTTTTGCGTGGAAAACCGGATCAGGCCGCGCGGATACTTCATCTTGTCCATCACGGTGTCGCAGGCGTCCACGCACAGGCCGCAGCCGATGCACTCGTACTGCAGACCGTTGCGGATGTCGATGCCCGTGGGGCAGACCTGCACGCACAGGGTGCAGTCGATGCAGTCGCCCAGGCCCTTGGCCTTGTAGTCCACGGTCTTGTTGCGCGGCCCGCGCGGCTCGCCACGCTCGGGGTCGTAGGTCACGATCATCGTGTCCTTGTCGAACATCGCACTCTGGAAGCGCGCGTAGGGGCACATGTATTTGCACACCTGCTCGCGCAGGAAGCCAGCGTTGCCGTAGGTGGCAAAGCCGTAGAAGAGCACCCAGAAAATCTGCCAGGAACCCTGGAACTGCATCAGCTCAGCGCCCAGTTCGCGGATCGGCACGAAGTAGCCGACGAAGGTGTAGCCCGTCCAGAAGGCCACCGCGATCCAGACGATCTGCTTGGCGGTCTTCTTCCAGATTTTTTCGAACGTCCACGGGCCGTTGTCCAGGCGCATACGCGCGCTGCGGTCACCCTCGATCTTGTGCTCGATCCACATGAAGATCTCGGTATAGACCGTCTGCGGGCAGGCAAAGCCGCACCACAGGCGCCCGGCCACCGCCGTGAACAGGAACAGCGACAGCGCCGAGATGATGAGCAGGCCCGTCAGATAGATGAAATCCTGCGGATACAGCACCAGGCCGAAGATGTAGAAGCGCCGCGCTCCCAGGTCGAACAGCACCATCTGGCGCTCGCCCCACTGCAGCCAGGGCAGGCCGTAGAAGATGAGCTGCGTGAGGTACACCATGGCCCAGCGCCAGCGCGCGAACAGGCCGCTGATCGAGCGGGGATAAATCTTCTTTTGCGCCTCGTACAGCGAGACCATCTCCCCTTGCGAGTTGCCTTGCGCTGCAGGGACGATGGGGATGACTTTCTTGCGCGGTGGCTGGCCGTCAGCGGGCTTCATGGATCCAGGTTCTCCAGGCGAGGGCATGGCTCAGGCCAGGCCTTCTTGAAAACGACAAAACGGCCGTCAGTCCCACCCATGGCGGGACTGCCGGCCGCACAGCAAACAGGTAATCAGCGGGCGCCGCCAGCCTTGTTGGACAGGCCCCAGACGTAGGCCGTCAACACGTTGATCTGCGCATCGGTCAGCTTGTCCTTCTGCGCCGGCATTTCGTTGGTCTTGCCGTTGTTGATGATATTCACAATGGCGGCCTCGCCCCAGCCGTGCAGCCAGATGTCGTCTGTCAGGTTGGGGGCACCCAGGGCGGCATTGCCCTTGCCATCCATGCCGTGGCAGGCGGCGCAGGCAGTGAACTTGCTTTTGCCCAGCGAGGCCTTGAGCGAATCATGCGGGCTGCCCGACAGGCTAAGCACGTAGTGGGCCAGATTGCGCACGTCCTCGGACGAGCCCACGGCGGCAGCCATGGGCGGCATGATGCCCACGCGGCCTTCCTGGATGGTCTGGTGGATGTTTTCCGCCGTGCCGCCATGCAGCCAGTCGCCATCGGTCAGATTGGGAAAGCCCTTGCTGCCGCGTGCGTCCGAGCCGTGGCACTGGGCGCAGTTGTTCATGAACAGACGATCGCCAATGGCCATGGCTGCAGGATCGCCCGCCAGCTCTTCGGTCTTCATGCTGGCAAAGCGCGCATAGACCGGAGCCTCGGCCTCCTGGGCGCGGCTGACTTCGGCCTGGTACTCGCCCAGCTGCGTCCAGCCGAGCTGACCCTTGTAAGTGCCCAGGCCCGGGTAGGCAATCAGATAGCCGATGGCAAAGACGATGGTCAGCACGAACAGCCACATCCACCAGCGGGGCATGGGGTTGTTCATCTCCGTCAGGTCTTCATCCCAGACGTGGCCGGTGGTGTTGTCGGCAGCGGACTCGATCTTCTTGCGCGAGGTGAGCCACAGCAGCAGGGCGCAGCCGACGATGCCGGCAATGGTGATGCCCGCGACATAGAAAGACCAGAAATCACTGGTGAAATCGCTCATGGGTTATCTCTCTTGTTGTGTACAGCCGAGTCCCTCAGTCCTCGGCGAAGGGCAGCTGCGCCGCCTCCTCGAAGCGGCTCTGGTTGCTGCGCCGCCAGGCCCAGAACCAGATGCCCAGGAAGCACGCCAGCGATGCCAGCGTGGCCACGATGCGCATGGTGGTGATGTCCATGACTGCCTTCCTTTTCTTGTGTTGCGCCATGCTCAGCGCAGGGCGCGGCCCAGCACCTGCAGATAGGCGATGACGGCTTCCATCTCGGTCTTGCCCTTGACGTCCTCGCCCGCCTTGGCGATCTCCTCGTCACTGTAGGGCACGCCCACGGTGCGCAGTGCCTTCATGTGGCGTGGCATGGCCTGGGCATCGACCTGGTTCTTTTCCAGCCAGGGGTAGGCCGGCATGTTGGACTCGGGCACCACGTCGCGCGGGTTGTTCAGGTGGATGCGATGCCACTCGTCGCTGTACTTGCCGCCCACGCGGTGCAGGTCGGGGCCGGTGCGCTTGGAGCCCCACTGGAAGGGGTGGTCATAGACGAACTCGCCGGCCACCGAGTAGTGGCCATAGCGCAGCGTCTCGGCGCGGAAGGGGCGAATCATCTGCGAGTGGCAGTTGTAGCAGCCCTCACGCACATAGATGTCGCGCCCGGCGAGCTGCAGCGCGGTGTAGGGCTTGAGGCCCTGCACGGCTTCGGTGGTGGACTTCTGGAAGAACAGCGGCACGATCTCCACTAGGCCACCAATGGCGACCACGATGAGGATCAGCACGATCATCAAGAAGTTGCTGGTTTCGACCTTCTCATGCGTGAAGCCAGCGCTTTTATTGGTATTGGACATGTTTCAACAGCTCCTGGTGCTCAGGCGTGTGCGGGATTGACCGCAGGGATGGGCAGCTTGACGGAGCGGCCGGAGATGGCGGTGACCCAGACGTTCCAGGCCATGATGCACATGCCCGTCAGGTACAGCACGCCGCCGGCGAAGCGGATGGCGTAGAACGGATAGGTAGCCTTGACGCTCTCGACGAAGGTGTAGGTCAGCGTGCCGTCGGCGTTCACTGCGCGCCACATCAGGCCTTGCATGACGCCGGCGATCCACATCGCGGCGATGTACAGCACGATGCCGATGGTGGCCAACCAGAAGTGCAGCTCGATGGCCTTGATGGAGTGCATCTTTTCCTTGCCGAACAGGCGCGGCACCAGGTAGTACAGCGAACCCATGGTGATCAGGCCCACCCAGCCGAGAGCCCCGGCATGCACGTGGCCCACCGTCCAGTCGGTGTAGTGCGACAGGGCGTTGACGGTCTTGATGGACATCATCGGGCCTTCGAAGGTGGACATGCCGTAGAACGACAGCGACACGATCAGGAAGCGCAGGATGGGGTCATCACGCAGCTTGTGCCAGGCACCCGACAGGGTCATGATGCCGTTGATCATCCCGCCCCAGCTGGGCGCCAGCAGGATCAGCGAAAACACCATGCCCACGGACTGCGTCCAGTCGGGCAGCGCGGTGTAGTGCAGGTGGTGCGGGCCGGCCCACATGTAGGTGAAGATCAGCGCCCAGAAGTGGACGATGGACAGGCGGTAGCTGTACACCGGACGACCGGCCTGCTTGGGGATGAAGTAGTACATCATCCCGAGGAAGCCCGTGGTCAGGTAAAAGCCCACGGCGTTATGGCCATACCACCACTGCACCATGGCGTCCTGCACCCCGGCATAGGCCGAGTAGCTCTTCATGAAGCCGGCGGGGATGGCCGCGCTGTTGACGATGTGCAGCAGGGCCACGGCGATGATGAAGGCGCCGAAGAACCAGTTGCCCACGTAGATATGCTTGACCTTGCGGATGCCGATGGTGCCAAAGAACACGATGGCATAGCTGACCCACACGGCAGCGATCAGGATGTCGATGGGCCACTCCAGCTCGGCGTATTCCTTGCCCGAGGTGTAGCCCAGTGGCAGGCTGATGGCGGCGGCCACGATGACCAGCTGCCAGCCCCAGAAGGTGAAGGCCGCCAGCTTCGGCAGGAACAGCCGCGTCTGGCAGGTGCGCTGCACCACCCAGTAGCTGGTGGCGAACAGGCCGCAGCCGCCAAAGGCAAAGATCACTGCATTGGTGTGCAGCGGACGCAGGCGCCCGTAGCTCAGCCACGGAATGCCGAAGTTCAGTTCAGGCCAGGTCAGCTGGGCGGCGATGAACACCCCGACCAACATGCCTACCACCCCCACACGACCGACATGATCGTGAATTGGCGCACGACGGTATCGTCGTAGTGCGCTGTTTTTGTCTGTGCAGATTCCATCGGGCACCTCTTGTAATTGCGGCAAAAAGTTTCAACCAGTCTTGCGTTGTGGGAATTGACCGTAGTCAACTGTCGCGCAAAATGCGCTCCCCCTCTTGATCGACGTTCTCGAACTGCCCGCGGTCAACAGCCCACCACAGGCCGGCCAGCACGAACAGCACCAGCACCACGGACAAAGGGATCAGCAAATAAAGAATGTCCATGTCATGCCAGCTCCAGCGGGATGGGCGCCGCGTGCGGCGCAGGTCGGGAAATTGTTGCGTCGTCGCCACCCGGATCACGGGTCAGGCGTGCGGCATTAGCCACCACCAGCAGCGAACTGAGCGCCATGCCCAGGCCGGCCAGCCAGGCCGGCATCAGCCCGGCGATCGCCAGTGGCACACCCAGGGCGTTGTAGCCGGCAGCC
Source organism: Melaminivora jejuensis (assembly GCF_017811175.1). Taxonomy (NCBI): domain Bacteria; kingdom Pseudomonadati; phylum Pseudomonadota; class Betaproteobacteria; order Burkholderiales; family Comamonadaceae; genus Melaminivora; species Melaminivora jejuensis. The sequence goes on from NZ_JACWIJ010000002.1 coordinate 1,648,003, forward strand.
CACCACAGGTTCTGGCGCACGATGCGCAAGGTGCGGCGCGACAGCAGCAATGCCCGTGCAACCAACCCGAGATTGTCGCCCATAACCACCAGGTCGGACTTTGACTGGGCCAGCGGCACGGCACGACCGAAGGCAAAGGAAACATGGGCGCCGGCCAGCACTGGCCCGTCGTTCAGGCCATCGCCGACCATGGCCACCCGATGGCCAGCCTGCTGCAGCTGGCGCAGGCGCGCCAACTTGTCCTGGGGCGTGCAGTCGCCCTGCGCCACGGCGATGCCGGCGCTCTGCGCGATGCGCTGGACTGCGCCGGCGCGGTCGCCCGACAGCAACTGCACATCGACCCCGATTTGCTGTAGCTTTTGCACCACGGCAATGGCCTCCGGTCGCAGTTGCTCGGCCAGGCTGAAGCGCGCCAGCTCCGATACCCGACCATCTTGCTCAAGTGACAGCACGGCCTGCTGGCCGGCTGCGCCGTCTTCGGCCACCCGCGCATGGCGGGCCGAACCCAGGCGCAGCGTGCCACTGCCCGGCTGCACCGTGGCGACCAGCCCGGCGCCAGCGATTTCCTGCACCTCATCCAAAGTCCAGCCAGCAGCGAAGCGATCCGCCCCTTCGGCGGCCGCGGCAATGGCCCGCGACACCGGATGCAGCGAGTGCCGTGCCAGCAGCGCCGCCAGCGCCAGGACCACGTCGCGCGGCAGCGGCGCCGCCGGGGGCAGCCGCACTGCCTGCAGCGCCAGGCCATCGGAGGTCAGCGTGCCGGTCTTGTCGAAGACCACCGTATCGACGGCGGCCAGCGCCTCCAGCGATTGCAGGTTGCGCACCAGCACGCCGCTGCGCGCCAGGGTGCCGGCAGCCGTGAGCATGGCCACCGGCGTGGCCAGCGACAGCGCACAGGGGCAGGTCACGACCAGCACGGCCACGGCCACCATCAGCGCCTGGCTGGGGTCGGTCGGCCACCACCAGGCCGCCGCCCCGGCAGCAGCCAGCAGCACGCCGATCAGAAAGGGCCGGGCGATGCGGTCGGCCAACTGCGCCAGGCGCGGCTTTTGCAGCGAGGCACTCTCCATCAGCGCCACGATCTGGCCAAAGCGCGTGCCCTCGCCCAGGGTCTGCACGCGCACCTGCACGGCTGCGCGCAGGTTGTAGCTGCCGGCGGTGACGCTGGCCCCAGCGGCTTGGGCACCGGTGTCGATTCGCCCGTCAGCAAGGCTTCGTCGGCCTGGGTGCTGCCGGCCACGATGCAGCCATCGGCTGGAAAGGCCTCGCCCGGCAGCACGCGCACCACATCGCCCACCCGCAGGCGGCGCGTGGCCACGCGGGTGAAGCCGCCCTCCCCGTCCAGACGCTCGACGCTGTCGGGCAGGCGGTTCATCACGGCCTCCAGCGCCCCGGCGGTGCGGTCGCGCAGGCGCAGCTCCAGCCAGCGGCCCGTGAGCAGGAAGAACACGAACATGGTCAGCGAGTCGTAATAGACCTCGCGCCCGAACGGCCCGCTCGGGTCGAACGTCCCCAACATGCTGACCACGAAAGTGATCAACATGCCGGTGGCCACCGGCAGATCCATGCTGACGCGGCGCTGGCGGATGTCGCGCAGGGCGCTGGAGAAGAACGGCCCGCAGGCGAACAGCACCACCGGCAGGCTGATGACCCAGGAGGCCCAGCGCAGCAACTGCTCCATCTCCAGCGTCAGATCGCCCGGCATGGCGCGGTAGGCCGGCCATGCGTACATCATGACCTGCATCATGCAAAAGCCCGCCACCAGCCAGCGCCACAACGCCTGGCGGTGCTCGCGCCGACGGTGCTCGCGGGCGAAGGCGTCCATGGCCGGCAGCGCCTGGTAGCCGGCACGCTGCACCGCCGCCATCCAGCCCGAGGGCAGCACCTGGCGCGGATCCCAGACCACGCGCGCACGGCAGGTCGCGGCACTGACATCGGCCTCCTGCACGCCGGGCACGCGGCGCAGGGCTTCCTCGATGGTCAGCGCGCAGGCCGCGCAGTGCATCCCGCCCAGCACCACGTGCGACTCCCAGGCCGTGTCCTGCGCCGGCGCAGCGGCAGGCCCGGCAGGTGCGGACGCGCCGTGCGGGCGCCCGAAAGCCGTCCATTCCTGGGGATCATCGAGCAAGGCCGCAGCAGCGGCTGGGGCGGGCGAGGCGGGCGCACCGGGAGCGCTGGAGGCAGCCACAGAAGATGCTCCGACAGCGGCAGACGGCTCGGATGCGGGATTTGACATGAGACAAAGAGTAACCGGGGAATCAGACAAGCTCATTGACTTGCATCAAGATGGACAAAGCAAGCCATCCTACGTTGCCTTCCATAATCATCCAGATCCCATCCAAGAACCTACACAGACCCAGAGGAGTTTTGCCATGTACCAACGCATCCTGATCGCTACCGACGGCTCCGAGCTGTCCGAGAAAGCCGTGCAAAGCGGGCTGGAGCTGGCGCGCCTGTCCGGCGCTTCGGTCGTGGCGCTCAAAGTGGTGCCGCGCTACCCGCGCAGCTACTTCGAGGGCGGCGCCACGGTCGATCCCGCCGAGGTCAAGCGCATCGAGGCGCACTGGGGCGAAGCCGCGCAGGAGCTGGTCAACAGCATCAAGGCGCGCGCCAAGGCCGATGGTGTGAGCGCCAAGGCCGCCGTGGTCAAGTCCGACCTGATCGCCGAGGCCATCATCGCTGCCGCCAAGAAGCACGAGTGCGACCTGATCGTCATGGCCTCGCATGGCCGCAAGGGCCTCAAGCGCATGTTGCTGGGCAGCGAGACACAGCATGTGCTGACGCACTCGCACACCCCGGTGCTGGTGCTGCGCTGAACCGGAAATATCGGTAAAAACCCCTGTAAACCCTTGCTGAGCTTGCGCTGGCAGCTATTGAATCAATAGCTGCCAGGCTTGCCCGACCCCGTGGGCCACGGCCCATTCAGTCCTGGAACAGGCCCTGGTGCTGCTGGCGCAGCAGGTTCTTTTGCACCTTGCCCATGGTGTTGCGCGGCAGCTCGGCGGCCAGGGCGCAGTGCTTGGGGATTTTGTAGTTGGCCAATTGCGCCTTGAGCGCCGCCAGGATGGCCTGCGGATCGGGCTGCACGCCGGCGCGCGCCACCACCACGGCCACGCCGACCTCGCCAAAATCCGGGTGCGGCACGCCGACCACGGCGCTCTCGGCCACGCCGGGCAGCTCGTTGATGGCGGCCTCGATCTCGGCGGGATAGACGTTGTAGCCGCCGCTGATGATCAAGTCCTTGCTGCGCCCGACGATGGTCACGTAGCCGTCCCGATCCTGCAGACCCACGTCGCCCGTCCTGAACCAGCCGTCCGACGTGAATTCCTCGGCCGTCTTTTCCGGCATCCGCCAGTAGCCCTTGAAGACGTTGGGGCCGCGCACTTGGATGTGGCCGGTCTCGCCCGGGGGCAGCAGCGCGCCGCCCTCCTCTTTCCCTTCTTTCCCCTCATCCCCTTCTCCCACCACGCGCAGGCCCACGCCGGGCAGCGGAAAGCCCACCGTGCCGCCCCGGCGCTCGCTTTGGCCCTGGTAGCGCGCATCCGGGCCGCAGGGGTTGGAGGTCAGCATGATGGTCTCGCTCATGCCGTAGCGCTCCAGGATGGTGTGGCCGGTGCGCTCCTGCCACTGGTGGAAGGTCTCGATCAAGAGCGGCGCCGAGCCGGAGATGAACAGCCGCATGTGCGCCGCAGCAGCCGGCGTCAGCCGTGCATCGGCCAACATGCGCACGTACAGCGTCGGCACGCCCATGAAGACGGTGGCGCGCGGCAGGGCCTCGATCACGGCGCGTGGCTCGAACCTGGCAAACCAGATCATCTTGCTGCCGTTGATCAGCGCGCCGTGGCTGGCCACGAACAGGCCATGCACGTGGAAGATGGGCAGGGCGTGGATCAGCACGTCGCCGCCCTGCCCGGGCGTGCGCCAGCCCCAGTAGTCCTTGAGCATCAGCGCGTTGGACAGCAAGTTGCCGTGCGTCAGCATGGCGCCCTTGCTGCGCCCGGTGGTGCCGCTGGTGTAGAGGATGGCGGCCAGATCGTCGGCGCCGCAAGGCACCGGCTGGTGCGCGTCGCCGAAATACGCGGCGCGCTCGAGCAGGCTGCCGCCGCGCTCGTCGTCCAGGGTGAAGACGTGCTGCGTGCCGGCGGCGAAGGCAATGCGCGAGACCCAGCCGAAATTGCCCGGCGTACACACCACCACCGCCGGCTCGGCATTGCCGACGAAGTATTCGATCTCGCTGCTCTGGTAGGCGGTGTTGAGCGGCAGATAGACGTACCCGGCGCGCAGCGTGGCCAGGTACAGCATCAGCGCCTCGACGGATTTTTCCACCTGCACGGCGATGCGGCTGCCCGCAGGCAAATCCAGCGAGGCCAGCAAATTGGCCATGCGCGCGCTGGCGTGATCCAGGTCGCGCCAGGAGTAGTGCCGCCAGCCGCCCTCGGGCGTCGCCGCCTCGATGGCGGTGCTGTCCAGGTCGGACGGAAAGGCGGCGCGCAGGGCGCTGAACAGGTTGTGCGATACACACTGCAGCGGCTGGGCGATCTGGGCGTCAGAAGTGGTCATGGCGATGGATGGCAAGGGTTTCAGAAAACCGGCGCGCGCTTGGCCAGGAAGGCGCCTATGCCTTCGCGGTGCTCGGCGCTGTCGGCATAGGCATAGGGGTCGGCCGGGGCTGCAGCCACTTCGTTTTCGATAGCTGACAGCGCTTGTCCAGCAAGGCTTTGGGCCATTTTTGATGCTGAAAACGCCCGCAGCGTCTGCTTGTTCATGCGCGCCGCCTGAGGCGCCAGGGCAGCGATGCGGCGCACGCTGGCCAGGGCCTCTTGGGCCAATGTCTCGGGCGCCACCACCCGACTCAGAAAGCCCTGCTGCGCCAGCTCGGGCGCGCCGAAGGTGGCGGCCTCCAGCAGCATCTGGCGCGCCAGCACCTCGCCCACGGCGCCGGCCACCAGCGCCGCCTCGCGCGGCGCCATGGGAAAGCCCAGGCGCGCAATCGGCGCGCCAAAGCGCGCATTCTGCGCGGCGATGCGGATGTCGCAGCAGCTGGCGATCTCCACGCCCGCGCCCATGCAGGCGCCGGCGATGGCGGCGACGATGGGCACGTCGCACGCCAGCATGGCCGACAGGCCACCCCAGACCTCGTCCTCATGAAAGGCGCGCAACTGCGCCGCGTCGAAGCGAAAGGCCGGGTATTCCGAAATGTCGCCGCCGGCGCAAAAGGCCGTGCCGGCGCCCTCCAGCAGCACGCAGCGGATGCCGGCGTCGCGCTGGATGGCGAGGAACACCTCGCGCAACTGGCGCCACATGGCGCGCGACATGGCGTTGAGCCGGCCATCGTGGCGCAGCACCACGCGCACCACGCCCGGCCCGGCTTCGGCCTCGGTCAGCCGGGCGAATTCGATTGCAGCAGTCATCTGCCCCTTCCCCATCAAACCAGAATGCGCCCAGGCTCAGGCGGACAGCAGGCTCTCGATCTCGCTGGAGACCGCAATCCTGCCCTTGGCCAGCTGCTCGCGGTGCTTGTCCAGGCGCTTGAGGTCGTACAGATAGTTGACCATCAGGCCAAAGGACTGCTTGATGCCCTTGGCCGAAGGATCGCCGGCCCAGTTCAGGCGCTCCACGCGCGCGCCATTGCCCAGGTGGAAGCGCGCTACCGGATCGACCGGGCGGCCATCCTTCAACTCCTGCCCCAGGTAGCGCGCGGCGCTGCGCTTGAGCAAGCGCCGCAGCGGCGACTTGGCCGGCAGCTCCAGGCCCTGCTCGGCTGCGGCAGCCAGCACCTGGGCCAGCTCGGGCGCGCTCTTCGCCGGCAGTTGCAGCGCGCGCGCCAGCTCGGCGCGCTCCTTGTCGCCGAGCTCGGCCAGGACAGTGGCGCCGTTCTTGGTCAGCCAGGCGCGAAAGCCCGGGATCGGCGAGAGCGTGGCAAAAGTGCGCAGGCGCGGAAACTCCTCGGTCAGCGTCTCCACCACATGCTTGATCAGCGAGTCGCCGAAGCTCACGCCGCGCAGGCCGGTCTGGGTGTTGCTGATGGAATAGAAGATGGCCGTCGTGGCGCGCTTGAGATCGGCCGGCGCAGCGGTCTCGTCCAGCAGCGGCGTGATGCTGTCGGAGATGGCATCGACCAGCGCCACCTCGACGAAGATCAGCGGCTCACCCTGCAGGCGCGGGTGGAAGAAGCCATAGCAGCGCCGGTGCTCGCCGACGCGGTTCTTCAGGTCGGCCCAGCTCTTGATGTCGTGGACAGCCTCGTATTTGATGAGCTTTTCCAGCAGCGACGCGGGCGAGTCCCAGGACAGGCGGCGCAGCTCCAGAAAGGCCACGTCGAACCAGGTGGAAAACAGCTGCTCCAGCTCCGCGTCCAGCGGCAGCAGGCGGCGCTCGGCTTTCAGGCGCGGCAGCAGCTCGGCGCGCAGATCGACCAGGAAGCGCAGGCCTTCGGGGAACACGGCAAAGCGCTGCAGCAGCCGGGTGCGCGGCGCGACCAGCGCGCGGCGCAGGTGGGCCTCGGCCTGGGGCGCCTCGTCGGTGCCGGCGGCGTCGGCGTAGCGCTGCTGCGCGCTCGTGACCTGGGCGGCGTCGGCGGCGAAGTGCTCGCACAGCAGCAGCCACAGGTCGCGCCGCTCCTCGGGTGTGGCATCGGCATACCACTCGGCCACGGCCTGGGCGCGGCGCCCGGCCTCGATCTCGCTCACGCGCGGGGCGGCGACTTCCTGCAGATCGGTCAGCAGGCGGCGCAGGGCGCGCGGCGTCAACGCCTCGTCCTCGCGGCGCAGCGTGGCCTTGAGGCGCTCGTGGGTGCTGCGGCTGACAACTGCCGCATCGCGCCGGGCCTTGGGCTTGGCTGCGGGTTCGGCGCCGGTGCCGGCCTGGGAGCCAGGCTGCACCGGGGGCTGAACCGGGGGCTGAGTGGCGTCGGGTTGGGTGGCGTCGGGTTGGGTGGCGTCGGGTTGGGTGGCGTCGGGCTGGGGAGCGGCGGCCTTGCGGCCGACCTTGCGTGCGATCCAGGAGGCAGGTGAGTTCATGGAAGAAGCCGGCTGGCGATGGGAGTGGAATGAATGGATGGAGTAAAGAAAGTGCAGGCCTCGGGTGCCATGCATTGGTTGATGTTTACCAAAAATGATAGCTCCCAGCGCTTGTCTGGCAATGGTTTGAGGCCAATTTGATGCTTATCTTGCCTGGCGTTGCGCATACAGCCACAGGGCGCTGCCGGCCAGAACCATGGGCACGCACAGCCACTGGCCCATGGACAGGCCCAGGCCCAGCAGGCCCAGGAAGCTGTCGGGTTCGCGGAAATATTCGGCGACAAAGCGCAGCACGCCGTAGCCGGCCAGGAAGGCGCCGGCCACCTCGCCGCGCTTTCTCGGGCGGCGCGCATACAGCCACAGCAGCGCGAACAGCAGCAGGCCTTCGAGCAGGAACTGGTAGATCTGCGAGGGGTGGCGCGCCAGCATGGAGCCGCTTTGCGGAAACACCATGCCCCAGGGCAGATCGGGCGAGGCCAGGCGGCCCCACAGCTCGCCGTTGATGAAGTTGCCGATGCGCCCCGCCGCCAGGCCCGTGGGCACGCAGGGCGCGACGAAATCCGCCACCTCCAGCCAGGGCCGGCCACGCGAGTGGGCAAACCACAGCATGGCGCCGATCACGCCCAGCAGGCCGCCGTGAAAGCTCATACCACCCTGCCAGATGGCGAAGATCTCCAGCGGGTGCTCGGCGTAATAGCCAGGCTTGTAGAACAGGCAGTAGCCCAGCCGCCCGCCCAGCACCACGCCCAGCACGCCCAAAAACAGGATGTCCTCCACATCCTTGCGCGTCCAGGCCAGCGACGCATAGGGCGGATGGCGCAGGCGCAGCGTGCCCAGCAGCATGAACAGGGCAAAGGCGGCCAGGTAGGTCAGGCCATACCAGTGGATGGCCAGCGGCCCCACTTGCAGGGCCACAGGGTCGATATGCGGGTACATCAGCATGATGGCGGGCATTGTGGCCCAGCGGCACCCGGCCAGCGGCGCCGGCAGCGACAGCCCGGGCCGGCAGAGTCTGCGGCATCAGCCCGGCACATCAGCCCTCGCGCCGCTCCAGCGCGCGCAGCGCCAGCAGCAGGCCCATGCCCACCAGCATCACGGCGGCGGTCGCCCACAGCGCACCGGCGTAGCTGCCGGTGCGGGTGGCCACCGCGCCGGTCATGGCCGGGGCGATGACCTGCGCCGCGCCATAGCTCAGCGTCAGCCGCGCCATGGCCTTGGAGGGGTTGTCCGGGTAGCGCCGGCCCATGAGCGCCAGCGTCAGGCTGACGATGCCGGCAAAGGTGCCGCCATAGAGCACGGCGCTGGCCAGGTTCCACAGCGGCGCGCCGCTGACCGCCGGCAGCACGATGGAGACGATCTGCAGCGCATAGGCCAGCAGCAGCGCCGGCACCTGCCCAAGCGCGCCGGCGATGCGATCCCACAGCAGGCTCGACGGCACGGCGGCCAGGCCGATGACGATCCACACCAGCGGCCCGCGCCCGGCCATGAGCGGCATTTTCTCGACGATATCGACGATGAAGGTGGCGCTGACCACGTAGCCGAAGCCAGCGCAGAAATAGGTCGCCATCATCAGCGTCAGCCACTGGCGCGAGGGCGCGCGCGGTTGGCCAGCGGCCAGCGGCGCGGCAGAACTGCCACTTGCCACCGCCACGTCGCCGGGCCGGGGCATCCAGGCCCAGGCCGGCAGGAAGAACACCAGCCCCAGCGCCCCCAGCGCCAGCCACTGCTGCGACCAGGCCAGTTGCGCCACCGCCCCGGCGGACAGGCCCGACACGGCAATGCCCAGGCCCAGGCCGGTGAAATGCAGGCCCAGCACCGGACGCTGGCGCTGGCGCATCAGCCAGTTCAGCACCAGCCCCGAGGCCAGCAACATGCCGGCGCTGCTGGACATGCCGCCGATGAAGCGCAGCAGCGCCCAGAGCCACACGTCCTCGGTCAGCCCCATGGCGGCGGTGCTGAGCACGCCGGCCACCAGGCCCCAGCGGTAATAGACGAACTTGCGCGCCATGTCGCCGGTGACGGCGGCGATCAGCGCGCCGGCGATGTAGCCGCCGTAGTTGGCCGCCGCCAGCCAGCCGCCGGCCAGGTAGGACAGGCCGGCCTGCTCGCGCATGACCGGCAGCAGCGGCGTGTAGGCAAAGCGCGCCAGGCCGATGGTCAGGATCAGGGAAAAGACGCCGGCCAGCAGCACGCGCAGGCGCTCGGCGCCGGGATTCGGCAAGGTTGTGGAAGTTGTCAATTTCTGTGCCCAGGTACATGTCTCCAGGAGAGGCATCGTAGTGGACGGGCAGCCACCGCCGTGACCTGGCGGCGACCCTGCAGCCAGCTGGCGCAGCCACTACACTGCACGCTTTTCGCTTGCACCGCCCGCCGCCTGCCCATGCGCAGCCCAGGGTCCGCAGGCTTTTTTTGTCCCCGATGCCGGCCTCTGCCCAGCCTTGCGCGCTATGTCCACGGTCTTCAACTTCACCTTCGTGCCCTGGTTCCGCTCGGTGGCGCCCTACATCCACAAATTCCGCAACCAGACCTTCGTGGTGGGCCTGACGGGCGAGGCCATTGCCGCCGGCAAGCTGCACAGCATCGTGCAGGATCTGGCCATGATCCAGGCCATGGGCGTGAAGATCGTGCTGGTGCATGGCTTTCGCCCGCAGGTGAACGAGCAGCTGCGCGCCAAGGGGCACGAGGCGCGCTACTCGCACGGCATGCGCATCACCGACCCGGTGGCGCTGGACTGCGCGCAGGAGGCCGCCGGGCAATTGCGCTACGAGATCGAGGCCGCCTTCAGCCAGGGCCTGCCCAACACCCCCATGGCCGGCGCGCGCGTGCGCGTGATCTCGGGCAACTTCCTCACGGCACGGCCCGTGGGCATCGTCGATGGCGTGAACTTCCTGCAGACCGGACTGGTGCGCAAGGTGGACGTGGAGGGCATCCGGCGCACGCTGGACATGCAGACGCTGGTATTGATCTCGCCCTTTGGCTTCTCGCCCACGGGCGAGGCCTTCAACCTGTCCATGGAGGAAGTGGCCACGCGCGTGGCCAGCGAGGTCGGCGCCGACAAGCTGATCTTCCTGACCGAGGTGCCTGGCGTGCGCACCCAGCCCTTCGAGCCGCCGGGCGAGGACAACCCCATCGATACCGAGCTGCCGCTGGCCGCCGCGCGGCGCCTGCTGGCCCAGCTGCCGCCGCCGCAAAAGCCCACCGACCCGGGCTTTTATCTGCAGCACTGCGTGCGCGCCTGCGAGCACGGCGTGGAGCGCAGCCACATCCTGCCCTTTGCCGTCGATGGCGCGCTGCTGCTGGAGATCTACGTCCACGACGGCATCGGCACCATGGTCATCGACGAAAAGCTCGAAGAGCTGCGCGAGGCGACCATCGACGACGTGGGCGGCATCATCCAGTTGATCGAGCCCTTCGAGCGCGACGGCACCCTGGTCAAGCGCGACCGCACCGAGATCGAGCGCGACATCGCCAGCTACACCGTGATCGAGCACGATGGCGTGATCTTCGGCTGCGCCGCGCTGCACCCCTACCCCGAGGCGCGCACCGCCGAGATGGCCGCCGTCACCGTATCCTCGCAGAGCCAGGGCACGGGTGATGGCGAAAAGCTGCTCAAGCGCATCGAGCAGCGCGCCCGGATGCAGGGCCTGGAGAGCATCTTCGTGCTCACCACGCGCACCATGCACTGGTTCCTGAAGCGCGGCTTCGCCCCGGTCGATCCCGACTGGCTGCCCGAGGCGCGCAAGCGCAAGTACAACTGGGACAGGAAGAGCCAGGTGCTGGTCAAGAAGCTCTGAGCCAAGCTGTGGCGAGCCGCCCTACCTGCGCGATGGCCACGTCGCGCTGCGCGGGCGCGGCCGGGCACTCGGTCAGGTAGCAGGCCACCACGGCCGGCGCGCCCTGCCCCGGCGCTGGCCGCACCACGCCCACGTCGTTGGCCGTGCCCTCGGCGGTGCCGGTCTTTTCCCCGACCCGCCAGCCGGGCGGCATGCCGGCGCGCAAGCGCCTGTCGCCCGTAAGGTTGCCCAGCAGCCAAGCCTGCAGTTGCGCGCGCGATGGCGGCGCCAGCGCCTCGCCCATTACCAGCATTTGCACGGTGCACAGCATGGTCAGCGGCGTGGTCGTGTCGCGCACTTCGCCGGGCGGCACGTCGTTCAGCGCGGGTTCTGTGCGGTCTAGGCGCGTGTGGGTGTCGCCCAGCGCCCGAAGCCACGCCGTCAGGCCCGCAGGCCGCCCTGCCGGCGCAGCAGCAGGTTGGCCGCGGTGTTGTCGCTCAGCACCATGGTGGCTTCGCACAGCTCGGCCACCGTCATGCCCTCCCGGTCTGCATGCGGCTCAGTCCGCGGCGAGTATTCCACCAGGTCGCCTCGGCCGAAACCCACGCGCGCGTCCAGGCTCTCGCGCTCCGCGTCCGGCAGTACTGGCTATTCCGTCTCAAGTCGCGCCCGCCCACAGCGGCGCTGCAGGCGTTCCGCGCCTGGCTGCTGCGCGAGACAACACCGGGCGGCTGACGCGGCCCCGCCGCACACAGGGCCTATGGCCCGGCTAAAAACAATGCCATGGACGTTGGACGGGGCCATCGATTCCGGCTGGCTGCCTGATGCCACACCGTGCCGGAGCTCGCATTCAGGGAGAACTCAAGCGCTGAAGCTCAAGTTTTGTATTCGACGAGGATCTCACGGTAATGCGTGGTGCCGGCATTCTTGGCGCTGTGCTTGGCAGGGATCTTGACGCCCTTGCAAATCTCAGACATCACCTCGATAAACCCGTCCTCCACCTTCAGTGAATAGACCGCCCCGGTAGGGACCTCCAGAGTCCCCAGGTCGTTTCCATGCTCATCGAACACCTGCAGATCCGTCCCCTGGATGGAATACCACACGTATGAATGCTCATGCGTATGGATCGGAGTCTGCTCACCTGGCTTCAACTCGAAGTTCCACACGATCACCTTGTCGTTTTCGAAAAGTTTCTCACTACCAACACCGGCCATGTTTGTCTCCTTGGATTGGGGTTGAAAAGCTTGACGCGCTAAATAAGCTGCGGCCAGAAGGTGTATCTATTAGCATTCACCAATCTGACTATACAAGTGTAGACAGTTTCCCAAAAACAGACAACGTGATGAAGTTCTGGTTTTCCCGGATGCATAGAAAAGTCACGCGGGTTCCTGGTACCGCTGTTGTTCGTCTTAGAGCGTGTTTACGATCCCCGCGCGGGTGCGCGAGCGCAGCCTCGGGCGGTCTGCGGCGTTGCAAATCCTCGCGATAGCACGGGCTATCGCTGCGGTTTGCGCCTGGCAGCCCATCCCGATCCGCACCCGCGCCCCTGCGCGCGGAGATCGTAAACACGCTCTTAGGCCCCTCGGCTCGCACAGCCATAGTGTCCCGACTACCCGGCCATGGATGCGGGCAACGGCTTCGCCCAGCCAGCCTGGCAGGCGGCCTACCCGGCGCTGATGGCCAAGGCACGCGCCAACGGCATCGCACTGCTGGCCGTCCGCAATTCGCGCCACTTCGCCGCCCTGTGGCCCGACGTGGAGCCCCTGGCGCGCGACGGCTTGGTGGCGCTGGCTCTGGTCAACAGCATGGCCTGCGTGGTGACCAGCGGCGGCACCCGGGCGCTGTTCGGTACCAACCCCACTGCCTTTGCCGCGCCGCGCGCCGGGCACGACCCGCTGGTGTTCGACCTGGCGACCAGCGCCATCGCCCCTAGCGAAGTCAGATCGCTGCGCGCCATGCCATCGCCGAGCGCTGCGAAACCCTGGCGCGCCCTGGGCGGAGCGAGCCAGACCCGCCAGCCGGGTGAGCGCCGCTACCGCCAGCGCGAACGCTTGCTGCAGGAGGGCGTGGCGCTGCCGGTCGGCACCTGGGCCGAACCGCAGCGTTTGGCAGGTCGGCGGCTTGAAGGGAAACGCCTACAGCGCTTTCCCATCAATCGCTGACAGCTATTTTTTTGGTAGCGCGATCAGGCAGCCGGCCAGGCCTGCAGCGCGGCGCGCACCGCCGCCGCCGTGGCGGGCGACACCTCGCACATCGGCAGACGCAGCCCGCCGCCGCACAGGCCGCGCAGCTGCGCCGCCAGCTTGGCCGGGCCGGGGCTGCTTTCCATGAACAGCGCGCGCGTGAGCGGCAGCAGGCGCGCGAACAGCGCACGCGCCTCGTGCAGCCGGCCGGCATCCATGTGGGCGCACAGTGCGGCCACCTCGGCCGGCAGGATGTTGGCCAGCACCGAGATCACGCCCTGGCCGCCTAGCGCCAGGTAGGGCAGGCTGGTGAAGTCGTCGCCGCTGTACTGCGCGAAGCCCGGCGGCACGGCCTGGGCGACGTCGGCCGCGCGGGCCATGTCGCCCGTCGCATCCTTGAGGCCCACGATGCGCGGATGCCGTGCCAGCGCGGCCACGGTGTCCACCTGCAGGTCGATGACCGTGCGGCCGGGCACGTTGTAGAGCACCAGCGGCAGCGCGGCGGCGTCGGCCTGCGCGGTGAAGTGCGCCACCAGCCCCTGCTGTGTGGGCTTGTTGTAGTAGGGCACGACGCTGAGCAGCGAATCCGCGCCGCACTCCTGGGCAAAGCGCGCCAGCGCCACCGCCTCGGCCGTCGAATTGGCGCCCACGCCGGCCATGACGTGGGTGCGGCCGGCCGCGTGCTGCACGGCGGCGGCCAGCAGCTCGCGGTGCTCGGTGTCCGACAGGGCGGAACATTCGCCCGTGGTGCCGGCGATGACGATGCCCGCCGTACCGGTGCCGATATGCCAGTCGATCAGCCGGCGCAGCGTCGGCAGGTCGATGCGCAGGTCTTCGGTGAAGGGCGTGAGCAGCGCCACCAGGCTGCCGCGAGGCAGGGCCGGGCGCGCGCTGGCGGCGGGCGGTGTGGGCATGGGGGTTCCGGTTGATGCTATGAAAACAGGAGCTTCCAGCGCTTTATCTACAATGTTTTCAGCACAAAAATCATGCGAAAACCTTGCAAATCAAGCGCCAGCAGCTATGAAGTTTGATGCTCAGGCGTTGCTGCGCAGGCGCTGCAGCAGCTGGGCCAGCTCGGCCTCGTAGGCCTGGCGCGCGGCCTCCTTCACGTGGCCGTAGCCGCGCACCTTCTGCGGCGCCTGGGCGATCTGCACGGCCAGCGCGTACTGGTCGGGCCGCGCCTCCTGCAGCAGGCGCTGCACCAGGGCCTCGAAGGCGTCCACCATGGCGCGCTCGTGGCGGCGCTCCTCGGTGTGGCCGAACGGGTCGAGCGCCGTACCGCGCAAGAACTTCAGCCGTGCCAGCACGCCGAAGGCCGGCAGCATCCAGGCGCCGAACTCGCGCTTCTTGTCGCCCAGCAGCGGCGGCGCCAGGTTGAAGGACAGGCGCGGCGCGCCCTCGAACTGCGCGGCGATCTGTTCGCGGAAGGCCGGCGCGGCGTACAGGCGCGCCACCTCGTACTCGTCCTTGTAGGCCATGAGCTTGAAAAAGCTCTGCGACACGGCGCTCGCCAGCTGCTCCTCGCCGGGCCAGACGCGCGACTCGTGCGTGCGCACGGCATCCACCAGCGCCTTGAAGCGCGCAGCGTAAGCGGCGTTCTGATAGCCGGTGAGGAAGTCGACGCGCAGCTGCACCGACTCATCCAGGCTGGCCGCCTGCTTGCGCTGTCCTGTGCCGATGTCCGCGCCGGCGCTGGCCGCCACGGCCTGCGGGTCGACCGCATGACGGCGGCCCCAGCGGAAGGCGGCGATGTTCATCTTCACGGCCGCGCCGTTGAGCTCGATGGCGCGCTCGATGGCCTGGGCGCTCACCGGCACCAGGCCGCGCTGGTAGGCGGCGCCCAGCATGAACAGGTTGGTGGCGATGGCGTCGCCGCACAGGGCCAGCGCCAGGCGGCCCGCGTCCACTTGCTCCACGTTGCCCTCGCCCAGGGCGCGCACGATGGTCTTGACCAGCGGGTTGCCGGGGAACTGCAGATCCGGGTTCTGCGTGAAGGCGCCCGGCATGACCTCTTGCGTGTTCACGATGGCGCGGGTGGCGCCCTTGCGCGTCATGGTCAGGGTGTTGCTGGCCGCGGCCACCACCAGGTCGCAGCCGATCAGCGCATCGGCCCCGCCGGGGGCCACGCGCACGGCGGCAATCGCCTGCGGCGTGGCGCCGAAGCGCATGTGCGTCCACACCGAGCCGCCCTTTTGCGCCAGGCCCGCCATGTCCAGCACGCCCACGCCCTTGCCCTCCATGTGCGCGGCCATGCCCAGCAGCGCGCCGATGGTGACCACGCCGGTGCCGCCCACGCCAGTGATGATGAGGCTGTAGACGCCCTGCGCCAGGTCGGGCAGCTGGGGATCGGGCAGCGGCGCGTCCAGCACCTCTTTGCCCGCGGCCACGCCCTTCTTCAGCTGGCCGCCGCGCACGGTGACGAAGCTGGGGCAAAAGCCCTTGAGGCAGGAGAAATCCTTGTTGCAGGCCGACTGGTCGATGGCGCGCTTGCGGCCGAATTCCGTCTCCACCGGCACCACGGCCACGCAGTTGGACTTGGCGCCGCAATCGCCGCAGCCCTCGCACACGGCCTCGTTGATGACTAGGCGCATGTCCGGATCGGGGAACTCGCCGCGCTTGCGCCGGCGGCGCTTCTCGGCGGCGCAGGTCTGGTCGTAGACCAGCACGCTGGTACCGGCCACCTCGCGCAGCTGGCGCTGCACCTCGTCCAGCGCGTCGCGGTGGTGGATGGTGACGCCCGGCGCCCAGCCGGTCACCCCGTCGTATTTGCCGGGCTCGTCCGTCACCACGGCGATGCGCGCCACGCCTTCCGCATGCACCTGCTGGGTGATGCGCACGGGGTCCAGCGGGCCGTCGTGGCGCTGGCCGCCGGTCATGGCCACGGCGTCGTTGTAGAGCACCTTGAAGGTGATGTTGGTCTTGGCCGCCACGGCCGCGCGAATGGCCAACATGCCGGAGTGGAAGTAGGTGCCGTCGCCCATGTTCTGGAACATGTGCGCGCGCTTGGAAAACGGCGCCTCGCCCACCCAGGCCATGCCCTCGGCACCCATCTGGGTGTAGCCCAGCGTGCCGCGGTCCATGCTCTGCGCCATCCACGAGCAGCCGATGCCGGCGTAGCCGCGGCTGCCCTCGGGGATGCGCGTGGAGGTGTTGTGCGGGCAGCCCGCGCAGAAGTAGAAGCTGCGCGCCATGACGTCCACCGCGCCCAGCACGGGCTTGCGCCGCGCCAGGGCGTGGGTCACGTCCAGCAGCGCCGGGTCGATCTCGGCCAGGCGGTGGCCCAGCACCTGGGCGATCATGGCGGCGTCCAGCGCCATCTCCACGCGCAGCAGCTTGGCGCCGCGCTCGTCCTTCTTGCCGATAACCTGCGGCGCACCCTCCTGGCCATACAGGATGTCCTTGAGCTGCGCTTCCAGCAGCGAGCGCTTTTCCTCGATGACGATGACCTTGTCCAGGCCCAGGGCGAACTCGGCAATGCCCTCGGCCTCCAGCGGCCAGACCAGGCCGACCTTGTAGACCGCCAGGCCCAGCGCCTGCGCGCGCGCCTCGTCGATGCCGAGATCTGCCAGCGCCTGGCGCACGTCGAGCCAGCTCTTGCCCGAGGTGACGATGCCGATGCGCGCGCCCCCGCGCCGCCCGAACGCCACGCGGTCGATGCGGTTGGCCTGCGCGAAGGCCTGCACTGCCGCCAGCTTGTGGTTGACCAGGCGAAATTCCTGCGCGTGCGGCGTGTCGGGCAGGCGGATGTTCAGACCGTCCGCCGGCGCGTCCGGCAGCTCGGGCAGCGTGAAGGCCGGGCCGGCCTCGTCCACCTCCACCGAGCCCGATGCATCGGCCGTGTCCTTGATGCACTTCATGCCCACCCAGCAGCCAGAGTAGCGCGACAGCGCCCAGCCGTACAGGCCGTACTCGATCAACTCCGACACACCGGCGGGCGAGAGGATGGGCATCTGCGCGTCCATCAGCGCGAACTCGCTCTGGTGGCAGGTGGTGGACGATTCGCAGGTGTGGTCGTCGCCCATCAGCACCAGCACGCCGCCGTTCCTGGAGCTGCCCGCCAGGTTGCCGTGGCGGAAGGCGTCGCCCGAGCGGTCCACGCCCGGCCCCTTGCCGTACCAGATGGAGAACACGCCGTCGAAGCGCCCCTCCCCGCCAATCTCGGCCATCTGGCTGCCCCAGACGGCCGTGGCGGCCAGATCCTCGTTCACGCCGGGCACGAACACCACGTCATGCGCCTGCAGGTGTTTGCGCGCCTTGACCAGCTGATCATCGAAGGTGCCCAGGGGCGAGCCCCGGTAGCCGGTGATATAGCCGGCGGTGTTGAGGCCTGCCGCGCGGTCGCGGCGCTTTTGCATCATGGGCAGGCGCACCAGGGCCTGCACGCCGGTCAGATAGACCGTACCCTGCGTGGCGGTGTACTTGTCTTCCAGGCCCACGGCCCGCAGGCTGCTGCCGACGCTCAGATCGCTCATCCCGAATATCTCCTTGCCTGTCATTAGTTGTCCAGACCGGCCGGTGTGCCTGCGGGGCCGCAACCCACTGCCGGAACCGGTCTTTAAACAAAGTGTAGACACTTATGAAGACATAAGTCAATAAAAATGACTTCTCCTGGGTAAGCCCCTCTCTGGTACCGACATCGCGCGGCCTAGAATGGGTTTCCATCCACGCCCTTTTTCTGGCTCCGGCGCAGTCCCTGCGACGGGCTATTGCTCCGAGTGCAACCATGGCCGTCAAGAAGAAAACCAGCAAAGAAGGCACGCATGTGCCCCAGACACGCGACGCCAGCAGCGTGGAGCGCCTGTACCTCGAGCTGCGCGAGCGCGCCATGAACTACGACTTCCGCCCCGGCGCGCGCATCAACGAGCAGGCGCTGGGCCGCGAGTTCGACATCAGCCGCCCGCCGCTGCGCGAGGCGCTGAACCGCCTGGTGGCCGAGGGCTTCCTGGACTTCGTGATGAACAAGGGTTTCTTTCGCAAGGCCATCAGCGTGGAGGAGCTGTACAACCTCTACCAGGTACGCATCGCGCTGGAGCGCCGGGCCGTCTTTTTGGCCGTGCACAACGCCACCGACGCCGAGATTGACAGCCTGCGCAGCTATTGGGAGGGCGTGATGGCCGAGGCCTCGGGCATGTCCATCGCTGACCTGCTGCTGGCCGACGAGGAGTTCCACCGCCGCCTCACGGCCCTGTCGCACAACCGCGAGCTGAGCCAGTTCCTCGAGCAGGTCACCCGCCGCATCCACGTGGCCCGGCATATCGACCTGGAGCAGTCCGACTGGAACGCTCGCGCCTTCAACGCCCACGCGCAGCTGCTGGACCTGCTGCAGGCCCGCAAGCTGGAGCCGGCACTCGCCGCACTCAGCGACCACATCGACCTGAGCCTCAAGCGCGCAGTGCAGATCACCAAGGAAATGGTGGCCAAGTTCTTCCTGCAGGACCAGACATGGGCGTCCTCGCGGCAGCCCGAGGTGGCGCCGGACGTCGAGAGCGCCACCCCTTAAGCGCCCGTCCTACGGCCCCTATTCACGCGTGCGGACGGAGCAGCGCCTGGCCCCACCCTAGGATAGCGCCAAGGAGATGGCCATGAGCGCTTTCACCTTCGCAGACCGCACTGAGGCCGGCCAGGCGCTGGCCCGTGCGCTGGAGCATTACCGCCACGCACCGGGCGCGCTGGTGCTGGCCCTGCCGCGCGGTGGCGTACCCGTCGCCTACGAGGTGGCACGCACCCTGGCCTTGCCCATGGACGTTTTCGTGGTGCGCAAGATCGGCCATCCCCAGCACCCCGAATACGCCCTGGGCGCCGTCGCCAGCGGCGGTGTGCGCACCATGAATGACAGCCTGCAGCGCGTGCCTGCGCACGAGCTGGACGCCGTGGTGGAGCGCGAGCTGCAGGAGCTGTCGCGCCGCGAGCGCCGCTACCGGGGCGAGCGCCCCCTGCCCTCCCTTGCCGGGCGCACGGTGATCGTGGTGGACGATGGCCTGGCCACCGGCGCCAGCATGCGCGCCGCGGCCCAGGCCATCCGCGCCCAGAGCCCGGCGCGCCTGGTACTCGCTGTACCCGTGGGCGCACCAGACGCCTGCGAGGCCCTGCGCGCCCATGCGGACGAAGTGGTCTGCCCGCTCCAGCCGGAGCCGTTCGAGGCCGTGGGCCGCTGGTACCTCGACTTCGAACAAGTGGAGGACGAGCAGGTGCAGGCGCTGATGGAGCGCGCCCTGCAGCAAACCGAGGGAGCCCAGACATAACCACCGCTGAACAAGCCGCCCCGCGCACCCCCAGCCCCTCCGAGGACGCACAACTGCTGCGCGACCTGGCGCCGCATCTGCATCCCTTTCAACGTGCCGACACGGCCCCTGGCTTGGCGGACTTCATCGACTCGGCGCGTCTGGTACTGATTGGCGAAGCCAGCCACGGCACGCACGAGTTCTACCTGGAGCGCGCACGCCTGACGCGCCGCCTGATCACCGGGCACGGCTGCACTGCCGTAGTGGCCGAGGCCGACTGGCCTGATGCCCTGCGCGTGGATCGCTACGTGCGCGCTCGCGGCGACGACCCGGACGCCGAGGCTGCGCTGTCGGGCTTCGAACGCTTCCCGGCCTGGATGTGGCGCAACACCGTCATGCGCAACTTCGTCGAGTGGCTGCGCGAGCACAACCGCAGCGTGCCGGCGGCACGCCAGGTGGGCTTTTTCGGCATGGATCTGTACAGCATGTACCGCTCTATGCACGCCGTGCTGCAGCACTTGGAACAGGTCGATCCCCAGGCCGCCGCCCTGGCGCGCTCGCGCTATGCCTGCTTCGACCAGCGCGGCGGCGAGGACAGCCACGCTTACGGCTACGCCGCCGCCGTCGGCGCCGTGCGCAGCTGCGAGGACGACGCCATCGCCCAGCTCATGGAGATGAACCGGCGCACCGCGCAGGCCCTGGGGGCCGAGCGCGACGAGGCCTTCTACGCCCAGCAGAATGCCCGCCTGGTGCGCAATGCCGAGGAGTACTACCGCACCATGTTCCGGGGCCGGGTGTCGTCGTGGAATCTGCGCGACACGCACATGGTGCAAACCCTGGCGGCGCTGGAGCAGCACCTGCGCGCCACGCACGGCATGGCCCCACGCCTGGCGGTGTGGGCGCACAACTCGCACCTGGGCGACGCCCGCGCCACCGAGATGGGCGCACTCGGCGAGTGGAATGTCGGCCAGCCGGTGCGCGAGCGCTGGGGGCACGAGGGCGAAGGGGAAGTGCCGGAAACCTGGCCCAGCGGCCTGTGAGGGTGTACGGCGCGCCGCAGCCCGGCTCAGCGCAGGGTGCGGCGGCGCGCGCCGCGTACCAGCAGCATCAGCAGCACCAGGCTGAAAAAGACGAACCAGACGAATGACCAGTTGGCGATCGAGCCGCCCAGGAAGCTCCAGTCCACCGCCGTGCAGTCGCCCGAGCCGCGGAAGATCATGGGGATCGCCCGGCTGATGGGGTAGTTCTCGATCATTCCGTAGAAGTCGCGCCCGCAGGTCGCCACCTCGGGCGGGAACCACTGCAGCCAGCTTTGCCGGGCGGCGACGAAGGCGCCGAAGCCAGCGGCCAGCAAGGCCAGTGCGGCGAAACTCATCCACCAGCCTTTTTGGCCTCTGAGGCTTGCCAGGCCTGTGCTGACAGCTAGCAAAACAAGAGCGTAGCGCTGCACGATGCACATCGGGCAGGGCTCCAGTCCGACGGCGTATTGCAGGTACATGCCAAAGGCCAGCATGGCCACACAGGCGGCGGCGATCAGGGCCAGGATGCGGCGCGGCGCGGTGGCCGTCCAGTTGAGCAGCATGGAAGTTCTTCTTTCCCTCGGATGGTGATGGGCCACGCAGGCCGGCGGCTGGAAGCGCCCTCAGAGCGTGTTTACGATCTCCGCGCGCAGGGGCGCGGGTGCGGATCGGGATGGGTTGCCAGGCGCAAACCGCAGCGATAGCCCGTGCTATCGCGAGGATTTGCAACGCCGCAGACCGCCCGAGGCCACGCTCGCGCACCCGCGCGTGGATCGTAAACACGCTCTCAGATGCCGGCGCCCTGGTCGAAGAAGACCTGGGCGCGGCGCGGCGTCAGCACCAGCGTCTCACCCTCGCGCAGGCCCATGTCGTGGAACTGCTGCGCCGGGATCTGCGCCTCGATCAGCGTGCCTTCCTGCCTACCTTCCCGCGTATTGTCGGCGCTTGGGGTGCTGCCCTCGGGGATAAGTTCCAGCCGCGCGATGGGGCCGACGACGATGGCGCGCGTCAGCTGCGCAGCGATGCCGCCTGCGCTCAGCGCGCCGTCCGCGCTGCCCACCGGGCGGCGGCGCACATCCAGCTCGTGCGGGCGCACGTAGGCAAAGGCGGCCGTGCCCTCGGCGGGCTGCGCGCCAGGGTTGTCCAGCTGCAGGCCACCGGCCAGCTCGATGTGCCCGCCGCTGGCGCGGCCCTGGAACAGATTGACATCGCCCAGAAAGCTGTACACGAAGGGGCTGGCCGGCTGATTCCAGACCTCCTGCGGCGTGCCCTGCTGCTCGATGCGGCCCTGGTTGATGACGACCACACGGTCGGCCACCTCCAGCGCCTCCTCCTGGTCGTGGGTGACAAAGATGCTGGTCACATGCAGCTCGTCGTGCAGGCGGCGCAGCCAGCGGCGCAGCTCTTTCCTGACCTTGGCGTCCAGCGCGCCAAAGGGCTCGTCGAGCAGCAGCACCTTGGGCTCGACGGCCAGCGCGCGCGCCAGGGCGATGCGCTGGCGCTGCCCGCCCGAGAGCTGCGCCGGGTAGCGCTCGGCAATCCAGTCCAGCTGCACCAGCGACAGCAACTCCATGACCTTGGCGCGGATGGTGGCCTCGGAAGGGCGCTCGCGCCGGGGCTTCATGCGCAGGCCGAAGGCCACGTTGTCGAACACCGTCATGTGCCGAAACAGCGCGTAGTGCTGGAACACGAAGCCCACGCCGCGCTCGCGCACATGCACGTCCGTCGTGTCCTGGCCGCTGAAGTGGATGCTGCCGCTGTCGGGCGCCTCCAGCCCGGCGATGATGCGCAAGAGCGTGGTCTTGCCGCAGCCCGACGGCCCCAGCAGGGCGATGAGTTCGCCCGATGCGATGTCCAGGCTGACATCGTTCAAGGCGCGGAAAGTGCCGAACTGCTTGTGGATGTTGCGGATTTCGATGCTCATGATTTTGTAGCTATTACCGCTTGACTGGCAAGGGTTTGAGGCTGTTCCGGCGGCAAATTGGTATTGGCCCGCTGCTCGCGCGCACTCTGGTATTCGGCAGCCGTCTTGATGGCCAGCGTGACCAGGGCCAGCAGCGCCAGCAGCGAGGCCGAGGCAAAGGCCGCCACCGACTGGTACTCGTTGTAGAGAATCTCCACGTGCAGCGGGATGGTGTTGGTCTGCCCCCGGATGTGGCCCGAGACCACCGACACCGCGCCGAACTCGCCCATGGCGCGCGCATTGCACAGGATCACGCCGTACAGCAAGCCCCACTTGATGTTGGGCAGGGTGACGTGCCAGAAGGTCTGCCAGCCGCTGGCGCCCAGCACCACCGCCGCCTGCTCCTCGTCGTTGCCCTGTGCCTGCATGAGCGGGATCAGCTCGCGCGCGATGAAGGGAAAGGTGACGAAGATGGTCGCCAGCACGATGCCTGGCACGGCAAAGATGATCTTGATGTCGTGCGCCGCCAGCCACGGGCCGAGCCAGCCATTGGCGCCGAAGACCAGCACATACATCAGCCCGGCCACCACCGGCGAGATGGAAAACGGCAGATCGATCAGCGTGGTCAGAAAGGCCTTGCCACGGAACTCGTACTTGGCGATGCACCAGGCCGCCGCCACGCCAAAGACCAGATTCAGCGGCACGGCCAGCGCCGCCGTGAGCAGCGTCAGGCGGATCGCCGCCCAGGCATCGGGCTCGGCCAGCGCCGCCAGGTAGGCATCCAGGCCTTGGCGCAGGCCTTCGGCAAAGACGGCGGCCAGCGGCAGCAGCAGAAACAGCAGCAAAAAGACCAGCACCACGCCGATCAACAGCCACTGCAGCCAGCGCGGCTCGGTGGTGCCGGCACCGGCCCGGCGGATGGTAGAGGTGGCTGCGCCGCTCATGCCGCCATCCCGGCGCGCTTGCGCTGCCAGGCCTGCAGGGCGTTGATGAGCAGCAGCATGGCAAACGAGATCACCAGCATGACCACGGCCACGGCGGTAGCGCCGGCGATGTCGTACTGCTCCAGCTTGCCGATGATGATGAGGGGAACGATTTCCGAGACCATGGGCACGTTGCCGGCGATGAAGATGACCGAGCCGTACTCGCCAATGGCCCGAGCAAAGGCCATGGCAAAGCCGGTCAGGAGCGCCGGCGTGATGGCCGGCAGGATGACGTGGCGAAAGATCTGCCAGCGCGAGGCGCCCAGGCTGGAGGCGGCTTCTTCCAGCTCTTTTTCCGTGTCCTGCAGCACCGGCTGCACCGTGCGCACGACAAACGGCAGGCCGATGAAGATCAGCGCGATGACCACGCCGCCCGGCTGGAAGGCCAGCTGCACGCCCAGCGGCTCCAGATACTGCCCGACCCAGCCATTGCCGGCCAGCAGCGCCGTGAGCGAAATGCCGGCCACGGCGGTGGGCAGGGCAAAGGGCAGATCGACCAGGGCGTCCAGCAGCCGCTTGCCCGGAAACTGGTAGCGCACCAGCACCCAGGCCACCAGTAGCCCAAAGACCGCATTGGTGCAGGCCGCCAGGAGCGAGGCGCCAAAGGTCAGCCGGTAGGCCGCCAGCACGCGCGGGGCGGACACGGCCTCCCAAAATTGCGGCCAGCTCAGCGTGAAGGACTTGAGCAGCAGCGCCAGCAGCGGCACTAGCACCACCACGCTCAGGTAAAACAGCGTATAGCCCAGCGTCAGCCCGAAGCCGGGCAGCACCCGGCGACCGCGTCGCCGGGGTATGAGGGCAGCGGGTGCGGCAGGCGCGTCGGCAGCGCCGCACGGCCCAGGCCGCGCTGCCAGGGTGCTCGTCAGCACGGCAGTGGTCATGGTGTCAACGGCCCGGCTGGTAGAGCTTGTCGAACTGGCCGCCGTCGTTGAAGTGCGTCTTCTGCGCCTCGGCCAGGCTGCCGAAGTACTTGGCCACGGCGAATTGCTGGATGGGCTTGAATTGGTCGGCGTGCTTTTTCAGCACGGCTTCGGAGCGCGGGCGGATGGCGTGGCGGGCGGCGATCTCCTGCGCCTCGTCCGAGTACAGGTAGTCCAGATATGCCTTGGCCAGCTCGGTCGTGCCCTTCTTGGCCACGGTGCGCTCGACCACCGCCACCGGGTTCTTGGCGGTGATGCTGACCGAGGGATAGACGGCATCGACCTTGCCCTTGCCGAATTCACGCTCGACCGAGACGACTTCGGACTCGAACGTGATCAGCACGTCGCCGATGCCGCGCTGCAGGAAGGTGGCCGTGGCATCGCGCCCGCCCTTGGCCAGCACCGGGACGTTCTTGTACATCTTGCCGACGAACTCGGCTGCCTGCGCGTCGCTGCCGCCCTGCTCGCGCACGCTGCCCCAGGCGGCCAGATAGGCGTAGCGGCCATTGCCGCCGGTCTTGGGGTTGACGACGATGACCTTGACGTCCGGGCGGATCAGGTCGCTCCAGTCCCGGATGTTCTTCGGGTTGCCGTGCCGCACCAGGAACAGCATGGTCGAGGTGGTGGGCGAGGCCTCGTGCGGGAACTTGCTGGCCCAGTCCTTGGCGACCACGCCGTTGTCGGCCAGGAACTGCACGTCGGTGGTGGTATTGAAGGTGACCACGTCGGCGCCCAGGCCGTCGTTCACCGCACGCGCCTGGGCGCTGGAGCCGGCGTGCGACTGATCGACCTTGATGTCCACGCCCTTGGTCTTCTTGTAGTGGGCGATGAAAGCTGCGTTGTAGTCCTTGTAGAACTCGCGCGCCACGTCGTAGCTGACGTTGAGCAGCGCGTTGGCCTGGGCGGCGGCCAGGCCGCTAGCACCGAGGGCCACTGCGGCGATCAGCACTTTGAAGTGCAGGCGGCGGCTTTGGCGGGTG
Source organism: Melaminivora jejuensis (assembly GCF_017811175.1). Classification (NCBI taxonomy): domain Bacteria; kingdom Pseudomonadati; phylum Pseudomonadota; class Betaproteobacteria; order Burkholderiales; family Comamonadaceae; genus Melaminivora; species Melaminivora jejuensis. Next base: position 1,673,004 of record NZ_JACWIJ010000002.1, read on the forward strand.
GATGTTTTCTTGGTCATCGGAGCAATCCTTGTCATGCCCTGGGGGCGGGATGGCAGGCATTGTCCGAAGGGGACATCAAAACCCAAACGAATAGTTTTCTTTTTATTTATCTGAAATTTGGCATAACAACGCCGACCACGAATTCACAGCCGCACCCGGGGCGGCAGTTCCTCGCCCAGAAAGTCCAAAAAGCTGCGCACCGCCGGCGCCAGACCACGGCGCGAGGCGAACACCGCATGGACGATGCCGCGCGCCGGTGCCCACTCGGGCAGTAGCCGCACCAGACGCCCGGCCTCGATGTCGGACAGGCACAGATAGTCCGGCAGCCAGCACAGGCCGACGCCGGCCAGCGCCGCGTGCTGCAGCACCAGCAAGTCGTCGGCCACCAGGCGCGGGGCAAAGCGCACGCTCTCCTGGCGCCCGCCCGGGCCGTGCAGCACCAGGCTGGCCCCGCCCTCGGCGCTGGACATGGCCAGGGTGTCCATGCGCGCCAGGTCGGCCAGCGTGGCCGGCGTACCCTGGCGCTGCAACTGTGCCGGACTGGCCACCAGCAGCTGCACGCCTTCGCCCAGCCGCTTGACAACCATGCTGCCGCTGTCGTCCACCGAGCTGCGCACGCGCAGCGCCACATCTACGCCCTCCTCGACCACGTTGACCACACGGTTGCTGACCTGCATCTCCAGCCGCACGGCTGGGTGGCGCTCCAGATAGGCCGGCAACAGCTCGGCCAGCACCGATTGCGCCAGCGTCACCGGGCAGCTCACGCGCACCGTGCCGCAGGGTTCGCTGTGGACTTGATCGACCGTCTCCTGCGCCGCCTGGGCGGCATCGCGCAAGGCGACGCAGTGGCGCAGATAGGCCTGCCCGACCTCGGTCAGCGACAGGCTGCGCGTGGTGCGCTGCAGCAGGCGCACACCCAGGCGCGCCTCCAGCTCGGCCACGCGGCGCGACAGGCGCGACTTCGGGATGCCCAGCGCGCGTCCGGCAGCGGCAAAGCCGCCGCGCTCGGCTACCTCGGCAAAGTAGAGCATGTCGTTCAAGTCCTGCATGGCTGTGGCGTTCATTGTTGCAATTGCAGAACAATCTATTGCACAAATCCAGTCTTATCAAGTATTGAAGTCAAATTCATAATCTATCCTTGTGCAAGATCGCGGGTTTACCCGCAGCACCCAGCCACACAGACATTCACAACATCAAAGGAATACCCATGCAATTGCTGCACATCGACTCGGCCATCACCGGCGATCAATCCACCTCGCGCCAGCTCACCGCAGACATCGTGCGCGCCTGGCAGGCCCAGCACCCCGATACCCAGGTGCAGTACCTGGATCTGGCGCAGGACACGCCGGCGCACTACACGGCAGACGCCCTGGCCCTGCGCTTTGGCCAGACCGAAGGCCTGAGCGCAGCGCAGCAGCGCGAGAACGCCGTGACTGAGCGGCTGCTGCAGCAGTTCCTGGCCGCCGACGTGCTGGTCATCGGCGCACCCATGTACAACTTCACTATCCCCACCCAGCTCAAGAGCTGGATCGACCGCCTGGCCCAGCCCGGACGCACCTTCCGCTACACCGCTACTGGCCCGAAGGCCTGGCCAAGGGCAAGACGGTGTTCGTGGCCTCGACGCGCGGCGGCCTGTACTCAACCAGCGAGGCCGGGCGCGCCATGGAGCATCAGGAAAGCTTCCTGCAGACGGTCTTCGGCTTTTTTGGCATCACCGATGTCCGCATCGTGCGTGCCGAAGGCATCGGCCTGGGCGACGAGGCCCGGGTGCAGGCCTTGACTGCTGCGGCCCAGGCCATCGCCGGGCATTTGCACGAGCCTGCCGCCATGCGGCAGCCGGCACTGCAGGAAGCCTGACCCGGTGCGCGACAAGCCTCGGCCTTCAGGCCGGGGCAGGCTAGCGCGGACGGCATAGCCGTCCTCAAGCAACGGTACATTTCCCCAGCCATGCAACGCTTGCAAGCCTTCAAATACGAACTGCGCCCAGACGGCCAGCCAGAGCGGCAAATGCGCCGCTTCGCTGGCTTGTGCCGCTTCGTGTTCAACAAGGCGCTGGCGTTGCAAAAAGAACGCTACGCGCGTGGCCAGAAGAAGCTCGGCTATGCAGCCCTGTGCAAGCTGCTCACCGAGTGGCGGGGCAGCATGGATACGGCTTGGCTGGCCAATGCGCCGGTTCACCCGCTGCAGCAGACGCTCAAGGACTTGGAGCGGGCATACAGCAACTTCTTCGCCAAGCGGGCGGCATTCCCGCGCTTCAAGAAGAAGGGCCAGCGGGACAGCTTTCGCTACCCCGACGCCAAGCAGATCAAGCTCGACCAGGCCAACGGGCGCATCTTCCTGCCCAAGCTGGGCTGGATACGGCTGAGGCTAGCGCGCCCGGTGCTGGGCAGCCTGTGCAATGCCACCGTCAGCCTGTCCAGCGGCAAATGGTTCGTCAGCATCCAGACCGAGCGCGAAGTCGAGCCGCCCATCCCACAGGCCAGCAGTGCCATCGGCATCGATATGGGCATTGCGCGCTTCGCCACCTTCAGCGACGGCTCCTATCTGGAGCCGCTGGCGAGCTTTAGGGAGCACGAAGCCCGCTTGCGCCGCTACCAGCGGGTCATGAGCCGCAAGACCAAATTCAGCAGCAACTGGAAAAAGGCCAAGGCCCGCGTCCAACCCATCCATTGCCGCATCAGCAACGCCCGGCGCGACTACCTGCACAAAGCCACGACAGCCATCAGCCAAAACCACGCGATGGTCGTCATCGAGGACTTGGAGGTGCGCAACATGAGCAAGAGCGCCAAGGGCAGCGCCGAACAGCCGGGCAACAACGTGCGAGCCAAGTCTGGCCTGAACAAAGCCATCCTCGATCAAGGCTGGTTCGAGTTCCGTCGCCAACTGGACTACAAGCTGGCATAGCGCGGCAGATACCTCATCGCCGTGCCGCCGCAGAACACGAGCCGAACCTGTCCGCGCTGCAGCCATGTGTCGGCAAACAACCGCCAGACACAAGCTCGGTTCGCGTGTGTGGAATGCGGTTTCGAGGACAACGCCGATGCGGTCGGCGCGATCAATGTTTTAAGGGCGGGACACGCCCGGTTAGCCTGTGGAGAGGATGTCAGCCGCGCCAAGCCTGTCAAGGCAAGGCGTGCAGCCTCGGTGAAGCAGGAACCCGCCGAAGCGACTCTATCCAGCCACGTGCTGGTTGGAGCGCCGTAGGAATCTCCGGCCTTCAGGCCGGGGAGGATGTCAATGCCCGCCCATCCAGGCTGCCGGCGCCCAGGCCGGCAGGGCTGCAGGCTGCGGCGTATCATCGGCGCCGCTCTGACTCTTTCCGTTTTGCACCCTGTCCCGTCCACCATGTCCGATGCTGCTGCCGCCGACTTGATCGCCGCCCTGGGCCAGGCCATCGGCATCCCCGGGCTGCGTCCCGATGCCAGGGGTTGTTGCCGCCTGATGTTCGACGGCGAGCAGATCGTCGAGCTGCAGCCCGCCCCGGCGCAGGGGCGCTGGCTGGTGTCATGCGTGCTGCGCAGCAGCCAACATCCGGACGGCCAGGCCCTGCGCACCCTGATGCAAGGCAATCACCTGGGGGCGGGCTTCGGTGGCGGCTGGGCCGGCCTGGACAGCCAGGGCTGCGCCGTCGTCCATCTGCCCGTATCCTGGCAGGAGGCCAGTGCCAGCGCGCTGCTGCAGGCCATCGAGCTGGTGCTGCAGCACGCCGAGCGCTGGCAAAAGCGCCTGCAGGATGCCCCCCCGCTCCTTTGGGGCAGAGTGCTGCCATGATGAACTGGGCGCAACGCATCTGACCCGGGCGTCCAGCAGGTCGTGGAACTGACACTGCTTTGCAATTGCTCTGGAACCCAGGCCGGACTGGCCGTTACCAAACAGCAGAGGCAAAGCCGCGCCGGCACCTTCGGGCATTTCCAGCCGTGTCCGACAGCCGCTGCCCAGGCGCTGGCCGACTCTTGACCACTTCCCGCCTCCATCCGGCATTTTTCTCTCTGGCACGGCATCAATCCTTCTGGCGATGACAGTGAACAACCTTCCGCCCACCACCGCAGCAGGCCCGCCCCAGCCTGCGCTGGAATCCTTCCAGGAGGCAGCCCAGCAAGGCCCGTGGCTGCATGTCAGCCAGGATGGCGCCCAATGGCAGGTCAAGGCAACCGGCATCACGCCCAGCCAGCGCTCCGTGGCCTGGGTCGAGCCTCAATCGGAGGCCGACACCACCTCGGCCTTCGTCGCGGCTCTGGGCCAGTCGTTCTCGCGCGGCATCCAGTCGGCGGTGGCGCGCGAGCTGGGGCTGGAGCCGGCTCCGGGCCGGCCCTGTCGGCGCGCACCGTGCAGCAGGCGCTGGACATGGCACAGACCAGCCGCACGGCACTGCAGGGCGTGGATTTCCTGACCCAGCTGTCGGTGTCGGCCGCGCACAGCTCGACCACTTTCATGCAGGCCTGCGAACAACTGGCCATCGATCCGGCCAGCCTCGGTACCGAGCAGCGCGCCCTGGTGGATGCGCGCATGGAGCAGCGCTTCCAGGGCGCCGCTGCCGAGCGCCAGGCACCGGTCACGCCCGCCACGGCCCGCGAATGGCTAATGCAGGAGCTGCGCTCATTCACCCGCTGACGAGCGTCGCAGGCGGCCACTGCACAGAACGCGCGTAAACAAGGATTGTGTACAAACGCCGTTGGCCATAACAATGGCCGGGCTGGCGCGCCTGCCCTGTCGGGTGCCGCCCTGTGCCAGCCTGCACCCCTGAATCCATTGCCCCGGTTTTGCTGTCTGCCATTGTGTACGCCCCTCCTTCCTCCCCTGCCGACCCAGTCGTGCCCGAGCCGCTGCCCGGACAGCAACTCCTGAGCGAGGGCGATCTGACGCAGCGCGACGCCCTGTTTCGCTCCCTGGTACAGGCCCACGGCACGCGGCTGCACCGCTTCATCATCAGGAACATCGGCAATTGCAGCGACGCCGAAGACCTGGCGCAGCAGGCCTTCCTGGAGGCCGTGCGCTCATATCGCAGCTTCAAGGGCGATTCCGAGCTGTCCACCTGGCTGTACGGCATCGCCATGAACCTGGTGCGCAACCACCTCTCGCGCGCGCCGCACCGGCGCTACGAATTCACCAGCGACGACGAGCTGAGCGACGTGGCCATCGATGCCCCCTCGCCCGCGCAAGCGCATGAGCAAAGCCAGCACATGCGCCATCTGCAGTCAGCCCTGGACGAGCTGCCTGCGGCCATGCGCGAGGTGCTGCTGCTGGTCGGCGTCGATGAGCTGAGCTACGAGGAAGCCGCCGCCTTGCTCACCGTCCCGGTCGGCACGGTGCGCAGCCGCCTGTCACGCGCGCGCAGCTCACTGCGCGCCAAGCTGCAGGCGCGCGGCGTCGAGCTGGATTTCTGAGCGCCGGGCGAGCGCCCTGGCAGTTCAGCGCAGACTTTCGCCCGGCCCTGGCATGGGCAGCGGCGTCGCCGTGCGCAGGGCGTCCACGGCAGCCGCCGTCTGCGGCAGCAGCGACACCACACGCGGCTGGATCATGAACAGGCGCTCGCGCGTTTGCTGGTTGCTGGTGCGATGCGAAAACAACATTCCCAGCAGCGGCACTTCACCCACCACCGGCACGCGGTCGTTGCGGTTGAGCTGCTGGGTGCTCTTGTAGCCGCCGATCAGCAGCGTCTGCCCCTCGCCCACGATGGCCTGGGTGCTCACCGTGCTGCGGCGCACCGTGGGGATGGTGTCCACCGTGGTTTCCTGGATCTGGCCATCCTCGATGTCCACGTCCAGCTGGATGACCGGCCCTTCGGGGCGCTGCACATAGTGCGGGGTCACGCGCAGCGTGGTGCCGGCGGTGATCGGCGTGACCGTGGCGACACGCTCGCCCACGCTCCTGATATAGAAAGTCTCGGACAGATCGAGCAGCGCCCCGATGTTGTCGATGGTCAGGATCGACGGGCGCGACTGGATGGAAGCGTCCCCCGTGCCTTCCAGCGCGCGGATGCGGCTGACCAGGAAGTTGCCGGTGTTGACCACCAGCGTCGTCGGGTCGATGGTCGCCGCGCGCTGCAGCGCCCCGAGAAACATGTCGTTGCCATCGTCCTTGGCGGTCAGGTTGCCGAAGCCGCCTGCCGTGCCGCCCTTGCGCCCGCTCCAGGAAATACCCAGCTCGTCGAGCTTGGTCGAATTGATGTCGATGATCATGGCCTCGATCTCGATCAGCGGCGTGGGCACGTCCAGCTGCTCGATCAAGGCCTTGTACAGCGGGATGCGCTCAGCCGTGTCCTGCACGATGAGCGCGTTCAGGCGCGAGTCGGCCTGGATGGAGGGCGCCAGCCGGCGCTGGCCGCCGCTGGCGCCATCGGCAGCGCCCGCGCCAGCCGCATTGCCGGCAGCCGCCCGGGCAGCCGATGCGCCCGGATTGAGCGCATGAGCCGGATTGGCCGGATCGAAAACGATGCCGGCCATGTTCGGCGCGGCGCCCAGGCCCCAGACCACCTGCGGCTGGGCCACCGAGGTCAGCAGCGCATTGCTGACCCCCGTGCCGCCACCGCCCTGGATCAGGTTGCGCAACACCTGCGCCAGGCCCGGCGTGGTGATCTGCCGGTCGCGGTACTGAATGATGCGGTCATCGACCGAGGCGTGCTTGAGCCGGAACACCGCCACCTGCTGTCCGCCGGCAGTCAGCGGCAGCGCCGCCATGGTGCGCTCGATCAGGCTGACATAGGCCGGCGGGCCGGACACCAGGGCCACGCCCTGCTCGGGCAGCTCACCCCAGCCAAAACGCGTATCCAGCACACCCAGGCTGCTGAGTGCCTGGCGCACGGTGGCGATGCTGCTGCCGCCAGCGGTGATGCTGCGCGTGCTCATCTCGGTGGTGCGCGCGACGAACAATGTACCGGCATGGGTGAACCAGGTCAGGCCATAGACGCTGGCCAGGCGATCCAGGAACTCGGTCGGCGTGCTGGCGTTGAAACGCCCGCTGACCTGGCCCTCGACCAGCGGCGACAGCTCCAGCGACAGGCTGAAGCTGCCGGCAAAGTCGCGCAGCACCTGGGCCATGGGCGCGTTGTCGGCGTAGTAGCTGTAGGGTGCATCGACCCAGGGCACGGGGCCAGCAGCTGCCGGCGCAGGCGCCGCCAGCGCCAGGCCAAGCGTCAGGGCGCCCGCCACCCGGCCAGCGCGGGCCAGCAGAAAGCGCAGGACAGGACGGGAGAGAGAGGCAGAAGGGAGCATGAAGAATCAGACCTTGTTCACTGCCTTGACCCAGAACGCCAGGCAGTTGACGAAGCTGCCCACAGCGTCGTCGATGTCCTGGGTGGAGTTGGCGCGCGCCGCCTGCTGCAGCCACAGGGCGCGCTCGCGCTCGTCGATCACGCAGGCTGCAGCGTGTTCGCGCATAGTGCCGCAGGCCAGGCGGGCCACGCCCTGCAGCAGTTCGTCGCGCTGGGCGCCGGCTTCAGGCAAGGCGCGCAGGCGCGCGTGCAGGGCAATGCCGCCACGCGGCAGGGCGCGCAGGCGGATCTGGTACTGGCCGTCGATGGTCAGGGCGATCTGGGCGCGGTTCGGGTCGGCGCCGGCCTCGGGCTGGGCGCCGTACTGGGCGGCGTAGCCGTGCAGCAGCCGGGTCGTGGCCGGGTCGGCGGGGGCGGTATTGGCGATCATGGTTCTGGGCCTTCCATCTGTTGCAGCAGCCGCAGCAGGTGCGCTGTCGGCTCGACGAGTTCGGCAGGAATGTACTGGCCGACCTGTGCCTGTTCGGTCAGGGCGCGGGCCAGGGCGATGTTCTGCATGACTGGCACGCCGGCCTCGCGCGCTGCGGCCATCATGCGTTCGGCCAGTGCGCCCTCGCCCATGGCCAGCACCACGGGCAGCGGCGTCTCCTCAGCGTCGTAGTGCAGCGCCACGGCCAGGTGCGTCGGGTTGGTCACGACCACCGTGGCCTTGCGCGCACTGGCCACGGCGCCCTGTTGCAGCATCTCCTGGTGCAGCTGTTTGCGCTGGTGCTTGATGTGCGGGTCGCCTTCCATTTCCTTGTACTCCTGCTTGACCTCGTCCTTGCTCATCATCAGGCCCTTGCGGTACTGGAAGCGCTGCCAGGCAAAGTCTGCCAGGGCGATCACGCCATAGGCCAGGCCGATATGGATCAGCATGGTCTTCATCAGCTCGCCCACCACCTGCCCCAGGCCCGCCATGCCAGCCTGCGGAATGCTGGTCATGAGCGGCAGCGCATCGCCGATCAAAAGCCACAGCAGCACCGACAGGAAGGAGATCTTGACCAGCGACTTGAGGAACTCGACCAGGTTCTTCTTGGAAAAGATGTTCTTCAGGTTGCTCAGCACATTGAGCTTCTTGGCCGAGGGCTTGAGCTTCTCGAAGGCAAACAGGATGCCGACCTGCATGGTGTCGCCGAACAGGCCCGCCGCCAGCACGATGCCGATGAAGGGCAGTACCACCCAGGCGGCCTCGCGCAAGAGCGCATCGACCAGCTTGTTGGCAGCCTCGTTGAAGCCCAGGCCGAGCAGCGTCGAGGGCAGCACGATCATCTGCGCCAGTGCATCGACGATGCGCCCGCTGAAGGCGATCAGGTAGCCGAAGATGGCCAGGATCAGCAGCGTCTGCGTGAAGTCCTTGCTGTAGGCCACATCGCCCTTCTGGCGCGAGTCGCGCAGGCGCTTGGAGGTCGGCTGTTCGGTTTTTTCGCTCACGGCAGACCTCCGGCACTGGCGCCGCCGCCTGCTCCCGCTGCTGCCGACGCGCCCCACGGCCCCCACAGCTCACGCAGCCAGGGCACGATGCGCCCCACGGCCTGCACCTGGTCGGCGCCGTAGTCGAACAGCGATGCGGCATACAGCATCAGCACCAGCATGGCCAGGGCGCTCTTGATGGGCATGGCCATGAAGAAGACCTGCAGCTGCGGGGCAAAGCGGCTGACCAGCGCCAGCCCGATCTCGGCCAGGAACATGGCCACCAGCACCGGCGCGGCAAACAGCACGGCCAGGCGCACCAGCCGGTCGAGTTGGGCCAGCAGCAGCGGCACGGACTCGGGCTGCAGCGCAGGCGTCCACTGCGTGATGCTCCACAGCGCAAAGCTGTCGTAGAGCGCGCCCAGCAGCAGCGAAAAGCCGCCGGTCAGCAAAAAGAACACGATGAAGGCCTGGTTGAACATCAGCCCCAGCGGCGAGGAGTCATTGCCGGTGATGGGGTTGAGCGTGGAGGCGATGCTGGCGCCGCGCTGGTTGTCCACCAGAAAGCCCACGGCCTCGAAGATCCAGAACGGGAGCGCCGCCAGGTAGCCGATGACAAAGCCGATGAAGGCCTCCTTGGTGACCACGGCGATCAGCCGGGCGGCATCCCACTGCACGGCGCTCACCTGGGCCTGCAGCGCCGGCACCATGACCAGGCCCAGCGTCGCCGCAATGGCAAAGCGCACCAGGCCGGGAATGAGCTGGGTGTTGAACAGGGGCAGGACGAGGAACATGGCCAGGATGCGGGGCTGCGTCAGCGCCAGCGTCGCAATGAACGACTGGGCCTGCTCGTAGGTAACCGGGGCGTCCACGGGGTTCCAGACAGTTGCAGCGCGGTGCGGTGGCGCCTACTTGCCCAGCAGCGGCATGACATCGAAGATCTGCAGCGTGAAGTTGTACATCTCGCCACCCACCCAGCGCGCCGTCAGCAGCAGCGTGAGCGCCACCGACACCAGCTTGACGCCGAACGACAGGGTCTGCTCCTGGATCTGCGTCAGCGCCTGGAACAGCGAAAACAGCGTGCCCACAATGGAGCCGACGATGATGGGCGGCAGCGACAGCCACAGCACCAGGTACAGCGCCTGGGTGAAATAGGCAACGACATCGACGGTCTGCATGATGTTCTTTCGATGGCTCAGACGTAGGTCAGCACCAGGCCCTGGATCAGCCGCGACCAGCCATCGACCATGACGAACAGGAACAGCTTGAGCGGCAGCGAGATGGTCACCGGCGAGACCATCATCATGCCCATGGCCAGCAGGATGTTGGAGACGATCAGGTCGATCACGACAAAGGGCAGGTACAGCAAGAAGCCGATCTGGAAGGCCGCCGTCAGCTCGGACACGACGAAGGCCGGCAGCAGCACGGCAAAGTCGCGCGCGCTCACGCCCTCGCCCAGGCCCGGCCCCCACATGCGCTGCGCGGTGCGCACGAAAAAATCGCGCTGCTCGGGCTGGCTGTTCCTGAGCATGAACTCGCGCAGCGGCTCGGCACCGTCGCGCACGCTGGTGATGAAGGCGCTCAGATTCTGCAGGCTGCCGGCCTCGCCGGTGATGCGCTCGACCATGTGTACGCCCACCGGCGCCATGACGTAGGCCGCCAGGATCAGCGCCATGCCGTACAGCGCCAGGTTGGGCGGCATCTGCTGCACGCCCAGGGCATTGCGCAAGAGCGACATGACCACCACGATCTTCAGAAACGCCGTGCTGACTACGACCAGCGTCGGCATCAAGGCCATCAGCGCCAGCAATACCGCCAACGTGATCGGGTCGAAGCTCATCATGATTGCGCTGCGCCGCCGCCCACCAGGGAGCGCACGGCCACCCCAGCTGGCCGTCGATCTCCACCAGGTCGCCCTCGCCCAGCAGCACGCCGTTGGCGCGGATGTGGACGCCGGCAGACAGCGGGTGACCCAGCTGCAGCACCTGGCCGGGCTGCAGCGCCTGCAGTTGCGCCAGCGTCAGGCTGAGTTCGCCCACGTCGAAGGACAAGCGCACGGGCAGCTCCTGCAAGGGGCGGCGGCCTGATCGGCGCTGCCGGGGTGGGAGGGATTGCCGGACGGGTTGCCGGGAGGATTCGGGGCGGACATGGTGGCGCTCCAGGGATGCACGACGGTCAGAAACGGGGTGGCGGGCTGCGCCGGCTCGGGCAGTTGCACATGCACGCCGGCGCGGCCATCGGCACTGAGCCACAGGCTGCGCTGCGCGCCGATGAAGCTGGCCTGCAGCAGCACCACATCGCCCAAGTCCAGGCTGTGCAGCTCCTGCAGGGTGAGGCGGCTCTCGCCCAGCTCGGCGCGCAGCAGCAGCGGCATATCGCCCGCCGCCGGGCCGGGCCGGGGCGGGCGGCGCGCCAGCAGGCCGGCCAGCAGCATCAGGCCCAGGCTGTCGGCGTGCAGGCGGGCGGCGATGGCCGGCGCTGCGTCCTCGGCGCGCAGCAGCAGTTCGAAGGCATGGCGCGGTAGCGCGTCGCCGGCAGTGCCCGCAGCTTCGGTTGGCGCCGCCCCTGCCAGGGAACCAAGGCTGCAGCGCACGAGCTGCGGCTCGCCTTGCCCCAGGGCCTGCAGGGCTGCCGATACCTGCGCCAGGGCAGCCTCCAGCACTGGCAGCACCAGCGGCGCCGGCAGCTCGGGCAGGCTGGCGCCCTGCAACTCGGCAGCCAGCCACTGCTGCACGGCGCTGACAGGCAGGCACAGGGCGAAGGCGGCGCCGGCCCACTCGAAGTCCAGCCGTGCATCGGCCCGCGCCGAGCCAGCAGTGGAAGATGCCGAAGCGTCGGCATCGACAGCCTCGGCGCCGCGCACGGCCTGCGCAGGCAAGACCAGCGGCGTCAGGCTTGCCAGCCAGACGCCACTGGCCAGGCGCAGCGGCAGGGCGTGGGCGCGCTGGGCAATGGTCGTGCGTGCCTGGGCCTCGGTGCGCGACAGGCGCAGCAGCGGCGGGCGGGGAGTGGTCAGGGAGGCGGAGTCCGGCATGAAAAAGGTTCAGGGAAAGTGGGTGGATCAGGGCGAGGCGCTGGCCTGCACCAGACAGCGGTCTTCCGGATCGTCGGTCTGCACGCTGACGCACACCGGCTGGCGCAGGCTCTGGCATAGGCCATCGGCCAGCCATTGGGCGTTGCGCGCCAGCCGCTCGCGCGGCTCCTCCTGGCTGCAGGTGAAGCTGGCCTGCACACCGCCCTGCTCGTGGCTGATGTCCAGCACCACGCCGGCGAACTGCTCGCCCTCCAGATGGATCTGCACGGCGCGCCGGCCCCCGCTGCCGTCGTCCACCAGCAAGCGGCGCGCCATGTGCTGGAGCTGCTCGTTGAGCTGCCGGGCAGCAGGCTCGGGTTCGCAAGCGGCCTGCGAGGGAGCCTGCGGCATGGGGGACGCTCCGGCTGGCCCGGCCGGCGCGCCAAACAGCGCAAAAGGCCCGCCGGGGGTAGCGCTGGCGCCAGCTGCCGCGCCGGGCAAGGCCGCATCCGCGCCGCGCCGGCCCGTCTCCAGTAGCTCGCGCAGCTGCTGCGCCTGCTGCTCCAGACCGTCGCGGCCCTGGGGCGTATCGCCCGGCGAGCGGCCCAGGCCGGCCTGCTGCTGGTCAAAGCCAGCCGTGCCCGGCATGTCCAGATCCAGATGGATGGGGCGATTGCTCACCACGGCAGCACCTCCAGAAGCTGATTTTTTATATGAAAACAGGCTGAAACCCTTGCTGGACAAGCGCTGCCAGCTATGAATTTTGTAGTCTTAACCAGGATAGGAACAAGCCCGTGCGCCGCGTTCATGCCACCTCCTCCTGGTCATGGCCCTGCCAGTCCTCGCGGTCGCGCGCCACGCTGGCGGCTTCCTCCATCTCCAGGTCTTCGCGGCGCTCGGCCTCGCGCAACTCGGTGGCGGCGTAGTCGCGCGCCAGATCGACGAACTTGGATTTTTGCCGCGCCGCTTCACGATGCGTGGCACGGGCCGCGTCCAGTTGCGCCTCGTGCTCGCGCTGGGCGCGCTCGGCGGCCTCCACGGCTTCATGCTGCGCCGCCTCGCGCTGGCGCAGGCCGGCCACGGTCAACTGCACGTCCTCGATCTCGCGCAGCCGCACCAGGCGCGCGCACAGTTCGCGGTAGAGCTGCAATTCCATTTCATGACCCTCGCGCAGCAGGCGTTCGAGCAACTCCTGGGCGGCGGCGCGTGCCGCCTCGGCCTCGGCCAGCGCCTGGCGCTGGCGGCGCAGGGCGGACTCGGCCTGGTTCTCGCGGAAGGTCTTGATGGCCAGCAGCTCGCGAAAGACGCTCACCTTCGCCCTCCGCTGCCGATCAGGGCCGACAGTTGCGCCAGCGTCTGCTCCAGGCTGGAGCGCTCGTCGGTGCGCTGGCGCAAAAAGGTGCGGATGGCCTCGATCTTGTCGATGGCCTCGTCGGTGGTGGCGTCGCCGCCGCGCTTGTACTCGCCGATCTTGACCAGCAGCTCGACTTCCTCGTATTTCGCCATCAGCTCGCGCAGCCGCCCGGCCAGGCGCTTGTGCTCGGGCGTGACCACGGCGTTCATGACGCGCGAGGCCGAGGCCAGCACGTCGATGGCCGGATAGTGGTTGGCCGCGCCCAGCTTGCGCGACAGCACGATGTGGCCGTCCAGGATGGAGCGCGTCTCGTCGGCGATCGGCTCAGTCATGTCGTCGCCCTCGACCAGCACGGTGTAGAGCGCGGTGATGGAGCCGCGCTCGTTCATGCCGGTGCGCTCCATGAGCTTGGGCAGCGTGGCAAAGACGCTGGGCGGATAGCCCCGGCGCGTCGGCGGCTCGCCGGCGGCCAGGCCGATCTCGCGCTGCGCGCGGGCAAAGCGCGTGACCGAGTCCATCAGGAACAGCACCTTCTTGCCCTGGTCGCGAAAGTATTCGGCAATCGCCGTGGCGACGTAGGCCGCCTTGGCGCGCTCCATGCTGGACTTGTCGCTGGTGGCGCAGACGATGACGCTTTTCCTGCGGCCCTCCTCGCCCAGCTCGTGCTCCAGGAACTCGCGCACCTCGCGCCCGCGCTCGCCGATCAGCGCCACCACCGTGACATCCACCGCCGCACCCTTGACCAGCATGGCCATCAGGGTCGATTTGCCACCGCCGGCGGCGGCGAAGATGCCCATGCGCTGGCCCTCGCCGCAGGTCAGCACGCTGTCCAGGGCGCGCACGCCCAGCTCCAGCGGCTCGCGGATGATGCGCCGCTTGAGCGGGTCGGGCGCCTCGGCAAAGACCGGGTAGAACTTGCTGGCCTCCAGCGGGCCGCGCTCGGCCTCGTCGAGCGGTCGGCCCAGGCCATCGAGTACCCGGCCCAACAGGCCCGGGCCGACCGGCACCAGGTGGGCGCGGCCCGTGGGGATGACTTCGGTGGCCGAGGAAATGCCGTACATGTCGCCAATGGGCGTGAGCAGCGCCGCATCGCGGGCAAAGCCCACCACCTCGGCCTTCATCTCGAAGTCCTCGCCGGGGTTCCTCAGCAGGCAGACCTCGCCGACTTTCACGGTCGGCACCACGGCGCGGATGATGGTGCCCACGACCTGGGTCACGCGGCCCTTGATCTGCAGCACCGGCGCGTCGGTCAGCGCCAGCTCCAGCATCTCGGTGATGTAGTCGAACTGGCGCGTGGGACGGCTAGCCGGCGCCGGGCGGGTGCCTGGGTTCATATCCGGCTGCCCAGCACCTTGCGGAAAGCCCCTTCGAGCGCGGCGATCTGGCCGTCGATGCTGGCCTCGACCAGGCCGATCTCGCTCTCCAGGATGCAGGCGTCGCCCTTGAGGCGGGCGTCGGCCACCATGTCCAGGTAGCCCACGCCGGGATAGGCGGCCAGCAGCTCGTTGACGCGCTCGCGCACGCCGTCCACGCGCTCGGGCGGCAGGCGCAGCGTCATCTGCTTTTGGTTGCGCACCACGGCCAGCGCGCCGCGCACCACCAGCAGCACGCGCTCGTCGTCGTCGTAGCCCTCGATGATCTTGCGCAGCGCGCCCATGACCAGGGCCACCACGTCGCTCTCCACGGCGGCGAAGTAGTCCACCGTGCGGCCCACGGTCTCCATCATCTTTTCCGCCTGCTCCATCTGCGCCTCGGCGCGGCCCTCGGCGTAGCCGCGCTGGCGTTCGCGCTCCAGCTCGGCCTGGGCGCTGGCCACGATGGCATCGGCCTGGGCCTGCGCTGCTGCCAGCAGGCCCTGGGCGTCAGCCCAGGCGGCTACGTCGGCGGCGCGCACGATGCGCGTGCCCGGAGCGATGCGCGCCTGCAGCGTGCGCCCGGGGTCAGGGGGTCGCGGGGAATGAGGAAAGCCATATCGGCTCCAGTCGGGTCAGCAGTTGCAGGCACAGCGCGCGCGCGCCTGCGGGCGGCAGGCCGCTGGCGGCACGCACGGCAGGGTCGTCGGCACTGGGGGGCAGCTTGCCATCGGCGCGCTGGCGCAGGCCGGCTGGCGCGTCCTGCCAGGCCTGCGCCAGCAGCCCGGCGCCCAGCCGGTCGGCGGCGTGCAGCCAGCCGGCGGCCTCGGCAGCATCCAGCCCCTGCGGCGCTTCAGGCAGCCAGACCTGAAAGCCGTCCAGGCCAGGATGCAGCGCCATGCCCTCGCGGCAGATCCAGTGCAGGGTCTCGGCGCCCAAGGCGGCGCGCAGCGCCAGCACCGGCGCGCGCAGCACCACGCGGCGCAGGCCAGGGCCGAGCAGCAGCGCCCCGCCCAGGCGGGCGCAGCGCTGCAGCAGCTCGGGCGGTGCCAGCGCCAGCGGCAGTGCCGGATGCGACAGGTCGGCCAGCCCGGCAGGCTCGGCGCTGAAGCCGGCCAGCAGTTGCTGCGACCAGCGCCGGTGCAGCGCCCGCGCCAGTGCTGGCTGCTGCGCCAGCGCACCCAGCGCCTGCTGCTCGTCCTGCCAGGGCGCACGCGCCGGGTGCCAGTGCCAGCTGGGCAGCAGTGCGAAGGCGTGCAGCCGCGCCAGCAACCCGGCCTGGTCGGCAGGCAGGGCGGCGAGGAAGGCGGGCAGCGCAGGCAGGACGGTGGACATGAAAAGAAAGACGGCGAGGCAGTGAGCGGCAGGGGAGCGGCAGCAGTCAGTGCGGCATCAGGGCATCACGCCGGGCGAGCGTTGCTGGCATTGCTGGCGGCGCCTGGCTTGCCGGCCTCGGACGGCCGCCCGCGCGCCGGCAGCACAAAGCGCCAGACCAGCCAGCCCACAGCGCCCAGCGCCAACAGCAGCAGGGCCAGCAGCCCCCACAGCACAGCGCTCAGGGCGCCGGCGCTGGCCGGGCCGACCTCCAGCCCCCAGACCTGGGCCAGTGCTGGCCCCTCGCGCGCGGCATCGGCGCGCGGCTGGGCGGCAACGAAGACCACCGAGACCCGGTCGGCGCTCAGGCCGGGAATGCTGTTGGTGACCAGCCGGCGGATCTGCGGCTGGATGATGTCCAGGTTGTAGCCGTCCTGGTGCTTGATGAAGACCGCCGCCGTGGACAGCACGCCCGGCTCGCCGGCGGCTCCGCGCTCGGGCAGCACCACGTGTACCCGGGCCGCCAGCACGCCGTCGATGCGCGACAGCGTGCCCGACAGCTCCTGCGACAGGGCGTAGATGTAGCGCGCGCGCTCCTCCAGCGGCGAGGAGATCAGGCCTTCCTTCTTGAAGACCTGGCCCATGCCGGCAAAGCGCTCGCGCGGCAGGCCGTTGTCGCGCAGCACCTGCAGCGCCTGCGCCACCTGCTGGGACGGCACCTGCACCCCCACCAAGCCTTCCTTGCCGGCGCTCTTGTGCGCTTCGATGTCGGCGCGCAGGAGTGCCGCCAGCACCTCGTTGGCCTCGTCCTCGGGCACGGCGCCCAGCAGATCGACGCGCCCGCCGCAGGCCGTCAGCACGCTCACGGCCAGCAGGCACAGCGCCAGCCAGCGCCAGACACGCAGCGCCGGGCTGCCGGGTTCGGGTTTGCAGGAGTTCATTGCAAGCGCACGAGATGGTCGATGTTCTGCCCGGAGCGGCTCACCACCTTGCCCACCAGGTCGTATTGCATGGTCACCTGCACCAGATTCATCTGCAGGCGCAGCATGTCCTGCAGGTTGACCTGGTGCTCGCCGCGCTGCAGCACCTCGGCCACGGCCTTCCAGGAGGCCTGCATATCGCCCGAGATGCCGCCCATGCCCGACAGGATGCGCTCGCCGATGGAGCTGGCGGCAGCCGCAGAGGCAGGGGCGATGGCCGGCGCCAGTGCAGCCGGCGCTGGCGCCACGGGCGCGGCCACAGGCTGCGCCATGATGGCGGCAAAGCGCTGCGCCGCCAGGCTGTCGGCCACTGGCGCCGCTACTTTATCGATAGCTGGAGACGCTTGCCCAGCCTGGGCCAGAGCCATAACGGGGCCTGAAATGACGTCCATGGCCAGATTCCTTCGTGTTCGGTGCGTTCAGGTGGAGGGGGCTGCCGGCTCGCCCAACATGCGGCGCGCCAGGCGCAGGCCGTCATTGTCTGCCCCGGCGGCTGCAGCGCGCAGCAGATTCTGCAGCACGCGCCGGCTTTCGCTGTGCCGGCCATCGAGCTGCAGCGCCAGGCCCAGGAAGGCGCGCACGGTGTCGGCATCCTCGCCGTCGGCCACATCAGGCAGGGCGCGCTCCAGCGCCTGAGCGGCCTCGGCAGCGCGCCCGGCGTTCAGGCGGGCGCAGGCCAGGCCGACATGGGCAAAGGCGCGCGCCGGGCGCACGCGCTGCAGCGCGCCGAAGATGGCTTCGGCGCGCTGCACATCGGCCCGGCTGGCGGCAATGAAGCCGACCTGGGTCAACAGCTGGATGTCGTCAGGCGTGAGCAGATGCACTCTCCGGCGTGGCCGGCTGCAGCAACTCGTGCAGCGCCTGCGCCCGTGCCTCGGACTTGCCCGGCACGGCGTTCTCCCGGCAGAACTGCAAGATCAGATCGACCGTGGCGCGCGCCTCGTCCAGCTCGCGCTTGAGCAGCAGGCATTCGACGATGGCGATGCTGTGATCGACCTGATCGGGGTCTATGGTCGCCAGGAAGGAATACACATTCAGCGCCTCGTCGTAGCGCTCCAGCATCCGATAGCACAGCGCCAGGCCCTTGAGGTAGGACACATTGGTCGGCTGGTACAGGGTCAGCAGCGAGAAATAGCCGTAGGCCGTCTCGTAGCGGCCCTGCACCACGAGCTGGTGCGCCAGGGCGTAGATGACATCGGTGTCGGCCTGCGACAGGCGGTGGCTCGATGGCAGGGCTTCCAGGCCCTGCTTGAGGTCGAGGATGGATTGCACGGCAGCCGCGCCCTGCGGGGCCTGGGAGTCGGCGGCGGCAGTGGCGGCGGTGTCGTGGACAGTCACGGTTTCGGTGGTCATGAAAAACTCCTGGTACTGGCCAGCGCTCAGATGTTGCGCGCGATGCCGCGCGTGGTCTCGACCTGGGACTGCTGGATGCTGGACAGCTTGTCGCGCACGTCGCGGATCACGTCCATCATCTGCTGCATCATGTCGTTGGCGTGCTGCACCGCCGTCTCGTGCATCTTGCTCTGGGCATCCAGGCGCGTCTTTTCGGCATCCAGCACATCGGCCTTGTGGGTGAAGCCGGCAGCGACGAGGCCACCGATGCCGCCGGTGATGCCGCTGCCCGACTGGGCGTAGCCCTGCCACAGCCCGCCCCGGGCGCCGGCCACCTGTCCGTCGCGAATCATCTGGTTGGCGCTTTGCGTCAGGCTGGCGCCCATCTTGGACGGCAGGACATCGGTATTGCCCTCGAAGGCCTTGATAGTGGACAGCGCGTTCTTGCCCTGCATCTCCAGCTGTGCCCCCTTGATGGTCTTGGCCGCAGCGACGGTCGACATGCCGGCCTGCACCAGGCCGCTGGCGATCTGCGTCACACCTTGCACGATGGCGGCGACATAGCGCTGGCCTGCAGCCTCCTTCATCTTGTCGGCAGCGCTCAGCAGCGATGTAATCTGTCCCTGGAATTCCGCCGTGCGCTGTTCGCGCGCGGTGTTGCGCATCTCCTGCGCCATCTTCTGGAACAGGGCCATGAAGGTGTAGATGTCCGCCGAAACCTGCGAGTCGCTGAGGCTGTCCAGCACCATGGCTTCCTTGTCCAGGCGCTGCGGCATGTTGGGCTTGTCCAGGGAATCCGACGGATTGCTGCCACGGATCAAGGTGAGCTGGATGGCAGTGTCATCGTTCCTGCTGGCCAATACTGGGCGGTTGGGCCGCAGCCGGGCCAGGGAATTGCTGCCTTCGGTGCTCAGCGCCTCGTCGCCCACCTGGTCGCCACTGCCATAGGAGCCTGGAATGAAGGGGCTGCCGCCCGGGCCGATGGGTGTGCTCATGATGTTCTCCTGCTTCTCGTGCATCTCTGGGTTTTAAATGATCTGGCCGCGCCCGGTCAGGTTGGCATTGATCTGCGCGCGGCTCTGGCCGGCTGAATTGATCATCTGGCTGACGATGTTCATGCCTTCCATCATCTCGTCGAGGACTTTCTTCATCTCCTCGCGGTTTTCTTCCATCTGCTGCTGCAGCATGGCGATCAGGGCGTCGATCTTCTTCTTGTCGGCCTGGGCCAGCGAGGCATCGCGGACATCGGCGGCAGCCGCGATGTTGACGCCGCCCTGCGCCGCCGTGGTCAGCCCGGTGGCCACGCCGACGATGGCCTGGCCGGCCCGACCGATGTCCAGCGCCAGCTTGGCGATCTTGCCCAGCTCGCCCACCGCCGACGTGCCGCCCGACAGCACCACCGAGGCCGCCGTGATGGCGATGGTGGTCACGACGGCAAAGGTGGCCGAGACGATGGCCGCCTGCTGCTCATCAGCGCCAAAGGCCTCGGCCAGCTTGCCCATGCCCTTGCCCACCAGGGTGGCCGGATCCATCCACTCGGCCACGAAATCGAAGTCCGGCCCGCCGCAGGCCTTGGAGATCTCGCTGGCCAGGCTGACCGTGGACGAAGCCAGCGACAGCATGGCCAGGGCCAGCAGCGGCGCCGCTGCCCCACCCGTGGCGTAGGTGGCCACGGCAGCCGCCACCACGGCAAAGACAGAGGCGACCACGGCAAAGATCTTCTTGAACCAGCCCAGGATGCCACCGGCCTTTTGCTTGGCCGCCGCGTCCTCGCAGTTCTTGATCCATTCCTGGATCTTGGCCATGGCCTTTTCGTTCTGGATCTTCTGCTTTTGCGAGTTGGTCTCTATGCCTTCCTTGGCCGTCCTGAGTTGCGCCTCCTGGGTCTTGCCCTGCAGCACCAGCAAGGCGGCGGCCATGTCCTCGGCGGAAAAGCTCAGCGATACGCCATCGATCTGCGGCGCGCCGTTGGCATTGCTGACGTTGTTGCCGCCGCTGCGCGTCTGGCCGGCCTGCAGCGTGCCGGCCAGCTGGGTGATCTCCTGCATGACCTTGGACGGGTCGGACTGGATGTGCTGCTGCAACTGGGCTGCCAGGTCGGCGTTCAGGCTCTCGAAACCCTGCATGGGCAGGGACGGCCCCGAGGAAACCCGGGCGATGCTGTCGTTCATGGTCGTGTCCTCCTGATGTGTCAGTGGCTCGTGGCCGCAGCGTCGCCGCCGAGCAGATCGAGCATGGCCTGGGCGCGCTGGCGCAGCTCGGCGTACTGCTCGGCCTCGCTTTGCTGCAGCACATAGCCCAGCGCCTCGCGTGCCTCTTGCTGCATACCGATGGCCAACATGCACTCGGCGGTGTGAAAGGTGGGCAGCGGGTCGCTCATGTCCATGACCGAGGCCAGCGAGTAGTACTTGATGGCATCCTTGTGGCTGCCCAGCATCTGCAGGCTGGAGGCAAAGGCGTTCATGAAGCGCTTTTCCATGTGGTTGCACATGACCAGATAGCCAAATACCCGCATGGCATCGTGGTAGCGCGCCTGGGCATACAGGCTGTGGCCCAGGGCGTAGAGCACTTCATAGTCGGCATCCTCGTAATCGAAGACCGAACCCAGCGTGCCGCCATTGGCCAGCAGGTCGGCAATTTGGTCACCCAGGTTTTCCGGGCCGGTCTTCTGTGCAATCGGGTTGTTCATGGTTTTTCCTTTTATGAAAAATGCAGTGACGCAGCCTCAACGCATATTTCCGATGATCGAATTGCGGCTGTCCTGCATTTTCTTGATGAAATTGGTCATGATCTCGAAGGCTTCGTTTCGCTTGTTCGACATGCTTTGCAGGCGCAGCATGTCCATTTGCTGGCTATTGGACAGGCTGTCGATATTGCCCTTCAACTTCTGTATGAACCCGTCGAGCTCCCCCTTGTTGAGTCCACTCGACGTCTGGGTGATGGAAGTCACCGCCTTGGCTCCGCTGTAGTCGTTGGAGCGGAAGGCCCAATAGCGCTCCTTGTACAGTTCGGCCTCTTTCTTTCCGGCTTCATCTACCTTGATGACACTGCCGTCCTTGAGCTTGACATCCCATTGCGGCTGGAATTCGGCAGGCAATCCGATGCCCGCCTGGGCTGCCGCCGCGCGGATTTCCGCCTCCGCTGCAGGAGACAGCTTGACCGCATCTCCCGCCTTGGCATCCGAGGGCATACCAGCCGCAGCCTTGTTGAGCTGGCCCAGCAATTCATTCAGCCGGGAAATCTGATTGTTCCTGTTCTGGACACTGGTGATTTGCTCCTTGAGCGAATCCTCCAGCAAGCTGGCCCGCTGGCTTTGCACCGCCAGCAAGGCCGTCTCAATATCCATGCCAGCAAGGCTTTCGAACGTCGCGCCTTGCGCCCCACCAACTTGCAACGACATGACTAACTCCTTGATCAAGAATCAACGCATATTGCTGATGATCGAATTGCGGCTGTCCTGCATCTTCTTGATGAAGTTGGTCATGGTCTCGAAGGCCTCGTTGCGCTTGTTGCTCAGGCTTTGCAGGCGCAGCATGTCCATTTGCTGGGAATTGCTTTGGCTGTCGATCATCGATTTGGTTTGCTGCACAAAACTGTCGAGATTGCCCTTGGTGACCTTGTCGCCGCTGAATCCGCTCGGCAGGGTGATGCCCGCACTGGCGGCGGTAGTCTTGATATCAGCCGGAATCGCGATGGTATCTCCAGCCTTGGCATCACTCTTGAACTTCGCAGCAGCGCTGTTGAGCGCACCCAGCAGCTCATTGAGCTTGGAAATGTTGTCATTCTTGGCTTGCACACTGGAGATTTGCGACTTCAATTGATCTTCCAGCAACTGGGCCCGATTGCTTTGCACCATCATCATCAGCGTTTCCAGATCCATGCTCTGGACATCGATGGAAGACATTCCGGCAATAGCGGTTGGATTGATGGCAGACATGATTTTCTCCGGATAAATTCAATATGAAAGAGGATGCGGCCTGTAATCAGATCATCATGCGTGGGCGGCGGGCGGCGCTGCTGGCGCTGCCGCTGTCGAAGGCCAGGCGCGCCCGGCCTTCGGCCACCTCCTGCTCGATGGCCTGCATGTCTTCCTCGAAAGCCGCCTGCGCCTTGGCATGGGTCTCCGCCGTGCTCTGCGCCTGCACCACGATATGAACCTTATGCGGATCCAGCCCCTGGCTGCGGTAGAAATCATCCGCCTGGTCGAGCTGGCGCTGTACCTGTTCGATCAGGGCCTGGGCACGGGCCACGATGTCGCTGGAAGTGTCTTGGGCTGTCATGAAGGCGCTCCTTGCTGCTGAGGTTTCGACGATTGCGGTCGTTGCCGCGGTATCGGGTATGTAACGCCCCTGCCGGGGCAGTTCCATGCCGGCACGCACATTTGCACACCCCATCCAGCACTGAAGCGGCACTGGAACCTTTGTCCGAAGCGCTGTTACCAAGCGGCATACTCCCGTGGATTGCCCAGCACTGCCCATGTCCCGCATCGACGCCTTCAACCCTGCAGCCTCCTCCATGGATACCGCCCTGCGCCACGGCGGCGCCCAGCAGGGCGAGCGCGCCAGCGTCGGCCACTATGGCGGCCAGTTGGTCGAGGTCGATGAGACCGATTCCATCCTGACCGACGCCGCCGAGGAAATCAGCCTGCACCACTCGGAAAAGGCCGAATCCAAGCACTCCTCGCAGCGCAAGAAGGAAGCTGCGCAGAAGCAGGAAATGATGAGCCTGGAGGCCATCACCGCCTACATGGATGCGGCCCAGGCGCACGAGGAGCCCGAGCAGCTCGTCAACCTGGCCAAACGCATCCTGGCGCGCAACAACCCCTCCGGCGCTGCAGCCGGCGCCGGCGTGCGCGGCCAGTCCAGCAGCGGCACGCCCCAGGCCGGGCGACGCACGCGCGGGCGCCAGGACGAGGATCTGCAGGAAATCAAGAAGGCCTACAGCAACCCCACGCAGCGCATCCTGGCGCTGCAATACGTCATCCAGCTCGGCGAGCGCGAGCGCCACCCCGAAGAGCAATTGCAAGAGCTGCGCGACGCGCTGGACGAGCTGGAGCTGGAGCACGGCGAGGCGGCGCGCGCCGACATCAACACCGTAGCGGTCGCCGCGCAGGACGCGGCCAGCGGCGCCGAGGTGCTGGCCTTCCAGAGCACCTACCGCGACGTGGTGCTGGGCGAGAACACCCTGGCCAGCACGCTGCAGCTGGCGCTGGAGCGCTTTGGCGACGGGGATTTTTCCGCCGGCCTGCAGCGCCTGATCCAGGCGCTGGGGCAGGATCTGGCGGCAGCGCGCCCCTCGGGCGATCCGGCGCGGCTGCAAAGCCTGGTGCAGGATCTGTACCACCTGAGCGTGGCCAGCACCGTGCTCGACGGCTGCCGCGAGCTGCACCAGCGCATCGGCCAGCAGCATGGCCCGCTGCAGGGCACGCCGGTGTCGCTGATGCAGCAAATGGTCGGCCTGAGCGCGGAAAAATGGGTTTCCGGCAGCCGTTTCACCAGCCTGAGCCAGGATTTTGGCGCGCACGGCGTGCAGCCGCAGATCCATTTCCTGACCGGCGTGAAGGCGCTGATGCGCGACCTGCCGCCCAAGGTGTTCGTCGATGGCGATCAGCGCCAGACAGTTTTTCAGGCGGTGCAGGATGCCCTGGACATCGCCATCGATCGAGAGGAAGAGGCCTGACATGATGGATTTGCGCCAGGCACTGGCCGAATGGGGCGCCGCCATGGGACTGCCCGAGCTGCAGCCCGGCCCGCAGGGCACGCTGCAATTGCGCTTCGCGGACAGCGGCGCCCTGCTGGGCGTGGCCGAGCAAGACGACTGCGTGGTCGTCCACCACGCCGAGCCGGTGGCGCATGACGCCGCCGAGCTGCTGCTGCGCGCCATGCGCCAGGCGGCACACGTGGCCGAGCCGGCGCAGGCCGTGCAGGTCGGCCTGCGCAGCACGGCGGCGGGCGACTGGCTGGTGCTGGGCATCCGCATTCCGCACGACGAGCTGAGCGGCCAGCGCCTGCACCAGGCAGCACAGTACCTGCAGCAATGGCTGGCACAGCTGCCGCCGGCCAGCCCCTGACAGGCTGCACACCGACACCGGAGCGAGGGCGCACCATGACCAACATCCCGCTGAGCCATCTGGCCTTTGAACGAGGCATAGAGCGCATCACCCATGCACGCCAGGACAGTCAGCTGGAGCTGCCCGCGCGCGAACAGGCCCCCCCGCCCGACGCCGGCACCCAGCCGCAGCTCGAAGCCCTGCTGGCGCTGCCCACGCTGGACGACACGCTGGACGCCGCCCTGCGCCCGCAGCTGGCCAACCGCCAGCTGCTGGTGCCGACGCACTTTCGCCAGGCGCTGGACGATGCCTTGCAGGGGTTGAGCCAGGCCGCACAGGC
Organism: Melaminivora jejuensis; assembly: GCF_017811175.1. Lineage (NCBI taxonomy): Bacteria > Pseudomonadati > Pseudomonadota > Betaproteobacteria > Burkholderiales > Comamonadaceae > Melaminivora > Melaminivora jejuensis. The sequence goes on from NZ_JACWIJ010000002.1 coordinate 1,697,400, forward strand.
CGCAGCCGATGCCACGAACGCCGACGTCACGAACGCCGATGGCGCATCCGGCAGCGACACGGCGCGCGTACTCAACCGCGCCGTGCGCCTGCTCAAGGAAGAATCCGCCCTGCGCGAACTCTTGCAGATGTACCGCAGCGCCCTCTACCAGGGCTGAACCGGCTCAGGACAACCACCCCCATGCCCCACTCCGCCGATCAGGCCGCGCCCGCCGCACTGGCGCACGCCAGCCTCGAATTCATGGACTTGCTGGGCTACATCTACCTGCAGCACCAGCAGCCCGGCAAGGCCGCCGTGCTGCTGGCCGCGCGCGACACGCTGGCGCCGGGTGATGCTGCCACCTTGCTGCGCCTGGCGCTGGCGCAGCTGCGCTCGGGCAAGGCAGCGCGGGCGCTGGACACGCTGGATCGCCGCGCCCTGCTGGGTGCGCTGGATGCCCCGTTCCACCTGGTGCGCGCGCAGGCGCTGCAAGCGCTGGAGCGCCCTGCCGAAGCCGCCAGCGCCATGCGCGCCTACGTCGCCCAGCGTGCGGCCATTGCAGCGCCGGCGCCGCCCCCTGTCCCTGCGGCCTCCTGAGCGCCCTCCCCATGTCCCAAACCGCCTTCGTCCCCCGCCTGCAACGCATCGTGCAGGTGGCCACCAGCCGCAACGACCTGGTGCTGGCCTTCTTCCTGGTGGCCGTGATCTTCATGATGATCCTGCCGCTGCCCACCTGGCTGGTGGACACGCTGATCGGCATCAACATGACGGTATCGGCCATCTTGCTGATGGTCGCCATGTATCTGCCCTCGCCGCTGGCGTTCTCGTCGTTTCCGTCGGTGCTGCTGGTGACCACGCTGTTCCGGCTGGGCATCTCGATCGCCACCACGCGCCTGATCCTGCTGCAGGGCGACGCCGGGCACATCATCTTCACCTTCGGCAACTTCGTGGTCGGCGGCAATCTGGTGGTCGGCCTGGTGGTGTTCCTGATCCTGACCATCGTGCAGTTCGTGGTCATCACCAAGGGCGCCGAGCGCGTGGCCGAAGTGGCGGCGCGCTTTTCGCTGGACGCCATGCCGGGTAAGCAGATGTCGATCGACGGCGACATGCGCGCCGGCACCATCGACATGGACGAGGCCAAGCGCCGGCGCGGCATTGTCGAGAAGGAAAGCCAGCTCTACGGCGCCATGGACGGCGCCATGAAATTCGTCAAGGGCGATGCCATTGCCGGCCTGATCATCGTCGCCGTCAACCTGCTGGGCGGCATCGTGATCGGCGTGATGCAGCGCGGCATGAGCGCCGGCGACGCCATGAAGACCTATTCCGTGTTGACCATAGGCGACGGCCTGATCGCACAGATCCCGGCGCTGTTCATCGCCATTTGCGCCGGCATGATCGTCACCCGCGTGCAATCGGGCGACGGGCCGTCCAACGTCGGCAAGGACATCGGCCAGCAGGTGCTGGCGCAGCCGCGCGCGCTGCTCATCGCCGCCGCCGTGGCGCTGGGCATGGGCCTGATCCCGGGGATGCCGCTGCCGGTCTTCCTGATCCTGGCCACCGTGGTCGGCACCGTGGGCTTTGTCGTGCTGCGCAGCACGCGCCGGGTGGTGGACGCCAAGACCGGACAGGTGACCGAAGTGCCGGCCATGCAGCCCGCCGGCGAAAAGCCGAAAAGGAAGGCCGACGACGCGGCCGACGAATTCGCCCCCACCGTGCCGCTGCTCATGGACGTGGCCAGCGGCCTGCAGCAGGCCTTCGACGCCGAGGTGCTCAACGACGAGCTTTTGAAGATCCGCCGCGCCCTGTACTACGACCTGGGCGTGCCCTTTCCCGGCATCCAGTTGCGCTTCAACGATGCGCTGCCCGCCGAGAGCTATCAACTGCTGCTGTCCGAAGTGCCGGTCTCGCAAGGCCGGCTGCGCCCGGGCTGGCTGCTGGTGCGCGAGAGCGAGGCCAACCTGCGGGCGCTGCAGATCCAGTACGAGAGCGGCGCCAAATTCCTGCCACACATTCCGACGCTGTGGGTGTCGGCCGAGCTGCGCGAGACGCTCACGCGCGCCGGCATCCCCTTCATGGACGCCAGCCAGGTGCTGACCTACCACCTGGCCTTCGTGCTGAAAAAATACTCCGCCGACTTCATCGGCATCCAGGAAACCAAGTTCCTGCTCAGCGCCATGGAAGGACGCTTTCCCGATCTGGTCAAGGAATCCACGCGCGTGCTGCCCATCCAGAAGATTGCGGAAATCCTGCAGCGCCTGGTCTCGGAGGACATCTCGGTGCGCAACCTGCGCGCCATCCTGGAGTCGCTCATCGAGTGGGGCCAGAAGGAAAAGGACTCGGTGCTGCTGACCGAATACGTGCGCTCCACGCTCAAGCGCCACATCAGCCACAAGTACACCAGCGGGCAGAACGTCCTGCCGGCCTATCTGCTGGCCCCCAGCATCGAGGACACGGTGCGCGGCGCCGTGCGCCAGACCTCGGCAGGCAGCTACCTGGCGCTCGACCCGGCCACCAGCAAGCGCCTGGTCGAGAGCATCCGCAAGGCCGTGGGCGACCTGTCGGCCAGCGCCCAGCGGCCCGTGCTGCTGACCTCCATGGACATCCGGCGCTACATGCGCAAGATGATCGAGCAAGACCTGTACGACCTGCCCGTACTCAGCTACCAGGAGCTGACGCAGGAGATCAACATCCAGCCGCTGGCGCGCATCGACCTGTGAGCGGGTCGGGACACATGCTGCAAACACTATGAATAACATAGCTGTCAGCGCTTGCTGCACAATGGTTTCAGGCCGATTTCGCTTGAAACCCCAGACCTGTCCGGGCGCTGCTGCCCACCAGGGCGGGGACACGCCATGAGCGCCCTGCCCCAGCCCCGCGTGCAGCAAGCCGCCAACGACACCCTCGACCTGCCCGAGCTGCGCATCCTGTCGGGCTGCCATGCCGGCGCCCGGGTGCCCATCGACGGCCCGCTGCGCCTGGGCGCGGGCGAGGACTGCGACGTCATCCTGAGCGACTTTGACCTGCCGGCAGGGGCCAGCATCGTGCTGCGCGCCGCTGCTGGCCGCTGGAGCGCCAGCCCGGACGGCACGGCAGCCGAACCAGACAGCCCAGACAGCAAGCCGCCAGACGGCGAGCAAGCCGGCAGCGCGGCAGCGGCGCCGGAGCTGCCGCTGGGCAAGAGCGCCAGCATCGGCGGCATTTTTCTGACCGTCAGCGCCGCCTATGCACCCTGGCAGCAGGCGGCGCCAGCCCCGGTCTCGGCAGCGGCCCGGCCCAAGGCAACCCCAGCGGCCTCCCTCAAGGCGGCTGCGCCAGCCGAGCCAGGCCAGACCCCGCAGGACAGCCGCCTCCCCCCGGCCACGGCTGCGGCGGCACCTGCCGTGGCGTCAGACACAGCCAGCGCAGGCAGGCCCGGCGCAGCCGCCAAAACCGCCACCGACGCCACCATCAAGGCCGCCACTGACACTGCCGCCAACGCCAACGCCGCCACCCAGGCCACGTCGGCCCGCTCCGGCGCAGGCCGGGTGGCGCTGTTGGTCGGCCTGCTGCTGCTGGCGCTGCTGCTGGGCGCGCTGCTGATCCTGTGGCTGGCCCAGGCCAGCGCGCCACAGCCCGCCGCGGCAACTGCAGCGCCCCCGGCCATCGACAGCGCACGCCAGCAGCAACTGCTGCAGGACATCCGGCAAACGCTGGCCGGGGTCGATCCGGCGCTGCGCCTACAAGTTGAACCCCTGCCCGACGGCGGTGCGCGCGTGTCCGGCTGGGTGGCCGACATCGAGCAGCTCGACCGCGTCGCCGAAGCCCTGGGCCGGCTGCGCCCGCTGCCGACCCTGGGGCTGCGCACGGCAGCCGACCTGCTCGACGAGCTGGGCGCCGCCGCCAACGCCAGCGGCGCGGCCCTGGGTTTCGAGCCGCTCGGCGCCGGGCGCATCCGCGTGTCCGGCGCGCTGACCACCCGGCAGGAGCAGGCGCAGGTGCTGGCACAGTTGCGCCAGCACCTGCCCGCCGGGGTCGAGCTGGTGGACGGCCTGCGCGTAGCGCAAAGCCACGGCCCAGCCGTTCAGGACTGGCTGCGCCAGGCCGGCTTCGACGGCGCGCAGGCGCACTGGGATGCGGACAGCGCGCAACTTGTCGTCGAGCTGCCTCTGGCCCCTCAGCAGCGCCCGGCGCTGGAGCGCCTGCTGGCCAGCCCTGGTGCGCTGCTGGCCGGCCTGCCCTTCACGCTGCAGGTGCGCGAGCGCGCGCCCGAGGCCGTGGCGCTGCAGCACGCCAGCGCCGCGCCGCTGCCGTTTCGCATTCGCGGCGTGGTCGGCGGGCCGGCGCCCTATGTGGTGCTGGGCGACGGCGCCAAGCTGCAGCCGGGCGGGCGGCGCAGCGGCTGGCGGCTCGAGCAAATCAACCCCGATACCCTGGTCTTCGACGGGCCGCGCCGCCTGACGCTGCTGCGCTGAGCCACACTGCCACCATGCAACTGCTGATCCCCGGCACCCCTGCCGCATCCTCCACACCCCAGGAGCAGGCCATGAGCCCGCTGGAGCAGGCCTTGCGCGGCCCCCAGGCCGAAGCGGCACGCGCGCAGGCGCTGCAAACGCTGGACACCCTGGAGCAACGCCTGCGCCGCAACTGCGCCCAGGGCCTGCCGCCCGAAGAGTTCGCCCAGGCAAACCGGCTGGTGCAAGCTTGCCAGGCCGCCCGCGAGACACTCACCGCGACTACCCACCCAAACCACCACAGGAGCCAACCATGAGCAACGGCATCAATTTCGACACCATTTCCTCCACCCTGGGCGTAGTCGGCACACGCCGCGAATCGGAACTGCGCGACATGATCGCCGGCCTCAAGGAGAACGCCTCGACCCTCGACCTGCTCAAGCTGCAGCAGCAGATGCAGCAGTGGACGATGTTCACGCAGATCCAGAGCACCGTGGTCAAGGAAGTGGCCGACGCCATGAAGGGCGTGATCCAGAAGGCCGCCTGAAGGGCGGCAGGAGCAGGCCGGGCAGCGCCTTCAGCCCGGCATCACCGGGTAGAACGGCTTGCCGTGGAACTGCTGCGGGTGCTGCATCATCACGTCCAGCAGCACCGGCAACATGCGCGCCAGCAGCGCCCGGCCATCGCGCACCTGGGCGCGGTTGACCGAGCTGTTCCAGGTGGCACCGCCGTGCATGAGCTGGTTGCGCAGCGTGTACAGGCGGATGAAGATTTCATACAGCACCCGCTCCGTGTCCTGCTGCGCCAGCGCCCGATGCACGCGCTGGCGCGCCTCGTCGAAAGAGTCGCGCCAATGCCCGGGGATGCTGCCATCGCTGCGCGGGTTGTTCAGCGCGTCCCAGAACGGCTGGAACAGGTACTGGTTGTCCAGCAGCACGCGCACCGGCCCGGGAAAGACCTGCCAGACCAGAGCAGCCAGCGCCCGCCCCTCGTCGAGCCGGCAGACATCGGCCAGAAAGCCGCGAAAGCGCTGCTGCTCGGACGTGCTGCCCGCCGGCTCGCCGCCGTCCTGGGCATAGGCGGCATTGAAGGCAATCCACAGGCAAACAAAGGCCAGGTCATCGTCGCCGCCCTCGTGTTGCACCTGGGCGCGCTGCAGCCAGCTCAGGGCGCGGTGCATCCGCAGGGTGAAGGCGTTGCGGCCCTGGGACACCAGGGCCTGGTGGCGCTCCAGCAGGGAGGCGGCGGTGGGGGTGGCGGTGGACGATGCGGAGGACATGACGGACGATTTTTCCTGTGACAGACTGCAGTGGCTCGATGGCATCCGAATTATGGTCAGCCGCATGGGCGCGACAGGAGCCATATCGGGCTGCGCCACATCATCAGTCTGCGAAAGGCCAATCTACGCGAGGTGAAACGCTATGCCGAAACTTAAGGACGGCACCATCCTCCCCACGCCCCAGGAAGATGCCGCCATCACAAAAGCGGCGCTGGCCGACCCGGATGCCCTGCCGCTGACGGATGGGCAGTGGCACGCTGTCCGGCCCCGGGCGCGTGTCAACCCTTCCCCTCTCCTCAATCCAGCTTCAGCGCCACGATGTCCGGATGTTCGGCCAGGGCGGCCTCGTCCTCGGCGGTAGCCAGCTCCAGGGTGTGCGGGCCGGTGGGGCGGGCAAACAGCAAATCATCCACACCGGCAGCGGGGAACTCCAGCCGGCGCTTGACCAGCTCCGGCGCGCCCTCCTTCAGCCCCTCGCGGGCCTGCAGGCTAGTGCTGCTCAGCAGGCTGAACACCCCGTCCTGCAGCGCCCCGACCTCCATCCACCGCCCATAGGCCGCGCCCGGCTGCAGCGCCGGCACGAAACGCCCCCGGCGCAGCCGCCCGACAAACCAGGCAAACGGGGCTTCGCCATCGTGCGTCTGCTCGACATGGTTGATCAGCAACGAGTTCTGCCCCGGCACCAGGCGCAACAGGCCCAGTGCCACGCCCGTCTTGCCGGTGGGCGCATGGTGGTTGCGCTCGTCCACCGGCAGCGGCGGATGCACCACCAGCTCGGGCGGCTGCGCGCCGAAGACCTCGGCCAGCAACTGCGGCCAGTGGCTGCCCTGGGGGTCGAACAGCGCCCGCACATGGCGCGAGCGGCAGCCGTTGCCGGCCAGCAGCACCTGGATCGGCGCACCCGCCGGCAGCCGTGGCAGCAGCCGCGCCAGCTCGCCCAGAAACAGGCGCACGCCGTGACCGATGCGCTGCGCCAGCAGGCTGTCCAGCGCCTTGGCATCGAGCAGCAGCTCGCAGCTCTTGCGCTGGCCCTCGGTGTCGATCAGCTCCAGCTTGATCTGCGGCTCCAGCTTGGCGTCCTCGCCCTCCATGAAAGGGCGCAGCCGCGCCGCCAGCTTGCCGGCCTCGCCCTCCATGAAAGGGCGCAGCCGCGCCGGCAGCATGACGGTGTTGGTCTGCGCCGCCTGGGTCGAGGCCAGGAACGATTCGCTGCCGGCAAAGCGCGCCGCATCCAGCGGGCAGGTGAACTGGATGCGCTGCTGGCGCAGCACCCCCAGGTTGTGCTGGAAGGTGGCATAGACCAGATGCTCCAGCAGGCCCTCGCCGCCCAGGTGGACATCGCCGCTGCTGGCCAGTTGCTCGAACACCTGCTCGTAGCGGCGCTCCTCCTGCGGCGTGGGCAGGCGCAGCAGGCCGAAGTCGAAGTCGGTGGTGCCGCCGCCGAAGTCGAACACGGCATAGGGCAGGCCCTGGTCGGTCGGCTCCAGCTCCAGACGGTGGATGGCGGCGGCGGCGTAGGCGGCCGGCTCGGTGGCCCACTCGCGCACCTCGAAGCGGTTGAGCACCTCGGGGTGGCTAGCTATCAGCGTCTGCGGCAGGCTGCGCTGCAGGCCGCGCGAGAAGCTGGCGCGGATGCGCTGCTTGACCTCGCGCGGATAGCGCGCCGGAAAGCTCAGGTAGTACTTCAGGTACAGCCCCTGGGTGCGCGTGTTGATGGCCATGCCCAGGTACCAGGCGTACAGCTCGATGGGGTCGAAGGGGTCATCCGCGCCGACCTGCAACGCCTGGCCGCGCACCAGGGTGCGTTCGGTGTGCAGGGGCAATTCGACCTCGTGGCCCTGGCGGTCGGTCAGGCGCACGCGCCGGTCGCCGCTGGCGCGCAGCGCCCATTGCTTGAGCCGGGGCAGCAGCGAGCCGAGGATGCGCGCATCGCCCTGCGTGCCCCGGTAGCTGGCCTGGGCCTCGTGGGCGGCGCGCATCCAGTCCCAGTCCAGCGCCGGGCGGTAGGCACGGGCCGTCCAGGCGGCGGCAAAAGCCGGGTAGTCCAGGCATTCGAGCACCGTGGGGTTCTCGAAGTGCAGGGGCTTGACCTCATCGAAGTAGTCGCGCACGCCAATGCGCAGCAACTGGTGCGCGCCGCTGCGGCTGTCCAGCGCCACCACGGTGCTGCTGGTGCCGAAGTCGATGGCCACGGCGTTGTCGGCCAGATCGCGCGCGGGGTCGCGCGCCACCAGGTCGAGCCGGCGCAGCAGCTCCGGCGGCTGGCCCCACAGCTCCCACAGGCCTTGCTCATGGTCGCTCAGTCGGCCTGCATCCAGCAGCGGCAAGCGGCAGGGGGTGTAGTCCAGGTGGGTCAGTTCGGCCAGCACCGAGAATTTTTCCGGCTGCAGGCGGGTGGCGCTCGGGTGGTCGGCCACCAGGTGCAGGCGCTCCTCCTTCCAGCGGGCTTGCAGTGCCTCGATGCTCAGGCCTTTCCAGGCGTCATCCACCGCGATGACAAAAGCCTCGCCGCTGGGCGGCTGCAATTGCCAGCCACGCTGGGCCAGGCCGGCCAGCATCTGCGCTGGGCTGGCGGATTGCCACAGGGCGTGGCGGGCGAAGATGGGTCCGTTTAGGGAACTGTTGACGCCCCAGCATCCGTTATCCACATTGCATCCGCCTGCTGCCGTCAGCCACAAGTAGTTCTCATCCCCACTCATGACCCTCAACCGATAGGCCTGTCCTTGGCGGTGCGGATTGCCGTTGGCGGTAGCGAAAGCGTACAGCTCGTCCTTGCTCGGCAAGGCCCAGCGCTCCAGGCCGGCCCAGCGGCCTTCGGCGACGATCTTTTGCCCGTCTGCCAGAGAAAAATAGTTGTTGCTGCTCTCATGGTTCCACAGCAGCCGGGTGGCGCTGTGCAGCGTGGCCAGATTGTTTTTCTTGCCGTGGGCGCGGACATGGGCAAAGGGGTGCTGGGCCAGGAATTTTTCCAGCGCACTGGCCGGCGGGTAGCACAGACCGGTCTCGGCATCGAACAGACCGCTGGCCTTGGCCAGGTCAGTCTCGCCGGCGGGCAGCACATGCCACAGCCGGCAGCCTTGCAGGGCCTGGGCAAAGCCGGCCAGCAGCTCGGCATGGCGCTCTTGCAGGTCGAAGCCGGCGGCGCTGCTGCACGTGGCCGGCGCGGGCGCGGCGGGGCGATTGCCGTGGTTCATGTTTTCCTCATTTTTGATAGCTGGATGCGCTTGCTGGATAAGCGTTTGCGCCGTTTTCATTGGGCTTTTTTGGCTCAGGACAGTGCCAGGACGGACACGCTGGCCTGCGCCAGCTCGCCGGGGCTGCTGGCGCAGGCCAGCTCCAGCACATGGGGGCTGCTGGGGCGGGCATACAGCCGCTCGCCGGGCTGGGCGGCGGGCAGGTGCAGGGGGTCTTGCGCAGCTCGCCGCTGTGCTCGCTCAGGCCGGCGCGGGCGCGCACGCTGGTGGTGGCCCACAGGTTGAACACGCCGTGCTGCAGCGGCCCCAGCTCCTGCCACTGCCCGTAGGTCGCGCCGGGCGCCAGCACCGGCTCGAAGCTGCCGCGCCGCAGCCGTCCGACGAACCAGGCAAACGGCGCCTGCCCGTCGTGGCGCTGCTGCACGTGGTTGACCAGCAGCGTGCTCTCGCCCGGCGCCAGGCGCAGCAGGCCCAGGGCCACGCCAGTCTTGGCCGTGGGCGCATAGGGCTGGGCTTCGTCCAGCGGCAGGGGCAGATGCACCACGATGTCGGGCGGCTGCTCGCCAAAGGCCTCGTGCAGCAGTTGCGTCCACAGGCTGCCCTGGGTGTCGAACAGCGCCCGCACATGGCGCGACAGGCTGGCGTTGCCGGCCAGCAGGACATGGATGGGCGCGGCCTCGGGCAGTTGCGGGCGTAGCCGCGCCAGCTCGGCCAGGAAGGCACGCACACCGCCGCCGATGCGCGCGGCCAGCAGGGCATCGAGCGCCTGGGCGTCCAGGTGCAGCTCGCAGTGCTTGTGCTGGCCTTCGGCGTCGAGCAGCTCCAGCTTGATCTGCGGCTCCAGCTTGCCGTCCTCGCCCTCCATGAAGGGACGCAGCCGCGCCGCCAGCATGACGGTGTTGGTCTGCGCCGCCTGGGTCGGGGCCAGGAACGATTCGCTGCCGGCAAAGGGCGCGGCATCCAGCGGGCAGGTGAACTGGATGCGCTGCTGGCGCAGCACCTCCAGGTTGTGCTGGAAGGTGGCATAGACCAGATGCTCCAGCAGGCCCTCGCCGCCCAGGTGCTCGTCGCCGCTGGTGGCAAGCTGCTCCAGCACCTGGTCATGGCCCTGGTCTTCCTCCTCGGGCGTGGCCCAGCGCAGCAGGCCGAAGTCGAAGTCGGTGGTGCCGCCGCCGAAGTCGAACACGGCATAGGGCACGCCGGCCTCGGTCGGCTCGATGCGCAGGTGGTTCAGCGCGGCGGCGGCGTAGGCGGCCGGCTCACTGGCCAGGGCGGTGACCTCGAAGCGATTGAGCACCTCGGGGTGGTGAGCGATCAGCGACGGCGGCAGGCTGCGCTGCAGGCCCTGGGCGAAGCTGGCGACGATGCGCTCGCGCACCTCGCGCGGGTATTTGACCGGGAAGCTCAGGTAGTAGCGCAGGTACAGGCCGCGCCCGCGCCAGTTGATGGCCATGCCCAGGTACCAGGCGTACAGCTCGATGGGGTCGAAGGGGTGGTCGGGGTCGGCCTGCAGCGCCTGGCCGCGCACCAGGGTGCGCGCGGTGTGCATGGGCAGCTCGATTTCATGGCCCTGGCGGTCGGTCAGGTGGACGCGCCTGTCCTTGCTGGCGCGCAGCGCCCATTGCTTGAGCCGGGGCAGGATGCTGGCCAGCACCTGGGGCTGGCCGGGGTTGTCGCGGTAGTTGGCCTGGGCCTCGTGGGCGGCGCGCATCCAGTCCCAGTCCAGCGCCGGGCGGTAGGGGTGGGCTGTCCAGGCAGCGGCAAAGGCCGGGTAGTCCAGGCATTCGAGCACCGTGGGGTTCTGGAAATGCCGGGGCGCGGGTTTTTCGTAGAAGTCGCGCACGCCGATGCGCAGCAGCTCGTGGATGCCGGCGGGCGTATCGACCGCCACCACGGTGCTGCTGGTGCCGAAGTCGATGGCCACGGCCTGCGGGCGCAGGTCGAGCGCCGGGTCGCGGGCGACATAGCCGAGGCGGTCGAGCTGCTCGCGGGTCGCACCCCACAGCTCCCACAGGCCTTTTTTCGGGTCGGTGAGCTGGGAGGCGCTCAGTTGGGGCAGGCGGCAGGGGGTGTAGTCCAGGAGGGCCAGCTCATTGGATGCCGAGGCTGGTTCTGGCGACGCTGCACGGGTAGATTCGTCCTGGTTGTCGGCCACCAGGTGCAGGCGCTCCTCCTTCCAGCGGGCTTGCAGTGCCTCGATGCTCAGGCCTTTCCAGGCGTCATCCACCGCGATGACAAAGGCCTCTCCGCTGGGTGGCTGCAATTGCCAGCCACGCTGGGCCAAGTCGGCCAGCATCTGTGCCGGGCTGGCGGATTGCCACAGGGCGTGGCGGGCGAAGATGCTTCCATTGCGGGAACTGCTGACGCCCCAGCATCCGTTATCCACATCGCATACGCCTGCTGCCGTCAGCCACAAGTAGTCCTCATCCCCACTCATGTCCCTCAACCGATAGGCCTGTCCTTGGCGGTGCGGATTGCCGTTGGCGGTAGCGAAAGCGTACAGCTCGTCCTTGCTCGGCAAGGCCCAGCGCTCCAGGCCGGCCCAGCGGCCTTCGGCGACGATCTTTTGCCCGTCTGCCAGAGAAAAATAGTTGTTGCTGCTCTCATGGTTCCACAGCAGCCGGGTGGCGCTGTGCAGCGTGGCCAGATTGTTTTTCTTGCCGTGGGCGCGGACATGGGCAAAGGGGTGCTGGGCCAGGAATTTTTCCAGCGCACTGGCCGGCGGGTAGCACAGACCGGTCTCGGCATCGAACAGACCGCTGGCCTTGGCCAGGTCAGTCTCGCCGGCGGGCAGCACATGCCACAGCCGGCAGCCTTGCAGGGCCTGGACGATGCTGGCTTGAGAATCAGGGGATTTCTCCGATGCGCCTTTCTTTGCAGCATTAGCGGCCCGAGTCTTGAGAGAGACCCGAACGGTCTTAGCCGGCTTGGTTGCACTGCTGTCAGTCGAGGCATTCGAGAGATTTGAGAATTGCTTATACCAAATCATTTTTATAGCTGCTTACGCTTGTCCTGCAATGGTTTGAAGCGGATTTGACCCCGAAAAAGGTAGGTCAGCCAGTACGCACCAGCGGCTTGCAAAAGACCGCGCCGCTGCCTTCGACAATGCCGGGCAGGAGCTGGGCCTGGATGCGTTCGCCAGCGGGCGTGTGCTGGCTGCGCTGGTGGCGGTCGTAGTCGTAGCTGCTGCCAGGGGCCACTTCGAGCAGGCTGTAGGGGCGGGTCTTCCAGTTGTGGTTGTGCCAGGCCAGCGCGCTGGCCAGCAGGGTGGCCTCGGCGGCGCTGGCGCTGCGCCGCTCGGCATTGCAGCGCTCGTGCAGCACCGTCCACAGGCGCCTGAGGTTGTCGCGCTGCGACAGCACGGCCACGGTGCGGATCAGCGCCTGCTGGGCATCGTCGGGCAATGGGGCGATGTCCAGGCGCTGGGCCAGCTCGGCGTCCTGGCGCAGCATGTCCACTTCCGGGCTGTGGGGGAATGCACAGGCACGTTCGCGCTCGAACTGCAGTTCGGCCTGGCAGTCGTCCAGCTTTTTCTGCGCCTGCTGGGCGGCCTTGCGTTGCCTGTCCATGTCCTTGCGGCTCTGCTGGAGCTGCTCGGCCAGCCAGTGCGCCTCCTGCCGCAGCGCCTGGTTGTCGGCGAGTTGCTGCTGGCCTTGGGCAGTGCAGGCCTGCAGCTCGGCAGCGATGGCTGCGCAGCGGCTCTCCAGCGCCGACATTTGCGCCTGCACCTGCGCCAGTTGCTCCAAGGCGTCATCGCGCTGTTCGGCAAGCGTGCGCAGCGCGTCTTCATCGGGCTGTGCGACTGGCGGCGCGTCAGTGTCCACAGCGCTGTCAGCGTGGGTGCGGACAGCAGTGCGGGCCGGCTGAACCGGTGGCGTCGATGCGGTCGGCAGTTCGGGCTGGGCAATGCTGCGGATCAGTGCGCGCAGCGGCTCGAAGTGCTCCAGCAGCAGGCGCAGGTCATGGGTGGAGATGGATGTGTAGGAGGGGAAAAGACCGCTTGTGCTTTCCCGATTCCAGTCCTTGAGGAGCTTGTCCAGTCGCTCCTGACTGTTCTTGTCCAGCGGCCTGCTAATGTTGGGGCTGGTGCGGGTGGTGGCTGCGGGGCGGGTGGTCATGGCAGCTCACACTCCTTCCAGGTCGGCGACCAGTTCGCGCATTTCCGGGCGCACCTGCAGACGCTGGCGGTGTGGCAGGTCGCTGACGAATTGCACGATTTGCCGCTGCAGCGCGCGCGGCAGGGCGCGCAAGCGCCGTTGCTGCACGCGCAGGACTTCATCGGTCGGCTCCGGGTAGGGGTTGGGCAGGTTCAGGGGTTCGATGCGCCCGCACAGCAAGGCGATCTCGTGGCTGCCCAGCACCGAGAACACGTTGATGAACAAGGCTGGCAGGTAGGTGACCAGGCGCTCGGCATCGACTTGCTGCAAGGCGGCGTGCTGCTGGCGCAGTTGCGCGTTTTCCTGCTCCAGCGCGGCGCGCTCGCTGGCCAGGCGCTCGCTCTCGCTGGCGTGTTCGCGCGCCCGGCTTTGCTCCATGCGGGCGCGCTCGGCGGCATCGTCGGCACTGGCCAGCCAGGGCAGCAGGCTGCCCTCCAGCAGCGCGCCCAGTGCCTCCGGCGCGGCAGCCTCCCAACCGAAGCGCCCGGTCAGCCATTCCCAGGACAGGATTTGCCAGAGCGCGGCATCCGCGCTCCAGCCATTGGCAGCACCAGGCTCGGCCAGCAAGCCGCGTCCCCAGGCGTCGGCCAGCCAGTGAACGCTGGCAAGGGCCTCGCCCCCGGAGTGCAGCAGGCTGGTCAGATCGTCCCAGGCCGAGCGCACGCCGTGCCGGTCGCGGATGGGCAGTCTGTCTTCTCCCCTGATCGGCTGGCGACGCACGGCGCCCGAGCGGGAAAGACGCCAGGCGGACAGCTCGCCGTTGGTCAGCAGCAGCACCAGGGAGGTCGAGGCACCGGGCGCATCGAAGGCCGGGAGGCGGGAGGCAGGAGAGGCACTCATGCGGCGCGTCCTCCAGGGCGGATACAGGAGAGGGTCGAAAAATGCACGACAGGGTTCACGGGTTGGGGATGGAAAAACCGGACACTGGCCGCTGGGCCATGTCCGGGGCGCAGGGTGGCAATGGGTGTCGATCAGCGTGCGGCGTTGCGGTTGGCTTCGTCGAGCTGGGCGGCATAGCCGGTTGTGGCGGCTTTCAGGGCGTCGTAGTGCTCGTCCAATTGCTCATCGTTCATCGGGCTGCCGTCCGGGTTGACCTCCAGGGATTTTTCCAGGCTGCGCGCCGCTCCGCCGGAGAGCTCGCCCTCCAGGTATTTCCAGACATCGCCGTTGAATCTTCCCTGGGACACCCAGGCGGCCATGCGCTCGGGCGTGAAGTATTGCGGGTTGCTCATGGGCAGCAACCAGATGGCTTCGAGGCTGCCGGGCTTGGCCTTGAACTTCTCCTCCAGGCCATAGGTGGCAACGCCAAGGCCGGCAGTCATCTTCTCGGCCATGCTGCGCTCGGCCGTGGCCTTGGGGCTGATGTCGAAGTTCCGCAGCTTGTCCAGGTATTCATCGAACCTGTCGAATTTCTCCAGGGTGATGCCTTTGTCGGCAGCCTGCAAGGCGCGGTCGCCAATATCCTCGACCTTTTCCTCGGGCTTGAAAATGCCGAGGGCGCCCAGGAAGCTGTTGGCAAATCTGCCCACTGTCCCCAGCACTGGTGAAACGGTGGACAGCACACCTCCTATCACCGGCCCCACCCCGGTGGCAAACGAGGAAATGCCACGGCCAATTGCGCCCACGGCAGAAGAAATACCGCTACAGACAGAACTGAAGGCGCCGCTGATGGCGCCGCCGATATTGCTCCAAAACCCCATGATTACCCCCTGTTTGTTTGATTGCTTTCGGCATCGGATATCTTGTGCTTCAGATCATCCCATGCGTCACTGGCTGACTTGAGCGTATCGTAGAGCTTGTCGAACTGGGCTTCGCTCATGTCGGGTGTTTCAAGGCTTTTCTCGAAATTGCGCGCCTGCCCGCCGGACAGGGAGCCGTCGAGATAGTCCAGCACTTCGCGGCCAAAGGTGCGTGTCTCCATCAGGCTTTGCATTCGCTCGGGGGTGAAGTAGTCCGGCTTGAGCAGCGGCAGCAGCCAGATGCCATCGAAGGAGCCGGGGCGGGTCTGGTATTTTTCCTCCAGCCCCACAGTGGCGATGCTCAGGCCGGCCAGCACCAGCTCCACCGGGCTGCGCTCCTTCATGCGCGGGTCGAGCGGCATGTCCCGCAGGGCTTGCAGGTATTGCCCCACGTCGTCGAACTTGTTCAGCGGCATCCCCTGCATTCCAGCTTGCAGGGCGCGTGCGCCCAGGTCTTCGATGGTTTCGCCAGCCTTCAGGATATCCATGCCGCGCAACAGCGCGTTGGCAAACTCGGTCAGCATGGGCAGCATGGGTTTGACCACTTCCAGCGCGCGCGCCAGGGTTGGCACGATGTTGGTGGCAAAAGCGGCTACTGCCGGGCCAATGGAGCTTACGGCAGTGGCAATGCTGGTTGCAGCGGCACTCAGCAAGCTGAACCCTGCGGTGATGATGGGAAATATCATGAATAAAGACTCCGGTGGAATTAAAAATTAAATCGCTTTGAATTTTTTCAACATATCAAATAATTTATCAAAATCCTCAATAATTGATCTTTCAAATCTTCCGACTTGCGTCAGTTCTCCCGAATCAACGCAGAGATGCAGGATCCGAAATAAAGCACTGAAAGCACGAGCGAGAAAGGACTGTTCTGATGCGAAAGACCAACTGACGCTCGTGGTCTCGGGTTTGATCTTGGGATTGGCATCGAGCATCAGTGCCAGCCACGCTGCAGTCAGCAAGTCCTGCGGCCAGTCATCAGCTTGAGCTGCGCGCCACTGCACATAAGCGCCCTGCCCTTGCTCGGCCAGGGGCTGCCAGTCGCGCTGCCAGGCCTGCAGCCAGCGCAAGGCCATCTGGGCATGGGCAGGGTTCTTGCCGGCATCCGCCAGCCGCAGCAGCTGGCTGTGCCCCTGGCGGGTCTGGCGCACGAAATCCGCAAACACCTTGCGCTCGGACGGCTCGGCGCCCTCCTGGGTCAGCCAGCCCAGGCGGCACAACTGCGGGTAGTAGCGTGCGCGCTCGCGCCAGAGCTGCTCGACGGCTATCGGCTCCAGCTCGAAGGTGGATGGCCTGTCCGTGCGGGCGCGGTCGTTGCGGATGGCTGCGTGAACAGCCCCGTGCCAGCCACCGCAGAACACCACGGCCTCGCCCGTGGCCAGGTTGGGCAGGAAGTTGCGCTCGTCGTCGTCCATCATCATGGACTCGCCCATGGCCCGGCGGTCATCCTCGGCAAACAGGCGATGCACGATCTTGGCGTGCGTGTTCTTGATGACATCGGGGATCAGCTTGGCCGGTATCTGGTCGGCAATGATCAGCCCGGTGCCGTACTTGCGTACCTCGGCCAGCATGTCGGCAAAGGACTCCACGGCCAGCGCCGCCGCCTTGTCGCCCGGCTCGGGGCGCGACAGCAGCCGGTGCGCCTCCTCGATCAGCGTGAGCTGGCGGAAGCTCCGGTCTTGCCCGTGGCGCTGGCGCATGGTCTCGTTCAGCGCACCCAGCAGCAGGGCCATCATGATGGCCTTCTCCTCGCCGCTTTGCAGCTCTTCGAGTTCGATCACGGCGCGCCGCTGC
Source organism: Melaminivora jejuensis (assembly GCF_017811175.1). NCBI lineage: Bacteria > Pseudomonadati > Pseudomonadota > Betaproteobacteria > Burkholderiales > Comamonadaceae > Melaminivora > Melaminivora jejuensis. The sequence continues at coordinate 1,713,972 of NZ_JACWIJ010000002.1, forward strand.
ACCAGGGCGGAGAAATCGATGGATTGCGGCACGTCCAGCACCCGTCCCAGCGTCCCATCGGTCAGGCTGCGCAGGCGTGACACCAGCGAGCCGCGGTACTTCTCCGCGAATTCCTTGCCCAGGCCGAAGTTGGGGATGATCGCGTCGAGTTGGCGGATCATGTCGCTCATCGTCGGCCAGGCGCGGCTGAGGGGATCGAACGGGTCGCCGCCGGGCAGGTAGCTGTTTTCGTCGATGTCCCAGCCCTTTTCCTCGTAGGCACCCAGGATGGCGGCCTCGACCATGGCCGGCATGGAGGCCTCCATCGGGAAGACGGCGGTCAGCACGTTCTTCAGGAAGCCGGCGTGGCTCTTGATGCGCTGCTCGGGGCGCACCAGGGCAAAGGGGTTCAGGCGCAGGCTCTGGTGGTCGTCGCCATTGGGGCGGTAGTAGTCGATGCTGCCCGGCAGGTGGGCGGCCAGCTCGCGGTACTCGGTCTTGGCCGGCTCGATGACCAGAAACGGCAGGCCCGACTCGATCAGCAGGTTCAGGCAGGTGGTGGTCTTGCCGGCCCCGGTGACGCCGGTGACGAAGACGTGCTTGTTCAGGTCGGCGCGCGAGAGATGAATGCGGTTGTTGGGATAGTGCCGCCCCTGGTCAATGACACAGCCCAGATCAAGCGCGTTGTCCGCGTCCTGGCGCGGCACGTCCACCTTGAAATCCACGGTCTTGCGCCGGCGTATGCCTTGCAGCTCGCTGTGCGGCAGCCCGGCGATGATGGCCAGCTCGTCGGCGGTCACCAGGCTGCCCAGGCCGCCGTGGCGCGGGTCGTGCAGCAGGCTGTAAAACAGCCAGTCGGCTGGCTGCGCCACATCGGCGCGGTGCGGCGGCAGGCGCAGTTGCTGGCCGTGCTGCGCCTTGGGCAGATCGAACACCTGCAGCGGGCTGTGCGTGCTCTCGCCCCCTGGAAAGTGGCGCGTGCGGCGTTTTTCAGGCGCTGGTAGGTGACTTGATCGTCTGCCGACAGATAGATGGCGCTCTGGAACAAGCCCTTTGTCAGGCCCTTGTGCAGCCGGGCCAGCAACTGCTTGTCGATGTGTTCGAGCAGGTGCTCGGCGCGCTTGTTGGTGACCTCCTGCGTGATGCCCAGGGTGCTGCCGCTGCTGTGGTTGAGGCTGCTGGTCTCGCTGGTGGCACGCGAGACGCTGCGGTTTTCGTTGGTGCTGGTGCCGGTGCTGGTGGTGGTGCCGGTGTTGGTGCCCCAGCTCTTGCCTTGCGTGGTGCCGCTGGAGGACGAGGAGGAGTTGGAACTCGACGATCGGCCATTGCTCGTGCCCTTGGAGGCGCTTTCATTCTTGCCCCGGGTGTGGCTTTCACCCGCATTGGTGCCCGAGCCTTCGCTGTAGCTGTGGGTGTCGGTGTTGCCGGTGGATACGCTTTTTTGCTCGCCGGTGTTGCTGCTGGCCTGCACGCTGGTGCGCGCCAGCAGGGCCAGACGCGAGGACAGGGCGTAGGCCTCGTCGAGCAACTGGCGCACCTGCACGCTGTCCAGGGGCTGGCTGACGATGCACAGGCTCCAGTGGCTGGCGTTCGTGCTGCCTTTTTGGTCGCACGACTGCAGCGTGCGCACCAGGCGATCGAGCCCCTGGAAGTTGCACTCCTGCTGGGGCTGCTCCTGCGCTGCCTCGGCAGTGGGCGTGCCCAGCATCACCCCCTGGCGCGGGGCGCGCAGCAGGTTGTCGAGCAGGCTGCTGTGCTCGGCGCTGTCCACGCTGGCGAAGTTGACCCCGGGCAGCTGGCCTTCGAGGGCGCTGCGCAAGTCCTGCACGCTGTAGTGCAAGTCCTGCTGCGCGCCTTCGGTCACTGCCCCGAAGTACAAGGCCACGCCATCGGCACTGCCCTGCAGCAGGTACAGCAGGCGCATGGGTTGCCCGGGTGCGAACTGGGCATAGACGTTGGTCAGCGCCTGGCGGTAGTCCTGGTGGTTCTGGGCGTTGATCTCCGCAACCCGGAACAGGCGCACCTGGGGCCGTCCCGCCAGGGGGGTGGCCCAGTGCAGCACCGGCGGCTGGGACAGCGCTTGCAGCCAGCCATCCTGGGCGAGCGGGGACAGGAATGCCGGGGATGCCCGGAGCGTCTGGGGGGGTGGGGGTTTTGTCATGCAGGCTCCTCTCTCGTATATGTAGCGCAAGGTACGCAACCAATTGTGACCCTCAAACGACCGCTGCCGGGGCTGTCTGCCCTGCCCGGTGCAGCTCCAGCGCCAACAGGGCGTTCTCCAGCTCGTGCGCCATGCGTTGCAGCACCATGGCTGCGGCCTGCGCCAGCTCTGCCGTGACGCTGGCGCGGTCGGCGCACACGATGCGGCGCAGGCGCTCGGCGTCACTGCGCGCATCCTTTTCCATGTGCTCGATCACGTAATCGACATCGTTTTTCAGCGCACGCGACAGCACGCTGAACACCCCGGGGCGGGCCTTGCTGAACCAGTCGTCGAACCGGGGGCCAGGCGCTGGCGCAGGCGCAGGCTCTTGCGCAGGCCATCCAGGTCGGCGGCAGCGGCATCGAACGTCCAGGCAGCGCCGGCGGCGGCCTGCATGGTCTGGTGCAGCGCCTGGATGCGCGGCCCAATCCAGCGCTCGCTGGCGGCATCGAAGGCCATGGCCATGCCCATCAGCAGGCCTGTCTTGGTGGTGTCGGCAAAGTCCCAGATCAGGCCATCTGCGAGCAGGGCGTTGAGTTCGCGCTCGAAGTCGTCCCAGACTTCATCGGCGATCAGGGAGGCGGTCTGCTCCGTCTGGACGCGCCAGGCCTGCAGGGCCGCGCGCTGGCGCTCCAGGATGTCGTCGAGCGGGGTGGTGGTGCGCATGGAGTTCTCCTTCGGTATCCGCTGCCATTCAGCGGTAGCGCGAATGTAGAAATCCAGCGCGACAGGTTGTGTCGCAAGCCACAGCCTTGGCGCTCCGTGGCATCGAATCAGGCCAGCCTCTTGCCCCAGGTCTCTGGGCCGAGGCTGGCCTCACCCCTCTTTCAGCTCTCTTTTCAATAGCTGGCAGCGCTTGTCCAGCAAGGGTTTCAGGGGGATTTTTACCAAAAAACCCTCATAGCCCGCGCGCCGTGCGCTGCATGGTGCCGATGGCGTAGGTGAAGTACTCGGGCACGCACTCCAGGTGCCCGGCGGGGCGGCTCTGGGTGCATTCCTGCAGGGATACCGGCGCGCCGCCGGCGGCCACCAGGCTGTTGTAGCCCGCCAGGCCGGCCACGAAGGGCACGGTCTGGTCGTCGCGGCCGTGGAACAGATAGACCGGCGCCGTGGGCTTCCAGCCCCAGTCCACGCTGCTGAACTCCTTGAGGCCCTGCTGGTTGTCAGCCAGGTACAGGTCGATGAAACGACCGTCGTAGTCCACGTCGGCATCGCCCGGCATCATGGCGCGCATGAGCTGGCGGCGCACCTCGGCGCGCAGCGAGCTGCCCAGGTGGCTCAGGTTGCCGGGCTTGAGCAGCCAGGCGATCTCCGGGCGCTCGTCCTTGACGCGTTGCAGCTGCGCGTCCAGCGTGACCTGCAGGTCGTAGGGGCCGGCTGCCGGCAGCGAGGCCTGCAACTGGCCCAGCAGCGGGCTGCCGCTGCGCTCGAGTTCGCGCTGCGCGGCCATGGTGGCGTAGCCGCCTTCGGAGTAGCCGACCAGGTACAGCTGGCCGGTGTCGGCCACGCCCGCACCGCGCCGCCAGGTCTGCGCGGCGGTCAGCATGTCCAGCACGGCGCGCGCCGTGGGGCGGGCCTGCAGGTAGGGGTGCGGGCGGTCGTTGGTCTCGCCAAAGCCTACGTAGTCGGCGGCTACCACGATGTAGCCCAGCGAGGCCAGCACCATGGGCGGCTCGGCGGGTTCGAGCTTGAGCGAGGGGGCGTTGTCGTTGCGGAAGGTGGTGGCGTGCTGGTAGCTGATGACCGGGCTGGCCGCGCCCGGCCCTTTCTGCGGCACCGCCACCAGGCCGGAGGCGCGCACCAGGGCGCCGTTGCCGTCTTCGGTCAGGTAGGACAGGCGGTAGGTCTGCACCGGATAGCGCGGCGTGACCTCGGGCACTTTGCTGTGATCCTGCGCCAGCGCGGCGCTGATGGCCTGCGGGGTGATCTGCACCAGCTGCCGGGCCTCGACCAGTTCGCCCAGGCCCTGGGGCGCGGGCGGCGGCGGGGGCAGCTCCTCGTCCTTGCTGCCGCCGCCGCAGGCGGCCAGCGTGGCGACGGCGCCAGCCAGGGCGGCACCGTGCAGCCAGCGGCGCAGCCGCTGCGGGGGATGGTGGGGGTGCGGGTGGTGCGGGTGGTGGTCATCGCCTCTCCTGGGACTTGCGGGTGATATTCACGGGTGTTGGGGTGGTCGGGATGGTGGACGGTGGGCGGGCGGGCAGCGCGCCGCTCAGCGCTGGCGCACCTGGACGCCGGCATTGGGCGCCACACCATACATCTCGGGAGCATAGAGGGCTTCGACCCGGCTGGCCGGCAGGCTGAAATCGCCGGCGTTGTTCAGCCGCACGGTGTATTGCATGGACACCGAGCCTTTGGGCAGGTGCTCGTAGTAGCTGCGCAAGGCCTCGAAGCTGCGCTCCTCGTAGGCCGGCCAGCCCCGGCCCTGGCGTTTCTCGCCCTCGGTGGCGATCTCCGAGTCGCGCCCCAGGCCGCTGCCCAGGATGGTGGCGCCGGCGGGGATGGGGTCGGTGATGGCCACCCAGGTCATGTCGGCGCTGCTGGTCACCTCCAGCGTCACGCGCAGGATGTCGCCCCGGCTGTACTGGCCGGCGGGCAGGCTTTTGTCGGCCTGCTCGACGGGGGCGATGCTTTTCCTGATGCTGAAGCCGGCGGCAAAGGGCGCGCTGACCGGCACCGCCGTCAGCGACTGCAGCGTCAGCCAGGGCCGGCCCGCACCCTGATGGGTGACGTTCAGGGTCTGCCCCTTGTCGCCTGCTTCTGCCGCCGCCGGCCAGGGCAGCAGCAGCTGGTTGCCCGTCAGGGCGCCGGGCGTGGCCGGTGCGCCGAACACGCTGGCCTGGTGCATGGCGCCCTGCGCATCGGCGCTGGTCAGGCGGCGCACCTGCGCCCAGTCCACTGCAGCGCTGGCGGCGCCCAGGCTGGCGCGCGTGTGGCCGGCCACCGGCGTGGACTCGAACCTGGCGCTGAACTGCTCCAGCGCCAGCGCGCCCCACAGGTTGGCCGTGGTGGTCAGCCAGGCCCCACCCTGCTGGCGTGCGATGAAGCCGCTGGCCAGACGCGGCAAGTCGTCCTGCCAGGCGGGCTCATCCAGCACGGCCAGCAGCAGGCGTGCCAGGTTGACCTCGGCGCCCTGCATCAGCCACCACCAAGCATCGCCGTCCTCGGTGGCAAAGCCGGCGCGGCTGCCCTGCCAGGACAGGCGCGCGCGCAGGATCTGCAGGGCCTGCTGCCGGTGCTGCTGGCGCTGCGGGATGCCGTCCAGGCGCTGCAGCACGTTGAGCCAGTCGATCACGGCGTGCGTCGGCCACTGGTCGGGCGCGATGGTGATGCTCGAGAGCATGGCCACCTGGGCCTTGCCGTAGCGCGACAAGGCCTCGATGGCGGCGAGCTTGCGCACGTCCAGATCCTTGCGCGGGCTCCAGAAGTTGCGCTGGATGCGGCCCTCGACGAAGGCGCTCAGGCCGCGCTCCAGCGGCTCGCGCGCCTCGGGCGGCAGGGCGAACTGCGGGTGCTTCCGGGCGGCCTCGTGCGAGGCCGCCAGCAGGTAGCTGCTCAGGGCGTCGCTGCCCCGGTGGCTGCTGCCGGCGGACGGCGGGAAGTACTGCGCCAGGCCGTCCTCGTCCAGATAGGTCGGCAGCTGCGCCACGATGGTCTGCCAGAGTTTTTCATCCTGCAGGCCGATGGCGCGGCTGGCCTGCTGCTCCAGGCAGGTGTAGGGGTAGCGCGCCCACCAGTCGCGCACGCCGGGCAGGCCGGCAGCCAGCCGGGGGCTGAAGGCCAGGCGCAGGCCGCCGTGGCCGGGCAGCGCGCCGGCGGGCGGCGCCACCTCGCGCGTCAGCTGGCCGTCCAGCTGCACCAGCGTGGCCTGCTGCACGGTGGTCGGCACGGCGGGAACGATGCGTTGGCTGACCTTAAGGGCGTCGCGTGCGCCGGATCGGGTATCGCGCGCCTCGATCTCCCACAGCAGGGCCTGCACGCGCGTGCTGCCCAGCTGCTCGGGGCGGTCACGTCCCAGGCCAGCTCGCGCGACTCGCCAGCGGGCAGGTCGATGCGCTGGGGCTTGAGCTCCAGCAGCGTGGCGCGCGGGCTGACTTCGACCTGCATGGCGTGCGCCGTGGTGTTGCGCAGCGTGAACTGGGCGCGCAACCGGTCGCCGCCGCGCACCAGCGGCGGCAGGCCACTGACGATCTGCAAGTCCTGCGTGGCGCGGATGCTGGCGCTGCCGGTGCCGAACAGCCCCACTCCGGCATCGGCCACGGCCACGACCTTGAAAGTGGTGAGCGCGTCGTTGAGCGGCACGGTGACCCGGGCCTGGCCCTGGGCATCGAGCCGGATGGCCGGCTGCCACAGCAGCAGCGTATCGAGCAACTCGCGCGTCTGCGCCCGCCCGCCGCCGCCGCCTGCCGGCACGGCCTTCTTGCCGTAGTGGCGCCGGCCAATGATCTCCATCTGCGCGGTCGAGGTCTCCACGCCCCAGGAGCGCCGCGCCAGCATGGCTTCCAGCAGGTTCCAGCTGCTGTTGGGCATGAGTTCCAGCAGCGCCTGATCGACGGCGGCCAGCGCCACCTCGGCCCCGGCTGCCGGCTTGCCATCGGGCAGCTGCGCGGTGATGGTGACCTGCGCCTTGCCGCGCACCGGGTAGCTGGCCTGGTCGGCCTGCACGCGCACGGCCAGCTGGTGGGCGGCGGCGCCGACCTTCAGTTCGGCCACGCCCAGGCGGTAGGCCGGCTTGGCCAGATCGACCATGGCCGTGGGCGCGACGTATTCGCGCCCCTCGTGCCAGAAGGCGTTCCACCACTCGCGCGGCGCCTTGAAGCCCCAGGTGAAGAAGCTGTACCAGGGCACTTCGCGCAGGCGCCCGCGCAGCGCCAGCACGCTGACATAGACGTTGGGCGCCCAGCCGTCCTCGATCTTCAGCTCTATGGTCGGATCCTGGCCGCTCAGCTGCACCACGCGGGTGTCGAGCACGCCCTCGCGCTCGATGGCCACCAGCGCGGTGGCGAAGCGAAACGGCATCCGCACTTGCAGCCGGGCGGTCTCGCCGGGGGCGTAGGATTTTTTCTCGGGCAGCACATCGATGCGGTCGTGATCCTCGCCGCCGAACCACAGCTCGCCCCGGCGCGTGACCCAGATGGACGTGGCAGCCTCGGCCTCGTTGCCGTCGGCATCGCGCGCCGTGGCCACCAGTTCGACCTCGCCCGGCTCGTCGAGCCTGACATCGCACAGCAGCAACCCACGGCTGTCGCTCTTGCCGGTACACACGGTGCCCAGGTCGCGCGTGTGCGTCTGGTTGTCGTAGCTGTAAAAGCCCCCGACCAGGCGCTTTCTGCTGGTGGTGGTGCTGCGGGCAATGGCCTGCACGGCCAGCGGCACGCCGGCCTGCGGCTGGCCATCGGGCGACAGCGCCAACGCCGAAAAGCGCACGCGGCTGCTGCTGGCGGCCCAGCCCTCGGCCTTGATGCCGGCCACCACCGCCGCCGGCCACAGGGTCTGCGTGCTGCGCAGCGTCTGCACCTCGCCGCTGGGGTCGGCGTAGCTGGCCTCCAGCACCAGCTCCTGCGCCTGGCGCGCGCCGGGCAGGTGCTCGATGGTGACGCGGCCTGCGCCGCTCTTGTCCAGCGTCAAAGCCAGCTTGTCGGCCACCACGCGCGCATCCTGGCGCGCGGCGGCCTCCTCCTCGTCGCCCCCATCGCCATTGCCGTTGCCGCTGCCGTCCTTGCGCCGGGCCTGGAAGCTGAAGGCGTCGTAGTCGGCGAACTGCAGATTGCGCTCGCGCACCAGCGCCGACACGCGCACCGGCAGCCGCGCCGCCGGCCCGCCCGCCACATAGCTGACCTGCACATCGACGGGCAGGCTGCGCGCGCGCACCAGGGTCTTGCTGTCCGCCGGGGCGATGCGCCCCTGCAGCACCGGCAGGCGAAACTCCTCGACGCGGAAGCTGCCGCTGTCGAAAGTGCGTGCGCCCTGCTCTGCCTCGCTGGTGCGCAACTGCACCTGGTACAGCCCCAGCTTGGCAGCCGGCGGGATCTTGAACTCGCCGTGCGCGCTCAGGCCGCCGGTGGCCGTGGCGCGCCAGTGCAGCGCCTGGGTGAACTCCTGGCCGCTGCCGACGTGGGTGATGACCAGCTCGCCCGGCCTGTCCTTGGGCAGGCCGAAGCCCGCCCCGGTCTGGCTGCGCAGCAGGTGCTTCATGGACAGCGTCTCGCCGGCGCGCAGCAGCGTGCGGTCGAAGATGGTGTGCGCCAGCACGTCGGGCTGGGCGCCGCTGCCGATGGGCAGGTTGAAGCGCCAGGGTTCGATGCCGCGCTGCCAATCGCTCCAGGCAAAGGCCAGATCATCCCCGGCCCGGGCGCTGACGAAGTAGGCGCGGCGCCACTCGCCCTCGCCGCTGCAGCCCGGCGGCTCGGGCGACAGGTCGGCAAAGCGGGCGACGCCCTGCTCGTCGGTATTGGCGCTGGCCAGCTCCGTGCCATCGCACGAGGACACGCGCACGCGCGCGCCGGCCACGGGCTGGCCCTTGTCCAGCGTGGTCACCCAGGCGGCGGCGTTCTCGCGCCCGAGCTTGAAATGCACGCCCAGGTTGGTCACCAGCGCCGTGGTGCGCACGTACATGCTGCGCTGCGCGCCGTGGCGTGCGTCCAGCAGCGAGGCGCCCAGCAGCGGCGAGGCGATCTCCACCACGGAAAAGCCCGGCGCCAGCGGGATGCCCACGACCTCGAAGGGGCGCGGGTCGTCCTTGCCGGCATGGGGCACCTGCAGCGTCTGCACGCCGGCGCGGCCCACCAGCAGCGAGACCATGCGCGACTGCACCCTGTCTTTGTCCTCATCCTCCAGCACTGCGGGCAGCTTGGCCTGCACGTCGCGCCGGGCCTGCTTGCGCTCGACCCAGAAGTCGTCGTAGCGCTGCACGCGGCGCAGCCAGGCAATGATCTCGGCGTCGCCCCGGGGCTGCAGGGTGCTGACCTGGCTGGCCGGCTGGTTGGCCGGGGCGCTGCCGGCGCCGGGCTGCAGGCCCTGCACCGCCAATTGCGCCTCCACCTTGCGCAGCGTCACCGGCAACAGGGCCGGGCCGTCCTGGCCTTCGGCGTAGCGCTCGATGATGCCGAAGGGCGCGGCGGCGAACTTGGCCAGCGGCGGCATGGCGCCGGTGGCCACGATCATGGGAAAGCTCTGCGCGTTGGCCGGTGCGCGGCCTGCGTCATCGACAAAACCTGCCGGCAGCGTCAGCGTATAGCTGCCCTGCACGGCAAAGGGCGGGGCGAAGCTGACGCCGTTGACCAGCGCATCCGCCGGGGTGGCGCTGGCCGCGCTCGTGGCGGCATCCTCATCGCCGTCGCCATCCAGGCGCGGCTCCAGCGTCTGGCCCGCGCCCTTGAGGCGGATGGCGCGCGCCAGCTTGGCCGGCACTGGCGCGTTGAAGGACAGGCGCAGGGGCCGGATCGGCAGGCAGGCGGCCTGGGCGTTCTCGCGTTCGCAGGAAAAATCCAGCGCAAAGGGCGCGCGCACCTGGTAGTCGAAGCGTTTTTCCACGCGGTTGGCGATGCCGCTGGGCGTGGCCACGCCGGCGCCAAAGACCAGCTGCATCCGGCTGCCGGCAGTGAGCCGGCGCACACAGGACAGGGCCGCGTAGCGCTGCGGCGCCTTGGCCGCTGCCTTGGCCACGTGCGCGGCGGCCAGCAGCTCCTCGCGCGCCTTGCCCTCCAGCAGCCGCACGGGGATGCGCTCGCCCACGTCCTCGGCCACGCACCAGACATGCTCGGCCACGCTGGCCGGCGCAGCCGGGCCGTTCAGGCGCAGCACAAAGGCCTGCTCCTCGTCGATGTCCTGCCAGGAGCCGGGATAGACCTGCTGGACGAACGGCCCGCCACTATTGAATTGATAGCTGGAAGCGCTTTCCAGTAGCTGGTTTGCGGTTGATTTGAAGCCTGAATTGGCGCTCAGGGTGCAGCGCACGCCGGGCGGCAGATCCTGCGCCAGCTCATAGACCCATTCGCGCTCGCTGTTCCAGCGGCCCGCGCCGCGCGCGGCGTCGGCATCGCTGCAGGCCAGGGTGAAGGGTGCCGGCGCGCGCGCATCGCCAAACTGCACGGCGGCGCCATCGAACTTGACGACCACCTGGCGCACCTGCGCCACCTCGCCCTGCGGCGACACGCTGGTCACGCTGAGCGCCTGCGCCAGCGGGGCACTGGCCATCAGGCACAGCGCAGCCAGCGTGCGGGCGGTTCGCCATGTGGTGGTGGAGGACATGAGCGTTCCTTTGTCGCAGGTGCTGCGCCGGGCGCCCGGCGCGTGCAGGAGTGTCTTATTGCGGCGTGAAGCCCGAGTCGCGGATGATGCGCGTCCACACTGCCGTGTAGGCGCGCTCGCGCTCGGCCAATTGCGCCGGTGTCATGAAGCCCACCGTCAGGCCCATATTGACCAATTGCTCGCGCACTGCCGGCTGCGCCACGACCTGCGCCAGCGCCTGGGAAAAGCGCGTCAATTGCGCCTCGGGCGTGCCCGCCGGGGCATAGAAGCCGTAGTAGGGCGTGTCCTCGAAACCCTTGAGGCCCAGCTCATCGAAAGTGGGCACGTCGGGCAGCGCATCCTGGCGCTTGCCGCCCAGCACGGCCAGCATCCGCAGCTTGCCGGCGCGGTGGTTCTCGATGAAATCCTGTACCGAGGCGATGCCGGCAGGAATCTGGTTGCCCAGCATGTCGCCGATCATGGGCGCGCTGCCCCGGTACGGCGCCGACACCAGATCCAGGCCGTAGCGCTGGCCCAGCAGCTTGACCAGGAACTCGGGCGTCGAGGCCGGCGCCGGGATGCCGATGGCGCTCTTGCCGCCCTGCTTGCGCTTGACCCAATCGACGAACTCCGGGAAGGTCTTGGCCGGCGTGCCGGGCGAGACCGCCAGGCCGTTGACGAAGGTGGCAAAGCCGCCAGCGGCAACGAAGTCGCGCGCCGGCTCGAAACCGGCGTTCCTGACCACCTGCGGCAGGATGGAAATGGTGTGGTCGTGCGTCAGAAACAGCACGCTGCCGTCGGCGGGCGCGCTCTTGAGCGCCAGCGCGGCGATCTGGCCGCCGGCGCCGGGGCGGTTTTCCACGACCACGGTCATGCCGAGCTGCTCGCGCAGCTTCTCGGCCAGCAGCCGCCCGATGGCGTCGGTGCCGCCGCCGGGCGGGAAACCCACCAGGATGCGCAAGGTCTTGGCGCTGGCCGCGCCCTCGGCCTGGGCGGCAAGGGCGGCAGGCAGGGCGCTGGCCGCCAGGGTGTGGGCCAGCAGTCGGCGTCGGGTCAGGGTCATGGCAGTGCTCGCAGGATCAGGGTTGGAAACCGGGCAAAAAGCATCAAAATAACAGTGAAATCAGCCGCAAACCCTTACCAGGCAAGCACTGACAGCTATTGTTTTTGATAGTCGATAAAAGCTTTCAAGCCTTCAGGCGTGCCTGATGGCGTTGCAGTTGCGCACGCACCTGGGCCGGCGCCGTGCCGCCCAGGGTGTTGCGCGCGTTCAGCGAGCCTTCCAGGCTCAGGGCCTCGAAAATATCGCCTTCGATGGCCGGGTGGAAGCCCTGCAGCTGCGCCAGGCTGAGCTGCGCCAGATCGACGCCCTGCGCCAGTGCGGCCTTGACGGCGTGCGCCACGGTCTCGTGCGCGTCGCGAAACGGCAGGCCCTTTTTCACCAGGTAGTCGGCCAGGTCGGTGGCCGTGGCATAGCCCTTGAGGGCGGCGGCGCGCATGTTCTCGCGGTTGACCTGGATGCCGCCGCTCTTGGCGCCTGTGGCCGGATCGGGCTGGCCGCCGATCATCTCGGCAAAGATGCGCAGCGTGTCCTTGAGCGTATCGACGGTGTCGAACAGCGGCTCCTTGTCTTCCTGGTTGTCCTTGTTATAGGCCAGCGGCTGGCCCTTCATCAGGGTGATCAGGCCCATCAGGTGGCCGACCACGCGGCCCGTCTTGCCGCGCGCCAGCTCCGGCACATCCGGATTTTTCTTCTGCGGCATGATGCTGGAGCCGGTGGTGAAGCGGTCGGCGATGCGGATAAAGGCAAAGTTCTGGCTCATCCAGACGATCAGCTCCTCGGACAGGCGGCTGATGTGAACCATGACCAGGCTGGCGGCGGCGGCGAACTCGATGGCGAAGTCGCGGTCGCTCACGGCGTCCAGCGAGTTCTGGCACACGCCGTCCATGCCCAGGGCCTTGGCCACGCGCTCGCGATCCAGCGCATAGGTGGTGCCGGCCAGCGCCGCACTGCCCAGCGGCAGCACGTTGACGCGCCGGCGCACGTCGTTCATGCGTTCGGCATCGCGCGCGAACATTTCCACATAGGCCAGCAGGTGGTGGGCAAAGCTCACCGGCTGGGCGACCTGCAGGTGAGTGAAGCCGGGCAGGATGGCATCGACGTTGTGCTCGGCGACTTCGACCAGCGCGCGCTGCACATCCGCCAGCAGGCCGGCGATCAGGTCGATCTCGCCGCGCAGCCACAGGCGCACGTCGGTGGCCACCTGGTCGTTCCTGCTGCGGCCGGTGTGCAAGCGCTTGCCGGCGTCGCCCACGAGCTGCGTCAGGCGCGCCTCGATGTTCAGGTGTACGTCCTCCAGGTCGAGCTGCCAGTCGAACTCGCCGGCCTCGATCTCGCGGGCGACCTGCGCCATGCCGCGCTCGATGGCCGCATGATCCTCGGCGCTGATGATGCCCTGCGCGGCCAGCATCCCGGCGTGCGCCAGGCTGCCGGCAATATCGGCCTGCCACAGGCGCTTGTCGAAGAAGACGCTGGAGGTGTAGCGCTTGACCAGATCGCTCATAGGCTCGGAAAACAGCGCCGACCAGGCCTGCGCCTTGGTGGCGAGCTGATCCTGGGAGGGCTGGGAGGACTGGGCAGGCTGGGTAGGCGGAACGGCGGCAGAGGACATGGAGGGCAATAATCCGGTGAAGATGCGGCTGCGCCAGAGCGGGCGCCACGGTGGCAGGACAGATGCGGGAGCGCAAATGCAAAAGCGGCAAATTTTATCGACCCGCCCGCCCGCCGCCGCCCGGGGCGCGCCGGCGGCGGGCCGGGCGCCGGTCTTCGATGCCTGCCAGGTCGGCGTGGTGCTGCGCGCGGTATTGCTGGTGCAGCTGCTGCTGGGCGTGGCGGCCATGTTCGGCACCGACAGCTTCGAGGGCTGGCTGGCGCAGCTGGCCCTGCTGACCGGCGGCGCGCTGCCGGCCACGCTGGCCTGGCTGCTGGCTGCCTGCGCTGCCCGGCCTGTCCTGGCGCGGCTGGCCGAGCCGCTGCAGTACGCCGCCGGCGCCCTGCTGGGCGCGCTGGCCGGCCTGGGCGCGTGCGCGCTGCTGGCGCCCGTGCTGGACGGCGCCGCACCCTGGCTGGCCAGCACCGCCAGCGGCGCGCTGATCGCCACGCTGCTGGTGGCCGTGCTGGCGCTGCGCGCGCGCGCCCGGCTGCCGGCGGCCACCACGGCGCGCCTGACCGAGCTGCAGGCGCGCATCCGACCGCACTTCCTGTTCAACACCCTCAACAGCGCCATCGCCCTGGTGCGGGACGAACCGGCGCGCGCCGAGGCGCTGCTGGAAGACCTGAGCGATCTGTTCCGCCAGGCCCTGGTCGAGCAGGGCGAGGCGGTGACGCTGGACGAGGAGGTGGAGCTGGCGCGCAAGTACCTGGCCATCGAGCAGGTGCGCTTTGGCGAGCGGATGCGCGTGCAGTGGCAGCTCGATGCGCGCGCCGGCAACGCCCTGGTGCCACCGCTGCTGCTGCAGCCGCTGGTGGAAAACGCCGTCCGGCACGGGGTCGAGCCCGACGAGCAGGGCCTGGCCAAGCTGCGCATCAGCACCGCGCTGCGCGGCAGCCAGGTACGGATAGGCATCACCAACACCCTGCCCCGGCGCGCTGCAGGCACCCCGGCACCTGCCGGCCACGGCATCGCCCAGGCCAATGTGCGCGAGCGCCTGCGCCTGCTGCACGACATCGAGTGCGACTTCCGCGCCAGCGCGCACAAGGGCCTGTACCACGTGCGCATCACCCTGCCGCTGCGCGCCTGAGCTTGACTGCTCGGCAAGCAGGGTTGTAGCCCTGCCCCTACAAAGATTCATGTAACTTGAACTTTACAATCACCTGGCCATGCGTAGCACGGGTGAGCTTTTGCTCCCTTGCGTTGCATCAAGTTTCGGCGCCCGGCACGCGCCATTCGAGAACCAGAGAGGAAACCGGCCATGGACAGTGCCGTCATGAGCCTGCTGGGCGCCTTCCTGCTGTCGATCATTGGACTGTTCGTGTTCATCTGGTCGATGCGCAAGGGCCTGCTGATGGAAAACCCGAGGGCTGCCTCGGTCATCTTCGCCAACGGAGAGATTGGCAAGGTGGACGACCCGGCGCTGCAGCCGGGCGAGCGCGCCGAGCTGCAGGCGGCCGCCGCCGAAAAGGGCGACGCGCCCATGCACCTGCCCGACGCGCATGAGCTGGAGCAGCGCCAGGAGGCCGACCGCTCCAGCGCCTTCCCGGTCTTCATGTTCATCGCCTTTGCCTGCATGTGGCTGGTGCTGGGTTCGGTGGCGGGCCTGACGGCATCGCTGAAGCTGCACATGCCCGACTGGCTGGTCAGCGAGGCCTGGATGACGTTTGGCCGCATTCGCACCGTCCACCTCACAGCCGTGCTCTATGGCTGGATCACCAACGCCTCGCTGGGCGTCATCATCTGGCTGCTGCCGCGCCTGCTGCGCACGCCGCTGATGGGCGCCATGTGGGTCATGCTGGGCGGCGCGCTGATCAACATCGCCATTGCCAGCGGCATCGGCGCCATCGGCGCGGGCTGGACGGATGGCATGGAGTACCTGGAGATGCCCTGGCAGATCGGCCTGTTCATCGTCGCCGGCATGGTCTGCATCATCGGCCCGGTGCTCTACACGCTGGTCAACCGCAAGGTCGAGTCGCTGTACGTCACCGTCTGGTACCACGTCGCAGCCCTGCTGTGGATCACGCTCTTGTTCCTGGTGGCCAAGCTGCCGGGCGTGCATTACGGCGTGCAGCAGGCGACCATGAACTGGTGGTACGGCCACAACGTGCTGGGCCTGTGGTTCACGCCGGTGAGCGTGGGCGCCATCTACTACTTCCTGCCCAAGATCATTGCCCGGCCGGTGCGCTCGTACAACCTGTCCATCCTGGGCTTTTGGACGCTGGCGTTTTTTTATGCCCAGGTCGGCGGCCACCACCTGGTGGGCGGGCCGGTGCCGGGCTGGCTGATCACGCTGTCCATCGTGCAGAGCATGATGATGATCGTGCCGGTGGCGGCGTTCTCCATCAATATGGCCGGCACCATGTGGGGCCGCACGCACCTGGCGCGCCACTCGCCGACGCTGCGCTTCATGATGTTCGGCGGGCTGATGTACATGCTGTCGTCGGTGCAGGGCTCGTTCGAGGCGCTGCGCTCGATCAACCAGATCACGCACTTCACGCATTTCACCGTGGCCCACGCCCACCTGGGCGCCTATGGCTTCGTGACCATGGTGCTGTTTGGCGCCATCTATTTCATGATGCCGCGCGTGCTGCACTGGGAGTGGCCGTATCCGCGCCTGATCACGCTGCAGTTCTGGCTGGCGGCCATCGGCATCCTGATCTATTTCATCGGCCTGTCGTATGGCGGCTGGCTGCAGGGCGTGTACATGCTGGATGCGGCCCGCCCCTTCATGGACTCGGTGGCCGTGACCATGCCGTGGCTCAAGTCGCGCAGCCTGGGCGGCGCGCTGATGGTGGCCAGCCAGGTCATCTTTGTCGGCCACTTCCTGGCCATGGCGCTGCGCTTCGGCCCCGAGCGCACGGGTGCGGCGCTGTTTGCAGCCAAGCGCGCACAGAAACTGGAGCTGGCTCATGGAGAATGAAGTCAAACTCGCCGCCGGCGCCATGGTGACGCTCGGCCTGGCCACCGCCGCCCTGGTGGTGCTGCCCTACATCCAGGTGCGCGATGTCAAGCCGCCCGAGGGTCTGAAGCCCTACACCAGCGCCGAGCTGCGCGGGCGCGCCAGCTACATCGCCAACGGCTGCGTCTATTGCCATACGCAACAGCCGCGCGACAAGAGCTTCGGGCCTGATGCCGAACGCGGCTGGGGCCGTGCCACCGTGCCCGCCGACTACAGCTACGACCGTCCGCACCTGCTGGGCAGTATGCGCACCGGGCCGGATCTGATGAACATCGGCGTGCGCCAGCCCAGCCGCGACTGGCACCTGGGCCACCTGTACCAGCCGCGCGCCTACGTGCCCGGCTCCATCATGCCGTCCTACCCCTATCTGTTCGACATCAAGAACAAGGCCGAGGCGGGCGACGAGGTGCTGAAACTGCCGCCGGGCTACACGCCGGCGGGCAAGGTGGTCGTAGCCACGCCCGAGGCGCTGGATCTGGTCAAGTACCTGCAGTCGCTCAACCGCAGCTACCCGGTGCTGCCGCCCGAGCCCAAGGATGCCGCCGGCGCCGCTGCCCCCGCTCCTGCTTCTGCTCCTGCACCCGCCCCTGCCGCCGCACCGGCGGCGGCATCCTGAGGAGGCCCGCCATGCAACAACCGTCACCTGACTGGAAGGCGCAGCAGCGCGAGCACGCCGATCCCGAGGAAAGCATCCGCCCCATCCCGCTGCTGGCCGTGGGCGTGACCCTGGCGCTGGTGGTCTTCGGCGTGCTCTACATCTTCCTGTCCGAGCCGCTGACGCACTCGCGCCTGGGCGACCAGCGCACCGTGGCCGACCTGGCCGGCCCGGCGGCCCCGGCCGCTGGCGCCGCCGTCGATGGCAAGGCCATCTTTGCCGCCCAGTGCGCGGCCTGCCACCAGGCCACGGGCAAGGGTCTGCCGGGGGTGTTCCCGCCGCTCGATGGCTCGGAATGGGTCACCGGCGACGCCCGCGTGCTGGCCAACATCCTGCTGCACGGCATCAACGGCGAGATCACCGTGGCCGGCAACAAGTACCAGGGCTCCATGCCAGCCTTCGCCCAGCTGAGCGATGCCGAGCTGGCCGGCGTGGCCAGCTACATCCGCAGCAGCTGGGCCAACCAGGCCGAGGCGCTGAGCGATGAGCTGTTCGCCAAGGAGCGCGCCGGCAGCGAGCGCAAGACACCCTTCGAGGGCCAGGCTGAGCTGGAGGCTTTGAAACAGTAGTGTTGCGCACTGCCCTCCTCAGCCTTGTCATGCTGCTGGCCGGCTGGGCCGCTGCCGGCTGGCTGACGCACGACTTCCAGGTCTGGACGGACGAGGGCGCGCGCCGGCTGGAAGTCGCCTTGCGCCCGGTGCCCATGCCTGCCGTACAGGCGCAGGACGGCGCCGGACGGCAGACAGCCCTGCCGGCGCTGCTGGCCGGTGTGCCGGAGCAAGCCGGCGCCCCGCAGCAGTCCCGGGGCGGCGCCACCATCGTGGATTTCTTCTACACGTATTGCGAGACCATCTGCCTGTCGCTGGGCAGCAGCTTTCAGCAGTTGCAGGCAGCGCTGCAGGCCGATATGGCAGCCGGGCAGGACTCGGGCGTACGCCTGCTGTCCATCAGCTTCGACGGCACCCGCGACGATGCGCCGGCGCTGCGGCGCTACGCACATGGACTGCGCGCCGAGGACGGCTTGTGGCGCTTCGTGCGCGTGCCCGATGCGCGCGAGGAACAGGCGCTGCTGGCACACCTGGGTGTGGTCGTCATCCCCGACGGGCGCGGCGACTACGAGCACAACGCCGCGCTGCTGGTCTTCGATGCTGCGGGCCGGATGCGCCGCGTGTTCGACCTGGCCGAGCAGCAACTGGCCCTGGACTACGCGCGCCACCTGGCGCGCAAGGGCAGCCCATGACCTCCGCCGCTGCGCGCCTGGGCGCACCCCTGCAGCGGCTGCGCCATCTGGCCGCTCCGCTGCCGCAGGCTGCCGCCGGGGCCGCGCTGCTGCTGGTGCTGGCCCTGGCGCCGCTGCGCGCGCTGCTGGAGGCCAGCATGTGGCGCCACATGGTGCTGCAGTTTCCGCTGTGGCTGCTCGCCGGCGCGCTGCTGGCTGCCGCCCTGCCCCCTGACACACGCGCCCGGCTGGCACGCTGGAACACCCTGGGCATCGCCGGCCTGGTCTGGACGGCGACGGTGCTGGCCGTGCTGATGGTGCCGCGCGTGCTCGACCTGGCGCTGCGCGTGCCGGCCATCGAGCTGCTCAAGTGCGCTGCCCTGGTGCTGGCCGGCGCGGCGCTGCGCCTGTCGTGGCAGCCGGCGGGGCGGGTGGTACAGGGCTTCTTCCTGGGCAACGTCCTGCCCATGATGGTGGTGGTCGGGCAGCTCTATGTCGATTCGCCGCTGCGCCTGTGCAACGCCTATCTGCTCGACGATCAGGAGCGCCTGGGCCGCTGGCTGATCGCGCTGGCTGCAGCCCTGGCCGTGGCCTGGATCGTGCGCGTGTTCTGGCAGCTGGCACAGCGCGAGCAGGCCGGCGCGGCACAATCGCCCGATCGATAGCGCCGCCGCACTGCCGGGGCGGCCATCCTGTCCCCCTTTGCCCCATGCACATCCTGATCGTGGACGATGAAGCCCTGGCGCGCAGCCGCCTGCGCCGCCTGCTGGACGATTGCCGGGCCGGCCATCAGGTCAGCGAGGCGCGGCACGCCGGCGAGGCGCTGGCGCTGCTCGCCGACCCAGCAGCGCATCCGGTGGATGTGCTGCTGCTGGACATCCGTATGCCTGGCATGGACGGCCTGGCACTGGCGCACGAGCTGCAGCGCTTGGCCGAGCCGCCGGCCATCGTCTTCGTCACCGCGCACACCGACCATGCGCTGGACGCCTTCGAGCTGGACGCTGCCGACTACCTGACCAAGCCGGTGCGCCTGGAGCGCCTGCAGCAGGCCCTGGCCAAGGCGCAGCGCGCGCGCGCCCTGGCCATCGGCGGCGCCCCGGCCAGCGCGCCCCTGCCGCTGCACGACGGCGAGGCGCTACTCATCCACGAGCGCGGCCGCACCGAGCGCGTGCCTCTGGCCGAGGTGCTGTACCTGCGCGCCGAGCTGAAATACGTCACCGTGCGCACACTCTCGCGCAGCTACATCCTGGACGATGCCCTGACCGAGCTGGAGGCGCGCCACCCTGAGCACTTCCTGCGCATCCACCGCAGTACCCTGGTGGCACGCCGCGCCCTGCGCGCCCTGATACGCGAGGGCAGCGCCGAGGGCAGCGAAGGCGAAAGCTGGGCCGTGCGCCTGCACGGGCTGGCGCAGCCGCTGCCGGTCTCGCGCCGGCAGGTGACGGCGGTGCGCGAGGCACTGAGCGGCTGAGGCGCTGCGCCAGCGTGGATCAAGGAGGCTGTGCGTGGCGCCAAGAGGCTGCACTCGGCCCCTCTCGGAAGGGCCACCGAGGCCGCGCACCCGCCCTCAATGCTCCAGATGATGGGCCAGATAGCTGGCCAGGGTCACCAGGGTGATGCCCACGATCAGCCAGGCCACCTGCAGCGCCGCCTGCGCCGCCGGCAGACGCCGCTGCAACTGCGGAATCAGATCGGCCAGGGCGACATAGATGAAGCTGCTGGAGGCCACGACCAGGAAATACGGCAGCGCACCCTGCCAGTGGCCGATCAGGAAATAGCCCACCAGCCCACCCAGCACCGACACCGCACCGGCCAGCGACACCTTGAGCAGCGCCACGCTGCGCGCCGCGCCGCGCTGGCGCAGCACGATCAGGTCACCTACGTGGTGTGGCACCTCGTGGGCCAGCACCGACAGCGCCGCCACCAGCCCCAGGTGCAGATCGGCCATGAAGGCCGAGGCGATCAGCACGCCATCGCCAAAGCAATGCACGCTGTCGCCGGTGAGCAGCGTCCAGCCGCCGTGGCCGTGCCGGTGGCCGTGGTGCTGATGCTCGTGTTCGTGCGCGTGTCCATGTGAATGGCCGTGGTGTATCCCACCCGCCGCGTTCTCATGCCCGTGGTGCCACAGCTCGGCCTTTTCCAGCAGGAAGAAGAACACCAGCCCCACCAGCAGCGTGGCAAACAGCGGCTGCACGCTGGCGCCATCCTCGAAGGCCTCGGGCAGCAGGTGCATGAAGGCCGTGGCCAGCAGCGCACCGGCAGCCAGACTCAGCAGATGCTGTGGCCCGACACGGCCATTGCCGCCCAGGCCCAGGCGCAGGGAGAGCTCGGCCAGCCACACGCTGCCGATGCCGGCGGCCAGTGTGGCGACGACGATTGCTAGCAAAACCATAGCTTCCTGCGCTTATCCTGATTGCGAAAAGGGCGGATTTTGCCCAAAAAACAGATGTTCCTGCAGCAACCTGCCAGCTACCGGCGCAGCCCGCCCTTTATCCTGCCAACGCTCCCGGGCGCAGCCGTCCTACACACGGCAGCCGGCAAGTCCCAATACTGGCCGCTCCGACAGCGAAGGAAACCCATGCGCCCCAGCACCCACGAAGCACCGCAGCAGCCGGCTCCTGTGCCGCGTATTGCCTCGACCCACCGCGTGCAGCTGCACATCAATGGCATCGGACATGAACTCGATCTGCCCGCCTGGGTCACGCTGCTGGATCTGCTGCGCGAGCGCCTGCACCTGAGCGGCACCAAAAAGGGCTGCGACCACGGCCAGTGCGGCGCCTGCACGGTGCTGGTCGATGGCCGGCGCATCAACTCCTGCCTGGCGCTGGCGGTGATGCTGGACGGCGCCGACATCACCACCGTGGAGGGCTTGCCGGCGCTGATCGGCGCCGAGGGCGATGCGCTGCACCCGCTGCAGCAGGCCTTCATCGACCACGACGCCTTCCAGTGCGGCTACTGCACGCCGGGCCAGCTGTGCTCCGCCGTGGGCCTGATGAACGAGGGCGGCGTGCGCCACGTCGGCGACATCCGCGAGCGCATGAGCGGCAACCTGTGCCGCTGCGGCGCCTATCCACAGATCGTCAAGGCTGTGGCCGAAGTGGCGCTGGCCGGCAGTGCAGCAGCGGTAACAGCTCCAGCACCAACCCCGGCGCAGCGCCTGGAGGCAGCATGAGAGCCTTCGACTACACCGCCGCCGCCGACATGGCCGCAGCGCTGGCCGCCATCGGCCCCGGCGCGCGCTTCATTGCCGGCGGCACCAATTTGCTGGATCTGATGAAGGAAGACGTGCTGCAGCCCACACGGCTGGTGGACATCACGCGAGTGCCGCTGGCGTCCATCGAGGAGACGCCCGCTGGCGGCCTCGCGCTGGGCGCACTGGCACGCAACGCCGACACCGCCAGGCACCCGCTGGTGCGCCAGCGCTACCCCTTGCTGTCCGCCGCCATCCTGGCCGGGGCCTCGCCGCAGCTGCGCAACATGGCCACCAACGGCGGCAACCTGCTGCAGCGCACGCGCTGCTACTACTTCTATGACGTGGGCGTGCCGTGCAACAAGCGCGAACCCGGCAGCGGCTGCCCGGCCAAGACCGGTCTGGCGCGCCAGCTGGCCATCCTGGGCACCAGCGAGGCGTGCATCGCCACCCACCCGTCCGACATGTGCGTGGCGCTGGCGGCGCTGCAGGCCAGCGTGCATGTGCAGTCCAGCCGTGGCGCGCGCACCATCGCCTTTGCCGACTTCCACCGCCTGCCGGGCGACGAGCCGCAGCGCGACACCACCCTGGAGCCCGACGAACTGATCACGCACATCGAGCTGCCCGCGCGCGGCTACGCCCGGCACAGCGCCTATCTGAAGATCCGCGAACGCGCCTCCTACGCCTTCGCGCTGGTTTCGGTGGCTGCGGCGTTCGAGCTCGACGAGGGCGGCCTGATGCGCCATGCACGCCTGGCGCTGGGCGGCGTAGCGCACAGGCCCTGGCGCGACCTGGAGGCGGAAAGCCTGCTGGAAGGCCAGCCGCCCGGCGCCGAGACTTTTGCACGCGCTGCCGATGCGTTGCTGGCGCCCGCGCAGACCTGGGGCAGCCCGAACGGCCCGGGCAGCAATGCCTTCAAGCTTGCCCTGGCGCGCCGCGCCATCGTGCACGCGCTGGAGATGGCGCAGGCCGGCGAGCTGACCAACACCGGGGAGCTGGCCGCCACCATCTTTCTTCAGGAGCACGCGGCATGAACCCAGCCCCGCAGGACAGCCAGCAGCCGGTGGCCGAACCTGGCACCGGCGAGGTGCGCATCGGCCAGTCGGTGCCGCGCGTGGATGGGCGCCTGAAGGTCACCGGCCAGGCGCTGTATTCGGCGGAATACGCCGCGCCCGACCTGGCCTGGGGCGTGGTAGTCAACAGCACCATCGCGCGCGGGCGCATCGTGCGCATCGACAGCGCCCGCGCGCGGGCCGTGCCGGGTGTGCTGGACGTGCTCACGCATGACAACCGGCCCAGGATCCGCTCCATGGACTTGTTCTACAAGGACATGACAGCCCCCGGCGGCAGCCCCTTCAAGCCCCTGCTGGACGCCGAAGTGCGCTACAGCGGCCAGCCCGTGGCGCTGGTGCTGGCCGAAACCTTCGAGGCCGCGCGCGCGGCAGCACGGCTGGTGGCCATCGAATACGAGCAGCAACCCCACGAGACCAATCTGGTCGCCGACCTGGCGCGGGCGCGCGAACCCAGCCGCCTCAAGGCCGGCTATTCACCGCCGCCCAAGCCGCGCGGCGACGCCGACGCCGCTTATCGCGCCGCACCGGTCAAGGTGGACGCGACCTTCTACAGCGGCGTGGAGCACCACAACCCGATGGAGATGCACGCCTCCACCGTCGTGTACGGCGAGGACGGGCACCTGACCATCTACGACAAGAGCCAGGGCGCGCAGAACTGCCGCTGGCTGGTCTCGCGCGTGTTCGGCCTGTCCAAGGACAAGGTCACGGTGCGCAATCCGTTCGTCGGCGGGGCCTTTGGCTCGGGTCTGCGCCCGCAGTACAACCTGGTGCTGGCCACCATGGCGGCGCTGCACCTCAAGCGCTCGGCGCGCGTGGTGCTCACGCGCCAGCAGCAGTTCACCTTCGGCCACCGGCCCGAGACCTGGCAGCGCGTGAAGCTGGCGGCAGAGCTGGACGGCAGCCTGCGCGCCGTGGTGCATGAGGCCATTGCCGAGACCTCGCGCTTCGAGGACTACGTGGAAGTGGTCGTCAACTGGTCGGGCCAGCTCTATCAGTGCGACAACGTGCGCCTGGACTATCGGCTGGTGCCGCTGGATCAGTACACGCCCATCGACATGCGTGCGCCCGGCGCGGCGCACGGCGTCTATGCGCTGGAGATCGCCATGGACGAGCTGGCCTATGCCCTGCACATGGATCCGCTGGCGCTGCGCCTGAAGAACTACACCGAGCACGATGCAAGCAGGGACTTGCCCTACTCCACCAAGGAGCTGCGCGCCTGCTACGAGCAGGCCGCCGAGCGCTTTGGCTGGCACCGCCGCCCGCCAGCGCCGCGCTCCATGCGCCGTGGCCGTGAATGGGTCGGCTGGGGCATGGCCACCGGCACCTGGGACGCCATGCAGATGTTTGCCCGCGCGCGCGCCGTGCTGCACGCCGATGGCCGTCTGGTAGTGGGCAGCGCCGCCAGCGACATCGGCACCGGCACCTTCACTGCCATGAGCCTGCTGGCCGCCGACATGCTCGGCCTGCCGCTGGAGCAGGTCAGCTTCATGCTGGGCGATTCCAACCTGCCCGTGGCGCCCATCGAGGGCGGCTCCTCACACATGGCCACCGTGGGCTCGGCGGTGGCCGGCGCCTGCGAGAAGATCCAGCGCGAGCTGTGGCGGCTGGCGCGCCAGGTCGAGGGCGCGGGCTTTGCCGATGCGCGTTTTCGCGAGGTGGAGTTTGCCGGCGGCGCCATCCGGCTGCGCATGAGGCCCGAGGCCGCCCTGCCCTATGCGCGGCTGCTGGCGCAGGCCGGCAAAAGCGAGATCGACATGCAGTACCTGCTGCTGCCCAATGTGCTCAAGCAGAAGAACTACATCCGCACCACGCACTCGGCGGTGTTCTGCGAGGTCTGCGTGGACGAGGAGCTGGGCACCGTGCGCGTCACCCGGGTGGTCAGTGCCGTGGCCGCCGGGCGCATCATCAGCGCCCGCACGGCGCGCAGCCAGATCTCGGGCGGCGTGGTCTGGGGCATCAGCCAGGCACTGCACGAGGAGACGCACACCGACCACGCACTGGGCCGCTTCATGAACCACAGCCTGGCCGAATACCACGTCGCAGCCAACGCCGACATCCCGGACATCGACGTGATCTTCGTACACGAGGACGACCGCATCGTAAGCCGCATCGGCGCCAAGGGCGTGGGCGAGATCGGCATCGTCGGCGTGGCCGCTGCCGTGGCCAACGCCATCCACCACGCCACGGGCCGGCGCCTGCGCAGCACACCCATGACGCCGGACAAGGTCATGCGGGACGCGCCGGCGCAGTCGTTTCCGGCGCCGTAAAAACCAGTGCCGGCCTGGCTCAGCGCACGCCGTGGCGCTCGAACCAGTCCAGCATCTGCTGCCAGCCGTCCTCGGCGGGCTGCTGGCGAAAGCTGGCACGGTAGTCGGCGTGAAAGGCGTGGGGCGCATCCGGATAGACCACGAACCGCGAGGTGCGCGCAGCAGGCGTGCCCTTGGCCAGCGCGGCCTTCATCTGCTCCACCGTGTCCAGCGGGATGCCGCTGTCGTCTCCGCCATACAGGCCCAGCACCGGCGCCTTGAGCTGCGCGGCCACGTCGATGGGATTGCGCGGCGTCATGGCATCGTGCTTGCCCACCAGCCGGCCATACCAAGCCACGCCGGCCTTGACCGGGCCGTGCGCGGCATACAGCCAGGTGATGCGTCCGCCCCAGCAAAAGCCGGTGATGGCCACCTTGCCGGCATTGCCGCCATTGGCGCCGGCCCAGCGCACGCAGGCATCCAGGTCGGCCAGCACCTGCTCATCGGGCACCTTGGCGACCAGCTCGCTCATCAGGCGCGCCAGTTCGCCGTATTCCATGGGGTCCCCCTGGCGTGCGAACAGCTCGGGGGCGATGGCCAGATAGCCAGCCCGGGCCAGGCGGCGGCAGGTGTCGGCAATGTAGTCATGCACGCCGAAGACCTCCTGGATGACCAGCACCACCGGCAAGTCCTTGCGCCCGGCCGGAGCGGCCCGGTAGGCCGGCAGCTTGAAGCCCTGGGGCGCATCGATATGGACTTCGCCCGACACCAGGCCATCGGCGGAGGTGCGGATGGCGTTCTGCGCCAGCACTGGCGCTGCGGCTGCCGCGTAGCCAGCGCCCAGCATCAGGCGCAGGGCGCTGCGGCGCGAGCCATCGCTGGCCCCCGGCAGCAGGGCGTCGAAGTCGTGTTGCAGGTCATCGTGCGGCATGTCATGGCTCCTTGTGCGAGGGGTTGGTGGCGTGATCGATGGGTCGATGGCCAGCTCGATTGTGGCCGCACGCACCCAGCGCCGCCATAATCCACGCCACCATGCCCAGTCTGCGCTCCTCCACACGCCGCCGCACGGCACGCTGGCTGCTGGCGTGCTTTGCCGTGGTGCTGCTGGTGGCCGGCCTGGCGCCGTTGACGCACTCCAGGGCGCTGCTGGAACGCGTTTGCACGGCATCGGGCCAAGTGCGCTGGGTGGCCGCAGCCATCGCCGGCGCCGACGCCCAGCCCGACGCCAGCGGCCACACCCTGGAGTGCCCCCTGTGCCTGCCGGCGCTGGCTGCTGCGTCCGGCGCCTCATCCCCCGTGGCCCGGCTGCCGGCACCAGCGCCTGCCGTGCAGCAAGCGTTGCCCGACTGGCATCTGGCGCCCCTCAGCCGGGCGCCCTTTCCACCACGCGCTCCACCCTTGCTGCCCGCCCCCCTCGCATCCCGGGCCACGGCCTAAGCCCGCGCGCCGGGCCGCCTGCCTGTGCCTGTGCGCCTACTCCTGCGCCGGCACGCCTGCGCCGTTGGCGCCCCTCTTTTTCCCGTCTTTCACGAGAGTTTTCCCATGACTGTCCGATCCATCGTCTCCACCCTCGCTGCCGCCTGCAGCCTGCTGGCTGGCGCCGCCTGCGCCCAGGTCAGCGTCCACGATGCCTGGGTACGCGCCACCGTGCCCCAGCAAAAGGCCACGGGCGCCTTCATGCAGCTGACCAGCACCCAGGACGTGCGCCTGGTGCAGGTGCAAAGCCCGATCGCCGGCGTCGCCGAAGTACATGAAATGGCGCTGGAGGGCGACGTGATGAAGATGCGCGCCCTGCCCGCCCTGCCCTTGAGCGCCGGCCAGCCCATGACGCTGCGCCCGGGCGGCCACCACATCATGCTGCTGGACTTGCACCAGCAGGTGAAGCCCGGCGACACCGTGCCCCTGACCCTGACCTTCGAGGCCGCAGGCGGCCAGCGCCACAGCCTGCAAGTGCAGGCCACCGCGCGGGCGCTGGGAGCCAGCGCGCCGGCTGGACATGGGCACGCACAGGGGCATGGACATTGATGGCAGGCCAGAGATTTTTTGGCCTTTTCGGCCTCAAACCCTTGCCAGTCAAGCGCTGACAGCTATGTTTAAAATAGCAAAAACAAGAGCGCTCCGCCTGTCCGGAAACGGGCCTTGACCCATAATCTCCAGCCCGGCGGCGCCCCGCGCACCGGGCTTTTTTCCTGACCCCATGCACCCTGAAGCCCCCACTCTCTGGCGCGGCCCGCGCTGGGCCCTTGCCGTGCTACTGGCGCTGCTGGGCATGGTGGGGCCGTTCTCCATCGATACCTATCTGCCGGCCTTCGGGCCGATCGCACGCTCGCTGGGTGCCAGCCCCATCGAGATGCAGCAGACGCTGTCGGCCTACCTGTTCGGCTTCGCCTTCATGACGCTGTTCCACGGCTCGCTGTCGGATAGCTTCGGGCGCCGGCCCGTAGTGCTGTGGGGGCTGGCGGTGTTCACCGCAGCATCTGCCGGGTGCGCGCTGGCGCAGACCACCGGGCAGCTGATTGCCTTCCGGGCGCTGCAGGGCCTGTCGGCAGGCGCGGGCATCGTGGTCTCGCGCGCCGTCATCCGCGACATCTACCCGCCGGCCCAGGCCCAGCAGGTCATGAGCCAGGTGACGATCTTCTTCGGCGTGGCGCCGGCCATTGCCCCCATGGTCGGGGGCTGGCTGTCGGCACACCTGAACTGGCACAGCGTGTTCTGGTTCCTGACCGGCGTGGGCGCCTTCCTGTGGCTGGCCAACTGGCGCCTGCTGCCCGAGACCCTGCCGCCGGCCACGCGCCAGCCGCTGCACATGGGCAATCTGCTGCGCGGCTACTGGGAGCTGGGCACCAGCGCGCGCTTCGTGCTGCTGGCGCTGGCCAGCGGCGTGCCCTTCAACGGCATGTTTCTGTACGTGCTGACGGCGCCGGTCTTCCTGGGCGAGCATCTGCACCTGGCACCCACCGAGTTCTACTGGTTCTTCCTGCTCAACATCGCCGGCATCATGGGCGGCGCCTGGGCCAGCGGGCGCTTGGCCGGGCGCATCGCGCCGAAGCGCCAGATCCGCCACGGTTTCGTCATCATGCTGGCCATGGGGCTGCTGAACATGGGCCTGAACCTGCTGCTGCAGCCCCACGCCGCCTGGGCCATGCTGCCGATCGCAGTGTTCTCCTTTGGCTGGGCGCTGATGGTGCCGGTGGTGACGCTGCTGGTACTCGATTTGCACCCGCATCGGCGCGGCATGGCCTCGTCCCTGCAGGCCTTCGTCGGCTCCACGGCCAACGGCCTAGTGGCTGGGGTCATCGCGCCGCTGGTCATGCACTCAACGCAGCTGCTGGCGCTGGCGTCACTGCTGATGATGTGCGTGGGCCTGGTGTCGTGGATTTACCTGCACCGACGCTGGCCCGAGATCGGGCGCACCATCCAGGACTGAGCGGCGCGCTGCCTGCGCCTCAGTGGCCCAGCCGGCGGTTGAAGCCGGCCTGGGTGTAGTAGCGCGTCTTTTCCGCATACATGGCCTGGTCGGCCTGCTGCGTTGCCGCCTCCAGTTGCTCGCCACTGGTGGCCAGGGCGGCGCCCACGGCAAAGCTCAACGCCTGGCCGGGATAGAACTGGTTGTTCAAGTCCTTGAGCTTGTGCAGCCGCTCGACCACCGCCTGCATGGCGCGCTCGTCGCTGCCGGGCAGCAAGATGCTGAACTCGTCGCCGCCGATACGCGCTGCGCAGGCCGGTTGATCGACGGCCTTGGCCAGCACTTCGCCAGCGCGGCGCAGCATGGCATCGCCCGCCACGTGGCCTTGCCCGTCGTTGAGCAGCTTCAGGCCATTGAGATCGATGACCAGCACTCCAACCGGCCACGGGCCCTTGCGCGCTAGCCGGTTGAGCTCCTCGACGTAGTAGGCCCGGTTGCGCAGGCCTGTGAGCACGTCGTGCTTGCCCAGATACTCCAGATAGGCCTCGGCCTTCTTGCGCGCCGTGATGTCCACCAGCGACAGCAGCACCATGCTCCAGTCCTCGCACTGCTCGCGCAGCACGGCAAACTGCATGTGGATGTGCAGCGCCTCGCCGCCCAGGTTGTAGTTGACAACCTCGCGCTGCTGAAAATAGCGCCCCTCCCACAGATCGAGCAGTTGCTCGGCAAAGGACTCGCGCATCTCGCCGCGAAACATGCGGTGCACGCCGCCCAGCAACTCGTCTTTGCTGACCGCGCCGAACAGCTCGAGCGTGAGCTGGTTGACATCGACCACCCGGATCTCGCGCATGCACTGCTCGGTGAACTCGGGGTGGACTTTCAAAAACGTTCTGAAGTCCTGGATGCCGCGTGCACGCACCTCGTCGAGCAAGCGCTTGACCTCGCTGAAATCCTCGACCCACAGCGATACCGGCGAGTGCTCGAACAGGCTGCGCGCGTAGTGCTCGCTGCGCTCCAGGCAGCGGCGCGCCACCCTCTCACAGGTGTTGTCCTCCAGCGAGACCAGCACGCGATCCCAGCGCTCCTCGTGCCCGGGCAGGATGCGGCCCCGGATGAGCACGTCCAGGCGCCGGCCATCGAGGGCGTAGTTCACCGTCTGGTTGGTGAAGCCGCGCGCGCCGCCCCACAACTGCTCGAGCTCGGCGATGACATGCTCGTGCATGTCGCCGCGAAAAACCTGTGCCAGGTTGGCCACCAGCATGGCCTGATCGGGGGCGGCAAACAGCTCTAGCGTGCGCTGGTTGACCTTGAGCACCCGGATGGCCGCGCCATAGTCGCCCAGACGCTCGGGATGGGCGCGCAAATAGGCAGCCAGATCCTGCACCCCTTCGGCACGCCAGCGCGCAAACAGCGCTTGCACGCCGCTGTAGTCCTCCAGCCACAGTGACACCGGCGCCAGCTCGAACATGTACTCGAAATCGGCCTGTGAAGACAAAGTGGATGGCATGTGCAACCTCTGTGCAGGGGAGCCCTGCAAGGGCGCCATTATCCGGGCCGCCAGCCTGCGCAGGGCATGAAAAAAGCCGGCCCTGCAAGAGTGCAGGCCGGCTTTGTGCCAGGGCTGCCGCTCAGCGGCGGCAGCGGTCAGCGGCGCACTTGGCTCAACGGCCTGCGCGCTCGCTGCGGCGGTGGCCCTCGCTTGCGCGCGGCGCTGCGTAGGGGCGGCCAGCGCCTTGTGGCTTGGCAAAGGCAGGCTTGCCCGGACGGTTGAAGTCGCCCCGGCCCGGGCCGGCGCTGCGCTCGCGCGGCTCGCCAAAGCCGCTCTTGCGGCCATAGCCGGCATCGTCGCGGCGCGGTCCGGGGCCAAAGCCTTCGCCGGCACGCATCGGGCTGCGGGCGCTGTCGAAGCGCGGATCAAAACGTGAGTCGTGGCGCGGCTCGAAGCGCTCCTGGCGCTCCTGCCCAGGGCCACCGAAGCGGTCATGGCGATCATTGTTGAAGCGCGCGCCGCCGCCGTGGCCATTGCCCCGGCCAAAACGCTCGCCGCCACGGCCGCGGCCACCCCCCTCGCGGCCAGCGCGATGGCCGCCGAAGTCGCCGCCGCGCCCGCCGCCGCCTTGCGGGAAGCGCTGCGTCGGCTCCAGGCCGGCCACGACCTCGGCCTTGAACGGCTGGCGACTGTAGCCTTCGATGTCGAAGATGCGCCGGCGGTCGCGGAACTCGGCAAAAGTGATGGCCAGGCCCTGGCGACCGGCGCGGCCGGTGCGGCCGATGCGGTGCGTGTAGTCCTCGGCCTTCATGGGCAGGCCGTAGTTGAAGACGTGGGTGATGGTCGGCACGTCGATGCCGCGCGCCGCCACATCGGTGGCCACCAGGATCTGCACCTGGCCGTTACGCAGCGCCATCAGGCGGCGGTTGCGCAGGCCCTGGCTCAGGGCACCGTGCAGCGCCACGGCGGAAAAGCCCGCCTGCTGCAGCTCGCCGGCCAGGCCGTCGCATTCGATCTGCGTGCTGGCAAAGACGATGGCCTGGTCGATGCTGGCATCGCGCAGCCAGTGATCGAGCAATTTGCGCTTGTGCTCGGCGTTGTCGGCCCAGTACAGCACCTGCTTGATGCTGGAGTGCTTTTCCTGCGGCGTGTCGATCTGCACCTTCTTGACGCTGGCGCCGCCATCGTGCATGACGCGCATGGCCAGTTGCTGGATGCGCGGGGCGAACGTGGCCGAGAACATCATGGTCTGCTTGCGTGCAGCCGTGAGGTCGTTGATCTCGGCCAAGTCGTCGGCAAAGCCCAGATCCAGCATCCGGTCGGCCTCATCGACCACCAGGAACTGCACCTGGTCGAGCTTGATCTGCATGGAGCGCTGCAGATCCAGCAGGCGCCCGGGCGTGGCCACGACCAGATTGGCGTTCTGCAGCCGGGCGATCTGCACCTGGTAGGGCATTCCGCCGACCACGTTGGCGATGCGCAGGCCCTTGCAGTGGCGCACCAGCTCGATGGCGTCGTGCGCCACCTGCTGCGCCAGCTCGCGCGTCGGGCACAGGATCAGCGCACCGGGCGTGGCCGCCTTGAAGTTGCGCGGATGGGTAGGGTTCTTGCGCTTGGGGCGCTTGGGCGTCGCTTCGCCGCGGGCGGAGGCCTCGGCAGCGGCGCGCTCGTACTCGGCGCGGGCGGCTGCCTCAGCCTCGGCCTGCTGCTGCAGCAGCGTGTGCAGCACGGGCAGCAGGAAGGCGGCAGTCTTGCCGCTGCCGGTCTGGCTGGAGACCATCAGGTCGATGAAGTGGCCAGCCTCCTCGCCAGCGCCCATGGCCAGGGGGATGGCCTTGTCCTGCACGGCGGTCGGCTGGGTGTAGCCCAGGTCGCGCACGGCCTGCACCAGCTCGGACGCCAGGCCCAGGCGGACGAAGCCCTCGGGCAGTTCGGGTTGGACTGGAGGGTTTTGGGGGGTTTGCACGGCGGCAGGCGCAGCGGTGGCGATGGCGGCCACATCGGTTGCAGCGCTCGCAGCAGCCTGGTCAGCAACAAAAGGCAAAGTCGTATCGGCAGGCGCAGCTTGGCCCTGCACAGGCAGTTGGTCAGTCATGAGTTTTCTCAGGCAACGAGCGCCGCAGGCGCTACCCGCGGGGGCCTCGTCGATGGTTAGGAAACATCAACCATCAAACGAAACCGGGGCCGTAGCGGACGGCCCGGGCGGGCGATTGGTTTGCAGGATGCGCCGCGCTGCATGAAAGCAAGAGCGTTCGGCGTGCAAGGCCCGATGAATGAAGGGAGATGCGCAAAAAAACTGCACTGCCCACAGGCAATGCAGCCGCGCATTATGCCACGATCCGGGTTTTCCCGCAGATCGGGCAGGGTCAAGACAGCCCGGAAGGCTCAGTAGCTGGCCAGGGGCTTGGCCTTGCCGCCCTCGAACGTCATGACCACCACCGGCGCCTTGACGCGGTTGCCCTTGTCGTCATAGGCGTACTCGCCCATCACGCCCTTGTAGGTGTTCTTGTGCAGGTAGGCGCCGACCTTGGAGGGGTCGGTGGAGCCGGCCTTCTGCATGGCCTCACCGATATTCATGACCTGGTCGTAGTAGAACGGGCCATAGACGTCGGGCGCCTGGTTGTAGCGCTGCTTGAACTTGTCCTGGAAGGCCTTGGCCGCCGGGTCGCTGTCCATCAGCATCCCGGCATAGGCGCAATAGACCACGCCATCGACCGCGTCGCCGCCCAGCTTGGGCATCTCGGGGCTGCACAGGGTGTCGCCGCCCAGCAGCTTGGCATGGATGCCCAGCTGCTTGATCTGGCGCGCCATGGGCGCGGCCTGCGGGGCGTAGCCGCCGTAGAAGATGGCCTCGGGCTGCTTGGCCTTGATGTTGGTGAGAATGGCCATGAAATCGGTGGCCTTGTCGGTCGTGAACTCGCGCCCCACCACGGTCAGACCGAGCTTTTGCGCCTCCTTGGCGAACTCGTCGGCTAGGCCCTGGCCGAAGGCCGTGCGGTCGTCGATCACGGCAACCTTCTTGGCCTTCAGATCCTTGGCGGCATAGGCGGCCATGTTGGCGCCGGCCTGCACGTCGCTAGCGACGATGCGAAACAGATTCTTGTAGCCGGCCTCGGTGATCTTGGGGTTGGTGCCCACGGTGGAGACCATGATGCCGGCCTTGTCGTACTCGCGCGAGGCGGGAATGGTCACCCCCGAGCAGTACGGCCCCATGACGTAGCGCACGCCGGTGTCGGCGAACTTCTGCGCCACGGCCACGCCGGCCTTGGCGTCGCACTGGTCGTCCTCGGAGACGACTTCGAACTTCAGCGTCTTGCCGCCCACGTTGATCTTGCGTGCGTTCAGCTCCTCGACGGCCAGGCGCACGCCGTTGTCGTTGTCGCGCCCGGCAAAGGTGTTGGGGCCGGACAGCGGGCCGCTGTGGCCGATCTTGACGACCTGCTCCTGGGCCAGTGCGCCGGTAGCGCAGGCCAGTGCGGCAACTGCCACGAGGGTGGATTTCTTGAGCGAGATGGAAGAAGGCACGTTGTCTGTCTCCGTTGGTGTCGTGCGGTGAACAGCCGCGCGGATGGCAGCAACATGGCGCCTGCCGCCGGCGGCCCGAGGCGGCCTGGGTACAGGCCGGCGTGGATTATCCCGCCGCTGGCGGCTCGGCAAAAAAATGCGTGCGGTAGTGCGCCAGCTCGTCGATGGATTCATGCACATCGGCCAGCGCCGTGTGTTTCTGCGCCTTCTTGAAGCTGGCGTAGGCCTCGGGCTTCCAGCGCCGGGCCAGCTCCTTGAGCGTGCTCACATCCAGGTTGCGGTAGTGGAAAAACGCCTCCAGCCGGGGCATGTAGCGCACCAGGAAGCGCCGATCCTGGCCGATGCTGTTGCCGCACATCAGCGCCTTGCCCTTGGGCACGTAGCGCTTCAGGAAGGCCAGCAGTTCGGTCTCGGCCTGGGCCTCGGTGAGGCTGGAGGCACGCACCTTGTCGATCAGGCCGCTCCTGCCATGCGTGCCACGGTTCCAGGCGTCCATGCCGTTCAGGACATCGTCGCTTTGGTGGATGACCAGCACCGGGCCTTCGATGCGCGGGGTGAGCTGCGGGCCGGTGACGACCACGGCGATCTCCAGCAGGCGCTCTTTTTCCGGATCCAGGCCGGACATTTCACAGTCCAGCCAGACCAGGTTCAGGTCGGATCTGGCCAGGGTGGTGGGGGCAGGGGTTGCAGCTTCAGTCATCGGGGAATTTTCTCCCATGCGGGCTGCCGGGCCAGGCTCGGCCCTAAACTTGCCCACTCATGCCTGCCTCGCCCTCGCTGCTCTCGCCCTCCCTGCTGCTGACCTGTGCCTTTGCCGCCGCCCTGGTGCTGGGCCTGCTGCTGAAATTCTGGCTGGCTCTGCGCCAGATGCGCCACGTCGCCCGGCACCGCAGTGCCGTGCCCACCGCCTTTGCCGAGCGCATCATGCTGGCCGCGCATCAGAAAGCCGCCGACTACACTCTGGCGCGCACGCGCTTTGGCCTGCTGCACATTGCATGGGGCGCCGCCGTGCTGCTCGGCTGGACTCTGCTGGGCGGGCTGGACGCCCTCAACCAGGCGCTGCTGGCCGCGCTGGGCGGCGGCATGGTGCAGCAATTGGCCCTGCTGGCGGCCTTTGCCCTGATCGGCGGCGTGCTCGACCTGCCCTGGCAGTGGCAGCAGACCTTCAGGCTGGAACAGCGCTTTGGCTTCAACCAGATGACGCCGCGCCTGTGGCTGGCCGATCTGCTGCGCTCCACGCTGCTGGGCGCCCTTATCGGACTGCCGCTGGCCGCGCTGGTGCTGTGGCTGATGCACGCCACCGGGCCGCTGTGGTGGCTGTGGGTCTGGGGCGCCTGGATGGCCTTCAACCTGCTGCTGATGGTGGTGTATCCGCTGTTCATCGCGCCGCTATTCAACAAGTTCCAGCCGCTGGCCGACGAAGACCTCAAGGCGCGCGTGACGGCACTGATGCAGCGCTGCGGCTTTGCGGCCAAGGGCTTGTTCGTCATGGACGGCAGCCGGCGCAGCGCCCACGCCAACGCCTATTTCACCGGCTTTGGCGCAGCCAAGCGCGTGGTCTTCTACGACACGCTGCTGCGCCAGCTCTCGGCGGGTGAGGTCGAGGCCGTGCTGGCGCACGAGCTGGGGCACTTCCACCACCGGCACATTGCGCGCCGGCTGGTCGGCGTGTTCGCGCTCAGCCTGGCGGGCTTTGCCTTGCTGGGCTGGCTGTCCACGCGCGGCTGGTTCTATACCGGCCTGGGCGTGCAGCCCAATCTGACGCTGGACGGCACGGCGCCCAACGACGCCCTGGCGCTGCTGCTGTTCCTGCTGGCAGCGCCCGTGTTCACCACCTTTCTGACACCGCTGATGGCGCAGCTGTCGCGCCGCCACGAGTTCCAGGCCGACGCCTATGCCTGCGCCCAGGCCGACGGCGGGCAACTGGCCTCGGCGCTGCTCAGGCTGTACCAGGACAATGCCTCGACGCTCACGCCCGACCCGGTGTACGCGCGCTTTTACTACTCCCACCCGCCGGCGGCGGAGCGCCTGGCGCGCCTGCCTGCCGCCTCGCCGCCCTGCTCCCCATCCACCGCCCTGCCCCAGGCCGCCACACCATGACTACCACCTCCATGCTGCCCAGGAAAGACTGGTCGCGCGAGGGCCGCCGCGCCCTGAACCCCACTGAAATCGTCGCCCAGCTCGGCCTGCTGCCGGGCTGGCGCCTGTCGGGCGACGGTGCCGATGTGGCCATCGAGAAGGCCTACACCTTCGCCAACTACCACGAGACCATGGCCTTCGTGAACGCCGTGGCCTTCATCGCCCATGTGCAGGATCACCACCCCGACCTGCTGGTGCAGTACGCCCGCTGCACGGTGCGCCTGAACACGCACGACGTGGGCGGCATCTCGGCCACTGACATGGACTGCGCCGCACGCATCGACGCCCTACTCTCGCCCACCGGCAACCCACCCGGCAGCGCTGCATGAGCGAGCGCGAAGGTCTGGTCGTGGCCAGCCATGGCCGGCACTGCGTGGTCGAGACGGATGACGGCCAGCGCCGCATCTGCCACCCGCGTGGCAAGAAGTCGCAGGCCGTCGTCGGCGACCGGGTGCTGTGGCGTGCCGCCGCGCCGGGCCAGGGCGACGAGGGCACCATCGAGCGCGTGCGGCCCCGGCGCAATCTGTTTTACCGCCAGGACGAAGTGCGCACCAAGTCCTTCGCCGCCAATCTGGATCAGGTGCTGGTGCTGGTGGCTGCCGAGCCGGTGTTTTCGGAAAGCCAGCTCACGCGCGCGCTGATCGCCTGCGAGGCAGCCGGCATCCCGGCGCTGATCGCCCTCAACAAGAGTGATCTGGTCGAACCCTTTGCGCGCGCCTGGGAGCGGCTGTGGCCCTACCGGCACATGGGTGGCGAGCAAGATACGGCGCATCACTACCGCGTGCTGCCGCTGTCGCTGACCCAATCGGGCGAAGTGGATCGCGACGTGCTGCGGCCCCTGCTGGCCGGCAAGACCACGCTGGTGCTCGGCCCCTCGGGCGCCGGCAAGAGCACCCTGGTCAACCTGCTGGTGCCGCACGCCCGGGCGCAGACGGGCGAGATCTCGCAGGCGCTGAACTCGGGCCGGCACACCACCACCAGCACCCAGCTGTACTGGCTGGACGAAGGGCGCAGCAGCGCGCTGATCGACTCGCCGGGCTTCCAGGAATTCGGCCTGCGCCACCTGGCCGCTGCCGACCTGGCGCGCCACATGCCTGATATCGCCGCGCACGCGGGCGAATGCCGCTTCTACAACTGCACGCACCTGCACGAGCCGGGCTGCGCCGTCATGGCCCAGGTCAGCGAGGCGCGCGACGCCAGCGCCATCAGCCCACAGCGCCACCGCATCTATGGCGAGTTGTTCGAGGAGCTGAGCCGCAGCCGATATTGATCGGGCACTGATTTTTGCCCAAAATTTGTATCAAATCCGGCTCAAACCCTTGCTGCACAAGCGCTGACAGCTATATAAATAGGAGCAAAATTCAACCTAGCAGACGCGCCAGGGTGAGCAGCGCCAGCAGCAGCATCCACACCACCACCGAGCGCCAGACCAGGCCGACCACGCTGCGCAGGTGGCCGACCTCGGGCTCACGCCCCGGCGTGCTGCCGCTGTCGCCCAGGTGGGCGCCGGCCTCGTAGCCGGGCGTGACATAGGCCTCGGCGTGCGTGCTGCGCAGCGCCTCGCCGCCCAGGCGCACGTTGATGGCGCCGGCGGTGGCGGCCAGCACCACGCCGTCGTTGTCGCTGGGAAAACGCTGGGCATGGAAGCGCCAGCCGTCGATGGCCTCCTCGAAGCTGCCGACCACGGCAAAGCACAGCGCCGTCAGGCGTGCCGGCAGCCAGTCGATGACCATCCAGGCTTGTGCGGCGACGCCTTGCAGGGCGCTGCTGGCCGGATGCGCCGTGGCGGTGCGCGGCGCCCAGTAGCGCGCCATGAACTCGGCCAGCCGGTACAGCACCGCCCCCGCCGGCCCCAGGCCCAGCGCCGCGCAGACCGAATACCAGGCCAGCACGCCGAAGACATGCCGGTGCGCGGCGATGACCGAATACTCGATAACGTGGCGCACCACCTCGCTGCGCGGCAGTTCGCTGGCATCCACCTGCTTCCACTGCGCCAGCCTGGCGCGCGCCGCGCCGGCATCGCCCACCTCCAGCGCATCGCGGATGCCGGTGAAGTGATGGCTGAACTGGCGAAAGCCCAGGGTGATGTAGAGCACCGCCACGTTCCACACCAGCGCCAGCGGCCAGCCGATGAAGTGCTGCAGCAGCCAGTGCACAGCCAGCACGGCCAGCGGCGGCACCAGCACCCCCAGGCACCACGCCAGCCAGGCCAACGCCGGGCTGCCGGTGTCGAAATTGCGGTTGACCGACAGCGCCCAGGCCCGCAGGCCGGCGTGCATGGGGTTGCTGCGCGCCAGTGGCCGGGCCTGCTCGATCAGCAGGGCGAACAAGATGGCGAAGAAACTCATGGCGGGCAATGATAGCGGCGCAGCCTGTGCTGCCCGCCACACCCTCAGGCCAGCATGAAGCGGTACAGGTTGCGCAGCATCCCGGCGGTGGCGCCCCAGATGAAGCGCATGTGCTCGCCATCCTGGTAGGGCATGGCAAACCATTCGCGCTGCTGGCCCTGCCACTGCAGCAGGTGGCGCTGGTGGTGCGCCGGGTCGAGCAGATAGTCCAGCGGCACCTCGAAGACATCGGCCACCTCATCCGGATTGGGGGTCAGCGCCGCCCCCGGCTGCACCAGCGCCACCACCGGCGTGACGATGAAGGCCGTACCGGTGATGTAGGTGGACAGCTGGCCCAGCACCTCGACGCGCTCGGGTGGCAGACCGACCTCTTCCTGCGCCTCGCGCAGCGCGGTGGCGGCGGCGTCGCGGTCTTCGGGGTCGGAGCGCCCACCGGGGAAGGCCACCTGGCCCGAGTGCGTGGACAGGTTGGCCGTGCGCTCGGTCAGCAGCACCGTGGGGCGCTCGTGCAGCACGATGGGCACCAGCACGGCGGCCTGCGCCGGGGCGCGATCGGCGAATTTCGGCTCGCGGCGGATCTCCGGCGTCCAGGGCGGCGGCGCGGCAAAGCGCTGGCGCAGGGCATCGGGCTGCTGGGCAGCAGTCGCCACGCGCGGCAAATGGGCATCGACGCCGACCACCGGCACGGTGCGTGGATCGAAGATGGGCAGGCTGGGAGGCAGCGGCGGCATGGCAGGGCGGGAGTTGGCGTTCAGGAGCGCTGCGGCATGGCACCAGAAGCGTGTTCACGATCCGGGCCTTCGAGGTGCCGGCTCCATCCAGAAGCCAGACCAAAAAAAACCGCCACAGGCGCCGGGGCACTGTAGCGGTTTTTGGCGCCCGGCGCTGTCGCGCCCGGGTGGCCTCTGGTCGGCGCAGTTCAGGCTGCTTATGCAGCGGTGGCTGCTGCCGGTGCGGCCGGCTGGCTGAGCTTGACGCGCGAGGGCAGCTTTTCCTTGATGCGGGCCGACTTGCCGCTGCGGCCACGCAGGTAGTACAGCTTGGCGCGGCGCACATCGCCACGGCGCTTGACTTCGATGCCGGCGATCAACGGGCTGTAGGTCTGGAACGTGCGCTCCACGCCCTCGCCGTTGGAGATCTTGCGCACCGTGAAGCCGCTGTTGAGGCCACGATTGCGCTTGGCGATGACCACGCCTTCGTAGGCCTGGACACGCTTGCGGGCTCCTTCGACCACGTTCACGCTGACGATCACGGTGTCGCCGGGCGCAAATTCGGGGATGGTCTTGTTCAAGCGGGCAATTTCTTCCTGCTCAAGAGTCTGGATCAGATTCATGGTTGCTCTTCAATGCGATCTTGTCCGCGCCAGGATTGGCATACGGCGCCCCGATTGGCGCCTGTGGGCTGGGCCTGTCATGGTTTTTGCCATGCTCTGCGCGCAGCGGCCGGCCAGAGGATCGAAAGCCCGCCATTATAGCAAGGGTCACCAGCGCGGCAGGCTGGCCCTCACGGCTGCTGCTGGCCCTGCTGCGCCAGAAAGGCCTCGTCCTGGCGCGTGAGCCGACCGCCCTCGCGCGCCGCCTGCAGCAGATCGGGCCGATGCTGCTGCGTGGTGGCCAGGCGC
This sequence comes from Melaminivora jejuensis, assembly GCF_017811175.1. Lineage (NCBI taxonomy): Bacteria > Pseudomonadati > Pseudomonadota > Betaproteobacteria > Burkholderiales > Comamonadaceae > Melaminivora > Melaminivora jejuensis. The sequence continues at coordinate 1,752,961 of NZ_JACWIJ010000002.1, forward strand.
TGCTCGCGTCGCCAGCGCTCGATCTGCGCGTGGTGGCCCGACAGCAGCGGCGCCGGCACGCCCGCGCCCGCCCAAACCTCGGGCCGGGTGTAGTGCGGGCAGTCCAGCAGGCCATCGAGTTGCGGGTTGAAGCTGTCGAGCTGGTGGCTGCCCGCATCGTGCAGCACACCGGGCTGCAGCCGCGCCACGGCATCGAGCAGTGCCATGGCGGCAATCTCGCCGCCCGAGAGCACGAAGTCGCCCAGACTGATCTGCACCTCGACATGCCGGTCGATGAAGCGCTGATCCAGGCCCTCGTAGCGCCCGCACAGCAAGATGGCGCCCGCCGGGCTGTCGCTCCAGCGCTGTACGCCGGCGTGATCGAGCCGCTGGCCGATGGGCGAGAACAGCACCAGCGGGGCCTGCGCCTCGGCAGCCTCGGCCCGCTCGGCACGGATGGCCGCCAGGCAGCGCGCCAGGGGTTCGGCCAGCATGACCATGCCAGGGCCGCCGCCAAAAGGCCGGTCGTCCACCCGGCGGTAGTTGCCCTCGGCGTACTCGCGCAGGCTCCACAGGCGCACCTCGACCTGCCCGCTCTCATAGGCGCGCCGCGTCACGCCGCAAGTCAGAAACGGGACGAACAGGTCTGGAAACAGCGTGATGACATCAAAGCGCATGGCCGGGCTTCAGAAATCGGGCTGCCAGTCCACGGTGATGCGCCCGCCGGCGACATCCACCTGATCGACGAAGGCTGATACGAACGGGATCAGGCGCTCAAGCGTCTTGCCCTCGTGCTCGTGCGCCAGCACCAGCGTGGTCTGCGGCCCGGCGGGCAGTAACTCGCGCACGCGGCCCAGCGCCACGCCCTCGCGGTTCACCACTTCCAGGCCGATCAGATCGACCCAGTAGTACTCATCCTCGCCCACCGCCGGAAAGGCCGAGCGCGGCACGAAGATGCGCGCGCCGCGCAGCGCCTCGGCAGCGTCGCGATCCGCCACGCCATGCGCCCAGGCGACGATGGCATCCGAATGCACGCGCGCCTGGCGGATGGCCAGCTCCAGCGTGCCCTGGAAAAAGCTCTTGGCGCCGCGCTGCGCCGGCTGCAGGTACCAGGTGCGCACGCCCAGCAGGGCCTCCGGGTCGTTGCTGTGCGGCACGACCTTGAACCAGCCCTTGACGCCCCAGGCGTCGGCAATGCGGCCTAGCTCGACGGCATCGGCAGGCAGTTCGGCGGCGGGCAGTGCAGGCAGGTTGGGCATGGTCGGCAGCGGACGCAAGAGGTAAACAATGAAAAGGGCGAGGGCCACGCAAAAAAGGCGAGCCCGCCAGCCAATGCCAGCGGGACTCGCCCCAGTGCGTCAGGCGCAAGGCGCCGCTGTCGCTATCAGGCGGCAGCTTCGGCGGCAGGCGCAGCAGCGGCAGCAGGTTGCTGCTTAGCGGCCTGCTTGATCAGGCGCTCCACGGTGGGAGAAGCCTGGGCGCCCACGCCCTTCCAGTAGGTCAGGCGATCCTGGGCGATACGCAGCGCTTCCTCGCCGCCCTTGGCGGAAGGGTTGTAGAAACCCAGGCGCTCGATGAAACGGCCATCGCGGCGCACGCGCTTGTCGGCCACGACGATGTTGAAGAAGGGACGGCCCTTGGAGCCGCCGCGCGAGAGTCGAATCACGACCATGTTGAATCCTTCGGGTGGAAGCAGCCCGCAACAATTGATGGACTGCAGTTCTTGCCGCGCTTGAGACACGCGACTGGCCACCCGGCCAGCGACACGCAGCAAAGCCCGCGATTATATGCGTTGGGCGTTGGGCTGGATCACGCAAGAGACCGGACACGCACCGCACGACCTCCTGCCCACCTGGCCCGGGCGCGACCCGGCCAATAATGCAGCCCCATGAAAAACAAGACCCTGGCCGCCTGGCTGGCCTTTCTGGGAGGCCCGCTGGGCCTGCACCGCTTTTACCTGCACGGCCTGGGCGACACGCTGGGCTGGCTGCTGCCGCTGCCCACGGCGCTGGGCGTCTATGGCATCCAGCGCGTGCAGCAGTGGGGCCTGGACGACCATCTGAGCTGGCTGCTGATCCCGCTGCTGGGCTTCACCATCGCCGGCTGCGCGCTGCGCGCCATCCTGTACGGATTGATGACGCCCGAGCGCTGGAATGCGCGCTTCAACCCGCAGGCCGCACCGGACGCCGTGCCGGGGCGCACCGGCTGGATCACGGTGTTTGCCATCGCCCTGTCGCTGATGATCGGCACCGCCGTGCTGATGGCCAGCCTGGCCTTCAGCTTCCAGCGCTATTTCGAGTACCAGATCGAGGAAGCGCGCAAGATTTCACAGTGAAATCAGCCTCAAACCCTTGTAGGGCAAGCGCTGATAGCTATTGAAAGCGTAGCAATTCAATAAAGCTGCAGGCTGATCCAGTAGGCGATGGCCGCCACGAAGGCGCTGGCCGGGATGGTCAGGATCCACGCCCAGACGATGTTGCCGGCCACACCCCAGCGCACGGCGCTGGCGCGCTGCGTCGAGCCGACGCCGACGATGGCGCCGGTGATGGTGTGCGTGGTGGAGACGGGGATGCCCAGGGCGGTGGCGATGAACAGCGTCATGGCGCCGCCCGTCTCGGCACAAAAGCCGCCCACGGGCTTGAGCTTGGTGATCTTCTGGCCCATGGTCTTGACGATGCGCCAGCCGCCGAACATGGTGCCCAGGCCGATGGCGGCGTAGCACGAGATGATGACCCAGGTGGGCGGCGCGCTGTCGCTGGCCGAGGCGTAGCCGGTGGCGATGAGCAGCAGCCAGATGATGCCGATGGTCTTTTGCGCGTCGTTGCCGCCGTGGCCCAGGCTGTAGGCACCGGCGGAGACCAGTTGCAGCCGGCGAAACCACTTGTCGATACGGTTGGGGCGCGCGCGCCGGAAGATCCAGGCCACCGCCACCATCATCAGCGAACCGAGCAAGAAGCCCAGCAGCGGCGAGATGAAGATGAAGGCCACGGTCTTGAGGATGCCGCTGGCCACCAGCGCGCCAGCGCCGGCCTTGGCGATCACCGCGCCCACGATGCCGCCGATCAGCGCGTGCGAGCTGCTGCTGGGAATACCGTAGTACCAGGTGATGACGTTCCAGGTGATCGCTCCCACCAGCGCGCCGAAGATGACGTGCGTGTCCACCACGCCCGGATCGACGATGCCTTTGCCGATGGTGGCCGCCACGCTCAGGTGGAACACGAAGATGGCGACGAAGTTGAAGAACGCCGCGAAGACCACTGCCTGGGTGGGCTTGAGCACGCCCGTGGAGACCACGGTGGCAATCGAGTTGGCGGCGTCGTGGAACCCGTTCATGAAGTCGAACACGATGGCCAGCGCCACCAGCAGCGCGACGACCCACAGGGCGGTTTGCATGGTTTCCATGATGGATGGAGCCTGTCAGCCGGCAGTGGCCGCGCCCGGGCTCAGGAGTTCTCGAGGATGATGCCCTCGATGTGGTTGGCCACGTCCTCGCAGCGGTCGGTCACGCTCTCGAGCAGCTCATAGATGGCCTTGAGCTTGATCAGCTCGCGCACATCGACCTCCTCGCGAAACAGTTTGCTCATAGCGCTGCGCAGCACCCGGTCGGCGTCGCCCTCCAGGCGGTCGATCTCCTCGCAGGTCTTGAGTGCCGCCTCGGCCACGGCCGGATCGGCGATGCGCGGCAGCATCTTCACTGCATCTTGCACGCGCTCGCAGCACTTGAGGCTCAGATCCGTCAGGCGCGTGATCTCCTCGGTCATGTGGTGGATGTCGTACAGCGCCATGGTCTCGGCGGCGTCCTGCAGCAGGTCGGCCACATCGTCCATGGTGTTGATCAGCGAGTGGATCTGCTCGCGGTCGATGGGCGTGATGAAGGTCTTGTGCAGCGTGCGGTTGACCTCGTGCGTGACCCGGTCGGCGGCACGCTCGGCATTGTCCACATCCAGGTTGTAGCGGTCGCGCAGGTGCGCGTCGCCGTAGTTGGCCACCAGCTGCGAGAAGGCGCGGGCGGCTTCGACGATGCGCTCGGCATGTTGGTTGAACATGTCGAAGAAATTGCCTTCGCGCGGCAACAGCTTGCCAAACAGCATGAGGGCTCCTGGAGGGGTGGTTCGGGAAGTGCGGGCTTGCAGGATAGAACAGGCGCTGGCAGGCCTTTGTCGTGCAGAGCGTGGCGGCTGAGTGGGCGCGAGTTTAACCGCGCGCCGCCCGGCTCTTCAGCCGCCGCGGAAGATGAAATACACCGCCCCGACCAGGCACAGGCCGGCCCACAGGTAATCCCACTTGAGCGGCTCGCCCAGGTACAGCGCGGCAAACGGCACGAAAACCGACAAAGTGATGACCTCCTGGACAATCTTCAACTGCCCCACGCTCCACAGCGTGTGGCCGATGCGGTTGGCCGGCACCTGCAGCAGGTATTCGAACAGCGCAATGCCCCAACTGGCCACAGCCGCCATGTACCAGGGCGCAGCCGCCAGATTACGCAGATGCCCGTACCAGGCAAAAGTCATGAAGATGTTGCTAAGCAGCAACAATCCGACGGTCTGCAGTGGTATGGGCAGGGTATGCAGGAATTGCATGGCAATTTCAAGAAATTAAGTCGAATTGCCATTTTGCCCTTTCCAGGCAAGCGCTGGCAGCTATCAATACGGTAGCTTTATGTCCGGCCCGCCACGCCCCCTGCCCCGCCTCACTCGCCCAGGTAGGCGGCACGCACGCGTGGATCGCTCAGCAGTTCCTGGCCGCCGCCGCTCATGGTGATCAGGCCCGACTCCATGACGTAGCCCCGGTCGGCAATGGCCAGCGCGCGGCTGGCGTTCTGCTCGACCAGCACGATGGTTACCCCAGGGCATAGACATCGCGCACCACCTCGAAGATCTTGTCCACCATGATGGGCGACAGGCCCATCGATGGCTCGTCGAGCAGCAGCACCTTGGGCTGGCTCATCAGCGCCCGGCCCATGGCCAGCATCTGCTGCTCGCCGCCGCTCATGGTGCCGGCCAGCTGATCCTTGCGCTCGCGCAGGCGCGGAAAGATGGTGAACATGCGCTCCACATCGGCGGCGATGCCGGCCTTGTCGTTGCGCGTATAGGCGCCCATGAGCAGGTTCTCGGTGATGGACATGCGGGCGAACACGCCGCGCCCCTCGGGCACCATGACCAGGCCGCTGCGCACCAGATCCCAGGCGCCCTTGCCGCGAATGCTGTGCCCCAGGTATTCGATGTCGCCATCGTTCATCCCGAGCGTGCCGGTGATGGCCTTCATGGTGGTGGTCTTGCCGGCGCCGTTGGAGCCGATCAGGGTGACCAGCTCGCCCTCGCGCACTTGCATGTCCACGCCCTTGACGGCCTGAATGCCGCCATAGGCCACCTTCAGGCCCTTGACCTGCAGCAGCACTGGTTTGGATTGATCGGCCGTTGTTGCCATGTGTGCCATGTCCTCAGTGTCCACCGGTGCCGAGGTAGGCCTCGATCACCTTTTCGTTCTTCTGCACCTCGGCTGGCGTGCCTTCGGCGATCTGCTTGCCGTAGTCCAGCACGGTGACGCGATCGCACAGGCCCATGACCAGCTTCACGTCGTGCTCGATCAGCAAGATGGTGCGGTTGTCGTTGCGGATGCGGTCGATCAGCTCGCGCAGCTGCACCTTCTCGGTGGCGTTCATGCCGGCGGCAGGCTCATCGAGCGCGATCAGCTGCGGGTCGGTGGCGAGCGCCCGGGCGATCTCCAGGCGGCGCTGGTCACCGTAGGACAGCGTGCGCGCCTTGAAGTCGGCGTACTTGGCGATACCGACATAGTCGAGCAGTGCGCGCGCGCGCTGGGTGATCTCGGCCTCTTCCTGCAGAAAGCCCTTGGTGCGAAAGATCGCGCCCATCAGGCCCGAGTGCGTGCGGATGTGCCGCCCCACCATGACGTTTTCCAGAGCCGTCATCTCGGCAAAGAGGCGAATGTTCTGGAAGGTGCGGGCGATGCCGGCCTTGGCCACCAAGTGTACGGCGCGCGGCTCATAGGGCTGGCCGGCCAGTTCGAACGTGCCGCTGTCGGGGGTGTAGAGGCCCGTGATGACGTTGAAGAAGGTGGTCTTGCCGGCGCCATTGGGGCCGATCAGGCCATAGACCTGGCCGCGCCGGATGGCGATGCCCACGTCGGACAGCGCCTGCAGGCCGCCGAAGCGCTTGGAGATGCCCGCAACCCTGAGCACCACCTCTTTTTCAGTTGTTTCTGCCATGTCGTTGTCTGCCGAGGCGTTGGGTTCAGGACTTCTGGGCCAGGCTCTTGCCGTGCTCGGGCGAGGGCCACAGGCCGCGCGGGCGCAGCAGCATGACGATGATCATGGCCAGCGCGATCAGCAGCTGGCGCAGGATGGAGGCGTCCAGCCGGCCGTCGGTCATGGCCTGCAGCGGCCCGGCGACGTAGCGCAGCACCTCGGGCAGGGCCGACAGCAGCACCGCGCCCAGGATCACGCCGGGGATGTGGCCGATGCCGCCCAGCACCACCATGGCGACGATCATGATGGACTCCATCAGGCTGAAGGACTCGGGCGAGACGAAGCCCTGGAAGGCCCCGAACATGGCACCGGCCACGCCGCCGAAGGACGCGCCCATGCCGAAGGCCAGCAGCTTCATGTTGCGCGTGTTGATGCCCATGGCCTTGGCGGCGATCTCGTCCTCGCGAATGGCCATCCAGGCGCGGCCGATGCGCGAGTCCTGCAGGCGGTAGCAGATCACGATGGTGATGAGCACCAGCGCCAGGAACAGGTAGTAGTACAGCGTGACGGAGCTGATGTCGAAGCCGAAAAGCTCCAGGCGCCGGCCCAGATCCAGGCCGAAGATCTTGACCGAGTCGATCTGCCCCAGCCCCTTGGGGCCGTTGGTGATGTTGACCGGGTGATCCAGGTTGTTCATGAAGATGCGGATGATCTCGCCAAAGCCCAGCGTCACGATGGCCAGGTAGTCGCCGCGCAGCTTCAGCACCGGAATGCCCAGCAGCACGCCGGTGATGGCCGCCAGCACCAGCGCCAGCGGAATGACGGCCCACAGCGACAGGTGCAGTCCGTCGGGGAAGTGCGTGGCAAACCAGGCGAAGTTCTCCGCCAGGTGCGGAGAGGCGAGCAGGCCGAACATGTAGGCGCCCACGGCGTAGAAGGCCACATAGCCCAGATCCAGCAGGCCGGCATAGCCGACCACGATGTTCAGGCCCAGCGCCAGCATGATGTAGAGCAGCGCCAGGTCGGCAATGCGCACCCAGGCGTTGCCGAAATACTGCAGCACGAGGGGCAGCACAAGCAGCGCGATGGCGCCCGCAATCCATTGCGCCTTGTTGCTTTTCATGGTCATGGTGTCAGTCTCCTGCGCCGTCAGGCCCGGTCGGCCACGCGCTCACCCAGCAGGCCCGAGGGGCGCAGCGTCAGGATGATGATCAGCACGATGAAGGCAAAGATGTCGGTGTAGTGGCTGCCCAGCACGCCGCCCGTGAGAGCGCCGATGTAGCCCGAGCCGATGGCCTCGATCAGGCCCAGCAAGATGCCGCCGATCACGGCCCCGGCCAGGTTGCCGATGCCGCCGAACACGGCTGCGGTAAAGGCTTTGAGGCCCGGCAGAAAGCCCATGGTGTGCTGCGCCGTGCCGTAGTTGGAGGCGTACATGATGCCGGCAATCGCCGCCAGCACGGCGCCGATGATGAAGGTGGCCGAGATCACCATGTCGGGCTTGACGCCCATCAGCGCGGCCACGCGCGGGTTCTCGGCCGTGGCGCGCATGGCCCGGCCCAGCCGGGTGTAGTTGACCAGATAGACCATGGTGGACAGCGCCAGCACCGTGACGCCCAGGATCAGGATCTGCGTGGTCGTGATGACGGCGCCGCCGATCTGGAACGGCGTGGCCGGCAGCAGCGTCGGATACGGCTTGTAGTTGGGCTTCCAGATGATCATGGCCAGGGTCTGCAGCAGCAGCGACATGCCGATGGCGGTGATCAGGGGCGCCAGGCGCGGGCTGTTCCTCAGCGGCTTATAGGCGACTTTTTCGATGGTGAAGTTCAGCACCGCCGCCACCACGCAGGCAATCAAGGTGGCCAGCAGCAGGATGACCCAGCCGGGGGCGCCGGGCATGGCCTGCTGCATCAGGCCGATGCAGCTCCAGCTGGTGAGCGCGCCGATCATGAGCACCTCGCCGTGAGCGAAATTGATCAGCTGGATGATGCCGTACACCATGGTATAGCCCAGGGCTATCAGGGCGTACATGCTGCCCAGAACCAGACCATTGATGATCTGCTGCAGCAAGATGTCCATAAATTGAGTCCTTCGTGAGTGACGCGCACCCGGCAGACGGCCTGGTCGGAGCAGCCTTGTGGGCCACCTGCCTCCTACAAAAAAACCCGCCAGATCGGTGCTGAGCGGGTTTCGGTGCGAAATTCTGTCACGGCTTTCGCGTCTGCCGGACTGCCCCAAGGGCGGGGTTTTCCCTTTGCGGGACAACCCGCTCAGGGTTGGTCGGCAGTCTGTGCTGCAGCGTTGCGCGCGCGCAGCTCCTGCAGCTTTTCGCCGATGCGAATCTCCAGCCCGCGCGGCACGGGCTGATAAAAGCCCGGCGGCGCCATGCCGTCGGGCAGGTAGCTGGCGCCGGCGGCAAAGCCGCCCTCCTCGTCGTGCGCGTAGCGGTAGCCACGGCCATAGTCGAGCTGCTTCATGAGCTGCGTGGGCGCGTTGCGCAGGTGCAGCGGAACGGGCCGCGTGGCGTCGCCCTTGACGAAGGCGCGCGCCTTGTTGTAAGCGGCATAGCCGGCGTTGCTCTTGGGCGCCACGGCCAGGTAGAGCACGGCCTGGGCCAGCGCCAACTCGCCCTCGGGGCTGCCCAGGCGCTCGTAGGTCTGGGCGGCGTCATTGGTGATCTGCATGGCGCGCGGATCGGCCAGGCCGATGTCCTCCCAGGCCATGCGCACGATGCGCCGCGCCAGGTAGCGCGGATCGGCGCCGCCGTCGAGCATCCGCACCAGCCAGTACAGCGCGGCGTCGGGGTCAGAGCCGCGCACCGACTTGTGCAGCGCGCTGATGGTGTCGTAGAACTGCTCGCCGCCCTTGTCATAGCGGCGCATCTGCTGGCCCAGCACCGACAGCAGCCAGGCGTCATCGATGCGCTCGATGCCGGCCTGGGCGGCGGTGATAGCCAGCGTCTCCAGCGTGTTGAGCAGGCGCCGCGCATCGCCATCGGCGTAGGCGATCAGGCGCTCCAACGCTTCTTTTTTCATAGCTGGCAGCGCTTGACTGGCTTGGGCTCGTGCCACAATTTGCTTCAAATCATCAGTATCGAGCGGCTGCAGCACATAGACCACGGCGCGCGACAACAGGGCCGAGTTGACCTCGAAGGACGGGTTCTCGGTAGTCGCGCCGACGAAGGTGAACAGGCCGCTTTCCACGTGCGGCAGGAAGGCGTCCTGCTGGCTTTTGTTGAAGCGGTGTACCTCATCGACGAAGACGATGGTGCGCTGCGGCGCCAGGCCGTGCAGGGCGCCCTCGGCCTGTTGCACGGCCTCGCGGATGTCCTTGACGCCACCCAGCACGGCACTGATGGTGATGAACTGGGCATCGAAGGCGCGTGCCATCAGCCGGGCGATGGTCGTCTTGCCCACGCCGGGTGGCCCCCACAGGATGCAGCTATGCGGTCGGCCCGACTCGAACGCCAGGCGCAGCGGCTTGCCCGGCCCCAGGATGTGCTGCTGGCCGATGACCTCGGCCAGCGTGCGCGGGCGCAGGCGCTCGGCCAGGGGTTGGTGAGTTGCGGTCTGGTCGGAAGGTTTCATGGTGGCTCGGCAAGGGCAGCGGCCATCGTAGCGACTTGCCGCCGCGCAGCAGGTGCGCGCAGGGCGTCTTTCCACGTCGTCTTTCTATGATGTGGCGGCCACCCCGGCCCCATGCACCCGCCCTTCGCCATGCCCAGCAAGAAAATCATCCCCTCCCCGGCGGCCCAACCCCTGCCGCTGCACGAGTTTTTGCCGCGCGTGCGCGCCTGTACCTTGTGCGCACCGCATCTGCCGCTGGGGCCGCGCCCGGTGCTGCAGGCGGGCAGCGGCGCACACCTGCTGATCGCCAGCCAGGCACCGGGGCGCAAGGTACACGCCTCGGGCGTGCCGTTTGACGATGCCAGCGGCGAGCGCCTGCGCGACTGGCTGCGGCTGCCGCGCGAGGTGTTCTATGACGAGACGCGTGTGGCCATCGTGCCCATGGGCTTTTGCTACCCCGGCAAGGGGGCTTCGGGCGATGCACCGCCGCGCCCCGAATGCGCGCCGACCTGGCGCGCGCCGCTGCTGGCGCTGCTGCCGCACATCGCGCTGACGGTGGCCGTGGGCCAGTACGCCATCGGCTGGCACCTGCCCGCCAGCCGGGGCCGGCCACTGGCGGAGACGGTGCGTGCCAGCATCCAGCCCGGCAGCCGCGTCATCGCCCTGCCCCACCCCAGCCCGCGCAACAACGGCTGGCTCAAGCACCACCCGTGGTTCGAGGCCGAGTGCCTGCCGCTGCTGCGCGCGCGCGTGGCCCAGGCGCTGGCGCAGGGTCTGGAACAGGAGCCGACAAGCGGCGATTGATCGGCATCAAAATTTTCCACGGGGTTTTCACTGCAAATGACTACCATGAAACTTTGACTTTCCTCAAGTTTTATCCGAGTGGATAGCTCAAGAATTTCTGTTACCGAAAGGTACGCAGAGGTTCACAAAGGTTTACCGAGGAGACAACCATGAGCCACCACGACGATGAGAACGAGAAGGTTCCACTCATGCAGCAGCTGCTGGACAGCCCGTTCCTGTTGCTGTTCCTGGGTGTGATGATCCCCATGGTTGTGTACAACCTGTGGGGCGTCATCGACATCCTGACCATTCCACTGGCCAAGTGAGGGAGGTTCGCCATGAGCGCAATACTCCCGCCGTCGGAGCGGCTGTGGTGGAAGCACCCGCTGGATCGCCTCGAAGCTGTCTGGATCGCCATCTCCTTCATCTGGTGCATGGTGATGTTCTTCATGATGACGCTGTGGCACGTCTACGGTAAGCAGAACCTGGCTACCGAAACCTACAAGACCACACCGGCCAAGTTCGCCGAACAGGCCCAGGCCGCCGCCGCCAAGTGGACGGTGCGCACCGAGACCGAGCAGCAGATCCCCGTCGTTGCGCCGCCCGAGGGAGCAGACGTGTACATGCTCGGCCGGCTGTGGAGCTGGTGGCCCATCCTGGAGCTGGAAAAAGGCAAGACCTACAAGCTGCACCTGTCGGCCATGGACTACAACCACGGCTTCTCGCTGCTGCCCACCAACATCAACATCCAGGTCGTGCCGGGCTACGAGCACGTCATCAAGGTCACGCCCAACGAGAGCGGCACCTTTTCCGTCGTGTGCAACGAGTACTGCGGCATCGGCCACCACGAGATGGTGGGCCGCATCTACGTGAAGTGAGGGGGACGCCATGACCACCGCAACCACTTACCGCACCTGCCCGCGCACCGGCCTGCAATTCGAGGCCCAGGCGGAAAAACTCATGATCGCCAACGCCTTCATGGCCGTCGTGGCGCTGCTGGTCGGCGGCATCCTGGCCATCGGCGTGGTGCTCACGCGCTGGCCGGCCGTGCATTGGCTGGCCGCCGACACCTTCTACATGGTGCTCACCGCACATGGCATCGACATGCTGATCTTCTGGATCATCTTCTTCGAGGTCGCGGTGCTGTACTTCGCCTCCTCGACGCTCCTGCGCTGCCGCATCGCCACGCCGAAGATTGCCTGGGCCGGCTTTGCGCTGATGCTGGTGGGTGCGGTGTGGAACAACATCGTCGTGTTCCAGGGCGAGTCCAGCGTGATGATGACCTCCTACGTGCCCATGATGGCGCACTGGTCGTTCTACCTGAGCCTGATCCTGTTCGCCGTCGGCGCGCTGGTCGCCTGCGGGGTGTTCTTCGGCACCCTGGTGGTCGCCAGGCGCGAGAAGACTTATGAAGGCTCCATCCCCCTGGTGACCTTCGGCGCCATGACGGCGGCCATCATCGCGGTGTTCACCATCCTGTCGGGCGCATTCATCCTGGTGCCGACCTTCTTCGTGTCCATCGGGTTGCTGGGGAGCGTCGACCCGCTGATCTACCGCGTCGTGTGGTGGGCCTTCGGCCATTCTTCGCAGCAGATCAACGTGGCCGCGCACATCTCCATCTGGTATGCGGTGGCGGCGATCGCCTTCGGCGCCAAGCCCATGTCCGAGCGTGTCAGCCGCGGCGCCTTCCTGCTCTACATCCTGTTCCTGCAGCTGGCCAGCGCGCACCACATCCTGGCCGACCCGGGCGTGTCCACCGAGTGGAAGATCGTCAACACCAGCTACTTCATGTACTTTGCCGTGCTGGCCTCGATGATCCACGCGCTGTCCATCCCCGGCGCCATGGAGGTGGCGCAGCGCGCACGCGGCTACAACAAGGGCCTGTTCGAGTGGCTGCGCAAGGCGCCCTGGAGCAACCCGACCTTCTCGGGCGTGTTCATCGCGCTGGTGGGCTTTGGCTTCCTGGGCGGCATCTCGGGCGTGATGATGGGCACCGAGCAGCTCAACTTGCTGATCCACAACACCATCTACGTGCCCGGGCACTTCCACGCCACGGTGGTGGTCGGCACCACGCTGACCTTCATGGCGCTGACCTACTTCCTGATCCCGTCGCTGTTCAGGCGCGAGATGATCGCCCCCGGCCTGGCACGCCTGCAGCCCTACCTGTTCGGCTTCTCGATGTACTTCTTCTGCCTGGTCATGATGGGTGCAGGTACGCTGGGCGTCTCGCGCCGGCACTGGGACATGGCCTTCAACGGCAACGCCCTGGCCTATGAGTGGCCCGGCGCGGCCTACCTGATGATGGGCCTGGTGGGCATAGGCGGCGTGGCGGCGATTGCCGGCGGCGCCATCTACATCTACGTCACCGTGGGTTCGCTGCTGTGGGGCCGCCGGCTCGATGCGGGCCAGCCCAGCCCGAAGTTCACCCCCGTGCCGCGTGCCGCACCGACGGTCGCCGCGCAGACCTATGGCTCGGCGGGCTTCGTCGCCCCCGGCACCTTCGTGCTGGCCATGTTCTTCCTGGTGTCCTTCATCCTGTACTACTTCGTCAACTGGAAGTACCTGGGCCAGTTGTGGGGCCTGAGCTGAGCCGGAGGAGGCGCCATGAACACCGCAACGCTTTCGTCCGGCACGCGCACCACGGCACAACTGGCACGCGATGTCATCTCGCTGTTCAAGCTGCGCATCGGCGTGCTGATCATGCTCACGGCCCTGGTGGGCATGGCCATCACCCCCGGCCCGGCGCCCAGCGCCTGGCAGGTGCTGGTGCTGGCGCTGTCGGTGCTGCTGGCCTCGGCCAGTGCCGGCGCCTTCAACCAGTATGTCGAGCACGAGAGCGACCGGCTGATGCAGCGCACGCGCCGGCGCGCCTTTGCCACCGGCGCCCTGCCGCACCATCCGGCCTGGCTGGTGCTGATGGCTGCGTTGCTGGGCGGGGCCGTGGCCAGCGCCTGGCTGGCACTCAACGCCGTGGCTGCGCTGCACGTCTTCCTGGGAGCCTTCTTCTACGGTGTGGTCTATACCCTGTGGCTCAAGCGACGCACGGCCTGGAACATCGTCATCGGCGGTCTGGCCGGCAGCTTTGCCGTGCTGGCCGGCGCGGCGGCGGTCGATCCGGCCCTGGGGCCGCTGCCCTGGCTGCTGGCGCTGGTGCTGTTCCTGTGGACGCCGCCGCACTTCTGGAGCCTGGCGATTGCCAACAGCACCGACTACGCCCAGGCCGGCGTGCCCATGCTGCCCGTGGTGCTGGGGCCGCAGCGTGCGGCGCGCGTCGTGCTGGTCAGCACCGTGCTGCTGTTCCTGGCCTCGCTGGCGCCGCTGGCCCATGGCGCCGGCGTGGCCTATGGCATCGGGGCGCTGGCAGGTGGCCTGCACTTCGTGCGCAAGTCCTGGGCGCTGGCGCGCCGGCCCGAGCGCGCCACGGCCATGGCCTCCTTCTTCGCCTCGCTGATCCAGTTGAGCCTGCTGCTGATGGCGGCCAGCCTGGATGCATTGCTGCGCTGAAGGGGGCCGGCCATGACGCTCCAGCCCCAGCCTTGCACGCCAGTGCCGCACCGTCCGGCGCAGCACCCGTCCGCAGCACTGGCCACGCTGGCCCGCCGGGCGGCGCTGGCACTGGCGCTGACCGCCGGGCTGGCCGGGGCCGAGGGCAATCCGCCGCCCGCCCTCGATCTGGACGCCGCCCTGCGCGCCAGCCAGGCCGCGCTGGGGCGCACGGTGGGCGAGCACATCCTGCTCGACCGCGAAGGCCGGCCCATCTCGCTGGCCGCCTACCGGGGCAAGCCGCTGCTGGTCAGTTTCATCTACACCGGCTGCTTCCAGATCTGCCCGACCACCACGCGCTCGCTGCAGGAGACGGTGCAGGGCGTGCAGCGCGCCGTGGGGCCGAACCAGTTCAATGTGGTCAGCATCGGCTTCAACCAGCCGGCGGACTCGCCACAGGCGCTCAAGGCCTTTGCCACGCAATTCGGCATACATGAAGCCAACTGGGAATTCCTCAGCCCGCCGGCGGCCATCGTGCCGGCGCTGGCCGAGAATTTCGGCTTCATGTTCCAGGCCACGCCCGCCGGCTTCGACCATGTGCTGCAGGTCTCCTTGCTGGATGCGCAAGGGCGCATCGTGCGCCAGATCTATGGCGAGCAGCCCCTGCCGGCGGAACTCGGCGAGCCGCTCAAGATGCTGTTGGCCGGCGCCCCGCTGCAGCCCGACACGCTGCTCAACCAGGTTGTGGATCGGGTGCGCATCCTGTGTACGGTGTACGACCCCGAGACCGGCGCCTACCGGGTGGACTACACGCTGCCCATCCAGATCGCCGGCGGCGTGACCTTCTTCGTGGCCATGGTGCTGTTCTTCCTCAACGAATGGCGCACGGCGCGCAGAAATCGCCGCCGCCAGGAGGTGCGCAGCGCCTGACGCGCCGCGCCCATCGCTCATGACACCCTGGCCGACCAGCCACCACGGCGCCGCAGCAGCCATCTGGCGGCGGCTGGAGCACGGCCTGGACAGCCTGGCCGGCGCCGCCGGCAATCCGCTCAGGCACCTGGGCGCCCTGGGTGTCCTGCTGATGCTGTTGCTGCTGTCCAGTGGCGTGGTGCTGTACATCGTGCTGGACACCTCGGCTGCCGGCGCCCACGCCTCCATCGACGCCCTGGCTGCCGTGCCGTGGCGGCTGGGCGATGCCCTGCGCGGCCTGCATCGCTATGGCGCCGACGCCCTGGCGCTGGTGCTGGCCCTGCACATCGCCCGCGAGGCGCTGCTGGGGCGCTTTCGCCACTGGCGCCGCGCCATCTGGTGGACGGGCGTGCCGCTGGTGGCCCTGGCCTTCGTCAGCGCCATCGGCGGCTTCTGGCTGAACTGGGATCGCCTGGGCCAGTACTCCGCCGTGGCCACGGCGGAATGGCTGGATGCCCTGCCCGGCTTCGGCGCCCCGCTGGCGCGCAACTTCCTGGCCGGCACCAGCCTGAGCGACCGGCTGTTCACGCTGTTCCTGTTCATCCACATCGGCGTGCCGCTGCTGCTGGCCTTCGGACTGTGGTTCCACATCCAGCGCCTCAGCCTGGTGCGCATTCTGCCGCCGCGCGGCCTGCTGTGGACGACGCTGGCGACGCTGCTGACACTGTCCCTGGCCGCGCCGGTACACAGCCAGGGGCCTGCCGACCTGGCCAGCCAGCCCACGGCGCTGGCGCTGGACTGGTGGCTGCTGTTCATCCATCCGCTGGTGCAGGCGACCACGCCCGAGGTCGGCTGGCTGCTGGTGGCGCTGGCCTTCGCCCTGCTGGCGCTGCTGCCCCTGTGGCCAGGCAGCACGACGCGCGCGCCGGCAGCCGTGGTGCAGCCCGAGCAGTGCAGCGGCTGCACGCTCTGCCTGGACGACTGCCCCTACGGCGCCATCAGCATGGTGGCGCACCCCAGCGGCAAGCCCGGCGCCCTGTTGGCCCAGGTGCATCCCGACCTGTGCGCCAGCTGCGGCATCTGCGCCGGCTCCTGCCCCTCGTCCACGCCGTTTCGCGGCATGGACACCCTGGTCACCGGCATCGACTTGCCACAGTGGCCGGTGGACGCACTGCGCACCCGGCTGCGCCAGGGCCTGCAGGCCATGAGCGGCCCGGCGCGCTATGTGGCGCTGACCTGCGCCCAGGGCGCGCAACTCGATCGGCAGCAGCCCGACGTGCTGCACCTGCCACTGGTGTGCGCCGGCGCCCTGCCGCCGTCCTTCATCGAATACGCCTTGCGCCACGGTGCCGATGGCGTGCTGGTCAGCGGCTGCCGCGTGGGCGGCTGCGAATTCCGCCTGGGCCAGCAGTGGACGGACAAGCGCCTGGCCGGCCAGCGCCCACCCCAGTTGCGCCGCAGCGTGCCGCGCCAACGCCTGCAGGTGGTCTGGGCTGACGAAGGCGACGAGGACACCCTGCGCGCCGCGCTGCATACCCTGCGCCAGCACTGCCCCACCGGCATGGAGCCAGGACACAAGGAGATCGCTGCATGAACCGCGCACTGAACTGGACGGGTCAGGCGCTGCTGTATGGCAGTTTTGCCCTGGCCGTGGGCGTGTTCTCGCGCTGGCCGGTCTATCACCCGCTGGCCGGGGATCAGGCACAGGTCAAGGTCAGCTTCACCCACCACGGCGCCCGCCTGGCCGAATGCCGCCGCTACAGCGCCGAGGAGCTGGCCCGGCTGCCGCCCAACATGCGCCGCGCCACGCAGTGCGAGCGCGAGCGCGCCCCCGTCCACATCGAGGTGGACATCGACGGCCAGCAGGTGCTGCAGCACACCGCCCTGCCGGCGGGCCTGTCGCGCGATGGCGCCTCGACTTTCTACCGGCGCCTGGATCTGCCCGCCGGCACACACCACATCGCCGTGCGCCTGCAGGACGACCCCAGGCCCGGCGCTCCCGTGCATCAGCGCGACGCCACCATCACCCTGCAGCCCGCGCAGGTGCTGGTGATCGACTTCAACGCGGACAAGGGAGGCATCGTTTTCCAATGACCAGCACCACCTTCCCCAACGGCGTGCGCGCACGCCCCGCCGCCTGCCCACCCGCCGCCCGGCCTGGCGCCAGCTACCAGCTCGACCTGCCTGCGGATGACCGGCTGCCGCTGGCACGCGGCTGGCTGTGGCTGGGCCTGGCGGCGCTGATCGGCTCGGGCGTGTTCTCCATCCTGCTGGTAGCCGCGCGCACGCCCTGGGTCAACCAGTGGCTGCCGACGGCAGACTTCTTCCATGTCGCGCTGGTGCTGCATGTCGATCTGTCGGTGCTGGTGTGGTTCGTCGCCCTGGCCGGCGTGCTGTGGAGCCTGCACGGCGAAGCCCGCGCGCAAGGCCTGGGCCGTTGGGCGCTGGGGATCACCGGGGCGGGCACGCTGGCCATGGCGCTGGCGCCCTTCGTGCAGCCGGGCGCGCCCATCATGGCCAACTACATCCCGGTGCTGGACTCGCCGCTGTTCCTGGCCGGGCTGGTGGCCTTTGGCGCCGGCGCCGCCCTGCTGGTGCTGCGCGACCTGTGGACGGCGCCACGCCTGGGCCTGCAGTGGGCCGGGCGCGGGGCGCTGCACTTCGGCCTGCGCGCCGCCGCCATTGCCACCGCCGTGGCACTGCTGAGCTTCGCCTGGTCGTGGGCCGTGCTGCCGACCAGCCTGCACGGCAAGGCCTATTACGAAATCCTGTTCTGGGGCGGCGGCCATGCCCTGCAGTTCACCTGGACGCTCCTGATGCTGGTGGCCTGGCTGTGGCTGGCCAGCAGCTGCGGCGCACCCATCTTGCTGACGCCGCGCGTGGTGCTGGCGCTGCTGGCGCTGGCGCTGGCTGGCGTCTTCGTCACGCCCTGGGCCTATCTGGCGCACGATGTGGCCTCGGTCGAGCACCGCAACCTGCTGACCTGGGCCATGCGCCTGGGCGGCGGGCCGGCCATCTTGCCGGTGGGCCTGGCCGTGGTGCTGGCGATGGCGCTGCAGCGCAACCTGAGCCCGGCCATGCGCCCGCTGCGCGCGGCGCTGCTGGCCTCGGTGCTGCTGTTTGCCTCGGGCGGCGTGATCGGCATCTTCATCAATGGCAGCAACGTGCGCATCCCAGCGCACTACCACGGCTGCATCGTCGGCGTGACGCTGGCACTGATGGGCGCCGTCTATCGCCTGCTGCCGGCGCTGGGCTATCGGGCTGCGCAGGGCCGCATGGCGACCTGGCAGCCCTGGGTCTATGGCCTGGGCCAGCTGATGCACATCATCGGCCTGGTCTGGTCAGGCGGCTATGGCGTGCAGCGCAAGGTGGCCGGCGCCGAGCAGGTGCTGCGCAGCACCGCCGAGATCGCTGGTATGGGCCTGATGGGCCTGGGCGGGCTGGTGGCCATCATCGGCGGCCTGCTGTTCGTGGTGGTCACGCTGCGCGCCATGCAGCCGCAGGCCCGGTCGTCGGCAGCGGGGCGGCAGCCATGATAGGCGCGCTGCAAAAGCTCCTGCAGACCCTGTTCCTGCGCGTCGAGGGCCTGTTCAACGCTGCCTTCGGCGACCGCATCAACCCGTTCTACCACCTGGGCGCCATCACCTTCTTCCTGTTCTGGATCATCGGGGGGAGCGGGCTGTACCTGTACGTGTTCTTCGAGACCGGCGTGGCCGAGGCTTACTCATCGGTGGTCGCACTGAGCACGCGCCAATGGTGGCTGGGCGGCATCCTGCGCAGCATCCACCGCTACGCCTCGGACGCCATGGTGCTGACCATGGTGCTGCACATGCTGCGCTACTTCGCCTTCAATCTTTATCACGGCTTTCGCTGGTTCTCCTGGATCACCGGCGTGCTGCTGATCTGGATGGTCTATGCCTCGGGCATCAACGGCTACATGCTGCCATGGGATCAACTGGCGCAGTACGTCACCGTGGCCAGCTTCGAATGGCTGGACTGGCTGCCCCTGTTCAGCGGCAGCCTGATGCGCAACTTCCTCTACACCGACCACGTGGGCGCGCGCTTTTTCACGCTGCTGTCCTTCCTGCACCTGGGCCTACCGCTGGTGGTGCTGATGGTCATGTGGATCCACGTGCAGCGCGTGCCCAAGGCGCGCACCACGCCGCCGCAGCCCATCGTCATCGGCCTGCTGGCGTCCCTGCTGGTGCTGGCGCTGGTCGCGCCCGTGTACAGCCAGGGCGGCCCGGTCGATCTGGCGCACGCCATCACCAGCGTCGAGCTGGACTGGTTCTACATGGCCGTGTTCCCGCTGCTCAGCCAGTGGCCGCTGGGGCGGGTGTGGGCGCTGGTGGTCGGGGCGTCGGTGCTGGTGGCGCTGCTGCCGTGGTGGCCGCCGAAACTGCGGCGCAGCGCTGCGCCGCAGCATCAGGTGCTGGTGCAGGGCGAGCAGGGCGCGCAAGGTGCGCGCAGCACCATTGCCGTGCGCGCCGACGAGACCATCCTGGACGCCGGCCTGCGTCACGGCCTGGCCCTGCCCTACGAGTGCCGCAACGGCGCCTGCGGCCTGTGCCTGTGCACGGTCGAGCAAGGCAGCTTCGAGCACCGGCCCTACCAGAAAAGCGCCCTGTCCGATGCCGACCGGGCCAGCGGCAAGGCGCTGATGTGCTGCGCCGTGCCCAAGGGGGACATGGCCATCGAGGTCGCAGGCTTCACCGGCGCCGAGGCCCGGCAGCAGCAGATCCACACAGCCACGGTCACGGCGCTGCAGCGCCTGGCGCCCGACGTGATGCGCGTGGTGCTGCAATTGCCCCCGGGGCAGCGCCTGGCCTACGTGGCCGGCCAGTACATCAACATCCTGCTGGAGGACGGGCAGCGGCGCGCCTTCTCGTTCGCCAACCGGCCCGGGGCCAGCGACGACATCGAGCTGCACGTGCGCCTGGTACCGGGCGGTCGCTTCACCACCCATGTGTTCGAGGCCATGCGGGTGGGCGACGTGCTGCGCTTCGAGGGGCCGCTGGGCCAGTTCACGCTGCGCGACGGCAGCCAGCCCATCCTGTTCGTCGCCGGCGCCACGGGCTTTGCACCCATCAAGAGCATCGTCGAGGACGCCTTCGCACGCGGCGTGCAGCGGCCCATGCGGCTGTACTGGGGCGTGCGCCAGCCCGGGGATCTGTACCAGATCGACCTGTGCCGGCAATGGCAGCGCGAGCACGGCAATTTCGAGGTCATCCCGGTGGTGTCGGACGCCCAGCCCGGCGATGGCTGGACGGGCCGCACCGGCCTGGTACACCAGGCCATGCTGCACGATCACCCCGACCTGAGCGGCCACGAGGTCTATCTGTGCGGCTCGGTGCGCATGGTGGAGACGGCGGTGCCGGAATTCGTCGCCCAGGGCCTGGACGAGAACTTCTGCTTCTCCGACGCCTTCGTCACCACGGCGCACGCCGCGCCGCCAGCCCAATCAGCATGATTTCCAATGAAAAACGGCTGAAACCCTTACCCAGCAAGCGTTGACAGCTATTAGAAATATAGCATCCCTGCAGCCTACTGCCGCAGCACATCGGCGCCGGCAGGCACCTTGAAGCTGAAGGTGCCGGTCGGCAACTGCGGGTTGAGCTGCATGTCGGCAAAGCGGATGACCGAGTGCTGGCCGAAGCTATCCTCGATGTCCAGCACCGCCAGCCGTGCGCCGTCCAGGCCGACGCGCACGCTCCTGAGCTGACTGCCCGAGGCCTTGGGCGTGGCCAGCACCCATTGCAGGCCGCCCTCGTCCGGCGCCGACTCCAGCGTGAAGTCGCCGCGCAGCGCCGCCAAGTCGGGCGCCGAGGCGACCAGCGCCGCCGGGGTCGAGCCCAGCGCCTGCTCCTGCGCGCGCTGGGTCACCTGGTTCAGATCGGCGTCGTAGAGCCACAGCGTCCGGCCATCGGCGACGATGGTCTGCTCGAAGGGCTTTTGATAGACGAAGCGAAAGCGCCCGGGGCGCTGGAAGTCGAACTGGCCGCTGCTGGTCTTGCTGCGCGCGGCCTGGCCGTCACGGGGCGGCGCAGTCACCGTCTGGGTGAAGCTGGCGCTGCCGCTCCTGGCGGTCTTCATGAAGTCTTCCAGGCTTTTCAGGCCGTCAGCCCAGGCCCACTGGGCGCAGCCAGCTATCAAGAGAGAAGCAAAAATTTTTTTCAAGGGGCGTCCTGTCCAGGGGTTCATTCGCTGCGGGCCGGCACCAGCACTTCGCGCTGGCCGTTGGAAGTGAGGGCGCTGACCAGGCCAGCCTTTTCCATGTCCTCCAGCAGCCGCGCCGAGCGGTTGTAGCCGATGCGCAGCTTGCGCTGGACGTAGGAGATGCTGGCCTTGCGATCCTTGAGCACCACTTCCACCGCCTGGTCGTACATGGGGTCTTTCTCGCCGTCCCCGCCGCCGTCCAGGCCGCCGAAGCCGCTGCTGGCGCCCTCCTCGTCGAGGCTAGCGCCCTCCAGCACACCATCGATGTAGTCCGGCTCCCCTTGTGTCTTCAGGTATTCGACCACCCGATGCACTTCCTCGTCGGACACGAAGGCACCGTGTACGCGCAGCGGCAGCCCGGTGCCGCTGGCCATGTACAGCATGTCGCCCATGCCCAGCAGGGCCTCGGCGCCCATCTGGTCGAGGATGGTGCGGCTGTCGATCTTGCTACCCACGGAGAACGCGATGCGCGTCGGGATGTTGGCCTTGATCAAGCCGGTGATGACATCCACGCTGGGGCGCTGCGTGGCCAGGATCAGGTGGATGCCGGCAGCGCGCGCCTTCTGCGCCAAGCGGGCGATCAGCTCCTCGATCTTCTTGCCCACGACCATCATCAGGTCGGCCAGCTCGTCGATGATGACCACGATGTGCGGCAGCCGCTCCAGGGGTTCGGGCGCTTCGGGGTTCAGGCTGAAGGGGTTGGGCACCAACTCCTCGCGCGCCGCCGCCTCGTCGATCTTCGCGTTGTAGCCGGCCAGGTTGCGCACGCCCAGTTTGCTCATGAGCTTGTAGCGCCGCTCCATCTCGGCCACGCACCAGTTCAGGCCGTGCGCGGCCTGCTTCATGTCGGTGACCACGGGGGCCAGCAGGTGCGGGATGCCCTCATAGACGCTCATCTCCAGCATCTTGGGGTCGATCATCAGCAGGCGCACGTCCTTGGGCTCGGCCTTGTACAGCAGGCTCAGGATCATGGCGTTGATGCCCACCGACTTGCCCGAGCCGGTGGTGCCGGCCACCAGGCAATGCGGCATCCTGGCCAGGTCTGCCACCACGGGCTGGCCGATGATGTCCTTGCCCAGGCCCACGGTGAGCAGGCTTCTGGCGTCGTGATAGACCGTTGACCCCAGGATTTCCGCCAGGCGGATGGTCTGGCGCCGGGCATTGGGCAGCTCCAGCGCCATGGTGGTCTTGCCGGGAATGGTCTCGACCACGCGGATGGACACCAGGCTCAGGCTGCGCGCCAGATCCTTGGCCAAGTTCACGATCTGCGCGCCCTTGACGCCCGTGGCCGGCTCGATCTCGTAGCGTGTGATGACCGGGCCGGGCATGGCCTCGACCACCTGCACGTCCACGCCGAAATCCTGCAGCTTTTTCTCGATCAGGCGGCTGGTCATCTCCAGCGTCTCGGGCGTGACGCTTTCCTGCAGCGCCTGCACCGGATCGAGCAGGCTGACCTGGGGCAGGCCCGCCTCGTCACCCAGGCCACCCGAAGCCGGCGGCCTTGGCTGGGCGCGCGCGGCAGGCGCACCTGTCGCTGCGGCTGCCGGGGCTGGCTCGGCGCGGGTGGACGACTGCAGCGGCTCAGGGCTGAAGGCGGCAGCGGCGGCTGGCGGCTGGGGGACGGCAGCGGCGGCTGGCGGCGCTTCCGGAGCCGGCGCCGAGCCAGGCCGCAGCGCCTCCACCACCGGCTCATGGCGCGGCTCCTCGCCCAGCGCAGCCTGGCGCTGGCGCGCCGCGCGCCGGCCAGCAGCAGCGTCGCGCGCGCGCTCGCCCTGCGCCCGGCTGGCCAGCACCACGGCATCGATGCGCCGGCCCAGGCGCTCAGCCAGGTGCCCCCAGGAAAAGCCGAAGACCAGCGCCGCACCCAGCAGCGCCAGCATCACGCCGATCAGGCCCGAGCCGGTGAAGCCTAGCCACTGCACCGCCAGCGGCCCTGTCAGATAGCCCAACATCCCGCCGGCATGGCCGGGCAGCGCTGGCTCGAAACGGTACAGACGGGACCACTCCAGCCCGCAGCTGGCGCACAGCAGCAGCGCCAGGCCGAGCCAGAAGGCGCCGCGCTGGCGCCACGACAGCAGGCCTTCGTAGCTGGCGCCGCGCATCCAGCGCGCCAGTGAGGCCAGCCAGGCGTGCAAGGCCGCCGCCACGCCCCACCAGGCGGAAAAGCCCAGCAGGAAGTAGCTGCCATCGGCCAGCCAGGCGCCCAGCCGGCCCAGCCAGTTGGCCGTGGCAGCGCCGGTGCCGGTGGTGGACCAGGCCGCATCTTCGGGGAGTAACTGAGCAGCGCCAGCAGCCAGACCAGCAGCGCCAGCAGCGCCAGCACCAGGATCAGCTCGTGGCTGAAGCGCGCCACACCACTGCGCAGCGCACTCTGGGGCGGTGGCGCTCCGTTCAGGGTATTGAAGGAGTAAGTCATACAGAAAAACCAGCGCGCAAGCTTACCCCATGACCCGCGCCGGGACAGGGGCCGCAGGGGCATCCCTACAATGATCCGCCGCCGCGCCGGGGCCGCCCGCCGCGCCGGGGCCGCCCGCCGCGCCCTCACCGACCGTTGCGGCACTCTTGCCCGCCCAACCCCGACACTTTGACGAACCCCATGTCCAACACCCCCACCCAGCACGCCAAAGTCCTGATCCTCGGCTCCGGCCCCGCCGGCTACACCGCCGCCGTCTATGCCGCCCGCGCTAACCTGAAACCCTTGCTCGTCACCGGCATGGCCCAGGGCGGCCAACTCATGACCACCACCGACGTGGACAACTGGCCCGCCGACCCGCTGGGCGTGCAGGGGCCGGATCTGATGCAGCGCTTCCTGCAGCACGCCGAGCGCTTCCAGACGCAGATCGTGTTCGACCACATCAGCGCCGTCGATCTGAGCCAGCGCCCCTTCACCCTGACCGGCGACATGGGCCAGTACACCTGCGACGCGCTGATCATCGCCACCGGCGCCTCGGCCAGGTACCTGGGCCTGCCGTCCGAGGAGGCCTTCATGGGCCGGGGCGTGTCAGCCTGCGCCACCTGCGACGGTTTTTTCTACCGCGAGCAGGATGTCTGCGTGGTCGGCGGCGGCAACACTGCCGTGGAGGAAGCCCTGTACCTGT
Organism: Melaminivora jejuensis; assembly: GCF_017811175.1. NCBI lineage: Bacteria > Pseudomonadati > Pseudomonadota > Betaproteobacteria > Burkholderiales > Comamonadaceae > Melaminivora > Melaminivora jejuensis. The sequence goes on from NZ_JACWIJ010000002.1 coordinate 1,777,200, forward strand.
CCAACATCGCGCGCAAGGTCACGTTGATCCACCGGCGCGACAAGTTCCGCGCCGAGCCCATCCTGATCGACAAGCTCCATGAGAAGGTCGCCGAGGGCAAGATCGAGCTGAAGACGCATTTCACGCTCGACGAGGTGCTGGGCGACGACTCGGGCGTCACCGGCGTGCGCGTCAAGAGTACCGAGGACGGTCATACCGAGGACTTGCCGCTGCAGGGCTGCTTCATCGCCATCGGCCACTCGCCCAACACCGACATCTTCCAGGGCCAGCTGGACATGGCAGGCGGCTACATCAACACCCAGGGCGGGCACCAGGGCTTTGCCACCCAGACCAGCGTGCCCGGCGTATTCGCTGCCGGCGACGTGCAGGACTACACCTACCGCCAGGCGATTACCAGCGCCGGCACGGGCTGCATGGCGGCGCTGGATGCGCAGCGCTTCCTGGAGCAGCAGGACTGACGAAAGAGCGGCAGGCGCAGGCAACGCTGCTGCCGGCGCCCTGTGCCACAATCGCGCCCGCCGCCCGCCCGGGCCTTTTCCATCCACCCGGCGGCGGCGCTCTCACCAGGTGCCCGGCCTGCCGCTCTTGCGGCCTGCAGGGTTCAACGGGAAGCAGGTGCGCGGCGCCTCCTGCAGCAAGAATTTTCTGCAGCAAAGCCGCAATTCCTGCGCTGCCCCCGCAACGGTCAGCGGAAACCAAGCCTCGCCCGCCGCCATGCCCTCGGCATGGCTGGCCGCCACTGCGCCATGCGGCGCGGGAAGGCGCGAGGCCTGGTGCGCCAAGCGCACCGTCCGCAAGCCCGGATACCGGCCTGCGTGAGCATGTAGCGGCGGCTGCGGGCGAGCAGCGGGCCGGACACACGCTGCCCCCTGGCCGCGCCCTGCCCCGCGCGGCAGCGTCCGCCCCCTGATTCCTGCCTCGGCGCCTTTCCAACAGTCGAGCGTGGTCTGCGGGCGAGCAGACCCAGCGGATCAGGGAGTTGCGTTCCATGCCATCCATCCTTCCATCCCGCCGGCCCAGCCTCGTGCGCCCCTGGCGGGCCTGCCTGCTGGCCGGCTGCAGCCTGTGGGGCGCAGCAAACGCGCAGACGGGCAGCGCAGCAGCAGCGCCCACCCAGGGCGCACTGCCGGCGGTGCAGGTCACCAGCCAGCAGAGCATTTCCACCGCCACGCGCCTGGAGGCCGACCCGCTGCGCCTGCCCTTTGCCGCCACCGTGGTCGAGCGCGCGCAGATGGACGCCGCCGGCGCCATCACGCTGGAGGACGAGCTGCGCAGCGTGCCTGGCCTGCAGCACGGCACCCAGGGCAATTACTACACACGCTTCGAGACGCGCGGCCTGCGCGACACGCAGGACGTGCTGGTGCTGATCGACGGCGTGCCGCTGCGCCTGCTGCAGGGCAACGCCGACGTGACCCTGGTTGCCCCCGAACTGGTCGATCGCATCGAATTCATCAAAGGCCCGGCCTCGGCGCTGTACGGCAAGAACGCCATCGGCGGCGTCGTGCAGTTCTTCCTCAAGCCCGAGCAGGCCGGCGGCGAGGCTACGGCTACGCTGGGCCGCTTCGGCCGCACCGACGCTAGCTTGCGCCAGCGCTGGGACTTCGAGCGCGGCAATCTGTTTGTCGGCCTGGCCAGCAACCACTGGGACGGCTTCCAGCGCGGCGCCGGGCGCACCCAGCAGGCAGCGGTGCTCTCGGGCGACTGGGCGCTCACCCCGCAGTGGGTCACCGGCGCGCAGTATTTCGACAGCGACGTGAATGCCTACCGCGGCTCCATCGTGCCGCTGCAAGGTGGCCGGCCCATGTTCGGCATCGGCTGGCGCGACAACTACGGCATCGACGGCTCGCGCGTGACCGGACACTACCAGTCGCTGTCGTGGAAGAACAGGATCGAGTGGGGCCAGGGCCTGAGCCTGCGCCACCTCAGCAGCATCACGCGCTACGACCGGCTGTTCGCCGGCGGCATCACTATCGTGCCGCCGCCGGCCGCCGTCAGCAAAGGCTATTCCGAGACGCAGACCGACGACAGCGGCGTGTTCCATGACCTGTCGCTGGCCCACCTGTCGGCTGGCAAGCACTGGAGCAACGAGCTGCAGATCGGCCTGAACCTGGAGCGCGGCTGGCAGGATCAGGCCTCGCCTGCCTTCAGCAACGCGCCCACCTACCGTGGCCCCGACTACGACACGCCGGTGAGCAATATCGGCAACGACCCGCGCGGCATCCGTGGCCGCGTGACCGGCTCGCGCTTTGACCAGGAAGTGCGCAGCATCTACATGCAGGATCGCCTGGAATGGGGCGATGCCGGCCTGACGCTGGGCCTGCGGCGCGACCACTTCACGCAGCGCCTGGCACGCTCGGACACGTCCGTGCAGTCCTACCAGAGCGCCAGCCGCAACAGCCCGCGCATTGCCGCCGACTGGCTGTGGCTGCGCGGCGCAGCCGGCGAGCATGTGCTGTTTGCCAACTGGACTGAGGGCTTTCGCCCGCAGGCCGTGGCGCTGAATACGCGCGACGGCATCGTCATGCCCAACATCCTGCGTCCCGAGCGCACGCGCAGCCGGGAGATCGGGCTCAAGGGCCGGGCGCTCGATGCGTCCTGGGCCTACCAGGTCAGCGTGTTCGAGGCGCGCAAGATCGACGGCCAGCGCTACTACCGCAACGGCCCCGACTCGTTCATCTCGACCAATGCCACCTCGCGCGTACACGGCCTGGAGGCGCAGGCGCAGTGGCGGCTCTCGCCGCGCTGGAGCGGCTGGGCCCACTACACCTGGCAGGACGCGCGCCTGAGCGACTTCCAGACCTACACCAACGCCGGCGTGCCGTCGGCCAATTACGGCGGCCTGCGTATGCGCATGTCGGCCCACCACATCGCCGGCCTGGGCGTGACCTGGCGCGAGGGCGACTGGACGGTGGCTGCCAGCGCCAATTCGGTGGGTTCGCGCTTCCTGCGCGACAACACGGCCAATCCGCAGAAGCTGCCGGCCTATGTGCTGCTCAACGTCGCCGCCAGCTGGGACGCCACAGCGCGCTGGACGCTGCAGGCGGGGGTGAACAACCTGAGCGACCGCTACTACATCGGCGACGACCTGTCGGCGCAGGACGCGGGCAACGCCGGCGCCCCGCGCACCTGGTTCGCCCGCGCACGCTACCGCTTCTGATGCACCGCCGCGACATGCTGGGACACATGCTGCTGGCAGGCTGCGCCGCGCAGGCCGGGGCCGCCGGCGCAGCGGGGGCGTTCCCGCGCGAGGTGGTGGACGCGCTGGGGCGGCGCGTGCGCATCGAGCGTCGGCCCGAGCGGCTGCTGGTGGTTTTTCCCAGCAACGTCGAACTGGCCTGGGCGCTGGGCCTGGGCGAGCGCGTGGCGGCCATCGGCGGTACGGTGCGCTGGCCGCCCGAGGCCGTGGCCAAGCCGCGCATCGGCGGCGCCCTGGGCTACTCCGTCGAGGCCGCCGCCGCCCACCGGCCCGACCTGCTGGTGCTCACGCCGGCGCACCAGTCGGCCCTGCACCTGGTCGATGCCTTTGCACGCATCGGCACGCCCAGCCTGGTGCTGGCGCATCCGGATCTGCCCGCCGTGCTACGCAACCTGGCACTGCTGGGCCAGGCCACCGGCTGCGAGGACGCGGCCCGGCGCGAACAGGAGCACATGCAGCAGGCCCTGGCCGAGGTGGCGCAGCGCGTGGCCGGCGCCCCCGTGCGCAGCGTCTATCTGGAGACCGCTGCCGCTGCGCGCGGCGCCTACCAGACCATGGGGCGCGGTCACTACGCCAGCGATGCGCTGCGCTGGGCCGGCGGGCGCAACGTCTTTGCCGACACGCTGCAGGGCGCCCAGCAGGTCAGCGCCGAAGCCATCTTCCTGCATGACCCGCAGGTCATCATCTCGCTGCAACAGGTGCCCAGGGATCCCGAGCTGATCGCCCGCCGCCCTGGCTGGAGCCGGCTGCGCGCCGTGCGCAGCGGGCGCGTGGTGGTGCTCGAACGCGGCCACAAGCTGATCCCCGGCCCGCGCCAGGTGCAGGCGGTGCAGGCCTATGCACGGGCGCTGCATCCTGAGCTTTTTGCCGACACCCCAAACCCCTCTGCTGCCGGAGGTGGGGCTTGACCGCCCGGCCCGAGCGCGCCCGGCCTGGTGCGGCGCGCGCCTGGGCGCTGCTGCTGGCGCTGGCTGCGCTGGCGACAGTGGCCGCACTGAGCCTGGGCGCCGCCACCGTGCCGCCCTGGCGCTGGCTGGCAGGCGACGCCGCCGCCGAGCTGGTGCGCGTCTGGCGCGCGCCGCGCGTGGCCACGGCGTTTGCCGTGGGCGGCTTTCTGGCCCTGGCCGGGCTGGTGTTCCAGGGGGTGTTTCGCAATCCGCTGGCCGAGCCCTATCTGTTGGGCAGCGCCAGCGGTGCGGCCGTGGGCGCTGCCGTGGCGCTGCTGCTGCCGGCGGCAGTGCCCAGCAGCTGGAGCCTGCCGCTGCTGGCCTTCGCCGGCGCCTGGGGCGCAGGCTGGCTGGTGCTGCTGGTGGCCCGCCTGGGGGGCGCCTGGCAAAGCGGGCGGCTGCTGCTGGCCGGCGTGGCGCTGGCGGCCATCCTCTCGGCACTGCGCAGCCTGATGCTGATGCTGTGGGGCGACGAGACGACCAACCTGCGCGCCATCGTCTCCTGGCAGCTGGGCGGCGTGCAAAACGCCGCCTGGGGCGAGGCACTGGCGCTGCTGGCAGCGCTGGCCGTGCTGGCGCTGCTGGTGCGCGCCCTGGCGCCCGGGCTGGACGCACTGGGCCTGGGCGAGGAGACGGCGCATGCCATGGGAGTGCGCACGGCAGCCTTCTCGGCACGCGCCGTCATGCTGGCCTCGCTGGCCACAGCGCTGGCTGTGGCCTGGGGCGGCCTGATCGGCTTTGTCGGGCTGATCGTGCCGCACGTGCTGCGCTGGTGGCTGGGCCCGCTGCACGCGCGCCTGGCCGCAGCCTGCGCCGTAGCCGGGGGCGCTTTGCTGGTGGCCGTGGACGCCGTGGCGCGCGCGGCGCTGGCGCCCAGCGAAATCCCCATTGGCCTGCTCACCGCGCTGATCGGCGGGCCATTTTTCCTGTTCCTGCTGCTGCGCGCCAAGGCATGAGCAGCACTGCGCCGGCCCTGGCCTTCGAACAGCTCTCGCTGGCGGTAGCCGGGCGGGTGCTGCTGCAACAGGTGGATCTGCAGGTGCCGGCGCGTGGCCTGCTCGGGCTGGTGGGCGCCAACGGCGCCGGCAAGACCAGCCTGCTGCGTGCCGCACTGGGGCTGCTGGCGCCGCACTGCGGGCGCGTGCTGGTGCAGGGCCGCGCGCCGCAGCACTGGAAGGCGCACGAGCTGGCGCGCCAGGTCGGCTACGTGGCGCAGGACGGGCACAGCCACTGGGATCTGACGGTGCATGAGGCGCTGCATCTGCACCCCGGCGCCCGCCCTGGCCCCTGGCTGCAGCGCTGCGAGCTGCAGCCCCTGCTGGGCCGGCGCCTGGCCAGCCTGTCGGGCGGCGAGCGCGCGCGCGTGGCACTGGCGCGCGCCTTGGCGCACAGCCCCGCACTGCTGCTGGCCGACGAGCCTGCCGCCCACCTGGACATACCGCACCACCACCGTCTGATGGCCTTGCTGCACGAGGCAGCGCGCGAGCGCGCCGTGGTCATCGTGCTGCACGACTTGCACGCAGCCGCGCGGTACTGCGACCGCCTGGCGCTGCTGGGCCAGGGGCGGCTGCTGGCCCATGGCCCACCCGCCGAAGTGCTGACCCCCGCGCTGCTGGCCCAGGCCTATGGCGCACCCATCGCTGCCCTGCAGGTGCAGGGGCAGCAGTTTTTCACCCAACCCGAGGCCGTGGCATGACCCCTCAACCCCCGCGCGGATTCCAGCGCTTCGACCTGGCCGGCTGGTCGCGCGAGGCCACGCTGGGGCCGCACCGCGAACTGCTGGATTTTTTCTGCACCGCCGAGCAGCTGGGCTTTGACGGTGTGTGGTTCCATGAATTCCGGCTGCTGGAAGGCAGCGGCCCCTACCCCTCGCCCCTGCTGCTGGCTGCTGCGCTGCTGGCGCGCACCGAGCGGCTGCGCGTGGGCATCTCGGCGCTGGTGGCGCCCCTGCACCAGCCGCTGCTGCTGGCCGAGGAGCTGCTGCAGCTGCACTTCCAGAGCGATGGCCGCCTGGACGCCGGCCTGGGCCGGGGCACGGATGCCGCCACGCTGGCGCAACTGGGCATCGCCCAGGAGGAGACGCGCACGCGCTTCGAGCACTGCTGCACGACCTTGCTGGACGCAGCGCGCGCCGTGCCGCTGTACGTGGCCGGCAGCACCGCCGAGACCCTGGCGTTTGCCCTGGCCCGGCGCCTGCCGCTGCTGCTCAGCCTGGAGCCGCCGGAGGCCGCGCAGCTGGCGCAGGTGCGGCAGTTGGTCGATGCCGCTGCCGGCCAGCAGGTACTGGCGCGCTCGTCGCTGTCGCGCTATGTCTGCATCGCCAGCCGCCGCAGCGAGGCCCAGGCCCTGCTCGACGAACTATGGCCGCGCCTGCATGAGCGGCGCGTGTATTTCGCCGGGCGCCGCGGCGTGCCGGCACACGCCGTCGCACCGCTGGACACGGCACGCGCCCTGCGCGAGCAATGGATCGTGGGCACGCCCGAGCAGTGCCACGAGCAGCTGATGCAACTGGGCCAGTCCAGCGGCATCGGTGCGCTGCGCTGCGTCTTCAATGCCAACGGCCTGCTGTCGCGTGCCCAGGCCCTGGCCGGCATGACCCTGTTTGCCCGCGAAGTGCTGCCGGCGCTGCGCCCAGCCCGGCCTATACTGCCGACCGTTTCGGGTGCCGGCCCGCGCTGATGTCCACTTCAGCCAGCGCCGGTGAAACGGGAAGCCGGTGCCGCCCTGCCAGATCAGGAGATCAGGGCCATTCCGGCGCAGCCCCCGCTGCTGTGAGCCTGACGACGCCACATCCAGCCACTGCGCCCCCACGGGCGCGGGAAGGCGTGGCCGAGGACGAAGGTGAGCCAGAAGACCGGCCCGAAGCATTCAAGGCATGGGCTTCGGGGACGGGGCCGGGCCTGCGCCGTCCGGCCTGCGCTGCCCTTGCCAGCGCCTGCCCGCACTGCCTGCAGCACCCGTCTTTTCAGTCCATCCCCGGCGCCTGTGCCGCCTTGCAATCCTGGCGAAACGGACTGGACTATGCACATCGAACCCGGCGTCGTTGACGGCGCAAAAATCCTTCTCAGCTATGCCAGCGCCGCCGCGCTGCTGGCCACCACGGCCTTTGCCGGCGCACGCGCGCTGCGCCAGCAGGGCGCAGCCTGCTGGCGGCGCTGCTGGTGTTTGGCTCCTTCGAGGTACTGCCGCACCACCCGGTGGGCGTGTCCGAAGTCCACCTGATCCTGGGCAGCACGCTGCTGCTGCTGTTCGGGCCGGCGGCCGCCGCCATCGGACTGGCCGCCGGGCTGCTGGTGCAAGGCCTGTTCTTCGCCCCGTCCGATCTGCCGCAGTACGGCATGAACGTGACCACGCTGCTGGCGCCGCTGTTTGCCACGGCGGCGCTGGCGCGGCGCATCATCGCCCCGCATACGCGCTATGTGGACCTGAGCTACGGCCAGACCTTCAAGCTGTCACTGGCCTTCCAGGGCGGCATCATCGCCTGGGTGGCCTTTTGGGCGCTGTACGGCCACGGCGTGGGTGCGGACAACCTGCAGCAGATCGCGTCTTTCGGCGGCGCCTACTTGCTGGTCATCCTGGTCGAGCCGCTGGTCGATCTGGCCGTGCTGGCCGCCGCCAAGGCGCTGCACCGCCCGCACGGCTCGGCGCTGCTGGAGCGCCGCCTGTTTACCGCTGGAGCATGAACATGAACCAAGACACCCGCCCGGCCCTGGGCAAGATCCCCGCCACCGTGGTCACCGGCTTTCTGGGCAGCGGCAAGACTACGCTCTTGCGCCACGTGCTGGCCAACGCCGAAGGCCGGCGCATCGCCGTCATCGTCAACGAGTTCGGCGAACTCGGCATCGACGGCGACATCCTGAAGGCCTGCGGCATCGGCTGCGACGATGAGGGTGGCGCGGGGGGCGAGCAGGCCGGCCAGCTGTACGAGTTGGCCAACGGCTGCATGTGCTGCACGGTGCAGGAGGAATTCTTCCCGGTCATGCAGCAGCTGGCAGCCCGCAAGGGCGAGATCGACGCCCTGCTGATCGAGACCAGCGGCCTGGCGTTACCGAAGCCCCTGGTGCAGGCTTTCCAGTGGCCCGAGATCGCCGGCACCTTCACGGTGGACGCCGTGGTCACCGTGGTGGACACGCCGGCCACCGCCGCCGGCCAGTTCGCCGCCCACCCCGCCGCCGTGGACGCCCAGCGCCGCGCCGACCCGAATCTGGATCACGAATCGCCCCTGCACGAGCTGTTCGAGGATCAGCTCGGCGCCGCCGACCTGGTGGTGCTCAACAAGTGCGACCTGGTTCAGGAGGCCGCGCTGGCGCAGGTCGAGGCCCTGGTGCGCGCCGAACTGCCGCCCGAGGTCAAGGTGGTACACGCCACCGAAGGCCGGCTGCCGCTGGATGTACTGCTGGGCCTGCAGCGCGCTGCCGAGGCCACCATCGACGAGCGCGCCAGCCACCACGACCATGACGAAGACCACGACCACGACGAGTTCCAGTCCTTTGACGTGGCGCTGCCCGAGGTCGAGCGCGAGGCGCTGCTCGCCGCGCTGCAGCAGTTGGTGGCCGAGCAGCCCATCCTGCGCATCAAGGGCTTTGCCGCCCTGCCGGGCAAACCCATGCGCCTGCTGGTGCAGGGCGTGGGCGCGCGCTTTTCGCACCACTTCGACCGGCCCTGGCGCGCGGACGAGGAGCGACGCACGCGGCTGGTGTTCATCGGCCAAGGCCTGGACGAGGCCGCCGTGCGTGCCGCGCTGGCGCCGCTCGCGACGTGAATAGCTCCTGTTTCAATAGCTGTCTGCGCTTGTCCAGCAACGCTTTCCACCCCCTCTCCCGCGTGCGGGAGAGGGAGTAACACCCTCGCTATGCACCTGCTGAGCACCCGCCCCGGCGGCTTCGTCGAGGACGACAGCGCCGTCATCTGCCTGGAGCAGACCCCCGCCGACATCGTGGTGCTCAGCAGCGCCGACACCACGCTGGCCCTGCTGGCCGCCGCGCGCGCGCAGCTGGCGCAGACCGACCCCGGCTTTCCCAGCCTGCGCCTGGCCAATTTGCTGCACCTGCGCGGCAATGCCTCGCTCGATCGCTACGCCGACGAAGTACTGCAGCACGCGCGCGCGGTCATCGTCGATCACCTGGGCTCGGAATCCACCTGGCCCTACGGCATCCAGCAACTCGCCGCCCTGGCGCGCCAGCATGGGCAGGCGCTGACGCTGTTCTCGGGCGACCTGACCGAAGACCCGGCCCTGCTGGCGCGAGGCACCCTGCCCGAGGGCACCGGCCGGCTGCTGTGGCGCTATCTGCGCGCGGGCGGCGCGGCCAACGCCCTGCATTTCCTGCGTGCCGTCGCCTGGCATGGCCTGGCCTACGGCAGCGAGCCACCGCCGCCGCGCCCACTGCCGCAGGTCGCCTTGCACGTGCCGACGGCCTGGACGCAGCCCCTCGCTGCCCACGATCCGGCACCCGCAGCCGCCGACCCGCTGGCCGCCCTGCAGCGCGCCTGGCACCCGGGCGCGCCGGTCGTGGCGCTGGTCTTTTATCGCTCGCACTTGCTGGCTGGCAATACCGCCGCTTTTGACGACCTGGCGTTGGCGCTGCACGCACGCGGCCTGAACGCGCTGCCGCTGGCGCTGGACTCGCTCAAGGACGCCCTGTGCCTGGCCACGCTGCGCGCGCTGTGCGAGCAGCACGCCGTACAGCTGGTGCTCAACACCACGGCCTTTGCCGCCCTGGGCCACGACGGCGGCGCGCAGCCGCAAGACGCGCTGGCCGGTGACGCGCCAGTGCTGCAGGTCATCGTCAGCGGCACCGACCGCAGCGGCTGGCTGCAAGACAGCCAGGGCCTGCGCCCGCGCGACATCGCCATGCAAATCGTGCTGCCCGAGATGGACGGGCGCATCATCAGCCGCGCCATCAGCTTCAAGGCGGGCACCGAGCGCTGCCCGCACACCCAGGTCGATCTGGTGCGCTACCAAAGTGAGCCTGACCGGGTGGATTTCGTGGCCGACCTGGCGCAGCGCTGGTGCCGCCTGCGCCAACTGGCGCCGCAGGACAAGCGGCTGGCGCTGATCCTGGCCAACTACCCCGGCAGCGAAGGCCGCATCGGCAGCGGCGTGGGCCTGGACACTCCCGCGTCCGTCATGCAGCTGCTGCACCTGCTGCAGCGCGAGGGCCACGAGCTGGGCACTGAGGCCCTGCCCGAGGACGGCGACGCGCTGATGCGCCGTCTGACCCAAGGCATTGCCAACGACCCCACGCAGTGGCCGCTGCGCCCGGCCCTGCAAAGCTACCCGCTGGCCGACTACCGCGCCCGCTTGGCCGCCCTACCACCGGGCATGGAAGCCGCCATCATCGCCCGCTGGGGCCCGCCCGAAGCCGATCCCGCGCTGCGCCAGGGCCGCTTCATGATCGCCGGCCTGCGCCTGGGCCAGGTCTTCGTCGGCATCCAGCCGGCGCGCACCCTGGAGGTGCAGGACTGGGCCAACTACCACGACGCCGAGCTGCCCCCGCCGCACCACTACCTGGCGTTCTACTTCTGGCTGCGCGACGTGTTCAGGGTGGACGCCGTGGCGCACGTGGGCAAGCACGGCAATCTGGAGTGGCTGCCGGGCAAGAGCCTGGCGCTGTCGTCCGCGTGCTGGCCGGACGCCATCTTCGGCCCCCTGCCGCACCTGTATCCCTTCATCGTCAACGACCCCGGCGAGGGCGCGCAGGCCAAGCGGCGCAGCCAGGCCGTCATCATCGACCACCTGATGCCGCCGCTCACGCGCGCCGAGAACCACGGCCCCATGCAGGAGCTGGAGCGCCTGGTCGATGAGTTCTACGACGCCCTGCTGGTGGACGCACGCCGCGCCGATCTGCTGCGCCAGCAAATCCTGGCCCTGGTGCGCCAGCAGCAACTCGCCGGCGAGCTGGGCCTGGACGGGGCGCTGGCGCAGGGCGAGGACGACAGGGTGCTGGAGCGCATCGACGCCTATCTGTGCGAGTTGAAGGAAACGCAGATCCGCGATGGCCTGCACATCTTTGGCGCAAGCCCCATTGGCGTGCAGCGGCGGGACACCCTGCTGGCCTTGGCGCGCTACGCCAGCGCCGACGGCGCACCCGGCCTGATCGCCGCGCTGGCCGCCGACCTGCTGGGAGACGGCACCGACCCCTTCGCCCCCGGCAGCGCCGAGCCTTTCACGGCAGAGCGCCCGGCGCTGCTGCAGCAAGTCAGCGACGCGCCCTGGCGCCACTGGGGCGACACGCGCGAGCGCCTGGAGTTGCTGGCCGCGCAGCTGCTGCACCAGCGCCTGGAGCAAGAGATTGATAAAAATGATAGCTGTCATCGCTTATCCAGCAAGGGTTTGAGCCATATTTCATTCAAAAACACCAACGCTGCGCTGGATCGCGTGCTGCAGGTGCTGGCGCCGCGCCTGGACGCCTGCGGCGGCGAGGAGCTGCGCCAGTTCAGCCAGGCGCTGCGCGGGCGCTTCGTGCCGCCGGGGCCGAGCGGCTCGCCCTCGCGCGGGCGGCCCGACGTGCTGCCGACGGGGCGCAACTTCTACACCGTGGACACGCGCGCCATCCCCACGCAGACCGCCTGGGCGCTGGGCGAGCGCGCCGCGCGCGCGCTCATCGAACGCCACCTGCAAGAGCACGGCGACTACCCGCGCAGCATCGGCCTGTCCGTCTGGGGCACGGCCACCATGCGCACTGGCGGCGACGACATCGCGCAGGCGCTGGCGCTGATAGGAGTGCGCCCGCGCTGGGCGCCGGGCAGCCAGCGCGTGGTGGACTTCGAGGTCATCCCGCGCGTGGGCCTGCACCGTCCGCGCGTGGACGTGACGCTGCGCATCTCCGGCCTGTTTCGCGACGCCTTCCCGGCCACGGTGCAGCTGTTCGACGCCGCCGTGCAGGCCGTGGCGGCGCTCGATGGCGAGGACGAACACGACAACCCCATCCGCGCGCGCATCCTGGCCGACAGCGCGCAACTGGCCGCGCAGGGCCTGCCGACGCATGAAGCACGCCGGCGCGCCGGCTGGCGCGTCTTCGGCAGCCGCCCGGGGCACTACGGCAGCGGACTGGAGCTATTGCTGCGCTCGGGCCAGTGGGACAGCGACGCCGACCTGGGCGCCGCGTGGCTGGCCGCCAGCAGCCACGCCTATGGCCAGAGCGACGAGGGCAGCGCCGCTGGCGACGCGCTGGCACTGCGCGTGGCCGGGCTGGATGCCGTGCTGCACAACCAGGACAGCCGCGAGCACGACATCCTGGACTCGGGCGACTACCACCTGTTCCAGGGCGGCATGGCGGCCAGCGTGCGCCACCTGTCGGGCCGCCAGCCGGCGCTGTACCACGGCGACCACGGCAACCCGGCGCAGCCGCGCGTGCGCAGCCTGCAGGAGGAAATCGGCCGCGTGGTGCGCGCGCGCATGACCAACCCCAAGTGGCTGGCCGGCGTGCGCCGCCACGGCTACAAGGGCGCGTTCGAGATGGCAGCCAGCGTGGACTACTTGTTCGGCTTCGACGCCACGGCGCGGGTGGTGGGCGACCACCACTATGCGATGGTGACCGACGCTTATGTGTTCGATGCCGTGAACCGCGATTTTCTGGCGCAGCACAACCCGCAGGCGCTGGCCGACATCCTGGCGCGCCTGCGCGAGGCGATTGCACGGGGGTTGTGGCAGCAGCCGGGGGATTACGCCGCGCGGCTCGACGATCTGGCGCTGGCGCATGATGAGCAGCTGGAGTGACCATCGCCGGCCCTATCCCCGCCTTCCCCCAGCAGGGGAAGGAGCAATACCGCCACCCCCTCGCACCCGGTCATGACGCCTGACGCCCTCCCTCCCCCACCCTTCCCCTTCGCCGCCATCACCGGCCAGCCGCGCCTGACCCTGGCCCTGCTGCTGGCCGCCATCGACCCGGCCATCGGCGGCGTGCTGATCGAAGGCCCGCGCGGCACGGCCAAGTCCACGGCGGCGCGGGCCCTCGCGCAGTTGCTGGCGCCGGCGCCCTTCGTCACCGTGCCGCTGGGTGCGGCGCTGGAGAGCGTCACCGGCACGCTGGACTTGCAAAGCGCCCTGTCCGGCCACGAGGTGCGCTTCGCCCCCGGGCTGCTGGCGCGCGCGCACGGCGGCGTGCTGTACGTCGATGAAATCAACCTGCTGCCCGATGCCCTGGTCGATGTGCTGCTGGACGCCGCCGCCAGCGGCCTGAACCTGGTCGAGCGCGACGGCATCTCGCACCAGCACGCGGCGCGCTTCGTCCTGGTGGGCACCATGAACCCCGAGGAAGGCGCGCTGCGCCCGCAGCTGCTCGACCGCCTGGGCTTGGCCGTGCGGCTGGACAACGTGCAGCACGCCGCCAGCCGCCAGGCCATCGTGCGCGCCCGCCTGGCCTTCGATGCCGACCCGGCCGGCTTTGCCGCCCGCCACGCGGGCGCCCAGCAGCAGCTGAGGCAGCAACTCGCCCGCGCCCGCACCCGGGCCGCCGCTGCCGGCGCCCTGCCCTGGAGCGACGCCGTACACGCCGCCGTCAGCGAGCTGTGCATTGCCGCCCGGGTGGACGGCCTGCGCGCCGACCTGGTGCTGCTGCGCGCCGCGCGGGCCTTGGCCGCCTGGCAGGGCGCGGTCGAAGTGCTGCCCAGGCATGTGCAGGAAGTGGCCGAGCTGGTGCTGGGCCACCGCCGCCAGGCCGGCGCGCCGGTGGAGCCGCCCTCGGCAGCGCAGCCACTGGCGCCTGCACAGGCAACGCCGCCCACCCCACCACCCGAGGACGCAGCGGCGCTAAGTGCCGAACCGACAGCCGCCGCAGCCCCTGGGCCAGCCGCGCCGACTGCAGACGTGCCCACGGGAGGCGGCACCGAGGCGGGTGAGCAAAGTGGCAGCGACCGGGCCGAAGACGACTGGGGCGCCCTGCCCCCTGAACCCGTCGGCATCGCCCCGGTCAAGCCGCTGCGCCCGCTGCACTGGAGCAATTCAAAAAAAGCCTGAGCCCCTCGCCCGCCCAACCCGGCCGCCACCGGGGCCGCGAGGGGCTGAATCCGCCGGGTGCCGCCCTGGCCACCCATGCAGCAGCTGCGCCCGCCACCCATCCGCAGCACGAGCGCCGCCAGCCCATCGACTGGCCGCGCACCCTGCTGGCGCGCGGCGCAGCACCGCAGTTCATGCCTGCCCATGTGTACCGGCGTGCCGCAGCGCCACGCGCGCCGGCGCTGCATTGCTTTGTGCTGGATTGCTCAGGCTCCATGCTGCGCGCCGGGCAGCTGGCGCGTGCCAAGGGTGTGCTGGCCGAGCTGCTGGCGCAGGCCTACCGCTGGCGCGATCCGGTCGCGCTGCTGGGCTTTGGCGGCGCCGGCAGCGCCCTGGTGCTGGCGCCGGGGCGGGCGCTGCAGGACGCTGGCGGCGCGCTGGCGCCGCTCGCCGGTGGCGGCGGCACGCCCCTGGGCGCTGCGCTGCAGGATGCCGACGCCCTGCTGCGCCGCCATCGCCAGGGCCAGCGCTGGCTGTGGCTGCTAACCGACGGGCGCACCCGCGAGCAGCCGCCGCGCCCGGCCTGGGCGGACTGGCTGTGCGTCATCGACTTCGACACGGCACGCCCGCCCTGGGCCGTGCCGCAGCGCTGGCCCAGTCCTGGCAGGCCCACTATCTGCGCGCGCAGGATGGCTGGGGCTGAGGGGGCTGGGAGGTTATGCGTTGTGCGTTGGGTGTTTTGCCTTGGGCGTTCTGCGTAGGCGATACGCAAAGCGCTCATCGCTCAACGCTCACGCCCCCGGCGGCGTCAGGCCCTGCAGACATTGCACCAGCGCGGCGGCCGCCTCGTCGATGCGCGGGCCGGCGCGCAGCACCACGTCGAACTGCCGCTCGGACAGCGTGCAATAGCGCTGCTCGCGCACCGCGCGCAGGGCCTGCCAGCCGGGGCGCTGCGGCGGCGGCACAGTGGCGCCCACGGTGGTGGTGATCAGCACGTCCGGGTCGGCGCGCAGCGCATATTCCGGCCCCAGGCGCGGAAACGCGCCCAGCCGCCCCGGCACCACGTTGCTCAAACCCAGCAGCGCCAGCGTCTCGCCGATGAAGGAGTCCTCGCTGGCGGCAGCGCGCCCGCCGTGCAGCTCCAGATAGACGCGCCGCCCGCGCCAGGCGGCCGGCACGCGCCGGCGCTGCTCCTGCACGCGCATGTCCAGGCCGCGCCACAGGCGCTCGCCGGCGCCGGGCTTGCCCAGCGCCTGGGCGATGGCCTCCAGGTTGCGGTGGATGTCGGCATGGCTCCTGGCCTCCAGCACCAGCACATTCAGGCCCAGCGCGCGCAGGCGCTCGGCAACGCGGCTGCGTGCGCCCAGCAGCACCAGGTCGGGGCGCAGGGCGACGATGGCCTCCACGTTGGCATCGGCCATGCCGCCCACGCGCGGCAGCGCCGCCACGCCTGCCGGCCAGTCCGAGTGCCGATCCACGGCCACCAGGCGATCGCAGGCATCCAGGCTGCACAAGGCCTCGGTCAGCGAGGGCTGCAGCGCCACGATGCGCTGGGCCGGCTGGGCATGGCTGATGCCGGCAGCGGCCAGCACGGCGGCAGCGATCAGGGAGGCGGGAGCAGAAGGCATGGTCAGACGGTGCAAGGGCCGTGGGGGAGCGCAGCCATTGCTGCGGGCTGCGGCTGGAAGGTCTTTTTCCGAAGGCCGTTCAAGGGCAGGACAGGCGCCGGACTATAATCGCGGGCTTTTCCTGAAAAAGGCTGATGCGGCAGACACTGCCGGCAGCTGCGGAAAAAGCCGGGCTACCGCCACCCGATCTTTCGAAACTGGCGAGGTGAGGCTGCCGGCCCACCCCTTCGCTGGCCCGTGCCAGGGCTGACAGGGGCCGCCTGGCAGGCAGCCGTTGCAATGAACGGAGTGTCCTCATGGCACGCGTATGTGAAGTAACGGGCAAGAAGCCCATGAGCGGGAACAACGTTTCCCACGCCAACAACAAGACCAAGCGCCGCTTCCTGCCCAACCTGCAGTACCGCCGCTTCTGGGTGGAGAGCGAAAACCGCTGGGTGCGCCTGCGCGTGTCCGGTGCCGCGCTGCGCCTGATCGACAAGAACGGCATCGAGTCCGTGCTCGCAGACATGCGCGCACGCGGCCAGGCCTGATAGCTGACAAGGAGCAAGACCATGGCCACCAAAGGCGGACGCGAAAAGATCAAGCTGGTTTCCACTGCGAGCACCGGCCACTTCTACACCACCACCAAGAACAAGAAGACGATGCCCGAGAAGATGAGCATCATCAAGTTCGACCCCAAGGCGCGCAAGCACGTCGAATACAAGGAAGCCAAGCTGAAGTAATCGGCCCGGCCCCTGCCAGAACAAAAACCGCCAGCAGCCCTCAAGGCCCTGGCGGTTTTTTCGTTGTGTCCTGGCAGGTCGTGGCTGCGCGCCCGGCCCTGCAGCCTACAGGCCGCCCAGGGCCAGATATTTCAGCGTCAGGTATTCGTCCAGCCCGTGGTGCGAGTCCTCGCGGCCCAGGCCGGAGAATTTCACGCCGCCAAAGGGCGCCACCTCGGTCGAGATCAGCCCGGTGTTGACGCCCACCATGCCGTATTCGAGCTGCCGCGACACGCGCCAGACCCGGGCGTGGTCGCGCGAGTAGAAATACGAGGCCAGGCCGAACTCGGTGTCGTTGGCCATCTGCACGGCCTGCTGCTCGGTCTCGAAGCGCACCAGCGGCGCCACCGGGCCGAAGCCCTGGCCCACGGCATCGGCCACCAGGGCCTCGACCTTGGCCAGCGCCGCCTCGTCGATCAGCGGCCCCTGCACCACGCCCTCGTCCATGCCGTTGCCCACCTGCAGCCGGGCCACCGCAGCGGCGAGTTTCTGCGCAAACGGCTCATACACGCCGGCCTGCACCAGGATGCGGTTGGAGCACACGCAGGTCTGGCCGGCATTGCGGTACTTGGAGGCGATGGCGCCCTCGACGGCAGCGTCCAGGTCGGCATCGTCGAAGACGATGAAGGGCGCGTTGCCGCCCAGCTCCAGCGAGAGCTTCTTCAGCGTGCCGGCGCACTGGCGCATCAGCAGCTGGCCCACGGGCGTGGAGCCGGTGAAGCTCAGCTTGCGCACCACGGCGCTGGCCGTCTGCTCGGCCGGCTTGAGCACCATGGTGCAGCCCGCTGCCAGGGCCGGTGCCACCTTGCGCGTGATCATGGCCGCCGGGAAGTTCTACGGCGTGATGGCTGCGCACACGCCCACCGGCTCGCGCGTGACCACGATGTTGCGATCCTTCCAGGGCGAGGGGATGACTTCGCCATAGGCTCGACCCCGGCCCGATCGCCCAGGTGCCGCTGCCCGAGCGCAAGCCTTCAGGCGCTGCGCAGGTGGCCTAGGAGCCTGGGCGGCAGAAGCTGCATCGGCTGCAACGCCTACTGCCGCCCAGGCTCCTAGCCCCGGCGCTGCCACACGGCGGCGAAAAAGCCGTCCGTGCCATGCCGGTGCGGCCACAGGCGCAGGAAATCCCCCCCTCGCCGCCACTGGCCAGGGCCGGCGCATCGGCCACGCGCGCCTGCGCCAGCAGGCCTGCCACCGGCAGCGGCGCAAAGTCTTCATGCGCCGCGCCGAAGGCCTGGGCGATGGCCTCGTTTTCATCGGGCAGCAGGCTGCAGGTGGCATAGACCAGCCGCCCGCCCGGCTTGACCAGCCGCGCCGCGCTGGCCAGGATGGCCGTCTGCAGCCGGGCCAGCTCGGCCACGGTCTGCGGCGTCTGGCGCCATTTCAGATCAGGGCTGCGCCGCAGCGTGCCCAGGCCCGAGCACGGCGCATCGACCAGCACCCGATCCATCTTGCCGGCCAGGCGCTTGATACGCTCGTCGCGCTCGTGGGCAATGGCCACCGGATAGACGTTGGACAGGCCGCTGCGCGCCAGGCGCGGCTTGAGGCCCTCAAGCCGGTGCGCCGACACGTCGAAGGCGTACAGCCGGCCTGTGCCGCGCATGGCCGCGCCAATGGCCAGGGTCTTGCCGCCAGCGCCGGCGCAGAAATCGGCCACCATCTCGCCGCGCCGCGCATCCAGCAGCAGCGCCAGCAGTTGCGAGCCTTCGTCCTGCACCTCGATGGCACCGCTGGCAAACGCCGGCAGCCGCGCCAGCGAGGGCTTGCCCGCCACGCGCAGGCCCCAGGGCGAATGCGGCGTGGGCTGGGCCTGGATGCCGGCCTGCTCCAGCTCCTTGAGCACCTGCTCGCGCCGGGCCTTGAGCAGATTGACGCGCAAGTCCAGTGGCGCGGCCTGCCCCAGCGCCTCGGCCAGCTGCCAGAAATCCGGCTCGCCCAGCTGCGCGCGCAGCGCCTCGGCCAGCCACTGCGGCAGGTTGTGCCGGTGCGGCGCCAGCAAGTCCTGCGCCGGCACGGCCTCGCACTGCGCCAGCCATTGCTGCTCTGCCGGGCTCAGGGCGGCCTGCAGCAGCTCGCGCGCGCGGCCCTGCCGGCCCGGCCCGGCTTCGTCCGGCACGGCGGCCAGGCCCAGGATGGCCAGGCGCCGCGCCAGCGGGCCGCTGCCCGAGCGCGCCAGTTGCTCCAGCAGCAATTTCTTGCGCAGCACGGCATAGACGGCATCGCCCAGCAGGGCGCGCTCGCGCGGGCCGAGCTGGCGCTGGGCGCGCAGGAAGCGGGCCACCACGGCATCCGCCGGGTGCTCGAAGGTCAGCACCTGGCCGAGCAGCTCGGCGCAGGTATCCAGAAGGGCTTTGGGGTGCATGGGGACGATTGTCCCATCCGCATGAGCAGGCCCAGCGCAGCCGCAAGGCCCCTGAAAAAACCCGAAAACCCGCGCAAGATTTATATCAAATCCAGCTCAAACCCTTGTACAGCAAGCGCTTCCAGCTATTGTTTTTGAATCATTACAGCGGCTGCGCCCGCGTGCTGGCAAGCTGGCGCTGCCCCGTCCTACGACTGGCCCCGGGCCGGCGGCATAGGGTTGGCCCCATCCCCAGCAACAGGCCGGACGCTGGCGCCGGCACCGAAAGGAGCACCCCATGGACTATCTGCTGCAAGGCATGTTCGGCGAGAAATCCCTCACCAAGGTCGTCGCCCTGTTCGACGACAAGGCCAGCGCCGAGGCCATGGTTGGTCGGGTGCTGCGCCTGCCGGGAATGGAACCCAGCCAGGTGCGGCTGCTCAGCCAGGCCGACCTGAAGACCCACCGCGCCGACCTGTTCGGTCGCAAGATGGAGCCTGAGCAATCGGGCATCTTCCACACTGCCTTCCGCGCCCACCTGGTGGCGGGCTTTGCCGGCTTCGTGCTGGGCCTGCTGCTGTACGCCTACTGGATGAATAGCGGCCACGTCATGGTCACCAGCAGCCCGATGCTGGCCTTCATCGCCATCGTCGGCTTTGCCACCACCTTCGGCCTGCTGCTGGGCGGCCTGGTCACGCTGCGGCCTGACCACGTGCGGGTCATTGCCCAGGTGCGCTCGGCCCTGCGCGCTGGGCGCTGGGCGCTGGTCGTCCACCCGACCGACTCGCACCAGACCGAGCAGGCGCAGGAGCTGCTGGAGGGCAGCAGCGCCCGGGTCATGCGCACCCTGTGAGGGCCAGGGACTGTTCAGCGCAGGCAGCTGGCGCCAGCGCCCTGCCCATCCTCGCCGCACCGCAGGAAGGCCAGGATGGCGCGCGGGTAGATCTGGTGCTCCTGCTCCAGCACGCGCGCCGCCAGCGTCTGGGCGCTGTCGCAGGGCAGCACCGGCACCACGGCCTGCTCCAGGATGGGGCCGACATCAAGCTCCGCAGTGACCTCATGCACCGTGCAGCCGGCCACCTTGCAGCCGGCATCGATGGCCCGCTGGTGCGTGTCCAGGCCCGGGAAGGCCGGCAGCAACGAGGGGTGGATGTTCAGCAGCCGGCCCGCGAAGCGCTCGACGAAGATCGGTGTCAGCACGCGCATGAAGCCGGCCAGCACCACCAGCGCCGGATCGTGGGCTGCCACGGCCTGGGCTAGCGCGGCGTCGAAGTCCTCGCGCGTGGCGTAGGCCTTGTGATCGAGCACCTGGGTGGCGATGCCCAGCCCCTGCGCCAGGGCCAGGCCGCCGGCGCCGGGGCGGTTGCTGATGACGGCAGCGATGCGGATGCCGTGGCGCTCCTGCCAGTCCTGCTGCTGCGCGGCGCGCACGATGGCGGCCATGTTGGAGCCGCCGCCGGAGATCAAAATCACGATGTTCTTCATCGCTGCGGATTATCCGTGCGCCCTCGACCCGCCTTTTTGCCTGCCTCTTGCCATGCCATTCGACAGCCGAACCCAGCCCCTCTCCCCCGTGCAGGCGCGTGTGCTTGCCACCCTGATGGAAAAGTCGCGCACCGTGCCCGACAGCTATCCGCTGACCTTGAACAGCTTGCTGGCCGGCTGCAACCAGAAGTCCAGCCGCGAGCCGGTCATGCAGCTGAGCGAGGCCGAAGTGCAGGAGGCGCTCGATGAGTTGCGCCTGCGCGCCCTGGTGGTGGAGATCGGTGGTGCGCGCGTATCGCGCTGGGAGCACAACTTCATGCGCGGCGTCGGCGTGCCCGAGCAGTCTGCCGTGCTGCTGTCGCTGCTGATGCTGCGCGGGCCGCAGACCGCCGGCGAGCTGCGCATCAATGCCGAGCGCTGGCACCGCTTTGCCGACATCTCCTCGGTCGAGGCCTTCCTGCACGAACTGGCCGAGCGCAGCGACGAGCGCGGCGGGCCGCTGGCGCTGCTGCTGCCGCGCGCCCCCGGCGCCCGCGAGAGCCGCTGGGCGCAGCTGCTGGGCGGGCCGGTGGACATATCGGCCCCGGCCTCCGACCAGTCGGCGGCCAGCGCCGCTGCGGCACTCGCGCCAGACCCCGCACTGTCCGCCCGCGTGCAGGCCCTGGAGGCCGAAGTCTCCGCCCTGCGCGCCACGCTGGCCGATGTCTGCCAGCAGCTGGGCATCGCCCCAGCCGAGCCGGCACACCTGCCGCCTGCCGCGTGATGGCAAGCCGGTGATGCCCAGGCCTGTCCCATCCCGGACAGGGCTGGGCCGAACACCCGTGCTAAAACCTGCGCCTGCAAAGGAGACGCGACACATATGGATCTCGCATTCACACCCGAGGAGCAAGCCTTCCGCGCCGAAGTGCGCGAGTGGGTACGCAGCCACCTGCCGCCCGAGCTGGCGCACAAGGTACACAACGCCCTGCGCCTGACACGGGACGACTTCCAGAGCTGGGCCAGGACGCTGGGCAAGAAGGGCTGGCTGGGCTACGGCTGGCCCAGGCAGTTCGGCGGCCCGGGCTGGAACGCCGTACAAAAGCACCTGTTCGAGGAAGAACTCGCCATGGCCGGCGCGCCGCGCATCATGCCGTTCGGCCCGGTCATGGTGGCGCCCGTCATCATGGCCTTCGGCACGCCCGAGCAGCAGCAGCGCTTCCTGCCCGGCATCGCCAGCGGCGAGGTCTGGTGGAGCCAAGGCTACAGCGAGCCGGGCGCCGGCTCCGACCTGGCTAGCCTGAAGACGCGCGCCGAGCGCGTGGGCGACAAGTACATCGTCAACGGCCAGAAGACCTGGACTACCATGGGCCAGCACGGCGACTGGATGTTCAACCTGGTGCGCACCAGCAGCGAAGGCAAGCCGCAGACCGGCATCTCGTTCCTGCTGCTGGACATGAAGTCGCCCGGCGTCACCGTGCGGCCCATCAAGCTGCTGGACGGCGAGTGCGAGGTCAACGAGGTCTTCTTCGACAACGTCGAAGTGCCCGCCGACCAGCTCATCGGCGAGGAAAACAAGGGCTGGACTTACGCCAAGCACCTGCTGGCGCACGAACGCACCAACATCGCCGACGTGAACCGCGCCAAGCGCGAACTGGAGCGCTTGAAGCGCATCGCCCGCACCGAGGGCGTATGGGACGACCAGCGCTTTCGCGACCAGATCGCCCTGCTGGAAGTGGACATCGTGGCGCTGGAGATGCTGGTGCTGCGCGTGCTGTCCATGGAAAAAAGCGGCAAGAACCCGCTCGACATCGCCGGCCTTTTGAAGATCCGTGGCAGCGAAATCCAGCAGCGCTACAGCGAGCTGATGATGCTGGCCGCCGGGCCGTTCGCCCTGCCCTTCATCGAAGACGCCATGGAGGCCGGCTGGCAAGGAGACTTCCCTGGCGGCGAAGTCGCCAACGCGCCGCTGGCCTCGACCTACTTCAACCTGCGCAAGACCACCATCTACGGCGGCAGCAACGAAGTGCAGCGCGAGATCGTCGCAAAGACCGTACTGGGCTGACCCGGCGACGGCGAAAGGACACGAACATGGATTTCGATTTTTCCGAAGACCAGCAGCAACTGCGCGACGCCGTGCGCCGCTGGGTGGACAAGGGCTACAGCTTCGAGCGCCGCCGCGCCATCGTGGCCGCTGGCGGCTTCGACCGCAGCGTGTGGAACGAGCTGGCCGAGCTGGGCCTGACCGCGCTCACCGTACCCGAGGCGCACGGCGGCCTGGGCCAGGGCACGGTGGACGCCATGGTGGCGCTGGAGGAGCTCGGGCGCGGCATCGTGCTGGAGCCGCTGGCCCAGGCCTTCATCGCCACGCGCGTGCTGGCCGACTTCGCTGCCCAGGAGGTGCAGGGCCAGTGGCTGCCGCGCATCGCCAGCGGCGAGGCCCTGGTGGTGCTGGCGCAGCACGAGCGCGGCGCCCGCTACCGCCTTGACGCTTGCAAGGCAAAAGCGGCGAAAACACAGGCAGGACATTCGCTGACAGCTAGCAAAAGCATAGTGCCGGCAGGTGACCAGGCGGATGCCTTCATCGTGCCGGCGCAGCTCGATGGGCAGCTGGCGTTGTTCCTGGTCGAGCGCAGCGCGCCGGGCGTCGCCACGCGCGGCTATGTGACCCAGGACGGCAGCCGCGCCGCCGAGGTCACGTTGCACGACACACCGGCCACGCTGCTCACGGCGGACGGCCTGGCCGCGCTGGAGCTGGCCGTGGATGCCGGCATCGCCGGCGCCTGCGCCTATGGCGTGGGCACCATGGAGCAGACGCTGGCCCTCACCGCCGACTACCTGAACCAGCGCAAGCAGTTCGGTGTGCCGATTGCCAGCTTCCAGGTGCTGCGCCATCGCTCGGCGGACATGAAGATGCAGCTCGAATTGGCACGCTCCATGAGCTATTACGCCAGCCTGAAGCTGGGCGAGGAGCCGCTTGAGCGCCGCCGCGCCCTGTCGCGCGCCAAGGTGCAGCTGGGGCAGTCCATGCGCTTCGTCGGCCAGCAGTCGGTACAGATGCACGGCGGCATCGGCGTGACCGACGAATACATCGGCAGCCACTACTTCAAGACGCTGACGCAACTGGAGATGGCTTGGGGCGACACGCTGCACCACCTGGGCGAAGTGTCCGAGCGGATGCAGGAGACGGCTGGGGTGTTTGCCTGATCGGGTGACCCAGTGACCCATGCGCTGCATGGGCGAAAAACCGCGCTGGCCAGCGCGGTTTTTTTTGGGCCGCCGGTCGATGGCCGCTCAGCTCAGCAGCCGCGACGACCTGGGCACGTGCGCCAGCAGGAACTCCATCTGGTCGGCCAGGATACGCCGGTTGCGCAGGATGAAGTCCTCCCACAGGCTGGGCACATAGGGCGCATACAGCAGCGGCATGTGCGCCTGCTCGGGCGTGCGCGGGCCTTTGCGGTGGTTGCAGGCACGGCAGGCGGTCACCACGTTCATCCAGTGGTTCTGCCCGCCGCGTGCCACCGGGGCGATGTGTTCGCGCGTCAGGTCGGTTTCGTGGAAATGCCTGCCGCAGTAGGCGCACAGGTTGCGGTCGCGGGCGAACAGTTTGCTGTTGGTGAGGCTGGGGGTCTGCTCGAAGGGGTTGATGCCCGGCGCGCCGCGCGTGCCGATGATGCTGGAGATCGCAATGCGCGACTGCTCGCCCGTGACCGCGTTGTGCCCGCCGCGAAACACCGCCACACTCGCGCCCAGCTCCCAGCGCACGTCGCCGGCGGCGTAGTGCGTGGCGGCATCTTCCAGCGTGATCCACGATTGCGGCAGCCCCTGGGCCGACAGCTTCAAGACCTTCACAGCAAGCCTCCAATGCGAAAGAGCGCGGCAGGCGCGCAGCCACGAAGCACCGGCGCCACTTGGCGCACAATATACCCCTTTCAAGCCAAATAGCCCCCCAGCCCTTGGCAGTCAAGCGCTGGCAGCTATTAAAAAAGAAGCAAGACGATGAACATCTTCCGAGGTTTTCAGCATCCCGGCGTGGCGCCCGGGTGTGCCTTGACCATCGGCAACTTCGACGGCGTACACCGTGGCCACCAAGCCATGCTGGCGCTGCTGGAGGCCGAGGCGCGCCAGCGCGGCGTGCCCAGCTGCGTGCTGACCTTCGAGCCGCACCCGCGCGACTACTTCGCCAAGCAGCACCAGCGCGCCGACCTGGCCCCGGCGCGCATCGGCACGCTGCGCGACAAGCTGTGCGAACTGGCACGCTGCGGTGTGCAGCAGACCGTGGTGCTGCCCTTCAACGAGCGCCTGGCACGCCTGTCCGCGCAGGACTTCATCGACCAGGTGCTGGTGGCCGGCCTGGGCGCGCGCTATGTGCTGGTGGGCGACGACTTTCGCTTCGGCAGCCAGCGCGCGGGCGACTATCGGGTGCTGGATGCGGCGGGCCAGGCGCGCGGCTTCGACGTGGCGCGCATGAACAGCTACGAGGTACACGGCCAGCGCGTGTCCAGCTCCGCCGTGCGTGCCGCCCTGGCCGCCGGCGACATGGACGAGGCGGCACGCCTGCTGGGCCGGCCCTATGCGATCTCCGGCCATGTCGTGCATGGCCGCAAGCTGGGCCGCGAGCTGGGGCGCCGCGGCGACGGCAGCGGCGGCTTTGCGACGCTGAACCTGCGCTTTGCCCACTGGAAGAGCGCCGCCAGCGGCATCTTTGCCGTGCTGGTGCATGGCCTGGCGGACGCTCCGCTGCCCGGCGTGGCCAATCTGGGCGTGCGCCCATCGCTCGATCCGGGCGATGTCAACGGCGGGCGCGTGCTGCTGGAGACACACTGCCTGGACTGGCCGGCGCACCTGGGCGCGCAGGGGGGCTACGGTAAAATCATCCGGGTGGAACTGCTGCACAAACTGCACGACGAGCGCAAGTACGACAGCCTGGAGGCCTTGAGCGCCGGCATCGCACGCGACTGCGCCGAGGCGCGCCAGTGGTTTGCCGCCAGCCACGCCGAAACCCGTCGCCAGACCACGCGCGACCGAATTTGACGGGGCCTTGGCGCCCTCCCCTGCCCTGCCGCACGGCCTGCCGCCGCTGCGGCTTGCTTTTTTCGCCCCGCACCATCCCTCGCGGGCCGCAGAACACCCATCAAGGCCTGAAAACCCCATGTCCGAACCCAACGCCAAGCCCGCCGCCGCAGGTGGCTATCGCAGCACCTTGAACATGCCCGACACGCCGTTTCCCATGCGCGGCGACCTGCCCAGGCGCGAGCCGCAATGGGCGCGCGAGTGGGACGAAAAAGGCATCTACAGGCAGCTGCGCGATGCCCGCCACGGCGCGCCGAAATTCATCCTGCACGACGGCCCGCCGTATGCCAACGGGCAGCTGCACATCGGTCACGCGGTCAACAAGATCCTCAAGGACATGATCGTCAAGGCGCGCCAGCTGGAGGGCTTCGACGCGCTCTACACGCCCGGCTGGGACTGCCACGGCCTGCCCATCGAGAACGCCATCGAAAAGCTCCATGGCCGCAACATCCCGCGCGACGAGATGCAGGCCCGGGGCCGGGCCTTTGCCACCGAGCAGATCGCCCAGCAGATGCAGGATTTCAAGCGCCTGGGCGTGCTGGGCGAGTGGGACAACCCCTACCAGACCATGAATTTCGCCAGCGAGGCCGGCGAGCTGCGCGCGCTCAAGAAAGTCATGGAGCGCGGCTTCGTCTATCGCGGCCTGAAACCCGTGTACTGGTGCTTCGACTGCGCCTCGTCGCTGGCCGAGTTCGAGATCGAGTACCAGGACAAGCAAAGCCAGACGCTGGATGTCATGTTCCCGGTCGCTGAAGCCGACAAGCTCGCCGCCGCCTTCGGCCTGGGCGCATTGGCCAAGCCCGCATTCGCCGTCATCTGGACGACCACCGCCTGGACTATCCCCGCCAACCAGGCGCTGAACGTCAACCCCGAGCTGGAGTACAGCCTGGTGGACACCGAGCGCGGCCTGCTGCTGGTGGCATCGGCCCTGGTGCAGCAGTGCCTGGCGCGCTGGGGTATCGCGGGTAGCGTGGTCGCCAGCGCCCTGGGGCAAAAGCTCGACCACATCAACTTCAGGCACCCGCTGGCGCACGTGGATGCAGCCTTCGACCGCTTCTCGCCCGTGCTGCTGGCCGACTACGCCACAGCCGAGGACGGCACTGGCATCGTGCATTCGGCCCCGGCCTACGGCGTGGACGACTTCAACTCCTGCGTGGCCGACGGCCTGCGCTACGAGGACATCCTGAACCCGGTGCAGGGCAACGGCGTCTATGCGCCCGACCTGGGCCTGTTCGGCGGCCAGCACATCTGGAAGGCCGTGCCGGTCATCATCGATGCGCTGCGCGTGGCCGACCGGCTGCTGGACAGCAAGACCATCAGCCACAGCTACCCGCACTGCTGGCGCCACAAGACGCCCGTGATCTACCGCGCTGCCGCCCAGTGGTTCATCCGCATGGACGAGGGCGAGGGCGTGTTCACCGACCCGGCGCAAAAGCCCGAGCGCACGCTGCGCCAGATCGCACTCGAAGCCATCGAGCACACCAGCTTCTATCCCGAAAATGGCCGCGCCCGACTGCGTGACATGATCGCCAACCGCCCGGACTGGTGCATCTCGCGCCAGCGCTCGTGGGGCGTGCCGCTGCCGTTCTTCCTGCACCAGGAAACCGGCGAGCTGCACCCGCGCACCATGGACATCCTGGATCAGGCCGCCGCCATCATCGAAGCCGGCGGCATCGAGGCCTGGAGCCGGGTGAGCACCGAGGACATCCTGGGGCCTGAGGATGCGCCGCATTACCTGAAGAGCACCGACATCCTGGAGGTCTGGTTCGATTCCGGCTCCACCTTCTGGCATGTGCTGCGCGGCACGCACGCCGGAATGCACCACGACGAAGGCCCAGAGGCCGACCTGTACCTGGAAGGCCATGACCAGCACCGGGGCTGGTTCCACTCGTCGCTGCTCCTGGCCAGCGCCATCTTCGGGCGCGCGCCGTACCGGGGCCTGCTCACGCACGGCTTCACGGTGGACGGCCAGGGCAAGAAGATGAGCAAATCGCTGGGCAACACGGTGTCGCCGCAGGAGGTCAGCGGCAAGCTGGGCGCGGAGATCATCCGCCTGTGGTGCGCCTCGACCGACTACTCGGGCGATCTGGCCATCGACGACAAGATCCTGGCGCGCGTGGTGGATGCCTACCGGCGCATCCGCAACACACTGCGCTTCCTGCTGGCCAACGTCAGCGACTTCGACCCGGCAGCCGACGCGGTGGCCACCCAAGACCTGCTGGAGATCGACCGCTGGGCGCTGGCGCGCGCCGCGCAGTTCCAGGCCGAGGTGCTGGCGCACTATCAGGTCTATGAGTTCCATCCGGTCGTGGCCAAGCTGCAATTATTCTGCTCGGAAGACCTGGGCGGCTTTTACCTGGACGTGCTCAAGGATCGCCTCTACACCACGGCACCCAAGTCACTCGCCCGGCGCAGCGCGCAGACGGCGCTGTACCAGATCACCCACGCCATGCTGCGCTGGATGGCGCCGTTTTTGTCCTTCACGGCAGAAGAAGCCTGGAAGGTCTTCGGCCATTCGGCATCGATTTATCTGGAGACCTTCACCCCCCTGCCCGCCGGCGACGAGGCCCTGCTCGTCAAGTGGCAGCGCCTGCGCGAGATCCGCGACGTGGTGAACAAGGAGATCGAGACCGTGCGCGCCGCTGGCACCGTGGGCTCGTCGCTGCAGGCCGTGGTGCGCCTGGCCGCAGCGCCCGAGGATCACGCCCTGCTGGCCAGCCTGGGCGATGACCTGAAGTTCATCTTCATCGTCTCCGCTATTGAATTGGTAGCTGGTGACGCGCTCCAGGTCAGCGTTTCAGCCAGTTTTGACCAGAAATGCGAGCGCTGCTGGCACTGGCGTGCCGACGTCGGCCAGGACGCGCAGCACCCCACACTGTGCGGGCGCTGCACCAGCAACCTCCACGGCGCGGGCGAGGCCCGGCTGCACGCCTGATGGCGCGCGCGGCAGGCAAGGCGGCGGGCGGCAACGCCCGGCTCTGGCCCTGGCTGGCCTGGGCGCTGATCATTTTCCTGGCCGACCAGTTCACCAAGACGCTGATCCTGGGCTACTACCAGCTGGGCGACGCCACGCCGGTGACGGGCTTTTTCAACATCGTGCGGGCGCACAACACCGGCGCGGCGTTTTCCATGCTGGCCGACGCCGGTGGCTGGCAGCGCTGGCTGTTCACCGGCATCGGCGTGGCGGCAGCCGGCTTCATCCTGTGGCAGCTGCACCAGCACCCGCAGCAAAAGCTGTTTGCCTTCGCTCTGTCCAGCATCCTGGGCGGGGCCATCGGCAACGTGGTCGATCGGCTGCAGCACGGCTACGTGGTGGATTTTCTGGACTTCCACTTCAGCTTTCTGTCCGGCCTGTTCTACCGGGGCCACTTCCCCGCCTTCAACCTGGCCGACGTGGGCATCAGCGTGGGCGCAGCCTTGCTGATCCTGGACGAGCTGCTGCGCCTGCGCAAAGGCTCCTGAGCACAGTGCCTGCCGGGCGCTGCCCTCAGCCGGGCAGCAGCTCGGCCCGGTCTTCCTGCACTGCTGCCGGGGCACTGCCCGGGCGCAGCGGCGGCGCGGCAACCGGCGCCAGGGCCGGGCCGGCGCTGTCCTGCGTCAGCCGGAAGGTGGCGGCCAGCGCCGCCAGCTGGCGCGCCTGATCCTGCAGTGAGTCCGAGGCCGCCGAGGTCTGCTCGACCAGCGCGGCGTTTTGCTGCGTCACGCCGTCGAGGTGCGCCACCGCCTGGTTGATCTGCGCCAGGCCCTGCGACTGCTCGCGGCTGGCCAGGGCGATCTCATCGACCAGCTGCGCCACGCGCCCGATCACGCTGACGATCTCCTGCATGGTGGCGCCGGCGTCGCCGACCTGGGCGCTGCCGGCCTCGACCTGGGCCACCGAGTCGGAGATCAGCGCCTTGATCTCGCGTGCCGCCTCGGCGCTGCGTCCGGCCAGGCTGCGCACCTCGCCGGCCACCACGGCAAAGCCCCGGCCCTGCTCGCCGGCGCGCGCCGCCTCCACCGCGGCGTTCAGCGCCAGGATGTTGGTCTGGAAGGCAATGCCGTCGATCACGCCGATGATGTCGGCCACGCGGTGCGAGGCGCTGGCGATGCCCTGCATGGTGTTGACCACCTGGTTCATGGCCGAGCCGCCGCGCTGCGCCACGGTCGTGGCCTGCGCCGCCAGGCGACTGGCCTCGTGGGCGCTGTCGGCGTTGTGCTGCACCGTGCCCGACAGCTCTTCCGTGGCCGAGGCGGTCTGCTCCAGCGCGCTGGCTTGCTGCTCGGTGCGCGCCGACAGGTCGCGCGTGCCGGCGGCCACCTGCGTGGAGGCGCCGGCAATCGCCCCGGCGCCGCCGCTGACCTGGCCGACCACGCGGTTCAGGTTGCCGCGCATGGTCTCCATCTGCCCCAGCATGGCGCCGATCTCATCGCTGCCGCTGACTTCGATGCGCCGGGACAGGTCGCTGGCGGCAATCGCCGCTGCCGCCTGGTTGGCCGAGCGAAAGCCGCGCACCAGCCGCCCCAGCAGCGCCAGGCCCAGCAGCGACGCCGGCAGGCCCAGGATGAAGGTGGCTGCGGCAAAGATCCACAGCGCCAGCTCGTAGCGCTGCTGCGCCGCCCGGTAGGCGGTGTCGGCCTGCTGCATCTGGTAGGCGCGGTACTGCACCGCCGCCTGCACCATGGCCTCACCCTCGGTGCGCCCGGCGCGCAGGAAGCGCTCCATGACCTCCGGCGAGTAGTCGCCGCCGCGCACGGCCTGGGCCGCCGCGTCCAGCTCAGCCACCCAGGCGGCGCGCGTGCGCTGCAGCGCCTGCACCAGGGGCTGCTCCTGCGCGTCGCCGCTGGCCGCCTCGATGACCTTGAGCGCCTCGGAGATCTTGCTGCGGTTGGCTGCGAGCGCTCTCAGGTGGTCTTCCACCGGGTGCTGGTGAATGGCAGCCAGCGGCCCGTCAGGCGCGTGCTGAAAGGCCAGCAGCACCTGCATACGGTTTTGCACTGCCAGGTTCTCCACGTCGCCCGCCTTCAGGCCCAGGGCCATGGCGTGGTCGTGCAGCATCTTCAGGCTGTCGCGCGACGAGGCCAGCCCCCACAGGCTGATGGCGACAACCGCCGCGCCCGAGAGCCAGAACGCAGCCAGGACAACAATGAAACGATGGGTGATACGCAGCCGATTCCACATGAGGCAAGTCCTTGAGCCGGAGAAAACGATGGCTTGATGTTACGGGCTGTTGCAGCCTACACGCTCCCCACAGGGCAAATCCCCAGGAAAGGCTTGCACTACCCGCCCGGTGCAGCACTGCGGCAGGACTGGCGGTACCAGCGCTGCGGGCATCTCTGCCGGGGTTATGCTGGAGTGTTTCGCCCCAACCCCTGCCGCATCCTGCCTCTCGCGTCCGCCTGCTGCCCATGAAACACCTGCTGAACCTGCTCGCCGCCGTTGCCCTGTTGGTCTGGGGCACGCACCTGGTGCGCACGGGGGTGCTGCGGGTCTTTGGCGCCAAGCTGCGCACGCTGCTGGCGCGCAGCCTGGGCAACCGCTTCACGGCGGCGCTGTCGGGCATCGGCGTCACGGCGCTGGTGCAGTCCAGCACGGCAACGTCGCTGATGACGGCCTCCTTCGTCGGCCAGGGCTTGATCTCGCTGCCGGCGGCGCTGGCCGTGATGCGCGGCGCCGACATCGGCACAGCCATCATGGCCATGCTGTTCGCGCAAGACCTGTCGTGGCTGTCGCCGGTCTTCATCTTTGTCGGCGTGGTGCTGTTCATCACCCGCCAGGCCAGCACCGCCGGGCGCGTGGGCCGGGTGTTCATCGGCCTGGGGCTGATGCTGCTGGCGCTGGAGCGCGTGGTGCAGGCCACCGAGCCCATGATGGCCTCGCCCATCACGCAGATGCTCTTGACCAGCCTGGCCAGCGACCTGTGGATGGAGATCGTGATCGGCGCGGTGCTGGCCATCGTGTCGTACTCCAGCCTGGCCGTGGTGCTCCTGATTGCCGCCATGGCCGACACGCATGTCGTGCCGCTCGGGATGGCGCTGGGCATGGTGCTGGGCGCCAACCTGGGCAACGGCCTGGCCGCCGTGCTGACCATGGCGCGCTCCAGCGTCGAGGTGCGCCAGGTGACGATTGGCAACATGGTCTTCAAGATCCTGGGCGTCGCGCTCATGGCGCCCTTCATCGAGCTGTGGATCGCGCACGTCGAGCCGCTCCTGCCCGGCACGGCGCACAGCGTGGTGCTGTTCCATCTGGCCTACAACATCATCATCAGCGTCGGCTTCATCGGCTTTACCGACTGGGTGGCGCACTGGGTGGCGCGCCTTTTGCCCAAGCCCGCGGGTGCGCAGGGCAGCCGCGCGCACCACCTCGATCCCTCGGCGCTGGCCACGCCGTCGCTGGCCATCTCGTTTGCCGTGCGCGAGGCGCTGTACCAGGCCGATGTGGTCGAGACCATGCTGCTGGGCATCCCGGACGTGATCCGCAACAACGACGAAGACCTGGCGCAGCGCCTGCGCTGCATGGACGACGAGGTGGACGAGCTGTACTCGTCCATCAAGTACTACCTGACCAAGATCTCGCGCGACGACCTGGGTGAGGAAGAGTCCCGCCGCTGGGCCGACATCATCAGCTTCACCATCAACATGGAGCAGATCGGCGACATCATCGAGCGCGTGCTGCAGGACATCGAGGAAAAGAAGATCAAGAAGGGCCGCCAGTTCTCCGAGGCCGGCATGGCCGAGATCACCGAGCTGCACCAGCGCCTGGTCAGCAATCTGCGCCTGGGCATGAGCGTGTTCCTGAACGGCAACGTGCGCGACGCGCAGCGGCTGCTGGAGGAGAAAGTGCATTTCCGCAACCTGGAGCGCGCCTACGCCACCAGCCATCTGATGCGCCTGTCGGATCGTGCCGTCAACAGCATGGAGACCAGCTCGCTGCACATCGACCTGATCAGCGACTTGAAGCGCATCAACTCACACATCAGCTCGATCGCCTATCCCATCCTGGAGTCCGCCGGCGTGCTGGCGCCCAGCCGGCTGAAGAACCCCCGCGCCCACGCCGAGCCGCTGGACGATCACCCCTGAGCCGCCACTGTGGCCGCACGGCCTTGCCGGGCGTAGCGCTGCGCCAGCACCGCGCAGACCATGAGCTGCATTTGGTGGAAGACCATCAGCGGCAGCACGATGGCGCCGGCGGCCTCGGAGTCGAACAGCACCTTGGCTATGGGCACGCCGCTGACCAGGCTCTTTTTCGAGCCGCAAAAGACGATGGTGATCTCGTCCTCGCGCGCAAAGCCCAGGCGCCGCGACAGCCAGGTGGTGAAGGTGAGCGCCAGGCCCAGGATCACCGCGCACACCACCAGCAGCCCGGCCAGCGCCGGCAGCGGCAGCAACTGCCACAGCCCGCCCGCCACCGCCGCACTGAAGGCCGTATAGACCACCAGCAGCACCGAGCCCTGATCGACGTATTTCAGCGCCGCCGCGTGGCGGCCCATGAAACCGCCGATCCAGGGCCGCAGCAAGTGCCCAGCGGCAAAGGGCAGCATCAGCTGCACCATGATGCGCAGGATGCCGGCCAGCACATCCTGCCCGGCGCTGCCGGCCTGCGGCAGCACCACGCTGACCAGCACCGGCGTGATGAAGATGCCCAGCAGCGTCGAAGCCGAAGCGCTGCACACGGCCGCCGCCATGTTGCCGCCGGCCACCGCCGTGAAGGCAATCGCCGACTGCACGGTGGCCGGCAGCACGCACAGGAACAGCACGCCGACATACAGCTCGGGCGTGACCAGCGGCGCCAGCACCGGCTGCAACGCCAGCCCCAGCAACGGAAACAGCGCAAAGGTGCAGCCCACCACCAGCAGATGCAGCCGCCAGTGCCCGATGCCGGCCAGCACCGCCTGGCGCGACAGCTTGGCGCCGTGCATGAAGAACAGCAGCGCCACCACGCCGACGGTGACGTGCTCCAGCAGCGCGCCCATGCTGCCGGTCGCAGGCAGGATGCTGGCCAGCGCCACGGTGCCCAGTAGCGCCAGGGTGAAGTTGTCGGGAAGCAGACGGGAGCGGGCCATACGCGCAGGGAAAGCGGTGAAATTTAGATGAAATCCGCCTCAAACCCTTACCAGGCAAGCGATTACAGCTATATAAAAAATAGCTAAAAATACTTGCCTGCCTGCCGTGCGGCGCAGGCGTGAGGACACGCAGGCGCGCTCAGGCCAGCGTCAGGATGGTCGAGCCGGTGGTCTTGCGCGCCTCCAGGTCGCGGTGCGCCTGCTGCACCTGCTCAAGCGGGTAGCGCTGCTCGATATGGATCCTGACCTGCCCGCTGGCCACGACATCGAACAGCTCGTCGGCCATGGCCTGGGTGGCCGCGCGCGAGGTGATGTGCGAGAACAGCGTCTGGCGCGTGACGTACAGCGAACCCTTGGCCAGCACGCTGGGCGCAAACGGCGGCACCGGCCCGAGGCATTGCCGAAACTGGCCATCAGGCCGAAGGGGCGCAGGCAGTCGAGCGACTTGTCCCAGGTGTCCTTGCCCACCGAGTCATAGACCACCTTGACGCCGCGCCCGCCGGTGATGTCCTTGACGCGCGCAGCGAAGTCCTCCTGCCGGTAGTTGATGGCGTGCGCCGCACCGTTGGCCAGCGCCAGGCGGCACTTGTCGTCGCTGCCGGCAGTGGCGATCAGCTGCAGGCCCAGGGCGCGCGCCCACTGGCAGGCGATCAGGCCGACGCCGCCGGCAGCGGCGTGGAACAGCACGTGATCGCCCGGCTGCAGGCCCTCCACGGGCCGGGTCTTCTTCAGCAGGTATTGCGCCGTCAGGCCCTTGAGCATCATGGCCGCGCCGGTCTCGAAGTCGATGGCATCGGGCAACTTGCACACATTCATGGCCGGCAGCACGCGCGCTTCGCAATAGCTGCCCGGCGGGTTGCTGGCGTAGGCCACGCGGTCGCCCTCAGCCAGATGCGCGACGCCCGCGCCCACGGCCTCGACCACGCCGGCGGCCTCCATGCCGATGGTCGCCGGCATGGGCAGCGGATACAGGCCGGTGCGGTGATAGACGTCGATGAAATTCAAGCCGATGGCGTGGTGGCGGATGCGCACCTCGCCCGGGCCGGGCTGGCCGACCTGGACATCGACGAGTTGCAGCTCTTCGGGGCCGCCGTGCTGGCGGATCTGGATGGCACGGGTCATGGGTCTGGTTCTCCTGTCTGGGGTGTGGCATGGGCGGCGCGCGCCCTTGCAGGGCCGGCATGGTGCCACGAGCGCTGCGCCGGCGCCGGCCCGGGGTTACAGTGGCGCCCCCATGCCTGACCACCGCCCTGCCCTCACTTCCCAGACCGCCCTGCTGCTTGCCACCGCCCCGCTGATGTGGGCCGGCAATGCCGTGGTCGGGCGCCTGGTGCATTCCATGGTGGCGCCGGTGGCGCTGAATTTCCTGCGCTGGGTGATCGCCTTTGCCCTGCTGGCGCCCCTGGCCTGGCGCGTGCTGCGCCCGGGCAGCAGCCTGTGGCCGCACTGGCGGCGCTACTGCCTGCTGGGCCTGCTGGGCATAGGCAGCTACAACGCGCTGCAGTACATGGCGCTGCAGACGTCCTCGCCGCTGAACGTCACGCTGGTCGGCTCGGGCACGCCGATCTGGATGCTGCTGCTGGGCCGGCTGCTGTTCGGCGTGCCGGTGTCGGGGCGGCAACTGGCCGGGGCGCTGGCCTCGGTGGCCGGCGTGCTGCTGGTGCTCTCGCGCGGCAGCTGGCAGGAGCTGCTGGCGCTGCGCCTGGTGCCGGGCGATCTGTACATGGTGCTGGCCACGCTGGCCTGGGCGCTGTACAGCTGGCTGCTGGTGCGCACCGACCAGCCGGCAGGTCTGCGCGCCGACTGGGCGGGCTTTTTGCTCGCGCAGATGGTCTTCGGCCTGATGTGGTCAGGCGCCTTTGCCGGCGTCGAGTGGTCGCTGGGCATGCGCCGCTTCGAGTGGAGCTGGCCGCTGGCGGCGGCGCTGGCCTTCATCGCCATCGGCCCGGCGCTGCTGGCGTATCGCTGCTGGGGCCTGGGCGTACAGCGCGCCGGGCCGGTGGTCGGGGGCTTTTTCATCAACCTGACGCCGCTGTTCGCCGCGCTGCTGTCGGCTGCGTTTCTGGGCGAGTTGCCCCGGCCCTACCACGCGCTGGCCTTCGTGCTGATCGTGGGCGGCATCGTGGTGTCGTCGCGGCGCAGCTAGGGTGCAGCGGCGCCCTGGCGCACCAGCACCTCGAACTGCTCCACCGGCATGGGCCGCGCCAGCAAAAAGCCCTGGTAGGTGGTGCAGCCGTGCGCGGCCAGGAAGTCGTGCTGCTGCTGCGTCTCCACGCCCTCGGCCACCACGTCCAGCTCCAGATTGCGCGCCATGCCCAGGATGGTCTGCACCACCACCTCGTCGCTGTGGCGCTCGCCCAGGTACTGCACGAAGGAGCGGTCGATCTTCAGCCGGTGCAGCGGCAGCCGCGTCAGATAGGCCAGCGACGAGTAGCCGGTGCCGAAATCGTCCACCACGAAACGCACGCCCCGGGTGCGCAGCTGGTGCATCTTGTCGATGGATTCGGCCACGTTCTCCAGCACCAGGGATTCGGTCAGCTCCAGCTCCAGCAGGTGCGGGCGCACGCCGGCCTCGGCCATGCAACCCATGACCATGGGCACGAAGTCGTCCTGGCGGAACTGCCGGGCGCTGACGTTGACGCTCAGGCACAGCTCGCGCAACTGCGGCTCACGCTGCCAGCGCCCCAGCAGGGCGCAGGCCGTGGCCAGCACCCAGCGCCCAATGGGCACGATCAGCTCGCTTTCCTCGGCCACGGCGATGAACTGCGCCGGCCCCACCAGACCGCGCTGCGGGTGCTGCCAGCGCAGCAGCACCTCGGCGCCCACCACCCGCCCGGCGCCATCGAACTGCGGCTGCAGGTACAGGCGCAGCTGATCTTCGGGCAGCGCCTGCTTGAGGTCGGCCACCAGCTGCGCCCGCTCGCTCAGCGCCTGCTGCATGGATGGCGCGAAGAAGCACACGGCGTTGCCGTGCTCCGACTTGGCCTCGTACATGGCGATGTCGGCCTGCTTGAGCACATCGGTGGCCGTCTGCGGCTCCTGGCCGAACAGGGCCGCACCGATGCTGGCGCTGCTGTGGTGGACATGCCCGTCCAGGGCGTAGGGCTGATTCAGGCTGGCCAGCACCTTCTCGGCCACGCCGCGCGCCTGGGCCTGCGCCGTGTCCGGGTGGCGATCCAGGCGCAGCAGCACGATGACGAACTCGTCGCCACCCAGGCGCGCCACGACATCGCCGGCGCGCACAGCGCCCTGCAGGCGCCGCGCCACCTGGCCCAGCAGCAGGTCGCCGACCTCGTGCCCCAGGGTGTCGTTGAGCGTCTTGAAGCGATCTAGATCGATGAACAGCACCGCCCCATGCAAGCCGGTGCGCAGCGCATCGGCGCCAGCCTGCTCGATGCGCTGCAGCAGCAGGCGCCGGTTGGCCAGGCCGGTGAGCGGGTCGTAGAAAGCCAGGTGCTCGACATCGGCAGCCGCCTGGTGCAGCTCGGTCACGTCGTGGTAGAGGATGACCACGCCGCCATCGGGCGTCGGGCGCTCGGTGATCTGCACGATGCGCCCGGTGGGCAGGTGCTGCTCCAGCGGACTGTCCGCCGCCTGCTGGTGGCGCAGGCGCTCCTCGACCCAGGCGGCCTTGGCCTCGGCGCTGGCGCCGGGCAGGTGGTAATGCACGGTGGCCTGCAGCAGCCGGCGAAACGGCAGGCCCGGCTCCAGCAACGGCGCCAGCCAGGGGAAGAACTCCTCGAAGCGAGTGTTCCACTGCACCAGCAGGCCATCGCGATCGAGCAGGACAAAGCCGCTGACCATGACCCCCAAGGCCTGGTCGAGCAAGGCCTTGGAGCGCGCCAGGGCGCCGCGCGCCAGATCCATCTGGCGGGTGTGCAGGGTGGCCAGGGCGCCGGCCAGCACCAGGCTGGCAATCAGCAGCAGCGTGGCCGCCGTGCTCAGGCGTGCCAGCGCCGCCCAGTCGGCCAGGGCGGCGGTGCGCGGCAGGCTGGCCGTGACCCACAGCCCGTCATACATCAGCGCGCGGGCGCTGACCAGGCCGGGCCGGGCGCGCAGCCGGGTGTACCCCTGCGGGGCACTGGCCGGCGCGCCAGGCGCGTCCTGCAGGGCCAGGCCCTCCTGGACGTGGCTGCGCTCATCCAGCCCACGCTCGGGGTCGAGTCCGATCAACAGTTCACCCGTGCTGCGCTCCAGGGTCAGCTCGACCTGGCTGGGCGCCAGGCCCTGCATGAGCACCGCCGCCAGCGCCTCGACCGGTATCTGCGCCGTCGCCAGCAGCCGGCGCCCATCGGGCAGGCGCAGCGGGCGGGCTACGGGCAGCACCTGCTGGACGCCATCGGCCCCCGGTACCGGGTTGCCCAGCAGCAGGCCGGGCAAGGCCTGCGCCAACGCCTGCCGGACGAATTCCGGTGCCGGCAGTCCGCTCGGGGCTGCGCCACCCGGCTCGTCGAAGGCGACGATGGGCCGGCCCGCATCGTCCAGCAGCATGACGTGGCGCAGCATCAGGTTCTGCCGCGCCACCGCTGCCAGCGCCGGCGCCCGGGCCTGCTCGTACAGGCTCTGCCCGGCGGGCCGGGGCTCGCCCAGCAGCTCCTCGAAGGTGGCCAGCAGCACATCCACCGCCAGCAGGGTGCGGTTCATGCCGACCTCGGCGCCCCGGGCCAGGCGTGCCACCCCGGCCCGGCTATCAGCCAGATCGGCGCTGCGCTGCTTGTACAGCAGCACCAGCACGCTGCCTGCCAGACCGGCGATCAACAGACCCACCAGCACCCAGATCGCCAGATACAGCCGGCGCCCGTGGAGATGCAGCGCACTTCTCATGGTTCGGGGGGCAGCTCGATGCCGTGTATTGGCCCCATGGTGCTGCGCCACAGCTCGGCGCAGCGCGCGCCGCAGCGCTCCAGCCAGCGCGGCAGCACGCTGGTGCGCACCACCTGCCGGCGCAATTGCTCATCCTGCACACTGGCAGCCACCAGCTTCATGGTGCCGCGCTGGCCGCGCGTGCAGCTGGCCTGGCCGGTATTGCAGGCTAGGCCCTGGGCCGTCTCTTCCTCGGCACTGTGCCAGATGGCCGCCTCCAGCCGGGGCAGCTGCACCTGCAGCAGCTCACGCAGGTCAGCCGGCAGCGCCTGCCAGGCTGCGCGGTTGGCGCCGAAGATGGCCAGCCCCCAGGTGATGGGCATGGCGTGCAGGTAGCGCGTGTGCTGGTGCAGGCTCAGGGCATTGCCGGACATGGTGCCGGTGATGGCGCAGTCCAGCGTGCCGGCCTGGATGCTGGGCATGAACTGGGCAAACGCCAGCAGGCGCGGCTGCGCGCCCAGGGCAGTGACGAAATCGCCCTGCGCCGCCGAGGACACCCGCACCAGGCGCCCGCGCAAATCCTGCAGCCCGCGCAGGTGCGCCCGGCAAAACAGCACCTGCGCCGGATAGACGTAGATGGCCAGCGGCTCCACGCCGTGCTCGCGGCGCAGCGCCTGCTCCAGCGCCGGGCGCGCCGCCGCCAGCGAGGCGCGCAGCGTGGCCATGTCCGGGTTCAAGCCAGGCAGGTCGGCTGCCGTGTAGTGCGGCTGCTGGGCCGACAGCGAACTCATCAGCACTGTGCCAAGAGGGACGACGCCGAGCTGCAGCAGGCGCAGCATGTCTGCACCCGGCACGCCGGCGCGGTCGAAGGCGACGATCTCGGCGCTGTAGCGCCCACCGCTCAGGCGCGCCAGATCGGCCGTCCAGAAGGGTTTTTCCAGATGCGTGAACTGGGTGACACCGGCCAGGCCGCCGACGACGCGCAGCTTGAGCGGCACCGGCTGCTGGGCCTGCACGCCGACCGCCAGCGCCAGCAACGTCCCCAGGACAAGCTGGCGGATGCTGGCTGCTGCAGCCTGCGCGGCAGTGCCGCAAGAGCGTGCGATGGACTGCAGCATGGTGGCCTCCTGGGGCGGCGTGGAGCTGGAAAAACGGGCGTGGCTGCGTCGGGCGGCGTCAGAAGGTGCCGGGGTAGGCGCCGCCGTCGGCCAGCAGGTTCTGCCCGGTGATGTAGCCAGCCTGCACGCTGCACAGGAAGGCGCAGATGGCGCCGAACTCGCGCGGCGTGCCAAAGCGCCCGGCGGGAATGCGGGCCTGCTGCGCCTGGCGCTCTGCCTGCAGGCTCCTGCC
This sequence comes from Melaminivora jejuensis, assembly GCF_017811175.1. Classification (NCBI taxonomy): domain Bacteria; kingdom Pseudomonadati; phylum Pseudomonadota; class Betaproteobacteria; order Burkholderiales; family Comamonadaceae; genus Melaminivora; species Melaminivora jejuensis. The sequence continues at coordinate 1,816,739 of NZ_JACWIJ010000002.1, forward strand.
AGTGTGCGCCGCCCCGGCCTGCAGCGTGGCCGCCAGCCGATCGGTGTCGAAGCGCCCCGGCAGCAGGTTGTTGATGGTCACGCCGCGCGCTGCGATGGCACTGCGCGCCACGCCGGCCACAAAGCCCGTCAGGCCGCTGCGTGCGCCGTTGGACAGGCCCAGGATGTCGATAGGGGCCTTCACTGCGCCGGAGGTGATGTTGACGATGCGCCCGAAGCCACGCTCGGCCATGCCGTCCACCGTGGCGCGGATCAGCTCGATGGGCGTGAGCATGTTGGCGTTCACTGCGTCGAGCCAGGCCTGGCGATCCCAGTCGCGGAAGTTGCCCGGCGGCGGGCCGCCGGCGTTGGTGACCACGATGTCCAGCGCACTGCCCGGCCCGCCCGGGGCCGCCAGCACAGCCGCGCGCCCTTCGGGTGTGGTGATGTCGGCTGCCACGGCGACGACTTGCACGGCGCTGGCGCTGGCGCGCACGGCCTGGGCCGCCTGCTGCAGCGCCGCCTCGCCCCGGGCATTGATGACCAAATTGACGCCCTCGGCCGCCAGCGCCTGCGCGCAGCCCAGCCCCAAGCCCTTGCTGGCGCCGCACACCAGCGCCCATTTGCCCGCAATGCCTAAATCCATGGTGCCTCGCTTTTTCTACCTGAAGTGATGATTCTGACAATTTGCTGCAAGCATGGTAGCCATGCGCATCCATGCAGGAGCATCAATGCGTCCAAGACAGGGTTTTTGCCGAGCAGGGCCAGAGCCTGCCATCGAGCGGTGCCACGCCAGGCGCACCGCAGCCGGCGATTTCCAAGAAATGCTGACAGCGCCAGCGCCCGGGCACTTCCTAAAATGCCCGGGTGACCATACTGCTCAACGCCGACCTGCACTGCCATTCCGTCGTCTCTGACGGCACCCTCACGCCCGAAGCGCTGGCCGCGCGGGCGCACGCCAACGGCGTGCAGCTGTGGGCGCTGACCGACCACGACGAAATCGGCGGCCAGCAGCGCGCCATCGCTGCCGCCCACGCCCGGGGCCTGGACTATCTGACCGGGGTGGAAATCTCCGTCACCTTTGCCGACACCACGGTGCACATCGTCGGCCTGGGCTTCGACGCCGCTGACCAGCAACTCGCCGCCGGCCTGCTGGCCACGCGCGGCGGGCGCGGCGAGCGGGCGCAGGAGATCGCCCGCCAGCTGGCCCAGGCCGGCATCCGCGGCACCTACGAGGGGGCACTCAAATACGTCGGCAATCCCGAGCTGATCTCGCGCACGCACTTCGCCCGCCATCTGGTGGACGCTGGCGTGTGCCGCGACACCAGCGAGGTCTTCCGGCGCTTTCTGACCGAGGGCCATCCCGGCTACGTGCCGCACCGCTGGGCGCGCCTGGGCGATGCCGTGCGCTGGATCCGCGAGGCTGGCGGCATGGCCGTGATCGCCCACCCGGGCCGCTATCGCCTGACGCCGACCGAGGAATACGCACTGTTTTCCGAATTCAAGCAGCATGGCGGCGGCGGCGTCGAAGTGGTCACTGGCAGCCACATGCCGTCCGAGTACCCGATCTACGCCGCCATGGCGCAGGAGTTCGGCCTGGCCGCCTCGCGCGGCAGCGACTTCCACAGCCCCGATGAATCGCACACCGACCTGGGCCGCCTACCCGGCCTGCCGGGCCAGTTGACTGCCGTGTGGGAGCGGCTGGAGCACCGCATTCTGCGCGCGCCACCAGCGCGCACAGCCCACTGACTCCAGCCCTGCGCCTATCGACAACCACCAGGAATCACCGACAACCCGCGCTGCAGGCACAAGGCACGCCAGCGCATGAAAAGAGAGAGCAATCCGCCATGGCCCAACTCTTCGAGGTCTATCCCGACAACCCCCAGCCGCGCATCCTGAAGCAGGCGCAGCAGCTCCTGGCCGACGGCGGCATCCTGGCCGTACCCACCGATTCCAGCTACGCCCTGGTGTGCCGGCTGGACGACAAGGCCACCGTCGATCGGATGCGCCGCGTGCGCCAGATCGACGACAAGCGGCTGCTGACCCTGCTGTGCCGCGACCTGTCGGAACTGGCCAGCTACGCCCATGTGGACAACCGGCAGTTCCGCCTGCTCAAGCTGGGCACGCCCGGCCCCTACACCTTCATCCTGGAGGCGACCAAGGAAGTGCCGCGCCGCGTCAGCCACCCGCAGCGCAAGACCATCGGCCTGCGCGTGCCCGATCGCAAGGGCCTGCAGCTGCTGCTGGAGCTGCACGGCGCACCGCTGCTGGCCACCACGCTGATCCTGCCCGGCGAGAGCGAGCCGCTGAACGACCCCGAGGACATCCAGGAGCACCTGGGCAAGCTCATCGACGGCATCGTGGACGCCGGCGGCTGCCCGCTGGAGCAGACCACGGTGCTCGACCTGACGCCCATGAACAGCGGCGGCGAGCCGCTGGTGGTGCGCGAAGGGCGCGGCAGCCTGGCCAAACTGGGTTTGTGAAACCAGGCCATGACATCAGGCCGTGGGTTGGCAGCACGCGGCCCTTGAACTTCTTTTTTGATAGCTGTCAGCGCTTGCCAGACAAGGGTTTGAGGCTGATTTCATTCATATTTTTTGCCCATTTCACTGCGCCACCAGGCGCTGCAGCCACTCCAGCAGCACCTGCGGCAGGCGCTGGGGGTGCTGCAGCAGTGCGTAGTGGTGCGCGCCGAAGACAGCCGGCAGATAGCTGGCCGCCTGGCGGTCGATGGTCAGGCAAAACGGCGAGATGCCCTGCAGCCGCGCTTCGGTGACCGCCTGGCGCATGTCCTCCAGGCCGTAGCGGCCTTCGTACTGGTCGATGTCGTTGGGCTTGCCGTCCGACAGCAGCAGCAGCAGGCGGTGCGCCGCCGGCTGGCGCATCAGCGTGGCCGTGGCGTGGCGCAAGGCCGCGCCGGCGCGGGTGTAGTGCTCGGGCTCCAGGCCGGCAATGCGCAGGGCCACGTCCTGCCCGTAGTCCTCGTGAAAATGCTTGACGCCGCGCACCACCACCCCATGCGGCCCCTCGCCGGAGAACGCCTGCACGGCAAACGGCGCGCCCATGCCGTCCAGCGCCAGGCTGACCAGCAGCAGCGCCTCGCGCGCCACGTCGATCACGCGCCGCCCCTCGCCCACCCAGGCATCGGTGGAGCCGCTGACATCGATCAGCATCAGTAGCGCCAGATCGCGCTGCAGCCGCCGATCACTGCGGTACAGGCGCTGGGGCAGCGGCAGGCCGGCGGCGAAGTCGGCGCGCGCCTCGATGCAGGCCTCCAGGTCGATATCGTCGCCGTCGAGCTGGCGGCGCACCGGCACGCGGCGGCTCTTGAGCAGCTCGAAACGCCGGCGCACCTCGTGCAACATGCTGCGGTGCGCATCCAGCGTGGCCTCCAGCCACTCGGGCGGGCCGGGCGGCGCAGCGCGCAGCCACACCGTGGCGCCGTGCGGGCGATAGCTGGAGCTGCGCCAGTCCCACTCCGGGTAAGGCAAGGCGGCGTCGGTATCCGGGCCGCCTGCTTGCTCGGCGCCAGCCACCTGCCGGGCCAGATGCTCGGGCGGGTCGTCGGACAGCAGCACTTCCCTGGGCCGTCCCGGCGTGGCCACCAGGCGCGCTTCGGGCAGTTCGGACAGGGCGTCGGCGAACTCGTCGGCCGCCGTGTCGCTGTCGCGGTCGGTGGGGCGCTGCAGGCCCATGGGGTCGGCGGCCTGCTCGTGCGGCTGGGCGGTCTGCACCATCCAGGCGCCGGGCTGGCCCTGCTCGTCGTCCTCGTCTTCCTGCGCCTGGCGCACCTGCGGGCGGCGCGCCAGGCGGGCGCTGCGGGCGGGGCTGGTGTCCGCGTCATCGTTGTCGTCGCCAGCGCTGCGGTGCAGGCTGGCGGTCGCTGCCGGGGCGCGCAACTCGCCCAGCCAGGCGTCGGCCAGCAGCCAGCGCTGCTGGCGTGCTGGTGCAGCTGGCGACCGCAGGTGGGCAGCAAGCTCCAGCGCCCGCTGGCGCACCTGCCCGGCGCTGGCCGGCAGGTGGAGCAATGGCTCATCGCCGGTGGTGCCAAGGGCTGCACCCAGGGCCGGGCCAGCATGGGACAGCAGCAGCGCCCTGCCCGCCGGCGCCTGAAGCACGGCCTGCAGCAAGGCCTCCAGCGGGCGCAGATGGGCCGGCAGGCTGGCCAGCCGGGGCCGCGCGGCCAGGGCCGCAGCGCGCAGGCGCTGCAGCGGCGCGGCGACGCCCGGCAGGTGCTGCAGCAGCGCATGATCGGCGGCGTGCGCCTCCAGCAGGGTCAGCAGGGCGTGGGCCAGCGGATCGCGCACCGCAACGGCCAGCTGCGGCGTGCCGCGCTGCGCACGCATGGCTTGTGTCAGTGCCAGGGCGCGGTAGTTTTCTGCGGCGTCTTCCATGCCTTGCCCGGCTGGCAGCGCTGGCGGCAGCCAGATGCTGGCGCCGTCGGTGGCCGGCAGCGGCACCCTGGGTGCAGGCGGCTCGCCGCGCTGCAGCCAGCGCGACAGGAAGGTGGGCGGCGCCGGCTGCTGCGCCGGACGCAACAGCAGACCCGGGCCAAGAGCCGCGCAGATCAGCAGATCCAGGCGCTGGGCGACATCCGCCAGCTGCAGCACCGGCGGGCCGGGCGGCGGCGGACGGTGGCGGCGCCACAGGCGCTGCGCATAGATGGTGGCGTGGCGCGCGGCGTCGGTGATGACGTCTTCGGCTTCGGCCATGGCGCTGCTGTCAGCCGTTCAGACGAAGGTAGCGTCCACCAGATCGCGCATGGCGGCCACCAGCGCAGCGTCGTCCGACAGCGGCGCAACGATGGCGTGGATGCAGGCGCGGCGCAGCTCGACGCCGCGCACCGCCAGCTGCGCGGCAGCGACCAGCAGCCGCGTGCTGGGCACCTCGGCCAGGCCCCGGTCGTGCAGGGCGCGCAGGCGGGTGGCCAGCTGCACCAGGGCGCGGGCATCAGGCTCGGCAATGGCGCTTTCCTGGACGACGATGCGCACCTCGGCCTCGGGCGCCGGGAAGTCGAAGTCCAGCGCCACGAAGCGCTGGCGCGTGCTGGGCTTGAGGTCTTTCAGCATCCGCTGGTAGCCCGGGTTGTAGGACACCACCAGGCCAAAACCCGGCGCCGCACGCACCAGCTCGCCGGTCTTGTCGATGGGCAGTTCGCGCCGGTGGTCGGTCAGCGGGTGCAGCACGACCACCGTGTCCTGGCGCGCCTCGACCACTTCGTCCAGGTAGCACAGCGCGCCGCCCCGCACCGCGCGCGTGAGCGGGCCGTCCTGCCACTCGGTGCCGTCGCTCTTGATCAGAAAGCGCCCGATCAGATCGCTGGCACTCAGGTCGTCATGGCAGGACACGGTGATCAGGGGCCGGGCCAGGCGCCAGGCCATGTGCTCGACGAAGCGCGTCTTGCCGCAGCCCGTCGGCCCCTTGAGCATCACCGCCAGGCCCTGGGCGTGGCACTGCTCGAAGACCTCGACCTCGTCGCCCGTGGGCAGGTAGAACGGCGCGGTGGCAGCCAAGGCGCTGGCGTCCATGCCGCCTCAGACCGTGGCCGCGCGTGCCGGCGCTGCGGGCGGCACGACCGGGTCACCCTCACGCACTTCCAGACGCAGCGGGTAGCGGAAGAAGTCGATGATGAACAGCGCCACGCCTACGGCGAAGATGGACGCCGTAATGATCAGCATCACGAAATGCACCTGGATCTTGAGCTGCGCATCCAGGTAGCCCATGCCCATGATGCGCTCCAGATAGACCTGCCCGATGCCGGCGGTGGCAAACGACAAGGTCATGCCGAACATGCCGGCCAGCTGCATCCAGAACGCCGTGTAGCCCATCGAGGTGCCTTCTTCGGGGCGGCGGGTGAAGTGCGGCAGGGCGTAGCTGATCATGGCCATGACGATCATGGCGTAGGCACCATAGAAAGCTGCGTGGCCGTGCATGGCGGTGATCAAGGTGCCGTGCGTCCATTTGTTGACGCTGGGGAAGGTGTGCGCCAGGCCCAAGAGGCCCGCGCCGAACATGGTGTACACGGCGCTGCCCACCGTCCAGTGCAGGGCCAGCTTGTTCGGGTGCGCCAGGCCTGAGCGGCGCATGGCGTAGTAGGCGTACATGGCCATGCCGACCAAGGCCGCCGGCTCCAGTGCGCTGAAGAAGCCGCCGATGGGCAGCCAGTAGGCCGGCACGCCCACCCAGTAATAGTGGTGCGCCGTGCCCAGGATGCCGGCGATGAAGACCAGGCCGACGATGACGTAGAGCCACTTTTCCATGACCTCACGGTCGGCGCCGGACAGGCGGATCAGGAGATAGGCCAGAAAGCCGCCCTGGATCATCTCCCACACGCCTTCCACCCACAGGTGGATGGTCCACCAGCGGTAGAAGATGGAGACGGTGTAGTTGTGATACTCCAGCAGCGCCGGCACATACAGCACCGCCGCCAGGCCCAGGCCGCCCAGCAGCACTCCTTCGGGCGTGGTGAAGCGGCCCGACTTCCTGATCGTCATGCCGATGTTGTAGAGAAAGATCAGCATGGCCACGACGATGGCCAGCTTGGATGGCAGGGGCTGCTCCAGCAGCTTGTTGCCGGTGCCGTAGCGAAACAGGTAGCCCACCACCGTGGCCACGCCCATGACCACCCACAGCACCAGCTGGATGTAGGCGAGTTTCACGCTGTGCAGCTCGGTGCGCGACTCGTCGGGCACCATCCAGTAGGTGGCTCCCATGAAACCGCAGATGACCCACACGATCAGCACATTGGTGTGGATCATCTTGGTCACGTCAAAGGGCAGGATGTACAGCAGCGGGTCTGGCCCCAGGTACTTGGTGGCCGAGAGCAGACCGAAGACGATCTGCAGCCCGAACAAGGCCACAGCAACGGCAAAGTACCAGTAGGCGACGGCTTGGGACTTGTATCTCATGGCGAACTCCGGCGAAGGCCTGGGCGGCGGTCGTGTTGTGCTGTGCAACGGCTTATTTCAGGGACATCAGATAGGCCACGAGCTGGTCGATCTGCTCGGGCGTCAAGTCCTTGCCGTAGGTGGTGGGCATGAACGAGGTGCCGTCGGCCGAGTACATGGGCCCGGGCACCAGGTGCGCGCTGGGCTCCATGATGGATTCGTGCAGGTAGGCGGACACATCCTTGGCCTGGCCCTTGTAGTCGCTCGACGCCAGCAGCGCCTCGGTGCGGCCCACGACGCCGGCCAGCGACGGCCCGGCCATGTCCACGCCCGGCGCCGTGGAGTGGCAGGCCGTGCAGGCCGGCGTGGCCGTGCGAAACACCCGCTCGCCCAGGGCGATGGGGTTCTCGTCGCCGGCCAGCGGACGCGCGCCGGGGGGCGCAGCTATGCTGCCGCGCTCGACCTTGGCGTCGCTGGTCTGCTGATCGACGCTGCGGTCGGCGCCGGGCAGGGCCGAGCCGGTGACCAGGATGGGGCGCGGCGGCCAGCCCTGGTTGTCCACGTTGCTGACCCACTCGAAGAAGGCGATCAGGCCGGCGATGTCCTCGTCGCTCAAGTCCTGCTTGGGCATCAGGCGGCGGTGGCGCTGCTCGTCGTAGAACTTGGACGGGTCTTTCATGTAGGCCTTGAGATAGGCCTCGCCGCGCAGCTTGGTGATCTTGGTGAGATCAGGAGCGTAGTAGGCGCCTTCGCCAAACAGCGTGTGGCAGTTGATGCAGTTGTTCCTGTGCCAGACATCCTTGCCCAGCGTCACCGCCGGGGTGATGGACTCGGCATTGGTGAGCTGGTCGAACTTGCGATGGCTGTCCAAGGTGAGAATGAGAAAGGCCGCCGCCGAGATGGCCGTGGCGACGATGGCGAAAAGACGTGTCTGGCGCTTGTTCATGGCAGCTCCCGGATAGCTTGCAGCGGCATGGAGTGGCGGGCGTCAGACGCCTATGCCGGCCCAGTAGGTGATGGCCATGGTGCCGGCATAGACCATGGCCACGGCCATCAGCAGCACGATGGCGAGCGCGAATATCTTCAGAGGGGCGTACCAGACATGCATGGGGGGTGCTCCAGTTGTTCTTGGACGGCCCGCCGCCTTGCACGCCGGGCCTTGCCGGGCATTGTTGAGGCTTGACCAGGGTCACTGATGTCGGACAAGCGCCCACGACCTGTGGGACATGGCCGACAGTCCTCATGCGCGACAATCGCCCCGTGCCCTCCTCCGACATCATCCAGACCGTCCTGATCTACGCCCTGCCCGTGCTGTTTTCCATCACGGCGCACGAGGCCGCGCACGGCTACGCCGCGCGCCACTTCGGCGACAACACCGCCTACATGCTGGGGCGCATCACGCTCAACCCGGTCAAGCACATCGACCCCATCGGCACCATATTGATGCCGCTGCTGCTGTACTTTTCCACCTCCGGCGCCTTCGTGTTCGGCTACGCCAAGCCGGTGCCGGTCGATTTCGGCAAGCTCAGGCACCCTAAGCGCGACATGGTCTGGGTGGCGCTGGCCGGGCCGGCGTCCAACTTCGTGCAAGCCATCGCCTGGGCGCTCTTGCTGTTCGCGCTGCTGGCGCTGGATGTGGCCGAGCCGTTCTTTTTGCAAATGGCGCGCGCCGGCATCCTGGTCAACCTGGTCATGTGGGCCTTCAACCTGTTTCCGCTGCCACCGCTCGACGGCGGGCGCGTGCTGGCCGGCCTGCTGCCGATGCGCCAGGCGCTGTGGCTGTCGCGCATCGAGCCCTATGGCTTTTTCATCGTGCTGGCGCTGGTGCTGGCCGGCGTGGTGGGCGCGCTGTGGCTGCGCCCGCTGATGTCGCTGGGCTACGGCGCCATCAACCTGCTGCTCAGCCCCTTTGCCGGGCTGCTGCGCTGAACCTGCTTTTTCTGCCTCGTCCTCCGTGTCTCCATCCATGCAAAAACCCACGCGCTTTCTCACCGGCATCACCCCCTCGGGCACGCCGCACCTGGGCAACTACGCGGGCATGATGCGCCCGGCCATTGCCGCCACGCGCACGCCTGGCGTGGAAAATTTCTACTTCCTGGCCGACTACCACGCCCTGATCAAATGCCAGGAACCCGAGCGCGTGCATCGCTCGACGCTGGAGATCGCCGCCAGCTGGCTGGCCTGCGGGCTCAACCCCGAGCACGTGACCTTCTACCGCCAGTCCGACATCCCGGAAATCCCCGAGCTGCACTGGCTGCTGACCTGCGTGACCGGCAAGGGCCTGCTCAACCGCGCCCACGCCTACAAGGCCGCGCAGGACAAGAACCACGAGGCCGGGCGCGATGGCGACGAGGGCGTGTCCGCCGGCCTGTTCATGTACCCGGTGCTGATGGCCGCCGACATCCTGATGTTCAACGCGCACAAGGTGCCCGTGGGGCGCGACCAGGTGCAGCACATCGAGATGGCGCGCGACATGGCGGCCAGCTTCAACCATCTGTATGGCGAGCACTTCACGCTGCCCGAGGCAGCCATCGAGGACAACGTCGCCACCCTGGCCGGCCTGGACGGGCGCAAGATGAGCAAGAGCTACGACAACACCATCGCGCTGTTTGCCCCGCGCGAGCAGCTCAGAAAGCTCATCGGCGCCATCGTGACCGACTCGCGCGCGCCGGGCGAGCCCAAGCAGGTGGAAGGCTCGGCGCTGTTCCAGATCCACCAGGCCTTTGCCACGCCCGAGGAGTCCGAGGCCATGCGCCGCGCCTACGCCGATGGCATTGCCTGGGGCGAGGCCAAGCAGCAGCTGTTCGAGTGCATCGACCGGGAGATCGCCCCGCTGCGCGCCCGCTACGACGACCTGATGGCGCACCCGGAAAAAGTCGAGGCCGCGCTGCAGCAGGGCGGCGAGCGCGCCCGCGCCCAGGCAGCGCCGCTGTTGCAGCGCCTGCGCGCCGCCGTGGGCCTGCGCCCCTTGAGCGCCGCCATCGGCACGCCGCGCCAGCCGGACAGGGCTGCCGCCCCCGCTGCGCTGCCCAGCTTCAAGCAGTACCGCGAGGCGGATGGGCAGTTCTACTTCAAGCTGGTGGCCGCCGATGGCCAGGTGCTGCTGCAAAGCACGGGCTTTGCCGCGCCGCGCGACGCCGGCCAGGCCATTGCCCGGCTGCAGCGCGCGCCGGCAGCAGCCCTGGCCGAGCTGGCGCCGCAACTGGCCCCGCTGAACCCGGCCCAGGCCAGCGCCGCCGCTGCCGCATTGCAGGCCCTGGCCGCCGCCCGCGAAGCCTGACAGGCCTGTACAAACCAGTGATTCAGAACAAAAATGATAGCTGCTACCGCTTTCCCAGCAAGGGTTTTAGCCAGAAAACGCCATAATTTCAAAACTGACCACGAAACGCTCCGGCAAGGAAAGACCACGCAGCCATGCGCATCGCAGCAGTGGACGATGACCCGCTCCAGCTTGAACTCTTCACCCAGTCCCTGACGGCCCTGGGCCATGTCTGCCAGACTTTCGAGACCGGCGCTGCACTGCTCAAGGCCTTGCGCCGCGACACCTTCGACCTGCTGATCGTGGACTGGGAGCTGCCCGACACCAGCGGCCCGGACATCATCCGCTGGGTGCGCGAGCACATCGGCCCCGAGCTGCCCATCCTGTTCGTCACGCACCGCCAGCAGGAGCGCGACATCGTGGAAGGTCTGGCCTGCGGCGCCGACGACTTCATGGGCAAGCCGGTGCGCGTGGCCGAACTCAATGCCCGGGTCAGCGCCCTGCTGCGCCGCGCCTATCCGCAGGCGGCCAGCGGCGAGCTGGAGTTCGGGCGCTACCGCTTTCTGCCGGCCACGCGCGAGTTGCTCATGGACGGCCAGAGCGTGGCGCTCAAGGCGCGCGAGTACGAACTGGCGCTGTTCCTGTTCCAGAACCTGGGCCGCCTGCTGTCGCGCGACCACCTGCGCGACGTGATCTGGGGCCACAGCGCCGAGGTCATCTCGCGCTCGCTGGACACGCACATCTCGCGCCTGCGCACGCTGCTGGAGCTGCGCCCGGCCAACGGCTACGCCATCACCTCGGTCTATGGCGTGGGCTATCGCTTCGAGGCCGTGCAGCCGCGCCCGCAGCAAGGCCGCACGCCATGACGGCCACGGCACGGACACGACCACGGCCCCAGCGCCCTGCCCCAGGCCAAGCCTGGCAGGTCATCATGCTGGGCCTGGCGCTGCTGCTGCCTGCAGGGCTGCACGCCCAGGGCAGCGGCCTGGCCCACACGGTGCAGCCCGGCGACACCCTGTCCGCCCTGGCCCTGGACTATCTGGGCGACGCCCGCGACTGGCCTGCGCTGCAGCGCAGCAACCAGGTGCGCGACCCGCGCCGCCTGCGCCCCGGGACGGTGCTGCACATCCCGGCGCATCTGCTGCCGGCCAGCACGGCCCGGGTGCTGTTCGCCTCTGGCGATGTGCGCCTGCAAGCCGCTGGCGGCAGTGCCGTGCAGCTGCCGGATGCCGGCCAGCTGGTGGCCGAGGGCACCAGGCTCCAGGCCGGGCCGCAGTCCTTCGTCAGCGTGGAACTGGCCGACGGCACGGTGGTGCGGGTGCAGGCCGACTCGCAGGTGCAGATCGAGCAGTTGCGCCGACGAGGCCGCGCCGGCGATGCGCAATCCGTGCTGGAACTGCAGCGCGGCAGCGTCGAGTCCAGCGTGCCGACCCAGCCGGGCAGCCAGCGCCGCTTCGAGGTACGCACCCCTGGCGCCACCACTGCCGTGCGCGGCACCCGCTTCGTCGTCACCCTGGCGCCCGACGGGCGCACGCTGGCAGCGGTCACCGAGGGCCGCCTGGCAGTGGCCCCGGCAGCGGATGCGCGACCGGCCATTGCCGTGGCCAGTGGACAAGGCCTGGTCGTGTCTGCCGATGGCCAGGCCGCAGCCAGCCAGAACCTGCTGCCAGCCCCCGGCCTGGAAGCACTGCCGGACACGCTCGGCGATGCCGACTTCCTGCGCCTGCCGCTGGAGCCGGTTCCTGGCGCTGTCGCCTACCGGGTGCAGCTGGCCCAGGACGCTGAATTTGCCAGCGTCGTGCGCAGCACCTACTCAAGCTCGCCTCAGGTGCAGCTGGCCGCGTTGCCGGATGGCCGTTACCACCTGGCAGCGCGCGCCATCGATGCCCAGGGCCTGCCGGGCCTGCCAGCCCAGCGCGCCATCATCATCAAGGCCCATCCGATAGCGCCGCTGCTGCAAGTCTCCAGCACTGCCCTGGCCCTGCCTGGAGCCGAGCTGTCGTGTACGCCGGTGGAGGGCGCCGTGGCCTACCGCATCCAGGTAGCAGCAGCAGACTTCACGGCCCCCGTGCTGGACATTGCGGGCAACGAGCACTGCCGACTGGCGCTGGCGGCGCTGGCACCAGGCGCCTATCGCTGGCGCGCAGCCAGCGTACGCCGCCTGCCCGATGGCCAGCTGGATCAAGGCCCCTTCAGCCCAGCCCAGGCCTTCACGCTGGCCAAGCTCCCTGTCGCTCCCGCCGGGGACGCCATCGCAGTGCAGCAGGCCGGCTCCCGGCTGCAGCTGAACTGGCCGGGCCAGCCCGGGGAGCGCTTCGAGCTGCAGCTGTCGCCAGAGCCGGACTTCACCACGCTGGCGCTGGAGCAGGAGCTGTCCGAATCGTCCTGGACTGCTCCTGCAATGGCGCCGGGGCGCTACTACCTGCGCATCCGCACGCGCGATACCGAAACCGGCCTGATCAGCAGTTTCTCGACCCCGCGCCGCATCACGCTGCAACCCGTGGCTGCGGTGCGCAGCAGCACCGACCTGCCGGTGACCAGCGCTGATGGCCAACCCCTGAGCCGGCCTTGAAGCCCGGGCAGCCGGTATCTCCTGACAAGCCGGGGACGCCCGGAGCTGCCCCGTCCTGGCTTGGCCAGCGCGCAAACCTGCTGCGCGAGTGGCTGCTGCTGACCCTGGCCCTGCTGGCCCTGGTGGCCTGGCTGGCGGACAGCGGCGCCCTGCGCCGGCTGGATCATGTGGCGCACGACGCGGCCATGCGTCTGCACATGCTGCCGGCCAGCCAGGACATCGTCATCATCGCCATCGATGACGCCAGCATCGCCGCCATAGGACGCTGGCCCTGGCGGCGCGCCCTGCACGCCCAGGCGATCACGCAGATGGCCGCCCAGGCGCCGCGTGCCATTGCATTGGATGTGCTGTTCGGCGAACCCGACGCCGACTACCCGGGCGACGACCTGCTGCTCGAACGCGCCATCGAACGCGCCGGCAACGTGGTGCTGCCCGTGGCGCAGCGCGGCGGCCATGCCGCCGGCGGCCTGGTGGACGCGCCTTTGCCAGCCCTGCGCCAGGCGGCCGCCCAGCTCGGCCATGTCCAGGTGCATGTGGATGCTGACGGAGCCGTGCGCCACTTCTTCGCCCGCGAGGGGCCGCAAGCAGCCCCTTGGCCCCATGTCAGCGTGGCCATGCTGTGCGCTGCCGGACAGGCCCATGCCGACTGCCGGGGCAGTGCCGCGCCTGCCGCCGGCAGCTGGACGGCACAGGGTTTGCAAGGATTGGTCTTCACTGCAGGACAGCCGGCATTCGTGCAGCACTCCTATGTCGATCTGCTCAAGGGCCGGCTCGATGCACAGGCGCTGCGCGGCAAATACGTCCTGGTGGGAGCCACGGCTGTCGGCCTGGGAGACATGTTTGCCGCCCCGGCAGCCACCCAGGGCGGGCGCATGAGCGGGGTGGAATTGCTGGCACATGCCCTTCATGCCGAGCTGGCCGGCGCCCGCCTGCAGCCCGCCAGCCAGGGTGCCAACCTGCTGTTCAGCCTGGTGCCTGTGGCAACGGCGCTGCTGGGCCTGCGGCTGCTCGGCCCCCTGGCGGGCCTGATGGGCTGCGCCCTCCTGGCGCTGTCCAGCCTGCTGCTGGCCACGCTGGCAGCACCCATGCTGGGCTGGGAGTTGGCCACGGCACCAGCCCTGGTCGGTATCGCCCTGGCCTATCCACTGTGGAGCTGGCGCCGCCTGAGCGCAGCAGCGCACTTTCTGCAACTGGAAATGCAGGCCCTGCAGCGCCAGATGCCCCTGGCCACGCAAGGCGATCTGCCCCCGTCCGGCGATGCCCTGGAGCGACGCATCCTGGCGGTGGAAACGGCCTCCAGCCGCCTGCGCCGCCTGCATCATTTCGTCAGCGAGAGCCTGCAGCATTTGCCCTTGCCAACGCTGATCTGCGATGGCGCCGGCCAGGTGCTGTTGGCGAATTCGAGCGCCGCCCAGCACCTGGGCCAGATCGAGCCCGCCCTGGTCGGACAGACCGCCGACCGGCTGCTGGGCAGTCTGCACGACCCGCAGACGGGAGAGGCATTGCTGGAGCCTCGGACGCTGGCCGACAGCACCATGCCCCTGCGCTGCGAAGGACGCGACACCAGCGGGCGCGACATGCTGCTGCTGTGCCAGCCGCACCATCTGGATGACGCCGCCCTGTGGCTGATCACGCTGGTGGATTTATCGGCCATCCGCCAGGCGCAGCGCCAGCGCGACCAGGCGCTGCACTTCATATCGCACGATATACGCGCGCCGGCGGCCTCCATCCTGACGCTGCTGGAGATGCAGCGCGAGTTTGCCGGTCAGCTCAGCCATGAGCAGTTGCTTGCCCGCATTGAGCGCCACGCCCAGGCCGCCTTGAACATGGCGCAAGGCTTTGTCCAGCTGGCCAGCGCCCAGGCCGACAACTATCAGTGCGCGGCCTTCGACCTGGCAGCCGTGCTGCACGAGGCAGTGGATGAAGCCTGGGAGGCGGCGCAGGAGCGGCAGGTGCAGCTGGCCGTGTCCTGCGTCGATAGCGAAGCGCAGATGGAAGGTGATCGCAGCCTGATCCAGCGCGCCATCGGCAATGTGCTGGGCAACGCCCTCAAGTTCAGTCCCGCCGGCGCCACCGTGCATTGCTCGCTGCGCTCACATCCGACCGGCTGGTGCCTGGACATCCGCGACGAGGGGCCGGGCATCGCGCCCGAGTTGCAGGCCGACATCTTCAAGCCCTTCAAGAGCGATATGGGCCTACAGCAGACGCGCGCCGGGCGCGTCGGCAGTGCCGGGCTGGGGCTGGCTTTCGTCGATACCGTAGTGCGGCGCCACGGCGGCAGCATCCAGTTCGACAGTAAGCCCGGCCAAGGCGCCTGTTTCAGCCTGTTGCTGCCTGCCACGCGCCTCCAAGGCTGAGTGCGCCAGGCCACAGCCGCGCTGCACAGGCGCAAAAAAGCCGGCAGGGCCTGCCGGCTTTTGCGTTCACGCGACGGTCAGCGCACAGCAGACTGCCCGGCGAGTAGCCCCAGGGTCACTTGCCCTGCTCCTTGCTGCTGCTCTTGCTGCTGGAGTTGTTGCTGGAGTTGTTGCTGGAGTTGTTGCTGGAATGGCTGTTCTGGCTGCCGCCCGTGGTGCTGCCTTGGCCGCTGGACGTCACGTTGTCCGAGCTGTTGTCACGCTGTGCGCGGTTGCTGCGCCAGTTGCTGAACTCGTCGGAGAACTTGCGATAGCGCTCGCCACGCCAGTTTTCATAGTCGTTGTCCAGATTGCGCATCTGCTCATCGCGCCACTGCTGGTAATCCGGGTCATCGTGGTGGCGCGAGCGCTGCATCCCGCCTTGCGAGAAACGGCTTTCGTCGCCATAGAAACCACCCGAGTAGTCCCGTGTCCGGCCATAGCCGCCGCGCTGGCCACTGCCGTACTGACTGCCGCCGTACTGGCCGCCCGAGGATTGATCACCGCCATAGCCTTGGCCCTGACCACCCTGGCTGCCGTAAACGCCTTGACGGCCTTGCATGGAGCCATGGCCACCATATTGGCCGTACTGGCCGTACTGCTCATCCTGCCAGTGGCTGCCTGGGCTACCGTAGCCACCCTGGCCACCTGAGCCGTAGCCACCGTACTGGCCGCTGCCCTGGTACTGACCGCCGTAGCCTTCTTGCTGGCCCTGGTATCCGCCGCCATAGCCCGGCCCCTGGCTGCGCCCGCCGCCATGGCGGTAGGCATCACGGTAGGCGTCACCTTGCTGGTATTGCTGCTGACGCCCCTGGTCGTGATAGCCGCCCTGGTTGCGCGACTCCTCATAGCCGCGTGACCAGCCTTCGTCACGCCCCTGGTGCTCATCGTCCCGGCCCCTGCCGTAGTGGCGCTGGTTGTGGTGTTGATTGTTTTCGTCGTAATCACGATATGCCATTGCAAACTCCAGATGAAAGTCGGATAGAAAATGCCGCATGTGGCGAATTCCCCATGCGTTGATTCATGCTCCCGAAGTCATGCAGCATGGGCTGTAGGCTGACACCGACACCAGCGTCAGCCCCGGCCATATTCTAAAAAATTCCCATCCAACCTCTTTTTCAGAGCCGAAGCTTGCAAGGCGCACGACTCCCGGCCCTGTGCGTTTGCGCCTACATCGCTTTGGGCTTGGGGATTGTCGCCAGAGCAGCCATCAACATCACAATGAAGAAGCCAGAAAACAACTTCGAGATCATGAGAATTTCAATCCGAAATATTTCACTTCAAACAAGCAATATTTGTATCCCTTGCTTTTTTGTTAAAGACAAATGTTTCAAAAGCAAGAGATTTTCCAACTACTCCCTGACCAACCGTCAAGAGTCCCATGAGAAAACATCCAACAGCCGATCAACCGCAGCCTGCACCCGTGCCCTTTACCGACGAGCCAGGAGTGGCGCAACAGCCCTGCCCCGCCAGCGTCCCCAGCCAGCCTGAGGACATCAAGCCATCCTTTCCTCAGACCTTCCCCAAGACTCCCGGCTCGGCCTCCGCTGGACAGCAGGCAGCCTCCACCTTCACGCAACGCAGCCAATGATGATCACCACACAGAACTCCCGCCCCTGGGCCAAGAATGTCATGAAGGCCCAGGACTTCAGCCACGATTGGGATCGGTACGTGACCATCAAGGTCAAGAGCGTGCGCGCACTCGCCCTGTCGGGCCTGCACCACTTTTCCGAAGAACACTACAGCGTGCCCCAGGCCACGGGCTTCATCGAACTCATAGGGACGCGTGCCGGTGCGCTGCACACTTCGCTGAAGATCGGCTTTTCCCTGGCCGATGAGCTGGCTGCACCCAGCTTTGCCCTCTACGACACGCTGGCCCTGGGCACGCTGACGCTGCCAGCGAATTGCTTCGGCGCCATCCTGCAGTTCGCCCACTGCCCGACAGCCCATTTCCGGATCGGCGGCGATGGCAGCGCCAATGCCCTAGCCACGGAAGCGCCACTGCTGCGGCATGGCCTGCCGGGCAGCGAGGATTGAACACCCCAATATCCGAACGTCCAGGCATTCTTCAGAATACGCGCCATCCCAGGCGCAGCCAGCACAGGGAGGTTGCCTGTCGGCAGCCTGCCGGGGCCATGTCAGGCATTTCAGGCCGCCCCTTCAGCCTGGCTTCTGTCATCCGCAGCAACCAGCGGGTCGGCGGTCGGCACCAGCACCAGGTGATCGTTGCTGAAAGTTGGAATGAAGCCGAGCTGCCCGCGAATCTTGTAGAAGGGCGTGGAGAATTTTTCCAGCATCGTGGCAATGACTTTCTCGAAGAAAGCCGCTGGCACCTTGTCCGCAATGCTGGCACTTTCCAACTGGTTCCAGCGTATGCGCCATTTCCCCTGGATACGTTGCACGCCTACGCGGGCGTGTTCCTCCAGGCAGTGCGAGCCCTCGCGGATGAAGATGGTGATGCCGAAATAGATGAAGCCGTCGTCTCCCACCTGCAGGCGTGGAGACAAGGTGGTGCCTTCTGAGACCAGACGCTCGAGCCGCTCATCCATTTTGTAGAACTCGACATCCGTCGATCTGGCGCCCAAGTAGCCGATGAATTCGATGCGCAGGCGCTCGGCAAACACCCGGCACTCCTCCTTGTAATTTTCAAAATCCTGACACCAGGAAATTGCCTTGGCGCGTAGGTTTTCAAAAGGCGTCTTGGTCATATTATTTTCCCCAGAAAAATGGTAAGCAAACGCGTGGGAGGCAACGAAGATATTCCAGAACCTGGGTTTTACTTTGTTTTGCAAAACCTGCACCCCACCACCCTTTCAATTCCATGCTGGCCTGCCGAATTTCAAGACAGCCAGAATTTCGGCCACAAAACGAGGGCGTCTGACAGGGGAGAGAAAACTCCAGTGCTGCAATGGCGCCACCCCCACCACCGGAGACTCGCCATGCTCACCCCCTATCAGCGCAGCAATGACAAGACGCTCAAGCCTCGCGCCCTCAAACGTATGCGCCAGCAGGAATCCATGCTTGCCCATGCCAGGCGCCCCGCGCAGTTTCCGTTGCCGCAGCCGCCCTTGTGGAAGCCGCTGGGCTGATGCAGGCCACCGAACGATACGTTCTTTTAACCCAACAGGATTTTTCCCATGGCCCGTACCACTTCCCGAAAAAACGACGCCGGCACGGCTCAGCAGACAGCCCAGCAGCAACAGCACCTGCAACAGGAGCAGGACAGAGCAGACGCGCACAGGCATGAGGCTGGCGAGGACAAACAGGCCGCCTCCAAAGGCGGCGAGCAGGCGGCCCCCGGCCCAGGCCGACAGGAGCCAGCGCCTCCCTTGCCACAGCAGCACCTGAGCAAACCCGGCAACCAGCATGAGATGCAATTGCAACCGCGCGACCAGGCTCCGGCTTATGAAGGCAGCGGCAAGCTGCGCGGCAAGATTGCCCTGATCACTGGGGGCGACTCCGGCATCGGGCGCGCCGTGGCAGTGCTGTTTGCCCGCGAGGGCGCGGATGTCGCCATCGTCTATCTGAGCGAACACGAAGACGCCCAGGAAACCTGTCGCCTGATACAGGCCGAGGGAGGGCGCAGCCTTCACATTCCCGGGGACGTCAAGGATGCAGCGTTCTGCCAGCGTGCCGTCAACCAAGTGGTGCAGCAATGGGGCGGTCTGAATGTGCTGGTGAACAACGCCGCCTTCCAGGAGCATGTTGCCTCGCTGGAGGAGCTGAGCGAGGAGCGCTTCGACCAGACCTTTCGCACCAACGTCTATGGTTACTTCCACATGGCCAAGGCAGCCCTGCCGCACCTGGGTCGCGGAGACGCCATCGTCAACACCGGCTCTGTCACCGGCCTGCGCGGCAGCAAGGGGCTGCTTGACTACTCGGCCACCAAGGGAGCGATCCATGCCTTCACCAAGGCCCTGGCGCAGAACGTGATCGACAAGGGCATCCGGGTGAACGCCGTCGCCCCAGGGCCGGTCTGGACGCCGCTCAACCCTGCCGACCAGCCGCCGCAGGACATCAAGAGTTTCGGCGCCGACACCGACATGAAGCGCCCGGCCCAGCCGGAGGAGATCGCTCCGGCCTACGTGTTCCTGGCTGCCGCGAGTTGCTCCAGCTACATCACCGGCATCGTCCTGCCCATCACGGGAAGCGCTGGCGACGGCGCCTGATGCTGCCCACACTGCAGCGGTGACTGGAGCAAGGCAGTGCTTGGTACGCGGCAGGATTACCGGACAAACAAAAAAGCCCGGAGGCTGCATGCAGCCTCCGGGCTTTCAGCGTCCAGCCTGATCACCGATCGTTCTTGTGGCTCTGTGCGCCGGCACGGGCATGTTGCTCACTGGAGCCACCACGCGTATTACCGGAATTGGAGTTGTTGGAGTGATTGTTGTTCGAACTGGCGTTCGAATTGCTGCTCGCCGAACCCCGGGCGTTGTTGGAGCCTTGCGACGAGGAGCCTTGGCCACCGTGGCTCTTGGCCCCTGCCTCGCGTGCCTCCTGCGAGGTGAACTCATGGGCATTGCCGGAAGCGTGGGCTGCACGACCACCTTCGGCAGCGATTTCCCGCTGACGCTCCGGATCCATCGAAGCAAAGCCGCGTCCGCCGCCCTGGTTGGACTGGTTGCTGTTGCCTTGGTTCGATTGATTGGACTGGTTGCTCTGGTTGTTGCTGCCCTTGCTGTTGCTATTGCTGCTGTTGGCGTTGCTGTTGTTCGTGTATTGATTGTGACCCTGAGGGTTGTTGTTAGGCATTGCGATCTCCTGTGGATTGGCAAGTGAAGAAGCAAGCTGGGGAATTCCAACGTGCAACTTGAATTTGCGCTCCCGAGATGGGCCGACCCGTCAGTGGGGTCTGACATGGCGGTAGGTGCGCCGCCCAGCTGCGTAACAGGATGAGCCGAGGCATTGCCAGACCCGACAAGCCACGCCCGCGCATATCAATCTGCAGCAGCCTGTCTTGCCTTGGCCGGCTGCTTGGCTGGCTGCCGGACCACTTGGCCTGCCGGCCTGCCCGGCAGCAACTCAAGCCCGGTGCGCTGCATCAGCTCCAGATAGCTGATCGGTGGCGCTGCCTTCTTCCTGGGAGCGTTTTCCTGCCAATGCACCCAGGAACGCCCTGTCGTGCGGTCATGCACCAGCTTGAACAGGTGCGAGGGCACTGCCACCTGGTTGGGGCCAATGCGCTGCGCGCCCCGCTCGAAGACCGGGCCGGTGATGACATACACATCGCCCTTGGCACGCATGGCATAGGCGCGCGTGTCCGCCTCGATCCTGGCCCAGGCACCAGCGTTGTGCTTCTGATCCTGCGGAACCATGTTGGCCAGCGTGAACGATTGCGCCATGGCCGTCATGTTGGGCATGTCGCCGGCAGGGCCATGTGCCCGCGCGAGTAGCCGGAGCCTTTGTAGTCGCTCAGCTCGGCACGCTCGCGGCCGGGCAGCCGGGCGTCGGCGAAAAATCTGTCGGTGCGCTTGATCCCCTCGCCCTGCTCCAGCATCCTGCGGTTCAGGCGCTGCGCCACGAACACCGGGGTGCGCGTATCGCCGCTGTGCAGGATGGCAAAACTGTCATAGCACAGCTCACGCAGCGTTCCCTGGCCTGGGCGCTGTGGCACCACGGGCATACCGCCAGGCGGAAAAAATTGCGGGCACTGTGCAAAATGGGTCTGTATGCCCTGGGTGATGGGCGCTGGCACGGGCGCGGGCTGCCCGACAGTCGGTGCTTTGGACTGTTGCCCAGGCAGCCAGGCAAGTTCGAGGCCGCAACTGCTGGCCTGCACCACGGCAACCGCGACGGCAAAGGCCAGAGTGGGCCGGCTGCGCAGGAAAGAGAGAGACGCAATGAGAGCGGCGCCCGCAGGCCGCGATGACTTCTTTTTCTTGGACATGCAGCCGGCCAATTGTGCCGCCGACCTGGCCAGTTTTCAGGGTATTCACCAATTCCGTGAAACGCACTTAAGTGACTGCACGAACAGAAAAATTGTGCAAAAAGAGCGCGGCGGCACACTCGGCCTTTCCTGCACTCGAATGCGCCCACTGCCATGAATAGCACTACCGCACCTGCCTCCACCGCCTCGTTGTTCGAGCAGCAGCACGAGCAGCTCGACGCCCAGCTGCACGCCCACCTGCTGGATGTCATCGGCGGCGACTTCGAGGCCGCCCTGCAGCGGCTGCAGCTTTGGCGCACCGCGCTGGCGCGGCACATCGACATCGAAAACACCTTGCTGCTGCCCCACATACCCGAGGGCGCGCGCTGGGCAGAGCGCGTCTATCGGGTCGAGCATGACCGCATCGCCCTGCTAGCCGACGAATATTTGGACAGGGTGCGCGCCGCAGCCCGGTGCAGGCCGCAGCCACAGGACGGGCGCGAGCGCCGTGAGGCCATCCTGGCGCTGGTGGACAGCGCCCACGCCCTGCGCCACGTGCTGGAGCACCACCACGAGCGCGAACACACGGCCCTGGCGCATGAGCTGCCGCTGGACATCCAGCTTGCGGCCTGGAGTGGCAGCGGGCCGGATGCTCCAGAGAGCAGCCCGGACTAAACCTGGCCGGACAAAGCCTGTCAGGCCGGTGCGCTGGTGCGGATCAGGTGGTCGAAGGCCGACAGCGCTGCCTTGGAGCCCTCGCCCGCCGCGATCACGATCTGCTTGTAGGGCACGACCGTGCAGTCGCCGGCAGCAAACACACCCGGCACGCTGGTGTGGTTGCGCGCATCGACCACGATCTCGCCAAAGGGAGTCAGCTCCAGCGTGCCCTTGAGCCAGTCAGTGTTGGGCAGCAGGCCGATCTGCACGAAGATACCTTCCAGCGCCACGTCGTGCGATTGGCCCGTCTGGCGATCCTGATAGCTCAGGCCGGTGACGCGCTGGCCGTCGCCCTTGACCTCGGTGGTCTGGGCGTTGACGATGATGGTCACGTTGGGCAGGCTCCTCAGCTTGCGCTGCAGCACGGCATCGGCCTTGAGCTCGGGGGCGAACTCCAGCAGCGTGACGTGCGCGACCACGCCAGCCAAGTCGATGGCCGCCTCCACGCCCGAGTTGCCACCGCCGATCACTGCCACCGGCTTGCCCTTAAACAGCGGGCCGTCGCAACTCGGGCAGTAGGCCACGCCGCGCGTGCGGTACTCGTCCTCGCCCGGCACGCCCATGTTGCGCCAGCGTGCGCCAGTGGCCAGGATGACCGAGCGGCCGCGCAGCACGGCACCGTTGTCCATCTCGACCTCGATCAGGCCACCCGGGCTGGCGGCGGGGCGCAGGGCGCTGGCGCGCTGCAGGCCCATGATGTCCACGTCGTAGTCGCGCACATGCCGCTCCAGCGCGGCGGCAAACTGCGGGCCTTCGGTCTTGCGGATCGAGATGTAATTTTCGATGTCCAGCGTATCCAGCACCTGGCCGCCCAGGCGCTCGGCGGCGATGCCGGTGCGGATGCCCTTGCGCGCGGCGTAGATGGCCGCCGCCGCACCCGCCGGGCCGCCGCCGATGACCAGCACGTCGAAGGGCTCTTTTTCGTTCATCTTCGCCGCGTCGCGCGCGGCAGCGCCCTTGTCCAGGCGGGCGACGATCTCGCCCAGTTCCATGCGGCCCTGGCCGAAGTGCTCGCCATTGAGGAACACCGTGGGCACGCCCATGACCTGGCGATCCTTGATCTCCTGCTGGAACACGGCGCCGTCGATGGCCGTGTGCGTGATGCCGGGATTGAGCACGCTCATCAGGTTGAGCGCCTGCACCACATCCGGGCAGTTGTGGCACGACAGCGAATAGTAGGTCTCGAAGTGAAAGCTGCCTTCGAGGTTCTTCACCTGCTCCAGCAAGTCGGCAGCTTCCTTGGATGGATGGCCACCCACGTGCAGCAGCGCCAGCACCAGCGAGGTGAACTCATGGCCCAGCGGCACGCCGGCAAAGCGCACGCCAGTATCCACACCCGGGTTGGTGATCAGGAACGAGGGCTTGCGTACCGGCGCGTCGTTGGCCTCGACCACGGTGATCCTGTCGGACAGGCTGCGGATGTCATCGAGCAGCTCCCGCAGCTCCTGCGAAGTGGCGCCATCATCCAGCGTGGCGACCAGTTCCACGGGGCGCTGCAGGCGCTCCAGATAGGCTTTCAGTTGGGACTGCATGTTGGCGTCGAGCATGGGGAACTCCTCTCGGTATGGTTGTTCGTTGGGCAAAAAAATGCCCGGGCGCCAGGCACCCGGGCGTCTGGGGCAGCCGCCTGGAGCGGCGGCTGCACTCAAGTGAAGTGCGTGGCGGTCAGATCTTGCCGACCAGATCCAGCGACGGGGCCAGCGTCTTGGCGCCCTCTTCCCACTTGGCCGGGCAGACTTCGCCGGGGTGGTTGCGCACGTACTGGGCAGCCTTGACCTTGCGCAGCAGGTCGGCGGCGTTGCGGCCAATGCCCTCGGCGGTGATTTCCATGGCCTGGATCACGCCGTCCGGATCGACGATGAAGGTGGCGCGATCGGCCAGGCCCTGACCTTCGCGCAGGCAGTCGAAGTTCTGGCTGATCTGCCAGCTCGGGTCACCCAGCATGGTGTACTTGATCTTGCGGATGGTGTCGGAGGCGTCGTGCCAGGCCTTATGCACGAAGTGCGTGTCGGTGGAGACGGAATAGACCTCGACGCCCATCTTCTGCAGCTCGTCGTAGTGGTCGGCCACGTCGCCCAGCTCGGTCGGGCACACGAAGGTGAAATCGGCAGGGTAGAAGAAGAACACGGCCCACTTGCCCAGGACGTCCTTTTCGGTCACTTCGATGAACTTGCCATCCTTGTAGGCCTGCGTCTTGAAGGGCTTGATAGTGGTGTTGAGCACGGACATTGCGTTTCCTCTCGGTTGGTTGATGAATGAAGCGAGACTGAAGTCTAGGCGGTTCCGATCAATAAATCCAATTTATTGATGGAATAAGTTTGATAGTTTATTTCTATTTCCAGATTTCCGCCAGCCTGACCGCCGCCAGCCGTGAATCATGGCGCAAGGCCATTGCTTGCCGCAAGACGCCGGGGTCATGACAATGGCCCACCATCCACTGCCCATTGCTGAAAAGGAGAAGCACCATGAACGGCGACCCCCAGGTCATTGCCCACCTGCAGGCCCAGCTCAAGAACGAGCTGACGGCCATCAACCAGTACTTTCTGCACTACCGGATGCTCAAGCATTGGGGCTTTACCAAGCTGGCCAAGCGCGAGTACGACGAGTCCATCGGCGAGATGAAGCACGCCGACCGGCTGATGGATCGCATCTTCATGCTCGATGGCCTGCCCAACCTGCAGGATCTGGCCAAGCTGCAGGTCGGCGAGGACGTGCCGGAAATCCTGGAGTGCGACCTGCGCTCCGAGCGCGGCGCGCAGGCCACGGTCAAGGAAGGCATCGCCTACTGCGAGTCGGTGCGCGACTACGTCTCGCGCGCCCTGCTGGAAGACATCCTCAAGGACACCGAGGAGCACATCGACTACCTGGAAACCCAGCTGAGCCTGATTGAGGACGTAGGCCTGCAGAACTACCTGCAGTCGCAGATGGGGGATGCCAGCTGACAGCAGCGTCAGCCACCGAACACAAGAGAACGGGCCTTGGTGCCCGTTTTTTTCGCCTGGCCGCCTGGGCCGGGGCCTGACAGCCTTGTAAGGCAAATTCCTACAAGACCCATCCGACAACCAGACAAGACCCACATCCAGATTCCGACTTAATTTTCTAAAGCGCCGGTTTCACAATCCAGTTCATCGAATCGAGGCAACTCATGCAATCACATGTAACGCCTGAATCGCTGCTGCAAAGGAACCGACCCATGACCTCCGAACAACTGCTTGCCGAGATCCGCGAAACCAATCTGACCTATCTGATGCTGGCTCAGAACCTGATCCGCCAGGACAAGGCCGAGGCCATCTTCCGCCTGGGGGTGAGCGAGGAGTCAGCCGACATTCTCGCCGCCCTGTCGGCGGCGCAAATCCTCAAACTGGCCTCGCGAAACACCCTTCTTTGCAGTTTCCGCGTGGACGACGAGCTGGTGTGGAGCCTGCTGACCAGCCACAACACGCCGCGCAAGGCCGCCGAGGCCACAAACACGCTGCACGCCAACATCCTGATGGCCAGCCGCGTCACCGAAGTGCTGTGAGGCGCTGCGCCGCCCGCCCAGCCCTGCGCCCTGCCCTCTGCGTCCCGTCTGTTCCCGCCGAAAGCCTGCCATGACTGCACCCGCCGCAACTGCCACGCCCACCGCGCCTGCCAAGAGCGCCCCAAGCGCCAAGAGCGTGGCCAAGAGTGTTCTCAACGATGCCCGCCAGATCGAGCGCGCCGTGATGTTGATCGAAATGGGTGCGCGTATGCAGGTGCTCGAATCCGAGACCACGCTGTCCTACGAACGCCTGATCCGGCTGTACAAGGAAGTGGCGGGCAAGTCGCCCTCCAAGGGCCAGCTGCCGTTTTCCACCGACTGGTTCCTGACCTGGCAGGAAAACATCCACAGCTCGCTGTTCCTGAACATCTACGAATACCTGTCCAAGGGCGTGGCGCTGGACTCGGTGGAACTGCTCACGCGCGCCTACCGCCTGTACAACGAGCAGGTGGCAGCTGCCGAGATCGAGCCGCTGCTGTCCTTCACGCGCGCCTGGCGGCTGGTCAAGTTCGTCGATGCCGGGATGCTCACGCGCACCCAGTGCTCGCAGTGCAAGGGCCAGTTCGTCTCCGAGCTGTACGAGAACCGCCACTACACCTGCGGCTTGTGCAATCCGCCGGCACGCGCCGGCAAGAGCAAGAGTGCCGGCGCATTGACGCTGCACTGAACCAGCGCAAAATATCAGTCAAATCTGGCTCAAACCCTTGCCAGACAAGCGCTGACAGCTATCAATTTAGCGGCAAAGCCCCGCCCGTGCGGGGCTTTGTCGCATCAATTGCCGGCGTGCTGCGCGAAGCACTCGGCCAGGCGATCCTGCCAGGCGCGGCGCTGGGCCTCGGGCGCGAAGCTGGCGGCGAAGCTGTTGTGCGCCAGTTGCCAGGCGTCGCGCGCATCGAGCTGCGGCAAAGCAGCGAAGACCTCGGTGAAGTTCTGGTTCAGATAGCCGCCGAAGTACGCCGGGTCGTCCGAATTCACCGTCGCCACCAGCCCCGCGTCCAGCAGGCGCTTCAGGTTGTGCTGCGACAGCTGCGGGAACACGCGCAGCTTGAGGTTGGACAGGGGGCACACCGTGAGCGCAATGCGCTCGTCGGCCAGCCGGCGCATCAACGCCGTGTCATGCACGGCCTGCACGCCGTGGTCGATACGCTCGGCCCCGAGCACATCCAGCGCACTCCAGATGTACGCCGGCGGCCCCTCCTCGCCAGCGTGCGCGACCAGGTGCAGGCCCAGCTCGCGGCAGCGCGCAAAGACGCGGGCGAACTTTTCCGGCGGATGGCCGACCTCGCTGCTGTCCAGCCCCACGCCGATGAACTGGTCCAGAAAAGGCATGGCCTGCTCCAGCGTGGCAAAGGCATCTTCTTCGCTCAGGTGGCGCAGAAAGCACAGGATCAGCGAGGCGGAAATGCCCAGTTCGGCGCGGGCGTCCGCGCAGGCGCGGTGCAGGCCCCTGATCACGGTCTCCATGCCGACGCCGCGTGCGGTGTGCGTCTGCGGGTCGAAGAAGATTTCTGCGTGTACTACATTTTCCATAGCTGCCCGCGCAAGATAGGCGCGGGCCATGTCGTAGAAATCCTGCTCATGCAGCAGCACGCTGGCGCCGGCGTAGTAGATGTCCAGAAAGCTCTGCAAATCGCTGAAATCGTAGGCCCGGCGCAACTGCTCGACGCTGGCATACGGCAGCGCCACGCCGTTTCGCTGTGCCAGGGCAAAGATCATCTCCGGCTCCAGCGAGCCTTCGATGTGGATGTGCAGCTCGGCCTTGGGCATGGCGGCCAGCAGCGCCGGCAGGCGGTCGCGGGCAATGGGCGGGGGTGTGAACATGGCAGCCTCCTGGACAAATGCCGAAACGGATGGATGGTCAATGGCGCGACGCACCGAACATGCGGTGGTGCAGCCGCCGCAGCGACCACCACACCGAGCCGGCCACCACCGGGATGGCCAGCGCCGCCGTGGTCTCGGGCGCCAGCGGCCAGCCCAGGCCCTGCGCGCCACGGGCCAGATAGCTGACCAGGCCGACGATGTAGTAGGTGATGGCCGCCACCGACAGGCCCTCCACGGTGGACTGCAGTTTGAGCTGCAGGCCCTGGCGCTGGTTCATGGTGGCCAGCAGCGCCTGGGCGCTTTGCTGCTGCTCGATCTCCACGCGCGTGCGCAGCAGGTTGCTGATGCGCGAGACGCGCTGCGACAGCGCATCCTGCCGGCGCGCCGCCCATTCGCAGGTGGCGCGCGCCGGCGACAGGCGCCTGTCCATGAACTCGCGCACCGTCTGCATCCCGGCCAGGCGCGACTCGGCAATGTCCTGGATGCGCTTGTCCAGCAGCTCGAAATACGCCCGGCTGGCGGAAAAGCGCGAGTGCGTGGCAGCGTACTGGCTCTCGACCTTGCCGGCCAGGCGGGTCAGGCGGTCGAGCAGCTCGGGTTCGTCGTTGCGGCTGGCGCTGCGGATGGCCTCGGCCAGCGCGGCCAACTCGCCCTCGGCCAGCGCCAGCTCGCGCCCGGCGGCGCGCGCTGCCGGCAGGCCCAGCATGGCGGCCATGCGGTAGGTCTCGATCTCCAGCAGGCGCAGCACGAGCCGGCCCAGGCGGCGCGGCGTCAGGCTGCCCGTCAGCAGCACCATGCGCGAATAGCCATCGGCGTGGATGCAGAAGTCGGTGTACAGCTCGCCATAACCGTCGGCCACGGTGGAAGCCACCAAGTTGTCCTCGCGCAGCGCACTGCGCATGAGCTGCGCGCCCTCGGGCACGCTGGAGGCCGGCAGCACCCACAGATGCAGGGCGCTCAGGGCGCGGCCCGGCAATTGCGCCAGCCAGTCTTTGGGCACAGCCTGGATGGCGGCATCGGGTTCGCGTGCGCCGTACTCGGCGGCGGGCAGCACGCTGGTGAACGTCCAGGTGACGAACTCGGTGTGCAGCTCCCAGCGCAGCCGGTAGGCGCCCAGATCGACGCGCAGGTGGATGCACTGGGCGTCCGGCAGGGGCTGGTGCTGGTCGCGCAGCAGCGCCGCCAGATGCGCGCGGCTGGCCTCGCGCTCGGCAGCATCCGTCCACATGACGAAGTGCGTCAGCGCCAGCGGCGCCGTGAGCGACTCGGGTGGCCGGGCATGGACTTCGTTGTGCAGCACGGCCCGTTCGGGATGCTGCTGGGGCAGGGACGGCGGCTGGGGCATGGCAGTGGGCAGGCAAGAAAAAGGCACGCCGCCCCGGAAACAGCAAGGCGGCGTGCCGTGTGAGGTGGCGCCCCCGGGAGAACCGCAGAGGGCGCCTGCAGGCTGCAGCGCCGGCTTACTTGGCGCCGGGCACCTGGCCTTCCACGCCCTTGACGTAGAAGTTGATGCTGGTCAGGAACTTGTCGTCCGCCGCAGCGTCACCGGCCAGCACTTCCTTGCCGGTGTTGTCGGCCAGCGGGCCTTTCCAGATGACCAGCGTGCCGTCCTTGAGGCCTTGCCTGGCCTCCTCGACCTTGGCCTTGAGCTCGGCGGGCACATCCTCGGCGATGGACACCAGGTCGATGGCGCCTTCCTTGACACCCCACCAGGCCTGGCCGGTCGTCCAGGTGCCGTTGAGCGCATCGTTGATGGCCTTGGTGTAGTACGGCACCCAGTCGATGACGGCCGAGCCCAGGTGCGCCTTGGGGCCGTAGGCGGTCATGTCCGAGTCCCAGCCGAAGGCGCGCTTGCCCTTTTCCTCGGCGGTCTTGAGCACGGCGGGCGAGTCGGTGTTCTGGAACAGCACGTCGGCGCCGCCGTTGATCAGCGAGGTCGCGGCCTCGGTCTCCTTGGGCGGGCTGAACCACTCGTTGACCCAGACCACCTTGGTCTTGATGTCGGGGTTCACGCTCAGCGCACCCAGGGTGAAGCTGTTGAGGTTGCGCAGCACTTCGGGAATCGGCACCGAGCCGACCACGCCCAGCGTATTGGTCTTGGTCATGCCGCCGGCGATGATGCCGGCCAGGTAGGCGCCCTCGTAGGTGCGGCTGTCGTAGGTGCGCACGTTCTCGCGCGTCTTGTAGCCCGTGGCGTGCTCGAAGCGCACGTCCGGGAACTCCTCGCCCAGCTTCTGGATGGTGTCCATATAGCCGAAGGTGGTGCCGAAGACCAGCTTGTTGCCCTGGCCGATGATGTCGCGCAGCACGCGCTCGGCGTCCGGCCCCTCGGGCACGCTCTCCACGTACATGGTCTGGATCTTGTCGCCGAACTCGGCTTCGAGCTTCTTGCGCGCCTGGTCGTGGGCAAACGTCCAGCCGCCATCGCCCACCGGGCCGATGTAGGCAAAGCCGATCTTCAGCGGCTCGGCAGGCGCTGCCGCCGCCGCCGGGGCCGGCTCGGGAGCGGGCGCGGGCGCCGGCTCCTCCTTCTTGCCGCAGCCCACCAGGGCGGTGGCGGCCAGCGCCGTGGCGGCGGCGAGTTGGAGCAGGGAACGCTTGTGCAGATCAGTCATGGGGCAGTCCTTCGTTGAATGGTGATGGGACGAGGCACACAGGAGATGCGGGAGATGCGATGAACGGTGCGGCAGTGCCTGGCAGTGCTTACTTGCCCTCGGTGCCGGGCACCTTGCCCTCGACACCGGCAACGAAGAAGTTGATGCCGGTGAGGAATTTCTCGTCCGCCACCTGGCCGGCCGTGAGCAGCTCCTTGCCGGCGTTGTCCTGGATGGGGCCAGTCCAGACGGCAAAGCTGCCGTCCTTCAGGCCATCGCGCGCCTTGGCCACGCGATCGCGGATGTCCTGCGGCACGTCGTCGGCGATCTTGAGCAGGTCGATGGCGCCTTCCTTGACGCCCCACCAGTAGTTGCCCTGCGGCCAGTTGCCGGCCAGCGTGTCCTCGACCACCTTGGTGTAGTAGGGCGTCCAGTCGATCACCGCCGAGCCCAGGTGCGCCTTGGGCGCGAAGCTGCTCATGTCGCCGTCCTTGCCGAAAGCGCGTGCGCCGCGCTCCTCGGCGGTTTTCAGCACGGCGGGCGAGTTGGTGTTCTGGTACATGACGTCCACGCCGCCGTTGATGAGCGACGCCGCTGCCTCGGCCTCCTTGGGCGGGCTGAACCACTCGTTGACCCAGACCACCTTGGCCTTGATGGCTGGATCGACGCTTTGCGCGCCCAGCACGAAGCTGTTGATGTTGCGCACCACCTCGGGAATCGGCACCGAGGCCACCACGCCCACGGTCTTGGTCTTGCTCATGCCGCCGGCGACGATGCCGGCCAGATACGCACCCTCGAAGGTCTTGGTGTCGTAGGTGGCGACGTTGTCCTGCTGCTTGTAGCCGGTGGCGTGCTCGAACTTCACGTCGGGCAGGTCGGCGGCGACCTTCTGCACGAACTCCTGGTAGCCGAAGCTGGTGGCAAAGATCAGCTTGTTGCCCTGGCCCGCCATGTCACGCATGACGCGCTCGCTGTCGGCGCTCTCGGGCACGCTCTCGACGAAGGACGTCTCGATGCGGTCGCCGAACTTGTCCTGGATGGCCTTGCGGCCCAGGTCGTGCTGGAACGTCCAGCCGCCGTCGCCGATGGGGCTGACATACATGAAGCCGATCTTGAGTTTGTCGGCGGCAGGCGCGGCAGCCGGGGCCGGCTCGGGCGCAGCAGCGGCAGGCGCGGGCGCCTCGTCCTTCTTGCCGCAGCCGGCCAGGGCTGCCGCAGCGAGGGCCGACAAGGCAGCCGCCTTGAGCAGGGATCGTTTGTTCATGGGCTTCATGGATCTGAGAGGAAAGAAAGGAAACAGGGGAGCGAAGAACCGCAGACCGGGAGCGCGCCTAGCCACCCGGGTGGAAGGGCCGGCCCAGCGAGGCCGGCATGTTCGCACGAATCCACACCGGGTTGCGCGAGATCAGCACCAGCACCACGATGGTGGCCACATAGGGCAGCATGGACAGCAGCTGGCTGGCCACCTGCACGCCCGAGGCCTGCAGATGGAACTGCAGCATGGTCACGCCGCCGAACAGGTAGGCGCCCAGCAGCACGCGCGCTGGCCGCCAGGTGGCGAAGGTGGTCAGCGCCAGCGCGATCCAGCCGCGCCCGGCCACCATGCCCTCGACCCACAGCGGCGTATAGACGGTGGAGATATAGGCCCCGGCCAGCCCGCACAGCGCCCCGCCCGCCGCCACGGCGCCCAGGCGGATGCGCCGCACCGGATAGCCCAGCGCGTGCGCCGACTCGGGCGATTCGCCCACCGAGCGCAGCACCAGCCCGGCGCGCGTGCGGTACAGAAACCACACCAGGGCGGCGGCCAGCAGCATGGTCAGATAGACCAGCGGGTGCAGCGTGCCCAGCGCCGGGCCGAGCACCGGCAGATCGGCCAGCCCCGGCCAGGAAAACTTGGGCGTGGTCGGCAGCTTGGCCTGCACGTAGCCGATGCCGGCAAAGGCCGAAAAGCCCACGCCGAAGATGGACAGCGCCAGCCCCGTGGCGTACTGGTTGGTGTTGAACCAGATGACCAGCACGCCGAACAGCGCCGCCAGCAGCGCCCCGGCCGCCATGCCGGCCACCAGGCCCAGGGCAAAGCTGCCCGTATGCACCACGGTGGCAAAGGCCGCCACGGCGGCGCACAGCATCATGCCCTCGGCGCCCAGGTTGACGATGCCGGCCTTTTCGTTGATGAGCAGGCCCAGCGAGGCCAGTGCCAGCACCGTGCCGGCGCTGAGCGTGGCGCCCAGCAGCAATGCATAGGATTCCATCACCCCTGCCCTCCGCGTTTGGTGCCGACCCAGCGCACGCGGTAGGCAATCAAGGTATCGCACGCCAGCAGCGTGAACAGCAGCAGGCCCTGGAACACGCCGGTGAGCGACTTGGGCAGCCCCAGGCGCGACTGCGCCAGCTCGCCGCCGATGTAGAACATGCTCATCAGAACAGCCGACAGCACCATGCCCACCGGATGCAGCCGCCCCACGAAGGCAACGATGATGGCGGCAAAGCCGTAGCCCGCCGGCACATAGGGCGTGAGCTGGCCGATCGGCCCGGCGACTTCCAACGCTCCCGCCAGCCCGGCGGTGCCGCCGGAGATGAGCAGCGCCATCCACAGCGCCCGGCGCGAGGAAAAGCCCGCATAGCGCGCCGCCGCCGGCGCCAGCCCGCCCACCTGCAGGGCAAAGCCGGCACGCGTGCGAAACAGGAACAGCCACAGCAGCGCGCTGCCCACGAGCGCCAGCGGCAGCCCGATGGTCACGCGCGAGCCGGCAAACAGCTTCGGGATCTGCGTCACCCGCTCGAACATGCGCGTCTGCGGGAAGTTGTAGCCCATGGGATCCTTCCACGGCCCATAGACCAGGTAGCCCAGCAGCAAGATGGCGACATAGACCAGCATCAGGCTGACCAGGATCTCGTTGGCGTTGTAGCGGTCGCGCAGGAAAGCCACGATGCCTGCCCAGGCCATGCCGCCCAGCACGCCGGCCAGCAAGATGGCCGGGATGATCCACGGCCCCGTGCCCTTGTCCGCCAGCAGCGCCATGCCGCCGGCGGCTACTGCGCCCAGCACGAACTGCCCCTCGGCGCCGATGTTCCAGACGTTGGAGCGAAAGCACACCGCCAGGCCCAGCGCTACCAGCAGCAGCGGCGTGGCCTTCACGGCCAGCTCGCCCAGCGCGTAGGCCGACTTGACCGGCTCCCAGAAAAAGACCTGCAGCCCGCGCACCGGATCCTTGCCCAGCAGCACGAACAAGGTCACGCCGATGGCCACCGTGATGGCCAGCGCCAGCAGCGGCGAGGCATACGTCCACACGCGCGAGGCCTGGGGCCGCGCTTCAAGCTTGAGCATGGCCTGCCCCCTGTTCCCGGCTGCGGCCCAGGTGCTCCTGCACCTCGGCGTGCCACAGGCCGCTCATCCACTCGCCGATGCGCTCCACGCTGGCCTCGGCACGCGGCACCGAGGGCGACAGGCGCCCCTTGGCCAGCACGTGCAGGCGATCGCAGATCTCGAACAATTCGTCCAGCTCCTCGCTGACCACCAGCACGGCGCAGCCGGCATCGCGCAGCTTCAGGATCTCGCCGCGGATCTGCGCCGCCGCACCCACGTCCACGCCCCAGGTCGGCTGCGAGACGATGAGCAGCTTAGGCCTGGCATCGATCTCGCGCCCGACGATGAATTTCTGCAGGTTGCCGCCCGACAGCGACCTGGCCGGCGCATCCGGCCCGCCCGCCTTGACGTTGAAGCGGCCAATGATGGTGCGCGCCTGGTGCTGCAACTCGCGCATGTGCAGCCAGCCGCCCCGGCCCACGGCGTTGCCGCGCGTGAGCAGCAGGTTGTGCGCCAGGCTCATGGTCGGCACGGCGCCGCGCCCCAGGCGCTCCTCGGGCACGAAGTGCAGGCCCAGCGCCCGGCGCGCGCGCGGCGCCAGCCGCCCGGCAGGCCGCCCGGCCAGCACGACCATCTCGGCTCGCGCCCGCGTGTCCTCGCCCGACAGGGCGTAGAGCAACTCCTTTTGCCCGTTGCCCGAGATGCCGGCGATGCCCACCACCTCGCCAGCGCGCACTTCCAGGTCGATGCTGACCAGCGGCACGCCAAACGGATCGTCCGCCGGCAGCGACAGGCCGTGCGCCGCCAGCACCAGGTCGCCCAGCGCCACTTGGTGGTGCGTGAGCGCCGGCGGCTCGGCGCCGATCATCAGGCGCGACAGCGAGGCGTTGGACTCCTGCATGGGGTTGCATACGCCCGTGACCTTGCCCCCGCGCACCACCGTGCAGGCGCTGCACAGCTCGCGGATCTCGTGCAGCTTGTGGCTGATGTACAGGATGGAGCAGCCCTCCTGGCTGAGCTGGCGCAGCACCACAAACAGCTTGTCCACGGCCTGCGGCGTGAGCACCGAGGTCGGCTCGTCCAGGATCAACAGGCGTGGGTTGGTGAGCAGCGCGCGGATGATTTCCACGCGCTGCATCTCGCCTACCGACAGCGTATGCACCGGGCGCTGCGGGTCGATGTCCAGGCCGTACTCGGCCGCCTTGTCGGTGATGCGCCGGGCGACTTCGGCCAGCGCCAGGCGCCTGTCCAGGCCCAGCCAGACGTTCTCGGCCACGGTGAGCGTGTCGAACAGGCTGAAATGCTGGAACACCATGGCGATGCCCAGCTCGCGCGCCTCCTGCGGGTTCCTGACCTGCACGGGCTGGCCATCGAACAGCACGCTGCCCGCGTCGGGCTGGGTGGCGCCGTAGATGATCTTCATCAGCGTGGACTTGCCGGCGCCGTTCTCGCCCAGCACGGCATGGACTTCGCCCGGCTGCACCGTGAGCGAGATGCCGTCGTTGGCCACCACCGCCGGGTAGCGCTTGGTGATGCCCGTCAGTTGCAGCCGTGGTGGCGGCGCGGTCGCGGCAGCATTCGAGGGGGATGGGTTCATCGCCTGGATTGTCTCCGAAAACAAAAGGGGTTTTTATGGGTGAAATCCGCCATTTCCCATTGATGGGCAAGCGCAGATAGCTATGTTTTCCGTAGCGATGAAGCCACATCCCTGATGGCTTCGCGCAGCCACGCACCGGCGGCCGAGTGGTGCGTGCGCGCGTGCCACAGCTGGTAGTACATCAGCCGCGGGAAGGCCAGCGGCGCCGGCAGCATCGCCAGGGGCAGCTGCTGCGCGTAGCGCTCGCAGAACTGCCGGCCCGTGGTCAGCACCAGCAGGCTGCCCGCCACCATGGCCGGGATCAGGCTGAAATGCGCGCAGCGCACGGTGATGCGCCGCGCCAGGCCCAGCGCGTCCAGATGCGCGTCGATGACGCCGCGCGCGCCCGGGTGGGTGGGCGTGGGGGCGATGTGCTCGGCGGCCAGCCAGTCCTCCTGGCTCCAGCCCCGGCGCACCGCCGGGTGCTCGCGGCTGACCAGGCAGACCACCTCGTCGGCAAACAGCCGCCCCAGATGCAGGTCGCCAGGCGGCTCGGGCCAGTTGCCGATGACCACGTCGGCCTCGCCCTGCGCCAGGTGGGCGTGGTAGTGCGCGTCCGCCGACAGGGGCAGGATCTCCACCGGGCACAGCGGCGCCTCGGCCTTGATGCGCGCCACCAGGCGCGGCAGGAACAGCGGATCGAGGTAGTCGCTGGCGGCAATGCGAAAGCTGCGCGTGGCGCTGCGCGGCGCGAAGCCGCGCGCATCGGAAAACAGCACCTCGGCGGCGCGCAGGATGCTGGCTGCCGGCTCGACCATGGCCAGCGCGGCATCGGTGGGCTGCATCCCGGCGCCCGAGCGCACCAGCAGCGGATCGCCCGCCAGCGTGCGCAGGCGGCGCAGGGCGCCGGAGACGGCTGGCTGGTACATACCCAGGCGCAGGGCGGCACGCGAGACGCTGCGTTCAGTAATCACGGTATGCAAGACCCGGATGAGATGAAGGTCGATCTTGTCGAAAAGGGCAGGCTCTCTCATATCCACTCGGGTATGCGCGCCATGGGCGGGGGTGTATGCGCCGCGCCGTGGCCCGGGCTATACGCGGGGGCGCGGGCTGGCGGGCAGGGCAGGGGATTGCCGGCAACTCTACACACGCCATAGCGCAGTGGGCATCCGGGTTATACGCAGCAGCGTATGCCGGCGGCCACGCTGCGCCCTACCCTCACCACCATGACCACCAACCGCCCGATCCGCTTCATCCGCCGGGGCCAGCGCGTGCAGCTGGCCCAGGTGCCGCCCCAGCGCACGCTGCTGGAGCTACTGCGCGAAGACCTGGCCGCCACCGGCACCAAGGAGGGCTGCGGCGAGGGCGACTGCGGCGCCTGCACCGTGGTGCTGGGCAGCGTGCGCGCCGGCCGCATCCACTACGAGGCCGTGAACGCCTGCATCCGCCTGGCGCACTCCATCGACGGCATGGCGCTGTGGACGGTGGAAGACCTGGCCCTGGATCCGCTGATCCAGCCCCTGCCCGGCAGCGGCGGCGATCATGCCAACGCCGGCGCGGCCAGTGCCCTGCACCCGGCGCAGCAGGCGCTGGTCGAGTGCCACGGCACGCAGTGCGGCTTTTGCACGCCCGGCTTTGCCATGAGCATGTTCGGCATGTACCAGAACCACGTGCGGCGCGGCCAGCCCATCACGCGCGCGCTGGCAGTGCGCGAGCTGTCGGGCAACCTGTGCCGCTGCACCGGCTACCGCCCCATCCTGGACGCCGCACAGCACATGCAGGAACTGCCGGCCATGCAGGTGGACGAAACCACTTTGCTACAACAATTGGAGCTACTTGCGCTTGACCAGCAAGGCTTTGCGGCCGATTTTGCTTATAAAGCGCCAACCACGCTGGCCGAGCTGCTGGCCGAGCGCGCCGCCCAGCCCCAGGCCCAGGTGGTGGCCGGCTGCACCGACGTCGGCCTGTGGATCACCAAGGGCCACCAGCAGTTCGAGCGCATCCTGGACGTGACGCGCGCGCAGGAGCTGCACGCCCTGCACGAGCATGGCGGCGCGCTGACCATAGGCGCCGCCGTCTCGCTGACCGACGCCTTTGCCGCGCTGGTGGCGCGCTGGCCGCAGCTGGCGCGCTTTGCCGAGCGCTTTGCCGGCCTGCCGGTGCGCAACTCGGGCACGCTGGGCGGCAACGTCGCCAACGGCTCGCCCATCGGCGACTCCATGCCGCTCCTGATCGCCCTGGGCGCACAGGTCGAGCTGGCCAGCAGCCGCGCCAGCCGCCGCCTGGCGCTGGAAGACCTCTACACCGGCTACCGGCAAAACGTCATGGCCGCCGACGAGCTGCTGACCTTCATCCACGTGCCGCTGCCCCAGCCGGGGCAACTGCTGGCAGCCTACAAGGTGTCCAAGCGCTTCGACGACGACATCTCCGCCGTCTGCCTGGTGCTGAACCTGCAGCTGGAGGGCGACCGCATCGTGCAGGCGCGCATCGGCGCCGGCGGCGTGGCGGCGACGCCGGCGCGCGCGCGCCAGACCGAGGCCGCCCTGGCCGGCCAGCCCTGGAGCGAGGCCAGCGCCCGGCGCGCTGGCGCCGCCCTGCAGGCCGAGTTCGACCCCATCAGCGACATGCGCGCCAGCAGCGCCTACCGGCGCAAACTGCTGGGCGCGCTGGTGCTGCGCCTGTGGCACGAAAGCCAGGGCGGCGCCCCGGGCCTGCAACTGCAGGAGCTGCAGCCGCTCACCCTGCCCCAGGAGGCCACGCCATGAAACGCGATCAAAGCGCCCTGCAACCCGCGCTGCCGGCAGCGGCCACGGCTCCCGCCGTAGGCCAGTCACACGCACATGAAAGCGCCCGCGCCCAGGTGGCCGGCAACGCCCACTACATCGACGACCTGCCCGAACTGCGCGGCACCCTGTTCGCCGCGCCGGTCATGAGTCCGGTGGCGCATGGCCGCGTCAACGGCCTGGATGCCGGCGCTGCGCTGGCCCTGCCCGGCGTGCATGGCCTGGTGCTGGCCAGCGACATCCCGGGCCAGGGCGTCTTTCCGACAGCGGCGCGCGACGAGGCCATCCTGGCGGGTGAAGTGGTGCAGCACGTCGGCCAGGTCGTGGCCCTGGTGGTGGCCGATTCGGTCATGGCCGCGCGCCGCGCAGCACGCGCCGTGCAGCTGGACATCACGCCGCTGCCGGCCATCCTGTCGGTGCAGGAGGCGCTGGCCGCGCAAAGCTTTGTGCTGCCGCCGGTACACGTGCGCCGGGGCGACGCCCAGGCCGCCCTGGCGCAGTCCGCGCACCGGCTGCAGGGCCGCTTCGAGACCGGCGGGCAGGAGCATTTCTACCTGGAAGGCCAGATCGCCTACGCCCTGCCGCTGGAGCAGGGCCAGTGGTGCATCCATTCGAGCAACCAGCACCCCGGCGAGGTGCAGCACTGGGTGGCGCACGCCCTGGGTATCGACAGCCACGCCGTGCGCGTGGAGTGCCGGCGCATGGGCGGCGGCTTTGGCGGCAAGGAGACGCAGGCCGGCCATATGGCGGTGTGGGCGGCGCTGGCGGCGCGCAAGTTCGGCCGCCCGGTCAAGCTGCGCCTGGATCGCGACGACGACTTCATGGTCACCGGCAAGCGCCACCCCTTCGCCTACGAGTACGACGTGGGCTTCGACGCCAGCGGGCGCATCACTGGACTGCAGCTGCTGATGGCGGTCGACTGCGGGCACAGCGCCGACCTGTCGGGCGCGGTGGCCGACCGTGCGGTGTTCCACTGCGACAACGCCTATTTTCTGGAGCACGTCGAGATCGCCTCCTACCGCTGCAAGACCCACCGGCAAAGCCACACGGCGTTTCGCGGCTTCGGCGGGCCGCAGGGCGTGATCGCCATCGAGACCATCCTGGGCGACATCGCCCGGCACCTGGGACTGGACGCGCTGGACGTGCGCCTGGCCAACCTCTACGGCGAGAGCGAGCGCAACGTCACGCACTACCAGATGCCGGTCGAGGACAACATCCTGCACCGCCTGATCCCGCAGCTCGAACGCGATGCGCGCTACCGCGAGCGCCAGCAGGCGATTGCCGCCTGGAACGTGGGCAATCCCGCCTTCAAGCGCGGCCTGGCCCTCACGCCGGTCAAATTCGGCATCAGCTTCACGGCCACGCTATTCAACCAGGCCGGTGCGCTGGTACACGTCTATACCGATGGCAGCGTGCAGGTCAACCACGGCGGCACCGAGATGGGCCAGGGCCTGAACACCAAGGTGGCGCAGATCGTCGCCGACGAGCTGGGCGTGCCGCTCTCGCTCGTCATGGTCACGGCAGCCGACACCAGCAAGGTGCCCAACGCCAGCGCCACTGCGGCGTCCAGCGGCACCGACCTCAATGGCCGCGCCGCGCAATACGCCGCCGCCACCGTGCGCAGCAATCTGGCGGCCTTCGTCGCCGGGCTGGATCGCTGCGGCGCCGGCGCCGTGCGCTTCGAGGGCGGGCAGGTCATTTCGCCGCACGCCACGCGCTCGTGGCGCGAAGTGGTCATCGCCGCCTATGCCAACCGCATCCAGCTGTGGAGCGACGGCTTTTATCGCACGCCCAAGATCCACTACGACAAGACCACGCTCACGGGCCGGCCCTTCTTCTACTTTGCCTATGGCGCGGCCTGCACCGAGGTCGCCATCGACACCCGCACCGGCGAGAGCCGCGTGCTGGCCATCGACATCCTGCACGACGTGGGCCGCAGCCTGAACCCGGCGATTGACATCGGCCAGATCGAGGGCGGCTTCATCCAGGGCATGGGCTGGCTGACCACCGAGGAGCTGGTCTGGGATGGCAAGGGGCGCCTGGCCACGCACGCGCCCAGCACCTACAAGATCCCGGCCACGGGCGACGTGCCCGCGCACTTCAACGTGGCGCTGTGGCCCGAGGCCAACCGCGAGGACAACGTCGGCGGCAGCAAGGCCGTGGGCGAGCCGCCCTTCATGCTGGCCGTAAGCGTGTACGAGGCGCTGCGCCACGCCGTGGCCGCAGCGCGCGATGAGCAGGGCAACGCAGGGCGCGAGCGCATCGCCCTGAAAGCGCCAGCGACTGCCGAGAACGTGCTGCGTGCGCTGGGTCGCCTGGCCTGATGGACAAGCATCAAAACAGCCTGAAACCCTTTGCTGGCAAGCGCTGAAAGCTATTTAAAAAATAGCAAATCACGCCTGCTGCGGGCATTTGCACAACGCCCCAGCGGGCCTTCAAGGCATGACCCGCCGCACCTCGACCCGGTTGCGCCCGGCGCGCTTGGCGGCGTAGCAGGCCATGTCGGCGGCGTGCAAAAGCGGCGCCACGTCGCGCAATCCGGTGGGCAGCGGCACCAGGCCGATGCTCAGGCCCAGCGTGAAGCTGCGCCCGCCATAGGACGGCTCCCAGGCCTGCACGGCGGCGCGCAGCTGCTCGGCCACGGCCTGGCCGCGTGCCGTGGTGGCGCCGGGCAGCACCACGGCGAATTCATCCCCGCCCAGGCGCGCCGCCCAGCCCATCTGGCGCACCTCGGATTCGAGCAGCCGCGCCAGGTGGCGCAGCACGTCGTCGCCAGCAGCATGGCCCGCCAGATCGTTGACCACGGCAAAGTGATCCAGGTCGAGAAACATCAGCACGCCGCTGCCCTCCTCGCCATACAGCACCGGCGCCTGCACTGGAGCGCCGGGCAGTGCCGGCTGCGGGCGGGCGGCGCGCGATGCCAGCAGGGCCTGCAGCCGCTGCTCGAAGGCGGCGCGGTGCGGCAGCAGCGTCAGCTCGTCATGCTCGCCCCGCCAGGCCGGCTGCTGGCGCGCATCGCGCACCGCCGTGCAATCTTCCAGCATCCACACCGTGCCGGCCTGCGGGTTGCTGGCATGGATGGGCTGGCCCTGGGCGCGCACCCACTGCACGCCGCCGTCGCGGCGCAGCAGCGGCAACTCGCCATCGAACACGCCATGCGCGGCGAACTGGGTGCGCACGTGGCGCGCCATGCGGTCGGTCTCGCCGCTGGCCGGCGCCAGCAGATCAAGCAGATCGCGCCCGTGCAGCTCGGCAGGCGTGTAGTCCAGCAGGCGACAGGCCTGCAGGCTGACCACCTCAACGCGCTCGGCGCAGGTCACGGCGATGCCCAGCGGCACATGCGCCAGCACCGCCTGCAACTGGCGCATCAGCGCCTGCGAGTCCTGCTGCTGCAGGCGCCGGTGCTCCAGCAGCCGGGTGCAGATGCGCACCACGTCGTCCACCTCGCCGGGCGAGCGCGGCCAGCCCGGCCAGCCAGCCCTCGGGCCGGCCACCGCCAGCCCCTCGCTGTCGAGCAGCCACCTGGCGCGCCGGCGCAGGTGCGCCAGGGGCCGCGCCAGCCAGACCATGGCCAGCAGCGCCAGGGCGCAGGTGGCCAGCGTGGCGCCCGCCGCCAGCCGCCAGGCGCGGCGCTGCGCGCCCTGCACCGGCGCCAGCAGCGCGCCGGCCTCGCTCACGCGCGCCACCATCCAGCCGGGCATGGGCACGCTGGCCAGGCTGACCACGTGGCCGGAGTACAGCTCGGTCATGTCCTCGCTGGCCGTCAGCGGCTTGCCCCGGCTGCGCCAGCGCTCGTAGGCCTCAGCCAGGCCGGGCTCGTCACGCACATGGCCCAGCACGCGCGCGGCATCCGGGTGCGACAGGATGACGCCCTCGCGCGTGAACACCACCAGGCGCGACTCGGGCCGCGCCGGCAGCGCCAGCGAGTGCGGCAGCAGGCCCTGCGACTGCAGGCGCAGCGCCCCGGCCAGCGCGCCGATGACCCGGCCCTCGCCACGCAGCAGCGGCTGGGTGAACATGACACGCGCCTCCTGGGCGCTGGCGCCCATCAGCTCGGACACCAGCGGCTTGCCATCGACCAGGGTGCGGCGCAGCTGGTCGCGCTCGGCCGGCTCCAGTTCCGAGGCCTGTTCAAGCTGGCCATAGCGCAGGTTGACGCTCAATTGCCCGTCCTTGCGCGCCACCTGCATGGCATCGAAGAAGCGCACCGCCGGCAGGCCCTGCTGCAGCAGCCACTCCAGCGACGCGGGCGACTCCAGCATCTGCGGCGTGATGCCCTCGGCCACGGTGGCCAGCACTTTCTGGCTTTGCTCGATCTTGCTGGCCAGCAGGCGCGCCACCAGCTCGACTTCATCGCCCTGCTGCACCAGCAGACGCTGCATGGCGTCCTGCGCCGTGGCGCGCCCCACCAGCCAGCCGGCCAGGGCGCCGGCGGCCAGTACGGCCAGTGCCGTCACCAGCAGCAGCTTGCGCACCAGCGGGCCGGGGAGCCAGCCGGACAGATCGCCCTCGCGTTCATGCTCGATGGACTGCGCCCCGGGTGTCCCGGGCGCCGGTGGCAGGCCCGGTGCTGGTGCTGTTGTGGGTGTGCCTGCGGCGGGCCGGGCCGCAGCCGTGCCGGGCGCCTGCTGCTGCACGAACAGCCGCCCCCGCAGGGCCGTCGCCTGGTCGGGCGGCGTCATGGCCGCTCCGCAACGCAAGCGGCCAGGATGGGGGAAGGCGGTGGGGGCAGAGCATGGCAATTGCTGGGCCGGGTACCGCCCACTGACAGGCAGGGCACCCGGACAGGCAATATACGCAGCCCCTTGCCCGGCAGATTTGGGGAACAACCCTCAAAGCCCGGCAGGAAAACCCTGACAGGACAGGCGCCGCGTGTGCAGCACGCGCGGGGCCGGCTGTCCGGCCTGGAGCGTGCCGGCGCCCCTACACCCCGGCCATCAGGCGCAGCGCGTGCGGCTGGGGCAGATTCAGCACGTTGCCGGAGCCGGCGATCAAGCCATGCTCGCGCAGGCTGCGCAGCACGCGCGAGAAGGTCTCGGGGGCGATGCCCAGCTGCGCCGCGATCAGGCGCTTGCGCTGCTGCAGCGTCACGCGCAGGCTGCCGTCCTCGCCCCCCTGGGCGTGCTGCAGCAGCCACTGCGCGCAGCGCACCTGGGCGTCCTGCGCCAGGCGGCTGACGGCCAACTCGGTCTGGCGGCAGTAGCCGGTGGCCATGTCGCGCAGCAGGATCTGCGCCGCTTCGGGCAGTTGCTCCAGATTGCGGCGAAAGTCCTCCAGCGGCACGCGGCGCAGCCGCACCGCCGTGTCGGCCACCATGTCCACGGCGCAGGGCTGGTCGAGCAGCGCCGTGGCGGCGTCCAGCCAGAACGGCCCCTCGACCGAGCCGAGCTGGTGGCGCAGCACGCCGTCCTCGCGCACGCCCAGCAGCACCCGGCCACTATCCAGATACAGCACGCTGGCGGGCTGCTGGTGGCGTTGGCGCAGCACCTCTCCGGCCGCAGCAATCTCGAAGTGCAGGTCTGGATTGGGACAAGGCGTGGCAAACATGGCTGCAAATGTGCCGCCACAGGTTTTTTCGTGCTTTGAGCGAAGTCAAAGGCACACATGCAACAGCACCGGCACAGGCCTTCGCACACAATAGCCGGGCGCACGCGCGCCCTATCACCCATCATCAGGAACCAAGAGGATGCCACCCATGAAACATCGCCAACTGCTTGCCATCGCCATTGCCAGCGTGTGCGCCAGCGCCGCCCATGCCCAGAGCACGGTTCAGCTGTCGGGCACGACCGACGTCTATGTCGGCTCCATGCGCATGGCCGGCGATGCAGGTCGGCGCACCGTGGTCAACAGCGGCGGCATGACCACCTCGTGGTTCGGCTTCACCGGCAGCGAAGACCTGGGCGGCGGCCTCAAGGCCGGCTTTGCCCTGACCTCCTTCATCCAGGTGGACGACGGTACGCAAGGGCGCTTCCCAGGCGACACTTTCTTCTCGCGCGATGCCAACGTCAGCCTGTCGGGCAGCTTCGGCACGCTGCGCCTGGGCCGCTGGATGGCGCCCAACTTCCTGCCCTCGGTGCTGGCCAACCCGATGGGCGACTCGTTCACCTTCGCGCCGCTGATCGTGCATATGAACGTGCCGCTGTTCAACGGCTCGGGCTGGCAAGCCACCACGCCGTCGGATACCGGCTGGAGCAACCAGATCGCCTACTCCACGCCCGACATCAACGGCTTCAAGGCCAACTTGCAGTACCAGTTCGGCGAGCAGCCCGGCGACAACGGCAAGAAGAACGTCGGCGCCAACTTCTTCTACTTCGGCGGCCCGCTGCTGCTGACCGGCTACTACGAGCGCGACCAGATCAGCAACCCCGGCCAGGGCGCGTATTTCGGCACCACCAAGAAGGACTGGATGCTGGGCGCAGCCTATGACTTCCAGGTCGCCAAGCCCTACCTGACCTACGGCCAGACCAAGGCCGACAACGCACCGGGCCGCGCCAAGACACTGCAGATCGGCGTGTCGGCCCCGCTGGGCGCGGGCAAGGTGCTGGCCTCGTGGGCCAAGACCGATCTGTCGGCCAGCGACATCAACCGCAAGACGCTGACCGTGGGCTACGACTACAACCTGTCCAAGCGCACCGATGTCTATGCC
The DNA here is from genome assembly GCF_017811175.1 of Melaminivora jejuensis. Lineage (NCBI taxonomy): Bacteria > Pseudomonadati > Pseudomonadota > Betaproteobacteria > Burkholderiales > Comamonadaceae > Melaminivora > Melaminivora jejuensis. Next base: position 1,860,661 of record NZ_JACWIJ010000002.1, read on the forward strand.
ATGCTGATGAATGACAAGATCACCCACCAAAGCTCGGGCTCCAGCTTCGGCGTGGGCATCCGCCATCGCTTCTGAGCCCCGGCGGCCCCGCCCAAGGCACGCGCCCGGCGCGTGCTTTTTTTATGATGAAATACCCCTCAAAACCAATACCAGCAAGCGCTGACAGCTATATCTTACATAGCGATAAAGCAATGAAAGGACTGCCCCATGCCGATGTTTGTTGACACCTCGCCGCCCGGCCAGTGCATCTTTTGCCGCCTGGTGGCGCGCGACATCCCGGCGGCCATCGTGCATGAGGACGAGCTGACCATCGCCTTCATGGATCTGGGCCAGGTCACGCCCGGTCATGTGCTGGTAGCCAGCCGCCGCCATGCCGTGACGCTGACCGATCTGACGCCCGAAGAAGCCGGCGCCGTGATGCAGACTGCGCAGCGCGTGGCGCGTGCTGTGCAGGCCGCATTCGACCCGGCCGGCCTGACGCTGCTGCAGGCCAACGGCGCCGTGGGCGGGCAGACCGTGGGGCACTTCCACATCCACGTCGTACCGCGCCACGCGGACGACGGCATCGCCCTGAGCTGGCCGCGCAAGGAGCCCGGCGCCCAGGTGCTGGCCGACTACGCCGCCCGCCTGCGCGCGGCCCTGGCCGAGCTGTGAGCGGCGCGGAAAACAGCCCCCTGCCCCGGCGTGCCAAAGCCGCGCCCGGCCCCGATCCCATGCCTGCCAAGACCCTGACCGCCAGCGCCCACCCCGGCAGCGCCGGCACCCCGGCGCCCCCGCTGCCGCCCGGCCTGGCCGTGCTGCTGCTGGCGCTGCTGATGAGCATCCAGCCGGTCACCACCGACCTGTACCTGCCGGCGCTGCCGGCGCTCACGCGCAGCCTGGGCGCGCCGGTGTCGGCGGGCCAGCTCACGCTGTCGGCGCTGCTGCTGGCCTTCGGCAGCTCGCAACTGCTGTGGGGGCCGCTGTCGGATCGCTTCGGGCGCCGGCCCATCCTGCTCATCGGCCTGGCGCTGTACGTGCTGGCCTCGGTGGGCAGCGCGCTGGCCCCCGACATGGCGCTGCTGGTGCTGTGGCGCACGCTGCAGGGTGCGGCCATGGGCGCGGCCGTCATGTGTGCGCGCGCCATGGTGCGCGACCTATACACGCCGCTGGCCGGCGCGCGCGCCATGTCGCGCGCACTGACCGGGCTGGGCATCATCGCCTGCCTGTGCGCGCCCATCGGCGGCGCGCTGACCGAAGCGCTGGGCTGGCGCGCGGCGCTGCTGGCGCTCACGGCGTATGGCTGCGCCACGCTGTTCATGGTCTGGCGCCACATGCCCGAGACCCTGGCGCAGCCCAACCCGCGCGCGCTGCAGCCGGCCACCTTTGCGCGCAACTGGGCGCTGGTGCTGCGCTCGCCCACGTTCTGGGCGTTCTCGCTGCTGACCACGGCCAGCTACGGCGGGCTGTTCACCTTTCTGGCGTCCTCGTCCTTCGTCTATATCGATGTGCTGGGCCTGACGCGCACGCAGTACGGCCTGGCGCTGCTGTCCACCGCCGCGTTTTATCTACTGGGCACGCTGCTGTGCCGGCGCCTGCTGGCGCGCTGGAGCGTGGCGCAGACAGTGGCCTTCGGCGCGGCGCTCAGCCTGGCCGGCGGTCTGCTGACGCTGGCCATCGCCTGGGCCGGCTGGCACAGCACGGCCACGCTGCTGCCGCCCTTTTACCTGTTCATGATCGGCCACGGCATCCACCAGCCCTGCGGGCAGTCGGGCGCTGTGGGGCCGTTTCCGCAGGCTGCCGGCGTGGCCTCGGCGCTCAACGGCTTCATGATGATGCTGGCCGCCTTTGCCATCGGCCTGTGGCTGGGCCGGGCGCTGGACGGCAGCATCTGGCCGCTGATGCACGGCGTGGCGCTGTGGTCGGTGCTGCTGGCCGGCGTCGCCTGGACGCTGGTGCAGCGCCACGGGGAGCCTGCCCATGCCCGCTGAAGCACCGCTGCAGCCCATCGCCCTGGCCGGCCCCACCGCTTCGGGCAAGACCGCCGGCGCGCTGGCGATCGCCGCCGCGCTGGCCCCGCAGGTGCCGGTGGAGATCATCAGCGTGGACTCGGCGCTGGTCTATCGCGGCATGGACATCGGCACTGCCAAGCCGACAGCGGCGGAGTTGGCTGCCGCGCCGCACCATTTGATCGACATCCGCGACCCGCGCCAGGCCTACAGCGCCGCCGAGTTCGTGCAGGACGCCACGCGCCTGATCGGCGAGATCCAGGCGCGCGGCGCGCTGCCGCTGCTGGTGGGCGGCACCATGCTGTACTTCAAGGCGCTGCTGGACGGCATCGACGACATGCCGGCAGCCGATACCGCCGTGCGCGCACGGCTCGATGCCCAGGCCGCCGCCATCGGCTGGCCGGCCATGCACGCCGAGCTGGCGCGCATCGACCCGGCCAGCGCCGCCCGCCTGGCGCCGGGCGACAGCCAGCGCATCCAGCGGGCGCTGGAGGTGTGGCACATCTCGGGCCGGTCTCTGTCGAGCTTTCACACTACAAAAAAGGCAGCTGGAGACGCTGATCCAGCATGGGCTGGACGGCTTTTTTCCCTGGAGCCGCAGAATCGTGCCTGGCTGCACCAGCGCATCGCCCGGCGCTTCGAGGCCATGCTGGCCGAGGGCTTTCTGGAAGAAGTCATGCGCCTGCGCGCGCGTGGCGACCTGCACCCCGATCTGCCCAGTATGCGCTGCGTGGGCTACCGCCAGGCGTGGGAGGCGCTGGATGGCACCTACCCGCTGGCGGGCCTGCCCGAGCGCGGCATCGCCGCCACGCGCCAGCTGGCCAAGCGCCAGATCACCTGGCTGCGCGGCATGGCGCAGCGGCGCATCATCGCCTGTGACCAGCCCGGCGCCACCGAAGCACTGGTGCAGGCTGTGCGCCAGTGCCTGCACGCCAAGGCGCCCCAGCCATGACCCCAGCGGCCCCGACAGCACCCCTGGCAGCGGCCCTGCAGGTCAGCCAACTGGCCAAGCACTATGGCAACGCGCCGGTGTTTGCCGGGGTGAGTTTTGCCGTCGCACCGGGCGAATTCGTCGCCATCGTGGGCGACTCGGGCGTGGGCAAGTCCACGCTGCTCAACTGCCTGGCCGGGCTGGATCGCTGGGATGCCGGCCGCATCCGGCACGGCAGCACCGACCTGGGCGCACTGGACGAGACGCAGCGCGCCGTATGGCGGCGCGCGCACGTGGGCTTCGTGTTCCAGGCCTTCCACGTGCTGCCGCATCTGAGCGTGGCGCAGAACGTGGCGCTGCCGCTGATGCTGCTGGGCTGGCCCCGGGCACGGCGCGAGGCGCGCGTGCAGGCCATGCTGCAGGCCGTCGGCCTGGATGGCCTGGGCGGGCGGCTGCCGCAGCAGCTCAGCGGCGGGCAGCTGCAGCGCGTGGCCATCGCCCGGGCGCTGGCCCACCGCCCGCCCCTGCTGCTGGCCGACGAGCCCACCGGCAACCTGGATCCGGACACGGCGGCGCGTGTCATGGACGCCTTGATCGCCCAGACACGCGAGCACGGCACGGCGCTGGTGCTGGTCACCCATGCACCGGCAGCGGCGCAGCGCGCCGATCGGGTGCTGCGGCTGACGGCGCAGGGAATGTGGCCGCCAGCCTGACGCGGGCCAGCCGCAGGCGGCCCGGGCCGCGCCCTTACTCGATGGCCAGCCGCTGGGCCTTGCCGCCCTGCTTCTTGGGCAGCGTCAGGTGCAGCACGCCGTTGTCGTACCTGGCCTTGCACTGGCCGGCCTCGACCTCCATGGGCAGCTGGAAGCTGCGCGCCACCGAGCCGTAGAAACGCTCGCTGCGCAGGGTCTTCTCGCCCTCTTTCTTTTCATCGTGCTGACGCACCTCGGCGCGCAGCGTGACCACCGGGCCGTCCACGGAGACGTGGATGTCCTCCTTGGCCACGCCGGGCACTTCCGCCTGGACTTTGTAGGCGTTTTCGTCCTCCTTCACGTCGATCTTGATCTGCGAAGGCTGGGGCAGGCTGTCGCCGTGCAGCGGGCGCACGTAAAAGCCCGGAGCGAAGTCCCTGAAAAAATCGTCGAACAGGCTGCCGCCGCGTGTCACCAGAGAATTCATGGCAAAACTCCTCATGTCATGGATGGGTTGAAGCCAGCGGCACACATGACCCGCCACGTCGGCAGGATCAGCAGCCGCTGGAATGGACGCTGAAGTCCGTCTCAGGGTAAATACGTATGAAAACCTCTTTTTCAAGCGCAAGGCCAGTGCTCGTTGCAGCGTGATCGCGCTCTTTCGCCTCCTTGCCTGGCAGGAGTTGCGCCGCCACGCGGGCCGCAGCCTGGTGGCCGCCGCGGCCGTGATGCTGGGCGTGGCGCTGGCCTTTGCCGTGCACCTGATCAATGCCTCGGCGCTGCAGGAGTTCACCCGCGCGACGCGCGCCGCCGGCGGCCAGCCCGACGTGCAACTGCGCGCGCGCCAGGGCGGCCTGCCGGAAGAGTCGTACGCGCTGGTTGCCGCCGCGCCCCAGGTTGCGCGCGCCGCGCCGGTGCTGGAAGTGACCACCAGCGCATCGCGCGACACCGAGGCGAGCGATGCAGCAGGTGACAGCGCCCCGAACGCCATGCAAGCCGTCGATGCCGCCTCCGTGCGCCTGCGCGTCGTCGGCGCCGACGCGCTGGCGCTGGCGTCCATGGCGCCTGGGCTGATGCCGCGCCTGGCGCCCGGCGCCGACCGGCTCGCACTCTTCGCGCCGGCGACCCTCTTCTTGAACGCAGCAGCCGCGCAGGCGCTGGGCCTGCCGCTCGGGGCTGCCGCCGAGCAGCAATTGCTGCAATTGCAGGTCGGCGTGCAGCGCGTGCCGGTGCGCGTGGCCGGCAGCGTCGCGGCAGGCGGCGGGCCGCTGGCGGTCATGGACATTGGCGCGGCGCAGGATCTGTTTGGCCGCGGCGGCGAGCTCTCGCGCATCGACGTGCTGCTGCGCCCAGGCGCGAGCCGCGCCGAGCTGGAGCGGCATCTGGCCGCCCTGCCCGGCTGGCCGGGCGGCATTCTGGTGGCCGAGCCGGCCGACAGCGCCGCGCAGGTCGATCAACTCTCGCGCGCCTACCGCGTCAACCTGACGGTGCTGGCGCTGGTCGCCCTGTTCACCGGCGCCTTCCTCGTGTATTCGGTGCTGGCGCTGGCCGTGGCGCGACGTGCGCCGCAATTGGCCCTGCTGGCCGTGCTGGGCGCCACGCCGCGCCAGCGCCTGCTGCTGGTGTTGTCGCAAGCCGCAGGGCTGGGCGTGGCCGGCAGCGCCGCCGGCATCGCCCTGGGCGCGGCGCTGGCGGCGCTGGCGCTACGCGTGCTGGGGGTGATCTGGGCGGGGGCTACTTCACCGGCGTGCAGCCGGCGCTGCAGTGGAGCACCGCCGCCGCGCTGCTGTACGGCGCACTGGGCCTGATTGCCGCGCTGGCCGGCGGCTGGTGGCCGGCGCTGGCCGCGCGGCGCATCGCCCCGGCGCCGACGCTCAAGAGCGTGGGCCTGATGCAGTCGCGCCCGGCGCGCGCCGGGCTGGGGGCGGCGCTGGTGCTGGCCTCAGGGGCCTGGCGCTGCTGCCGCCGCTGTGGGGCATTCCGCTGGCGGCCTATGTCTCGGTCGGCGTGCTGCTGGTGGGCGGCATCGCGCTGCTGCCCTGGCTGGTGCAGGGCGTGCTGGCGCTGGCCATGCCGCTGGCGCGGCGCGGCCCGCTGTGGCTGCTGGTGCTGGCGCGCGCCCAGCGCATGCGCGCCAGCGCCGCCGTGGCCGTGGGCGGGTGGTGGCGGCGCTCAGCCTGGCGGTGGCGCTCACCGTGATGGTCGGCAGCTTTCGCACGTCCGTGGATCAGTGGCTCTCCGCCGTGCTGCCCGCGCCGCTGTACCTGCGCGCAGCCGGCAGCCCGGCGGGCGACGACGCGGCGGTGTTCACGCCCGATTTCGTGCAGGCCGCCGCGCAACTGCCCGAGGTCGAGCGCGTGCAACCCCAGCGCGTCAGCAGCGTGCAGCCCGATCCGGCCTTGCCTGCGGTGGCGCTGCTGGCGCGGCCCTTGTCGCCGCAGCCGGCGCAGGCCCTGCCCCTGGTCGGCGCGGCGCTGCCGGTGCCGGACGGGCAGATCGGCGTGTACGTGAGCGAGGCCATTGTGGATTTGTACGGCGTGCGTCCTGGGCAGGTCTGGCCGGCACTTTCCGAGGGTTTTGGGCCGCTAGACGTTGTGGGACAAGCGCGAGCAGCTACATTTTTCATAGCTGGTGTGTGGCGCGACTATGTGCGCCAGCACGGCGCCATCGCCATGGACAGCGGCGACTATCAACGCCTGACCGGCGACGCCCGCGCCAGCGATCTGGCGCTGTGGCCCGCGCCCGACGCCGATGAAGCGGCCGTGCGCGCCGCCGTGCTGGCGCTGGCGCGCAGCGAACTGGGCGCGCAGGCCGGCACGTTGGAGTTCACCTCGTCCGGGCAGATCCGCCAGCGTTCGCTGGAACTGTTCGACCGCAGCTTTGCCGTGACCTACTGGCTGCAGGCCGTGGCCATTGGCATCGGCCTGTTCGGCGTGGCGGCCAGCTTCGGCGCCCAGGTGCTGGCGCGGCGCAAGGAGTTTGGGCTATTGGCCCACCTAGGCCTGACGCGCGCGCAAATCCTGGCCGTGGTCGCGGGCGAAGGGGCAGCCTGGACGGCAGTCGGCGCGCTGGCCGGCACGCTGCTGGGGCTGGCGGTGGCCGTGGTGCTGGTGCATGTGGTGAACCCGCAGAGTTTTCATTGGACGATGGAGCTGCGGGTGCCTGTGGGCGGCTGGCGGCGCTGGCGGCGGCGGTGATGGCAGCGGGGACGGTGACGGCGTGGGTGGCGGGACGGGCTGCGGTAGGGAGGGATGCGGTGCTGGCGGTGAGGGAAGACTGGTAGAAAAACGGGCTAAAAAATGGCCGAACCCGTTGCAGATCAACGGCTTGATGCCACTCCATTGCGATTGAAACCGCGCCTTTGCAAGCAGTTTGCGCCTGGGCTTCTCGTAACGAGGGTGTGCAGAAATTTGTGTAAACGGACAATCCACCGCCGGCGCAAGCCGGCCTGTCCGTAAGCACAATGAACACCAAGAAACACGACGTACCCGAAGAACTGCTCTCTGGCCTGCTGGCCAACTACAAGAAGCCCGAAGACCTCATCGGCGAGAACGGGCTGCTCAAGCAGTTGACCAAGCTGCTGGTCGAGCGAGCTTTGGACGCTGAGCTGACTGAGCACCTGGGCCATGAACGCAACGAGGCGGTGGCCAACCCCGCTGGCAACACCCGCAACGGCAAGAGCAAGAAGACCCTCAAGGGCGAGTTCGGCGAATTGCCCATCGAAGTGCCACGCGAGCGCCATGGCAGCTTCGAGCCTCAGCTCATCCCCAAGCACCAGACCCGCTGGGCCGACTTCGACGACAAAATCATCTCGCTGTACGCCCGTGGCATGACGGTGCGCGAGATACAGGCCCATCTCGAAGAGATGTATGGCACCGAGGTCTCACCCAGCTTGATTTCCTCGGTGACCGATGCCGTGGCCGATGAGGTCAAGGCCTGGCAGGCCAGACCGCTGGAGCCGATTTACCCCATCGTCTGACTGCATCCATGTGAAGGTGCGCGAGGGCGCAGTGCGGGTCAAGACGGTGTACCTGGCCATCGGCATCACCATGACGGGCGAGAAGGAGGTGCTGGGTCTGTGGCTGGCGCAGACCGAGGGTGCCAAGTTCTGGCTGCAGGTTGTGACCGAACTGCGCAACCGGGGCGTGCAGGACATCTTCATTGCCTGTGTCGATGGGCTCAAGGGCTTCCCGGACGCCATTGAGGCCGTCTTTCCCAAGGCGGTGGTGCAACTGTGCATCGTTCACATGGTGCGCCACAGCCTGAACTACGTCTCATGCAAGCGCCGCAAGGAAGTGGCTGCCGACCTGCGCCGCATCTACACGGCCGCCACCGCCGAAGAGGCCGAGCTGATGCTCGCAGAGTTCGAGGCCCGATGGGATGCCGAGTACCTGCCCATCGGCCAGTCATGGCGCAGGAACTGGAGTCGCTTGACCCCGTTCTTTGACTACCCGCCGGAAATCCGCAAGGTCATCTACACCACCAACGCCATCGAGTCGGTCAACATGAGCCTGAGGAAGCTGACCAAGAACCGGGGCTCGTTCCCCAGCGACGAGGCGCTGACCAAGCTGTTCTACCTGGCGCTGCGCAACATCAGCCAGAAGTGGAACATGCCCATCCGCGATTGGAAGGCCGCGCTGACCCGCTTTACCATTCAGTTCGGAGACCGCATCTCCGTCAATTGAAGTCCGACCCGTTTACACAAAAATTCGGACACGCCCCTGTCGGAAGTTGGACAAAAGCTTTCTGGACGGCTGTTGCCATACTCCCAAACACAATCCCGCCATGATGTCCCCCTCCCCCTGGCTCCCCTCCGCCCTCGCCCGCATCGAAGCCGACTACCACCGCAGCGCCGACACCCACCTGATCCCCCTGCCTCTGCCCGCCTTCGCCGCCGCCGGCATAGACCTGTACCTCAAGGACGAATCCACCCACCCCACCGGCAGCCTCAAGCACCGCCTCGCGCGTTCGCTGTTTCTCTATGCGCTGTGCAATGGCTGGGTGCATGAAGGCTCGACCATCGTCGAGGCATCCAGCGGCTCCACGGCGGTGAGCGAGGCCTACTTCGCCCGGCTGCTCGGCCTGCCCTTCGTGGCGGTGATGCCGCGCTCGACGTCGGCGGAAAAGATCGCGCTGATCGAGTTCTATGGCGGGCGCTGCCATTTCGTCGATCGCGCGGGCGATGTGTACGACGCAGCGCGTGCCGTGGCCGCCGAGACTGGCGGGCACTACATGGATCAGTTCACCTACGCCGAGCGCGCCACCGACTGGCGCGGCAATAACAACATCGCCGAGAGCATGTTCACGCAGATGCAGCGCGAGCGGCATCCGCTGCCGCGCTGGATCGTGGTGGGCGCGGGCACGGGCGGCACCAGCGCGACGATTGGCCGCTACGTGCGCTTTCAGATGCATGACACGCAGGTGTGCGTGGCCGACCCGGCCGGCTCGGTGTTCAGCGCGTATCACCGTACGGGCGACGAGACGCTCACCGCGCCCGGCTCGCGCATCGAGGGCATTGGCCGCCCGCGCGTGGAGCCGAGCTTCATCCGCACGCTGGTCGATCGCATGGAGGAGGTGGCCGACGATGAGTCCATCGCGGCCATGCGTGCGCTGTCGGCACTGCTGGGCCGGCGCGTGGGGCCGTCCACCGGCACCAATTTCGTCGCCATGCTGCGGCTGGCGTGCGAGATGCGCGAACGCGGCGAGAGCGGCTCCATCCTGTCGCTGCTGTGCGACTCGGGCGAGCGCTATCTGCCCACCTACCACGACGAGGCCTGGGTGCAGCGCGTGGTCGGCGACTGCGCGGCAGCGCGCTCGCGCATCGATGCGCTGACTGTCTGATGGCCGCGCTGGCACGGCGGCAACTCATGCTGGCCACAGGGGCCGGCCTGCTGGGCTGGCGCGCGTCGGCGCTGGCCCTGGCGCCGCGCGCGCTGGTCTTCCCCCGCGACCATGGCAGCCACCCCGATCTGCGTACCGAGTGGTGGTACATCACCGGCCAGGCGCGCAGCGAGGATGCGCGGCTGTGGGGCTTTCAGATCACGTTTTTTCGCTCGCGCGTGGATGTGGCGCAGGGCCTGCGCTCGGCCTTTGCGGCGCGGCAGTTGATCTTTGCGCACGCGGCCCTGACGGATGTGCAGGGCGCGCGCCAGTGGCACGACCAGCGCATCGCACGCGCGGGCTTTGGCGTTGCGGGCGCGGACGAGGACGATGCGCGCATCCGGCTGCACGACTGGTCGCTGGAGCGCACGCAGGTGCCGGACATACCCGGCCACAGCCGCTGGGCCATCCGCGCGCAGGCCGATGGCTTTGCGCTGGATGTGCAGTGCACCAGCACCCAGCCGGTGCTGCTGCAGGGCCAGGCCGGCCTGTCGCGCAAGGGGCCGGAGGCCAGCCAGGCCAGCTACTACGTCAGCCAGCCGCAGCTGGCGGTGACCGGCGCCCTCACGGTGGCCGGGCAGCGCATCGCCATCGCGCCCGATCTGCCCGCGCCCGACAACCGCGCCTGGATGGATCACGAGTGGAGCGAGGCGCTGATGCATCCGCAGGCCGTGGGCTGGGACTGGATCGGCATGAATTTGCTGGATGGCGGTGCGCTCACGGCGTTCCGGCTGCGGCGCGCCGATGGCAGTGCGCTGTGGGCGGGCGGTTCGCTGCGCCGCACGGGCGAGAGCAAGGCACACATCTTCGGCAGCGACGAGGTGACCTGGACGCCGCTGCGGCGCTGGATCAGCGGCGCAAGCGGCGCGACGTATCCGGTGGACTGGCGCGTCGATACGCCCGCCGGGTGCTTCACCGTGCAGGCGCTGCTGGACGCGCAGGAGCTCGACAGCCGGGCCTCGACGGGCGCGATCTACTGGGAAGGCCTGAGCGAGCTGCGCGGCGCCGATGGGCGCACGCTGGGCCGGGGCTATCTGGAAATGACGGGATATGCGCAGCGCCTGCACCTGGGCTGAGCCCCCTCCACGGGTTTCAGCCCAGGTGCAGGCGCTGGCCAGTCGATGGCGTCGGGAAGTGCTGTTTTCAGGGATTTCCGGCCTAGGCCTTCGAGAGTTCCTTGAGCTTTTTCAAATCCCGCATCACTTCGGCAGAATGCTGCGCAAACTGCACATCCAGCATTCTTTCTGCATCATCGTATTTTCCCGCCTGGGCCAGCGCGACAACATTGGACGCTGCATAGTGAAACATCTTGTGGTGTTCCATCAGCGCCGTGAAACCTGGAAAAGCACCCAGCTTGGCACGACCGGAGCTGTGAATCCATTTGCCCAGGTCGCAGCGGTCGTCGAAACAGATTTCCTCGGGAATGAAATTCTCGGTGGACTTGCCTGAAAGAAAGGTGCGCAAGCGCAGTTTCCAGTTCTCGTGCGCCGCAATGGCCACATCAATATCCAGATCGGTGACGGCGTTGGCTATCTTTTTGGTTGCATCTCGCTTGAAGAGATTGACCGAGCCGAAGAATTCTCCAAAGACATTTTTCAGAAACATACCCCACCTTTTATAGAAATATTTTTTTATTTGATCATACAAAAGCCGGTTGGCTTGTCAACATGACCCGACTGAATTCATAGGTTGATGGCGTCCCGGCAAAAAAACCGGGGAGATGGGCAGGAAGCACAAAAAAAGGCCATGCGCATGGCATGGCCCCGGTGATATTGTCGCGATCCCGTCTGCGCCCTGTCGTGCCATGCAGTCCAGGGCAGGACTGTCAGAGGGTGCCGCCGCCCGCGCGCCGGCGCTCCAGCCACGCGATCAGCTCGCCCATGATGCCGCGCCGGAAGGCCAGCACGCAGACCACGAAGATCAGGCCGGTCACGATGGTGACCGACTCGCCCAGGGTGCTGAACCACTCGACGCTGGTCAGGCGCGCCAGGAAGCTGCCCAGCTCGCCGATCTTGTTTTCCAGCAGCACCACCACCGCCGAGCCGACCAGCGGGCCGCTCAGGGTGCCCATGCCGCCCACCAGCGTCATCAGCACCACGTGGCCCGAGGCACTCCAATGCACGTCCGACAGCGTGGCAAAGCCCAGCACCAGGGTTTTCAGCGAGCCGGCCAGGCCGGCTAGGGCGGCGGAGATGACGAAGGCCAGCAGCTTGAAGCGGTTGGTGTCGTAGCCCAGCGAGATGGCGCGCGGCTCGTTTTCCTTGATGCCCTTGAGCACCTGGCCAAAGGGCGAGTGGATGGTGCGCACGATCAGCAGAAAGGCCGCCACCGACACCATCAGGCACACGTAGTACATGGTCAGGTCGCTGGACAGGTCGAGCACGCCGAACAGCTTGCCGCGCGGCACGCCCTGCAGGCCGTCCTCGCCGCCCGTGAAGGGCAGCTGCAGCGCGGCGAAATACAGCATCTGCGCCAGCGCCAGCGTGATCATGGTGGCGTAGATGCCCTGGCGCCGGATGGTGAACCAGCCCATGACCAGGCCCAGCAGCGCGCCGCTGAGCAGGCCGGCCAGCAGGCCCAGCTCGGGCGTGGCACCCCAGACCTTGATGGTGTGGCCAGTGACATAGGCCGCACCGCCCAGAAAGGCCGCGTGGCCGAAGGACAGCAGGCCGGTGTAGCCCAGCAGCAGGTTGAAGGCCGAGGCGAACAGCGCGAAGCACAGCAGCTTCATCACGAACACCGGGTAGGCACCCAGGAAGGGCGCGGCGATCAGGCCCAGCAGCAGCAGGCCGTAACCGATGGGAGCGAATTTCTTGACGTTCATGTGGACAACCCCGGCGGCTTCACTTTTCTTTGCCGAACAGGCCGGCGGGGCGGATCAGCAGGACGATGGCCATGATGACGAACACCACGGTGGAGGAGGCCTCGGGGTAGAAGACCTTGGTGAAGCCTTCGACGATGCCCAGGCCCAGGCCGGTCAGGATGGAGCCCATGATGGAGCCCATGCCGCCGATCACCACCACGGCGAAGACCACGATGATGAGGTTCTGCCCCATCAGCGGCGTGACCTGGTAGACCGGCGCGGCCAGCACGCCGGCAAACGCTGCCAGCGCGGCGCCGAAGGCGTAGGTCAGCGTGATCATGACCGGCACGTTGACGCCAAAGGCCTCGACCAGGCGCGGGTTCTCGGTGCCGGCGCGCAGGTAGGCGCCCAGCTTGGTGCGCTCGATGACGTACCAGGTGGCGATGCACACCACGATGGAGGCCACCACCACCCAGGCGCGGTAGTTGGGCAGGATCATGAAGCCCAGGTTGGTGGCGCCCTCCAGCAGCTCGGGTGTGTCATACCCCAGGCCGGAGACGCCGTAGATGGAGCGAAACACCCCCTCGATCAGCAGCGTCAGGCCCAGGGTGAGCAGCAGGCCGTAGAGGTGGTCGAGCTTGTAGATCCAGCGCAGCAGCAGGCGCTCGATCAGCACGCCGAACGCCCCCACCACCAGCGGCGCCAGGATCAGCATCAGCCAGTAGTTGATGCCCAGGTAGTTCATGGCCATCCAGGTGGTCAGCGCCCCCAGCATGAACAGCGCGCCGTGCGCGAAGTTGATCACGTTGAGCAGGCCGAAGATCACGGCCAGCCCCAGGCTGAGGATGGCGTAGAACGAGCCGTTGACCAGCCCCAGCAGGAGCTGGCTCATCAGGGCCGGCATTGAGACACCGAAGATTTCCATGGACAGACGCGGTTGACGCGGGCGGTAGGGGGGGTTTCTGTGGATCAGCAGGCGCGCTGCAGCATCACTTCCACAGGGCGCACTTGGTTTCGGCCTTGGTCGTGAAGACCTCCTCGCCGGGCAGCTTCTTCACGATCTTGTAGTAGTCCCAGGTGCCCTTGGACTCCTTGGGTTCCTTGACCTGCACCAGATACATGTCGTGGATGTAGCTGCCGTCGGCACGCAGGTAGCCCTTGGCGAAGAAGTCGTCCATCTTCATGCCGCGCCAAGTCTCCATGACCTTGTCGGCATCGACGGTGCCGGCGGCCTGCACGGCCTTGAGGTAGTTCATGGTGGCCGAGTAGTCGGCGGCCTGGATCTCGGTCGGGCGGCGGTTGGTCTTTTTCATGTAGGCGTCGGCGAACTTGCGCGAGGCGTCGTCCATGTCCCAGTACCAGCTGGTCACGAACTGCATCCCGGCGGTGTTCTTCAGGCCCAGGCTGTGGATGTCGCTGTAGAAGACCAGCAGCGGCGCGACCTTCATAGTCTTGTCGATGCCGAATTCCTTGGCCGCCTTGATGGTGTTGATGGTGTCGCCGCCGGCATTGGCCAGCGCCAGCACCTGGGCCTTGGAGTTCTGCGCCTGCAGCAGGAAGGACGAGAAGTCCGAGGCGTTGAGCGGGTGGCGCACTGCCTGGGCGACCGTGCCGCCCTTGGCCTTGACGACGTTGGAGGCATCGGCCTCCATGGCGTGGCCGAAGGCGTAGTCGGCCGTCAGGAAGAACCAGCTCTTGCCGCCGCCGTCCACGATGGCCCCGGCTGCGCCCTTGGACAGGGCCACGGTGTCGTAGGCGTAGTGGACGGTGTAGGGCGTGCAGGCCTCGTTGGTCAGCGCCGAGCTGCCCGCGCCGTTGTTGATCATCACGCGCTTTTTCTCGTCGGCCACCTTGGCCAGCGCCAGGGCGGTGCCGGAGTTGGTGCCGCTGAAGATCATGGTCAGGCCCTGGGTGTCGATCCACTCGCGCGCCTTGCTGGCGGCGATGTCGGCCTTGTTCTGGTGATCCACGGTGAGCAGCTCGATGGGCTTGCCCAGCACCTTGCCGCCGAAGTCGTCGATGGCCATCTGGATGGCAGTGGCGCCGCCCTTGCCTTCCAGGTCGGCATACAGGCTGGACATGTCGCTGATGTAGCCGATCCTGACCTTGTCCTGGGCGTGGGCGGTGGTGGCCAGGCCGGCAGCGGCCAGCAGCAGGCCCAGTGTGGTGAGCTTGGTGTTCATGGTGGTGTGTCTCCGGGTTGTTGTTCTTCGCGGGCCTGCCCTGTTGTGGCTGCAGGGCAGGTGGCAGGCATCAGTGCGGCATCACTTCCACAGCGCGCACTTGCTTTCGGCCTTGGTCGTCCAGACCTGGTCGGCGGGCAGCTTGGCCACGACCTTGTAGTAGTCCCAGGCTTGCTTGGATTCCGCCGGCGACTTGACCTGCATCAGGTACATGTCGTGGGCGTAGCGGCCATCCGGGCGGATGCTGCCTTCGGCGTAGAAGTCCTTGATGGGCATGGACTTGAGCTTTTCCATGACCTTGTCGGCATCCAGCGTGCCAGCGGCTTCCACGGCCTTGAGGTAGGTCATGGCGGCCGAGTAGTCGGCGGCCTGGATGTCGGTAGGCATGCGCTTGGTCTTGTCGAAGAACCTCTTGCCGAAGGCGCGGCTTTCGTCGTTCAGGTTCCAGTCCCAGCTGGTGGTCAGCAGCAGGCCTTCGGTGTTCTTCAGGCCCAGGCTGTGTACGTCGGTCACGAAAACCAGCAGGCCGGCCATCTTCATGGTCTTGTTGATGCCGAATTCCTTGGCGGCCTTGATGGCGTTGATGGTGTCGCCGCCGGCGTTGGCCAGGCCCAGGATCTGCGCCTTGGAGCTCTGCGCCTGCAGCAGGAAGGACGAGAAATCCGAGGCGTTGAGCGGATGGCGCACGCTGCCGGCCACCGTGCCGCCGGACTCCTTGACGACCTTGGAGGTATCGGCCTCCAGCGCATGGCCAAAGGCGTAGTCGGCCGTCAGGAAAAACCAGCTTTTGCCGCCGCTCTTGACCACTGCCGCGCCCGTGCCCTTGGCCATGGCCACGGTGTCGTAGGCGTAATGGACGGTGTAGGGGTTGCACTGGTCGTTGGTCAGGGCCGAGGAGCCGGCGCCGATGTTGATATAGACGCGCTTTTTCTCGGCCATGACCTTGGCCGTGGCCAGCGCCGTGGCCGAGTTGGTGCCGCCCAGCAGCATATTCAGGCCCTGGGTGTCGATCCACTCGCGCGCCTTGCTGGCAGCGATGTCGGCCTTGTTCTGGTGGTCGGCGGTGAGCAGTTCGATGGGCTTGCCCAGCACTTTGCCGCCGAAGTCGTCGATGGCCATCTGGATGGCGGTGGCGCCGTTCTTGCCGTCCACGTCGGCATACAGGCTGGACATGTCGGTGATGAAGCCGATCTTTACCTTGTCCTGCGCCTGCGCCTGCACGGCGGCCAGGGACAGCCCGGCAGCAGCCAGGAGGGCGGCAGTGGTCTTGAGGCGGTGTTGCATGGCTTGTCTCTCCTTGTCGTCAAAAAATCGGGATGAAAAAGGGTGGGCCGGGGCCGTATCGCGGCAGTGAGGGCGTGCGCCTCACACACCCAGCAGCTGGTTGAGCACGGGCATTTTTTCCTGCAATTGGGCGGCGGCGAAGTGCTCGACCATGCGGCCATGCTCCATGACGTAGAAGCGGTCGGCCAGCGGTGCGGCAAAGCGGAAGTTCTGCTCGACCATGACCACCGTGTAGCCCTTCTCGCGCAGCGTGGTGATCATGCGCGCCAGTGCCTGCACGATGACCGGCGCCAGGCCCTCGGAGATCTCGTCGAGCAGCAGCAATCGCGCGCCGGTGCGCAGGATGCGCGCCACGGCCAGCATCTGCTGCTCGCCGCCCGACAGCCGCGTGCCCTGGCTGTTCCTGCGCTCGGCCAGGTTGGGGAACATGCTGTAGATCTCGTCGATGCTCATGCCCGGCTGGCCGGTCTTGAGGCTGGGCGGCAGCAGCAGGTTTTCCTCGCACGACAGGCTGGAGAAGATGCCGCGCTCCTCGGGGCAGTAGCCCACGCCCAGGTGGGCGATGCGGTGCGTGGCCAGCTCGATGGTCTCGGTGCCGTGGATGCGCACCGAGCCGCGCCGCGCGCCGGTCAGGCCCATGATGGCGCGCAGCGTCGAGGTGCGCCCGGCGCCGTTGCGCCCCAGCAGCGTCACCACCTCGCCGGGCTGCACCACCATGTCCACGCCGTGCAGCACGTGCGACTCGCCATACCAGGCCTGCAGGCCCTTGATTTCCAGTGCAGGTTGCGTCGTCGCCATGTCAGTGCGCCCCCTGCAGCTGGCCGTCGGTCGTGCCCATGTAGGCCTCCATGACCTGCGGGTTGCTGGAGACTTCGGCGTAGTTGCCCTCGGCCAACACGGCGCCGCGCTGCAGCACGGTGATGCGGTCGGCGATGGTGGAGATGACCTTCATGTTGTGCTCGACCATCAGGATGGTGCGCCCGGCGGAGACTTTCTTGATGAGTTGCGTGACACGATCCACGTCCTCATGGCCCATGCCCTGCGTGGGTTCGTCCAGCAGCATCAGCTCGGGCTCCATGGCCAGCGTGGTGGCGATCTCCAGGGCGCGCTTTCTGCCATAGGGCAGGTTGACGGTGACCTCGTCGGCCAGCTCCTCCAGGCCGACCTCGGCCAGCAGCTCGCGCGCCCGGCCATCGAGCTGGTGCAGGGATTTTTCGCTGCGCCAGAAGTGGTACGACGTGCCCAGGCGGCGCTGCAGGCCCATGCGCACGTTCTCCAGCAGCGTCAGGTTGGGGAACACCGCCGAGATCTGGAACGAGCGGATCACGCCGCGCCGGGCGATCTGCGCCGGCTGCTCGCGCGTGATGTCCGTGCCGTTGAAACGGATGGAGCCCGATGTGGGCTCCAGGAACTTGGTCAGCAGGTTGAAGCACGTCGTCTTGCCTGCGCCATTGGGGCCGATCAGCGCGTGGATCGAGCCCCGGCGCACGGCCAGGCTCACATCGCTCACGGCAGTGAAGCCCTTGAATTCCTTGGTGAGGT
Source organism: Melaminivora jejuensis (assembly GCF_017811175.1). Taxonomy (NCBI): domain Bacteria; kingdom Pseudomonadati; phylum Pseudomonadota; class Betaproteobacteria; order Burkholderiales; family Comamonadaceae; genus Melaminivora; species Melaminivora jejuensis. The sequence continues at coordinate 1,877,964 of NZ_JACWIJ010000002.1, forward strand.
GAGAGGTTTCGAGTATGACGTCGCTCATTGCCAACGGGGCGTGTACCGCGCATGAACGCGGCCACGGCCCTGTCTCCATGGATGGGTTGTGTGCGGCGCATCGTAAGGGCGGCCTATTGCCGGCAGCACTGGGAGTAATGCCTATGTAGTTACGCCTACGTGACAACACGACCCCGCCGGGCTGCAGGCTCCCGGGGCTGTTTTCTGGCTGGGCCTTGGGCGGATCGGCCACCACAGCCGGGCGCAACGCCGGCAAGGACAGGCCCCTCAGTGCCCGGCCAGCACCAGCGCCACGGCAGCCTCGTCGACGCTGGCGACCACCTGCGCCCCCCGGCGCAGGCGCGAGCCGGCAGCGGCAAAGCCGACCAGCTGCAGGCCGCCGACGTCCAGCGCCACCTCATCGCCCAGGCTGCCGCGATCCAGGCGCACGGCGCGCCCGGGCCAGTGGTTGGCCGGCAATGGCTGCGGCGCCTGGGCGGCGCGCCGCACCTGCACCGCCGTGGCCTTGCACCAGGCCTGCACCGCCAGCCCGGGGCGCAGTGCCAGCAATTCGCAGCTCTCGCGCGTGATGCGCGACCACAACACCAGGGGTTGCGGCAGCGGGCCGTCGGCGCACAGTTGCACGCGCACGATGGGGCCACTGGCGTGTAGCGCCTGCACGCGGCACGGCCACTGGTTGCGCATACTGGTCTGCACCGACAGGCGCAGCGCCGTGGCCGCCGACGTGCCGCTGCCAGGCTGCAACTGGCTGGCCAGTTGCGTGCGTGCGGCGTGCAGCGCATCGGCGGCAGCCAGCAGCTCATGGGCCGCCTCGGTCAGGTGGGCGCCGCCGCCGCCCACGCCACCGACCACGCGCTCGACCAGCGGCACCCCAGCCAGATTGGTGAGCGTGTCCAGCGCCTGCCAGGCAGCCTTGTAGCTCACGCCCACGCTGCGCGCGGCCTGCGAGATGGAGCCACCGGCGCCGATCTCGCGCAGGATGGCCAGGCGCCGATCTGCCGGGCCGTGGCCCAGGGCGTCGAAGATGGCAGTGCTGGCGCTGGAGTGGGTATCGGTCATGGCCGCCATCATGCCAAGCGGCGCGGCCGAGGCCGGGGGCTATACTGCCGCGCTATTCAAAACAGGAATAACGAGGCTGCCATGTCCGTCCAACTCCCCTCCTCCATGCGCCCGCTGGCGCTGGCCGCCGCCCTGCTGGCCGGCGCTGCTGGTGTCCACGCCGCTGAAGTCAGCGTCGCCGTGGCGGCCAACTTCACCGCGCCCATGCAGAAGATCGCCGCTGCTTTCGAGCACGACACTGGGCATAAGGCGCAACTGGCATTCGGCGCCACGGGCAAGTTCTACGCCCAGATCGCCAACGGCGCGCCGTTCCAGATCCTGCTGGCCGCCGACGACGCCACGCCCAGCAAGCTGGCCCGCGAAGGCCTGGGCGACGGTGCCACGCAGTTCACCTACGCCATCGGCCAACTGGCGCTGTGGAGCCGCCAGGCGGGCTATGTCGATGACCAGGGCGAGGTGCTCAAAAAGATCGACTGGCGCCACATCGCCATCGCCAATCCGCGCCTGGCGCCCTACGGCGCAGCCGCCATGCAAGTGCTGGAGCAGCTCAAGCTGGTGCAACAGGTGCAGCCGCGCGTGGTGCAGGGCGAGAACATCGCACAGACCTGGCAGTTCGCCGCTTCGGGCAATGCCGAGCTGGGCTTTGTCGCGCTGTCGCAGATCATGGAGGATGGCAAACTGCGCGAAGGCTCGGCCTGGCTGGTGCCGGCCAGCCTGCACAGCCCCATCCGCCAGGACGCCATCGCCCTCAAGGGCGCCCAGGGCAACACCGCTGCCGATGCCCTGCTGCAGTACCTGCGCGGCGACAAGGCGCGCGCCATCATCCGCAGCTACGGCTACGGTTTTTGATGATAAATAATGGTTAAATTACCCTCAAACCCTTGTCCAGCAAGCGCTGACAGCTATCATTTTTGATGATTAACCGATGAGCCTGCCCGTGCTGGCGCCCGACGACTGGGCCGCCATCGGCCTGACGCTGCGGCTGGCCAGCATCACCACGCTGGCGCTCTTGCTGCTGGGTACGCCCCTGGCCTGGTGGCTGGCGCATACGCCCTCGCGCTGGCGCGGGCCGGTGGGCGCGGTGGTGGCGCTGCCGCTGGTGCTGCCGCCCACCGTCATCGGCTTTTACCTGCTGCTGCTGCTGGGGCCACGCGGCTGGGGCGGGCAGTTGACCGAGGCGCTGGGCCTGGGCCGGCTGCCCTTCACCTTTGGCGGACTGGTGGTCGGCTCCATCGTCTATTCCCTGCCCTTTGCCGTGCAGCCGCTGCAGCGTGCCTTCGAGGCTGTCGGTCGCCGTCCGCTGGAGGTCGCGGCCTGCCTGGGCGCGGCGCCGCTGGATCGCTTCGTCAGCGTGGCGCTGCCGCTGGCGCTGCCGGGCTTCGTCACCGCCGCCGTGCTCAGTTTTGCCCATACGGTGGGCGAGTTCGGCGTGATCCTGATGCTGGGCGGCAACATCCCGGGCGCAACGCGCGTGGTTTCGGTGCAGATCTACGACCACGTGGAGGCCATGGAATACGCCCGCGCGCACTGGCTGGCCGGCGGCATGGTGCTGTTTTCCTTCGCCGTGCTGGTGCTGCTGCAGTGGCTGCAGCCCCGGGGAGCGCACACGCCATGAGCACCTCTGACACCGATGGCCACGCCGGCGCCATCCAGGCGCGCCTGCGCCTGCAGCGCCCGGGCTTCACGCTGGATGTCGATCTGCAACTGCCGGGCAGCGGCGTGACGGCGCTGTTCGGCCCCTCTGGCTGCGGCAAGACCAGCGTGCTGCGCGCCATCGCCGGGCTGGAGCGCGCCGCTGGCCGGGTGCAGGTCGGCGCCGCACTGTGGCAGGACGACGCCACGCGCCAATGGCTGCCCACGCACCGCCGCCAGCTCGGCTATGTCTTTCAGGAAGCCAGCCTGTTCGCCCATCTCAACGTCCAGCGCAACATCGACTATGGCCGCCGGCGCCTGCCGGCGCAGCGCCGGGGCAGCGTGCCGCTGGAGCACATCATCGGGCTGCTCGGCCTGGAGCCGCTGATGGGGCGGATGCCGCAGGCCCTGTCCGGCGGCGAGCGCCAGCGCGTGGCGATTGCCCGGGCGCTGGCCGCCAGCCCGCGCGTGCTGCTGATGGACGAGCCGCTGGCCGCGCTGGACGGCGCGCGCAAGGCCGAAGTCCTGCCCTATCTGGAGCGGCTGCAGCGCACGCTTGACATTCCCGTGCTCTACGTCAGCCACGCACCCGAGGAAGTGGCGCGCCTGGCCACGCATCTGGTGCTGCTGCAGGACGGGCGGGTACTCGGCCAGGGCACGCCCGCCGAGCTGATGGCCCGGCTCGACCTGCCGCTGGCGCACGGCGACGCCGCCGGCGCGCTGGTACAAGGCCGGGCGCTGGCGTGGGACGCGCGCGACCATCTGCTGAGCGTGGCCTTCGACGGCGGCGTGCTGCACCTGGCCGGCCATCACAGCCGCCCGGCAGGCGAGCCGCTGCGCCTGCGCGTGTTGGCGCGCGACGTCAGCCTGGCACGCAGCGCACCGCAGGGCAGCACCATCCTGAATGCGCTGCCGGCGCGCATCGTGTACATCGCCCCCGACGCCCCTGGGCAGGTGCTGGTGGCCCTGCAGCTTGGCGGCACGCGGCTGCTGGCGCGCATCTCGCAACGCTCGCAGCGCGAACTGGCGCTGGCGCCGGGCGACGCCGTCTTTGCCCAGGTCAAGAGCGTGGCCCTGGTGGATTGAGCGCGGCGCAGCCGGCGCGGCTGTACGCAAAAACCCAGGGCGATCGCATCTAAATTTTGAGCCAATCTTGATGCAAAGTGCAGGCTCCTAAAGCCAACCGGATGCGACCTTGAGCCTGCTGCAACTGCTCCAACAAATTCCCGATCCCCGTGTGCAGCGCACCCGCCGCCATGAGCTCATCGACTTGCTGGCTATCGCCCTGTGCGCTACTGTCGCCGGAGCAGACAACTGGATCGAGACGGTGGAGTTTGCCCAGGCCCACCAGGCCTGGCTGCAACGCTTTTTGCGCCTGCCTTGCGGCATTGCCTCACACGACACCTTCGCGCGGGTCTTTCGCCGCCTAGATCCGCAGGCACTCGAACAGGTCTTGCAGCAATGGCTCCAGGGTATGTCTGCGAGCGCCTCGGGCCATGCGGCCATCGATGGCAAGAGCGTGCGCAGCGCCCACCGCAAGGGCAAGGGTGCGCACCACAGTTTGCATTTGGTCAGCGCCTGGGCATCTGAGCAGCGCTTGCTGCTGGGCCAGCGCAAGGTCGATGGCAAGAGCAACGAGATCACGGCCATTCCTGAGTTGCTCAAGTTGTTGGACATTGGTGGGTGCACCATCACCATCGATGCCATGGGCTGCCAAAAAGCCATTGCCAAGCAAATCGCCGACCAAGGTGCCCACTACGTGCTCAGCCTCAAGGGCAATCAGCGGCACATGTTCAACGTGTGCAAGAAACACTTTGAAAGCGCTGAAGCTGACAGGGGCCAGCAAACGTTCAGTGACTCAGACAAAGGCCACGGGCGCATCGAGACGCGCAAGTACCAGGTGTCGGCACTGCCGCCGGCGCTGCAGCGTGCGGCCCAGCACTGGCCCCAGCTGCAAAGCGTGGTGCGCGTGGTGCGCACGCGCCAACTGCCAGGCCAAGAGCGAGTCAGCGAACAAACGAGCTACTACCTCAGTAGCCTGAGCGCACACACCAGCGCCCAGCAAATGGCGCAATACATCCGGGGGCACTGGAGCGTGGAAAACCAGCTGCACTGGAGCCTGGATGTGGGCATGGGCGACGACAGCGGTCTGAGTCAGAAAGACCACGCTGCGCACAACCAAGCGCTGCTCAGGCGCATGGCCCAGCAGATGCTGCAAGCCGACACCAGCGTGAAGGCCGGACTCAAGGCCAAGCGCAAACGCGCGGGCTGGGACTTGACCTACTTGGAGCGGGTCATGGAGCTATGCATTTAGATGCGATCGCCCTGCGCAAAAACCCTCATTGCTACTCAAAAGATAGCTATCTGCGTTTGCCAGGCATGGGCTGCAGCGCGAAATCACCCAGAAAACGCCCGCTGCGCCAGTCTTTAGAATGGCGCCCGCGTAAAACTTTGTTGGGCGCACGCAGCCACCCCTTGCCTGCCGCCCGTGCGTGTTGACCGCCGCCACCCGCCTACCCCCGCTGCCTACCCGCCGCTTTCCGGAGACACCATGCAGGCTCTACTTGCCCTGTCCAGGGCCATCGACAGGCTGAACGCCTTCGTCGGCAAATATTGCATCTGGCTGATTTTTGCCGCCACCGTCATCAGCGCCGCCAATGCGGTGATCCGCAAACTCTTCAACTACAGCTCCAACGCCTTCCTGGAAGTGCAGTGGTACCTGTATGCCTGGTCGTTCCTGATCGCCGCCGGCTACACGCTGCTGCAGCGCGAGCACGTGCGCATCGACGTGCTCAACAGCCGCCTGTCCAAGCGCACCCAGGTCTGGATCGACATCTTCGGCTTCATCTTCTTCCTCACGCCGGTATGCATCCTGGTGCTGTGGCTGGGCGTGCCCATGCTGATCAGCAAGTTCCAGTCGGGCGAGGTCTCGGGCAACCCCGGCGGGCTGATCCGCTGGCCGGTGTGGGTGGCGCTGCCCGTGGGCTTTGCGCTGCTGATGCTGCAGGGCTGGTCGGAGCTGATCAAGCGCATCGCCTTCCTCAAGGGCCAGGGGCCTGATCCCATGGGCCGACTGTCCGACAAGAGCGACGAGCAGGCGCTGATCGAGGCCTTGCGCCAGCAGGCCGAGCAGGAACGCCAGGCCGCTGCCGGCGCCCCCACTCCTGCCGCCCGCTGAGCGCCGACCGGAGCACCTGAAGCATCATGGAATTTCTCACCTCCAACTTCGCCCCGATCATGTTCGCGGGCCTGGCCCTGTTTCTGATCCTGGGCTTTCCCGTGGCCTTCAGCCTGGGCGCCTGCGGCCTGTTCTTCGGCCTGCTGGGCATAGAGCTGGGCGTTTTCCCCGCCTCCATCCTGGCCTGGCTGCCTGAACGCCTGATCGGCATCATGGCCAACGACACGCTGCTGGCCGTGCCCTTTTTCACGCTGATGGGCCTGATCCTGGAGAGAAGCGGCATGGCCGAGGACTTGCTCGACTCGGTCGGCCAGGTCTTCGGGCCGCTGCGCGGCGGCCTGGCGCTGGCCGTGATCTTCGTCGGCGCGCTGCTGGCCGCCACCACCGGTGTGGTCGCCGCCTCGGTCATCTCGATGGGCCTGATCTCCATGCCCATCATGCTGCGCTACGGCTACAGCCGGCCGCTGACCAGCGGCGTGATCGCCGCCTCGGGCACGCTGTCGCAGATCATCCCGCCGTCGCTGGTGCTGATCATCATGGCCGACCAGCTGGGCAAGAGCGTGGGCGACATGTACAAGGGCGCCTTCACCCCGGCCCTCATCCTGGTGGGCCTGTACGTGCTGTGGGTGGTCTTCCTGGCCATCTTCAAGCCCCAGGCCGTGCCGGCGCTGCCGCCCGAGGCGCGCACGCTGCGCGAGAAAGACGGCAGCGCCGGCTACCCCTCGCTAGCGGCGGTGCTGCTGATCTCGGCGCTGGTGGCCTGGGTGCTGGAGTCGCACATGGCCGACATCCACACCTGGTGGGAGGGCCGCCTGGTGGAGTTCGTGCCGACCGATGAAAAAGTGGTGGTCGCCGCCTGCGGCGGCGCCTTCGTGGCCTGGCTGATCGCCGTGGCCAACCGCGTGCTGCGCCTGGGCCTGCTGTCGCAACTGGCCGAGCGCGTGACCTTCGTGCTGATCCCGCCGCTGCTGCTGATCTTCCTGGTGCTGGGCACTATCTTCCTGGGCGTGGCCTCGCCCACCGAGGGCGGCGCCATGGGCGCGGTGGGCGCGCTAATCATGGCCCTGGCCCGGGGCCGGCTGAACTTCAGGCTGCTCACCCAGGCACTGGCCTCGACCACGCGGCTGGCCTCGTTCGTGATGTTCATCCTGATCGGCGCGACCATGTTCAGCATGGTCTTCCAGGCCGCTGACGGCCCGCGCTGGGTCGAGCACCTGCTGGCCGACCTGCCCGGCGGCCAGGTGGGCTTTCTGATCGTCGTGAACCTGATGATCTTCTTCCTGGCCTTCTTCCTGGATTACTTCGAGTTGTCCTTCATCGTCGTGCCGCTGCTGGCGCCGGTGGCGGAAAAGCTGGGCGTCGATCTGATCTGGTTTGGCGTGCTGCTGGCGGTGAACATGCAGACCTCCTTCCTGCACCCGCCGTTCGGCTTCGCGCTGTTCTTCCTGCGCTCGGTGGCGCCCGAGAAGCCCTATGTCGATCACGTGACCGGCAAGCTCATGGAGCCGGTGACCACCATGCAGATCTATCGTGGCGCGATTCCCTTCCTGATCCTGCAGCTGACCATGGTCGGCATCCTGATCGCCTTCCCCAGCTTGGTCACGGGCAGCCTGGACAAGAAGGTCGAGGTCAACATGGACGCCGTGGGCGCGCAGATGCTCGACAGCCTGAACCAGGACGATGGCGGCTACGGCGCGGACGAGGAGGCTGCACCCGAGTCCGACGCCCCGGCCATGCCCGAGCCGGCGCCCGCCGAGGAGGGTGCAGCCGCCGAGGACGACCCGTTCAAGGCCATTCAAGAGGCCGTGGACGGCGCATCGGCGCCGCAGGAGCCGGCCAGCCAGTGAGGGGGCAGCAGCGCCCGCCCCTCATTTGAGGCAAAAACCAGCGCAAACCCAATACAGGCAAGCGCTGGCAGCTATATAAACGATAGCACTTCCGACAAAAAAACCGCAGCCGAAGCTGCGGTTTTTTATTGCCGGCGCGCAAGGCGCCAAGGCATCAGCGCATCAGATCTTCACGCTGTTCATGTACTGGTTGAACGGGAACTCGGAGAAGCGGTTCCACAGGATCTGGTCGCGCTGGAAGGCACGCATGTCCTGGTGGATCTTCTTGAACTCGGGCGACTTGGCCTCGTGCTCGGCAAAGACTTCCATGCAGGCCTTGAAGCCGGCGTCGTTGACGGCCTTGGGGAAGGCCTTGAGCTGGGTGCCGCTGGCCACCAGGCGCTTGAGCGCCACCGGGTTGAGCGCCATGTACTTGGCCGTGCCGTCGGCGGCCGCCACGGCAGCCGCCGCACGGACGATGGCCTTGTTCTCGGGCGAGAGCTTCTCGAAGGCCTTGTTGTTGATGAAAAACTCCAGGTCGGCGCCGCCTTCCCACCAGCCCGGGTAGTAGTAGTACTTGGCGACCTTGTTGAAGCCGAGCTTCTCGTCGTCGTAGGGGCCGACGAACTCCACGGCGTCCAGCGTGCCCTTTTCCAGCGCCTGGTACAGATCGCCCGCAGGCAGGTTCTGCGCCACCACGCCCAGCTTGGCCATGCCCTCGCCGAACACGCCGCCGCCCATGCGCATCTTCAGGCCCTTGAGGTCTTCGACGGTCTTGATCTCCTTGCGATACCAGCCGCCCATCTGGGTGGTGGTGTTGAGCGCGCTCAGCGTCTGGAAGTTGTACTTGGCGAAGAACTCGTTGAGCAGCTTGCGGCCATTGCCGTAGTCCTTCCAGGCCATGTTCTGCAGCGCGGTCAGGCCAAAGGGCACGGCGCAGCTGAAGGCGAAGATGGGATCCTTGCCGGTGAAGTAGTAGGCGGCGGACAGGGCCATCTCGATGGTGTCCTTCTCCAGCGCATCGACCACGCCAAAGGCCGGCATCAACTCGCCAGCGGCGTGGACGGACACCTCGAACTTGCCGCCCGAGAGTTCCTTGACGGTCTCGGAGAACTTGACGGCAGAGCCAAAAATGGTGTCCAGGGACTTGGGGAAGCTGGCAGCCATGCGCCAGCGCACTGCGGCCTGGGCATGTACCGCAGGTGCGACGCCGGCGGCGAGCACACCGGCCAGGCCGGCGTGCTTGATGATGGAACGACGATCCATGAACCTATCTCCTGTTGGGATGGAAAAAAGGCTGCGGGCGGGATCACGGCCAAGGCCACCGCACGCAGCACAGCGGGAAATTGTAAAAACTGTAGCACCGCCCATCGCTACGGGTTTCCCCTTGGAAAACCGCCAGCAGTGCCAGCAGTGCCTCAGGCCGCCGCCCGGCCCGGCTGCGGCTGCGCCAGCAGATCGGCAAAGCGCTCGCCGATGGAGCGCGCGATGCCCGGCGCATCCAGCCCCTGCAGCGCCAGCAGCCGCGCCGGATCGCCATGCTCGATGAACACGTCGGGCAAGCCCAGTTGCAGCACCGGCAGCGTCAGGCCGGCGGCGTTCAGCGCCTCGCACACGGCACTGCCGGCGCCGCCCAGAACAGCGCCCTCCTCCAGCGTCACCAGCGCCTCGTGGCTGCGCGCGATGCGCAGCAGCAGTTCGGTGTCCAGCGGCTTGGCCCAGCGCATGTTGACCACCGTGGCATCGAGCTGCCCGGCCGCCTCCAGCGCCGGATACAGCAGCGTGCCGAAGGCCAGGATGGCGATGCGCCGGCCTTCGCGGCGCACCTCGCCCCGGCCATAGGGCAGGCCCTCCAGGCTGGCCAGCGGCGTGATGCCCACGCCAGCGCCGCGCGGATAGCGCACGGCCACGGGGTGATCCTGTTCGTAGGCCGTGGTCAGGAGCTGGCGGCATTCGCGCTCGTCCGCCGGGCAGGCCAGGGCCATGTTGGGGATGCAGCGGATGAAGGCGATGTCATACGCCCCGGCGTGCGTGGCGCCGTCGGCGCCGACCAGGCCGGCGCGATCGAGCGCAAAGACCACCGGCAGGTTTTGCAGCGCCACGTCGTGGATCAGCTGGTCGTAGGCCCGCTGCAGGAAAGTGGAATAGATCGCCACCACGGGCTTGACGCCCTCGCAGGCCATGCCGGCGGCAAAAGTGACGGCGTGCTGCTCGGCAATGCCCACGTCGTGGTAGCGCGTGGGGAAGCGTTTTTCGAACTCCACCATGCCCGAGCCTTCGCGCATGGCCGGCGTGATGCCGACCAGGCGCTCATCGTGCGCCGCCATGTCGCACAGCCACTGGCCAAAGACCTGGGTGAAGGTCGGCTTCGGGGGCGTGGCCGGCTTGACCAGGCCGATCTTGGGGTCGAACTTGCCCGGGCCGTGGTAGGCCACCGGATCGGCCTCGGCCAGCTTGTAGCCCTGGCCTTTCTTGGTCACCACGTGCAAGAACTGCGGGCCTTGCAATTCGCGGATGTTCTCCAGTGTGGGGATGAGCGAGTCCAGGTCGTGCCCGTCGATGGGGCCGATGTAGTTGAAGCCGAACTGCTCGAACATGGTGGCCGGCACCACCATGCCCTTGGCCTGCTGCTCCAGGCGCTTGGCCAGCTCCAGCAGCGGCGGCACGTTCTTGAGCACGTTCTTGCCCACGTCGCGCGCGCGGCTGTAGATATTGCCGCTCATGAGCTGCGCCAGATAGCGGTTCAGCGCGCCCACCGGCGGACTGATGCTCATGTCGTTGTCATTGAGCACGACCAGCAGGTTGGCGTCGGCCACGCCGGCGTTGTTCAGCGCCTCGAAGGCCATGCCGGCGGTCATGGCGCCGTCGCCGATGATGGCCACGCAGTGGCGCTGCTGGCCCTGCTGGCGCGCGGCCAGCGCCATCCCGAGGGCGGCGGAGATGCTGGTCGAGGAGTGCGCCGTGCCAAAGGTGTCGTATTCGCTCTCGCTGCGCTGCGGAAAGCCCGACAGGCCGCCGAGCTGGCGCAGGCTGCCCATGCGGCCCCGCCGGCCTGTCAGGATCTTGTGCGGGTAGGTCTGGTGGCCCACGTCCCAGACCAGGCGGTCTTCGGGCGTGCTGAACACGGCGTGCAGGGCGATGGTGAGTTCGACCGTGCCCAGGTTGGACGACAGGTGGCCGCCGGTTCTGGACACGCTCTCCAGCACGAAGGCGCGCAGCTCGCCGGCCAGGGCTTTGAGCTCGGCACGGGGCAGGCGGCGCAGGTCGGCCGGGTCATGGATGCGTTCGAGCAGCGGGTAGGTCGTGGCGGACATAAGCTATCTTTTCCGTAGCTGGCGACGCTTGTCCAGCAAGCGCCAGAGGGGTATTTGACCCCAGAGTATCAATGGGTGCGCCGCACCACCATGTCGGCCAGGGCCGCCAGTGCGTGCGTATCGGCCAGGCCGCTGGCGACCAGCCGGGCCTGGGCCTGGGCCAGCAGGTCGTCGGCGTGGGCGCGCGCGCCCTGCAGGCCCATGAGCGAGACATAGGTCGGCTTGTCCTGCGCGGCATCCTTGCCGGCAGTCTTGCCCAGGGTGGCCGAGTCCTGCGTCACGTCCAGTACATCATCGACCACCTGGAAGGCCAGGCCGATGGCAGCGCCGTACTCGCTCAGCGCCTGGCAGGCGGCGGGCGATGCCTGCCCACAGGCTGCACCCATGAGCACGCTGGCCTGCAGGAGCGCGCCGGTCTTGAGGGCGTGCATGTGGCGCAGCTCGCCCTCGGCCAACTGGCAGCCCACGTGGGCCAGGTCGATGGCCTGCCCGCCGGCCATGCCCTGGCTGCCGGCGGCGCGCGCCAGCAGGCGGCACAGCCGCGCCTGCATGGCCTCGTCCACGCCGTCCTCGGGCGTCAGCAGCTCGAAGGCCAGCGCCTGCAGCGCATCGCCGGCCAGCAGCGCCTGGGCCTGGCCGAACTGCACGTGGACGGTGGGCTTGCCCCGGCGCAGCACGTCGTTGTCCATGCACGGCATGTCGTCGTGTACCAGCGAGTAGGCATGGATCAGTTCGACGGCGCAGGCAGCGCGCAGCGCTGCTGCCGGCTGCCCCTCCACGGCCTCGCAGGCGGCCAGCACCAGCAGCGGGCGCAGCCGCTTGCCGCCGCCCTGCACGGCATAGCGCATGGCCAGCCCCAGGCCGGCCGGGCCGTCGTCAGCCAGGGCCGCGTCCAGCGCTGCCTCGACGCGCGCCAGCTGCGCCTGCATCCAGGTCGCCAGGGCAAAGGGGACGGTGCTGGCGCGGCTGTCGGAGACGGCGCTCATGCGTCGTTCCACGGCTGCAGCACGCCATCGTCGAGCAGCTGGATCTGCTCCTGCACGGCGGCCAGGCGGGTGCGGCAGAACTCCAGCAGCGTGGCGCCGCGCTGGTAGCCGGCGAGCAGCTGGTCGAGCGGCAACTGGCCGGATTCGATGCGGGCGACGAGCTGTTCGAGCTCCTGCAGCGCGGCTTCGTAGCTGGCGGGTTCGGGGGGGAGTTTGAGAGCGACAGGAGCCTTGGGCATGGCAAACGGATGGGCGGCGCCGGACGCGCAAGTGGAAAGCGGGGGATTTTAGGCCGCACGCCTGGCGCTGCACCCGGGGCGCTGCAGCAGGCCGGATACACGTGTGGCCCCTCCGGAAATAACCCCAACTTCTATAATCCCATTCCCTCATCAGACCGGCTCGCGGGTATCGCTCCAGGCCGGTTTCTTTTTTCCCGGGCGCCGCGCGCGCACCCTCCCACCCTCCCTGTGGGGAGTCTTTAGGTCAGGTCACCCATGTCTGATTTAAGTCTTCAACTGCAGCAAGCCACGAGCCAACTTCCAGTTTCCAGCTACTTCGACGCGGCGCTGCTGGCGCGCGAGCAGGAGCTGTTGTTTCGCGCCGGGCCGCGCTACGTCGGCCACCAGCTGGCCGTGCCCGAGCCGGGCGACTACCACGCCCTGCCCCAGGAGCAGGAGGGCCGCGCCCTGGTGCGCAATGCGCAAGGCGGCATCGAGCTGCTGTCCAACGTCTGCCGCCACCGCCAGGCCATCATGCTGCGCGGCCGGGGCAACCTGGGCGCGCAGGGCAAGGGCCACGCCGGCGGCAACATTGTCTGCCCCATCCACCGCTGGACGTATTCGGACAAGGGCGAGCTGCTGGGCGCGCCGCACTTCCAGCACGACCCCTGCCTGCACCTGAACAACTACGGCCTGCGCCAGTGGAACGGCCTTTTGTTCGAGGACAACGGCCGCGACATCGCCGCCGACCTGGCCGGCATGGGGCCGGCGCACGAGCTGTCGTTCGAGGGCTACGCGCTCGATCACGTCGAGCTGCACGAGTGCCACTACAACTGGAAGACCTTCATCGAGGTCTATCTGGAGGACTACCACGTCGGCCCCTTCCACCCCGGCCTGGGCAACTTCGTGACCTGCGACGACCTGACATGGGAGTTCGGACGCGAGTTCTCCGTGCAGACCGTGGGCGTGGCGCCGACCTTTGCCAAGCCCGGCTCGGACATCTACAAGCAGTGGCACGACGTGCTCTTGCGCTACCAGGGCGGCCAGCTGCCGCAGCGCGGCGCCATCTGGCTGACCTACTACCCGCACATCATGGTCGAGTGGTATCCGCATGTGCTCACCGTGTCCACGCTGCACCCCATGGGCGTGGACAGGACGCTGAACCTGGTCGAGTTCTACTACCCCGAGGAGATCGTGGCCTTCGAGCGCGACTTCGTCGAGGCCCAGCGCGCGGCCTACATGGAAACAGCCATCGAGGACGACGAGATCGCCGAGCGCATGGACGCCGGGCGCCAGGCCCTGATGCAGCGTGGCGACAACGAGGCCGGCCCGTATCAAAGCCCGATGGAAGACGGTATGCAGCACTTCCACGAGTGGTACCGGGGCAAGATGGGCCAGGCGCTGGCCGCAGGCTGACCCCGGCAGCGGCAGGAGCCGGCGCCACCCGCCTGGCCAGGCCACATTCACTATTGAAATAATAGCTGTCAGCGCTTGCCAGGTAAGCGTTTCCAGCTGTTTTCATTCATATTTTCAGGTTTCATGCAAGCCCTGTGGATGGTTCTGGCCGCGTTCCTGTTTGCCAGCATGGGGGTCTGCGTGAAGATCGCCTCGCAGTGGTTTTCCGCCGCTGAACTGGTGTTTTATCGCGGCCTGATCGGCATGGGGCTGCTGGCCCTGCTGGCGCGGCGCCAGAGCGTGCGCCTGGGCACCGCCTACCCGGGGATGCACGCCTGGCGCAGCCTGGTCGGCGTGGTGGCGCTGGGGGCCTGGTTCTACGCCATCGCCCATCTGCCGCTGGCCTCGGCCATCACGCTGAACTACATGAGCAGCGTGTGGATTGCCGCTTTCGTCATGGGCGGAGCGCTGCTGGCCTGGCGGCCCTCGCCGCAGACGCCGCGCCCGCCGCTGCAGGTGCCGCTGGTGCTCACCGTGCTGGCCGGCTTTGCCGGTGTGCTGCTGATGCTGCGCCCCAGCGTGGGCGATGGCCAGGGCTTTGCCGGCACCGTGGGGCTGCTGTCGGGCTTTTGCGCGGCCATGGCCTACATGCAGGTCTCGGCGCTGTCGCGCCTGGGCGAGCCGGAGGCGCGCACGGTGTTTTATTTCGCACTTGGCTCGGCGGTTGCCGGTGGCGCGGCGATGCTGGTGGCCGGCGCATCGCCCTGGCCAGGCTGGCCGGCGCTGTGGCTGCTGCCGCTGGGCCTGCTGGCCGCCGGCGGGCAGCTGTGCATGACCCTGGCCTATGCCCGCGCCACCACGGCGCGCAGCACGCTGGTGGTGGCCAATTTGCAGTACTCGGGCATCATTTTCGCCAGCCTCTACGGCGTGCTGCTGTTCGGCGACGCGCTGCCGCTGCTGGCCTGGGCCGGCATGGCGCTGATCGTCGCCAGCGGCATCGCCGCCACCGCGCTGCGGGCGCGTGGCGCGGCAACCAACTGAGGCAGGCAGAAGCCGTACACGCGGCGCGCGCCGACGCGCAATGCTGGCGCAGCACAGCCACAATCAGGCTCCTTTTTTGCTCCCATGTCTGCGCCGACCATGCCCTACACCCTGCTGATCTCCGTCCCTGAACTGCAAGAGCTGCTGCACACGCATCAGCGGCTGATGGTGTTCGACTGCAGCTTCGACCTGGCCACGCCCTCGCGCGGCCTGGCCGTGTACCAGCACGAGCACATCCCCGGAGCCGTCCACGCCGACCTGGATCTGAACCTGAGCGCCCGCCACGGTGCACCTGGCCCGGGCGGCGTGCTGGTGGCCGGCGCGGCCGATTCGCCCTGCTCGGGCGGACGCCACCCGCTGCCCAACCGCGAGCGCTTTGCCATGTGGCTGTCGGCCATCGGCCTGGCCAACGACATGCAAGCCGTGGTGTATGACAGGAATGGCGGCAACTACTGTGGCCGGCTGTGGTGGATGCTCAAGTGGCTGGGGCACGACGCCGTGGCCGTGCTCGACGGCGGCCTGCAGGCCTGGCAGGCGGCAGGCGGCGCGCTGGCCAGCGGCGACGAGCCGGGGCACTTCCAGACCAATTTCGAGATCCGCGAGCCACTGCGTCGGCTGGTCGATGCCCAGCAGGTGTGGCAGCGCCTGCACCAGCCCGGCCAGACGGTGCTGGACGCCCGCGCCGCGCCACGCTACCGGGGCGAGATCGAACCGCTCGACCCCGTGGCCGGGCACATCCCCGGCGCGCTGAACCGCCCGTTCAGCGACAACCTGGGCGCCGATGGCCGCTTCAAGCCGGCGGCGCAACTGCGCGCCGAGTTCGAGCAACTGCTGGCCGGGCGCGATCCGGCCAGCGTGGTACACCAGTGCGGCAGCGGCGTGAGCGCCATCCCCAACCTGCTGGCCATGGAGATTGCCGGCTACCCGCCTACCGCCCTGTACGCGGGCAGCTGGAGCGACTGGTGCAGCGATCCGGCGCGGCCAGTCGAGCGGGGTTGAGGCAGCGCCCTTGTCGCTACCCTCATCCCCTCCCTCTCCCGCAGGCGGGCGGGAGAGGGAGATAGAGATAGAAATCACATGGGGGTGATGGAGATCGCCCGCGTGTTCAGGCAGGCCTCGACGGCCTCGGGGCCGCCCTCGGAGCCGTAGCCTGAGTCCTTGAGGCCGCCAAAGGGCAGTTCGGCGCTGGGCGTGGCCGGCTGATTGACCCACAACATGCCGACCTCGACCTGCTGCGCCAGCTGATGCGCGTCCTTGAGCGAGCGCGTGAAGGCATAAGCCGCCAGGCCATAGGGCAGGCGGTTGGCCTCGGCGATGGCGTCAGACAGATCGGTGAAGCCGCGCACGGCGGCCACCGGGCCGAAGGGTTCCTCGTTGAAGATGCGCGCCGACAGCGGCACGTCGTCGAGCACCGTGGGCGCAAAGAAGTTGCCCGCGCCACTCAATGCCTCACCACCCGTGGTGACCCGGGCGCCCTGCTGGCGCGCATCGCCCAGGAAGTCCTGCATGGCCGCCACCCGGCGCGCATTGGCCAGCGGCCCCATGCGCGTGCCTTCCTGCAGGCCATCGCCCACCTTCAGGCCCTCGGCATGGCGCGTGAGCGCAGCGACAAACTCGGCGCGCACACTCTCATGCACCAGAAAGCGCGTGGGCGCGATGCACACCTGGCCGGCATTGCGGAACTTGGCACCCGCCGACGCCTTGACGGCCAGTTGCACGTCGGCATCCTGGCAGACGATGACCGGGGCGTGGCCGCCCAGCTCCATGGTCACGCGCTTCATGTGCTGGCCGGCCAGGGCGGCAAGCTGCTTGCCGACCACAGTCGAGCCGGTGAAGGTCACCTTCTTGACGATGGGGTGCGGGATCAGGTAGCCGGAGATCTCCGCCGGCGTGCCATAGACCAGGTTGACCACGCCGGGTGGCAGGCCGGCGTCGGCAAAGGCGCGCACCAGCTCCGCCGGGCTGGCCGGGGTTTCCTCGGGCGCCTTGACGATGACCGCGCAGCCCGCCGCCAGCGCCGCGCCCAGCTTGCGCACCACCTGGTTGATGGGGAAGTTCCACGGCGTGAAGGCGGCGACCACGCCCACCGGGTCTTTCAGCACCAGCTGCTGCACAGCCGGGTTGCGCGCCGGCACGATGCGGCCATAGACGCGCTGGCCCTCGTCGGCAAACCACTCGATGATGTCGGCGGCAGCAGCGGCCTCGCCGCGCGCCTCGATGAGCGGCTTGCCCTGCTCCTGCGTCATCAGTGCGCCGATGGCACCGGCGCGCTCGCGCATCAGGGCGGCGGCGCGGCGCATGATGCGCGCGCGCTCCACGGCGGCCATGGCGCGCCAGGTCTCGAAGCCCTTTTGCGCCGAGGCCAGCGCCAGATCCAGGTCGGCGATGGCGGCGTGCGCCACGCAGCCAATTTCCTGCCCGGTGGCGGGGTTGTGGACGGCCAGGGTGCGGCCATCACGGGCGTCCTGCCACTGGCCATCGATGAAAAGTCGGGTGTCGGGGTAGGTCATGCGAGTCTCCTTGGGGGTGAATGGAAGCGATGAAGGGGATGGCGAGGGGATGGCGGCACGGCAGGGCCGGCATTCATGACACAGGCATTTTCAGGGTAAGTCCCGAATACGGATCGGCGCTCCCCAAGGCACCATTATTTATGCAAAGCAATCGCTTTGTATAAATATGCAGGAGAGCTTGTGCAATTCGTCCAACTGCTGGTCAGCGGCATCGCTCAGGGGTGCATCTACGGGCTGATCGCGCTGGGGTTCGTGCTCATCTACAAGGCCACCGAGACCGTCAGTTTCGCCCAGGGCGAGCTGATGATGCTGGGGGCGTTTGCCGGCCTGGTGGTGATGCAGGTGCTGGGCATGCCGTTCTGGGTAGCCGTGGTGGCCAGCATCATCGCCGTGGCGCTGTTCGGCGTATTGCTTGAGCGCGTGGTCATACGGCCCATTCTGGGGCAGCCGGCATTCTCCATCGTCATGCTGACCATCGGCATCGGCTATGTATTGCGCGGCGCCATCACCATGATTCCGGGCTTTGGCACCGAGACCCACGCCCTGCCAGTGCCCTACAAGGATCAGGTGGTGCAGATGGGCACGCTGGTACTGGCCGCCGAGCAGCTGGTGGTCATCGCCGCCTCGGCTGTGCTGTGCGCGCTGCTGTACGCCATGTTCCGCTTCACCCGGCTGGGCGTGGCCATGCAGGCGGCGTCGCAGAACCAGCTCGCCGCCTACTACATGGGCATCCCGGTGCAGCGCCTCAACGGCATGGTCTGGGGCCTAGCGGCAGCGGTGGCGGCGCTGGCCGGCCTGCTGCTGGCGCCCATCACCTTCGTTCACGCCAACATGGGCTTCATCGGACTCAAGGCCTTTCCCGCCGCCGTGGTGGGGGCTTTGGTAGCCTGCCGGGGGCCATCGTCGGCGGTCTCATCATCGGCGTGATCGAATCGCTGTCGGGCTTTTACCTGCCCGAAGGCTTCAAGGACATCGCCGCCTACATCGTGGTGCTGCTGATGCTCATGGTCAAACCCAATGGTCTGTTCGGCGAAAAGCTGCGCAAGAAAGTCTGAGCGATGCGCTACATCTTCAAGACCAGCTACGCGCAGGACATCCGCCTGGCCAAGCACGGCGGGCACATCTTCTGGTACAGCCTGCTGGGCCTGGCCCTGGTCGCCGCGCCCTGGCTGGCACCCGAGTACTGGCTGGCCCAGCTGACCTTCGTGCTGATCTACGCCATTGCCGGCCTGGGGCTGATGCTGCTGGCGGGCTTCACCGGGCAGTTCTCGCTGGGGCACGCAGCCTTTCTGGGCGTGGGCGCCTACACGCAGGTGGTACTCACCGGCATGGGCTGGCCGTTCCTGCTGTCGCTGGCCTGCGGCGCGGCGCTGTCGGCTGCCGTGGGCGTGGTCGTGGGCCTGCCGGCGCTGCGCGTCAAGGGCATCTACCTGGGCATCGCCACGCTGGCCTTCGGCTTCATTGTCGAGGAGGTGTTCGCGCGCTGGGAGTCGGTCACCGGCGGCAATGCCGGTAAGTCGGTCGCAGCGCCGCAACTGCTGGGCTACACGCTGGAGAGCACCGAGGCGTTCTACTTCCTGTGCCTGGCGCTGGCCGTGGCCTGCACGCTGGCCATCCTGAACCTGCTGCGCTCGCCCACGGGCCGGGCCTTCGTCGCCATCCGCGACTCGGAGATCTCGGCGCAGAGCATGGGCATCCACCTGGCCTGGTACAAGACGCTGTCGTTCGCCCTATCTGCCGCGCTGGCCGGCATTGCCGGCGCGCTGTACGCGCACAAGATGCAGTTCATCTCGCCGGATCAGTTCAGCATCCTGCAGTCCATCGACCTGCTGCTGATGATCGTCATCGGCGGCCTGGGCTCGGTACACGGGGCCTTCCTGGGCGCTGCCTTCCTGATCCTGATGCCGCAGATGATCTCCCTGGGCAAGGACGTGCTGCCCGAAGCCATCGGCCAGGCGCCCGGCCTGCAGGCCGTGGTCTATGGCGCGGTGCTGATCGCCTTCGTGCTGTTCGAGCCCATGGGCCTGTATGGCCGCTGGCTCAAGGTGCGCACCTGGCTGCAGCTGTTTCCCTTCTACCGCAAGGGCATGTTCAAGCGGCAAAAGAGCTTCCAGAAATCGGAGCGCCTGAAATGAGCACGGCCATGAATGCAGCCCATGCCCCCTGCCCGCCGACGTGCTGCTTGGCGCACGCAATCTGAGCGTGCGCTTCGGCGGCCTGCTGGCGGTGAGCGACGTCAGCTTCGACGTGCGCCGCGGCGAGGTCTTCACGCTGATCGGCCCCAATGGCGCCGGCAAGACCACGGTGTTCAACCTGATCAGCCGCATCTACCAGCCCACCAGCGGCGCCATCCGCTACGCCGGCCCGGCGGGCGAGCTGGCGCTGACCGAGCAGCCCGCGCACCGGGTGGCCGGCCTGGGTATTGCGCGCACCTTCCAGAACATCGAGCTGTTCGAGCACGCCAGCGTGCTGCACAACCTGCTGATCGGGCGGCACACGCGGCGCGAGACCGGACTCCTGGCCGACATGTTCTTCACGCCGCGCGTGCGCGCCGCCGAGCTGCGGGCGCGCGAGAAGGCCGAGGAAATCATCGACTTCCTGGACTTGCAGCACTATCGCGACACTTTGATCGCCGGCCTGCCCTACGGCGTGCGCAAGGTGGTTGAGATGGCGCGCGCGCTGTGTACCGAGCCGCAGTTGCTGCTGCTCGATGAGCCATCGTCCGGCCTGAACGTGGAGGAAACCGACGACATGGCCTTCTGGATCCAGGACATCCGCGACGAGCTGGGCATCACGGTGCTGATGGTCGAGCACGACATGTCGCTGGTCTCGCGCGTATCCGACCGGGTGCTGGCCATGAACCAGGGCCAGGTGCTGGCCATGGGAACGCCGCACGAGGTGCAGACGCATCCCGGCGTCGTCGAGGCCTACCTGGGCACCATCGACGACGTGAGCAGCCTGCGCCGCACCGACGCCGCCGGCCTGGAGGTGCGCGCATGAATACCGCCGTGCAGACCCACGCCAGTGCAGCCGCCAGCGCACCCATCCTGCGCCTGCAGAACATCGAAAGCAGCTACGGCCCCATCAAGGCCATTCGCGGCGTCAGCCTGCAGGTGCGCCGTGGCGAGATCGCCACCGTGCTGGGCAGCAACGGCGCCGGCAAAACCACCATCCTGAAGACCATCTCCGGCATCATCGACCCGCGCAAGGGCAGCGTGCAACTGCACGGCCAGGACATCACCGCACACGACCCGGCAGCCATCGTGCGCCGTGGCCTGTCGCACGTGCCCGAGGGGCGCGAGGTGTTTCCGTTGCTGTCAGTGCGCGACAACCTGCTCATGGGTGCCTACACGCGAGCCGACCGCGACGCCGTGGCGCACGACATGGAAACGGTGTACGGCTACTTCCCCATCCTGCGCGAGCGCCAGAGTCAGGACGCGGGCCTGCTGTCGGGCGGCCAACAGCAGATGCTGGCGAT
Source organism: Melaminivora jejuensis (assembly GCF_017811175.1). Lineage (NCBI taxonomy): Bacteria > Pseudomonadati > Pseudomonadota > Betaproteobacteria > Burkholderiales > Comamonadaceae > Melaminivora > Melaminivora jejuensis. The sequence continues at coordinate 1,898,601 of NZ_JACWIJ010000002.1, forward strand.
CTCGCGCGCCCTCATGGCCAAGCCCGAGCTGATCCTGCTCGACGAACCCAGCCTGGGCCTGTCGCCGCGCCTGACCAAGGAGATCTTCGAGATCGTCGTGCGCATCAACCGTGAGCGCGGCACCACCATCCTCCTGGTCGAGCAGAACGCCAACATGGCGCTGAACGCCTCGGACTATGGCTATGTGCTGGAAAACGGCCGCATCGTCATGGAAGACAGCTGCGCCGCGCTGCGCGAGAAGGACGACATCAAGGAGTTCTACCTCGGCATGAAGGAAAGCAGCGTGCGCGGCGAGCGGCGCTGGAAGAAAAAGAAAACCTGGAGGTAAGCCGATGTCCAACCTTTGGGATCTCTCCCGCATCCAACCGCAACCGGACAGCGTGCTGGCCGGCGACACCATCCCGGCCATGTTCTGGAATGCCGTGCGTGAACGCGGCCCGCGCGTGTGGCTGCGCGAGAAAAAGCTCGGCATCTGGCAAAGCTGGAGCTGGAGCCGCGTCGGCGAGGCCGTGCGCGAGATTGCCGGCGGCCTGATGGCGCTGGGCTTTGCGCCGGGCGAGTGCGCCTCCATCCTGTCCAACACCAACGTCGAATGGGTGCTGACCGACCTGGCCGTGCTGTCGTGCGCCGGCGTGGCCAACGGCATCTACCCGACCGACGCCGCGCCGCAGGTGCATTACCTGTGCCAGGACTCGGCCACGCGCGTGCTGTTCGTCGAGGACGACGAGCAACTGGACAAGGCACTGGAGGTGCGCGGGCAGTTGCCGCTGCTGCGCACCATCGTGGTCTTCGACATGGAGGGCCTGCGCGGGTTGCACGACGAGCACATCATCAGCCTGGCCGACCTGCGCGCCCTGGGCCGCGAGTGGAACGCCGCACACCCACAGGAAATCGAGCAGCGCATCGCCGCCCTGCAGCCAGACGACACTGCCATCCTGGTCTATACCTCGGGCACCACCGGCAAGCCCAAGGGCGCCATGCACAGCCACAGCGCGCTGGCCTATACGGCGCGCGGCTTCAACACGCTGATCGCGCGCAGCGCGGACGACGAAGCCATGTGCTTCCTACCGCTGTGCCACATCGCCGAGCGCATGGGCGGCGAGTATTTCTCGCTCTACACCGGCTGCAAGCTCAATTTTGTCGAGAACCCCGACACCGTGCCCGAGAACGTGCGCGAGATCGCGCCCACCGTGTTCACCGCCGTGCCGCGCGTGTGGGAGAAGTTCTACTCCGGCGTCATGATCGCCCTCAAGGAATCCAGCCGCGTGCAGCAGGCCGCCTACGCCTGGGCCATCGGCGTGGGCATGAAGATTGCCGACCGGGTGCTGGCCGGCCAAAGCGTGCCGGCCACCCTGAAAGCGCAATTCCACCTGGCGCGCTGGCTGGTGCTGGGCAATGTGCGCAAGCTGATCGGCATCCACCGCGCACGCTTCCTGGTCACCGGCGCGGCGCCGATCTCGCCCGAACTCATCAAGTGGTATCTGGCGCTGGGCGTGCCCATGCTGGAGGTCTGGGGCATGACCGAGACCTGCGGCGCCTCCACTGGCATGGTGGCCGCGCGCATCAAGCCCGGCTCCATCGGCCCGGCGACCAGCTTCAACCAGGTGCGGCTCGATCCCGAGACCGGAGAAATCCAGGTCAAGGGGCCGAACGTCTTCAAGGGCTATCTGAACCTGCCGGACAAGACCGCCGAGACCTTCACCCAGGATGGCTGGCTGCGCACCGGCGACGTCGGCACGGTGGACGCCGAAGGCTACTACCGCATCACCGACCGGATGAAGGACATCATCATCACCGCCGGCGGCAAGAACATTACGCCCAGCGAGCTGGAAAACGAGCTGAAATTCAGCCCCTACATCACCGACGCAGTGGTCATCGGCGACCAGCGAGCCTACCTCACGGTGATCATCATGATCGACCAGGAGAACGTCGAGAAATACGCGCAGGATCACGACGTGCCGTTCTCCAACTACGCCAGCCTCACGCGCGCACCCGAGGTGCAGGCGCTGATCCAGAGCGTCATCGACGAGGTGAACAAGAAGTTCGCCCGCGTCGAGCAGATCAAGAAGTTCTTCCTGCTCGACACCCAGCTCACCGCCGAGGACGAAGAGCTGACCCCGACCATGAAGCTCAAGCGCAAACTGGTGCAGACCAAGTACGCGCCACAGATCGAAGCCATGTACGGATCGGGCTAGCCGGCAGGGATAGTGCCGATGGCCGGCGCACCGCAGCAGCCTATAAACCCGACAAATAGACCCGACAAGCCACAACCACAGGAGACAAGCGCATGAAATTCCATCTTCTTGCCACAGCCGCCGCCCTGGCCTGCGCGGCCACGGGGGCCTGGGCACAGGCGCAGCAGGGCGTCACCAAGGACACCCTCACGGTGGGCACCATCCAGGATCTGTCCGGCCCGCTGGCGGGCTTTGGCAAGCAGGCGCGCAACGGCATGTTGCTGCGCGTGGACGAGGCCAACGAGCAAGGCGGCATCAACGGCCGCAAGGTGGTCTTCAAGTCCGAGGACTCGGGCTACGACCCCAAGCGCGCCGTGCTGGCGGCGCAGAAGCTGGTCAACCAGGACAAGGTCTTCGCCATGGTCGGCCACATCGGCACGGCAGCCAACGTGGCCACCTTCGGGGTGCTGTTTCCCAAGAAGGTCATCAACTTCTACCCACTGACCGGGGCGCGCGAGATGTTCGAGGAGCCCAACATGCGCCTCAAGTACGCCTTCTCCGTGCCCTACTACGACCAGGCGCGCACGGCCACGCCGCGCCTGGTCAAGGAAAAGGGCGCCAAGAAGGTCTGCACCATCTACCAGGACGACGAGTTCGGCCTGGAGGTCATGCGCGGCGCCGAGGAGGGCCTCAAGAGCATCGGCATGGAGCTGGCCGAGAAAACCACCTACAAGCGCGGCGCGACCGATTTTTCCTCGCAGGTGGCCAGGATGAAGGCCGCCAATTGCGACTTCGTGGTGCTGGGCACGGTGATCCGCGAGACCATCGGCACCATAGGCGAATCGCGCAAGACGGGCTTTTCCCCGACCTTCCTGGGCACCACCGCCGCCTACACCGACCTGATCCACAAGCTGGGCGGCAAGGCCATGGACGGCCTGTACGCCACCATGGCGATCCAGGTGCCCTACCTGGACGACACCTCGCAGCCCATCCGCTTCTGGGCCAACAAGTACAAGACCAAGTTCAACGAAGACCCCGGCGTGTTCTCGGTCTATGGCTACCAGATCATGGACAACTTCCTCCAGGGCGCGCAGCGCGCCGGCGCCAGCCTGAGCACCGACAGCTTCATCAAGGCCATGGACAGCGCGCCCATCGAGCCCGACATGTTCGGCAGCGACACCCTCAGGTTCAGCGCCACCCAGCGCCTGGGCACCGATCGCTCGCGCCTGTCGCAGATCCAGGATGGGCGCTGGAAGGTGGTCTCGGACTACTTCAACTGACCCCGGCCAGGCCACGCCTGCCACTGCCGAAACCGCCTGCGGGCGGTTTTTTCATGCTCGAAAACACTGCCCACAAGATGCTGCAACAGTGGCAGAATTTCAGCAAGCATTTGCTTTTCAAAATCCCTTTTGCCATCGCCACCCCTGCCACTGCCGAGTCCAGCCATGATCGAACGCACCCTTTTGCAGCCTGAGCACCAAGCCTTTGCCGACAGCTTTCGCCGCTTCCTCGACAAGGAAATCGCGCCCCACCACGCCCAGTGGGAAGACCAGGGTTACGTTGACCGCGAGGTCTGGCGCAAGGCCGGCGCCAACGGTTTTCTGTGCATGACCATGCCCGAGGAGTACGGCGGCGCCGGCGCCGACAAGGGCTACTCCATCGCCCAGATGGAGGAGATCGCCCGCGCCGGCACGACCGGCATCGGCTTCGGCCTGCACAGCGAGATCGTCGCGCCGTACATCCTGCACTACGGCACCGAGGAGCAAAAGCGCAAGTACCTGCCGCAGCTGGCCGACGGCAGCATGGTCGGCGCCATCGCCATGAGCGAGCCCGGCGCCGGCAGCGACCTGCAGGGCGTCAAGACCACGGCGGCCTTGAGCGCCGACGGCAGCCACTACCTGCTCAATGGCAGCAAGACCTTCATCACCAACGGCTGGCACGCCGACCTGGTCATCGTCGTCGCCAAGACCGACCCCAGCGCCGGCGCCAAGGGCACCAGCTTGCTACTGGTCGAGCGCGGCATGGAGGGTTTCGAGAAGGGCCAGCGCCTGAAGAAAGCCGGCATGAAGGCGCAGGACACCTCCGAGCTGTTCTTCAACAACGTGCGCGTGCCGGCAGAGAACCTGCTGGGCGGCCCGGCCATGCAGGGCAAGGGCTTCATCTGCCTGATGGAGCAGCTGCCCTGGGAGCGCCTGCAGATCGCCATCTCGGCGGTAGCCGCCGCGCAGGCGGCCATCGACTGGACGGTGGATTACGTCAAGGAGCGCAAGGTCTTCGGCCAGCCGGTGGCGGCCTTCCAGAACACGCGCTTCACCCTGGCCGAGCTGCAGACCGAGGTGCAGGTGGCGCGCGTCTTCGTGGACAAGTGCTGCGAGCTGATCCTGCAAGGCAAGCTCGACACCGCCACGGCCAGCATGGCCAAGTACTGGACCAGCGACCTGCAGTTCAAGGTCATGGACGAGTGCGTGCAGCTCTTTGGCGGCTACGGCTACATGTGGGAATACCCCATCACCCGCGCCTGGGCCGACGCACGCGTGCAGCGCATCTACGGCGGCACCAACGAGATCATGAAAGAAGTCATCACCCGCAGCATGGGCCTGGGCGGACGCTGAGGCCGGCTATTTTCAAACTCATTTATTGATAGCTGCCAGCGCTTGCCCAGAGCCACTTTCAAGCCAATTTGACCTAAAAAGGAGATCATTCCATGACCCATGCCTATGTATTCGACGCCCTGCGCACGCCGCGCGGCAAGGGCAAGAAGGACGGCAGCCTGCACGAAGTCAAGCCCATCGACCTGCTGGCCGGCCTGCTGGGCGAGTTGCAGCGGCGCCACGACCTGGACACCGCGCAGGTGGACGATGTGGTCATGGGCATCGTCTCGCCCATTGGCGAGCAGGGCTCGGTGCTGCCCAAGATCGCCGCGCTCAAGGCCGGCTGGGACTGGCGCTGCGCCGGCGTGCAGGTCAACCGCTTTTGTGCCTCGGGCCTGGAGGCGGTGAACCTGGCGGCGCAAAAGGTCGCCAGCGGCTGGGAGGATTTGGTCGTTGCCGGCGGCGTGGAGAGCATGAGCCGCGTGCCCATCGGCGCCGATGGCGGCGCCTGGGCGCAAGACCCCGCCACCAACTTGCAGACCATGTTCGTGCCCCAGGGCATTGGCGCCGACCTGATCGCCACGCTGGACGGCTACACGCGCACCGACGTCGATGCCTTTGCCTTGGAGTCGCAGCGCCGCGCCGCTGCCGCACGCGCTGCCGGGCACTTCAAGCGCTCGGTGGTGCCGGTGCGCGACTTCCTCGGCCAGGTCATCCTGGAGGAGGACGAATTCATCAAGCCGCAGACCACCGTGGAGACCCTGGCCGGCCTCAAGCCCTCGTTCGCCCAGCTGGGCGGCATGGGTTTTGATGCCGTGGCGCTGCGCCGCTATCCGCAGGTCGAGGCCATCGACCATGTGCATCACGCCGGCAACTCCTCGGGCATCGTCGATGGCGCCGCTGCCGTGCTGATCGGCAACGAGGCGGCGGCCAAGGCACAGAACCTGACACCGCGCGCACGCATCGTCGCCACCGCCGTGAGCGGAGCCGATCCGACCATCATGCTCACCGGCCCCATGCCGGCCACGCTCAAGGCGCTGGCGCGCGCCGGCATGACGGTTGACCAGATCGACCTGTTCGAGGTCAACGAAGCCTTTGCCGCCGTGCCCATGCGCTTCATGAAAGAGCTGGGCGTGCCGCACGAGAAGGTGAACGTCAACGGCGGGGCGATTGCCATGGGCCACCCGCTGGGCGCCACCGGCGCCATGCTGCTGGGCACGCTGGTCGATGAACTGCACCGGCGCAGCCTGCGCTACGGCCTGATCACCCTGTGCGTGGGCGGCGGCATGGGCATCGCCACGATCGTGGAACGCATCTGACGCAACTGCTGAGCTGAAAAAGACACCGACATGCAAACCATCCGCTACGAACTCATCCCCGCACAGGGCGCAGACGGCCAGGTCGCCCTGATCACCTTCGACGAGCAGGGCTCGCCGGTCAACACCATGTGCGAGCAGTGGCAGGCTGACCTGGGAGAGGCCACTGCGCGCGTGCTGGCCGACCGCCAGCAGCTGGGCCAGGCCCTCAAGGGCATCGTGCTGGCCTCGGCCAAGAGCAGCTTCTTTGCCGGTGCCGACCTCAAGGCCACCATGCGCCTGACGCCAGCCGATGCGCCCACGGTGTTTGCGCGCATCGAGGCCATGAAAAAGAACTTCCGCCAGCTTGAGACGCTGGGCATCCCGGTGGTCGCCTGCCTCAACGGCACGGCCCTGGGCGGCGGCTGGGAGGTGGCGCTGATCGCCCACCACCGCATCGCCGTGAACGACAGGAAAATCCAGTTCGGCCTGCCCGAAGTCACCCTGGGCCTGCTGCCCGGCGCCACCGGCATCACCAAGATGACGCGCCTGCTGGGCCTGCTGGGCGCGCAGCCGTTCATCCTGGAGGGCAAGACCTTCGGCCCCGCCGAGGCGCACAAGCTGGGCCTGGTACACGAACTGGTCGATTCGCAGGACGCACTGCTGCCGCGCGCGCTGGCGCACATCGCCGCGCAGCCGACGGCCCAGCAACCCTGGGACGCCAAGGACTATCGTGTGCCCGGCGGCACGCCCAGCAACCCCAAGATCGCCGGCGCCCTGGTCGTGGCCCCGGCCATGCTCGGCAAGACCACGCGCGGGCGCTACCCGGCCCCCGAGGCCGCCCTGTCGGCCATGGTCGAGGGCGCGATGGTGGACTACGACACGGCGCTGCGCATCGAGAGCCGCTACCTGGCGCGCCTGATGACCACGCCGGTGGCGCACAACATGATCAACACCTTCTTCTTCGACCTGAACGCCATCCGGGCGGGCAAGTCGCGGCCAGCGGGTGTGGCGCGCTTCAAGCCAGCCAAGGTGGGCATCCTGGGCGCCGGCATGATGGGCGCGGGCATCGCCTGGGCGCAAGCCAGCCGAGGCATCGAGACGGTGCTCAAGGACGTGAGCCAGGACAAAGCGGACAAGGGCCGGGCCTACAGCGAAAAGCTTGCGGCCAAGCGCGTGGAAAAGGGCCGCATGGCACCCGAGGCCGCGCAGGAGCTGCTGGCGCGCATCAAGCCGACGGCCAGCGCCGCCGATCTGGCCGGCTGCGAACTGATCATCGAAGCTGTGTTCGAGAGCCGCGACCTCAAGGCCCAGGTCACGCGCGAGGCCGAGCCGCAGCTGGCCGAAGGCGGCTTCTTTGCCAGCAACACCTCGACCCTGCCCATCAGCGGCCTGGCGCAGGCCAGCAGCCGACCGGAAAAATTCATCGGCATCCATTTCTTCAGCCCCGTGGACAAGATGAAGCTGGTGGAGATCATCCGCGGCCAGCAGACCGACGACGAGACCGTGGCGCGCGCCTTCGACTGCGTGCAGGCGCTGGGCAAGATTCCCATCGTGGTCAACGACTCGCGGGGCTTCTACACCAGCCGCACCTTCGGCACCTTCGTCATGGAGGGCGCGGCCATGCTCAGCGAGGGCATCCCTGCCGCCGTGATCGAGAACGCCGCCATGCAGGCCGGAATGCCCGTGGGGCCGCTGGCGGTGCTCGACGAAACCGCCCTCACCCTGAGCGTCCACGTCATGGAGCAGACCCGCGCCGACTTCGCCGCCGAGGGCAAGGCCTACGAGGCGACGCCCGGCCAGTTGCTGGTCGAGCGCATGGTCAAGGAGCACCAGCGCCCGGGCCGCGCCGGCGGGGGCGGCTTCTACGACTATCCTCAAGGCGGCAGGAAGCACCTGTGGCCGCGCCTGCGCGAGTTGTTCGAGAAACCCGAAGTCGCGTGGGACGTGCAGGACATCCAGGATCGCCTGCTGTACCGCCAGGCCATCGAGACTGCGCGCTGCCTGGCCGAGGGCGTGCTGACCAGCGTGCATGACGCCAACATCGGCTCGATTTTCGGCATCGGCTTCCCGGCCTGGACGGGTGGGGCCATGCAGTTCATCTATGGCACGGGGGTGGATGCCTTCCTGCACCGGGCCGATGCGCTGGCGGCGCAGCATGGCGCGGGTTTTGCGCTGGACGCCAGGACACGCGAGGCCATCCGGGCACATCAGCCCCGGTACTGAACGCTAAGCGCCTCGGGCCATCAAAAAACCGCCTCCATGAGGCGGTTTTTTATGCTTTTCAGCGTCAAACCCTTACACAGCAAGCGCAGGGCGATCGCATCTAAATGCATAGCTCCATGACCCGCTCCAAGTAGGTCAAGTCCCAGCCCGCGCGTTTGCGCTTGGCCTTGAGTCCGGCCTTCACGCTGGTGTCGGCTTGCAGCATCTGCTGGGCTATGCGCCTGAGCAGCGCTTGGTTGTGCGCAGCGTGGTCTTTCTGGCTCAGACCGCTGTCGTCGCCCATGCCCACATCCAGGCTCCAGTGCAGCTGGTTTTCCACGCTCCAGTGCCCCCGGATGTATTGCGCCATTTGCTGGGCGCTGGTGTGTGCGCTCAGGCTGCTGAGGTAGTAGCTGGTTTGTTCGCCGACTCGCTCTTGGCCTGGCAGTTGGCGCGTGCGCACCACGCGCACCACGCTTTGCAGCTGGGGCCAGTGCTGGGCCGCACGCTGCAGCGCCGGCGGCAGTGCCGACACCTGGTACTTGCGCGTCTCGATGCGCCCGTGGCCTTTGTCTGAGTCACTGAACGTTTGCTGGCCCCTGTCAGCTTCAGCGCTTTCAAAGTGTTTCTTGCACACGTTGAACATGTGCCGCTGATTGCCCTTGAGGCTGAGCACGTAGTGGGCACCTTGGTCGGCGATTTGCTTGGCAATGGCTTTTTGGCAGCCCATGGCATCGATGGTGATGGTGCACCCACCAATGTCCAACAACTTGAGCAACTCAGGAATGGCCGTGATCTCGTTGCTCTTGCCATCGACCTTGCGCTGGCCCAGCAGCAAGCGCTGCTCAGATGCCCAGGCGCTGACCAAATGCAAACTGTGGTGCGCACCCTTGCCCTTGCGGTGGGCGCTGCGCACGCTCTTGCCATCGATGGCCACATGGCCCGAGGCGCTCGCAGACATACCCTTGAGCCATTGCTGCAAGACCTGTTCGAGTGCATGTGGATCCAGGCGGCGAAAGACCCGCGCGAAGGTGTCGTGTGAGGCAATGCCGCAGGGCAGGCGCAAAAAGCGTTGCAGCCAGGCCTGGTGGGCCTGGGCAAACTCCACCGTCTCGATCCAGTTGTCTGCTCCGGCGACAGTAGCGCACAGGGCGATAGCCAGCAAGTCGATGAGCTCATGGCGGCGGGTGCGCTGCACACGGGGATCGGGAATTTGTTGGAGCAGTTGCAGCAGGCTCAAGGTCGCATCCGGTTGGCTTTAGGAGCCTGCACTTTGCATCAAGATTGGCTCAAAATTTAGATGCGATCGCCCTGACAGCAAGCGCTGATAGCTATCATTTCAGTAGTAAATTATCACTCCTGAATTCTTTTTCCCGTCATTTCTGGGTCGCCGGCTCTGCTGCCCACGCCTGCCGCGCCAGCTCGGCGAACTGCTGGCGCAGCAAATGCTTTTGCACCTTGCCCGTCGCCGTGGCCGGCAGGGCCTCGACGAAGCGCACCAGCTTGGGCACCTCGAAGCCGCCCAGGCGCTCGCGGCAGTGGGCCTGGATGGATTCCTCATCGACCTCGGCGCCGGGCTTTTTGACCACGAAGGCGCACACCGCCTCGATCCAGTGCGGGTGCGGCAGGCCCAGCACCGCCGCGCCGGCCACGCCCGGGTGGCCCAGCAGCACGGCCTCGACCTTGACGCTGGCGACGTTCTCGCCACCGGTCTTGATCATGTCCTTTTTGCGGTCGATGAACAGCATCTGGCCCTTGGGCCCCCACATGCCCAGGTCACCCGTGTGGTGCCAGCCAAAGCGCTGCGCCTCGGCCGTGGCGCGCTCGTCCTTGAAGTAGCCCAGCATGACATTGGCGCCGCGATGCACGATCTCGCCAACCTCGCCGGGGCCGAGCAGGCGGCCCTCGTCGTCCATGACCGCCGTCTCGCAGTGGATGAAGGAAGTGCCCCAGTAATTGGCGTCCAGCTCGGGGTGCTCCAGCGCCCTGAACATCATGGTGGCCGGGTAGATCTCGGTCTGTCCGGTAGCCAGCACGACATTGCGGCTCATGCGCTCGGCGATCTGGGCAATCAGCGGCTTGGGGATGGGCGCCATGGCGTAGATGCACTGGCGCAGGCTGTCACAGCGGAACTGCGGGTCGGCCAGCAGCGCCCCGTACATCATGGGCAGGCCGGTGAAGACCGTCAGGCGCTCGCGCAGCACCAGCGCGCGGATCTCGTCGGGCACGAAGGCGCGCGCCAGCACGATGCACGCGCCCACGGCGTGCGCCGTCGCGGCCAGGCCATGCTGCGCGCAGTGAAACAGCGGCAGCACGCCCGAGAACACGTCCGTCTCGACATAGGCAAAGCCGCTGGCGTTGCCCAGGATGGCCGCCGCCACCGACTGGTGCGAATGCACCACGCCCTTGGGGTTGCCGGTGGTGCCGCTGGTGTACATCAAGAGGGCCGGCTGGCTGTCGTCGATGTCGATGTCGGGCAGTGCATCGCTGCGCCCGGCCTCGGCCTGGCCCAGGGTGGTGGCGCCCGGCACGGTGGCCGCGCCGCCCGCCATGGTCATGATCAGCGGCACGCCCAGGCCCTGCAGCATGGCGGCCAGGGCCGGGTCGGCGTACAGGGGCGCATCCACCACCACCGCCGAGACCTCGGCGTGGCGCAGGATGTATTCGATGGAGCCGGCGTCCAGGCGCACATTGACCGGCGCCCAGACATTGCCGGACTTGTGGATGCCGTTGTAGGCCACCACCATGTCGGCAGAATTCATGCACAACATGCCAATCTGCCGGCCACTGCCGAAGGTCTCCAGCAGGTAATGGGCAAAGCGCGAGCTGCGCGCATCCAGCTCGGCATAGCTCAGGCGGATATCGCCATCGACCACGGCGGTGCGCTCGCCGAACTTGCGCGCGCTGCGATGGACAAAATCGCCCAGGGCGACGCGGCGGATGCGGCGTGCCGCAGGGGTGATAGGCATCTGGATCATGGGTCTTGTCTCCTTTTTTGGTGGTTGGACTCTGTCTTGGCGAGCGCCTTCAGGCGCCTCTTGCTCTTAGAGCGTGTTTACGATCTCCGCGCGCAGGGGCGCGGGTGCGGATCGGGATGGGCTGCCAGGCGCAAACCGCAGCGATAGCCCGTGCTATCGCGAGGATTTGCAACGCCGCAGAACGCCCGAGGCCGCGCTCGCGCACCCGCGCAGGGATCGTAAACACGCTCTTACTGCCGGGCTGGCGTGCGCTAGCGCTGCACGGCAGCGCCGTCCGCCGTCCAGCGCTGGCGCAACTCGCGCTTGAGCACCTTGCCGGTGGCGGTGCGCGGCAGCACGTCGATGAACTGCACCACGCGCGGGCACTTGAAGTGCGCCAGGCACTCGCGGCACCAGGCGCTCGCGGCACCAGGCGATCAGCCCGGCCTCGTCGATCTGCGCGCCAGCCTTGGGGACGACCACTGCCGTGACGGCCTCGCCCCAGCGCGCGTCGGGCGAGCCGATGACGGCCACCTCGGCGATGCCCGGATGGCGGTACAGCACCTGCTCGACCTCGGCGGGATAGACGTTCTCGCCGCCGCTGATGACCATGTCCTTCTTGCGATCGACGATGTAGTAGTAGCCCGCCTCATCCTGGCGCGCCAGGTCGCCCGAATAGAACCAGCCGCCGCGCAGCGCCTCGGCCGTGGCCTCGGGCTTTTGCCAGTAGCCGATGAAGACGTTGGGGCCGCGGATCAGCAACTCGCCGGTCTCGCCCGGCGGCACATCCTGGCCGGCCTCGTCGGCGATGCGGTACTCGACGTGCGCGATCGGCTTGCCGATGGAGCCGGCACGCTCAAGCACATCGGCGACATCCAGTACCGATGCGATCGGCGCCGTCTCGGTCAGGCCGAAGCCCTCGGTGAAGACCAGGCCGGCGCTGCGCAGTGCCTCGATCAGCACCACCGGGCACGGCGCGCCACCCGAGACGGTGTAGCGCAGCGAGGCCAGATCGCGCCCCTGCAGCCCGGCAGCATGGATGGCCGCCCACATGGCCGGCACACAGAACGCCAGCGTGGCGACGGCGGCAGCGACGTTGTCTTGCTTGCGGCTGGCCACGCTGACGCGCGCGCCGGCAGCGGCAAAGGCCTGGGCAATCCCGAGGTTGATGCCAGTGGTGCCGCCGAAGATCACGACGTGGCGATCAGTGAAATCGAAGTGGACGTTCATCGCACCGCCTCCCCCTGCCCGCCTTCATTCGCGACCTGCTGGCGCAGCGCTGCCTTGTGGATCTTGCCGGCCGGCGTCATCGGCAGCGCCTCGCTGAAGACGATCTGGCGCGGCACCTTGTAGTCGGCCAGGCGCTCGCGGCAATGCTCCTGCAGGGCCTGGGCATCCAGCGCGCTGCCTGGTCGGCGCACCACGTGAAAGCGCCCGACTTCGCCCAGCACTGGGTCGGGCACGCCGATGCCCGCCGCCATGACCACTTCGGGGTGCGAGGCCAGGACGGCCTCGATTTCCGCCGGATAGACGTTGTAGCCGCCCTGGATGAACATGTCCTTCTTGCGTCCCATCAGGTAGATGAGGCCGTCCGCGCCCAGGTAGCCCATGTCGCCGGTGCTCAGCCAGCCGAGGTCGTCGAAGGCCGCGCCCTCGCCGTGGCTGCCGACGTATGCCGGGATCACGCCGGCCCCATGCACGCAAATCTCCCCTACTTCGCCCGCAGCGAGTGTGGCGCCCTGCGCATCGGCGATGCGTACCCGGGCGCCCGCCAGCGGCGCGCCGATGGAGCCAACCAGCGCCTCGGCGCCGGCATCCCACGGCGTCATGATGATGGCGCCCGAAGTCTCGGACAGGCCATAGAGGTTCATGAAAGCCACGCCCGGGAAGGCCTCTTGCAGCCGGTGCAGCAGCGGCGCATCGACCGTGGAGCCCCCCACCACGATCAGGCGCAGGCGGCTGAAGTCGGCCTCCGCCAGGCGCGGGCTCATCAGCAGCAGCGTCAGCATGGTCGGCACGCCCACCAGCAGCGTAGGCGGGTGCAGGTGCGCCATCTCCAGCACCGTGTCGGGATGAAAGGCGGGTACCAGCTCGCACGTGCCGCCGCCCAGCAGCATGGCCAGGATGCCGCAGGTGATGCCACCCACGTGGTTGAACGGCATGGCCAGCTGCAGCAGGTCGTCCGCTGCCATCCGGGTGTGCGTGCATTGCGCCCAGGCCGAGGCCAGCTGCGAGCGGTGCGTCAGCCCCGCCGCCTTGGGCCGGCCCGTAGTGCCTGAGGTGTAGATGACCATCAGCAGGTCGTCGGGCGAGGCCGTCCCCACCGGCACCGGGGCGGCGCCCGGCTGCAGCAGGCTGCGGAAGTCGGCCCCGTCGGGCAGCACCGCCGTATCGGCGAGAAACCAGGCGTGCTCCAGCTGCGGATACTGCCCGCGCCGGCGCGCGAAGAAGTCCACGTAGTCGAAGCCCGCGTACTGCGCTGGCGCCAACACCGCCTTGACGCGACCGTCCGCGAGCATGAAGTCCAGCTCCGTCTCGCGGTAGCGCACGTTCAGGCCAACCACGGCGGCGCCAATCTGCGCGGCCGCGAAATACGTCAGCAGCCACTCGATTTGGTTGGGCAGGATGATGCCGATGCGGTCGCCCCGGCCCAGGCCGCGCTGGCGCAGCTGCGCCGCCAGGTGCGCCGAGGCCTCGGCCACCTGGCGCCACGACCATTCGCGCCCGCCGTCGATATAGGCGGTGCCCGGGCGTGTAGCTGCGGCGTGCGCAAGCGCATCGGCCACCGTCCCGGCCCAGGCCGGGGGCTGGCCTGACTGCGCAGGGGGTTCTGTGTACGTCATCGCCTCGCTCCTCAGGCCGCCAGCCCCAGGATGGCGCGCGCCTCATCGGTGCTGGCCACCTCGCGCCCGGCGCGGCGCGCGCACTGCACGAGCTGCTCAATCATGGGGCCGTTGGACGTGGCCTTGCTGCCATCCGGCAGGTAGAAGCTGTCCTCCAGCCCGGTGCGCAGATGCCCGCCCAACTCGGCCACGCGCTGGTGGACAGGCCAGATCTCGCTGCGGCCAATCACCGTGGCCTGCCAGGGCGCGCCCTCGATCTTGAGCTTGAGCAGGATCGGCAGCAGATCCGGGTCGGCCGGCATACCGGACTCGACACCCATGACGAAGTTGTATTCCGGCAGGCCGCGCGTGTACATGCCGGTCTGCACATACATCTGCACGCAGCGCACGATGCCCACATCGAAGCATTCGAACTCGGGCAGGGTGCCGGTTTCCTCCATCACGTCCAGGAAGTCCTGCACCTTGGCCGGCTGGTTGTCGAACAGCATGGGCGGCCAGGCCCAGGTGCCATTGGCGCGCACTTTCAGGTAGTTCAGCGAGCCGGCATTGCACGCCGCCATTTCGGGCCGGGTGGCGCGTAGGCAATCCAGCGGCCCCTGGTAGTGCGGCCCGACCACACCGGTGGTCTGGTTGATGATGATGCCGGGGCAGGCCTCGCGCATGGCTTGCACGCAAGCCTGGGCGACCTGCGGATCCCAGCTGGGCAGGTGGCCGCGGCCCGGCTCCTGGCTGCGAAAGTGGACGTGGATCACGCTGGCGCCGGCGTCGTAGGCGCGGCGCGCTTCCTGGGCCAATTGCTCGGGGGTGACGGGCACGTGGTGCTGCGCCGGGTCGGTCAGCACGCCGGTGATGGCACAGGTGACGACGGCTTTGTTGTGGGGATTGGCTGCGCTCATGGCAAGTGGCTCTTTCTGTTGGAGGTTGGTCACAGGCCGAGCTGCCGCACGGCCAAATCTTTCATGATTTCTTCCGCGCCGCCGCCGATCATCATCACTTTGACTTCGCGGTAGATGCGCTCGCTCACGGTGCCACGCATGAAGCCCATGCCGCCCAGAATCTGTACGGCCTGGTCGGCGCAGAACTGCATGGTCTGCGTGGCGTGGTTCTTCAGCAGGCAGATCTGCGCCACCCAATCCGGCCCGGTATCGCCGGCATCGGCGCGGGCGGCGATGGCGTCCACCCAGGCGGCGGTGGATTGGATGCGCATCTGCATGTCGGCCAGCTTGTGGCGGATGACCTGGTGCTCGACCAGCGCTGCACCAAACGCCCGGCGCTGGCGCGCCCAGGCCAGCGCCTCGTCGAAGCAGGCCTCGGCAAAGCCCAGGGCCGAGGCCGCCAGGCCGAAGCGCTCGCCGTTGAAATTGCCCATGATGATGCGAAAGCCCTGGCCTTCCTCACCCAGCAGATAGCGCGCCGGCACGCGCACGTTGTCAAAGCGCAGGTGCGCCGTATCCGAGCACAGCCAGCCCATCTTGGCCAGCGGGCTGCGCGACAGGCCGGCGCTGCTCGCCGGGATCAAAAGCATGGAGATACCGCCCGCGCCCTTGCTGCCCGGCTCGCCCGTGCGCACGGCAGCCGTGATCCAGTCGGCGCGCATACCGGAGGTGATGAAGACTTTTTCGCCGTTGACGATGTAATCATCGCCATCGCGCCGGGCGGTGGTCGCCAGGCGCGCCACGTCGGAGCCGCCGCCGGGTTCGGTGATGGCCAGCGCGGCGATCTGCTCGCCGGCCAGCACCGGCGGGATGACCTCGGCGCGCACGGCGGCGCTGGCGAAGTTGACCACCGGCGGCAGGCCGATGTTGTGCGAGAACAGGCTGGCCAGCACGCCGCCGCTGGCGCCGTGGCGGCTGAGCGCGCGCCACAGCGGCACGCGCATGGCGTAGCTCACCGGCGTGCCGCCGTACTCCTCGGGATAGCCCAGGCCCAGCAGGCCCAGCTCGGCGGCGCGGCGGTACAGCTCGCGCGGGAATTCGCCGGCGGCGTCCCAGGCGTCAGCGTGCGGCGCGATCTCGCTTCTGGCGAAGCGGGTGATGGTGTCGGTCAGGGCTTCGCGCTCGGCGCGCTCGCTGCCCAGCTGCTCGGCGCTGGCGGGGGCGTTCATGCCTGTCTCCTGTCTTCTGTTCTTGCGGGGGGCTGCGCCGGTCTTCAGTGGCCGGCTGCAGCGGCTTCGGCCTTGGCGAATACGCGCGGCGTCTGCGCCCGGTGAAAGCCCTCGAAGGGCTGCACGGCAGCGCGCTGGCGCGCCTGCTCGTCTGGCAGCTGCATACCCCAGCCGGCGCGCCCCTGGGGCCGGGCGCCGTCCACGCGCAGCGTGGTGCCGCTGATGAAGCTGGCCGCCGGGCTGAGCAGGAAGGCGATGGCCGCCGACACCTCGGCCTCCGTGCCCATGCGCCCGGCGGGCACAGTGCGCGGGATGGCGCGCAGCATCTGCGCCGCCTCGGGCGGGTAGTTGTCCATGCCGCTGGAGGCGATGTAGCCCGGCGCCACGGCGTTGACGCGCACGCCGGCGCGCGCCCACTCGACGGCTGCCGTCTCGGTGAAGCTGACCATGCCGGCGCGCGCTGCGCCGCTGTGGCCCATGCCGGGCATGGAGCCCCACATGTCGGCGACGATGTTGACGATGGCGCCGCCGTGCTCGCCCATCCACTGCCTGAAGCACTCGCGCGCCAGCAAAAAGCCGCCCGTCAGGTTGGTGTTGACCACCGCCTCCCAGCCCCTGGCCGAAATGCTCTCCAGCGGCGACATGAACTGCCCGCCAGCGTTGTTGACCAGGCCGTCGATGCGGCCATGCGCGGCCAGCACCTGCTGCACCAGTTGCACGACACCGTCCTCGCTGCGGATGTCGCAGGAGTGCGCTGAGGCGTGGCCGCCGTCGGCCTCGATCTCCTGCTGGACGGCGGCCAGCTTGTCGGCCTTGCGCCCGACCAGCACCACCTGTGCGCCCAGGTGCGCCAGTTCGTGCGCGCTGCAGCGGCCAATGCCCGAGCCGCCGCCCGTGACGATGATGACCTGGCCGGCCAGCAGACCGGGCGCAAAGACCGACCGGTAGCCGCCGCCGGGCTGGGCGGAGGGCGGGGTGGAGGAAGAAAGCGTCACATCAGTCCTTTCGGGTCAATCTTTCTGGATGAACAAGGCCAGCGCCTGCTCGGACAGGGCGTCGAGCGAGAGGCCTTTTTTCGGGGAAAACCAGCTCACCGCCCAGTTCAGCGCGCCGAAGATGAACAGGCGCGCCACCGCCGGTTCGGCCTGCAGCGCGCCCTCGCGCGCCAGCGCCTGCAGCGCTGGCATCCAGGCCGCCTCATAGGCATCCTTGATGCGCGCCACGTCCTTCCTCTGCGCAGCGGTGAGCGAGCGCCATTCGTACAGCATCACCGGGATGAAGCCGCTCCTGGGGCCCAGCAGGATCTCGAAGTGGTGGCGGATCAGCACGCGCAGCTGCGCGCGTGCGCCGGCATCCGGGCTCAGCGCGTCCAGCGTCTCCTGCTGGCTTTGCAGCGCCATGGCCATGCCCTCGGCCATGACGGCGTGCAGCAGGGCGCTCTTGCTCTTGAAGTGGTAGTAGGGCGAGCCGCTGTGCATACCGGTGGCGGCAGCGATGTCGCGCGTGCTGGTGGCCGCGTAGCCCTGGGTGAGGAACAGCCGGGCCGCCTTGTCCATGAGCGCGCGGCGGCGGTTGCCGTCATCAAGGGCGTCGGCACTCTTGCGCGGGCGCCCGCGCGGACGCTTGGGCAGTACATCCGCAGCGGCTGCGGCTGGCGATTGCGGCAGCCCCGGCATGGGGAGCGGTGAAGGTTCAGCAGCCGCAGATGCGGTGGCCGGAGCGTGCTTTTTCACGGGCATGGACGGCACCATAGCAAGGACATTTATTTTTAGCAAGCAAATGCTTTCTAAAAATAAACCTGCCCGGCCTCACCGCTGTTCTTGCTCGTGCTCGTCGATCAAGTGGTGCCAGTAGCGCCGCCCCTGCTGGCGCTCGCAGTGCAGCCGGCCCGCGTCCGACGCCCACCGGGCAGCGCCGCAGGCCGGGCTGGCTACCAGCTCGATGCCGCGCTGGCGATAGCGCTGCACGACCTCGGGCGCCGGGTGGCCGAAGGGGTTGCGCCAGCCCGACTGCACCAGGGCCAGGCGTGGCTGCACGGCGTCGATGAAGGCCTCGCTGGAGGAAGTCTTGCTGCCGTGGTGCGGCACCAGCAGCACCTGCGCCGCCAGGGGCGCAGCGGCGGCGACTAGGGCGCGCTCCTGGGCGCGCTCGATATCGCCGGCCAGCAGCGCCGCCGCGCCCGGCACACCGGGGCGCACGGGCTGCGCCTGCACGCGCAGCACGCAGCTGCGCGCGTTGGGGCGCGGCGCTGGCCCGGCAGGCTGCGGCCCTGGGTGCAGGAACTGGAATTCGACGCCATCGCGGCTCCAGCGCTGGCCGGCCTGGCAGGGCTGCACGCTGCGCCCAGCCGGCAGGGCCGGCGCCGGGTCGAAGGAGGCCAGCAGCGCCGCAGCGCCCTGGTGCTGCAGCACGGCAGCAGTGCCGCCGGTGTGGTCGCCGTCGCTGTGGCTGAGCACGACATGCTGCAGCCGCTCGCCCCAGGCCTGCAGCAGCGGCACCACCACGCGCTCGCCAGCATCGGCACTGGTGCTGTAGCGCGGGCCGGTGTCGTACAGCAGGCTGTAGCGGGCCGTACGCACCAGCACCGCCTGGCCCTGGCCGACATCCAGCGCCAGCAGCTCGAACTGGCCGGGTGCCGGGCGCGGCGGCTGCCACAGCAGCGCCGGCAGCAGCAGCGGCAGGCCCAGCAGCCGCAAGGCCCAGGGCAGGCGCAGCGCCAGCACCAGACCGCCCACCACCGCTGCCAGGCCGGCCCACAGCGGCGCCTGCGGCAACTGCAACTGCGCTCCGGGCCAGGCGGCCAGCCACTGCAGCCACAGCGCCAGCAACTCCACGCTTGCCGCCGCCGGCTGCCACAGCCACGGCCACAGCACCCCGCCCAGGGCCAGCGGCAGCACCACCGCCGTCGTCCAGGGAATGGCCAGCACATTGGCGATCAACCCCACCAGCGACACCTGGCCGAACAGCAGCAGCGTCAGCGGGCTGAGCGCCAGCGTGACCACCCATTGCTCACGCAATAATGATAGAAATAGGCCTGAAACCCTTGACTGGCGTGCGCTGACAGCTCCTTTATCGGTAGCAAAAAGAATACCCACGGCAACAAAGCTGAGCCAAAAGCCGGCCTGCAGCAAGGCCCAGGGGTCGGCCAGCACCACCACCGCACAGGCCAGCAGCCAGACCTGCGGCCAGGGCCAGTGCCGTCCCGACAAGCGCAGCAGCGCCACGCTGGCCAGCATCAGCACGGTGCGCTGCGCCGGCACGCCCCAGCCGCTGAACAGGGCATAAGCCGCCGCCAGCAGCACGCCGCCCACCAGGGCCGCGTGCGGCGCCGGGGTCAGCAGGCACAGGCGCGCGCTCCTGCGCCACAGCCAGCCCAGGGCCGCCGCTGCCAGCCAGGCGAACAAGGTGATATGCAGGCCTGAGATGCTCATCAAGTGCGCCACGCCGGTGATGCGAAACACCTCCCAGTCGGCGCGGTCTATGGCGCGCTGGTCGCCGGTGACCAATGCCGCCACCACACCGGCGGCGCGCCGGCGCGCCTCGTCAGCCTGGGGCGTGGCCAGCCGGCGCACGATGGCGTCGCGCACATGCTGGCGCAGTTGCTCGACCGGGTATCGCCAGGTGCTGCCCAGCCGCTCGGGCGGCGCGTCGCGCCCACCGGCGCGCACATAGCCAGTGGCCTGCACGCCCTGCCCCCACAGCCACAGCTCGTAGTCGAAGCCATGCGGGTTGCGCGCCCCGTGCGGCGCTTTCAGGCGCACCGTCAGGCGCCAGCGCTCGCCAGCCTGCACATCGGGCGGCGGATGCGCTGCCGGCCGGCCCCAGCCGGCGGCATACCAGCTCAGGTCGATCAACTTCGGCAACGCCATTGGCCGATCTCCCAGCCGGGCCGACTCCACCGCCAGGCGCAGGCGCAGGCCGCTCTCGCCCGGCTGGGGCATGGCGGCGACCACACCCGTCACGCGTACATCCTGGCCCTGCAGCGCCGGGGCCAGTGCGCCGGACAGAAACACCAGCGCGCGCAGGCCGCACAGCCCCCAGGCCAGCGCTGCCGCTCCCAGCAGGGCCGCCCCGGCACGCATGACGGGACGCCGCGCGCCCAGGCCACGCCACGCCTGGACGAGGATCAGCAGGCCCAGCGCCAGGGCTGCGCCGTAGGCCGGCCAGCCCCACAGGGCCGCCTGCTGCAATTGCACTGCCGTGCCCAGCACGACACCCAGCAGGGCGGCGCTGCCCGCCCAGGGTCGGGCGCTGTGCAACACTTGCCGGCCTTTTTCAAACCTGACGGAGATCA
The DNA here is from genome assembly GCF_017811175.1 of Melaminivora jejuensis. Taxonomy (NCBI): domain Bacteria; kingdom Pseudomonadati; phylum Pseudomonadota; class Betaproteobacteria; order Burkholderiales; family Comamonadaceae; genus Melaminivora; species Melaminivora jejuensis. The sequence continues at coordinate 1,919,064 of NZ_JACWIJ010000002.1, forward strand.
CCATGAGCGTTTATGACAGGCTCCAGGAGCTGAACATCACCCTGCCCCCGTGGCGGTGCCGGCGGCGGCCTACGTGCCCTATGTGCAGACCGGCAATCTGGTCTTCCTGAGTGGCCACATCGCCCGCCGCGACGGCAAGCCATGGGTGGCGCAGCTGGGCCGCGACATCGGCACCGAGGAGGGCAAGGCCGCCGCGCGCGCCGTCGCCATCGACCTGCTGGGCACGCTGCACGAGGCTACCGGAGGCGATCTGAACCGCGTCAAGCGCATCGTCAAGCTCATGAGCCTGGTCAACTCCACGGGCGACTTCACCGAGCAGCACCTGGTGACCAACGGTGCCAGCGAACTCATCGGCCAGGTCTTCGGCGAGGCCGGCAAGCACGCGCGCAGCGCCTTTGGCGTGGCGCAAATCCCCATGGGCGCCTGCGTGGAAATCGAGCTGATCGCAGAGCTGGCCTGACACCCGCCAGCGCTGCCCGACCCGTCCGCCGGTGCGCCGGGAGCAAGAGCTTCGTCAAAAGCTTTCCCAGTCATCCTCGGCACCCGCCGCTGCCGGCTTGCGCGCAGGTGGCGCACTTCTGGCAGCAAGCACAGGCGCGGCACCAGCAGTGGCAGCAGCGCCAGCAGCCGGTGCAGCGACCCGGACGGGAGCTGCTGGCCGGGGCGCCAGCCGGGGTGCGGCAGCAGCCGGCATCGGCGCTGGCGCTGGCGCCGCAGGGGCGGGCCGGACTGGCGCTGCCGGTGCGCCGCCGCCATCCTCCACCTTGAAGACCGACACCACCTGCGCCAGCTGCTGCGCCTGCTCGCGCAGGCTTTGCGCGGCAGCGGCACTTTGCTCGACCAGCGCAGCGTTTTGCTGCGTCATCCGGTCGAGCTGGCCTACCGCCTGATTGACCTGCCCGACACCAGCACTTTGCTCGGCGGCAGCCGCCGTGACCTCACCGATCATGTCAGCTACGCGCTGCACCGACTGCACGATCTCGCCCATGGTGCCGCCAGCCTGCTGCACCAGGCGCGAGCCGCTCTCCACGTTTTCGACCGAGACGTCGATCAGGCCCTTGATCTCCCGGGCGGCGGTAGCGGCGCGCTGCGCCAGCGTGCGCACCTCGCCGGCCACTACGGCAAAGCCCCGGCCCTGCTCGCCGGCACGCGCGGCTTCGACAGCGGCGTTGAGCGCCAGGATGTTGGTCTGGAAGGCGATGCCGTCGATCACGCCGATGATGTCGGAGATCTTGCGGCTGCTGGCCTGGATGGCCTCCATGGTGCTGACCACTTCGGACACCACCGCGCCGCCGCGCTGCGCCACATCGCGCGCGCTGCTGGCCAACTGGCTGGCTTGGCTGGCGCTGCCGGCGCTCTGGGCAATGGTGCTGGTGAACTCCTCCATGGCCGCCGCCGTCTGCTGCAGGTTGCTGGAGGTGCTTTCGGTGCGCGCCGACAGATCCTGGTTGCCAGCGGCGATCTGGTCGCTGGCGGTGGCGATGCTGTCGGTGCTGCTGCGCACCTGCGCCACCATGCGCGCCAGCGAGGCACGCATGGCCTCCAGCGAGGCCAGCAATTCGCCGAACTCATCGCCGCGCCGGGAATCGGAGGCGCGCGCACTCAGGTCGCCACGCGCGATGCGCCCGGCCAGGCCGCTGGCCTGCAGCAGGGGCTGCTGGATGGTGCGGATCAGGAACTGGGTGCCGGCCACGATGGCCAGCAGCACGCCCAGCACCATCACGCCGGCAATCTGCACGGTGCGCAGGCGATCCTGGCCCAGCTCCACCTTGCGCTCGGCGGAGTAGGCCCGCTGCATCTCGGCAAACTCGTGCAGCGTGCGCAGGTAGCTGGCCGATGCCGGGTTGTACTGCTGGCCGATCAGCTCCATGGCCTCGTCGTGCTGGCCGGCACTCTTGAGGGCCACGGCCTTCTTGCGCAGCTCCAGCATGGCCGTGCGCGCCTGGGCGATCCTGGCCATCTGCGCCTTGTCAACGTCGCGGGTGGCCAGCTCCTGCAGGCGTTTTTGCAGCTCGCTGATCCGCGCCGAGGTGGCCGGAATGGTTTCCTTGAACTGCGCCTCCACCGCCGGGTCGGAGCTGACGATCATGGCCTCCGTGCGCGCCGCATTGGTCTCGGTCAGGCCCTGCCAGCGCAGAGCCGATTCGACGCGCTCGGCCAGGTCGAGCATCACCAGATCAGCCTGAGCCTGGGACTTGGATGAGCGATAGCCGGCAAAGCCGACCACCGCCACCAGCAAGATGACCAGTATCAGCACCGCCAGCCAGAGCTTGTGCGAAATGCGCAGCGAGCGAAACATGAAGGACTCCTAAAACCTGGCCTGCCCCATCTGCAGACACCTCATTCACATTTGGCCACAAAATATCGCCTTGCTGGCTCGCGCGCACGACAGCTTCTTGGCCAGGGCCGCGCACGCCAGCCCACTGGTCGGCTACTGCACCCGCTGCACGCCGTTCAGCCTGAAGCCCGGCTCTGCCGCTCGGCCCTTGCGCCCGCGCACGGCGCGCGCGTTGTTCAGGCTGCGGATTTCCAGCACCTCCTCGCGCGCCTTGCCGCCGCGCCCGACGCCGGTCAGGCGCACGCTGCGCGTGTAGGCAGCGGCCCCGGCCAGCTGGTCGCCAGCATCCAGGTCGATGAGCTGCAAGCCGCGCCCGCCCTTTTCCATGAGCTTCAACTCGCCCAGCTCGAAGGTCAGGACACGCCCGCCCACCGAGGCGCAGCAGACGTGCGTGGCCGGCACCAGCGCCTCGCCGGCGCTGCTGCCAGCGGCGTGCGAGGGTTGGCACAGGGTCTCGCCCTGCGCCAGGCTGACGAAAGCCTTGCCGCCCCGGTTGCGCCCGGTCATGTGCTCCACCGTGCTGATGAAGCCGTAGCCGCCCGAGCCGGCCAGCACCAGCTGCGCGCTGGCCGGGCCGGCGAAGTAATGCACCGGCTGCGTGCCCGCCTCCAGTTCGATCAGCGTGGTGATGGGCTGGCCGTCGCCACGCCCGCCGGGCAGCTGCGCCACGGCCACCGAATACACCCGGCCATTGCTGCCAAAGACGAGCAGCGTGTCCACCGTGCGGCACTCGAAGGTGCCGTAGAGTTGGTCGCCGGCCTTGACGCTGAAGCTGGCCGCCTCCAGGCCGTGGCCCTGGCGCGCACGCACCCAGCCCTTTTGCGACACGATCACCGTGACCGGCTCGTCGGGCACGCGCACCTCGGCCACGGCGCGGCGCTCGTGCTGGATCAGCGTGCGGCGCGCGTCGGCAAACTGCCTGGCGTCCTGCTCGATCTCGCGCACCATCAGCCGGCGCAGCGAGGCCGGATTGGCCAGGATGTCTTCAAGCTTTGCCTGCTCCTCGCGCAGCTCGGCCAGCTCCTGCTCGATGCGGATCGCCTCCAGCCGCGCCAGCTGGCGCAGGCGGATTTCCAGGATGTCCTCGGCTTGGGCGGAGGACAGATGGAAGCGCTCCACCAGCGCCGCCTTGGGCTCATCCGCCTCGCGGATGATGGCGATCACCTCGTCGATGTTGAGCAGCACGATCTGCCGCCCTTCGAGGATGTGGATGCGCTCTTGCACCTTGGCCAGCCGGTGCTGGCTGCGCCGGGTGATGGTCTGCTGGCGAAAGGCAATCCACTCATCCAGCATCTGGCGCAGCGACTTCTGCACCGGGCGGCCATCCAGGCCGACCATGGTCAGGTTGATGGGCGCTGACGTTTCCAGGCTGGTGTGTGCCAGCAGCGCCGTGGTCAGCTCGGCCTGCGCGATCTTGGAGGTCTTGGGCTCGATGACCAGGCGCACCGGCGCATCCTTGCTGGATTCGTCGCGCACGCCGTCGAGCAGCGCCAGCACGCTGGCCTTGAGCTGCACCTGTTCAGGGTTGAGAGCCTTCTTGCCGGCCTTGACCTTGGGGTTTGTGAGCTCCTCGATTTCTTCGAGCACCTTTTGCGCCGACACGCCGGGCGGCAGCTCGGTCACCACCAGCTGCCACTGGCCGCGCGCCAGCTCCTCGATCTTCCAGCGCGCGCGCACCTTGAGGCTGCCGCGCCCGCTGCGGTAGGCCGCCTGGATGTCCTCGGCAGCGCTGATGATCTGGCCGCCCCGGGATAGTCCGGGCCGGGGATGAGGGCAAACAGCGCCGCATCGTCCAGCTTGGGGTTCTTGACCAGTGCCACGCAGGCATCGGCCACCTCGCGCAGGTTGTGGCTGGGGATTTCGGTCGCCAGGCCCACGGCGATGCCGCTGGCGCCGTTGAGCAGCGCAAACGGCAGGCGCGCCGGCAGCTGGCGCGGCTCCAGGGTCGAGCCGTCGTAGTTGGGCACGAAATCCACCGTGCCCATGTCGATCTCGTCGAGCAGCAGGCTGGTGATGCGCGCCAGCCGCGCCTCGGTGTAGCGCATGGCGGCAGCGCCGTCGCCGTCGCGGCTGCCGAAGTTGCCCTGGCCGTCGATCAGCGGGTAGCGCTGCGAGAAGTCCTGCGCCAGCCGCACCAGCGCGTCGTAGGCCGACTGGTCGCCGTGCGGGTGAAAGCGGCCCAGCACATCGCCCACCACGCGGGCGCTCTTGACCGGCTTGGCGGCAACGTTGCGGTTGGCGCCGCTCCAGCCCAGGCCCATCTCGCCCATGGCGTAGAGGATGCGCCGCTGCACCGGCTTCATGCCGTCGCACACATCGGGCAGGGCCCGGCCCTTGACGACGGACAAGGCGTATTCCAGGTAGGCGCGCTGGGCGTAGCTGGCCAGGCTGTCGTCGTCGGCCTGGCGGGTAGGGTCTAGGGAAAGGGTGTCTGTCATGCTTCAAAAATAATAGCTGCTTGCGCTTGACTGGCGCTGGCTAGAGGCCAAAACGTTCAAATACTCAAAAAGGGGGCCAAATTTGCTATTGCCACTCGGAGGATGCCTGGAGGCAGCCTTGGCCAGCTGGATGCCTGGTTCAACGGGGCGGCGAGGCATGTGGTTCGCAAGTGAGGGCTTGCGCGAAAAAATGCAGCCGGCGGTGCACTTTTGCTGGAAACGCCATTGGGGCCCCAGCTTGTGGCAGAAATTCCAGACGGAACACATGGCCGCTTCATCCAAGCGCCTTCTCGACCCAATCCCAGCGCTTGTCCTTGACCATCACAAACCGGCAGCGGCCTTCCGACAGCTGGGCCCATAGGCCACCGATCAGGCGGTCATCCTCAGCCCCGTTCCATCGATCCGCGCCCTTGTATTCAACCGCCAGAATCGGCCCCGGCTGGCCCGCCGAATCGGGCAATTGGCAGAGAAAATCAGGGTAGAAGCGGCCATCGGCCTTCTGCAGAAAAAATGAGCTGCCCTCACGCCGAACCAGATTACGCACCCAGTACCGGATCCGGCCCTGCTGCGCCCACATATCCAGCTGGCAGGCGCATTCGAATTCTTCCTTGCTATCGAAGTCACCCATCCGCCCATAGAAGTGCTTGCGGAAATCAAAGTGCCCGAAACGCCCGTCGTAATCGCGGCTCGGGGCATAGGCCTGGGCGTGAAACTCGAAAGCGTATTGATCGGTCACTGCCACTCGGGTGGCTGCGCCGTCTCCGAACAGCGCCTGCTGGAAGGCCGCGCCAACGGCCTGCTTGCGCAGCTCGCGAATTCGGGCCTCGATCAGATTGCGGACCAAAAATTTCTGCAGGTTGGCGCGTGCCAGCGTGAAACCTTCACGTCGCAGCAGATCGGTGACCCACGCAGCAACAAATGCCTGCTTGCTCGCGTGGGTCAGTGAGGGCTCGGGGAGGTTGCGACACAGCCAGGTGGCGATGCGAACTTCATCCCAGTTTTCGGGTTGATAAACAAGACCCAGATCGCGCTGCAAATCGGGCAGGAAGCGGGACACCAGGCGACCACTCGCATCGATATCGATCTCGCCGCCTTCCGACACCTTCAGCGCCGCCCCCAATGCCGTCAGGTCATCGGCCGTCGGTGCGGCATCGTAGGGTGAAAGATCCCACGGATACTCCAGCACCTCCGGGTCATCAAACAGCGCCAATTCACCTTGCCCGCCCTGCACCCGCAAGGCCAACTGCGGCACCCGGAAACGCACGCCCAGTTCAGCCGGCGTCTGGAAGAATTCGATCGCCGTGGTGCGGCTGACTTCGGCGGCTTCCACAATTGCCGCCGCAGCGGTTTCGGAGGCAACCGACGCCTTGAGCACTTCGGCCTCATCCTCCGTGAGCGGCGTGCTGATGGTCAGCGTGTTGAGCTTGCCGTCCCAACTCACTTTGTCTCGTACCGGCTTCGGTACGCTCTTCAGGTCGGGCTTTTCGGACAATGTGATCGCTACGGGCCGAACGACCACGCGCCCGGCATGGCCCTCCAGGTCAAGCCGGGCCTGTTCGGCCCTGGCGGCCGTGACGAATTCAGCGACTTCGCGCCGCTCGAACCCGGCGCCGGCCACCAGACGGTCGCGCAGCGCCCCCGCTGTTTCGGCAAAGTCGCGCGATACCACGAAGGCATAGGATTGATTCAACGCCTTGGCCTGCCGGTGGACAGCACCTGGCTGCCGCAACACGCGCCCAAGCAACTGCTCCACCGCCGTAGCCGACGACAGCGAGGCCATGCTCACCAGAATGTAGGCAAACGGGCAATCCCAGCCCTCGGCCAGCGCTCTCTGGGTAATGACGAATTTCACCGGGCAAGCCGGATCGGCAATGCCCAGTTTGTAGTCAGCGTCGATCTGCTCCAGGCCCTTTTCGTCACCCGTGGCCACCACGATTTCGCTGCCGGGAATGCCGTGGTTGGTGATCAGCTCGTTCTTCACCTTTTCGAAGTCCCGCGTTTCGATACCGGCGCGGCGAGGTTCGGACTGAATCAGCACCAGCGGGCGCAGATAGGCTGCGCCGGCGCGGCGTTCTTCATCGGCCAGCTTGTGCAGGGCATCGCGTCGGCCAATGGCATCGGCCAGACACTGCTGCCAGTTCGGCTCGGTTTGCAGCACCACCGGCAGCTTGACCATTTCCTCCGCCTTCAACTCGGCGGCGGATACGCTGTGCAGCACATTGGTCGGTGTGCGCTCCAGATCGGGCGTGGCGGTCAGCTCCATCACGCCGCTGGGGCGAAAGCGCGCCAGCATATCGAAGGCCAGTTCGGTGCGGCTGTTGTGCGCCTCGTCCACCACCACGAACGGGCGGCGCAGCCGCAGCACGTTGGCCAGTGAATACGGCGTGGTGCGCCCGCTGCCCTCGCCATCGGTCAGCAAGCCATCGCGCTGCACTGGCGACAGGTTGTCGAAGTGGTGCATCAGTGCGCCGCTGGACTGGTACACCTTGCGGCATTCTTCATCTTCCACCTGGAAGGCCTGCCGTGTGGCCACGATCACCGTGGTCGAGGTGTCCAGCGTGGCACGGGTCACGCTCTTGGCTTCGTCCAAGTCGAGCACCGTGATCGGGCCTGCCTCGCGCAGTGCGGCGTGATAGGGATGGCTGCGATCCTTCAGCGCCTTGAGGGTCTGTTCGCGGATCGGCTTGCTGGGCACCAGCCACAGAATCACGCTGTGCTCGGTGCGCAGCAGATGCGTGTTGACCAGTTGAACGCTTTTCGCCGCCAGCCAGGTCTTTCCGCCGCCGGTGGGTACGCGCAGACAGAAATACGGCATGTCGGCCGGAAAGCCCGACAGCGGGTTGTACAGATTGCCGCGTCCCCACAGGCGTTCGGTGGTGGCGGTGAAGGCAATCGAAGGTGACGGCAATTCGTGGCAGGCTTTGAAATAGGCCTCCACACTGCCGAGCACTTGCTGTTGATAGATTTTCGGTGCGAACCCGGACATGGCCTACACCTCTAGCGCATAAGGGGTTTGCTTGAAAGTGACGCCTTCGCGTGCGGCGCGGGCACCCATGCGATTGGCAGCGGCATAGATCACTTTCGGGCCGGCAAACTTCGGCAGCGCCTCGAATACCGGGCCGGTGAGCACGTTCCCGCCGCCCACAGATTTGTCCTTGAGGATGCCGTTGTAGAGCAGGTAGATGGCGCGGCCTTCATGCACGCCCAACAGCGGAGAGTCGGCGGTGCCGGTAAAACCGGTGCCGGTTTCGGCAAACCAGACGAATTCGGCTAACTGGGCAAACTTCACATCGTTGCGTATCTGGCCGTCTGCTGCGAAAAGGGGCTCGGCAGACAGGCGACAATATTGGAAACCGCCACCCGCTCCTTGAACATTTTCCCCTACAGCGCCCATAAGACCGCCGGAAACTAGCTCCAACCGCTTCCTTGCGATATCTTTTGCAGTGGAATCGCTCATCTCAATAAGAATAAAATGCCTTCTCTCCCCTTCTGCAGCCATTTCTAGAGCAGCGTGCCCAGTCGTGCCACTGCCCGCAAAAGAATCCAAAATAATATCACCCTCCTCAGAGCCCATCCTGATAATATACTTTATTAATTCTTTGGGCTTAGGGTAGCTGAAGCTAATATTCATCCTTTCAAGTTCAGCACGCATTTTTTCTGTCGTCCCAAAACCACGCAACACTGAAAGAATATTCCTAGCCTTCTCACCGCGATCTTTTCTGTAATAGATAACACCGCTTGCCGATAGAAAAAATTTCAGCTGTCCGTCATCTTCATCCAATGGAAGGCAGCTATTTTCAATGAAGCGGCGCAATTTATTAGCATTCGCCCAGCCAGAAAAAACCCTGCAAGAAGAAGTTAGCTTTCCACTAACCCCCTTCATTGGATCCAATCTTAGAGGAAATTGAATTTTGCCAAAACGCCTCTTTAGAGGATTACTTGACAGTCCTTCTTCAGTCATTGCTTGAACCAAACCTACAGGTATTTCACTTGCTGGAAGATCAATTTCAGCAGCCGCCACGGGAAAACCGACAGGCAATACAATTTCACTAGGAGGATTTGCAGACCCATTTTTTGTAATGGAATTTTCCGCAAATCCAGCCCATAAATTACTTTCCTCTCTAGTATTCGGATCGATGATGTGCCCGAAAGCCACCCTCTCTGAATTCATCGCATAACAGATAACATATTCATGATTTACTTTTACATGAAATTGATTATCTGTATGACCTTCGGTATTCCAAACAAACTGTGCCACAAAGTTTTTTCGTTGAAATACTTCATCCATAAGCCAACGTAGAGAGTGCTGCTCGTTATCATCCAAAGACACGAAAATTAAACCGTCTTCTCTCAAAAACTGCTTCAGCAACACCAGCCGCGGGTACATCATGCACAGCCAGCGGTCGTGCCGATCCAGCGTCTCGCCTTCCTTGCCGACCACTTCGCCCAGCCATTTCCGGATCTCCGGGCTGTTGACGTTGTCGTTGTAGACCCAGCCTTCATTGCCGGTGTTGTAAGGCGGGTCGATGTAGATGCACTTCACCTGCCCGGCATAGCGCGGCAGCAGCGCCTTGAGCGCATGCAGGTTGTCGCCCTGCACGATGAGGTTGCCCGAGTCTTTGCCCTGCCCCGGGCCGCAGGAGAGCTCCGGTACCGGCTCCAGCAGACGGAATGGCACTTCCTTGTGGTGCTTGACGACGGCTTCTTTGCCGATCCAGTTCAGTGTGGGCATGGGCGCTGGTTCCTCGTTGGCTCAAGCCGGAGCGCAACCGCGCAGGCGCGGCTCGCCGATCTGGGCGATCAAGTCATGGATGGCAGACAAGGAATCCTCCGGAGGTTGTTCTCATGAGAGCGGCTTTATGCCCGCTCGGTTGCTTCTTTTTTGATAGCTGCTTGCGCTTGTATGGCGCGGGCTGGCAGGCTAAAACACTCGCAATTGGTTCAGCTGGCGGCCCTCACCCCAGCCCTCTCCCGGAGGGAGAGGGAGCAAGACCGGCGCGGCGTTGAGCACGTGCCGACTCGATCTCCTGGGCAATTGCTTCCTGCGTGATCTCAGGGGCGTCACTGGTGCGCCGCTCTGCGTCGAACTGGCGGACGTACTGCTTCCAGCTTTGCAGCACGCGATCACGCGCGCCGGCCTCGCTGGCCAAGCCCTGTGGATTCTCACTGGGCGGGTTCATGCTCGAAGCGCCGAATCTGCGCCAGCACATCGGCCATGCGTTCCTTGGCGATGGCCGTGTCGTAATCGAACTGCAGCCCCGCCCAGAATCCGTCGGACGTCCCAAAAAATTTCGACAACCGCAGCCCAGTATCGACGGTGATGGAGCGCGTGCCCGCCACGATCTCGCCAATGCGGCGCTGCGAGACGCCAATCTCCTTGGCCAGCCGGTACTGGGTCAGGCCCATGGGTTCCAGAAACTCATGCAGCAGGATTTCACCGGGGTGCGGCCATGCGACTTGGGTGGTCATGCAGTGCTCCTTTCAGTGGTAGTCAACGATTTGCACCTGCGTGGCGTGTCCGTTCTGCCAGACGAAGCACACGCGCCACTGGTCATTGATGCGGATGCTGTGCTGGCCCTTGCGATCGCCCTGCAGGGCTTCCAGGCGGTTGCCGGGCGGGATGCGCAGGTCATCCAGTACCGCAGCGCGGTGCAGCATGGCCAGCTTGCGCAGGGCGACCGTCTCAATGTGCACCCAGCGCCTGACCCGCTGCTGCTCGAACAAAGCTCGGGTGTCGGAGTCGGCAAGGGATTGGATCGCCATGCGAAATGCTAACGTTAGTCGTTAGTATCGTCAAACGTCAGCAAGCTCGCCCAGCATCGGCTGCGCTCACACATCCACCTCGACCGAATCCCCATGCAGCTCCATCAGCTCGCGCCGCGAGCCGGCCTCGCCCTTGCCCATCAGGCGGGTCATGAGTGCTGCCGTGGCCTCGTGGCCCGCAGCGCCCAGCTGCACCGGCATCAATCGGCGCGTGTCGGGGTTGAGCGTGGTTTCCCACAGCTGCTCGGCGTTCATCTCGCCCAGGCCCTTGAAGCGGCTGATCTGGCAGCGTTCGCGCGCCACGCCTTCCTTGGCGGCCTTGTCCAGGATGGCGGTCAGTTCCGCCTCGTCCAGCGCGTAGAGCTTGGCCGCCGGCTTTCTGCCGCGCGCCGGGATGTCCACGCGAAACAAGGGCGGGCGCGCCACGTAGATGTGGCCGGCCTCGATCAGCTTGGGGAAGTGGCGAAAGAACAGCGTCAGCAGCAGCACCTGGATGTGCGAGCCGTCCACGTCCGCGTCCGACAGGATGCAGACCTTGCCGTAGCGCAGGCCGGACAGATCCGGCTCGTCCTGCGGGCCGTGCGGATCGACGCCGATGGCCACGGCGATGTCGTGCACTTCGGTGTTGGCAAACAGCCGGTCGCGCTCGACCTCCCAGGTGTTGAGCACCTTGCCGCGCAGCGGCAAGATGGCTTGCGTCTCCTTGTCGCGGCCCATCTTGGCGCTGCCGCCGGCGGAGTCGCCCTCGACCAGGAAAACTTCGTTGTACGCCGTATCGCGACTTTCGCAGTCGGTGAGCTTGCCGGGCAGCACGGCCACGCCCGAGCCTTTTTTCTTCTCGACCTTCTGGCCGGCGCGCTGGCGGGTCTGCGCCGCCTTGATGGCCAGCTCCGCCAGCTTCCTGCCGTAGTCCACGTGCTGATGCAGCCACAGTTCGAGCGCCGGACGCACGAAGCTGGACACCAGCCGCACGGCATCGCGCGAGTTCAGCCGCTCCTTGATCTGGCCCTGGAACTGCGGATCGAGCACCTTGGCCGACAGCACGTAGCTGGCGCGGGCGAACACGTCCTCGGGCATGAGCTTGACGCCCTTGGGCAGCAGGCCGTGCAGCTCGATGAAGCTCTTGACGGCCTGGAACAGGCCATCGCGCAGGCCGCTGTCGTGCGTGCCGCCGGCGGATGTGGGGATCAGGTTGACGTAGCTCTCGCGCACCGGCGCGCCTTCTTCGGTGAAGGCCACGGCCCAGGCTGCGCCCTCGCCTTCGGCAAAGTGGTCGTTGCCGGCATCGGCAAAACCCTCGCCCTCGAACATGGGGATGACCGGGTCGGCGGGCAGTGTCTGCGCCAGATAGTCGCGTAGGCCGCCCTTGTATTGCCAGGTTTGCGTCTCGCGCGTTTTTTCGTTGTACAGCGTGACGGCGACGCCGGGCATCAGCACCGCCTTGCTGCGCAGCAGGTGCGTGAGTTCGCCCATAGGCAGGTGGCTGGACTCGAAATACTTCGCGTCGGGCCAGGCGCGCACCGTCGTGCCCTGCTTGCGCTCGCCGGGCTGCAGGGGCCGGGCCGCCAGCGGCTCGACCACGTCGCCGCCGGCAAAGACCAGGCGCGCCACCTGCCCTTCGCGGTGCGTGGCCACCTCCATGCGCGTGGACAGCGCATTGGTCACCGACACGCCCACGCCGTGCAGGCCGCCCGAGAAGCTGTAGGCACCGCCCTGGCCCTTGTCGAACTTGCCGCCGGCGTGCAGCCGGGTGAAGACCAGCTCGACCACGGGGGCCTTTTCCTCGGGGTGCAGGCCAAACGGGATGCCCCGGCCATCGTCCTCGACGCTGACCGAGCCATCCAGGTGCAGCGTCACGCGGATTTTCTTGCCGTAGCCGGCCAACGCCTCGTCGGCGGCGTTGTCCAGCACCTCCTGGATGATGTGCAGCGGGTTGTCGGTGCGGGTGTACATGCCCGGGCGTTGCTTGACGGGCTCCAGGCCCTTGAGGACGCGGATGGAGCGCTCGCCGTAGTCGTGGGCGGGGTGGTGTTGTGCTTTGCTGGCCATGGCGGCAGATTGTAGATAACTGGTTTTTTGAACAGTATTTTGGCGTTTTTTGCCTGGCCCGGCAGGTGGCGCGGGTTTTGGTTACATTCGCCCGGATGCACTCCGGCCCCTCCCAGCAGTCTCCTCTTCCCATGTTTCAGATCCTGGCGTGCGGCGCTGCCGTGGTCACGCTGTCCATGGGCATACGCCACGGCTTCGGCCTGTGGCTTGCACCCATCACGCAGGACATGGGCTGGACGCGCCAGACCTTTGCCTTTGCCATGGCCATCCAGAACCTGGCCTGGGGCGTGTTCGGCATCTTCGGCGGCATGGCGGCGGATCGCCTGGGCGCCTTCCGGGTGCTGATCGGCGGGGCGCTACTGTATGCGCTGGGCCTGTCCGGCATGGCGCTGTCGCCCACGCCAGGGCTGTTTGCCCTGAGCACTGGCGTGGTCATAGGCGCGGCGCAGGCCGGCACGACCTATGCCGTGATCTATGGCGTGCTGGGCCGGCAGATCGCGGCCGAGCGGCGCTCCTGGGCCATGGGTGTGGCGGCGGCAGCCGGCTCGTTCGGGCAGTTTTTGATGGTGCCGCTGGAGGGCCAGTTGATCCTGAGCCTGGGCTGGCAGCAGGCGCTGCTGGTGCTAGCGGCCATGGCGCTGCTGATCATCCCGCTGGCCTTTGGCCTGCGTGAGCCGGGCTTTGGCGGCCAACGCCAGCGCAGCGCCGGCGGCCACGGCCAGAGCGTGGGCCACGCGGTGGCCGAGGCACTGCGCCACCCGAGCTTCCTGCTGCTGACGGCGGGCTATTTCGTCTGCGGCTTCCAGGTGGTTTTCATCGGCGTCCACATGCCCAGCTACCTCAAGGATCACGGCCTGACGCCGCAGGTGGCCAGCATGGCGCTGGCGCTGATCGGCCTGTTCAACGTGGTGGGCACCTATGCCGCCGGCGCGCTGGGCCAGCGCCTGCCCAAGCGCACCATCCTGGTAGCCATCTACTGGGCGCGCGCGGTGGTCATCGCCATCTTCATGCTGGTGCCGCTGTCGCCCACCTCGGTGTACGTGTTTTCCGCCGTCATGGGGATGCTGTGGCTGTCCACCGTGCCGCCGACCAACGCCGTGGTGGCGCAGATCTTCGGCGTGCAGCACCTGTCCATGCTCAGCGGCTTTGTGTTCTTCAGCCACCAGATCGGCAGCTTCATGGGCGTGTGGCTGGGCGGCTATCTGTACGACCGCACGGGCAGCTACGACATCGTCTGGTACCTGGCGATTGCCCTGGGCATTCTGGCCGGGCTGCTCAACCTGCCGGTGCGTGAGAACGCCATCGTCCGCCCCGCCGCTGCAACGGCGGCCCAGCCCGCATGAGGCGCCTGCCTGTGCGCAACGCCCTGTTGGCCCTGGCGCTGGCCGCCGTGCTGCTGGCCGTGTTCGCCTGGTATCTGCGCCCGGACTTCATGCTCACGCTGGCCGATCAGCTGTGGGCCTGCTTCTAGACAACCGAATCCCCGCACCCCTGCCATGACCGCTGCCGACCTGCACCCGCCCTCGCAATGGATAGTGCGCTGGTCGCACCTGGTGCCCGCTGGCGGCGCCGTGCTGGACGTGGCCTGCGGCGCGGGCCGGCACGTGCGCTGGTTTCATGAACGAAATCACCCGGTAACCGGCGTGGATCAAGCGCTGTCAGCTACTGAATCAATAGCAAACATGGCCGCTGCAGCCATTCAGGCAGACATCGAGAATGGCCCCTGGCCCCTGCCCGGGCGGCAGTTCGCCGCCGTGGTGGTGACCAATTACCTGTGGCGGCCACTGCTGCCGACCATCGTCGCCAGCGTGGCGCCGGGCGGCGTGCTGCTGTACGAGACTTTTGCCCAGGGCAACGAGACCGTGGGCCGGCCCGCACGGCCCGACTTCCTGCTGGCGCCGGGCGAGTTGCTGCGCGCCTGCGCCGAGCTGCGCGTGGTGGCCTACGAGGACGGCTTTCTGAGCGCCCCCGAGCGCTTCGTGCAGCGCATTGCCGCCGTGCGTGCTCCGGCGCAGCCGGCACAGCGCTGGCCCCTGCAGCCGCCCGTCCCGGCTGGTGGGCAGTCGCCTCGTTAGAATGCCTTTTTTTGCGTTTTTGACCGCGCCATGACTCTTTCCAGCGCCCCTTTGACGGGCAGCATCGTCGCCCTTGTCACCCCCATGCTCGATGACGGCAGCGTGGACTACGCCGCGCTGCGCAAGCTCATCGACTGGCACGTCCAGGAGGGCACGGACTGCATCGGCGTCGTCGGCACCACGGGCGAGTCGCCCACGGTGAATGTCGAGGAGCACCGCGAGATCATCCGCGTGGCCGTCGAGCAGGCCGCTGGCCGCGTGCCCGTGATGGCCGGCTGCGGCGCCAACTCCACGCACGAGGCCATCGCCCTGGCACGCTACGCCAGGCAGGTGGGCGCGAGCAGCCAGCTGCAGGTCGTGCCCTACTACAACAAGCCCACGCAGGAAGGCCAGTACCAGCACTTCAAGGCCATCGCCGAGGCGGTCGGCGACCTGCCCATGGTGCTGTACAACGTGCCCGGGCGCACCGTGGCAGACATGCACCATGAGACCGTGCTGCGCCTGTCGCAGGTGCCGGGCATCGTCGGCATCAAGGAGGCCACCGGCAACATCGAGCGTGCGCAGTGGCTGATCCGCGACGTCCCGCAGGGCTTTGCCGTCTATTCGGGCGACGACCCCACGGCGGTGGCCCTGATGCTGTGCGGCGGCCACGGCAACATCAGCGTCACGGCCAACGTCGCGCCGCGCCTGATGCGCCAGCTGTGCGCCGCAGCCATCGCCGGCGACCGCCGGGCCGCCATGGACATCCAGTTCCAGCTGCTGCCGCTGCACAGGCACCTGTTCGTCGAGGCCAACCCCATCCCCGTCAAGTGGGCCATGGCGCGCCTGGGCCTGTGCGGCCCGGCCATGCGCCTGCCCATGACGCCACTGTCGCAGGGCAACGAAGCCGTGGTCGAGGGCGCACTGCGCGCCGCCGGCCTGCTGGCCTGACGTGCCGCCCGCCTGCCCGCTCCATCCATCCGCCTTCGCGCATCCGCACCGCGCAACGAGGACTGCTCTCGTGAACCCTAGCACCCGCATCGGCCTGCTCGGCCTGGCCCTCGCCCTGTCTGCCTGCTCCGTCTTGGAGAGCGACAAGATCGACTACAAGAGCGCCAGCAAGGGCGCGACGCTGGAGGTGCCGCCCGACCTGACGCAACTGTCGCGCGACACCCGCTACAGCGTGCCCGGCGGCACTGTCTCCGCCGCCGCCTACGAGGCCGGCGCGGCGCAGCAAAGCCGCAGCAGCGCCAGCAGCGCCGCGCCCAAGGCCATCGGCGACGTGCGCATCGAGCGCGACGGCAACCAGCGCTGGCTGGTGGTGGGCCGCAGTGCCGACCAGCTGTGGGAGCCGGTACGTGACTTCTGGCTGGACAACGGCTTCATCTACACCCTGGAAAACCGCGACCTGGGCCTGCTGGAGACTGACTGGGCGGAAAACCGCGCCAAGCTGCCGCAGGACATCATCCGCTCGACCATCGGCAAGGTTTTCGACTCGCTGTACTCGACCGGCGAGCGTGACCGCTTTCGCACGCGCATCGAGCGGCGCGCCGATGGCGGCACCGAGATCTATGTCAGCCATCGCGGCATGGTCGAGGTCTATACAAACACGCAAAAGGATCAGACCGTGTGGCAGCCGCGCGCCGCCGACCCGGAGCTGGAGACCGAATTCCTGCGCCGCCTGATGGTCAAGCTGGGCGTGAGCGAGGAGCAGTCGCGCGCGGCTGCCGCCGCGCCGCTGCCGGCAGCGCCAGCCGCCAGCATCGGCCAGGTCGATGGCGTGCCCGTGGTGCAGATCGCCGAGCCCTTCGACCGTGCCTGGCGCCGCGTCGGCGTGGCGCTGGATCGCACCGGCTTCACCGTGGAAGACCGGGACCGCAGCCAGGGCGTGTATTTCGTGCGCTACGTCGAGCCCAATGCGGACAGGAAGCAGCAGGGCTTCTTTGGCAAGCTGTTCAGCCGCAGCCCGGACGCTGCGCCGCCGCTCAAGTACCGCATCGTGGTGCGCAGCGAGGGCGCCAGCAGCACCGTGTCGGTGCTCAACGCTGCCGGCGCGCCCGAGTCCTCGGCTACCGCCGAGCGCATCGTGCGCGTGATCGCCGACGACCTGAAGTAAGCGGCTGCCGCAACCTTGCTGCGCTTTCGCAATCTGGCCAGCGGCAGCGGTGGCAACGCCACGCTGATCGAGGGCGGCAGCAGCGGCACGCGTCCTTGCCGCCTGCTGCTGGATTGCGGCCTGAGCCTGCGCCAAGTGGATGTGCGATTGCAGGCCGCCGGCACCAGCGCCGGCGCGCTGGATGCCGTTTTCATCACGCACGAGCATTCCGACCACACCGGCTGCGTGCTCAAACTCGCGCTGCGCGAGCGCATCCCGGTCTGGATGAGCGAGGGCACCTGGCGCGGCATGGGCGCGCCCGGGCTGGACGGCCTGCTGCACCTTGCCCACGATGGCCAGGCCATTGACCTGGGCGGCTTCGAGGCCTGGCCCTTTGCCGTGCCCCACGATGCGCGCGAGCCGCTGCATCTGCGCGTGAGCGACGGCGCCACGCACATCGGCCTGATGACCGACCTGGGCCATGCCCCGGAGCATGTGGTGCAGCACCTGCAAGGCTGCCACGCCCTGCTGCTGGAGGCCAACCACGACGCCGACATGCTGCACGGCGGGCGCTACCCGGCCTTTCTCAAGCAGCGCATCGCCGGCCCGCACGGCCACCTGGCCAACGACGCCAGCGCCGAGCTGCTGCGCGCCGTCTGCCATCCCGGCCTGCGCCAGGTGGTGGCGGCCCATCTGAGCGCGCGCAACAACCAGCCGCACTTGGCGCAGGCCGCGCTGGCACAGGCCTGGGGCTGTGCCAGCGCCGACATCATCGTGGCCGACCAGCGCACCGGGACGAATTGGGTGGCACCCGGCCAGGGACGCTGGGAGTGATGGCCTCGGCAGGCAGCAGGCAACAAAAAACCCCGTAGCGCTGGTACGCACGGGGTTTTTGTTGCCTGGCCCGGCACATGAGTGCCAGGCTGGCTGCGTCTTGGCGACGTGCTTACTTGGCTTCCGAGGAGGCAGGAGCTGCTGCGGCGGCGGCAGCAGCGTCGGCAGCAGCCTTGGCGTCGTCGGAGGCGGCATCGGCAGCAGGCGTGGCCGCGTCGGTGGCAGCAGGAGCCTCGGCAGGTGCGGGTGCCGGCTCGGGAGCAGGTGCCGGCTCGGGTGCCGGAGCCGGGGCTTCCACAGGAGCGGGCGCTGGCGCCGGAGCGGGCTCTTCCTTCTTGCCGCAGGCAGCGAGGGCGGCAGCAGCGATCAAGGCGGCCAGGACGACGGAATTTTTCATGTCAGTTTCCTAATGATGAAGACGATTGTTATGAAATGCCGAACCTCAACGCCTCACAGCGATCGGCGCGACTGAGAGCGCTTTGCGCACCCTGGTGAAATCAGCCGATGATTATAAGAACGATACGTCAATACAGAGTTACACGAAGAACAAGCCTGTATTGATCGTGCTACAGCCCCAGCACTGTGGCCGGGAAGGCGGGTGTGCTCCGGCGCTCCAGCCACTCGTCCAGCGTCTGGCGCAGCTGCACGCGCCGCTCGGGCTCGTGGCCGGCAACGCCCACGCTGCGCACCGGGTCATGGCGCTGCAGCACCCACTCAGGCGACCACAGCACGCTGGGCAGCGCCAGCGGATCGGGGGTGGCGGCCTTGCGGCAGGCGATGAGGTGATCCCACTGCCGGCGCCACTGCACGAAGCGCGGCTGGCGGCGTACCAGATCATCGAAGTCCAGCGCCAGCAGCGTGCAGCGCCGGCCCGCGCGTGACCACTGCTGCAGCGACTGCACCACCTCGCGCTCGCCCAGCGGCCAATCGGCAAAGCTGGCATCGCTCAACACCAGCTCGGCCCAGCCCGCCTGGGCGGCAGCGGCCAATGCCTGGCGCACCAGGACGGCAAAGGCCTCTCGGCCCTCGAAGCGGCCTGTGGGCAGGGCGTTAGCCATCGCTGCGCGCGTGTGCCCAGCCGGCGTCGCACCAGGCAGCCAGCAGCTCCAGCGCCTCGTCGCTGGCGCGCGCCAGCTCCTGCGGCCCGAGGGCGCGCCCATCGGCCAGGCGGCGCATCAGCACGGCGTCGTCGCCCGCAGCGCGGTAGCTCTCGCCGTTGATGAAGATGTGCTGCTCGTCATACATCATGCGTGTGCGTTTATCCAGCACCACGCGCTCCATCAAGCCGCCCGCAGGCGCCGGCTCGAACCAGACGTTGGGCTTGGGCTCGGTCAAGGCCTCGCCCAGGGCGCAGTCCAGCGCCGCCGGGTCGGCCAGGGCGCGCTGCACGGCTTCGCGGGCGAAGGCCTGCAGGGCAGCGGGGATGGCGCCGGGGCTGGCGGTGGCCGTCTGCTTCGGGTCGCGGTACAGCGGCGCGTCGTCCTCGTCGGCAGCCGCATCGGCCACGCGCAACAGCACCTCGTGCGCCAGGCCGGCGGCGTCGGGCGAGCGAAAACCGATGGAGCAGGTCATGCACTCGCCCTCGGCCACGCCGTCGTGCGCCCAGCCCGGCGGCAAGTACAGCATGTCGCCAGGTTCGAGCACATATTCCTCCTCAGGCTCGAAGCGGGCCAGGATCTTCAGCGGCAGGCCTTCGATCAATTTGGCGTTCTTCTGCCGCCCGATGCGCCAGCGCCTGCGGCCCAGGCCCTGCAGCAGGAACACGTCGTAGTTGTCGAAGTGCGGCCCGACGCCGCCGCCGTCGCTGGCGTAGCTGATCATCAGGTCGTCCAGCCGGGCGTGCGGCACGAAGGCAAAGCGCTGCAGCAGCGCATGGGCTGCATCGTCGTGCAGATCCACGCCCTGCACCAGCACCGTCCATTCGCGCGTGGTCAGGGACGGGATGGCGCGGCGCGGCAGCGGCCCGTGGCGCAGCCGCCACTGGCCGTCCTGGTGTTGGATTAGGCGCGACTCGACATCCTCGCTGCCCGCCAGGCGCAGCAGTTCGGCGCGCGACACGGGCGGCTTGAAGCCGGGGATGGCAGCGCGCACCAGCAGGGGCTTTCTGTGCCAGTGGCGCTGCATGAACTGGGCCGGACTCAGGCCGCCGAGCAAGGCTGTGGGCTGTCGTACATCCATGACGTGGGACGCGCCTCAAGGGCGTGCCGAAGGAGAAAGGGAGAGAGGAAGAGAGATGGGAACTGCGACAATTCTCTTATGGAAATCAATGAACACTGCGTAGTGGCGCTGACCTGGGTGCTCAAGGACACGCTGGGCGAAGAACTGGACGTGCTGCACGAGCCAGTGGAATTCATGGTCGGCGGCGACGACCTGCTGGAGCGCATCGAGCAGGCCTTGCAGGGCCACGAGGTAGGCGCCGAGCTGTCACTGCACCTGGAGCCTGAGGACGCCTTTGGCGACTATGACGGGCAATTGCTGTTTCTGGAGGCACGCGCGCTGTTCCCGCAAGAGCTGGAAGAAGGCATGACCTTCGAGGGCTCGGCACTGCCCGAGGGCGTCAGCGCCCAGGCGCCGCGCGATGCGCTCTACACCGTGGCGCAGATCTACCCCGAGCATGTGGTGCTGGACGGCAACCACCCGCTGGCCGGCATGGCGCTGCGGCTGCAGCTCAGGGTTCACGGCGTGCGCGAGGCCAGCGAAGAAGAAGCCGAGCGCCGCTCGGCTGGCGCGGGCTTCTTTCGCATCCAGCCCATGGCGCCCGGCAGCGACGCCCGGCACTGAGGCGCCGCCAGGCGGTCACCCCAGCGCAGCTCAGATGCGCGAGATCTGGCCGTTGTACAGCCGCACCCGATCGCCCGGGCGCAGATCGCCGGGGTTGGGCACGTCATAGACGCGCTGGCCGCCCCGGTCGAGGCGGATGATGATGCGGTAGCCGTCGTAGCCGCCGCGATCGCCGCTACCCTCGATGGCGTTGCCGGCCACGGCGCCGCCCACGGCGCCGATGGCCGTGGCGGCAACGCGCCCGCCTCCCTTGCCGACCTGGTTGCCCAGCACGCCGCCGACCACTGCGCCCAGCACGGCGCCAGCGCCCGAGGTGCGCCCACGATCCTGCAGGACTTCGATGTTGGAGACCACGCCGAACTCGGTCGTCCGGTCGTCATAGGTGGGGGCGGTCTGCACCGGCTGGCCCGAGTAGTACGGGCGGTCGGAGTAGCGCGGCGAGCTGGCGCAGGCGGCCAGGGAGCCAGCCAGCACGACGGTGCTGGTCAGGGCAGCGAGACGGGAATATTGACGCATGGCATCGCTCCTTGTAGCTGTGATGAAAAAGAAAACTGTGCAGTATTCGGCCCGGGGCGGCCAGATACGGACGGCGCGGCCAGAGGGGAATTGCAGCAGATGGCGGCCTGCCAGTCGGCCAGCAGTGCGGCGCAGCGCCTGTAGTTCGGGCCAGCGACAAGGCGTCGGCGTGGACTGACGCCACCGGCCCTCAAGGCAAGCCGTCTCAATGCTGCCCGGTCGAGCCATAGCCGCGCTCGCCGCGCTGGCTGGCGGCAAACTCCTGCACCACCTGGAACTGCGCCTGCACCACCGGCACGACGACCAGTTGCGCCAGCCGCTCCAGCGGCTGCAGGGTATAGGCCGTGCTGCTGCGGTTCCAGCAGCTCACCATGAGCTGGCCCTGGTAGTCGCTGTCGATCAGGCCGACCAGGTTGCCCAGCACGATGCCGTGCTTGTGGCCCAGGCCGGAGCGCGGCAGGATCAGCGCCGCATGGCCGGGATCCTTGATATGGATGGCCAGGCCGGTGGGCACCAGTTCCCAGGCGTTGGGTGCCAGGGTCAGCGGCGCGTCCAGGCAGGCGCGCAAGTCCAGGCCGGCGCTGCCCGGCGTGGCGTAGGCGGGCAATTGCTGCGCCATGCGCGCATCGAGAATCTTGACGTCTATCTTCATGCGCCGCGAGTGTGCCGCAGCCGCGCGGCGATGTCCGCCACCAGCTGGCGCGCCAGCTCGATCTTGGAGGCGCGCGGCAGCTCGCGGTGGCCGCCTGCGTCCACCAGCAGCAGGGCGTTGTCGTCCTGGCCGAAGGTGTCCGGGCCGATGTTGCCCACCAGCAGCGGTACGCCCTTGCGTGCGCGCTTGGCGGCCGCGTGCTCCAGCAGGTTCTCGCTCTCGGCGGCAAAGCCCACGCAGTACAGCTGGCCGCTTTGCGCGCGCGCCGAGGCCGCCACGCTGGCCAGGATGTCCGGGTTCTCGACGAAGGCCAGCGTCGGCACCTGGCCGGAGCCGTCCTTCTTGATCTTGTGCTCGGCACTGCTGGCCGGGCGCCAGTCGGCCACTGCCGCAGTCGCTATGAAAATACTAGCTTTCTGCGCTTGACTGGTAACGGTTTCAAGCATTTTTCTTGCTGAATCGACAGGAATGCGCCGCACCCCGCGCGGCGTCGGCAGATGCACCGGGCCGGACACCAGCGTGACCTCCGCGCCGGCCTGGCGTGCAGCGCGGGCGATGGCAAAGCCCATCTTGCCGCTGGACAGGTTGGTGATGCCGCGCACCGGGTCGATGGCTTCAAACGTCGGGCCGGCGGTGATCAGCACCTGCTCGCCGGCCAGCAGCTTGGGCGTGAAGAAGGCTGCCAGCTCCTCCATGATCTCGGCAGGCTCCAGCATCCGGCCATCGCCCGTCTCGCCGCAGGCCTGCTCGCCGCAGCCCACGCCCAGCACAGCGGCGCCGTCGCGCGCCACCTGCGCCAGGTTGCGCTGCGTGGCCGGGTGCGCCCACATCTCGCGGTTCATGGCCGGCGCCAGCAGCAGCGGCACCCGCTCGATGGGCCGCGCCAGGCACAGCAGGCTGAGCAGCTCGTCGCAGCGGCCCTGCGCCAGGCGGGCCAGAAAATCGGCGCTGCACGGCGCGATCAGCACCGCGTCGGCCTCGCGCGAGAGGTTGATGTGCGCCATGTTGTTGGCCTCGCGCGCATCCCACTGCGAGCCATAGACCGCGCGGCCCGACAGCGCCTGCATGGTCACCGGCGTGATGAACTGCTCGGCCGCCTCGGTCATGACGACCTGGACGCTGGCGCCGGCCTTGGCCAGCAGCCGTACCAGTTCAGCCGATTTGTAACAGGCGATGCCGCCACTCAACCCCAGCACCAGGTGCTTGCCAGCCAGTATTTGCATCGGGGCAATGTAGCAGAGGCTGCCGGCAGGGCCGGACGGCGGCAAGGTAAAATTGCCGGCTTTTGCACGGGTGGCTGCCAGCTCAGGGCCACCTGCCCACTGCACAGCAGCACCTGCGGCGCTGGCAGGATCAGCCCCCGGCTCCCTGGCACCCGGTCTGACCTGCCCGCTCCGCTCCACGATCAATGGCATGACCAAATTCGTCTTCGTCACCGGCGGTGTGGTGTCTTCCCTGGGCAAGGGAATCGCCTCCGCCTCGCTTGCCGCGATCCTCGAATCGCGCGGCCTCAAAGTCACCCTCATCAAGCTCGACCCCTACATCAACGTCGATCCGGGCACCATGAGCCCCTTCCAGCATGGCGAGGTGTTCGTGACCGACGACGGCGCCGAGACCGACCTGGATCTGGGCCACTACGAGCGCTTCATCGAAACGCGCATGAAGCAGGCCAACAACTTCACCACCGGCCGCATCTACCAGTCGGTGCTGGAAAAGGAGCGCCGCGGCGACTACCTGGGCAAGACCGTGCAGGTCATTCCGCACGTGACCAACGAGATCCAGGAATACATCAGGCGCGGCGCCGGCATCGGCACGCCGGACGCGGTCGATGTGGCGATCTGCGAGGTCGGCGGCACGGTGGGCGACATCGAGTCCCTGCCCTTTCTGGAGGCCGTGCGCCAGCTGTCCCTGAAGCTCGGGCCGAACAACTCGGCCTTCGTCCACCTGACCTACCTGCCCTGGATAGAAACCGCTGGCGAACTCAAGACCAAGCCCACCCAGCACACGGTGCAGAAGCTGCGCGAGATCGGCATCCAGCCCGACGCCCTGCTGTGCCGCGCGCTGCACGCCGTGCCCGCCGAGGAAAAGGGCAAGATCTCGCTGTTCACCAACGTGCCCGAATGGGGCGTGATCAGCATGTGGGACGTGGACAACATCTACAAGGTGCCGCGCATGTTGCACGAGCAGGGCCTGGACGGCCTGATCTGCGACAAACTGCGCCTGAACACGCCGCCGGCCAACTTGAAGCGCTGGGACGACCTGGTACACGAGTGCGAGCACCTGGCCGGCGAGATCAGCATCGCCATGGTCGGCAAGTACACCGAGCTGTCGGACGCCTACAAGTCGGTCAACGAAGCGCTCAAGCACGCCGGCCTGCAAAACCATGTCCGCGTGAAGATCACGCACATGGACTCGGAGGCCATCACCGACGCCAACGCTGCCGAGCAGCTGGGGCGCTTCGACGCCATCCTGGTGCCCGGCGGCTTCGGTTCGCGCGGCGTGGAGGGCAAGATCAGCACCGCCCGCTACGCGCGCGAGCAGCGCGTGCCCTACCTGGGCATCTGCCTGGGGATGCAGGTGGCGACCATCGAATATGCGCGCCATGTGGCCGGCCTGGCCGGGGCCAACTCCACGGAGTTCGACCAGGGCTGCCCGCATCCGGTGATTGCCCTGATCACCGAATGGAAGAACGAGGATGGCCGCGTGATGACGCGCGACGAGCACTCCGACCTGGGCGGCACCATGCGCCTGGGCGCGCAGACCTCCAACGTCCAGCCCGGCACGCTGGCGCACCGCATCTATGGCGACACCGCCACCGAGCGCCACCGCCACCGCTACGAGGCCAACGTGCAGTACCTCGATCGCCTGCGCGCCGCCGGCCTGGTGATTTCGGCGCAGACCCAGCGCGAGCAACTCACCGAGATCGTCGAGTTGCCGCAGGACGTGCACCCGTGGTACATGGGCGTGCAGTTCCACCCCGAGTTCAAGTCCACGCCGTGGGACGGCCACCCGCTGTTCAACGACTTCGTGCGCGCCGCCGTGCAGCGCCACCAGCAGGCCGGCGCGGCAGCCAGCGCCTGAGCCGGCACCAACCAGGACATCCGACATGCAACTGTGCGGCTTCCCCGTCGGCCTCAAGCACCCCTTCTTCCTGATCGCCGGCCCCTGCGTGGTCGAATCCGAGCAGCTGCAGCTGGACGTGGCCGGCCAGCTCAAGGACATCACCGCCTCGCTGGGCATCCCCTTCATCTTCAAGAGCAGCTTCGATAAGGCCAACCGCAGCTCGGGCACCAGCTTTCGCGGCCCGGGCATGGAGCGCGGCCTGGAGATCCTGGCCCGGGTGAAAAAAGACATCGGCGTGCCGGTGCTGACCGACGTGCATACCGAGGCCGAAGTGCCCCACGTGGCAGCGGTGGTGGACGTGCTGCAGACGCCGGCTTTTCTGTGCCGCCAGACCGACTTCATCCGCGCCGTGGCGCAATCGGGCAAGCCGGTCAACATCAAGAAGGGCCAGTTCCTGGCGCCCGGCGACATGAAGAACGTGATCGACAAGGCCCGTGCCGCCGCACGCGAGGCCGGTCTGTCCGAAGACCGCTTCATGGCCTGCGAACGCGGTGCGAGCTTCGGCTACAACAACCTGGTCAGCGACATGCGCAGCCTGGTCATCATGCGGGACTCGGGCGCACCCGTGGTGTTCGACGCCACGCACAGCGTGCAACTGCCCGGCGGCCAGGGCACGAGCAGCGGCGGGATGCGCGAGATGGTGCCACCGCTGGCGCGCGCCGCCGTCGCCGTGGGCGTGGCCGGGCTGTTTATGGAAACCCACCCCGACCCGTGCAACGCCCTGTCCGACGGGCCCAACGCCGTGCCACTGCGGCACATGCGCGCGCTGCTGGCCAGCCTGGTGCAGCTCGATGCCGTGGCCAAGAAAAGCGGCTTTCTGGAAAACGACTTTGGAGCCTGACGCCATGCCCGCCGGATACATCATTGCCTCGGTCAGCGTGACCAACCCGCAGCAATACGAGGAGTACAAGCGCTGGAGCACCGAGGCCATCCGCACGCACGGCGCCGAAGTCTGCGTGCGCGGCGGCAAGGTCGAGGTGCTGGAGGGTGACTGGAACCCGCAGCGCACCGTGATCCTGAAGTTCGCCAGCTTCGAGGCCGCACTGGCCTTCCACGACTCGCCCGAATACCGCAAGGCGCGCGCCGCCCGCGAGGGCGCGGCCATCATGCACATGGTCTGCGTCGAGGGCGTCTGAGGGCGTCGGGGGACATGCGGGGACATTCGACAGCCCCGAATTCACTCCTTCATTGATAGCTGGAATCGCTTGCCCCACAAGGGTTTGCGCCATATTTCATACAAAATACAGCCGCTTTTCTTGCTGCGGCGCAACGGTTTTCATACTCCCTGGAGAATCACCATGAGTGCCATTGTTGACATCGTAGGCCGCGAAATCCTGGACAGCCGCGGCAATCCCACCGTCGAATGCGACGTGCTGCTCGAATCGGGCGTCATGGGCCGCGCTGCCGTGCCCAGCGGCGCCTCCACCGGCTCGCGCGAGGCCATCGAGCTGCGCGACGGCGACAAGGGCCGCTACCTGGGCAAGGGCGTGCTCAAGGCCGTCGAGCACATCAACACCGAAATCTCCGAGGCCGTGCTGGGCCTGGACGCTGCCGAGCAAGCCTTCCTGGACAAGACGCTGATCGACCTGGACGGCACGGACAACAAGAGCCGCCTGGGCGCCAACGCCATGCTGGCCGTGTCCATGGCCGTGGCCCGCGCCGCCGCCGAGGAAGCCGGCCTGCCTTTGTATCGCTACTTCGGCGGCATGGGCGGCTGCCAGCTGCCGGTGCCGATGATGAACGTCATCAACGGCGGCGCGCACGCCAACAACAGCCTGGACTTGCAGGAGTTCATGATCGTGCCGGTGGGCGCGCCGAGCTTTCGCGAGGCGCTGCGCTGGGGCGCCGAGGTCTTCCATGCGCTCAAGAAGATCATCGACGGGCGCGGCATGAGCACAGCAGTGGGCGACGAGGGCGGCTTTGCCCCCAGCGTGGACAGCCACGAAGCGGCCATCCAGCTCATCCTGGAAGCCATCGACGCCGCCGGCTACACGGCAGGCGAGCAGATCGTGCTGGCCCTGGACTGCGCCGCCAGCGAGTTCTATCGTGACGGCAAGTACGTGCTGGCCGGCGAAGGCGGCGTGCAGCTCACGGCCCAGCAGTGGACTGACATGCTGGCCACCTGGTGCGACAAATACCCCATCATCAGCATCGAGGACGGGATGCACGAGGGCGACTGGGACGGCTGGAAGCTGCTGACCGAGCGCCTGGGCAGCAAGGTGCAGCTGGTCGGCGACGACCTGTTCGTGACCAACACCCGCATCCTCAAGGAAGGCATCGACCAGGCAATAGCCAACTCCATCCTGATCAAGATCAACCAGATCGGCACTTTGAGCGAGACCTTCGCCGCCATCGAGATGGCCAAGCGCGCCGGCTACACCGCCGTCATCAGCCACCGCTCGGGCGAGACCGAGGACTCGACGATTGCCGACATCGCCGTGGGCCTGAACGCCGGCCAGATCAAGACTGGTTCCCTGAGCCGCTCGGATCGCATCGCCAAGTACAACCAGTTGCTGCGCATCGAGGAAGACCTGGGCGACGTGGCGCAGTACCCAGGCCGCGCTGCCTTCTACAACCTGCGCTGACGCGCAGCCAGGCGCCTTGCTGCCCTCCTGCCCTCCCGCCCACTTGGCTTGACCGCTCACTGCACCCGTGGCCACACGCACTGTCGCGCTCTTGCTGCTCCTGTTGCTGCTGGGCATTCACATGCAGCTGTGGCAGGGGCGCGGCAGCATTCCGCAGGTGCGCGAGATGCGCAGCCAGCTGGCGGCCCAGCAGGCCGCCAATGCCCGGGCGCGCCAGGACAACGAGCGCCTGGCCGCCGAGGTGCAGGATTTGCGCGAGGGCCTGGAAATGGTCGAGGAGCGCGCCCGCACCGAGCTGGGCATGGTGCGCCAGGGTGAGATCTACGTCCAGGTCATGCCGGTGGCGCCGCGTTGAGGAAGGTCGAGCGTTTGGCGGGGGGCGTTGGGCGCTGGGCGTGAATGCCCACAAACACGCAGAACGCTCAGCGTTCAACGCACAACCGCCCTCACCCCCCGGCCTGCGCGCCCGCCGCCTGGATGCGCGCCAGGCTCTGGCCAGCCTGCAGCGCGCTGCCGACTTCGGCCAGGCATTGCAGGATGCCGGCCTGCGGGGCGGCCACCGATGTCTCCATCTTCATCGCTTCCAGCACGGCAATCACCTCGCCGGCCTGCACGGCGTCGCCGCTGTGCCGGTGCCAGGCCACAAGGGTGCCGGCCAGGGGTGCCAATACCTCGCCCGGCGCAGCGGCAGCCCTCGGCGCCTGGGCCGGCGTCCCGGATGCGCCGCTCCCACCTCTTGCGCCACCCTCCTGGCCGGATACGCCAGCCAGCACCAGCCCCGCCGGCAACCCCAGTGCCACCCGCCGGCCATCGATTTCGATGAAGGTGCGCAGCAGCGGCGCAGCCTCCTCTGGCCCGGGCCGGGCGGCAGGCTCCAGGTGCGCCGCCAGCTCGGTCTCGATCCAGCGCGTGTGGACGGCAAAGCCATCCTCGGCGGTGAAGGCCGCCTCCTGCAGCACCGCCCGGTGGAAGGGCAGCACCGTGGCCACGCCTTCGATGTGAAATTCGCGCAGCGCCCGGCGCGCCCGCGCCAACGCCTGCTCGCGCGTCGCCCCGGTCACGATCAGCTTGGCCAGCAGCGAGTCGAACACGCCCGGCACGCTGCTGCCCGCGGCCACCCCGCTGTCCAGGCGCACGCCCGGGCCGCTGGGCGCATCGAAGCGCGTGATGCGCCCGGGCGTGGGCAGGTAGCCACGTCCCGGGTCTTCGGCGTTGATGCGAAATTCGATGCTGTGGCCGCGCGCCGGCGGGGTCTGCGTCCAGGGCAGCGGCAGACCGTCGGCAATGCGCAACTGCTCCAGCACCAGATCGACACCGGTGGTCTCCTCGGTCACCGGGTGCTCGACCTGCAGCCGGGTGTTGACCTCCAGGAAGGAAATCTGCCCGTTGCAGCCAAGCAGGAATTCCACCGTGCCGGCGCTCTCGTAGCCGGCAGCGGCGCAGATGGCGCGCGCCGACTCGTGGATCTGCTGGCGCTGCTGCTCGCTCAGGAAAGGCGCGGGCGCCTCTTCCACCAGCTTTTGGTTGCGCCGCTGCAGCGAGCAGTCGCGCGTGCCCAGCACTAGCACCTGGCCATGCCGGTCGGCCAGCACCTGGGCTTCGATATGGCGCGGGCGATCCAGGAACTGCTCGACATAGCACTCGCCGCGCCCGAAGGCCGCCGTGGCCTCGCGCACGGCGGATTCGTACAGTTCGGCCACCTCGTCCATGTGCCAGGCGACCTTCAGCCCCCGGCCACCGCCGCCGTG
Organism: Melaminivora jejuensis; assembly: GCF_017811175.1. Taxonomy (NCBI): domain Bacteria; kingdom Pseudomonadati; phylum Pseudomonadota; class Betaproteobacteria; order Burkholderiales; family Comamonadaceae; genus Melaminivora; species Melaminivora jejuensis. Next base: position 1,948,040 of record NZ_JACWIJ010000002.1, read on the forward strand.
CGCCGCCTTGATGGCCACGGGCAGGCCGTGGGCGCGGGCAAAGGCCAGCACCTCATCGGCGCCTTGCACCGGGCCGGGCGTGCCGGCCACCAGGGGCGCGCCCACCTGCCGGGCGATGCGCCGCGCCGCCACCTTGTCGCCCAGGGCTTCGATGGCGGCAGGCGGCGGGCCGATCCAGACCAGGCCGGCAGCCTGCACGGCGCGGGCGAACTCGGCGCGCTCGGACAGAAAGCCGTAGCCGGGATGCACGGCATCGGCGCCGCTGCGCCGCGCGATGTCCAGCAGCTTGCCCATGTCCAGATAGGTCTCGGCGGGGCGCAGGCCCTGCAGCGCCCAGGCCTCGTCGGCGGCCTGTACGTGCAGGGCCTCGGCGTCCGGGTCGGCATAGACGGCGACCGAGCGCACGCCGTAGTCCCGGCAGGCGCGCGCGATGCGCACGGCGATCTCGCCGCGATTGGCGATCAAGATTTTGCGAAGCATGGCAGGCGTCCTTGTGGTTTTTTCGGGGTGTCTTCAGGCTGCCGGGGCAAACGGCGCAATCACGCGCAAGCGCAGCCGGCAGCCCACCGGGGTCTGCGCCGCCAGCGCCAGATGGTGGCTGGCCACCACGGCAATCACCGGGTAGCCCCCGGTCAGCGGATGGTCGGCCAGGAACAGCACGGGCTGGCCGTCGGCCGGCACCTGGATGGCGCCCGTGACCGTGCCCTCGCTGGGCAGCTCCTGCGGGCGGCTGCGCGCCAGCGGCTGCTGGCCGTGCAGGCGCATACCGACGCGGCTCGAACGCGGGGTGACCAGCCAGTCCTGCTCCTGCAGCAGCGCCAGCGCCTCGGGTGTGAACCAGTCGGTGCGCGGGCCGAGCAGCACGTCTAGCACCACGGCATCGCCCGCCCGGGGCCAATTGGGCAGGGCAGACGCGGGCGCCGGCTCCTGCACGGCGCGCAAGGCCTGCTGCGGCACGCCAGCGCCCACGGCCAGGCGTTGGCCGGCCTGCAGCGCTGGCGGGCCAATCTGCGCCAGCGTGTCGCTGGCACAGCTGCCCAGCACCGGCGCCACCTGCCAGCCGCCGCGCACGGCGACATAGCTGCGCACACCAGCCTCGGGCGCGGCCACGCTCAGCAGGTCGCCATCGTCGAGCGCAAGCGCCGTGTGGCTGGCCACAGGCCACTGCCGCCCATCGGCTGCCTGCAGCGTGAGCGCCACGCGCGCGCCGGTGACGGCCAGCGTCGTGCGGCCCTGGCTGCGCAGCTGCAGGCCGCCCAGCAGGCTCTCCAGCACGGCCTGATCGACCGGGTTGCCCACCAGGCGGTTGGCCAGGCGCATGGCCGGCGCATCCAGCGCCCCGGAGGGCGAGACGCCCAGCCCGGCCAGGCCGTGGCGGCCCGCGTCCTGCACCAGGGTCTGCAGGCCGGTAGCTACTATTTCAATAGCTGCTATCGCTTTCTGGTATTGGGTTTGAGGCGTTTTTGACTCAAAATCCTGGGCATTTTCCACATCTCCGGCCCCTTGTGCAGTGCGGCTGGGCAGACCAGGCAGGCTGATGTGCCGGCCCGCGCTGCACGCATTGCGAAACTGCACCCGAAAGCCCGGTTGCACATAGGCCGGCTCGGCGCGCTGCAGATCCCACATGGGCACTTCGGTCACGCCGATGAGCTGCCAGCCGCCCGGGCTGGCGCCGGGATAGACGGCGCTGAAATCCCCGGCCAGCGCCACCGAGCCGGCGGGCACCCGCACGCGCGGCGAGGCCCGGCGCGGCAACTGAAAGCAGGGATGGCCACCGGTCAGATAGACGAAGCCCGGGGCAAAGCCGGCAAAGGCCGCCTGCCAGGGCTGGGCGGTGTGGCGCTCCATGACCTCGGCCACGCTGATGCCCAGCAGCTCGGCCACCTCGGGCAAATCCGCGCCGTCGTAGCGCACCGGGATCTCCACCAGCCGCCCGGGCGCGCCGGCATACGCCTGGCCGCCAGCTGCCACCTGCGCGGCGCGCGTGCGCAGCGCCGCCATCAGCTCGGGCAGCGCAACGAGGGCCTGGCGGTCGTAGTAGACCAGCAGGGTGCGGGCAGCAGGCACGACTTCACACACGCCCGGCAAGGGCTGGGCGCTGAGTGCGCGGTGCAGCGCCAGGGTATGCGCCAGATCGGGCAATTCGAGCAGCACGGCGCCATCGCCGGCGGGCAGGAAACGCATGGACATTGCCAGCTCAGTCGGCAAAGGAGCGCAGCGCCACACCGGCCTGCGCCAGCCGCGCACGGATGCGGCGTGCCATCTCCAGCGCACCGGGGCTGTCGCCGTGGACGCAGATGGAGTCGGCCTGCACGCGCACGCTGCGCCCGCTGATGGCTTCGATCTCGCCGCTTTGCACCAGCCGCAACATGCGCTCGGCCACGGCCTCGGCGTCGTGCAGCACGGCCCCGCCGTGGCGGCGCGCGACCAGGGTGCCGTCATCGTTGTAGGCCCGATCGGCAAAGGCCTCGGTCACCACGCGCAGGCCGCGTGCGCGCGCCCACTCGACCAGGGGCGAGCCGGCCAGCGCCATCAGCGCCAGGCTGGCGTCCACCGCCAGCACGGCGCTGATGACGTCATCGGCCTGGCGCCGGTCGTGGGCGATGGTGTTGTACAGGGCGCCGTGCGGCTTGACGTAGCGCACCTGCGTGCCGGCCGCTGCCGCCAGGCCCTGCAGCGCGCCGATCTGGTAGATCACGTCGGCCACCAGCTCGGCGCTGCCCGGCTCCATGTTGCGCCGCCCGAAGCCGACCAGGTCGCGGTAGCCCACATGCGCGCCCACCGCCACGCCGCGCTGCGCCGCCGCGCGCAGGGTCTGCAAGATGCCGGCAGGGTCGCCCGCGTGGAAGCCGCAGGCCACGTTGGCGCTGGTCACGATGTCCAGCATGGCGGCATCGTCGCCCATGCGCCAGGGGCCGAAGCTCTCGCCCAGGTCGCTGTTGATGTCCATGGTGATGTCCATTCGCTGCTCCGTTTTCACAAAAATCGGCATGATTGCTCAACAATCATGCCGCCAGCCTGTTCCGTCCGGCCCGCCTCAGCCGCTCCTGTCTGCAACTCCACTGCACGCCCACGCCATGCAATCCCGGCATTTTTCGACCCGTACCGAGGCCACCAGCCTGGCCGATACGGTCGCCGACACCATCCGCCAGCAGCTCATCCACGGCCAGTTGCGCGCCGGCCAGCATCTGTCCGAAGCGGCGCTGAGCCAGCAGCTCGACATCTCGCGCAACACCTTGCGCGAGGTGTTCCGCATCCTGATCAAGGAGGGGCTGCTGCACCATGAACCCAACCGGGGCGTGTCGGTGGTCGTACCCTCGATGGCCGACATCATCGACATCTACCGCGTGCGCCGGCTCATCGAGTGCCAGTCGCTGAAGAAGGCCTGGCCGCTGCACCCGGCGCACAAGCGTATGCGCCAGACCGTTGAGGAGGCCAGTGCCGCACGCGAGGCACGCGACTGGCTGCGCGTGGGTTCGGCCAACATGGCTTTTCACGCCGCCATCGTGGCGCTGAGCGACAGCGAACGCCTGTCGGCCATGTTCGAGGACATCTGCGCCGAGCTGCGCCTGGCTTTTGGCCTGCTCGACGACCCCGAGTACCTGCACGCGCCCTACGTGGACTACAACGCGCGGCTGCTGCAGCTGTTCATGGACGGCCAGACGGCCGAGGCCGCGCGCGAACTGGAGGCCTACCTGGTGCAGTCCGAGCGTATGGTGCTGGCGGTCTATGCCAGGCAGGTGCAGTGAGGGGTCTGGTGCCACGGTGGCGATGAGGAAAGAGCGAAAAGAGCAAAAAAAGCCTTGTCGCTTGTTTTGTTGAACAAAATACCTAGTCTAGAGGTACAACAATAAGCTACATCACCCACAATAAATTTTTATTGTTGAAAACCCCAATGGCGATTGCGGGGCGAGACTGCTAACTTCCAGCCGTCCGCACTCCGCCAGCACGGAGCGGCGTCGCAAGCGGCGTCCACCGGCGGCGGCTCTCGACCCACCCTCCGGAGACTTTTCATGAAGCGTCGCATCCTCCTCAGCGCCACCGCAGTTCTGGCCGCCGCCGGTTTCGCGAGCGGGGCATCCGCCCAGACCAAGTGGGACTTCGCCACCGCCTACCCGGCGTTCAACTTCCACTCCAAGAACAACGAGCAGTTCGTCAAGGACGTCGAGGCAGCCACCAGCGGCGCTCTCAAGATCACTCCGCACTTCGGTGCCTCGCTGTTCAAGATGCCCGACATCAAGCGCGCGGTGCAGACCGGCAATGCGCACATGGGCGAGTTCTTCATGGTCAGCTTCCAAAACGAGCTGCCCCTGTTCGGCGCCGACGGCCTGCCCTTCCTGGCCGCCGACTACGACGATGCCTTCAGGCTCTACCAGGCACAAAAGCCGCAGATGCAAAAGCTGCTGGACAAGCAGGGCCAGATCCTGCTGTACGCCGTGGCCTGGCCGCCGCAAGGCATCTACACCAAGAAACCCATCAACTCGGCCGCTGACCTCAAGGGCATGAAGTGGCGCGTGTATTCGCCCACCACGGCGCGCATCGGCGAGCTGGTGGGCGCGCAGCCCGTGACCATTCAGGAGGCCGAGCTGTCGCAGGCCCTGGCCACCGGCGTGATCGAAGGATTGATCACCTCCAGCGCCACCGGCGCGGACAACAAGCTGTTCGAGAACCTGAAGTACTACTACAACGTCCAGGCCTGGATCCCCAAGAACGCCGTGGTGGTCAACAAGAAGGCCTTCAACGCTCTGGACAAGGCGCAGCAGGACGCCGTGCTCAAGGCCGCCGCCGCTGCCGAGGAGCGCGGCTGGAAGGCTTCGCGCGAGGTCGATGCACGCGCGCTCGACACCCTGCGCCAGGGCGGCATGCAGGTCGAGCAGCCCTCGGCCCAGCTCAAGGCCGACCTGGCCCGGGTGGGTGACACCGTCATCAAGGAATGGCAGGACAAGGCCGGCGCCGAGGGCAAGGCGCTGCTCGACAGCTTCAAGGCCAGCAAGTAAGCAGGCGGCTCACCGCATCCGGACTTCTGGCCCGGCGCGCACCCGCCAGGCCTGGCTCTGGCGGCCTCGACGTGCCCGACCGCCGCCCCGGATGGCTGCCGTCGAGGAAAAACTCCCATGCGCAAGCTGCTCGACAGTCTCTACTCCGCCAGCGCCTGGCTGGCCGGCCTGTTCATGATCGGCGTACTGCTGATGGTGCTCCTGACCATCTTCAGCCGCCTGCTGGGCTTTTCTGCCCCGGGCACCGACGCCTATGCCGGCTACGCCATGGCCGGCGCCGGCTTCATGGCCCTGGCCAGCACCCTGAAAAAGGGCGAACACATCCGCGTGACCCTGCTGCTGGGCGCGCTCAAGGGCGGCGCCCACCGGGCTCTGGAAGTGGCGGCGCTGGCCATTGCCGTGGCGCTGTCGGGTTTCCTGGCCTTTTACTCATCGCGCCTGGTGTGGCAGTCCTGGGAGATCGATGACGTCTCGATGGGCATGGACGCCACGCCGCTGTGGATTCCGCAGCTGTTCATGGCCCTGGGCACGCTGGTGTTCTTCATCGCCTTTTGCGACGAGCTGATACTGGAGCTGCTGGGCCGGCGCCAGCCGCGCGTCGTGGAGGATGCACACCATGAGTGAGATCACCGCCAGCATTGCGCTGATCGTGGTGCTGCTGGCCCTGCTGGGCGGCGGCGTATGGGTGGGGCTGACGCTGGCTGGCGTAGCCTGGTTCGGCATGGAGTTCTTCACCGCGCGCGCCGCAGGCGACGCCATGGCCATGACCATCTGGAGTGCATCGAGTTCGTGGACGCTTACGGCGCTGCCGCTGTTCGTGTGGATGGGCGAGATCCTGTACCGTACCAACCTGTCCGAGAGCATGTTCCGCGGGCTGGCGCCGTGGGTGAACGCCCTGCCCGGGCGGCTTTTGCACACCAACGTCATCGGCTGCACCATCTTTGCTGCAGTGTCGGGTTCGTCGGCCGCGACCTGTGCCACGGTGGGCAAAATGAACCTGCCGGAACTGCAAAAGCGCGGCTACCCGACCGCGCAGATCATCGGCTCGCTGGGTGGGCCGGCCACGCTGGGCCTGCTGATCCCGCCCTCCATCATCCTGATCGTCTATGGCGTCTCGGCCGAGCTGTCGATCTCCAAGCTGTTCATGGCCGGCGTGCTGCCGGGGCTGATGCTGGCGCTGATGTTCAGCGGCTGGATCGTCGGCTGGGCGCTGCTCCACCCGGACAAGGTGCCGGCCTCGGACGCACGGCTGACGTTGGCCCAGAAACTGCACGAGGCGCGCCACCTGATCCCGGTGGTGCTGCTGATCGGCAGCGTGATTGCCAGCATCTACACCGGCATCGCCACCGCCACCGAGGCCGCAGCCATCGGCGTGGCCGGCGCGCTGATCCTGTCGGCTGCGCAGCGCTCGCTCACCTGGGACAGCTTCAAGGCAGCGCTGCTGGGCGCCACGCGGCTGTACTGCATGATTGCGCTGATCCTGTCGGGAGCGGCCTTCATGACGCTGGCCATGGGCTACATCGGCCTGCCGCGCCAGCTGGCCGAGTTCGTCGGCGGCCTGGGCCTGTCGCCGGGCATGCTGATCGTCGTGCTGGGCATCTTCTACGTGCTGATCGGCTGCTTTCTGGACGGCATCTCCGCCATCGTGCTGACCGTGAGCGTAGTGCTGCCCATCATCCAGGCGGCGGGCATCGACCCGCTGTGGTTCGGCATCTTCCTGGTCATCACCGTGGAGACGGCGCAGATCACCCCGCCGGTGGGCTTCAACCTGTTCGTGCTGCAAGGCATGACGGGCCGCCAGATCACCTACATCGCCCGGGTCTGCGCGCCGTATTTCATGCTGATGGTGCTGGCGCTGACCATCTTGTGGCTCTTCCCGGCCATCGTCACCGCACTGCCCGCCAACATGTGAGCCCGGCGCAGCACGCCAGCTGCAGCCAAGAAGCGCCCGGCAGCCGTGCCGCAGCGCTCTTTTTTGGGGTCTTCTCACTGCATCCCGGAGGGCGCGGGCGGCTGCTTTTCCGGCTCGGTGAACAGCCGGGCCGCATCCACCCGGTCGAAGTGGTACTGGCGGCCACAGAAGTCGCAGCCCACCTCGACGTTGCTGCGCTCGTCCAGGATGGATTGCACCTCGGCCTGGCCCAGGTTGCGCAGCATGGCGGCCACGCGCTCGCGCGAGCAGGTGCAGGCAAAGTGCGGGCCGCTGGCGCCCTGCTGCGGCTCGAAGCGCAGCAGGCGCTCCTCCCAGAACAGGCGGTGCAAGATGGTGTGTACGTCCAGCGTCAGCAGCTCCTGGCGCGTCAGGCTGGCCGCCAGCGTGGCGATGCGCCGGTAGTCTTCCTCGTGCTGCGCGCGCTGCTCATCGCTGCCCAGGCCAGTGCCGGCCAGATTGCCCTCGCCCTGCACCGGCATACGCTGGATCAGCAGGCCGGCGGCCACCTGGTCGTTGGCCGCCAGCACCAGCGTGGCATCGAGCTGCTCGGACTGGCGCATGTACTGCATCAGCACCTGGGACAGATCGGGCAGCGCCTCGCCTGCGGCATCGTTGAGCGGCACCACGCCCTGGTAGGGCTGCTGGCCGGGCAGGCGATCCTGCGGATCGAGCGTGATGGCGCAGCGGCCCTGGCCGCCGATGTTGACCAGCTCGGGCAGGCGCGCGGCGGCAGGCACTTCGCCGCTGATGGTGGCGGTGGCGCGCAGGCCCAGGCTGGAGCGCACCTCGGCCACGGCCAGCTTGACCGGGCCGTCGCCAAAGACCTGCAGGATCAGCGCGCCGTTGAACTTGATGTGCGACTGCATGAGCACGCCGGCGGCGGCCATCTCGCCCAGCAGCTCGGCCACCGGCGGCGGGTAGGCGCCGGTCTCGCTGTTGCCGGCGCGCCGGGAGAGCAGCTCGACCCAGGCATCGGTCAGGCGCACGATGGCGCCGCGCACCGGCAGGCCGTCAAACAGGAATTTGTGCAGTTCGGACACGGAAGGTGATCCCTTTTCTTGGCAGTTGCGCGCCAGATCGGCGCAGGGCCGGGCCTCTTCAGCCGATCTGGCGCAGCGTGGCGCGAAAGCGCCGCGCGTTGTCGATGTAGTGCTGGGCACTCTGGCGAATGGCCGCCATCTGCTCGGGCGTGAGCTGGCGCACCGCCTTGGCCGGGCTGCCCAGGATCATCGAGCCGTCGGGGAACTCCTTGCCCTCGGTGACCAGCGCGCCCGCGCCCACGAGGCAGTTGCGGCCTATCCTGGCGCCATTCAAGACCACGGCGCCGATGCCGATCAGCGATTCGTCGCCGATGGTGCAGCCGTGCAGCATGACCTGGTGGCCGATGGTGACGTGGCGCCCGATGACCAGCGGCTGGCCGAAGTCGGCATGCAGCACGCTGGCGTCCTGCACGTTGGAGCCGGCGCCGATGGCAATGCTCTCGCAGTCGCCGCGCACCACAGCGCCGAACCAGACACTGGCGTCGCCCTCCAGGCGGACGTTGCCCATGACCTGGGCACTGTCGGCCACCCAGGCGCTGTCTGCCAGCTGCGGCGCCACGCCGTCGAGTTCGTAGATTGCCATCGGATGCTGCCTTTCATGCGGGGGTTGGCGGGAAAAATACAATTGTAGGGATGGAGCTTCGCCAACACGCCCTGCACATCCTGCAACTCACCGATCCAGAGGAAAAATCGACTCTAACCGTTGCCCTGCAAGCGCAGGCAGCTAGTATTTCGATAGCTGAAAAAGCTGTTTACACCCCCATCCAGGCGCTGCCCGGGCACCCGGTGCGGCCCGAATTGCTGGCGCACACGGCCGTTGCCCGGCGCTCGCCGGCCACGGCCCTGGGCCGCGCGGCGCTGATCCACGCCATCGCCCACATCGAATTCAACGCCATCAACCTGGCGCTGGACGCCATCTGGCGCTTTGCCGACATGCCGCGCCAGTTCTACCTGGACTGGCTGCAGGTGGCCGCCGAGGAGGCCAGGCACTTTCGCCTGCTGCGCGACCATCTGCGCGCGCACCTGGGCCACGACTACGGCGACTTCCCGGCGCACCAGGGCCTGTGGGCCATGTGCGAGAAGACGGCGCATGACATCGTGGCGCGCATGGCGCTGGTGCCGCGCACGCTGGAGGCGCGCGGCCTGGACGCGACACCGCTGATCCAGCACAAGCTGCGCCGCGTCGGCACGCCCGACGCGCTGGCCGCCGTGGACATCCTGGACACCATCTTGCGTGAGGAGATTGGCCACGTGGCCATCGGCAACCATTGGTTTGGCTGGCTGTGCGCCCGGCGCGGCCTGGAGCCGCTGGCGCACTACGCCTGGCTGGCGCAGCACTACGAGGCGCCGCGCCCCAAGCCGCCGATCAATGCCGAGGCACGCCGCGCTGCCGGCTTCAGCCAGGCCGAGCTGGCTTGGCTGGACAACGGTTGAGCCCGGGCCTGCATTCCCTACAATGGCCCTCCGCCCTGCCTTGCTCAGCCCTGCTGCGACGCCCCGCGTCCCCTGCCTCCAGGTTTCATGCTCTCCCAGTCTTCCCCTGCCGCCTCGGGCCGCCCCGGCGCCATGATTGCGCGCCAGGCCATAGTCAATGGCCAGGAGGCGGTCATCGGCTACGAGCTGTTCGACCGCTCGCGCTCCCCGCACACGGCTGCCAGCGACATGATGCTGGTGTTCACCGCCCTGTCGCATGTCGGCATCGACGAGCTGGTCGGCCCGACGCTGCTGTTCGTCAACTGCACCCACGAGAGCCTGTCCGGCGGGCATCTCGACCTGGTCGATCCGGACAAGGTGGTGCTGGAGATCCCGCCGCTGGGCCATGTCGCGGCCTCCGAGGTGCGTGCGCGCCTGACCATCCTGAGCAGCCTGCGCGAGCGCGGCTTCAGCCTGGCCTTCAACCACACGGTGCTGGAGTCGGCCTATGCGCCCTGGCTGCCGCTGGCCGACTACATCAAGCTGGACATGTCGGTGCTGGCTGCCGACCAGGCCAGCGTGCTCATCAGCTACGCCAGCCGGCACAGCCGCGCCGAGCTGATTGCCGAAAAGATCGAATCCGCCCAGCAGTACGACATGGTGTCGTCGCTGGGCGTGCAGATGTTCCAGGGCTTCTGGTTTTCCCGCCCGACCCTGGTGCAGGCGCGCGTGCTCACACCCTCGCAGGCCATCACGGTGCAGCTGCTCAACGTGCTGCGCAGCCAGGCCGGCGCCGACGCCATCGAGGAGGTGCTGAAAAAGGACGCCAGCCTGTCCTTCAGCCTGCTGCGCCTGATCAACTCGGCCAGCCTGGGCATGACACGCGAGGTGTCTTCGCTGCGCCAGGCGGTCATGCTGCTGGGCCTCAAGCGGCTGTTTCGCTGGGCAGCGCTGCTGCTGACGGCGGTGCGCAGCGCCGGCACGCCGCCCGCCGTGGCCCAGACCGCCGTGGTGCGCGCCCGCCTGATGGAGTTGCTGGCGCTGCGCCTGGGCGACCAGGAAACGGCCGACGAGGCCTTTGTGGTGGGCCTGTTTTCCATGCTCGACCAGATGCTGGGGATGCCGCTGGCCGAAGCGCTGGGCCTGCTGAGCCTGCCAGCCAGCGTCACCGAGGCACTGCTGCAGCAAAGCGGCACCCACGGCAGACTGCTGGCCCTGGCCATCGCCTGCGAAAACGGCGACGAGCCCACCTTCACCCGGATGGCCCAGGCCCTGGCGCTGGACATCGGCCAGATCAACGCCGCACACCTGCAGGCGCTGACCTGGGCCGGGGTGGTCGGCCACTGACAGGGCCTGCCCTGCGCCGCCAGCTTTCAAATGTTTGTGCCATGACCGATATTGCGCCCCCTTCCCCCAGCTCCAGCGCCGAGCCTGCACACGACAGGCAGAACCTCATTGCCCGCCAGCCCATCCTGGACGACAAGCGCGCCGTGTTCGGCTACGAGCTGTTCGACCGCTCCACGGCGGCAGCGGCCCACACGGCGGCCAGCGATGCCGCGCTGCTGTTCAACGCCCTGTCCTATGCCGGCTCGGAAGCCCTGGTGGGGCGCAAGACCGTCTTCATCAACTGCACCCACGAAAGCCTCAAGGGGCCGCACCTGGAGCTGATCCACCCCGAGCGGGTGGTGCTCAAGGTGCAGACGCTGGGCGAGCAGGCCACGCCCGAGCAGATCGGGGAGTTGCTGCCGGTCTTCGAGAGCCTGCGCGCGCGCGGCTTTCGCCTGGCCTTCAACCAGGAGGTGCTGCGCCGCGCCTACGCCTCCTGGCTGCCGCAGGCAGCCTACATCAAGCTTGATCTGCTGGCCTTCAAGCCCGAGCTGGCCGAGCCGCTGATTAAGTTCGCCCGCTCCTACAGCGCAGCCGCCCTGGTGGCCGAGAAGGTGGAGACGGCCGAGCAGTACGAGCGCATGGCTGCCCTGGGCGTGCGCCTGTTCCAGGGCTACTGGTTCGCCCAGCCGACGGTCATCCAGGCGCAGACCATCCGGCCCTCGCAGGCCACCATCGTGCAGCTCATCAACATGGTGCGCCAGCAGGCCTCGCTGACCGAGATCGAGGAGCTGCTGAAGAAAGATCCGACGCTGTCGTTCAACCTGCTGCGCTTCATCAACTCCTCGGGTTTCGGCCTGTCGTGCGAGATCACCTCGTTTCGCCACGCCGTGATGATCCTGGGCCTGAAAAAACTCTTTCGCTGGGCCGCCCTGCTGCTGACCACTTCGCGCAACACCGGCTCGCCGCCCGCCGTGGGCCAGACCGCCGTGGTGCGCGGGCGCCTGATGGAGCTGCTGGCCGCCGAGCTGCTGCAGCCCGAGGACTGCGACAACGCCTTCGTCGCCGGCGTGTTCTCGCTGTTGGACGTGATGCTGGGCGTATCGCTGGAGCAGGCCTTCGAGTCCGTCGCCCTGCCCCAGCCGGTGGTCGATGCCGTGCTGCATGGCAAGGGCGTGCTGGCGCCCTTCCTGGAGCTCACGCGCGCCTGCGAAAGCGCCGACGAGGAGGCCTTTGCCCGCTGCGCCCAGGCGCTGCACCTGTCCAACCGGCAGGTCAACTGGGCACACCTGCAGGCGCTGGCCTGGGCCGAGAACCTCGACCAGGACGAATAGGGCTGGCCCTGCCCCTCAGCCACGCGGGTGGTGCCGGGCGTGCAGGACTTTGAGCCGCTCGCGCGCCACGTGCGTGTAGATGGTGGTGGTGGAAATGTCGGCATGTCCCAGCAGCAGCTGCACCACGCGCAGGTCGGCGCCGTGGTTGAGCAGATGCGTGGCAAAGGCGTGGCGCAGGGTGTGCGGCGACAGCGGCGCGCTGATGCCGGCCAGCAGGGCATAGTGCCGCACCAGCTTCCAGAACATGACCCGGCTCATGGCCGCTGCGCGGCGCGTGACGAACAGGTCATCGGTCTGGCGCGGCCCGAGCAGCTCGCCGCGCGCGCGCCGCAGATAGCGCTCCAGCCATTGCTGCGCTTCCTCGCCAAAGGGCACCAGGCGCTCGCGTGCGCCCTTGCCCATGACACGCAGCACCCCTTCGCCCAGGCTGACGTGCCAGGTCTTGAGCTCCACCAGCTCGCTCACGCGCAGGCCGCTGGCATACAGCAGCTCCAGCATGGCGCGGTCGCGCAGGCCCAGGGCAGTGTCCACATCCGGTGCGCGCAGCAGTTGCTCGACCTGCTGCTGCGTCAGGGTCTGCGGCACGCGCAGCGCCTGGCGCGCGGCCAGCAGGCGCACTGTGGGATCGGCGGTCAGCAGCCGCTCGCGCAGCGCCCAGGCATAAAAGCGCCGGAACACGGTCAGGCGGCGATTGGCAGTGGTGGCGCGGGTCTGGGCGTGCTGGTGGCTCAGATAGGCCTCCAGGTCGCTCTCCTGCACCTGCAGCAGGCCTTTTTCCCGCTGCGCCTGCCACTGCGCCAGCGCCCGCAGGTCGCCGCGGTAGGCTTGCAGCGTCAGGCGCGCCAAGCCATCCTCCAGCCACAGGGCGTCGATGAACTGGTCGATCAAGGAAGCATCGGGGGCAGGCGCAAGGGCCGCTTGGGACAGGGAACGCATGAATGCCTGAGGTGTATGGCAGTCTGCCGGCGGGACAGAACAACCCTTGACATCCTCCCCGCCCTAAAGCGCGGGGATTCCTTCTGCAAGACGGCGATGTCCCGCCGCGAGAATGTTCCTGGCCGCATTCACGTCGCGGTCGTGCGCCGCGCCGCAGTCGCTGCAAGTCCATTCTCTTATTCGCAGGCCTGCCCTACCTTTCGGACTGCTGGCGGGAATGTTCCCGCAGCACGAACAAGTCTGGGTGGTGTAGCTCTCGCCCACTACCTCCAAGACGATACCGGCCTGATGGCTCTTGTATTCCAACATCGTCTTTAATTTGGCCCAGCCCGCATCCAGCGTGCTCTTGGCCATCTTGGTTTTGACCAGCTTGGCGCCGGCCACGTCGCCCACGAAGATGGCGGCGTTGTTTTTCACCAGCCGCGTGCTGAACTGATGCAGCAGGTCTTTGCGCTGGTTGGCAATTTTTGCGTGGATGGCACGTACGCGCTGTTTTTTGTGTGCCCGCTGGGCGATGCCCAGCTGGCATTCGAGTCTGCGGTAAAAGCGCCCTTCGATGCGTTCGCCCGTGGAGGCCACCGCCGCCTCTTTCAGCCCCAGGTCGATACCGATACTGGCCGTGCCCGCGCTGGCCTTGGCCTGTACCTTGACGACGACATTCAAGTACCAGCGGCCCCGGCTGTCTTGGCTGAAGCTGCCTGCACGTAGCTCGTAATCCATCAGACCGTAGCTGTCCCAGAGGCTGAATTTCTGGCCGGCAAAGGCAATCTGCCCCGCTTTGTATTGCAAGGCCCGCGCCTTGAATGGAATCCAGCTCAGGCTGTGTTTGCTGCTTTGCGGGTTGGAGACACGCCAGCGCAGCTTGGCTTTCTTGAACTGCTTGCGGGCCTTGGCGTAGTACTCACACACCTGCTGCACGGTGGGCGAGCCGATGTGGATGCCCTCGCATTTGCTGAAGCCCTTGGTCAGCTTTTGCAGGTCGTAGCCCGATAGCCATTGGCGGCGCTCTCGTATGGCGCGGTGGCTGGTCTCGTCGCAGAAGTTCCAGACCTGATTGACCTCGCGCGCCATCGCGGCCAGCATCTTGCGGTGCTTGTCCTTGATGCGCAGGCGCAGGGTCTTGGTGCAATCCATGGCACAGATTATTCAATGGATGTAGCCCCACGGCGAGCACGATCAGGCACAGCCGCACAGCCCTCCTCAGGACGGCTGCGCCGTCCACGCTCTCAACCCCGGTAAACCCCGAAGCTTCCCGCGCCATGGGTGAAAACCCTGCTCGGGCTCCTGCAGGCCAGCCGCCCGCCAGCCAGCAGTTGCGTTATTCTGCCCCGCCACATCAGCAGCACACACGACATACAGGAGACTTCCACATGCGCTGGCTTCGTCAACTCGGACTCGGGCTCGGCCTGAGCGCCCTCCTCGCCACCTCGGGCGCACACGCGCAGCAGCAATTCGTCAACGTCCTGACCGGCGGCCAAAGCGGCGTGTACTACCCGCTGGGCGTGGCGCTGTCGCAGGTCTATGGCAAGACCATCCCGGGCGCCCGCGCCACGGCGCAGGTGACCAAGGCCTCGGCCGAGAACCTGAACCTGCTGCAGGCCGGCCGTGGCGAGCTGGCCTTCACCCTGGGCGATGCGCTATCGGACGCCTGGAAGGGCGATGCCGAAGCGGGCTTCCCGAAAAAGCTCGACAAGCTGCGCGGCCTGTCGGCCACCTACAACAACTACATCCAGATCGTCGCCAACGCCGATGCCGGCATCAAGACGCTGGCCGATCTCAAGGGCAAGCGCGTCTCGGTCGGCGCGGCGCGCTCGGGCACGGAGCTCAACGCCCGCGCCATCCTCAAGGCCGCCGGCCTGGACTACAAGGATCTGGGCAAGGTCGAGTACCTGCCCTTTGGCGAATCGGTGGAGTTGATCAAGAACCGCCAGCTCGACGCCACGCTGCAATCCGCCGGCCTGGGCGTGGCCTCCATCCGCGACCTGGCCACGGCGGTGAAGATCATCGTCGTGCCCGTGCCCGCCGAGACCGTGGCCAAGGTGGGCGACGCCGCCTACCAAAGCGCCATCATCCCTGCCGGCACCTACACCGGCCAGGCGGCGGACGTGCCCACGGCGGCGATTCCCAACTTCCTGGTCACGCACGCGGGCGTGCCCGACGAGCTGGCCTACCAGATGGCCAAGCAGCTCTACGAGAACCTGGAGACGCTGCACTCGGCACACAATGCCGCCAAGGCCATCCAGCGCGACAAGGCCATCCAGGGGATGCCGGTGCCGCTGCATCCGGGCGCCGAGCGCTACTACAAGGAAGTGGGCCTGATCAAGTAAGCCATTTCCCGTCAGATCCGGCCCCGACAAGGGGCCGTTTTCATTGCAGCAACAGCTGCCGCCCGGGCCAAGCACCATGACCATGAACGAGACACAGACCACTTCCAGCCGCAGCGGACTGCGCGGAGCCATCTTTGCGGTGGCCATCCTGTTTTCCAGCTACCAGTTGTGGATGGCGGCCTTCCACCCCCTGTCCAGCCAGGTCATCCGCGCCATCCACGTGGGCTTCGTGCTGCTGATGATCTTCATCCTGTTTCCGCCGCTGGAGCGGAGCAGCCCGGCAGCGCAGCGCTGGGGTCGGGTGCTGGGCAGGGCGCTGGGCCTGATCGGATTCGTCTTCAGCCTGTACCACTGGGTCTTCGAGGCCGACCTGACGGCGCGCGCCGGCGAGCTGGTCGCCATGGACTGGGTCATCGGCGTGACCCTGATCGCCCTGGTCTTCGAGGCCGCGCGGCGCGCCATGGGCTGGGGCCTGCCGCTCATCTGCGGCCTTTTCCTGCTCTACGGCCTATTCGGGCAGTACCTGCCGGGCATGTTGGCGCACCGGGGCTTCGGGCTCGATCAGATCGTCGGCACGCTGGCTTTCGGCACCGAGGGCATCTACGGCACGCCGACCTATGTGTCGTCCACCTACATCTTCCTGTTCATCCTGTTCGGCGCCTTTCTGGAGCAGGCCGGGATGATCAACCTGTTCAACGACTTCGCCCTGGGCACGGTGGGCCACACGCGCGGCGGGCCGGCCAAGGTGTCAGTGATCTCGTCGGCGCTGATGGGCACCATCAACGGCTCGGGCGTGGCCAACGTGGTGACGACGGGGCAGTTCACCATCCCGCTGATGAAGCGCTTCGGCTACGCCCCGGCCTTTGCCGGCGGCGTCGAGGCTACCGCCAGCATGGGCGGGCAAATCATGCCGCCCGTGATGGGAGCGGTGGCCTTCATCATGGCCGAGACCATCAACGTACCCTATGTGGACATCGTCAAGGCCGCCGTCATCCCGGCCATCCTGTACTTCTTCACCGCCTTCTGGATGGTGCATCTGGAGGCCGGGCGCAAGGGCCTCACCGGCCTGCCCAAGGAGGAATGCCCCAACCCCTGGACTGCCGTGCGCCTGCGCTGGTATTTGCTGCTGCCGCTGATTGGCCTGGTGACGCTGCTGTTTTCCGGCTACACGCCGATGTTCTCGGGCACCGTCGGCCTGGCGCTCACGGTGGTGCTGATCTTCGGCGCGGCTGTGGCCAGCGGCGTGCAGGGCACGCCGCTGCGCGTGCTGTTCTGGGTGCTGCTGGGCTTTGCCTGCGCGGGCTTCTTCTACTTCGGCGTGGGCACCTTCATCGTGGTCACCCTGCTGCTGGTGGCGCTGACCTACATCCGGCGCACCGGCGGCGACGCACGCCGCCTGGCCCTGGCCGCACTGGCCGACGGCGCACGCCACGCGCTGCCGGTAGCCATCGCCTGCGCGCTGGTGGGCGTCATCATCGGCATCATCAACCTCACGGGCGTGGCCGCCGAACTGGGCGGGCGCATCATCCTGATCGGCGAGAAAAGCCTGTTCCTGGCGCTGCTGCTGACCATGCTGACCTGCCTGGTGCTGGGCATGGGCATTCCGACCATTCCCAACTACATCATCACCAGCTCGCTGGCTGCGCCGGTACTGCTGCAGCTGGGCGTGCCGCTGATCGTCTCGCACATGTTCGTCTTCTACTTCGGCATCATGGCCGACCTGACGCCGCCCGTGGCCCTGGCAGCCTTTGCGGCGGCGCCGATCGCGCGCGAGAGCGGCCTGAAGATCGGCCTGCAGGCGGTGCGCATCGCCGTGGCCGGCTTCGTCGTGCCCTACATGGCCGTCTATAGCCCGGCACTGATGCTGCAGCAGGGCGACTGGCTAGACACCACCTGGGTGGTCTTCAAGGCGCTGGTGGCAGTGGCCATGTGGGGCGCAGGCGCCATCGGCTATCTGCTCGGGCCGCTGAACTGGGCCGAGCGCCTGATCGCCGTGGCAGCGGCCAGCCTGCTGGTGGTGGCGGCGCCGCTGACCGACGAGGTCGGCCTGGCCGCCGTGGCGCTGTTCCTGGCATGGCATGTGCGGCGCAGCCGGCGCCAGCACACCGCTGCGGCATCGACCTGAAGCGGCCTGAAGACATGACAGTACTGGGCATCTGCCTGGCGCTGGCGGCTGCGCCGGCAGCCTCAATCTTCGTGCCCGCCGAGCGCTTCACCCTGGCTTGGACGCATTCCATCGAAAAGGTGCGCTGGGAGGAGGACTACGCCGTCCTGCCCGGCCCGCCCGCCACGCTGCGGGCGCTGCAGGCCCGGGTGCGCGGCTCCGCCGCCGGCATGGAGCCGCCCCCTGACGCGCGGCTGGACGGGGGCTGGTACCGCTACCAGCCGCCCGCCCAGCCAGCCACGCCGCTGCTGCTCACGCGCTCGGAGTTCACTGCCGACTTCGAGCTGTGCCTGGCCGGACGCTGCCGGCCCATGGGCCACTGGCTCGCCTCGGATGGCGCCATCACGCGGCTGTCGCCTTGCAGCGCCCCTGCTGGCGCCCCCTGATGATGGGTGGTTACGTCCAACTGCTGCTGCCCGATTTCTCGCTGATCCTGGCAGGCTACCTGGTGTGCCGCTACACCCTGCTGGGGCGCAGCGTCTGGCAGAGCGTGGAAGCGCTGGTGTACTTCTTCCTGTTCCCGGTGCTGCTGTTTCACTCCATCGTCAAGACGCCCATCCAGGTCAGCGAGACTTCGGCGCTGATGGCCGCCGGGCTGCTGCTGAGCAGCGGCGGCATTGCACTGTCGCAGCTCCTGCCGCGCCTGCCGGGGCTGCGCCGGCACCTGCACGCGCGCGACCACGCCGGGGCGGCGCAGGTGGCGTTTCGCTTCAACTCCTTCATCGCCCTGGCGCTGGCCGAGCGCGTGGCCGGCGATGCCGGACTGCAGATGATCGCTGTACTGATCGGTGTGTGCGTGCCGCTGCTCAACGTCGCTGCCGTCTGGCCGATGGCGCGCCACAGCGAGCAGCACGTGCTGCGCGAGCTGGCGCGCAACCCGTTGATCATCGCCACGGTCGGCGGCCTGGCCTGCAACCTGGCCGGCCTCACGCTGCCCGGCTGGGCCACGGCGCCGGTGGCGCGCATCGGCGCAGCCTCGATCGCCCTCGGGCTGATGGCCACCGGCGCCGGGCTGCAATGGGGAGCGCTGCTGGAAGGCAATCGCACCCTGAGCACCGTGCTGCTGGCCATCCGCCACCTGCTGCTGCCGCTGTGGGCCTGGGCGCTGGCGCACGTGTTCGCGCTCGACAGCGTGCAGCGCAGCGTGCTGCTGGCGTTTTCTGCGCTGCCGACGGCATCGAGCTGCTACGTGCTGGCCGTGCGCATGGGCTACAACGGGCCTTATGTGGCCGGGTTGATCACGCTCTCGACGCTGCTGGCGCTGGCCAGCCTGCCGTTGGCGCTGGGAGTGCTGCTCTGAGAGCGTGTTTACGATCTCCGCGCGCAGGGGCGCGGGTGCGGATCGGGATGGGTTGCCAGGCGCAAACCGCAGCGATAGCCCGTGCTATCGCGAGGATTTGCAACGCCGCAGACCGCCCGAGGCCGCGCTCGCGCACCCGCGCGGGGATCGTAAACACGCTCTGAGCATTCAGGCCGGCTCCAGTGCGCGCACCGCAGCAGTGACGCACTCGCCATCCGCCGTCATGGCACTGGCAAAGCGCACGCCATAGAGGCGCTCCAGCGCAGCCAACGCCCCGCTGCCGCCGGCCACATCGACGGCCATATCGCCAGCCAGCGCGCCGCGCTGCACCAGCAGCAAGCGCTCGAAATCGCGCAGCGCCTGGTTCACGTCGTGCAGGATGGCGAGCACCGCATGGCCGCGTGTGCGGGCAAAGCCGAGCATGGCATCCATCAGCTGTAGCTGCAGACCCGGATCGAGCGCAGCCAGCGGCTCATCGACCATCACCAGCGCCTCCTCCTCGTCCCACAGCTGGGCGAACACGCGGGCCAATTGCACGCGCGCGCGCTCGCCGCCCGACAGGGTGTCAAAGCGCCGCCCCAAGAGATGCTGCGCGCGGGCCAGTGCCGCTGCCTGCTCGACGATGCGGGCCTGCTGCGGGTCGTGGGCCAGCGCCACACGCCCCAGCGCAACCACCAGATCGACCGGCAGGCCGAAGGCCACGTCGTGGCCCTGGGGCAGCACCGCACGCCGGCGGCTGAGAGCCTGCAGAGGCCAATCTGCCAGCGCTCGACCCTGCAGCAGCACACGGCCCCGCACAGGCGCGAGTTCGCGCGCCAGCAGCTTCATCAGCGTGGACTTGCCGGCGCCACTCGGCCCGAGGATGGCGATGTGCTCACCTGCTGCGACCTGCAGCGTGAAGGGGCCGAAATCCTGCCGGCCCAGCCGCACCCCGGCCTGCTCCAGCACCAGCAGCGGCGCGCTCATGCCAGCCCCCTTCGGCGCGCGGCCAACAGCAGCAACAAGAAAAACGGCGCCCCGAACAGTGCGGTAAAAATGCCCACCGGCACCTCGGCCGGTATTGCCACGCTGCGCGCCAGCGTATCGGCCACCAGCAGCAGCAACGCCCCCACGCCCATGGCCAGCGGGGCAACGCGGCGCTGGTCTGGCCCGGCCAGGCTGCGCACGATGTGCGGGGCCACCAGGCCGATGAAACCGATCATTCCGCACCAGGCGACGGCTACACCGCACAGCAGCGCCACCAGCACCACCACCCAGGTGCGCAGTTGGCGCACGTTGACGCCAACATGCGCGGCGGCGGCCTCGCCCAGGGCCAGCGCATTCATCACGCGCAGCAACCGGCGCACCTGCCACAGCGCCGCCAACAGCAGCGCCGCCAGCACGGCCACCACCGGCCAGTTGGCGCCGGCCAGCGAGCCCAGCGTCCAGAACGTCAGGCTGCGCAACTGCTCGTCACTGGCCAGATAGGTACACAGGCCGATCACCGCCGCTGCCAACGCGTTCAGGGCAATACCCGTCAGCAACAGGCCGGTGATGGAATCCGCCGTCAGCCAGCGCGCGACGCGATCGAGCGCCAGGCACACGCCCACGGCGCCGGCAAATGCCGCCAGCGGCAGCAGCCAGGGACGCAGCGCCACCGGCAGGGCCGGCAGGGCCGAGAGGAACACGATGCTCAGGGCGACTGCGCAGGCTGCACCACTGCTCACGCCCAGCAAGCCAGGATCAGCCAGGGGATTGCGAAACAGCCCTTGCGTCAGAGCGCCGGACAGCCCCAGCGCGGCCCCCACCAGCAGGGCCAGGGCGATGCGTGGCAGGCGCAGATGCCACAACACATAGGCGCTGCCCGACAGCGGGCCATCCCGCAGTGGCGCGCCCCAGTCGCCCGGCGCCACCTGCACCGCTCCACAGGCCAAGGCCAGCCCGATGCTGGCCGCAATCGACAGCAGCACCGCCAGCGCAGGCCGGCGCTGCACCAGCTGGCGCAACGCCACCCGGCGGGCGCTGGCTGGCAGGGCCAGGCTGTCAGCGCTCATGGCAGCCCCCGCATGGCAACACCTTGTTTTTATATGAAATATGTCTTAAACCCTTACCAGGCAAGCGCAAGCAGCTATCAAAAACGAAGTCATCAGCAAGCTGGCGAATACTCATGACGCAGCCCCCATGGCTTCGCGCAGGCTGGCATCCAGCGCTGCCAGGGCTACCGGCAAGCGCGGGCCAAAGCCCAGCAGGAGCAGCGCGTCGTGCGCGACGATGCGCCGCGCCCGTCCCGCAGGCGTGTGCTGCAGCCCAGGGAGCTTGAGCGCTCCTTCCAGCCCACCGATCGCCTGCAGGCCCTGCTCGGTCAACAGCACCACGTCGGGCTGCGCGGCCACCACGGCCTCGGGCGTCAGCGGCTTGAAGCCGGCAAACGACTGTACGGCATTGCGCGCGCCGGCATAGTGCAGCATGGCCTCGGCGGCGCTGCCCTGGCCGCCGACGACGATCTGGCTGGGACTGTGCGAGAGCACGAACAGCACGCGCGGCCCGGCAGCACGCTGGCCGGCCACACGGGCGCGCGCCGCTTGCCAGTCGGCACGCAGCCGCTGCGCCAGTTGCGCTGCCGCGTCCTGCCGGCCAAGCAGCTCCCCCAGGCGCGCCACGCGCGTGAGCAGGCCCTCGAAGCGGTGGTGGGCAGCCAGCACCTGCACCGGCACGCCCGCGCCTTGCAACTGGCGCAGCACCAGTGGCGGGCCGGCTTCCTCGCTGGCGACGACCAGCGCCGGCGCCAGCGCCAGGATGCCCTCGCTCGACAGCGCCCGGGCGTAGCCCACGACGGGCTGGCGCGTGGCTTCGGGCGGATAGGTGGAGGTGCTGTCAACACCGACCAGCGCCCCGCCCGCACCCAGCGCATAGATGATCTCGGTGATGGCCCCGCCGACGCTGACGACGCGCCCGGGGGCCGCAGCGCCGGCGCTCCACGCCCAGGGCGTGCCGGCCAGGGCCGCAGCGCCCAGAGCCAGGCGCAGGCCGGCGCGGCGCGACCGGGCCGGCGATGGGGCCGGCGATGGGGCCGACAAGGCGGCGCGGCTCATGCGACGCACTCCGGCAAGGCCACGTCCACCAGCGCGGCCCAGCGCACCGCATCCGCATCCGACGCCGGCTCGATGCTGCACAGCAGGGCGCCGCCGGCAGCGCACACCTGCAGCATCGGCACGGCGCGCACGGCGCTGGAATGCCGTTCGGTGCGGTCGATCCAGTCGGCCCGCAAGTGCAGATTGAAGCCGGGGTCGAGGATGTTCAGCCACGGCCCCATCACAGCGATGCGTTGCACCGCTGCGCTGCGCGACTGCTCGGCCCCCGGGTTGGCCACGCGCACGGTCAGTGCCAGCGCCTGCTGCGCCGCCCATTCAAGGAGACGCTGCACGCCGGCTGCGTGCTGCGTGGCTGCTGCCGGCATCGGCGCTGGAGCCGGCTGCGCTGCGGGCACTGGCTCGAACGCCGTTGGCTGCGTGCCGGCGAAGCGCGCCAGCAGCGGCCCAAATGCCTCCTGCGTGCTGCCCGACTGCAGCACTACCTTGTGGATAGCCTGGCCGCCAGCGTCGAAGAACTGCAGGCTGCGCTGCAACCCGCCTCGGACGCCCTGCTCGGCGACGCCGAAGCCGCCTGCCCAGCGGGCGTAGTGCAATTGCAGCTCGAAGCCTTCGCCCGCCACCCGGCCCGTGCCAGCGAGTGACGCCGGATAGCGGCCAATGGCCTCGTGGACGCAACCAGCGTTGCGCGTCAGCGCCATGACCTGGCCCAGCTCATGCAATGCACCGATGAGCGCCGACCAGTGGGGCTGCAGCGGCGTGGCCTGCAGGCGCGCGTCGCCAGGGGCCTGGCAGTGCGCGGCGATCAGCCGGCCCTCGGACACGCCCAGGGCCTGGGCGATGTCGCGGTGGCGCTGGCCTTGTCGGCGCCGCAGCTCGAACTGCGCGCGCAGGCCGGCATCGAAAGTATGGTCGTATGGCATGGCCCGCTCCTCAGCCTGCCAGGGCCTGGGACAGCGCCCGACGCGCACCGGCATCGCCCGTGCGATGGCCTTCGTCGCTGCGGTGGCTGACCTCGCTGAGTCCGTCGCCCGCCATCCGAAACGCCCGGGCGAAGCCGGTGACGTAGCTGCCCTGGGTCGGCGTCAGGCGGTACAGGTGAAAGTCCTGCATGGGTTCGAGCACATTCATCATCTTGCCAAAGCGCAGCCGAAACAGCGCCATCACGGCGTCGAAGTCGGCGCCGCCGCGCGCCACCTCCCGGGCGGTGCATTGCAGCGCGAGGCGCTGGCGTGCAAATGGCGTCTTGGCTTCGGCCTCGCTTTCGATGAACAGCACCGCACAGCGCCCGCTGGCGGCCAGATTGCGCCAATGGCGGGCAATCTCGCTGACATAGACGTAGAGTTCGCGGCCCTGCTCGACGTAGGGCGCGTAGCTGGCCTCGGGCAGGCCTGCGGCATCGCAGGTGGCCAGGTGCAGGGTCTGCTGGCGCAGCGCGAAATCCCAGGCTTCGGCGTTGAGGCTACTCAGGTCGAGCCTGGTCACGGGGTGGCATTCATGGCGGTATTCATGGGTAAGTGCTCCGGAAAAATCTCAAAAGTCGTACTTGACCGACAGCTGCACGTTGCGTCCGGGTGCGCTGTAGGCATCCAGCACCTGGCTGCTGGCAGCCAGGCCGCGCGCGTCCTGCCAGCGCCAATACGTCGTGTCCAGCAGATTGCCGATGCGCGCCTGCAGCGCCAGGCGAGGCGTGAACTGGTAATGGGCGCCCACGTCGATGACGGTGGCCGCGCGCGGAATGAAGGCCGGGCCGCCAGCCCCTGGGCTGGAAGGCGAGGCACTGACCGGCTGCACGCTACTGGGCGACTTGCGGCCGTAATGCACGGCGAGCGCCTCCAGGCCCCAGCGCGCGCGCTCGTAGCGCACGCTGAGCGTGGCCTTAAGCGGATTGACGCTCTCCAGCGGCGTGCGCCTGCCTGCTTCGGTGCTGTAGCCCTTGGTGTAGGCCACGCCAGCGGCAAGCGTCCAGTGGCGCTCGATGGCCCACTCGGCGCGCAGCTGTGCGCCATGGATGCGCGCGTCGTTGAGGTTGATGTACTGGAACACCATCGGATCGCCAGGCCGGCCCGTGCCCTGCACGATGTCCTGCTCGATGAAGTTCCGGTAGCGGTTGTCGAACGCCGCCACGCCATAGCGCCAGGCACCGAACTGCCCGCGTGCGCCGATTTCCACGCTCTTGGCACGCTCAGCCTGCAGCCGGGGGTTGCCTATCGAGGCATAGCCCTGCAGGGGGTTGGAAAAGCCGTTGTTGACCTGGTCGGGCGTCGGTGCGCGAAAGCCCCGCGACCATTGGGCGTAGGGAGCAAACGCTGGCGAAAGCTGCCACAGCACGCCCAGGCGCGGGCTGACGGCGCTGCCCGACAGTGACACCGCCTCGCCGTCGTAGCCAGCCGCCGAGGGCGCGAGGGCATAGTGATCCAGGCGCAGCCCTGGCGTCAGGTTGAACGCCCCCCACGGCATTTCGCTTTGCACGAAAGCGCCGGCCAGCGTGTAGGCCGTACTGGGAAAGGGGCGCGTGGGGAAGCTCTCGCCCGCAGCCGGTACGGTGCCGTCGCGCAGGGCGCTGCTGCTGGCGCGGCTCCAGTCCAGGCCATAGGTCAGATGCTGGGGCAGGCCCAGCGTGATGTCGCTTTGCAGCACGCTGGAAAAGCCAAAAACCCGGGACTGGTAGCGGTTGTCGCGCGTGCGGTCGAGGGCGATGAAGCGGTCTTCCCAGGTCTTTTGCCGACTCTGCGCGTCCTGCCAGTACAGCGTGGTCTGAGCACGCTGCACACCGCGTGCGTCCGGATCGGCAAAGCGGTGCTCCAGCGAGACGCGCTCGCGGGCCACGCGGTCGTCACTTTCCAGACCGATGACGCTGGTATCGGCCAGCGGCGGGCTCTTGCGCCCCGAGTACACCTGGGTGTCCTGCGTGCGGCGCAGTGCCTCCAGGGTCGCACCGAGCTGGTGTGCGCCATCGATGGCGTAGCTCGCCTTGGCCAGCACATAGCCGCTGTCGTAGTCCAGCGGATTGGGCGCGGTGCGGCGCTCGTCCAGGCTGTCGTCGCTGCCCTGGTTGCCGGTCTGGTGGCCAGCGCGCAGGCTGGCCAGCAACAGGCCCTGCCAATGGCCGCTGCCCTGCCCCGTGCGCCCGGCCAGGGCCAGCGTGCCGTAGCGCGAGCGATCGACACTGGCATAGCCGCTGCGGGCAAAGCCTCCCAGGCGCACATCGCCCTGCAACACGTCGCCCGGGTCAAGCGTGCGAAAGCTGACCGCACCGGCCAGGCCATCGCTGCCGAACTGCATCGATGCCGGCCCGCGCAGCACCTCCACGCTCTTGAGCCCGTCGGGGCTCACATAGTCGCCGCGCCCGGTGGAAAACGCAGCGAACGAAAACGCATTGGGCACGCGGATGCCATCGACCGTCATCAAGACCTGGTTGCCCTCCAGGCCACGGATGTTGATGCCTTCGACCCCGGCGCGCCCGGTCGGACTGGCCACACTGAAACGCGTCGGGGCGCTGCGCACCGACAGGTCGATCTCGTCGTCGAGCAAGTCCTTCAGGTTGCGCGGGTCGCGCCGCTCGATGTCGGCGCGCTCGGTCACGGTGACGGTGACCGGCACCTCATCGATCGTGCGCTCGGTGCGCGTGGCGCTGACAGTGACGGCTCTGAGCGTGGCCGCATCGGCCAACAGCGGCGCCGCAGAAGACGTGCCGGCGGGCAGAGGCGATGCAGGCAGGGGCGAAGGCGGCTCTTGCGCCCACAAGGGAGCGGCAAGACCAGTCAGGCCGGCACTGGCGAGCGCCAGAACCAGCGGATGCATGTGCAGCACAGTGCAAGTTCCTTGTCAGAAGGCACGGGCTGGCGCAGGCTGGCTGGTGCGGGAGAGGTGATGGAAGCAGGCTGGCGCGCATACCCGGTACGCGCGCCAGTGGCTCAACATGAGCGCAGCTTGATTTTAATCATAATGATAGCGATTCTCATTCAACAATCGAAACGCTTCTCAAAAATAAATCCAGTTGCCGCCGGCTCACCGCGCCACAGGCGCAGGCTCGGCCATGGCGGGCAGATCAGCCGACCAGCAGGTCGTGCGGTTGCGCCCGCTGCGCTTGGAAAAATACATGGCGGTATCGGCTCGCTCCAGGGCAATCAGGCCGGACTCGTCCTCGGCCTCCATGCTGCAGACACCCAGGCTGATGGTGATGTGCAGCGCAGTGCTGTCGGGCAGCAAAATCTCGCGCCCGGCGATCAGCAGGCGCAGCTCCTCGGCACGCTCCAGGGCCACCTCGGCATTGGCGCCGGACAGCAGCAGTGCGAATTCCTCGCCACCGATGCGCCCCACCATGTCCTGACGGCGCAGCGCCTGCGCCAGGGTCTGGGCCATCTCGCGCAGCACCACGTCGCCGGCGGCGTGGCCCCAGGTATCGTTGACGCGCTTGAAATGGTCGATGTCCAGCATGACCAGCGCGGCGTGCCCAACCAGTCCGGCGCGCAGGTGCTGCATCTCCGTGTCCAGCCGCTCCAGGAAGGCACGCCGGTTGGGCTCCCCGGTCAGGGCATCGGTCAGCGCCATCGTCTCCAGCCGGGTTTCGCGCTGGCGCCGCTCGGTCACGTCGCTGAAGACCCAGCAGTGGCCGATGCGCCGGCCCTGGTCGAGCAAGGCAAAGGATTCGATCTCCAGGAAGCGCTCGCCGGCCAGCGCCTGCAGGCTCTTGCCTTCGGCAAAGCCGCCCTGGCCGTCGCTGCGCAGCAGCGCCTGCGCCAGGGACTCGGGCACAAGGGCCGGCAGTTGCGCGACCGCCAGGCCTACCAGGGGCGGCGCAGACGCCTGCAGCCCCAGCAGCTCCAGCAACTGCCGGTTGGCGGCCACGATCTGCCAATCCTGTGCGTCCGCCACCAGCACGCCGGAAGGAAAGCGATCGATGATGACGCCCAGGGTGCGCCGGGCATGTTCCAGCGCGCTTTCTGCCCGGCGGCGCGCATCGATGTCCAGCAAAGTCCAGATGATTTCGCCTTCGCCCTCCTGCTGCGGATCGAGCCGGCTGCCCTGCACGTCGAACCAGTGGACGCTGCCGTCGGCCAGGCGCAACTGCAACTCGATGCGCGCCTGACCATGCTGCTGCAGCGCGGCATAGACCTCGTGGAAGCGCGTGAAGCTGGCGTCGTCCAGATGCAGCAGCCTGAACGAGGGCTGCGCCTGCAGGGCCTGCGTGCCCACTGCCAGGCCGAACGCCTGGGCGGCGCGCTCGTTGGCATAGGCGATGCGGCGCTGCGGGGTTGCCATCAGCACCAGGGCGCTGCTTCTGTCCAGCAGGGCATGGATCAGGTTGGTCTGCTCGACCCGCTGCTGGATGTCGGTTTGCGTGCCCAGCATCTGCAAGGCCCTGCCGCTGTCGTCGCGCTGCGTGACCTCGCCGCGCGACTCGATGCTGCGCCAGCCGCCGGCCGCCGTGCGCAGGCGGATCTCGACGCGAAACTCCTCGCCGCTGGCCAAGTGCTGCCGCAGCCGGGTGTGCAGCCGCTGCCTGTCGGCTGGATGCACATGCGCCATGAAACGCTCTGCGTCCAGGGTCATCGGCCCACCGGTGTGGCCTAGGATTTCCGCACAGCGAGCGTCCAACAGCACCACGCCACTGCTGCGATCCCACTCCCACAGGCCATCGCGCACGGCACGCATCGTTGCGCGCAGACGCTCCTCGCTCAGGGCAATGGCCTGTTGCGCCAGGCGAGCGTAGCGCTCCT
Source organism: Melaminivora jejuensis (assembly GCF_017811175.1). Taxonomy (NCBI): domain Bacteria; kingdom Pseudomonadati; phylum Pseudomonadota; class Betaproteobacteria; order Burkholderiales; family Comamonadaceae; genus Melaminivora; species Melaminivora jejuensis. Next base: position 1,975,601 of record NZ_JACWIJ010000002.1, read on the forward strand.
TTTCCTGTTGTTGCAGACGTTCGCTGCGCTCGCGCAGCAGCGCCAGCCACGCTGCGGCGACGAAGCCCGCCAGGATCAAGGCCGTGCCCACAGCGTTACGCGTCACGATGCGCACGAACTCGGCGCGCACCGGTGCCAGCGCCCGGTTGTGATCCATGCCGGCACTGACCACGAGGGGCAGCGCCTCGACCCGGTGCCAGGCGTACAGGCGCCACAGGCCATCCATGGGGGAGTCGATGCTGTAGCGTCCGCTGTCCTGGTGGCCCTGGAAGAACCCGGCCCGATCCGGCGGCACCGAAGTGCCCAGCACCTCGTTTTGGCGCTGCGAGCGTGCCAGATAGCTGCCATCGCTGCGCAGCAGGACGATGACATCGCCCGCGCCGCTGGCCAGGGCTTCGAAATACTGTGCGATGTGGTCTGGCGACAGCGACAGCACCAGCACCCCGATGAACACGCCATCGCGCTGCAGCGCCCGGCTGAGCTGGATCGACCAGCGCTGCGACACCCGCCCGAGCACCGGTCGGCTGACGAACATGCCCGGCACCTGCTGCTGCGCATGTACCTCGAAATGCTCGCGGTCGCGGATGGTCACGGAAGTGCGCGGCTGGCCCTGCGGCTCCAGGCTGGAATAGACGATGTTGCCTGCCGCATCGGCCACGGCCACCTGCATCACCGTGCCCACGGGGTAGGCCTGCTGCACGGCCTGCACGGCGTCGGCAAACGCGGCCCGATCGCGCATGGCGTAGAGTGCGCCCAGGCTTTGCAGCGTGTAGTCCAGCCCCGCCAGCAGCGTCTGCACCTGCACCGAGGCCGATTGCGCCATCTGCCCCGCGCGCAGCCAGGTCTGCGCCTCGACTTCGCGCTGCTGCTCGCGGTGGCTGGTCAGCAGCACCGACCAGTAGGCAGCCAGGGCCGCCAGCAGCCCGGCCAGGGCCAGCGCAATCAAGATCTGAGAGCGCGACCATCGATCCCGCTTCAGGAGGCTGGCAACGGGCTTGCGGCGCTCATCAGGCATGGAGCTTGTTCAGGGTGGTTGCTGAGCCAACGCCCAATGTACATGCTCAACCACCAAGGGCGAAGGGTGCGCCAGCCGCGCCTGCAGGGCAGCGCGCAGGGACGCCGCCTGCGCTGCATCGGCCACGCGCAGAGCATTGCCCAGGGCCACAGCAATGTTGCGCAGCCAGCGCTCGTGTCCGATGCGCCGGATGGGGCCGCCCTCGGTCAGCCGCAGAAAGGTGGCTTCGTCCCAGCCGAACAGCGCCGCCAGCTGCTGGCCGGACAGACCGGCGCGCTGGTCGAAGTCGGGCAGGCTGCTGACTTGGGCGAATTTGTTCCAGGGGCATATCAGCTGGCAATCATCACAGCCGTAGATGCGATTGCCCATGAGCGAGCGCAAGGCAAGTGGAATTGGCCCGGCGTGTTCGATGGTCAGGTAAGAAATGCAACGCCGTGCATCGACGCGGTGCGGCGCCACGATGGCCCCGGTCGGGCAGATATCCATGCAGGCCTGGCAACTGCCGCAGTGCGCTGTGACCGGCTCGGTCGGCTCAAGCGGCATGTCCACATAGATCTCGCCCAGGAAGAACATGGAGCCGGCCTCGCGCGACAGCACCAGCGTGTGCTTGCCACGCCAGCCCTGGCCGCTGCGGCTGGCCAGCTCGGCCTCCAGCACCGGGGCCGAGTCGGTGAACACCCGGTGGCCGAAGGGGCCGAGCGCCTCGGCGATGCGGTCGCTGAGTTTTTGCAGCCGTGCGCGCAGCACCTTGTGATAGTCCCGGCCCCGGGCATAGACCGAGACCACGCCCTCGGACGGGCGCGCCAGGCGCTCGAACTCGACGGCCTGCCAGCCCGCCGGCGTATCGCGCGGCAAATAATCCATGCGCGCGGTGATGACGCTGACGGTGCCCGGCACCAGCTCCGCCGGCCTGGCCCGGCGCATACCATGCGCCGCCATGTACTGCATGTCGCCGTGAAAGCCGGCGGCCAGCCACTGCGCCAGCCCAGGCTCGGCGCTGGCCAGATCCACGCCGGCGATGCCGATTTGGGAAAATCCCAGTTCACGCGCCCATTGCCGGATGAGAGGAACGAGTTGACTGCTGCTGACCACCATAGCGCCGAAATTGTAGGAAGCCTCCTGGCCGGTGCGCTTGCATCCGCATCGCTGACATGGGCAGACGAGGAGGCGACGCAGCGTTTCGCCCGCGCCCTGGCCGGCCAGCCTGCGCTGCGCAACGCCTTCATCACGCTGCACGGCGACCTGGGCGCGGGCAAGACTACGCTGGTGCGCCACCTGCTGCGCGCCCTGGGCGTAGCCGGGCGCATCAAGAGCCCGACCTACGCCGTGGTTGAGCCGCACCAGGCGCCCGGCCTGGACATCTGGCATTTCGATTTCTACCGCTTCAGCGATCCACGCGAGTGGGAGGATGCAGGCTTTCGCGACATCTTCGCCAGCCCCGGCCTGAAGCTGGCCGAGTGGCCGGACAAGGCGGCAGCCGTCCTGCCGGCGGCAGATGTTGCCATTTGGCTGTATGCCAACGATGATGCGAGCCGGCTCGTCACGCTTGCTGCCCACACACCGCGCGGAGCAGCCCTGCTGCAGGCGCTGGCACCCACCCTGTCCTGAACCCTTGAGCGACATGGCGCGTTTCCCCTCCTCCCCCACCCCTTCCTGCCCTCCCAGCCCGGGCCGGCGGGCCACGCTGCGCGCCGGCGCCGTGGTGCTACTGCTGGGCGCGCAGCACCTGGCGCACGGCGCCGGCATCGTGGCCGTGCGCGTGTGGCCCTCGCGCGATTACTCGCGCGTCACCATCGAATCCGACCAGAAGCTGGTGGCCAGGCAATTCTTCGTCGGCACACCGCCACGCCTGGCCGTGGACATCGAGGGCATCGAGCTTGATCCGGCGCTGCGCGAGCTGGTCGCCAAGGTCAAGCCCGACGACCCCAACATCGCCGGTATCCGCGTTGGCCAGAACGCGCCGGGCGTGGTGCGCCTGGTGGTCGATCTCAAACATGCCGCCCTGCCCCAAGTCTTCAGCCTGCCGCCGATTGCCGCCTACCGGCACCGGCTGGTGTTCGACCTCTACCCAGAGCAGGCGGCCGATCCGCTGGAGACTTTGATTGCCGAGCGCCTGCGCGAGGCCGCGCCGATGGTGGCCTCCGCCGCGCCCCTGGCGCCCCCGCTGCCGCCGGTGGCCGCGCCAGCCCCGATCGACCCGCTGGGCGACTTGATCGCCCAGCACGCGGCCCGGGGCGAGGCGCCGCCCACCTCCGGCCTGCCCCTGCCCCTGCCGCCGCCAGCCACGTCGCCGGCTCCACCCCCGGCTGTGGCTGCGGCTCCAGCCCCGGCAGCCAAGCGGCCTGTGGTGCGCCCGGCTGCACCGCTCGCCCGCGCCACCGACCGCTTGATCATCGTCGCCCTCGACCCCGGCCACGGCGGCGAAGACCCGGGTGCCATCGGCCCGGGCGGCACGCGCGAGAAGGACGTGGTGCTGCGTGTGGCGCACCGCCTGCGCGAGCGCATCAACGCCACCAGCGTAGGCGGCAACCCCATGCGCGCCTTCCTGACGCGCGACGGCGATTACTTCGTGCCCCTGGCCACGCGCGTGGACAAGGCGCGGCGCGTGCAAGCCGACCTGTTCGTGTCCATCCATGCCGATGCCTTCACCAACCCGGCGGCACGCGGCGCCAGCGTCTTTGCACTCAGCGAGAGCGGTGCCTCCAGCTCGGCGGCGCGCTGGCTGGCCAACAAGGAAAACCAGGCCGACCTGATCGGCGGCGTGAACGTGGGCGCGCAGGACAAGCACATCCAGCGCGTGCTGCTGGACATGAGCACCACTGCGCAGATCAACGACAGCCTCAAGCTGGGCAGCGTGCTGCTGGGCGAAATTGGCGGCATGGCCAAGCTGCACAAGCCGCGCGTGGAGCAGGCCGGCTTTGCCGTGCTCAAGGCACCCGACATCCCCAGCGTGCTGGTGGAAACTGCCTTCATCAGCAACCCCGAGGAGGAAAAACGTCTGCGCTCGGCTGCCTACCAGGAGCAACTGGCCGACGCGCTGATGCGCGGCATCAGCCGATACTTCGCGCGCAATCCGCCGCTGGCGCGCAACCGCACCGTGTGAGCCCGCCCGGCCTGCGCTCGCGCGCGGCAGCCCACACTACCCAAGGAGACCCTTCCATGGCCCTGCCCCACGCCCAATCCGCGCAGCTCGTCAGCATCCGTCCGCTGGGCGCGCTGCTGGCCGACACCCAGTCCTACGCCATCATCAAGGCAGCGCAGCTGGAGGTCATCCGGGTGGTGCTGCGCGCTGGCGAGCGCCTGCGCCAGCACGACACGCCGGGCGAGATCACCGTGCAATGCCTGGAGGGTGAGGTGCAGTTCGAGGTCGGCGGCGCCACGCATGTGCTGCGCGCTGGCGATCTGCTGCATTTGCAGGCACGTGCGCCGCACGCCCTGAGAGCGTGTTTACGATCCCCGCGCGGGTGCGCGAGCGCGGCCTCGGGCGGTCTGCGGCGTTGCAAATCCTCGCGATAGCACGGGCTATCGCTGCGGTTTGCGCCTGGCAGCCCATCCCGATCCGCACTCGCGCCCCTGCGCGCGGAGATCGTGAACACGCTCTGAGCGCCATCCACGACAGCTCGCTGCTGCTGACCATCTGCCTGCTGCCCGGCCAGGCCTGACGCCCGGGGCCTGTGCCGCCTTCCTACGCCCGCTGACAGGGCGCGCTGACAGGATTGCCACCGTGCAGACGCATATTCCAGATGCAGGCCCGGCCCGGGCTGCTGGACGCGGCAGGCGCGTCCTGCCCGGCAGGGTTCCTTCACATCAGGAGAACGTCATGAACTACCGTCACCTTGTCTGCATCGCCGCCAGCGCCGCCGCCCTGGGCCTGGCAGGCTGCTCCAGCAATCCGACCAATGCCCAGATCGGTACCGGCGTGGGCGCCGTGGCCGGCGGTGTGGTCGGCAGTGCCGTCGGCGGCACGGCGGCCACTGTGATCGGCGCCGGCGCCGGTGCGCTGATCGGCCACGAACTGGGCGAGGATCGCGACCAGCGCCAGGGCCGCCGTTGAAGCAAAAAATCGGGTCAAATCGGCCTAAAACCCTTGCTGGGCAAGCGCTAACAGCTATTTATTCAGTAGCAATATTGTGCTTGCGCCCAGCCCGCCAGGCACCTGCGATGGCGATCAGGCCGGGGACGAAGATCATGGCCCAGATGATCTTGTCCAGGTGTTTTTGCACCCAGGCCAGATTGCCGAAGAAATACCCGGCAGAGCAGATGCCCAGCACCCACAGCAGCGCCCCGCCGACGTTGTAGGCAGTGAAGGCGCTGCGCCGCATGTCGGCCACCCCGGCCACGAAGGGCGCGAAGGTGCGGATGAAAGGCATGAAGCGCGCCAGCACGATGGTGACGCCGCCGTAGCGCTCGTAGAACGCATGGGCCTGGTCGAAGGCGCGGCGGTTGAACCAGCGCGAGCCCTCCCACTGGAAGACCTTGGGGCCGAAGTAGCGCCCGATGGAGTAGTTGCACTGGTCGCCCAGAATGGCCGCCGCCAGCAGCAGCGCGCAGGCCAGCGGAAAGTTCATCAGCCCGGCGCCACTGAGCGCGCCCACCACGAACAGCAGCGAATCCCCGGGCAGAAAAGGCATGACCACCACACCGGTCTCGACAAAGACGATGGCAAACAGCAGGGCATAGACCCACGGCCCGTAGCTGGCCACAAAGGCCGCCAGGTGTTGATCCACATGCAGGATGAAATCGATCAGAAACGCCAGAACTTCCACAGTGACCCCAAAGCGTGCTGCGCCGCAGCACAATGCCGGCGCCCGAAGCGGCGTAATGTAGCGCCGAGCCAGCCGCCCCGGCGCGGCTGCCTAGAATGGCCCACGTGCCCGTCCTGTCCTCGCCTTCCGCCCTCGCTCCCGCCCCCATCCGTGACCTGCCCGACGAGCTGATCAGCCAGATCGCCGCCGGCGAAGTGGTCGAGCGCCCGGCCTCGGTCGTGCGCGAGCTGGTGGACAACGCCCTGGACGCCGGCGCCCGGCAAGTCACCGTGCGCCTGCTGGCTGGTGGCGTGCGCCTGATTGCCGTCGAGGACGATGGCAGCGGCATCCCCAGCACGCAGTTGCAGACCGCCCTGCGCCGCCACGCCACCAGCAAGATCACCAGCCTGGACGAGCTCGAAGCCGTGCTGACCATGGGCTTTCGCGGCGAGGCGCTGGCGGCGATTGCTTCGGTGTCCGAGCTGGCCTTGCTGTCGCGCACTGCCGGGCAGGACAGCGCCTTCGTGCTCGATGCACGCAGCGGCGAGCTGCGCCCGGCCGCGCGCGCCCAGGGCACGACGGTGGAGGTCAAGGAGCTGTTTTTCTCCACCCCGGCGCGGCGCAAGTTCCTCAAGAGCGATGCCACCGAGCTGGCGCACTGCATCCAGGCCGTGCGCCGCCATGCCCTGGCACGCCCGGACGTGGGCTTTGCCATCTGGCATGAGGGGCGCCTGGTCGAGCAGTGGCGCGCCACCCTGGCCGCCAGCCCGGCAGCCGATGGCCCGGCAGCGCCTGATCCACAGGCCTGGCGCACGGCGCTGGCGCGGCGCCTGGCCGATGTGCTGGGCGAGGATTTCATCGACAACGCCATTGCCGTGGAGCGCAGCAGCGGCAGCATCCGCCTGATCGGCTGGGCCGGCGTGCCCGACGCTGCACGCAGCCGCGCCGATCAGCAGTATTGCTACGTCAATGGCCGCTTCGTGCGCGACCGGGTGCTGGCCCACGCAGCACGCAGCGCCTACGAAGACGTGCTGCACGGCCAGCGCCAGCCGGTGTATGCGCTGTACCTGGAGCTGCAGCCGCAGCGGGTCGATGTCAACGTCCACCCCACCAAGCTGGAGGTGCGCTTTCGCGACAGCCGCGAGGTGCATCAGGCCGTGCGCCACGCCGTGACCGATGCGCTGGCCGTGCCGCGTGCGTCGGCCCTGGCAGCCTGGCCCGCTGCCACGACCCCTGCAGAACCTGCAAAATATGAGCCAAAAGTGGCTCAAACCCAATACCAGCAAGCGCAGACAGCTATCAATTTCGATAAACAAACAGCCGGCCACAAGGTCTCCGACCTGAGCCTGCTGTGGGGCGCTGCGGCCCCGCACAGCCAGCCGCCCGCCGTCCCTGCAGCTGCTGCCGGGATGGCTGCCCCCGATGCCACGCCTGCCGGCAGCGCCGCCGCCGACATCTGGCCCCTGGGCCGCGCGCTGGCGCAGGTACACGGCATCTACATCCTGGCGGAAAACAGCCGGGGCCTGATCCTGGTGGACATGCACGCCGCGCACGAGCGCATCGTCTATGAGCGCCTCAAGGCCCAGGCCGAAGTCGGCAGCGCGATTGCCAGCCAGCCGCTGCTGATTCCGGCGACCTTTGCCGCCACGCCGCTGGAAGTGGCCACCACTGAAGGCCAGAGCGAGGCGCTGGCCGCGCTGGGGCTGGAGATCGCGCCCTTCTCGGCGCGCACCCTGGCCGTGCGTGCGCTGCCGGCGGCACTGGCGCAGGCCAATGCCGTCGAGCTGGCGCGCAGCGTGCTGGCCGAACTGGCCGCACACGACGCCAGCCAGGTGCTGCAGCGGGCGCGCCACGACATCCTGGCCACCATGGCCTGTCATGGCGCAGTGCGCGCGCATCGCCAGCTGACGCTGGAGGAGATGAACGCCTTGCTGCGCCAGATGGAAGTGACCGAGCGCTCCGACCAGTGCAACCACGGCCGGCCCACCTGGCGGCAATTGACGCTCAAAGAGCTGGACGCCCTCTTTCTGCGCGGGCGCTGACCGGCCCTGCCGGTGCTGACGGGCACCCGCTGGCACTCACTGGCGCTGGATGAGGGTGCTACGGCCCGCCAGACCTGCTGGCCTCCCAGCCATTCTTGCCACTGGCCGGCCGCCGCCCACCCCTGCAACAGCCGGCGCGCGCCTGCCCGTGGCCGGACGTGGACATTTGCCATGTGGACGACCCAAAAAATTTCTTTTTTTTGTTGCCTCAGTGTCAACCTTGCATGAAGTCATACCGTTTCGACATAAACTCATGCTGCACTGCCGCAAAGTTCAAGCCCCTTCCCACTTCTCTTTCGCCGAAAGCCCACACCATGAAGCACCAGTCCGTAGGCCAGTTTCTTGAATACGTCGCCCAGCGCAACCCCGGCCAGCCGGAGTTCCTGCAGGCGGTCACCGAGGTCATGGAAAGCCTGTGGCCTTTCATCGAAAAGAACCCACGCTACGCCGAGCACGGCCTGCTGGAGCGTCTGGTCGAGCCCGAGCGTGTCATCAGCTTCCGCGTGAGCTGGTTCGACGACCATGGCACGGTGCATGTCAACCGTGGCTACCGCATCCAGCACAGCATGGCCATCGGCCCGTACAAGGGCGGGCTGCGCTTTCACCCCTCGGTCACGCTGTCGGTGCTGAAATTCCTGGCCTTCGAGCAGACTTTCAAGAACGCGCTGACCACGCTGCCCATGGGTGGCGGCAAGGGCGGCTCGGACTTCGACCCCAAGGGCAAGAGCCCGACCGAGATCATGCGCTTTTGCCAGGCTTTCGTGACCGAGCTGTTCCGCCACGTGGGTGCCGATACCGATGTGCCGGCTGGCGACATCGGCGTGGGCGGGCGCGAGGTCGGCTTCATGGCCGGCATGTACAAGAAGCTGGCCAACAACGCCGCCGGCGTGTTCACCGGCAAGGGCCTGGCCTATGGCGGCTCGCTGATCCGGCCCGAGGCCACGGGCTACGGCACGGTGTACTTTGCCGAGGAAATGCTGAAAACCCGGGGCCGCTCCTTCGACGGGCTGCGCGTGTCCGTGTCCGGCTCGGGCAACGTGGCGCAGTACGCCGTGGAAAAGGCCATGCAGCATGGCGCGCGCGTGGTCACCGTGTCGGATTCCAGCGGCACCATCATCGACGAGGACGGCTTCACGCCCGAGAAGCTGGCCATCCTGATGGACGTGAAGAACCACTGCTATGGCCGCGTCGGCGACTACGCTGCACGCACCGGCGTGCGCTTCGAGGCCGGCATGACGCCCTGGCAGGTGCCGGTCGATGTCGCCCTGCCTTGCGCGACCCAGAACGAGCTGGATGAGCACGACGCCGCCACGCTGATCAAGAACGGCGTGCTGTGCGTGGCCGAGGGTGCCAACATGCCCTGCACCAACGAGGCTGCCAAGGTCTTCGAGGCTGCCGGCGTGCTGTATGCGCCGGGCAAGGCCAGCAACGCCGGCGGCGTGGCCACCTCGGGCCTGGAGATGAGCCAGAACTCCAGCCGCCTGTGCTGGACGCGCGAAGAGGTGGATGCCCGACTGCTGCGCATCATGCAGGGCATCCACGCCGCCTGCGTCGAGCATGGCCGCCGCGCCGATGGCCGCCTGAGCTACATCGACGGCGCCAATATCGCCGGCTTTGCCAAGGTGGCCGACGCCATGCTGGCGCAGGGCGTGGTCTGAGCTGAGAAGTTGGGCGTTGTGCGCCAGACGTGGGCGCACGGCGCCAGGCCTTTAAGGTGCTCCGTGTGCTGGCGTTCTGGCAGGGGGCGAGTCAGGCCAGCCTGAGCCGTTCCTGCCAGGCAATATCGTCTGCCAGAGCGTCCCAGTGGGCCACCGCCAAGACACGCCGGGCCAGGCCGGGCGGGCGTGCGGCCTCGCGCGCCAGGGCGGCGCACAAATAAGCAATCGACGAGCGATCCAGCGCTGCCACAGGCTCGTCGATCAGCGTCAGCGGCGCACCGCTGGCCAGGGCAGCGGCCAGCAAGACCTTGCGCTGGCTGCCGGTGGAGAGCTGGAACATGGCCTTTTCCAGATGGGGCTGCAGTCCGAAGCCCTGCACATGGCGCTGCCACTGCTGCGCGCTCCAGTGCGGCTGCTGGCTGGCCAGTTGCGCGCTCCAGGCCAGCGGCGTCAGCTCCTGCAGCCAGGGGCCAGCGGGTCGCGCCAGAAGACCTGCTGGCCATAGGCCGGGCTGCCATGCGCAGCACCGTTGAGCGACAGGCTGCCGGCGGTGGGCGCCAGCTCACCAGCGAGCAGTCGCAGCACGCCAGCCTTGGCCTCGCCCTCTTCGTCCAGCAGCAACAGCAGGCCTGCGGGGATGTGCGCCGTCCAGCCCTGCAGCACGGCTTGCCCGCGAAAATCGCAGCACACTTTCAGGGCGACAAGGCCAGCCGATGACGCTGCCACGCCCGCTTGCTCATTCTGGAAGCTGGAAACCATGACCCTGCACTTTCTGGATTTCGACTACAGCGAGGACGCCGATGGCATTGCCACCTGGGACGCCATGGCCTGCGTGCAGCCCGGGCGCCTGCCTGCCCTGCTGGCGGAGGTCGAAAGCATACTGGGTTGGGCGCTGGCCAATTTTGCTGCCGAACAAGGGCCGCACGAGGACGGCGGGCTGTGGCAGTACGACCTGCAGTGCGAGCGCGACGGGCAGCCACTGGCCGAGCTGCGACTCGATCCGCAGACCGGGCGCATCGCTGCGCCGACTGATCTGGCCGCCGGGCAGGCGCTCACGCTGAACCTGTCGCTGAGTGGCTCAGGCGCCTTTGCCGAAGCTTTTGCAGCCCGCTTTCCGGAGCCGGGCTGAACCACAAGAGCTGGACGCCAGCCGCACCTGGTTCAGGACGGGCGGCTGCTATTGCAGGGTTTCCTTGGCCGCTTCGGGCAGCAACAGGGGCAGGACGGCAATGCCCTCTTCCATCAACTCCTGCGCCTGCTCGGCACTGGCGCGGCCCCGGATGCCGCGCTCTGGCGCCTCGCCATGGTGGATACGCCGGGCCTCGCTGGCGAAGTTCTCGCCCACATCCTCGGTGGCGGCCACGATCTTGCGCGCCAGCTGCATCCAGGCAGCCTGCCATTGCTGCGGCCCATCGGCCACCGGCGCGTCAGCCGATGGGCCGGGTGAGGAAGCATCAGATGGCTCCGCCGCAGCGGGTACGCCGGGGGCGCCATTCTTGCGCGCTCCGGGGTTGCCCTCGTCCTGCCTGCCACTGCGCAGGTTCAGACGGGGCGCGCTCAGGGTCTTGCGGATTTCGGCACTGCCGCACAGGGGGCACTGCACCAGCGCGCGCGCCAGCTGGCCCTGGAAATCGTCCTCCGAGGCGAACCAGCCCTCGAAGCCGTGGCCGTGGACACACAGCAGATCAAGCACCTTCATGGCGGGTCTCCTTCCTGCCCCGTGCCTGCGCTCTCACTCCTCTTCGGCTACCGCAGTGCCCTTGCGCCGCACCAGGTAGCGATAGACGAAGCCCGGGAAGGCCAAGGTCAGGAACAGTGTTGCGGTGACGGCATAGAACTCCCATCCCTGTGGGGCGATCTGCCCGGCACGTTTTTCGATCAGCAGCGCCAGCGCGCCGACCAGGAAGTACAGCAGCACCAGCTCGGCCAGGCGCGCCACGAAGGGTTTGGCACCAGCCCGGGCCGGCTTGCCGACGATCAGCCAACGGTCGTTCAGGAACGGTAGGTTGGCGGCGGCAAAGGCCGCCACGATGACCAGCCAGATGGCCGCAGTCTGGGTCATGCAGGTAGCGCGCTCAGGTGGTCAGCGAGCGCACGATGGCGTCGGCACACAAGGCCATCAGGCCGCCGGGCAGGATGCCCAGGATCAGCACTAGTGCGCCGTTGACGGTCAGCACCACGCGCACCTGCAGCGGCGCCGACACGCGGGTGGCGGTCAGCGGCGCGTCGAAATACATCACCTTGACCACGCGCAGGTAGTAGAAGGCGCCGATCAGCGACATCATGACAGCGAAGACGGCCAGCGCGATGTGCAGGCCCTGACCCGAGGCTACCAGTGCCTGCAGCACCGACAGCTTGGCGTAGAAGCCCACCAGCGGCGGAATGCCGGCCAGCGAGAACATGCAGATCGCCATGACGCCAGCGTACAGCGGGCTACGCTGGTTCAGGCCGGCGAAGTCGGCGATTTCCTCGCTCTCGAAGCCCTCGCGCGCCAGCAGCAGGATGATGCCGAGGGTGGCGGCAAAGGTCAGCACATAGGTCACGATGTAGAACATGGCCGAGCTGTAGGCGTTGCCCGCCGCCGTGGCATCCACGTTGCCATGGACTACACCCGACATCAGGCCCAGCATGACAAAGCCCATCTGGCCGATGGTGGAGTACGCCAGCATACGCTTCAAGTTGGTCTGCACGATACCGGCCAGGTTGCCCACCAGCAGCGAGCCGATGGCCAGCACGGCCAGCATCTGCTGCCAGTCGATGGCCAGCGGCAGCAGGCCGTCCACCAGCAGGCGGATGATGATGGCGAACGCCGCCAGTTCGGGGGCCGTGCCCAGGAACAGCGTGATGACCGAAGGCGCGCCCTGATAGACGTCGGGCACCCACATGTGGAAGGGCACGGCGCCCAGCTTGAAGGCCAGGCCCGCCACCACGAAGACCAGGCCGAAGACCAGCACCTGATGGCGGATCTGGCCGCCGTCGATGGCCTTGAAGACCTGGCCGATGTCCAGCGAGCCGGTGGCGCCATAAATCATGGACAGGCCGTACAGCAGGAAGCCGCTGGCCATGGCGCCGAGCACGAAATACTTCATGGCGGCTTCGGTGGCCACGGCGTTGTCGCGGCGCAGCGCCACCAGGGCGTAGCTGGACAGGGTCAGCAACTCCAGGCCCAGGTACAGCACCAGGAAGTTGTTGCCCGAGATCATCACGAACATGCCCAGCAACGACAGCAGGCTCAGCGTGAACAGCTCGCCGCCGCGCAGCATGTCGCGCTCGGCGGCATACGAGCGACCGTAGACCAGGGTGACCATGACGGCTACGGTGGAGAAGCACTTGAGCCAGTTGCCCATGGCATCGCTGACGATCATGTTGCCCCAGCCATAGACCGTGCTGCCGGTGCTGGCGTACATGGCCTGCATGACGGCCACGACGGCCAAGGTGAGCATGGTCAGCACATAGGTGGCCGTGCGCTGCGCGCTTTTCACGCCCAGATCCACCAGGGCGATCACGCAGGCCATGACCAGCAGCACGAGCTCGGGGTAGATCGCCAGCCAGCTGATGTTGTCAATCATCTTCAATCTCTCGGTTCAGTCTGGTCAGGGCAGCTTGGATTGCGCGACGTGCTGCAGCAACTGCGCCACGGAAGGATCCATCGCATCGGTGAAGGGCTTGGGATACAGGCCCATGTACAGCACGGCAATGGCCAGCAGGCCCAGCACCAGGAATTCACGGCTGTTGATGTCGGTGAGCTGGCGCACGTTGTTGTTGGTCACCGGGCCGAGATAGACACGCTTGTACATCCACAGCGAGTAGCTGGCGCCCAGGATCAGCGCCACGGCGGCGCCCAGGCCGACCCAGAAGTTGTATTGCACGCCGGCGATGATGACCATCCACTCGCCCACGAAACCCGCCGTGCCCGGCAGGCCGCAGTTGGCCATGGAAAACAGCAGGGCAAAGGCGGCGAACTTGGGCATGGTGTTGACCACGCCGCCGTAGTCGGCGATTTCGCGCGAATGCACGCGGTCGTACAGCACGCCGATACACAGGAACATGGCGCCCGAGACGAAGCCGTGGGCAATCATCTGCGCCAGGCCGCCCGACACGCCCATCTGGTTGAACATGAAGAAACCCAGCGTGACGAAACCCATGTGCGCCACGGACGAATAGGCCACGAGCTTTTTCATGTCCTTTTGCACGATGGCCACCAGGCCGACGTAGATCACGGCGACCAGCGACAACGTGATCATCAGCCACGACCACTCGTGTGCGGCGTCCGGCGCAATCGGCAGCGAAAAGCGCAGGAAACCGTAGGCGCCGAGTTTCAGCATGATGGCCGCCAGCACGGCCGAGCCGCCCGTGGGTGCTTCGACGTGAACATCGGGCAGCCAGGTGTGTACCGGCCACATCGGCACCTTGACGGCAAAGGCGGCGAACAGCGCGAAGAACAGCAGCGTCTGCGCCGTGCCTGCCAGCGGCAAGGTGTGCCAGGTCAGGATGTCGAAGCTGCCGCCGGCCTGGTTGTACAGGTAGATGAAGGCGATCAGCGTAAGCAGCGAGCCCATCAGCGTATAGAGGAAGAACTTGAACGCTGCATAGATGCGGTTCGGGCCACCCCAGATGCCGATGATCAGGTACATCGGAATCAGCGTGGCCTCGAAGAACACATAGAACAGCATTCCGTCCAGGGCGCTGAAGACGCCGATCATCAGCCCCGACAGGATCAGGAAGGCGCCCATGTATTGATGAACGCGCTCGGTGATGGATTGCCAGGAAGCAATCACCACGATTACCGTGATGAAGGCTGTCAGTGGCACGAACCACAGCGCGATGCCGTCCACGCCCAGGTGGTAGAAGATGTTGAAGCGCTCGATCCAGGGCGCTTTTTCAACAAACTGCATGGCGGCACTGGCCGTGTCGAAGCCGCTCATGAGCGGCAGCGTCACCGCCAAGCCGATCAGCGAACCGATCAGCGCAATCCAGCGCACCGCCTGTGCCTGGCCCTCTCGCCCCAGCAACAGCACCAGGGCGCCAAAGGCGATGGGCACCCAGATGGCAAGACTCAACAAACCCATTTTTCTTCTGCTCCCCGTCTTAGTTGTTGAGCCACACGAAGTAAGTCATGAGGGCGAAGATGCCCAGGATCATGAACAGCGCGTAGTGGTAGAGGTAGCCGGTCTGCAGGGCGCGCAGCACGCCGCCGAGGCGTGCCATCAGCTTCCACGAGCCATTGACCACGGCCCCGTCGATCAACGCCTGGTCGCCGCCCTTCCACAGGGCAATGCCCAGACCGCGGGCGCCGCGCGCAATGATGTTCTCGTTGATCCAGTCCAGGTAGTACTTGTTGTCCAGTAGCGTGTGCAGCGGTTGCAGGGCCCGCTTGATCGCTGCAGGCAAGGCCGGATTGATGATGTACATGTAGTACGACAGGGCAACGCCAGCAATCGCCATCCAGGTCGGCACGGCCACGAAGCCATGTGTGCCCATGGCCACGGCGCCGTGGAAGGCCTCGCTCAGCTTGAGCATGGCCGGGTGGCGCGCCTCGTCCACGGTGATGACGCCCTTGAAGAAGTCGCCGAACAGCATGGGCTCGATGGCCATGAAGCCGATGATGACCGAGGGAATGGCCAGCAGCACCAGCGGCACCGTCACCACCCAGGGCGACTCGTGCGGCTTGGCGTGCGGGTCATGGCCGTGGTGGTCGCCATGGTGCGCGTCCGGGTTCTGGTCGTAGCGCTCCTTGCCGTGGAAGACCAGGAAATACATGCGGAAGGAGTAGAAGGCCGTGATGAACACGCCGGCCAGCACGGCGGCATAGGCCCAGCCGGCAGCCGGCAGCGTGCTGTGGCGCACGGCGTCCACGATGCTTTCCTTGGAGTAGAAGCCCGAGAAGAACGGCGTGCCGATCAGCGCCAGCGAACCCAGCAGCGAGGTAATCCAGGTGATGGGCATGTACTTGCGCACAGCCCCCATCCAGCGGATGTCCTGGTTGTGGTGCATTCCGATGATGACCGAGCCGGCGCCCAGGAACAGCAGGGCCTTGAAGAAGGCGTGCGTCATCAAGTGGAACACCGCCACCGAGTAGGCCGATGCGCCCAGCGCCACCGTCATGTAGCCCAACTGCGACAGCGTGGAATACGCCACCACGCGCTTGATGTCGTTCTGGATGATGCCCAGGAAGCCCATGAACAGGGCCGTGATGGCGCCGATGATCAGGATGAAATTCAGTGCCGTGTCCGACAGCTCGAACAGCGGCGACATACGCGAGACCATGAAGATGCCAGCCGTCACCATCGTGGCGGCGTGGATCAGGGCCGAAATCGGCGTCGGGCCTTCCATAGAGTCGGGCAGCCATACGTGCAGCGGGAATTGCGCCGACTTGCCCATGGCGCCGATGAACAGGCAGATGCAGATCACGGTGATCAGCATCCAGTCGGTACCCGGAAAGCCCATGGTGCCCAGCTCGCCAGCCTTGGCGAAGATTTCGGCGTAGTCGAAGGTGCCGGCATAGGCGGCGATCAGGCCAATGCCCAGGATGAAGCCGAAGTCGCCCACGCGGTTGACCAGGAAGGCCTTCATGTTGGCGAACGTGGCCGAGGGTTTGTTGTACCAGAAGCCGATCAAGAGGTAGGACACCAGACCCACCGCCTCCCAACCGAAGAACAACTGCAGCAGGTTGTTGCTCATGACCAGCATGAGCATGGAGAAGGTGAACAGCGAGATATACGAGAAGAAGCGGTTGTAGCCCGGGTCTTCCTCCATGTAGCCGATGGTGTAGATATGCACCATCAGCGACACGAAGGTCACCACGCACATCATCATGGCCGTCAGGCTGTCGATGAGAAAACCCACCTCCATCTTCAGGTCGCCCACCACCATCCAGGTGTAGAGGGTCTGGTTCAGGTGCGCGCCATCATTCATGACGCTCCACAAAGTCATGGCCGAGATGACGAAGGAGATGAACACGCCCAGGATGGTCAGCGTGTGCGAGACGCCGCGGCCGATGCGGTTGCCGCCGAAGGCCGTGCCGAAGACGCCTGCCAGCAGCGAGCCGGCAAGCGGCGCCAGCGGCACCGCCAGCAGCGTCGAGACAGAGAGGGTTTGACTCATTGTTGGGAACCTTGCAAGTGGCGGGTCTGACGTCAACCCTTGAGGGTGTTGAGATCTTCCGCGTCGATGCTGGAGCGGTTGCGGAACAGCAGCACCAGGATGGCCAGGCCGATGGCGGCCTCGGCAGCAGCCACCGTCAGGATGAAGAACACGAAGACCTGGCCGTGCATGTCACCCAGGTAGCTGGAGAACGCCACGAAGTTCATGTTCACCGCCAGCAGCATCAGCTCGATGGCCATGAGCAGCACGATGAGGTTCCTGCGGTTCAGGAAGATGCCCACCACCGCCAGCGCGAACAGCAGAGCACCCAGCGACAGATAGTGGCCCAGGGTGGGGGTCATTGCTTTTTCTCCTCGGCAATGGGCGCAGCTTCAGGCACCGGCTGGCGCACGGCGGCCATGTTGACCATGACCAGGCGATCTTCGGCACGCACGCGGATCTGCTGGGCCGGATCGATGGCCTTGCTGTCCTTGCGCTGGCGCAGCGTGAGTGCGATAGCGGCGATCATGGCCACCAGCAGGATCACGGCAGCGATCTCGACGGGCAGCAGGTATTCGGTGTAGAGCAGCTGGCCCAGTGCCCGGGTGTTGGAGTACGGCAGTACCTGGCCGGCGGCATCGACCACAGTGCCAGCCAGCTTGGGTTCACTGGTGGTGCTGAAGCCTGTCATCAGCACCGCCGCCATTTCCAGGGCGATCAGTACGCCGATCAGCACGGCCAGCGGAACATGCCGCCAGAAGCTGCGCCGCATGTTCTCGATACGGATGTCCAGCATCATGACCACGAACAGAAACAGCACCATCACCGCGCCCAGGTACACCAGCACCAGCACGATGGCTAGGAATTCGGCCTTGAGCAGCAGCCACAGGCCTGATGCCTGCGAGAACGCCAGGATCAGATGCAGTACGGCGTGTACAGGATTGCGCGCCGTGATGACCCGGAAGGCTGCATACAGCAGCACTACCGAGAACAGGTAGAAAAAGCCGGTCTTGACGTCCATGAATCGGTTCTTTTCAAAGGTTCAGACGATTGGGGTACCCAGAAGGTCACCGGTATGGGGCGTCAGCGGCCTTGGCGGCAGCAATCTGCGGCTCGTAGCGATCGCCCACGGCCAGCAGCATGTCCTTGGTGTAGTACAGGTCGCCGCGCTTTTCGCCGTGGTATTCGAGGATTTGCGTCTCCACGATGGAGTCCACCGGGCAGCTTTCCTCGCAAAAGCCGCAGAAAATGCACTTTGTGAGGTCGATGTCGTAGCGCGTGGTGCGGCGTGAGCCGTCGGCGCGCACGTCCGACTCGATGGTGATGGCCAGCGCTGGGCACACGGCTTCGCACAGCTTGCAGGCGATGCAGCGCTCTTCGCCATTTTCATAGCGGCGCAGCGCGTGCAGGCCGCGAAAGCGCGGCGACAGCGGCGTCTTTTCCTCTGGGAACTGCACAGTGACCTTGCGGCGGAAGGCATAGCGGCCCGTAAGCGCCATGCCCTTGGCCAGCTCCCAGAGCATGAAACTCTTGAAGAAGTCCCGGATCGAGAAGGCGGACGAAGAAGATGAAGGAGCAGCAACAGCAGCCATGGATGCCCCCGTTATTTCCAGATGTTCCAGGGCGACAGCAGCCAGCCGCCCACGAGGATCAGCCACACCAGGGTGACCGGGATGAAAATCTTCCAGCCCAGGCGCATGATCTGGTCATAGCGAAAGCGCGGGAAGGTAGCGCGGATCCAGATGAAGCAGGACACGACCATGAAGGTCTTGATGCCCAGCCAGATCCAGCCCGGGATGAAGGCTAGGAACGACAGCGGTGGCAGCCAGCCGCCCAGGAACATGAGCACAGCCAGGATAGACACCAGCCACATCGCGGCGTACTCGGCCAGGAAGAAGATGGCAAAGCCCATGCCCGAATACTCGACCATGTGGCCGGCGACGATCTCGGCCTCGCCCTCCACCACGTCGAAGGGGTGGCGGTTGACCTCGGCAACGCCCGAGACCAGATAAACGATGAAGATCGGCAGCAGCGGCAGCCAGTTCCAGGACAGGAAGCCCAGGCCCATGCCGGCCATGGTGCCGCGCGCCTGCACGGCCACGATGTCGGTCAGGTTCATGCTGCCCGAGACCATGATGACCACCAGGAAGCAAAAGCCCATGGCAATTTCATAGCTGACCATCTGCGCCGAAGCCCGCAGCGCACCCAGGAAGGCGTACTTGGAGTTGGACGCCCAGCCGGCAATGATCACGCCATAGACCTCAATGGAGGCGATGGCGATGACCAGCAGCAGGCCGGCGTTGATGTTGGACAGCGCCATGTCCGGCCCGAAGGGGATGACGACCCAGGCGGCCAAGGCCGGCATGATGGCCATGATCGGCCCCAGGTAGAACAGGCCCTTGGCGGCGGCCGTGGGCTGGATCAGCTCCTTGGTCAGCAGCTTGAGAGCGTCGGCAATGGGCTGCAGCAGGCCGAAGGGGCCGACCCGGTTGGGGCCCATGCGCACCTGCATGAAACCCAGGAACTTGCGCTCCCACAACGTCAGGTAGGCCACGGCGCCCAGCAGGGGCAGCAGCACGGCGACGATCTTGATCAGGTTCCACAGCACCGGCCAGGCGATGGACGACCACCAGCTGGCCGCGACCAGGTTCAGGCCGCCGTTGTACAGCGCGTCGATCATGCGGCAGCTCCTTCGCCGCGTGCGGCACGCGCATCGGCGGTCAGTTGCAACGACGGTGCGCGGCGCACCAGGCTATCGAGCTGGTAGATGCTGGCAACCACAGGCTCAGGGATGGCGCCGCCTGCGGCAGCGGCGATCTGCACCTGTGTGCGGTTGCTCAGGCGCTCGGCAGGCAGCTGCGTCAATTCACCTGCCGGCTTGCCGGTGGCAGCGCCCAGCACGTCCTGCGAGGTCTCATAATCCACGCCTTCGATGCCCATCAGGTTGGCCAGCACACGCAGCACCTTCCAGGCGGGACGTGTCTCGCCCAGGGGGCGGGCGGCGGCATGGAAGCTCTGCACGCGGCCTTCGGCATTGACGAAAGTGCCCGAGGTTTCGGTGAATGGCGCGATGGGCAGCAGCACGTCGCTGAATTCCATGTTGGCCTTGAAGGGACTCAGGGTCACGACCATGTCCACCTGGCCGAGCTTTTCAGCCGCAGCGGCGCCCAGGGCCGAGTCGTATTGCGGCTCGGTGTTGATCAGTAGCAGCGCCTTGAGATCGCCCTGGAGCATCTGCGCGGCGTTGTAACCTTGCGCCTGCGGCTGGACACCGATGAACTGCGCGCCCACGGTATTGGCCGCTTCGGTCAGGTAGCCGACTGCAGCGCCGGTGTGTTCACCCAGCCACTGCGCCAGGGCCAGCAGTTGCGAGGCCTGCGCGTGATGCGCGGCGCCATTGCCCAGCAAGATGACCTTGCGTTCACCAGCCAGCAGTGCCTTGGCGATGGCGCCGGCTTCTGCGCTGGCCTCGATGCCAGCCACCGGGGCGGCGACTCCCTTCTCGCCAGCCACGGCTGCAGCCACTTGCGCCAGCTGCCCGGCCCAGCCGGCAGCGGGTGCCAGCAGCGTGTGCGCCACCGGCATGGCCCAGTCGTATGCTACTGTATTAATAGCTGCCACCGCACAGCCGGTGCGGGCCGACTGGCGAATTCGCTGCGCAAACAGCGGATGATCCTTGCGGAGGTTGGAGCCCACGACCAGCACGGCTTGCAGATTGCTCAAGGCGGCAATCGGCAGGCCCAGCCAGCGCACGCCTTCTGCCTGGGTGAACTCGGCGTGGCGCAGGCGGTAGTCGATGTTGTCGCTGCCCAGGCCGCGCACCAGCCGGCCGGCCAGGTACAGCTCTTCCAGCGTGCTATGCGGGCTGACCAACGCGCCGATGGCTTCGCTGCCATGATCCTTGGTCACGCAGCGCAGGCCGTTGGCCACATATTCGAGGGCCGTCTGCCAGTCCACTTCCTGCCACTGACCGCCCTGCTTGAGCATGGGACGCGTCAGGCGCTCGGGGCCGTTCAGGGCCTCGTAGGAGAAGCGGTCGCGGTCGGCGATCCAGCACTCGTTGACCTCTTCGTTCTCGAAGGGCACGACGCGCATCACGCGGTGGTTCTTGACCTGAACGATCAGGTTGGCACCCGTGGAGTCGTGCGGGCTGACCGACTTGCGGCGCGACAGCTCCCAGGTGCGGGCGCTGTAGCGAAAAGGCTTGCTGGTCAGCGCGCCCACCGGGCACAGGTCGATCACGTTGCCCGACAGCTCGGAGTCCACGGTGTCGCCGACCACGGTGGTGATCTCGGCATGTTCGCCGCGATTGACCATGCCGAGTTCCATGATGCCGGCGATCTCCTGGCCGAAGCGCACACAGCGCGTGCAGTGGATGCAGCGCGCCATCTCTTCCATCGAGATCAGCGGGCCGACATCCTTGTGCGGCACGGTGCGTTTTTCCTCGCCGTAGCGCGAGCTGCTGGCGCCATAGCCCACGGCCAGATCCTGCAGCTGGCATTCGCCGCCTTGGTCGCAGATGGGGCAGTCCAGCGGATGGTTGATGAGCAGGAACTCCATCACCGACTGCTGCGCCTTGATGGCCTTGTCGCTCTTGGTGCGCACGATCATGCCCTGCGTCACGGGCGTGGCGCAGGCGGGCATGGGCTTGGGGGCTTTCTCGATGTCCACCAGGCACATGCGGCAGTTGGCGGCAATCGACAGCTTCTTGTGATAGCAAAAATGCGGGATGTAGGTGCCAGCCTTGTCGGCTGCATGCATGACCATGCTGCCTTCGGCGACCTCTACCTTCTTGCCGTCCAGTTCAATTTCAACCATATGCGTCTGGCCTCGTCAGGCGGCTGCGGCCTGCCTGCCGGCGGCCTCGATCTTGGCGACGAACTCGTGCCGGAAATGCTTGATCATGGCGCGCACCGGCATGGCCGCTGCGTCACCCAGGGCGCAAATGGTGCGGCCCATGATGTTGAATGCCACTGAATCCAGCAGCTCGATGTCCTCGGGCCGACCCTGGCCATGCTGGATGCGATCGACCACGCGCCACAGCCAGCCCGTGCCCTCGCGGCAGGGCGTGCATTGGCCGCACGACTCATGCATGTAGAAGTAGGACAGGCGCAGCAGCGACTCGACCATGTCGCGCGAGTCGTCCATGACGATGACCGCGCCCGAGCCCAGCATGGAGCCGGCCTTGGCGATGGAGTCATAGTCCATGGTGCATTCCATCATGATGGAAGCCGGCAGGACGGGGGACGACGAGCCGCCCGGGATCACCGCCTTGAGCTGGCGCCCCTGGCGCACGCCCCCGGCCAGCTCCAGCAGCTTGGGAAACGGCGTGCCCATGGGCACTTCGTAGTTGCCCGGCTTTTCCACATCGCCCGAGACCGAGTAGATCTTGGTGCCGCCGTTGTTGGGCTTGCCGCACTCCAGGTAGGCCTGGCCGCCGTGGCGGATGATCCAGGGCACCGCCGCGAAGGTCTCGGTGTTGTTGATGGTGGTCGGCTTGCCGTAGAGGCCGAAGCTGGCGGGAAACGGCGGCTTGAAGCGCGGCTGGCCCTTCTTGCCTTCCAGCGATTCGAGCAGTGCAGTTTCCTCGCCGCAGATGTAGGCGCCGAAGCCGTGGTGGGCGTGCAGCTGGAAGCTGAAACTGCTGCCCAGGATGTTGTCGCCCAGGTAGCCGGCGGCGCGGGCCTCTTCGAGGGCTGCCTCGAAGCGCTCATAGACCTGGAAGATCTCGCCGTGAATGTAGTTGTAGCCCAGGCTGATGCCCATGGCATACGCCGCAATCGCCATGCCTTCGATGACGATGTGCGGGTTGTACATGAGGATGTCGCGATCCTTGCAGGTGCCGGGCTCACCCTCGTCGGAGTTGCACACCAGGTGCTTTTGCCCCGGAAACTGGCGCGGCATGAAACTCCACTTCAGGCCCGTGGGAAAGCCCGCGCCGCCACGGCCGCGCAACGCCGACTCCTTCACGGTGGCGATAACCTGCTCCTGCGTCAGGCCCTCGCCGCCGTCAATGGCCAGAATCTTGCGCAGCGCCGCATAGCCGCCGCGTGCCTCGTAGTCCTTGAGGCCCCAGTTCCTGCCGTCCAGGCCGGCATAGATCTGCGGCTCGATATGCCGGCCATGAAAGCAGGTCTCCAGGCCGGTGGCCTGGAACTGCTGCAGCAGTTGTGCGACCGCGCTCATACCTGGCCCTCCGCAGCACGCAGGCCATCCACCAGCTGGTCGAGCTTGTCGCCGTCCATGAAGCTGCACATATTGCGGTCGTTGACCAGCATGGCCGGCGCATCGGCGCAGGCACCCAGGCATTCGCACTGCTGCAGCGTGAACATGCCGTCTGCCGTGGTTTCGCCCATCTTGATGCCCAGCCGTGCTTCCAGGTGGCGCAGCGTCTCGACACCGCCGCGCAGCTGGCATGGCAAATTGGTGCATACGGCCAGCTTGAACTTGCCCACCGGCTGCTGGTTGTACATGTTGTAGAAAGTGGTGACTTCATGCACCGCGATCTCAGGCATGTCCAGGTACTGGGCGATCTCGGCCTCGGCAGCCTGCGTGATGTGGCCCTGTTCCTGCTGCACGATGGCCAAGCAGGCCATGACGGCAGACTGCTTCTGCTCGGCCGGGTACTTGGCTACTTCGCGGGCGAAGCGCTCGCGGGTTGCTTGCGTGATCATCGATCGATTTCTCCAAACACGATGTCCAGCGTGCCCAGGATGGCCACGGCGTCGGCGATCATGTGGCCGCGCGTCATCTCGTCGAGCGCTGCCAGATGGGCAAAGCCGGGCGCGCGGATCTTCAGGCGATAGGGTTTGTTGGCGCCGTCGCTGATCATGTAGATGCCGAATTCACCCTTGGGGTGCTCCACCGCGGCGTAGGCCTCGCCCTCGGGCACGCGAAAGCCCTCGGTGAAGAGCTTGAAATGGTGGATCAGATCCTCCATGCCGCTCTTCATGCGCTCGCGCGGCGGCGGGGCGATCTTGTGGTTGTCCACGATGACCGGGCCGGGATTGGCGCGCAGCCAGTCCACACACTGCTTGATGATGCGGTTGGACTGGCGCATCTCGGCCACGCGCACCAGGTAGCGGTCGTAGCTGTCGCCGGTCACGCCGACCGGGATGTCGAAGTCCAGCCGGTCATAGACCTCGTAGGGCTGCTTCTTGCGCAGATCCCAGGCGATGCCCGAGCCGCGCAGCATGGGGCCGGTCATGCCCAGGCTCAGTGCGCGCTCGGGACTGACCACGCCAATGCCCACGGTGCGCTGCTTCCAGATGCGGTTGTCGGTGAACAGCACCTCGTACTCGTCCACGCACTTCGGGAAGCGCTGCGTGAAGTCGTCGATGAAGTCCAGCAGCGAGCCGCGGCGGTTTTCGTTCATCAGCTCCAGCGAGCGCGCGTTGCGCACCTTGCTGGCCTGGTACAGCGCCATGCTGTCGGGCAGGTCGCGGTACACCCCGCCCGGACGGAAGTAGGCCGCGTGCATGCGCGCGCCGGACACCGCCTCATACATGTCGAACAGGTCTTCACGCTCGCGGAAGGTGTAGATCAACATGGTCGAGCTGCCGCAGTCGTTGCCGTGCGAACCCAGCCACATGAGGTGGTTCATGATGCGCGTGATCTCGGCGAACATCACGCGGATGTACTGCGCACGCAGCGGCACCTCGATGCCCAGGAGTTTTTCGATAGCCAGGCAGTAGGCGTGCTCGTTGCACATCATCGAGACGTAATCCAGCCGATCCATGTAGGGCAGCGACTGGAGATAGGTCTTGTGCTCGGCCAGTTTTTCGGTGGCACGGTGCAGCAGACCGACGTGCGGATCGGCGCGCTGCACGACCTCGCCGTCGAGTTCCAGCACCAGGCGCAGCACGCCGTGCGCCGCCGGGTGCTGCGGCCCGAAGTTCAGGGAGTAGTTCTTGATTTCAGCCATGGGTCGATCACCTGGACGCTGGCGCGCTTCAGTGCAGGCCTCCGTAGTGTTCCTCGCGGATGATGCGGGGCGTGACTTCACGCGGCTCGATGGTCACGGGCTCATAGACCACGCGGCGCAGCTCGGGGTCATAGCGCATCTCGACATGGCCCGACAGCGGGAAGTCCTTGCGGAAGGGGTGGCCGATGAAGCCATAGTCGGTCAGGATGCGGCGCAGATCCTGGTGGCCATCAAAGACGATGCCATACAGGTCGAAGGCCTCGCGCTCGAACCAGTTGGCCGAATTCCATAGACCATTGACCGAGGGCACGACCGGGAAGTCATCATCGGGACAGAAGACCTTGACACGCACGCGCTGGTTCAGCGACACCGACAGCAGGTGCGAGACGGCGGCGTAGCGCGGGCCATCGGTGCCCGCATCGCGATAGGCCGAGTAGTCCACGCCGCACAGGTCGATCAATTGCTCGAACTGGCAGCCGGGCGCATCGCGCAGGGTCTGCATGGCAACCAGATAGTCGGCGGCACGCACGGTGACCGTGACCTCATCCAGGGCGATGGCGATGTCGCGCGCGCGCGCGCCCAATGCGACGGCGACGGCATCACGCACAGCCTGCGCGGCAGGAGCGACGGCGGGGCCGGTGGAAATGGCGTTCATCGAGTCGTCTCCCTCAGGCGCGCGCAATGGTGTGCGTGCGGCGGATCTTTTGCTGCAACTGAATGATCCCGTAGATCAGCGCCTCCGCCGTGGGCGGGCAGCCGGGCACATAGACGTCCACGGGCACGATGCGGTCGCAGCCGCGCACCACCGAATAGCTGTAGTGGTAATAGCCGCCGCCATTGGCGCACGAGCCCATGGAGATGACCCAGCGCGGCTCGGCCATCTGGTCATAGACCTTGCGCAGCGCCGGCGCCATCTTGTTGCACAGGGTACCGGCAACGATCATCAGGTCGGACTGCCGGGGACTGGCGCGAAACACCTCGGCGCCGAAGCGCCCGAGGTCATAGCGCGCAGCCGCCGCATGCATCATCTCGACGGCACAGCACGCCAGGCCGAAGGTCATGGGCCACAGCGATCCGGTCTTGGCCCAGTTCACCACCGAGTCATAACTCGTGGTGATGAAGCCTTCCTTCATCACACCTTCAATCATCTTTCGATCCTTTGTGCAGCCGCGCGGCGTTCATTCCCAGTTCAGGGCACCCTTTTTCCACTCGTAGGCAAAGCCCACGACCAGGATCGCCAGGAAAATCAGCACAGCGACGAACCCGGTCATGCCGACATCCTGCAGGCTCACGGCCCACGGGAAGAGGAAGGCGATTTCCAGGTCGAACAAAATGAACAGGATGGCCACGAGGTAATAGCGCACGTCGAACTTCATGCGCGCGTCCTCGAAGGCCTCGAAGCCGCATTCGTAGGGGGAGTTCTTGGCCGGATCCGGGCGATTGGGGCCCAGCACATAGCCCAGCAACAAGGGCACGACCCCAATGGCAGCCCCCACCAGAATGAACAGGAGGACTGGGAGGTACTGATCGAGATTCATGTGGGCCTGCTCACCGTTGAAAAGCCGCCTTGCCCGTACCGCGCTGCGGCTCAGGTAAGGCGGCCCTTATGTGATTGGTGCCGTCGGCGAGACTCGAACTCGCACAGCTTTCGCCACTACCCCCTCAAGATAGCGTGTCTACCAATTCCACCACGACGGCTTCTTTTTCTGTGTACCCGGATAGCCAGCCTTCCTGCGCGGGACTGGCCTATCCAGACAGACGGCGATTCTAACCCGGAAAAACCCTGTCACAGTTCGGGTACCGGCTTTTTTCACCGCCTTTGCGCTGGATCACTTGGTCGGAATCTGCGCTGCATCCGAGGCCGGTTCGGCAGCCGGAGTGGACTCCTCCTGCGCTGCCGCCGGCTGAGGCGGCGCCGTCCCTGAGGCCGGAGCCACGGCAGCAGCCGGCGCCTCCAGCACGCTACCCACGCTGGGTGTGCGCTGGTTGCCCAGATAGGCCAGCGCCAGCGTGGCCACGAAGAACACCGTGGCCAGCGCTGCCGTGGAGCGCGACAGGAAGTTGGCACTGCCGCTGGCGCCGAACAGGCTGCCCGAGCTGCCGCTGCCGAAGGCCGCACCCATGTCCGCACCCTTACCGTGCTGGATCAGGATCAGGCCGATCATGGCCAGCGCCGTCAATATCTGCACGGCCAAAATGACATTCACCAAGGTATTCATGTTTCTTTCAACTCCTGAATTAATAGCTGCAGACGCTTGTCAGGAGCCGGCTGCAGCGATGATTTGCAGAAAATCCTGGGCCTTGAGCGAGGCTCCACCCACCAGGCCGCCGTCGATATCGCCCTGGGCCAGCAATTCGGCGGCATTGGCCGCATTCATGCTGCCGCCGTACAGCAGCGGCACGCGCGCCGCGGCACTGGTGGCCGCTGCCAGCTGGGCGCGCAGCACGGCGTGGACTTCCTGCGCCTGCTCGGGCGTGGCGGTGCGGCCCGTGCCGATGGCCCAGACCGGCTCGTAGGCCACGACGATCTCGCTGATGCAGTGGCCGTTGGCCTGGATCACGGCAGCCAGCTGGCGCCGCACCACGTCCATGGTCTGGCCGGCCTCGCGTTCGGCCAGCGTCTCGCCGACGCAGACGATGGGCGTGATGCCGGCAGCCAGCGCCTTCTGTGCCTTGGCGGCTACGGTCGCGTCGCTCTCGCCGTGGTACTGGCGGCGCTCAGAATGGCCGACCAGCACGTAGCGCGCGCCAAAGTCGCGCAGCATGGCAGCCGATACCTCCCCGGTGTAGGCGCCACCGTCGTGCTGCGACACATCCTGCGCGGCCAGCCCGATCGGCGTACCAGAGACCAGCGCCTGCGCCTGCGCCAGATAGGGCGCCGGCACGGCCACGGCGATGGCGCAGATCGGCTGCGTGCCGGCCAGGCCAGCACGCAAGGCCGCCAGCAGGGCCTCGTTGGCTGCTAGGCTGCCGTTCATCTTCCAGTTGCCGGCAATCAGTTTTTGCTTGGACATCACGTGCTCCAGGTCAGGACAATTTTCCCCACGTGCTGGCGGGACTCCATCAGCGCGTGGGCGGCAGCGGCCTCGGCGGCCGGGAAGGTGCTGTGGATGACCGGCCTGATGGCGCCGCTGGCCAGCAGCGGCCAGACCTCACGCTGCAGCGCCTGGGCGATCTGCGCCTTGAAGGCCACCGGGCGCGGGCGCAGCGTGGAGCCGGTGATCGTGAGGCGCTTTCTGAGCACCGCGCCGGCGTCGATCTGCGCCTGGACGCCCCCTTGCACGGCGATGATGACGATGCGCCCATCCTCGGCCAAGCAGCCGATCTCGCGTGCCAGATAGTCGCCAGCCACCATGTCCAGCACCACGTCGGCGCCGCGCCCTTCGGTCAGGCGCAGCACCTCGGCGGCAAAGTCCTGTGTGCGGTAGTTGATGGCGTGGTGCGCGCCCAGCTCCAGGCAGGCAGCGCACTTGTCGCCCGAGCCGGCAGTGGCGATCACCGTCGCGCCGCGCGAGCGGGCCAGTTGGATGGCGGTGACGCCGATGCCGCTTGAGCCGCCCTGCACCAGCAGCACTTCGCCGGCCTGCAGACGGCCCCGGTCGAATACGTTACTCCAGACGGTGAAGAAAGTCTCAGGCAGCGAGGCTGCCTCGACATCCGACAGCCCTGCCGGCACCGGCAGGCACTGCGCCACCGGGGCCACGCACCACTGGGCGTAGCCGCCGCCGGCTACCAGCGCGCAGACCCGGTCGCCTATGCGAAGGCCGGCCTGATCCAGGGCTGCCGCATCGCCGGCCTCAATGACGCCGGCCACTTCCAGCCCCGGCAGGTCCGAGGCGCCGGGCGGCGGGGCGTAGTGGCCCTTGCGCTGCAGCACGTCCGGACGGTTCACCCCGCTGGCGCTCACGCGGATCAACAGCTCGCCGCTGCTCGGCTGCGGGCGCGGGCGCTGCGCCAGGCGCAGCACCTCGGGCGGGCCAAAGCCGGCCAGTTCCACGGCCTGCATGTTGGTTTCGCTCATGGCAGTCCCTTCATTGAGCATCAAAAACGACTGAAACGCTTGCCCAACAAGCGTTGACAGCTCTTTTATTGATAGCAATCAGGCATCTGCGGAACCGGCTGCGTCCTGGCCATTGCTGTCACGGCGCTCATCGCGACGGTCATCGCGGCGGTCGTCGCGACGCTCGCGACGCTCGCCCCGATCGTGGCGCTCACCGCGCTCGGGACGCTCCATGCCGGCAGGGCGCTCGGTCAGCGCCTTGAGCGACAGCTTGACGCGGCCCTTCTCGTCCGTCTCCAGCACCTTGACGCGCACGACCTGGCCTTCCTTGAGGTAGTCGTTCACGTTCTCCACGCGCTCGTGGGCGATCTGGCTGATGTGCAACAGGCCGTCCTTGCCGGGCAGCAGGTTGATGAGGGCGCCGAAGTCCAGGATCTTGGTGACCGGGCCTTCGTAGATCTTGCCGACCTCGACCTCTGCCGTCAGCTCCTCAATGCGGCGGCGCGCCTCGTCGGCACGCGCTGCCTCGGTGGCGGCGATGGTGATGGTGCCGTCCTCCTCGATGTTGATCTGCGTGCCGGTCTCCTCGGTGAGCTGGCGGATGGTGGCGCCGCCCTTGCCGATCACGTCGCGGATCTTCTCGGGGTTGATCTTCATGGTGTAGAGCTTGGGCGCGAAGCTGGAGATCTCCGTGCGTGCCTCGCCCATGGCTTCCTGCATCTTGGCCAGGATGTGCATACGCGCTTCCTTGGCCTGGGCCAGGGCGACTTCCATGATCTCGCGCGTGATGCCCTGGATCTTGATGTCCATCTGCAGCGCCGTGATGCCGCCCGTGGTGCCGGCGACCTTGAAGTCCATGTCGCCCAGGTGATCCTCATCGCCCAGGATGTCGGTCAGCACGGCAAAGCGGTTGCCGTCCTTGATCAGGCCCATGGCGATGCCGGCCACGTGCGCCTTCATGGGCACGCCGGCGTCCATCAGCGACAGGCAGCCGCCGCAGACCGAGGCCATGGAGGACGAGCCGTTGGATTCGGTGATCTCGGACACCACGCGGATGGTGTAGGGGAACTCGTCCTTGGAAGGCAGCGCGGCGATCAGCGCGCGCTTGGCCAGGCGGCCGTGGCCGATCTCGCGGCGCTTGGTCGAGCCCATGCGGCCCACTTCGCCGGTGGCAAAGGGCGGCATGTTGTAGTGGAACAGGAAGCGATCCTCGAACTCGCCGGCCAGCGCATCAATGCGCTGCGCGTCGCGCTCCGTGCCCAGCGTGGTCACCACCAGCGCCTGCGTCTCGCCGCGCGTGAACAGGGCCGAGCCGTGCGTGCGCGGCAGCAGCGAGCTGCGGATCTCGATGGGGCGCACGGTGCGCGTGTCGCGGCCATCGATGCGCGGCTCGCCGGCCAGGATCTGGCTGCGCACGATCTGCGCCTCGATGTCGAACAGGAGGGCTTCGACCTTCACTTGATCGAACTCGGCGCCCTCGTCTTTGAGGCTTTGCAGCACAGAGGCTGAGGCCTCGCGCAGCGCCTGGGTGCGCGCCTGCTTGCTGCGGATCTGGTAGGCGGCGCGCAGTTTTTCTTCGGCCAGCTGGGTGACCTTGGCAATGAAGGCCTCGTCCTTGGCCGGGGCCTGCCAATCCCACACCGGTTTGCCGGCATCACGCACCAGCTCATGGATGGCCTCGATGGCCACGCGGCCCTGCTCGTGGCCGAAGACCACGGCGCCCAGCATCACGTCCTCGGGCAGCTGCTCGGCCTCGGACTCGACCATCAGCACGGCGGCTTCGGTGCCGGCAACGACCAGATCCAGGCTGGAATTCTTGCGCTCGGTCTGGCCGGGGTTGAGCACGTATTCACCGTTGACATAGCCCACGCGCGCGGCGCCGATAGGGCCATTGAACGGGATGCCCGACACGGACAGGGCGGCGCTCACGGCGAGCATGGCAGCGATGTCGGCGTCCACCTCCGGGTTCAGCGAGATGGTGTGGATGACCACATGCACCTCGTTGTAGAAGCCCTCGGGAAACAGCGGGCGGATCGGGCGGTCGATCAGGCGGCTGGTGAGTGTCTCCAGCTCGCTGGGTTTGGCTTCGCGCTTGAAGAAGCTGCCGGGGATCTTGCCAGCGGCGTAGGTCTTCTCGATGTAGTCCACCGTCAGCGGGAAGAAGTCCTGCCCCGGCTTGGCACTCTTGGATGCGACCACGGTGGCCAGCACCACGGTGTCGTCGATGTTGACGAGGACGGCGCCGCTGGCCTGGCGGGCGATCTCGCCGGTCTCCATGGTGACCGTGTGCTGGCCCCACTGGAAGGTCTTGGTGACTTTGTTGAACATCGTCATGGTTTGCTCCTGAAAAAATAGCTGCTCGCGCTTGAGCAGCAAGCTTTTGGAGGTCAAACAGACCGCGATGCCATTCCAGGCAAGCGCTGGCAGCTATTAAAAAAGTAGCTACATGACTTCAGCACTGGCTTGGAATGACACAGCTTCGCTCTGTCTGACGGGTCTCCAAAGGGGATGGGTGAAGTAAAAAACGCCTGAGCCGGTGCATCCAACTCAGGCGTTGCGGGCGAAGGCGCTGCTTACTTGCGCAGGCCCAGCTTGGCGATCAGGGCCGTGTAGCGCTCGGCGTCCTTGGCCTTGAGGTAGTCCAGCAGCTTGCGGCGGCGGCTGACCATGCGCAGCAGGCCGCGGCGACCGTGGTGATCCTTGGCGTGCTGCTTGAAGTGGGGGGTCAGCTCGTTGATGCGCGCCGTGAGCAGGGCGACCTGCACTTCGGGGCTGCCGGTATCGTTGGCAGCGCGCTGGTTGGCCTTGACGACTTCGGCCTTGACGGAGGATGCGATCATGAAAATTTCCTGAGTGGCCGGGCGGTGGCCTGGGCGGCGAGGAGGTATGGAATGCACGCTCTTGCCGCCAAAGAAGCCAGGCACCGCAGCCTGGTTGTGACTTGCGCCGGCCACTGGAAAGGCCGCCGGCGTGCGTCTTGCACTATGCAAAACCGCACGATTATATCCCGCCGGGCTTTTTTCCGGCATCCGCAGCGACGCCGATTGCCCTGCTGCGGCAAGGGTGGCGATGATGCCCGTCGCTGCGCCCCGCCCAGCCCGCCGCCCCTGTCGGGCCTTGCCCTTGTTCGATCACGAGGACTCCGCCATGCCTGCCCTGCCTGCATCCGCCCCTCGGCTGCCACGCCGCGCTGCCCTGGGCCTGGCCCTGTCCCTGACGGCAGCCAGTCTTGTCGCCCTGACTCCCACCCCAGCCTGGGCCGGGAAGAAATCGGGTAAATCGGGCGGCAAGGGCAAGAAATCCGGCGGCAAGGCCGGCCCGCCGCGCAGCAGCTCCGAAGAAACCCGTGCCGAGCGCGAGCGCCGGCTGGCGCGCGAATGCCGCACCATGCCCAACTCCGGCGCCTGCCTGGGCTATGGACGTTAAGCG
This sequence comes from Melaminivora jejuensis, assembly GCF_017811175.1. Lineage (NCBI taxonomy): Bacteria > Pseudomonadati > Pseudomonadota > Betaproteobacteria > Burkholderiales > Comamonadaceae > Melaminivora > Melaminivora jejuensis. The sequence goes on from NZ_JACWIJ010000002.1 coordinate 2,007,497, forward strand.
ATGGGCGATGCACGCCGGGTATTTTTCTCGCAACTTGCTGCGGACGGCCGAAAAAGCGCATTACAATTGCCCTCGTTGCTGCATTGCAGGCCGGTACAGACCACTGACCGACACCACAGGCAGCAATTTTTGAAAGACAGCCGATTTATCGTGCTAGAATTCAAAGCTTCGCGGCTGTAGCTCAGCTGGATAGAGTACTTGGCTACGAACCAAGGGGTCGTGGGTTCGATTCCTGCCAGCCGCGCCAAACGACAAGCCCTGAATCCGAAAGGATTCAGGGCTTTTTCGTTGGCTCCCAGCCAAAGCACGGCACTATCAGGCCATGAGCAAGGCCTTTACCCGCGAAGACGACGCGCCCGAGGACGACGATCCCGGCGCGGCACCCGCACCCGCCATCCCGGCGGGCAGCAAGAACTACATCAGCCCCCAGGGCTACGCCCGCCTGCGTGGCGAGCTGATGCAGCTCATCGACGAAGAGCGCCCCAAGGTCGTGGACATCGTGCATTGGGCCGCCAGCAACGGCGACCGTTCGGAAAACGGCGACTACCTGTATGGCAAGAAGCGCCTGCGCGAGATCGACCGGCGCATCCGCTTCCTGACCAAGCGGCTGGAGATCGCCGAGGTCGTCGATCCCTCGGTGCATCAAGGCAGCGACCAGGTGTTCTTCGGCGCCACTGTGACCTATGCCGACGATCTGGGCGAGGAGCGCACGGTGACCATCCTGGGTATCGATGAGGCCGACAACGCTCGCCAGCAGATCAGCTGGATTGCGCCCGTGGCACGCGCCCTGCTCAAGGCGCGCGAGGGCGATGAGGTGGCGCTGCAAACGCCTGCCGGCCTGCGTCGGCTGGAGGTGCTGCAGGTCAGCTATCGGTCGCCCGCGCAGCCGGGCGAGCCGGGCAATCAGTCCACCTGAGGCAGCACGCGCCAGGCGCGCAGCACCGACGAGGTGCGGCGCAGGTTGCGCAGCACCGCCTCGACGTGTGCCAGGTCGCGCACGGCGATCACGAAGCGCAGCTCGGTGGTGGCCATGGCGTCGTCCATGTCCACGCGCACGATGTCGGCCTCGGAGCTGGCCAGCTCCGAGGCGATGCGCGCCAGTACGCCCTTGCCGTTGTTCACCGTGACGTTGACGCCGGTCTCGAACAGCCGCGCCGGCTCGTCGGCCCAGTCCACGGCGATGAAGCGCTCGGCATCCTTGCGCTGCAGACGCTGGGCCACGCCGCAGCGTGCGTGATGCACCACCAGGCCCTCGCCTTTGCCCAGGTAGCCGACGATGGCGTCTCCCGGCACGGGCCGGCAGCAGCTAGCGTACTGCACCGGCGCACTCTCGCTGCCGTCCAGCGTGATGGCGCCCTGCGAGACGCTCTCGTGCGCGGCATAGCGCTCGCGGCTGAGCAGCACGGCATCGGGACGCTGGCCGCTTTCGGCTAGCAGGCCGACCAGGCGCTTGGCAATGATGCCGGCGATGCGCCGGCCCAGGCCGATGTCGGTCAGCAGTTCGGCTTGCGTGCGGCTGCCGGTGCTGCGCAGCAGCCTGTCCCACAACGCCGCATGGGCCTGTATGTCGGGCAGCTGTTCGATGCCTTCGGCGCGCAGCGCCTGGGCCAGCAGCTTTTCCCCCAGCCCGGCCGATTCGGTCTGCGCCATGCTCTTGAGGTAGTGGCGAATCTTGGAGCGCGCCCGCGCTGTGCGCACAAAACCCAGCCAGGCCGGGTTGGGCCGCGCGCCCTGGGTCGTGACCACCTCGACCACGTCGCCGTTCTTCAGCTCGGTGCGCAGCGGCACCTGCTCGTTGTTGACGCGCGCGCCCACGGTGCGGTCGCCCACGTCGCTGTGGATGGCATAGGCAAAATCCACCACCGTGGCGCCATTGGGCAGCGCCATGATCTGGCTGCGCGGGGTGAAGACATAGACCGCATCGGGAAACAGATCGACCTTGACGTGATCCCAGAACTCGGCGGCGTCGCGCGTCTCGTTCTGTATGTCCAGAAGCGACTGCAGCCATTGCGTGTCCATGCGCTCGGCATTCTCGCCCTCGGCCCGGCGCGCCTTGTACAGCCAATGCGCGGCCACGCCAGCCTCGGCGACGATGTGCATCTCCTCGGTGCGGAGTTGGAAGTCCACGTTCAGGCCCGCCGGGCCGACCAGCGTGGTGTGCAGCGACTGGTAGCCATTGAGCTTGGCAATGGCGATGTGATCCTTGAACTTGCCCGGCACCGGCTTGAAGGCCTGATGCAACACGCCCAGCGCCGTGTAGCAGTCCAGCACCGAACGCACCACCACGCGAAAGCCGTACAGGTCGCTGACCTGGGCAAAGCTCAGGTGCTGCTCGGTCATCTTCTGGTAGATGGCGTAGAGCGTCTTCTCGCGCCCGGACACGCGCGCCGGCAGGCCAGCGCGCACGAAGGCCGCATCGACTTCGCCCTGCATCTTCTGTACCGCCTCGCGGCTGCGGTTGCGGCTGCGCGCCACTGCCTTGGACAGGGTTTCGTAGCGCCACGGGTGCAGGTGGCGAAACGACAGATCCTGCAGCTCGCGATAAGTCTGGTTCAGGCCCAGGCGATGGGCGATCGGGGCATAGACCTCCAGCGTCTCGGACGAGATGCGCCGCCATTTGGAGCGCGGCATGTCCGACAGCGTGCGCATGTTGTGCGTGCGATCGGCCAGCTTGATCAGGATGACGCGCACATCGCGCGCCATGGCCAGCAGCATCTTGCGAAACGACTCGGCCTGGTTTTCCTCGCGCGTGTTGAACTGCAGCTTGTCCAGCTTGGTCAGGCCATCGACCAGCTCGGCCACCGGCGCGCCGAAGCGCTCGGCCAGATCGGCCTTGGTGATGCCGCAGTCCTCCATGGCATCGTGCAGCAGCGCCGCCATGAGCGCCTGGACATCGAGCTTCCAGACCGCGCACAGGGCAGTGACCGCGATTGGATGGGTGATGTAGGGTTCGCCGCTGCTGCGCCACTGGCCCTGGTGGGCCTGCTCGGCATAGCGAAAGGCGTGCTGCACCTGCTCGGTCTGCGCTTCGTCCAGATAGTCAAGCTTGTCCAGCAGGGCGGCAAAGCTGGCCTGCGTGACTCTGGCCGCCTCTGCAGCATCCAGGTGCTCCGCTTCCCCCGGGCCGGGCGTAGCGGGGCGCGAGGCGGCTGGGTCGCTGGTCAATGCTGCAGAAAAAAAGGAAGCCATAGCCGGTCAACTATAGCGCTGCAGGAAAACGTATGCGCACCAACACCATCTGGAGCCGCAAAAACAAAAGCACCGCCAGGCGGTGCTTCGTGCTTGGGGCAACAGACGGGCAGGCGTATCAGCCGGGCACCTTCTTGAGCATTTCCAGGCCGACCTTGCCGGCGGCGATCTCGCGCAGCGCCGTCACGGCGGGCTTGTTGCGGCTTTCGATGCGCGGCGTATGGCCCTGGCTCAACATGCGGGCGCGATAGGTGGCAGCCAGCACCAGCTGGAAACGGTTGGGGATCTGCTCCAGGCAGTCTTCCACGGTAATGCGGGCCATGGTTTCTCCAGGGGATTGAGGGCGTCAGTTCGGGGGGGGATGTCGAGCGAGGCGAAGGTGTCGGCCCGGGCGCGGCACTGGGCGGGAACCTTCAGCCGCTGGGCGTGGACGATGGCTTTCAGGTCGAAAAGCGCTCGCTCAAAAACTTCGTTGATTATAACGAAGTCGAATTTCCCGACCTGGGCCATTTCCTGGCGCGCGTTGGTCAGGCGCAGCTCGATGATTTCGGGGCTGTCCTCGCCGCGGCGCTCCAGGCGCGAGCGCAGCTCCTCCCAGCTCGGCGGCAGGATGAAGACCAGCACGGCGTCGGCAAAGCTCTGGCGGATCTGCAGCGCGCCCTGGTAGTCGATCTCCAGCACCACGTCGGCGCCCGAGGCGACGCGCTCCTCGATGGCGCGGCGCGAGGTGCCGTAGCGCCGCCCATGCACGTTGGCCCACTCGACGAAGCCATTGGCCGCGACCATGGCGTCGAATTCCTGCTCGGAGGCGAAGAAATATTCACGCCCGTGCTTTTCCTGGCCGCGCGGCGCGCGCGTGGTGTGCGAGACCGAGGGCTGGACGTGCGAGTCCACCTCCATCAAGGCCTTGACGAGGCTGGACTTGCCGGCCCCGCTGGGGGCCGAGACGACAAAGAGATTTCCGGGATAAGCCATATGGGTCAAGCGGCAGGCGCTATCAAAACAGGGTCATTCGAGCAGGATCATTCGAGGTTTTGCACCTGCTCGCGCATCTGCTCGATCAGCACCTTCATATCCACACTAATGCGTGTGAGTTCCATGGTGGCGGACTTGGAGCCCAGGGTGTTGGCCTCGCGGTGCAGCTCCTGGATCAGAAAATCCAGGCGCTTGCCGACCTCGCCGCCCTTGTCCAGCAGCTGGCCGATCTCGTCCACGTGGGCGACCAGCCGGGTCAGCTCCTCGGCCACGTCGATGCGGATGGCGAACGCCGTGGCCTCGGTCAGGGCGCGCTCCTGCGCCGCCTCGGGCACGGCGGCGCCCTCGGCTAGCTGCATGGCCTCGCGCCAGCGCTCCATGAAGCGCTGGCGCTGCTGCTGGGCCAGCAGCGGGATGAGCGGGCCAGCCTGGGCGGCCAGCGTGCGCAGCCCGGTCAGGCGCTCGCGCAGCGACTCGGCCAGGCGCTCGCCCTCGCGCTGGCGCGCCGCCAGGAACTCGGCCAGCGCCTGACGCGCCAGCTCCAGCAGCTGCGGGCCCCAGTCTTGCGGATCGGCGCTGGCGCCGGCGCTCAGGCGCAGCACGTCGGCCACACTCAGCGGCCGGGCGGTCGGCAGTTGTGCCTGCACGGTCTGCTGCACCGCCGCCAGGCGCTGCAGCATCTGCTGCGACGGCTGGGCCAGGGCGGCGGCGTCCGCACTGTCCACGAAGGCGCGCAGTTCGACCTTGCCGCGCTTCATGGCGCCCGTGAGCAGCGTGCGCAGGGCCGGCTCGTGCGTGCGCAGCTCCTCGGACAGGCGCAGCGTCAAGTCCAGGAAACGGCTGTTGACCGAGCGCAATTCCAGCCCCAGCCGGTACCCTTCGTGTCCCGGCGCGCCCTGCGGCGCCAGCACCGTGCGCTGCACGCTGGCGTAACCGGTCATGCTGTAAACTGCCATGAGACTTCTCTGCTGGTGGTGGCTGGTCGATGCAGGGCATCGTGCAAACCGGCGATTATCCGGCTTTCCCGCCGCAGCCTGCGCGCCTTTTGCTCCCGCTCCATGTCAAAAGTCAAACCGGCTCCCCTGCCTCCGGGCACCCAGATCGGCGGCTACCGCATCGTGCGCCGCCTGGCCTCGGGCGGCTTTGGCGTCGTCTATCTGGCGCTCGACCCCGAGGGCCAGCAAGTCGCCATCAAGGAATACATCCCGGCCTCGCTGGCCACACGCGAGGCCGGCGAGCTGCTGCCTCGGGTGGCACCGGAAAAACTCTCGCTGTACCGCCTGGGCCTCAAGAGCTTCTTCGAGGAAGGCCGCTCGCTGGCGCAGATCTCGCACGCCTCGGTGGTCAGCGTCTACAACTTTTTCCGCGAGAACGAGACCGTCTATATGGTGATGAACTACCTGGAGGGCGCCACGCTGCAGGACTTCATCATCACCGCACGCGACCTCAAGACGCAGAAGATCTTTCGCGAGTCCACCATCCGCTCGCTGTTCGACGAGGTGCTGCGCGGCCTGCGCATCGTGCATCAGCACAAGATGCTGCACCTGGACATCAAGCCGGCCAACATCTTCATCACCGACGACAACAAGGCCGTGATGATCGACTTCGGCGCTGCGCGCGAAGTGCTGTCCAAGGAAGGCAACTTCATCCGCCCGATGTACACGCCCGGCTTTGCCGCACCCGAGATGTACCGGCGCGACACGCAGATGGGGCCGTGGACGGACATCTACGCCATCGGCGCCTGCATCTATGCCTGCATGGCCGGCTTTCCTCCGCCCGAGGCGCCGCAACGCCAGGACAAGGACAGGTTGAGCACCGCCCTGGCCAAGCTGCGCGGGGTCTATTCGGACAACCTGATCGAAGTCGTCGAATGGTGCATGGCGCTCGACCCGATGACGCGCCCGCAGTCGGTCTTCACGCTGCAAAAGGAGCTTTCGCGCGAAGGCGAGCGCCGCTACACCAAGCTGTCGGTGGCGGAGAAGATGCGCCTGCAGCTCGACACCCTGGTGAGCGACACCAGAAAGAGCATCAACCGCGGTGGTGACGCTGGCGCCGCTGCCGCAAGGCCCAAATGAAGTTCTCCGTCTTCCAGATCAGCCGCCGCGGCGGGCGTGAAAAGAACGAAGACCGCATGGGCTACTGCTATACGCGCGCCGCCTGCCTGTTCGTGCTGGCCGACGGCATGGGCGGGCACCCACAGGGCGAGCTGGCCGCGCAGATCGCCGTGCAGACGGTCTCGGCGCTGTTCCAGCGCCAGGCCCGGCCGGCGCTGGCCGACGTGCAGGCCTTTCTGTCCTCGGCGCTGCTGGCCGCGCACCAGCAAATCCTGCGCCACGGCAACCAGCACGGGCTGCTGGACTCGCCGCGCACCACGCTGGTGCTGGCCGTGGTGCAGGACGGCATCGCGCGCTGGATCCACTGCGGCGACTCGCGCCTGTACCTGGTGCGCCACGGCGAGGTGCGCGTGCGCACCCGCGACCACTCCTACATCGAACTGCGCAACGCCGCCATCCCGGGACTGGAGCGCGTCAACCGCAACGTGCTGTTCACCTGCCTGGGCTCGCCCACGCGCCCGCTGTTCGACATCTCCAGCCCGATGGCGCTGGAGCAGGGCGACCGGCTGCTGCTGTGCTCGGACGGCCTGTGGAGCGCGCTCGACGACACCACCATCGCCCGGCAGCTGGGCCATAGCCCGGTGGCCCAGGCCGTGCCCGAACTGGTCGAGCAGGCGCTGCGCCGCGCCGGCCCGAGCAGCGACAACGTCACCGCCGTGGCCATGGAGTGGGAAACCCCCAGCGCCTTCGAGTCCACCCTGGGCATCTCCACCGAAGAATTCGGCGACGACGAGTTCTCCTCGACCATCCAGTGCGGGCCGCTCGATGGCCTGGCCGATGACCTGGACGACGAGGCTATCGAGCGCTCCATCGCCGAGATCAACGAAGCCATCCGCCGCTCGGCAGCGCGCCGGGCTTCGTGACCGCCAGGCTGGCGCCAGCAGACACCAGACGGCGCCCAGGCCGCACCGCCCCGAAGAAAGCCCCGCCCCATGACCCCTGCCCCAGCTCCCTTTGCGCGCAGCGCCGGTCGCGCCGCCGATGCCCTGCGCGCCGTGCGCCTGACACGCGGCTACACCCTGCACGCCGAAGGTTCGGTGCTGGTCGAATTCGGTCGCACGCGCGTGCTGTGTACCGCCTCGGTCGAAGAAAAGGTACCGCCGCACCGCCGGGGCAGCGGCGGCGGCTGGGTCACCGCCGAATACGGCATGTTGCCGCGCGCCACGCACGCGCGCAGCGACCGCGAGGCCGCACGCGGCAAGCAAAGCGGGCGCACGCAGGAGATCCAGCGCCTGATCGGGCGCAGTCTGCGCGCCGTGTTCGATCTGCAGGCCCTGGGCGAGCGCACCATCACCCTGGACTGCGACGTGCTGCAGGCCGACGGCGGCACGCGCACCGCTGCCATCACCGGCGCCTGGGTCGCGGCACATGACGCCGTGAGCGCGCTGCTGGCCGCCGGCAAGCTGGCCGCCTCGCCCATCACCGACGCCGTGGCCGCCGTCTCCGTAGGCATGGTGCAGGGCGCGGCGCTGCTCGATCTGGACTACCCCGAGGACGTGGCCTGCGATACCGACATGAACGTGGTGATGACCGGCGCCGGGCACTACGTGGAAGTGCAAGGCACGGCCGAGGGCGCCGCCTTTGCCCGCCGCGAACTCGATGCGCTGCTGAACCTGGCCGAGGGCGGCATCACCCAATTGGTCGCACTGCAGCGCCAGGCACTCGTTGAAAAACTACTAATTTGATAGCTGCAACCGCTTGTCCCACAAGACTTTCAGCCCGATTTGACCATTATTTCAGATATGCAACTGGTACTCGCCTCCAACAACCGCGGCAAGCTCGCCGAGCTGCAGCAGCTGCTGGCTCCGCTGGGCGTGCAGCTCATCGCCCAGGCCGAGCTGGGCGTGGGCGAGGCCGAGGAGCCGTTTCACACCTTCGTCGAGAACGCCCTGGCCAAGGCGCGCTTTGCCGCCGCCCACACCGGCCTGCCGGCACTGGCCGACGACGCTGGCCTGTGCGTACACGCCTTCGGCGGCCTGCCCGGCGTGCAGACCGCCCACTACGCCACGCAGTTCGGCTACACCAAGGGCGATGCCAACAACGTGCGCGCGCTGCTGGAGCAGATGGCCGGCATCGACGACCGCCGCGCCGCCATGGTCAGCACCCTGGTGGCCGTGCGTAGCCCCGCCGATCCCGAGCCTTTGATCGCCGTAGGCCGCGTGGCCGGCAGCATTGCGCGCGCGCCGCGCGGCGCCGGCGGCTTCGGCTTCGACCCCATCATGGAGCTGCCCGCGCTGGGCCGCACCTTCGCCGAGCTGCCCGCCGAGCAGAAGAACGCCCTGAGCCACCGTGGCCGCGCCACGCGCCAGATGCTGGAGCTGATGCGCGAGAACTGGTTCTGACCCACCCTGCTTGCTCTCAAAAAAGATAGCTGCCAACGCTTGCTAGACAAGGGTTTTCAGGCAAAAAGACCCTTTTTTTATCTACCTTGAGCGTTCTGCACCATGATCGGCGCATGACCACCCTGCCCCTCCAGCCCGCCGCCCCTGCGGCCGCTCCGGTGCGCGATGTGCAGCACTACCTGCGCCCCGGCCTGCTGCAACTGAGCAGCCTGCCGCCGCTGTCGCTGTACGTCCACATCCCCTGGTGCCTGCGCAAGTGCCCGTACTGCGACTTCAACTCGCACGAGGCACGTGGCGGCAGCGAGCAACTGCCGGTGCAGCGCTACCTGGACGCGCTGACCGCCGACCTGGAGGCCACCCTGCCGCTGATCTGGGGCCGCACCGTACACAGCGTTTTCATCGGCGGCGGCACGCCCAGCCTGCTGGCGCCCGAGGCCATCGACCGGCTGCTGGCCGCCATCCGCGCGCGCCTGCTGCTGGAGCCGGGCAGCGAGATCACCCTGGAGGCCAACCCCGGCACCTTCGAGCGCGAGCGCTTTCGCGGCTACCGCAGCGCCGGCGTGACGCGGCTGTCCATCGGCGTGCAAAGCTTCAACGACGCGCACCTGTCCGCCCTGGGCCGGGTACACGACCGCGCGCAGGCCCTGGCCGCCGTGCAAGAGGCCGCCGAGGCCTTCGAGACCTTCAACCTGGATCTGATGTACGCCCTGCCCGGCCAGAGCCTGGCGCAGCTGGAGCAGGACGTGGCCACCGCCCTGGCGCACGCCCCGCCGCACCTGTCCATCTACCACCTGACCGTGGAGCCGAACACGTTTTTCGCCAAGCACCCGCCGCCCGGCCTGCCCGAAGACGACGAGGCCTACGCCATGCTCGACCGCATCACCGAGCTGACGGCAGCGGCGGGCCTGCGGCGCTATGAAATCTCGGCCTTCGCCCGGGCCGGGCATGAGAGTGTGCACAACCGCAACTACTGGCAGTTCGGCGACTACCTGGGCATTGGCGCGGGCGCGCACAGCAAGCTGAGCTTTGCCCACCGCATCGTGCGCCAGACGCGCTTTCGCGAGCCGCGCCGGTACATGGAGCAGGCGCTGGCCGGCCAGCCCATGGCGCAGGACGAGGACGTGCGCCGCGCCGACCTGCCATTCGAGTACATGCTCAACGCGCTGCGCCTGAAGGACGGCTTTGCCCTGGCCGACTTCAGCGCCAGCACCGGCCTGGCGGTCACCGCCATCGCACGCGGGCTGGAGCAGGCCGAGGCGCGCGGCCTGATCGAGCGCGACATGGAATACGTGCGGCCCACCGAACGCGGCTTCGACTTCCTGAGCGATCTGCAGGCGCTGTTCCTGCCCGATTGACGCACGAGCTGGTCGGCTGGCAGCCCTGGTTGCGCCTGTCGCGGGTCAATCAGCCGCCACTGCCGGCACGCCCTCCAGCCCCAGCTCACGCACGCGGGCGGCAGCCTCGTTGGCCTCGCTGGCCGTCTCGAACGGCCCGACACGCACGCGCTGCAGGCGCCGCCCACTCTTTTGGCGTATTTCCTGCGTCCTGGACGGCAGACCGGCCAGCAGCAACTGGGCATGGGCACGCTGGGCGTTGTCCCGGTTGGCGAAAGTGCCGACATTGATGTAGAGGCGCCGCTTTTGCGTGGCCGCCGCCTCGGCAGCCCCGGCCCGGGCGGCCTCGGCCTGTGCCGCCGGTGCTGCCGACGGCTCTTTTGCGGCTTCCGGGGTTGGCGCGGGCCTGCTGGCCTTTGCGGCTTTCGTGTCCTTGCCGGCCCTGGTGGCCTTTGCGGCCTTGGTGTCCTTGGTGTCCTTGGTGGGCTGTGCCGGTGGCGCAGACCGCGCCGGTGCTGCCGCTGGCGGGGCAGCCGAGGCTGCAGGGCGCGCACCCGGGGGAACAGCTGCAAGCGCCGCAGGAGCGATGGCTGGCGCGGCCGCGGTCTCTGGCGGCGCGGCCTCGGGCGCTGTGGCCGGCAGCGCCGCCGACGGTTCCGTATCCGACGATCCAGCAGCCGCTCCTGCCGCAGGTGCCGTCGCCGGCTCCGTGGCCGGTTCCATGGCTGTTTCGAGCGCTCGCTCGGTTGTTGGCTCCAGGGCGGGTGCCGGCGGCTGCGGCAAGGGTGCTGCTGCCGGGGCCAGCCCAGCTGGCTCGACTGGCTCATGCACCAGGCGATCCGGCCCCTGGTCGAGCACTGCATCGCCCATGGCCAGCCACAGGGCGGCCAGCGCCGCCAGTGCCAGCAGCGCAGCGCCGGCAGCGACGGCCAGCAGCCAGTTCTTCGTGGCTGCCTGACGCTCCAGCCGGGCCACGGCATCGCTGATGGTGGGTGCGGCATCCACGACCTGGGCAATCCGGCGGCGCACCTGGCGATACACCAGCACATCGCCATACAGGCCCGGCAGCACACAGGCCAGCAGGCCACCGGCCAGCAGCACCCCAGCCAGCACCGGCGCGGGCAGGCCGGCACCCACCCGCAGCAGCACCCAGCCGGCCAGCAGCAGCACGGCCAGGCCTGCCAGATACGCTCCCAGCTCCAGCCACAGGCGCCGGAACACCATCCAGGCCGGCGGGCAGACGGCGGCGGCCCAGTTCCAGCTGGGCAACAGGCGTCCGGTCGCGTCCAGGCGCGCAAAAGCGTTCAGATAGCGGTCTGCATTGACCGGCCCCAGCGCAGCCCGGTAGAGCTGCTGGCCCACATCGGCAACGCTGGCTTCGAGCTTGCTCAACTGCGGGTCGGCAGCGGATGAGGAGAGGTTCGCACTCATGCGGCGGATTCTGGCACGCTGCCTGACAGGTGTTGCCGGGTGTTGCGCCAGCGCCGTGCTTCGCGCAGCACCAGGGCCAGCCCCGAAGAACCGGCCCAAGTGCTTGATTTGATTGGTAGGGCGTGCAGGACTTGAACCTGCGACCAAGGGATTATGAGTCCCCTGCTCTGACCAACTGAGCTAACGCCCCGGGTGGGCCGGCAAGGCCCCGAATGGGCTGCGGCGGGCCGCCATTGTAGGGGCGCCGGGCCGGGCCAGGCGTCACTTGCGGTGGCTCAGCGCGTTGGAGACCAGCTTGGAGGTGATGTCCACGATCTGGATCATGCGGTCGTAGGCCATGCGTGTGGGGCCGATCACACCCAGCGTGCCCACCACCTGGCCATCGACCTCATACGGCGCGCTGACCACCGACAGCTCCTCGAACGGCACGACCTGGCTCTCGCCGCCGATGAAGATGCGCACCCCCTCGGCACGGCTGGAGATGTCCAGCAGGCGCAGGATCTGCGTTTTCTGCTCGAACAGGTCGAAGGCGCGGCGCAGGTTGTCCATGTCGCTGGAAAAATCGCTCACCGACAGCAAGTTGCGCTCGCCCGAGAACACCACTTCCTCCTGCGACTGGCTCATCTCGGTGCCGGCGCTCAGCGCCGCCTGCATCAGCGCGCCGATCTCGCCGCGCAGGCGCTCGACCTCGCCCTTGAGGCGCTCGCGCACCTGCTCCATGGCCAGGCCCGCGTAATTCGTGTTCAGGAAGTTGGCCGCCTCGACCAGCTGCGACTGCTCGTAGTCCACCTCGGTGAAGATGACGCGGTTTTGCACGTCGCCGTCGGGCGAGACGATGATGACCAGCAGGCGGCGCTCGGACAGGCGCAGGAATTCGATGTGCCGAAAGACCGAGGCGCGGCGCGGCGCCATGACCACGCCGACGAACTGCGACAGGTTGGACAGCAGCTGCGCGGCGTTGGCGATCACCTTTTGCGGCTGCTCGGGCATGAGCTGCAGCGCCGGCAGCTCGCCCTTGAACTCGCCCTTTTGCACGGTGAGCATGGTGTCCACGAATAGCCGATAGCCCCGGGCGGTGGGGATGCGCCCGGCGGAGGTGTGCGGGCTGGCGATCAGGCCGAGCTCTTCCAGGTCGGCCATGACGTTGCGGATGGTCGCCGGCGACAGCTCCAGCCCCGAGGCGCGCGAGAGCGTGCGCGAGCCCACTGGCTGGCCCTCAGCGATGTAGCGCTCCACCAGCGCCTTGAGCAACACCTTGGCACGATCGTCCAGCATCGGGGCATTTTAGTGATGTAATTTCCGGGCAATGAAGCCCATCTTCCGCCGCGTCGCCCTCATCGGCAAATACCAGCGCCCCGCCACCGGCCCTGCCGCCAGCGGCTCGCGCGAGATCATCGACTGCATCGCCCGCTTCGTCATCGCTCAGGGCTGCGAGCTGGCGCTGGAGGAGGAAACTGCAGCCCACCTGGAGTTGACCGACTACGCCACGCTGGATGTCGATGGCATTGGCCGCCAGTGCGACCTGTGCCTGGTAGTGGGCGGCGACGGCACCATGCTGGGCGTGGGCCGGCGCCTGGCCAGCTTCGGCACGCCGCTGGTAGGCATCAACCAGGGCCGGCTGGGCTTCATCACCGACATTCCGCTGGACAGCTACCAGGCGGCGCTGCAGCCCATCCTGCACGGCGAGTACGAGGAGGACGTGCGCCCGCTGATGCACGGCTGCGTCATGCGCGGCAGCGAGTGCGTGTTCGAGGCGCTGGCGCTCAACGACGTGGTGGTCAACCGCGGTTCGACCTCGGGCATGGTCGAGCTGCGCATCGAGGTCGATGACGTGTTCGTCGCCAATCAGCGCGCCGACGGCCTGATCGTCGCCTCGCCCACCGGCTCGACGGCCTATGCGCTGTCGGCGGGCGGGCCGCTCTTGCACCCGTCGATCCCCGGCTGGGTGCTGGTGCCGATCGCGCCGCACACCCTGTCCAACCGGCCCATCGTGCTGTCGGACGCCAACAAGGTGGCCATCGAGGTGGTGGGCGGACGCGACATCAGCGCCAGTTTCGACATGCAGTCGCTGGCCTCGCTGCAGCACGGCGACCGCATCTTGGTACACCGCTCGGCGCACCGGGTGTGCTTTCTGCACCCACGCGGCTGGAGCTATTTTTCCACCCTGCGCAAGAAGCTGCGCTGGAACGAGGGAGGTTCCTGACCATGGCCCTGAGGCGCATCACGCTCTCGGATTTCGTGATCGTGCGCGCGCTGGAGCTGGAGCTGCAACCCGGCTTCACCGTGCTCACCGGCGAGACTGGCGCCGGCAAGTCCATCCTGATCGACGCGCTGCAGCTGCTCCTGGGTGCGCGCGCCGACGCCGGCGTGGTGCGCGAGGGCGCGCAGCGCACCGACATCAGCGCCGAGTTCGACCCGGACAGCGCCGGTAGCGCCCAGGTGGTGGCCGACTGGCTGGAGGAGGCTGGCATCGAGGCGCAGGACACGCTGCTGCTGCGCCGCACGGTGGATGTGCAGGGCCGCAGCCGCGCCTGGATCAACGGCACGCCGGTGACGGCCACGCAGATGCGCGCCCTGGGCGTCTATCTGCTGGACATCCACGGCCAGCACGCCTGGCAGAGCCTGACCCGCCCGGATGCCGTGCGCGCCCTGCTGGACGCCTACGCCGGCGTGCAGACCGATGGCCTGCAGCCGCTGTGGAGCAACTGGCGCGAGGCTGGCCGGGCGCTGGAGCGCGCCCGCCAGGCGCAGGACACGCTGGCGCAGGAGCGCGAGCGCCTGCAGTGGCAGATCGGCGAGGTGGACAAGCTGCAGCCCGCCGAGGGCGAATGGGAAGAGCTCAACGCCCGGCACGCCCGCCTGTCCAACGCCCAGGCGCTGATCGACAGCGCCCAGGGCGCGCTGGCGCTGCTGCAGGGCGGCGAGGAAAGCGGCGACATGGCCAGCGCCGCCCTGAGCGCGCTGGCCCAGGCGCAGGAGCTGCTGCAGGGCTACGAGGACGTGGACGAAGCGTTTCGCGCCATGGGCGAGGTGCTGACCTCGTGCATCGCCCAGGCCAGCGACGTGGTGCATTCGCTGCAGGGCTATCTGCGCCATGCCGACCCCGACCCGCAGGAGCTGGCCCAGCTCGACGCGCGCCTGGCGCAGTGGCTGCACCTGGCGCGCCGCTACCGGCGCACGCCCGTGGAGCTGCCCCAGCTGCTGGCCGGCTGGCGCGAGGAGCTGCGCCGGCTGGACGACGCCGCCGACCTGCAGGCGCTCGAAGCCGCCGAGCAGCGCCACGCCAGCGCCTACGACAAGGCCGCACGCGCGCTGAGCGAGCGGCGTGCCAGGGCCGCGCCGCAGCTGAGCGCCGCCATCACCCAGGCCATGCAGGGTCTGGGCATGACCGGCGGGCGCTTCGAAGTGCAGCTCAGCGTCGCCGAACCCAGCCCGCAGGGTGTCGATCAGGTGGCCTTTCTGGTCAGCAGCCACCCCGGCATGACGGCGCGGCCCATTGGCCGGGTGGCATCGGGCGGCGAGCTGTCGCGCATCGCGCTGGCCATCTCGGTCACCACCAGCGAGCTGGGCGAGGCGCCGACGCTGATCTTCGACGAGGTGGACACTGGCGTGGGCGGCGCCGTGGCCGAGACCGTGGGCCGGCTGATGCAGCAGCTGGGCCATGCGCGCCAGGTGCTGGCCGTGACCCATCTACCCCAGGTTGCCGCCTGCGCCGACCAGCACCTGGTCGTCGCCAAGCACAAGGGCGCGCAGGAGACCACCAGCAGCGTACACAGCGCCAGCGGCGACGCGCGCGTGGCCGAGCTGGCGCGGATGCTGGGCGGGCAGCAGCAGTCGGCCACCACACTGGCCCACGCCCGCGAGATGCTCGAAGGCCGCTGCGGCGCCAGCACGACCAGGGCAGCGCCATGACGCTGGAGATCACCGTCATCACCGGTATGTCCGGCTCGGGCAAGTCCGTGGCCCTGCACGCGCTGGAGGACGCCGGCTACTACTGCGTGGACAACCTGCCGCCCGAGCTGCTGGGCGCCTTCGTGGCGCTGGAGCACGCGCGGCACGGGCACCGCGCCGCCGTGGCCATGGACGTGCGCAGCGCCACCGCCCTGCCCCTGGTGCCGCGCGAGCTGGCGCAGCTACGCCGCCAGGGCGTGGCCGTGCGCTCGCTGTTCCTGGACGCTTCCACCGACACGCTGCTGCGGCGCTTTTCCGAGACGCGGCGGCGCCACCCCTTGAGCTGCGAGACGCTGCAGGGCGGCCAGCAGGCACTGGAGCAGACCCTGGAGCTGGAGCGCGAGCTACTGGCCGAGCTGCGCGAACAGTCGCACGTCATCGACACCAGCCTGCTGCGCCCGGCGCAGTTGCTCGGATACGTGAAAAGCCTGCTGCCGGTGCCGCCCGACCGCCTCAGCCTGGTCTTTCAGTCCTTTGCCTTCAAGCGCGGCGTGCCTCTGGATGCGGACTATGTGTTCGACGTGCGCATGTTGCCCAACCCGCACTACGAGCCGCTGCTGCGTCCGCTCACCGGGCGCGACGAGCCGGTGGCGCACTACCTGCGCCAGCAGCCCGAGGTGCAACTGATGCTGGAGCACATCGGCCAGTTCCTCGACCAGTGGCTGCAGGCCATGGCGCGCAACCACCGCAGCTACGTCACCGTGGCCATCGGCTGCACGGGCGGGCAGCACCGCTCGGTCTATCTGGTCGAGCAACTGGTGCAGCGCTTTGCCGGACGCTGGAACACGCTGCGCCGGCACCGGGAGCTCGATGGGTTATAGAAGCGCCCGGAATCTCAAAATTGATAGCTGTCAGCGCTTGCTGGGCAAGGGTTTGAGGCCGAAAAGAATGAAATTTTCGGCCTCTGCAATCATCAGGCCATGTCCCCCGCCAGGCCATCCAACAGGCTGCGGATCGGCGCCGGCAGGCCCAGGGCGCCCCACTGGGCAGCGTCGTACCAGCCGCCCGGCTGGTCTTCCTGCACGGCTGCCGCAGCACCTGGCGCGAGCACCGGATGCAGATGCAGATCGCGATGCGTCAGCACATGGGTGAAGGCCGGCAATTCCTGCACCGCTGCGCTGTCCTCTTCCAGCCCCAGCGCCGCCAGCAGTGCCTCGCGGCTGTCCCAGACCGGCGGGCAATACAGCCCGGCCCAGATGCCGGCACCCGGGCGGCGCTGCAGCCAGATGCGGCCTGCGGCGTCGCGCTGCAGCAGCAGCCACCAGGCCTGGGCACTGCGCCGGAGCGTGCGCGTGCGCACCGGGTAGCGCTCGGGCTGGCCATCGCGCCGTGCCACGCAGATGTCCTGCAGCGGGCACAGCAGGCAGGCCGGCTGGCGCGGCAGGCAGATGCCGGCGCCCAAGTCCATCAGGCCCTGGGTGTAGCGCGGCATGGTGGCGGCCAGGTCGCTGTCGGGCGATGGCAGCAATGCTTCGGCGCGTTGCCACAGGAGTCGCTCATTGGCCGGGCGCGCCAGGTCGTCGGCGAAACCCAGCACCCGGGTCAGCACGCGGCGCACGTTGGCATCCAGGATGGGCGCACGCACGCCAAAGCAGAACGCGGCAATCGCCCCCGCCGTCGAGCGGCCGATGCCGGGCAGCGCCGCCAGGGCCTCGACGCTTTGCGGAAACTGGCCGCCGTGCTCGGCCATCACCACCTGCGCACAGCGGTGCAGGTTGCGCGCCCGGCTGTAGTAGCCCAGGCCGCTCCACAGCGCCAGCACTTCGTCGAGCGGTGCTGCGGCCAGGCTGGCCACGTCGGGCAGGCGCTGCAGGAAGCGCTCGTAGTAGCCCAGCACCGTGGCTACCTGGGTCTGCTGCAGCATGATTTCCGACAGCCAGACGCGGTAGGGTTCGCGGGTGTTCTGCCAGGGCAGATGGTGGCGCCCGTGCGCGCCTTGCCAGCGCACGACGCGCTCGGCAATGCTGCCGCCCGCATCGACCGGCCGGGTCATGTGGGCTGGGTCATGCGGGCTGCTGCAGCGGCTCGGACAGGTCGATGTCCACAGCGCGCGCACCCGCCGGCTCATCGCCCGGCAGTTGCAGCAGCGCGCCGGTGAGCGCATCCAGGCGGGCCTGCAGCTCGTTCAGGTAGCGCTCGCTGTCCTCCAGCTCGGCGATGCGCTCGGCCAGGCTCTCGGCGGCGGTCTGGATGCGCGTCACGGCCTCGATGCGGCGCGCAAAGCTGTTCTTGCGTTCGCGCAGCTGCACGTCCAGCTGCGCCGTGGCGGCCTTGCTCCACTGCTCCAGTTCGGTGGCCGCGCCCTCGAAGACAGTGCGCAGGCGCAGGTTGAGTGCGCGCAGCAGGCGCTGGGTGAATTCGGGCTGCGCCAGGCGCAAGGTGTTGCCCATGCCGACGTATTGCAGGTGGCGCTGTTCGACCTCGCGCAGATCCAGGCTGAACGAACCCAGCTCCGGCGCTGGCGGCACCTGCAGTGAAAAGCCGTGCTCGGCATTGAGCTGGCGGAAGGTGCCGGCCAGCATGGCCTGGATCTCGATGCCGGTGGTCTGCGCCGACTCGACGATGGCGCGCGCACCGGCGAAGGTTTCGGCATAGACCTTGCGCACGCCCAGCTTCAGGCCGGCGGGGGTCAGCGCCTCGGTCAGCGGCACCAGCTGCGCCTTGAGCGAACGCGCCCCGAGCTGGCGGAACAGCTCGCGCAGCATCTTCAGTTGCACGGCGCGCACTGCCTGGATGCGCGCGGCGCTGGCCTCGAACTCCTGCTGCTCCTGCTCGATGCGCACGCGCATGGCGTCGATCACCGAGGCGTTCTTGCCGCGCAGGCTGCGCAGCTCCAGCATCTGGTCGTCCAGATCGCGCCGGCGCACATTGATGGTGCGCTGGGCCTGCTCGTGCAGCGCCTGGACGCTGGCCGTCACGGTGGCATGCAGGATGGCCTGGCGCCGCCCGACGATGCCCTCGGCCAGCGCTTCCTCCAGCGCCGGCAGGCCGCTGGCCTCCAGCAGCACGTCGTCGCACTGGATCTTGGCCACCAGGCCCTTTTGCGCCGACACCGGCACCACCCGGGACAGCGGCACACCCAGCATTTCGGCGGAGGTATGGCACTGGCGCTCCAGTTGCGCCTGCACCTGCGAGGGCGAGCTGAGGCTGTCCCACAGCGTGTCGATCTTGTTGAGTACCACCAGGCGGGCCTCTTGCGCGGCAGCCTCGCCCAGATGCTCGCGCCAGATGGCCAGATCCGAGCGCGTCACTCCGGTGTCGGCCCCCAGGATGAAGACCACGGCATGGGCCTGCGGGATCAGGTTGATGGTCAGCTCGGGCTCGGCGCCCACGGCGTTCAGGCCGGGCGTGTCCAGGATGACCAGGCCCTGGGCCAGCAGCGGGTGGGGAATATTGATCAGCGCATGGCGCCACATGGGCACCTCGACCAGGCCAGCGGCGTCGGGCACGGGGTTGTCGTCGCCGCCCTCGTCCTGCCAGAAACCCAGGGCACGTGCCTCGTCCACCGGCACGCGGCGCACCTGCGAGACCTTCTCCAGCGCACCGGCCAGCTGCGCGGCATCGTCCATGTCCAGCGGCACCTCGACCCAGCGGTCGGTGCGCATACGCCACTCGGCCAGGCCCTGCGACTGCAGGCGCGTCTCGATGGGCAGCAGGCGCAGGCTGGGCGCCGTGCCGCTTTCGTAGCCGATCTCGGTCGGGCACATGGTGGTGCGCCCGGCGCTGGCCGGCATGATGCGCCGGCCATAGCCGGCAAAGAACACGGCGTTGATGAGTTCGGACTTGCCGCGCGAGAACTCGGCCACGAAAGCGACCATCACCTTGTCGCGCCGCACCTGCTCCTCCAGGTTGTGCAGGCGCTCCTGCACGGCAGCGCTCATCAGGTCGTGCGCCGACATCCACTGGCCCAGTTGGCCAAGCTGCTGGGCAAAGGCACGTCGCCAGGCGCCGTGCTGGTCAAACTGTTCGTTGAAGGAAGGTACCACTGGGCTTGCGCTGGAGATAAGGGTCTGGCGGCGTGCCCGCAGGGGCACGTGGGCTGGCCGGCTCAGGCGAGCCGGAAGTCGGCGGCCAATATAGCACTGGCCTTGAAACTTCAGTTTCGCTGACAGCGTCGGCAGAAAAAGGTGCTGCGCTGGCCCTGGCGCAGCATCTGCACCGGCTGGCCGCAGCCCGGGCAGGGCTGGCCCTGGCGGCCATAGACGCGAGTTTCGGTCTGGAAGTGCCCAGCGCTGCCGTCGGCGCTGGCAAAGTCGCGCAGCGTCGTGCCGCCGCGCTCCACGGCGCGCTCCAGCACCTGGCGGATGGCCGCGTGCAGCCGCCGGGCGCGCACCGGGCCGATGCTGCAGGCTGCTGCAGTGGGCCGGATGCCGGCCAGGTGCAGCACCTCGCTGGCATAGATGTTGCCCACGCCCACCACCAGCCGGCCCGCCAGCAGCAGTTGCTTGATGGGCGCGCGGCTGGCGCGCAGACCGGCGTGGAAGACGGCGAGGTCGAACTGCGCTTCATCCAGCGGCTCCATGCCCAGGCCGTCCAGCAGCTTGCGCGCGCGCTCGTCATCCAGCCCCGTCACCCAGACCACGGCGCCAAAGCGGCGCGGATCGTGCAGGCGCAGCGTGCCGCGCTCGGTCGTCAGGTCGAAATGATCATGCTTGCCGGGCGGCGGCAGCTCGGGCGCGAAGCGCAGGCTACCCGACATGCCCAGGTGCATCAGCAGCAATCCGCCAGCGCCACCGTCGAGTTCCAGCAGCAGATATTTGCCGCGTCGGCGCACATCCGTCACGCGCCGCCCGGCCAGGGTCTCCGGCGCGCAACCCAGCGGCCAGCGCAGCGGCTTGCCCAGGCTGACCTGCTGCACGCTGGCGCCGGTGATGGCATCGGCAAAGCTGCGGCGAGTGACCTCGACTTCGGGCAGTTCGGGCATGGCGGCTGAAGGGACGGAAAGTGGCGTGAAAACGCACCGGCTGGCGCTGGCTCAGCCGACAGAAAAGGCCGGCAGGCTTGGATTATTATGGGTCGATGCTGCTTTTGCTCCATCGTTTCAGGCCTTTGGCCATTGCCGCCTGGCTGGCCCTGGGCGCGCTGCCGGGCGCCTTTGCCCAGTCTGGCGTGCTCGGTAGCCCCACAGGGCCGGTGTCGGCGCCCCTGCCGGAAATCGAAGACCCGGAGCCGGCGCTGGCCGACCGCGACACTGCCTTGACCGCCGAGCTGTTCTATGAACTGCTGATGAGCGAGATGACCACCAGCAATGGCGATGCCGCCACCGGCTACGCCCTGATGCTGGACGCCGCCCGGCGCAGCCATGACCCGCGCCTGTACCGCCGCGCCAGCGAGATGGCGCTGCAGTCACGCTCGGCGGAGGCCGCCCTGATTGCCATCCGCGCCTGGAACAACGCCTACCCCGAATCGCGCGATGCCAATCGCTACCTGCTGTATGTGCTGGTCATGCTCAATCGGGTCAACGAAAGTGGCGAACCCCTGAAAAAGGAGCTGGCACGCGCCAACACACGCGACAAGCTGTCCACCATCCGCGCCCTGCCCCAGCTCTATGCCCGCGCCAGCAGCAAGAGTGGCGCTGCACGCGTGGTCGAAGAGGCTCTCAAGGCCGAGCTGCAGCACCCTGCCGTCGGCCCGGCGGCCTGGGTCACCCTAGGGCGTATGCGCCTGGTGGCGGGCGACAAGGCCGGTGCGCTGCAGGCGACGCGCGAAGCCCTGGCCCTGGATCACACCGAGGACGGCGCTGCCGCGCTGGCGCTGCAACTGATCGAGCTGGGCGACAGCGGCGCCGAAGCGCTGCTGGCACCCTACTTTGCCGCCACCCCCTGCCCGAGTTGCGCATGACCTACGCCCGGCTGCTGCTGGAGGCGCAGCGGCTGGCGGATGCACAGGAGCAGGTGGACGCCCTGACCCGCGAGCGCCCCGACGCCCCGGAGGCCTGGCTGATCCAGGCGTCGCTCAAGCTGCAGTCGGGCGAACTGCAGCAGGCGCAGGAGGCGCTGGAGCGCTTCACCCAGCTGCTGGAAGCAGCCCCGGCCAGCGAGGCACGCGAGCGCGCCATGACGCAGGCCTGGCTGATGCACGCGCAGATTGCCGAAAAACGCGGCGATCTGGCCCAGGCCGAGGCCTGGCTGGCACGCATCGACAACGGCGCCGAACTGCTGAGCGCGCAGGTGCGGCGCGCCTCGCTGCTGGCGCGCCAGGGCAAACTCAGCCAGGCGCGCGCGCTGATCCGCGCCACACCGGTCAAGACCGAAGAGGATGAGCGCCTGAAGTGGCAGGCCGAGGCCCAGTTGCTGCGCGAGGCCGGCGAGTACCGCGAGGCCTACGACATCCAGGGCAAGGCCGTGGCGCTGGCACCGGACGACGACGACCTGCTTTATGACCAGGCCATGCTGGCGGAAAAGGCCGGCCAGCCGCGCGAGGCCGAACGCCTGCTGCGCAGCATCATCGCGCGCAAGCCCCAGCACCACCATGCGCTCAATGCCCTGGGCTATCTGCTGGCCGACCGGGGCGAGCGCCTGAGCGAGGCGCGCACCTTGATCACCCGGGCGCTGGAGCAGATGCCGGGCGACCCTTTCATCACCGACAGCCTGGGCTGGGTGGAATTCCGCCTGGGCCAGCGCGAACGCGCGCTGGAACTGCTGCAGCAGGCTTTCGAGACTCAGCCTGATGCGGAGATCGCCGCCCACCTGGGCGAAGTGCTGTGGAGCCTGGGCCGGCGCAAGCAGGCGCTGCAGGCCTGGCGCGAAGGCCAGCGCCTGAACCCGGACAACGACACGCTGCGCGAAACCCTCAAGCGCCTGGGAGTGCAGCTTTGAGCGCTGCCCTGCCACCCCGGCGGGCACGCCGGCACTGCCTGGCCCTGCTGGCTGCCGGCTGCGGCGCCCTGCTGGCCGGCTGCGCCCAGCCGCCGCACTCGGCAGCCGATGCCGGGCGCAGCGACTTCTGGAGCGGTCGCCTGGCGGTGCAGGTCGAGGAGAGCGGGGACGCGGCAGCGCAATCCTTTAGCGCCGGCTTCACCCTGTCCGGTTCGGCCAGCGCAGGCGAACTGCGACTCTTCACGCCCTTGGGCAATGCCCTGGCCGAACTGCGCTGGGCACCCGGCCATGCGGCGCTCAGGAGCAGCGACGGCGAGCGCGCATCACCCTCGCTGCAGCAGCTGACGCACGAGCTCACTGGCGTCGATCTGCCGGTGGAGGCACTGTTTGCCTGGCTGCACGGCGATGCTGTCCAGGTGGCCGGCTGGCAGGCCAACCTGTCGCGCCTGGGTGATGGGCGGCTCGTCGCCGTGCGCCACACCCCTGCACCTCAGGCCACGCTGCGCCTGGTGCTGGAGCGTTGAAGTGCGCGCACTGCACGACGTGCCGGCCCCGGCCAAGCTGAATCTGTTCCTGCACATCACGGGCCGCCGCGCCGACGGCTACCACCTGCTGCAATCGGTCTTCGTGCTGATCGACTGGTGCGACACGCTGCATTTCGAACTACGCCCGGATGGTGCCATCACGCGCGAAGACCTGGGTGCGGCGTTGCCGCCTGACGATCTGTGCCTGCGCGCCGCACGCGCCCTGCAGCGCGCCACCGGCTGCACGCAGGGCGCGCACATCGCCATCGACAAGCGCATTCCCGCCCAGGCCGGCATGGGCGGCGGCTCGTCGGACGCGGCCAGCGTCCTGCTGGCGCTCAACCGGCTGTGGGGCCTGGGCCTGACGCGCGCGCAGCTGCAGGCACTGGCCCTGGCACTGGGCGCCGACGTGCCGTTCTTTTTGTGCGGCACAAACGCCTGGGTGGAGGGAATTGGTGACATAATTTGCCCTCTCGAATTGCAGCACGCGTTCGAATGCGAGCGCTTCGTGGTCGTCAAGCCCGAAGCCGGACTGGATACCAAGGCAATTTTTTCCAGCCCTTTGCTCAAACGCGATTCACAGCGTGCTACAATCGCAGACTTTGCTGCAGCACCAAACCGTTTCACCCGAAACGACCTGCAGCCAGTTGCCCAGGCACTGTGCCCGGATGTCGATAAAGCCCTGCAGTGGCTCGCATCCAAAGGGTTGTCAGGCCGGATGACAGGCTCAGGCAGTGCGGTGTTTGCACAAAGTTCGCGCGCAGTCGATCTGCTCGATGCACCCGCAGCATGGCAGGTCAGAATGTGCGAGAATCTCGGGCTTCATCCGCTTGCCGGTTGGGCCAGGGATTGAAAGATCAAGGGTGGATTGGTCACGCCAGTCAACCTGTGTAGGGGAGTCGCCAAGTCGGTTAAGGCACCGGATTTTGATTCCGGCATGCGAGGGTTCGAGTCCTTCCTCCCCTGCCAAATTTCTTCAGCCCCCAGCGGGCATTTTTCAGTCCCAGACGCTCTCGCCCGGGACGCGGCACAAGTCCACAAGCCCAGTTGTTGCACATGCAAGCCCACTCACCTGATTTCATGGTTTTCACGGGCAATGCCAACCCCGTGCTGGCCTCGGACATCGCCCGCCACCTGGGCACCACGCTGGGCGCCGTCGATGTCGGTCGCTTCTCCGACGGCGAGGTCACCGTCGAGATCAAGCAGAACGTGCGCGCGCGCGACGTGTTCGTCATCCAGTCCACCTGCCAGCCCACCAACGAGAACCTGATGGAGCTGCTGATCATGGTCGATGCGCTCAAGCGCGCCTCGGCCGAGCGCATCAGCGCCGTCATCCCCTACTTCGGCTATGCGCGCCAGGATCGCCGCCCGCGCTCCACGCGCGTGCCGATCTCGGCCAAGGTCGTGGCCAACATGCTGCAGGCCGTGGGTGTGGCGCGCGTGCTGACCATGGACTTGCACGCCGACCAGATCCAGGGCTTCTTCGACATCCCGGTGGACAACATCTACGCCTCGCCGGTGCTGCTGGGCGACCTGATACAGAAGGACTACGACGACCTGATCGTGGTCAGCCCCGACGTGGGCGGCGTGGTGCGCGCGCGCGCCCTGGCCAAGCAGCTGGGCTGCGACCTGGCCATCATCGACAAGCGCCGCCCCAAGGCCAACGTCTCCGAAGTCATGCACGTGATCGGCGAGATCGAGGGCCGCAACTGCGTCATCATGGACGACATGATCGACACCGCCGGCACGCTGGTCAAAGCCGCCGAGGTGCTCAAGGAGCGCGGCGCAAAGAAGGTCTATGCCTATTGCACGCACCCCATCTTCTCCGGCCCGGCCATCGACCGCATCGCCAACGGCACGGCCCTGGACGAGGTGGTCGTGACCAACACCATTCCCTTGAGCGAGGCTGCGCGCGCCTGCGCCAAGATCCGCCAGCTCTCCGTGGCACCGCTGATCGGCGAGACCATCCACCGCATCGCCCGGGGCGAGTCGGTCATGAGCCTGTTTTCGGAGCAGAACTGAAGGTTTTCCAGCGTCCGCCGCGTGCGGTCGCACATCGCACGGCCCGCAGCCTTTCCTGGCATGGCGGGCCTTTTTCAACCACGGGCCGAGCTGGTCGCGGCCGGCCCTGACAGGAGTTATCCAAATGCAATTCGTCGCTTTTGAGCGCGCCAAGCAAGGTACGGGTGCGAGCCGCCGCCTGCGCATCACGGGTCGCGCCCCGGGCATCGTCTATGGCGCCGGCGCCGAGCCCCAGATGATCGAGCTCGATCACAACGCCCTGTGGCACGCCCTTAAGAAGGAAGCCTTCCACTCCAGCATCCTGGACATGGAGCTGAACGGCCAGACCTCCAAGGTGCTGCTGCGCGACGTGCAGTACCACCCCTTCAAGCAGCAGGTGCTGCACGTGGACTTCCAGCGCGTGGACGAGCGCACCCGCGTACACCTGAAGGTGCCGCTGCACTTCGAGGGCGTGGAGGAGTCCCCTGCCGTCAAGCAGGAAGGCTGCACCGTGACCCCGGTGATGCACGAGCTGGACGTGGTGTGCATGCCCTCGCAGCTGCCCGAGTTCATCAAGGTCGATCTGAGCCAACTGACGGCCAAGTCCACCGTGGGCGTGCAGTCGCTCAAGCTGCCGCACGGCGTCAAGGCTGTGGTGCGCGGCTCCAACAAGAACCCGGCACTGATCTCCATCAAGCTGCCCGAGGTCGTGGTCGAGGCCGCTGCCGCTGCCCCGGCTGCTCCCGCCAAGAAGGGCAAGAAGTAATCTTCTGCCCCAGGCCGCCCCCGCTGCCCTGGCAGCGGGGGCGGCCTTGCCTGCTGGCCCGCCGCGTGCGGGCCATTGTCGTTTTCATCACCCGGATAATGCGCCAGATGATCAGATTGATGGTGGGCCTGGGCAACCCCGGGCCGGAATACGAGGACACGCGCCACAACGCGGGCTTTGCGTGGATCGACCAAGTGGCCAGCCAGCTCAAGGTGCAGCTCGCGCCCGAGCGCAGCTACTGGGGCCTGGCGGGGCGCGCCAATGTGCAGGGCCAGGCGCTGTGGCTGCTCCAGCCCCAGACCTACATGAACCTGTCGGGCAAATCGGTGGCCGCGCTGGCGCGCTTTTTCAAGATCGCACCCGATGAAATCCTGGTGGCGCACGACGAGCTGGACTTCGAGCCCGGCACGGTCAAGCTGAAAAAAGGCGGCAGCCACGGCGGCCACAACGGCCTGCGTGACATCCACGCGCAGCTGGGCAGCGACTACTGGCGCCTGCGCATCGGCATCGGCCACCCGGGTCTCAAGCACGAGGTCGTGGGCTGGGTGCTCAAGCGCCCCATGCAGACCGAGCGCGAGCGCATCGAGGACAGCATCGCCCACGCCCTGAAAGCCCTGCCGGTGCTGCTGTCGGGCGACATGGACAAGGCCGTGCAGCAGATCAACACGCTCAAGCCGCCCCGGCCCAAGCCGCCGCGCCCGCCAGCAGCACCAGTTTGATTTAAGAAAGATAGCTACCAGCGCTTGTCTGGCAAGGCTTTGCGGCCAAAAAGACCAAAAATTATTTCACCAGCGCCGGCTGCGCTTGCTGTGCCTGCAGCCGCTCGAATTTCTGCAGCAGGCTCTCGTGGTCTTCCGGGTGCGCCGGATCCTTGGGGATGCAGGCCACGGGGCAGATGACCACGCACTGCGGCTCGCCGAAATGCCCCACGCACTCGGTACACCTGCCCGGGTCGATGACGTAGTGCTCGGTGCCCATGGAGATGGCCTCGTTGGGGCACTGCGGCTCGCAGACGTCGCAGTTGATGCATTCCTCGGTGATCTTCAGGGCCATGGGCGCGGATTATCCGCCCCGCCGGGCAGCAGCCCCAAGCGCCCCCCCGGCGACCCTGTTGCGTTTGCCGCTATGCTGCGGCCCCCAGGCGCATTGCCGTACTGCCGTACCGCCGCACTGCTGCGCCGCCCTGCATCCCATGGCCCTGTTCCTGCTCAAACGCCTGTCCACGCTGTTCGCCACGCTGCTGGCCGCCTCGGTCGTGGTCTTTGTGGTGCTGGAGATCCTGCCTGGCAACGCCGCCCAGGTGCTGCTGGGGCCGGACGCCGCGCCCGAGGCCGTGGCCGAACTGGCACGCCAGCTGGGCCTGGATCGAAGCGCCTGGCAGCGCTACTGGAGCTGGCTGGCCGGCCTGCTGCGCGGCGACATGGGCCTGAGCCACGCCTATGGCACTGCGGTGGGCGAGCTGATTGCCGAGCGCCTGCTGCTCACCGTGCCGCTGGCGCTGCTGGCCATGCTGCTGGCCAGCGCCATCGCCCTGGCTGCCGGCATCTACGCCGCCGCGCGGCACAACCGGCTGGGCGATGTGGGCGTGATGGCGCTGGCGCAGCTGGGCATTGCCATTCCCAACTTCTGGTTCGCCATCTTGCTGATCCTGCTGTTTTCGGTGCAGTTGCAGTGGTTCTCGGCGGGCGGCTTTCCGGGCTGGACGGCCGAAGCCG
Organism: Melaminivora jejuensis; assembly: GCF_017811175.1. NCBI lineage: Bacteria > Pseudomonadati > Pseudomonadota > Betaproteobacteria > Burkholderiales > Comamonadaceae > Melaminivora > Melaminivora jejuensis. Next base: position 2,034,657 of record NZ_JACWIJ010000002.1, read on the forward strand.
GCGGCGGCATCGGGCCGGCGCTGCAGGCCCTGCTGCTGCCCGCCATCTCGCTGGCCGTGGTGCAGGGCGCCATCCTGGCGCGCATCACGCGCTCGGCGGTGCTGGACGTGCTGCGCGAGGACTTCGTGCGCACCGCCCGCGCCAAGGGCCTGTCGCAGCGCGCCGCCCTGTGGCGCCATGTGCTGAGGAACGCCATGATCCCGGTGGTCACCGTCATGGGCCTGCAGTTCGCCAACCTGCTGGCCGGCACCATCGTGGTGGAAAACGTCTTCTACCTGCCCGGCCTGGGCCGGCTGATCTTCCAGTCCATTGCCAACCGCGACCTGGTCGTGGTGCGCAACTGCGTCATGCTGCTGGCGGCCATGGTGGTGCTGGTCAACTTCGTGGTCGATCTGCTGTATGCCGCCATCGACCCGCGCGTGCAGGTGGCCAGCACATGAAAGACCTGCTGCCGCGTGCGCTGCGCCAGCGCAGCCTGGTACTGGGCGCACTGCTGACCCTGGCGCTGCTGGCTGCGGCCCTGCTGTCCTTCGTCTGGACGCCCTGGCCGCCGTATGAGATGGACATGGACGCCGTGCTGCAGCCACCCAGCCGCGCGCACTGGCTGGGCACGGACGCCTACGGGCGCGATGTGGCCTCGCTGCTGCTGGTGGGCGCGCGCGCCACCATCGCCGTGGGCCTGATCGCCGTGGGCATCGGGCTGGCTGCAGGCACGCTGGCGGGCCTGCTGGCAGCGGCGCGCCGGGGCTGGGTGGAGGAGCTCATCATGCGCATGGCCGATTTCACCTTCGCCTTCCCGGCGCTGCTGCTGGCCATCATGCTCACCGCCGTCCACGGCCCGGGCATGGTGAATGCCATCATCGCCATCGGCATCTTCTACATCCCCACTTTTGCCCGCGTCACGCGCGCCTCGGCGCAGGCCGTGTGGGCGCGCGAGTACGTGCTGGCCGCGCGCGCCAGCGGCAAGGGCACGGCGCGCATCACCATCGAGCACGTGCTGCCCAACATCGCCTCGGTGCTGATCGTGCAGGCCACCATCCAGTTCGCCCTGGCCGTGCTGGCCGAGGCCGCGCTGTCCTACCTGGGCCTGGGCACGCAGCCGCCGCAGCCGTCGTGGGGCCGGATGCTGGCCGAGGCGCAGACGCTGATGTTCCAGGCGCCGCTCTTGGCCGTGTGGCCGGGCGTGGCGATTGCCCTGGCGGTGCTGGGCCTGAACCTGCTGGGCGACGGGCTGCGCGACGTGCTCGACCCGCGCCTGGCGCGCCAGCGCTGAGAGCCGGGCAGACCGTGGCCATGACCGACACCACCCTCCCGCTGCTGCAGGTGCAGAACCTGTCCATCAGCCTGCCGACCCGGCGCGGCCTGGTGCGCGCCGTGCATGGCCTGGATCTGACGCTGGCGCGCGGCGAGACCGTGGGCCTGATCGGCGAGTCGGGCAGCGGCAAGTCGCTCACGGCGCTGGCGCTGCTGGGCCTGCTGCCCGAGGGCGCGCAGGTGGCGGGCAGCTTTCGCCTGAACGGCCAGGAGCTGCTGGGCCTGCCCGAGCGCGACTGGTGCCGCCTGCGCGGCAACCGGCTGGCAATGATTTTTCAAGAACCCATGACGGCGCTCAACCCGGTGCATAGCATTGGCCGGCAGGTGGCCGAGCCGCTGCGCCTGCACCGCCGCCTGCCGGCGCGGGCGGCGCGCGCCGAGGCCATCGCCCTGCTGGAGCGCGTGGGCATCGCCCGCGCCGCCGAGCGCTTCGACGCCTACCCGCACCAGTTCTCCGGCGGACAGCGCCAGCGCATCACCATCGCCATGGCGCTGGCCTGCGCGCCGGATCTCCTGATCGCCGACGAGCCGACCACGGCCCTGGACGTGACCCTGCAAAAGCAGGTGCTGGAGCTGATCCAGGAACTGGTGGCCGAGCGCGGCATGGCGCTGCTGCTGATCTCGCACGACCTGGCGGTGATTGCCGGCGCGGTGCAGCGCACGCTGGTCATGTATGGCGGCACCGTGGTCGAGCAGGGCCGACGCACGCCGTCTTCGGCACTCTGGCCCACCCCTACACCCAGGGCCTGTTTGCCGCACGCCCGCAATTGGGCGCCGGACGCGTGCCGGGCCTGCGCCTGCCGACCATTGCCGGCACGGTGCCCGAACTGGCCGACCTGCCGCCCGGCTGCCCGTTTGCCGGGCGCTGCCCGCGCACCATCGCTGCCTGCAACGCGGCGCTGCCGGCGCCAGTGGTGGTGGGCGACGGGCACACGGCGCGCTGCATCCGCCTGAACGAGCCTGAGCCAGGTGGATAAGCTATGTTTTGTATAGCTGTCAGCGCTTGCTGGACAAGGGTTTCAGGCCTTTTTCATCCAGAAAACCGAGGGCTTGCCCGATGACTGCGCCGCCGCCCCTGCTGCAGGTGCGCGACCTGCACCACCACTACCCGCTGCCGCGCCGCCGCCTGCTGGGGCCGCGCCCACTGCTGCCGGTGCTGCACGGCGTGAGCCTGGACATCGCGGCTGGCCGCAGCCTGGGCGTGGTGGGCGAGTCCGGCTCGGGCAAGTCCACGCTGGCGCGCCTCGTCATGGCGCTGGAGGTGCCGGCCAGCGGCAGCGTGCAGCTGCTCGGGCGTGATCTGCACCGCCTGCCGGCGCGCGAGCTGCGCGCGGCGCGGCGTGATTTCCAGATGGTGTTCCAGGATCCCTACGGCTCGCTCGATCCGCGCCAGAACGTCGAGCGCATCGTCAGCGAGCCGCTGCGCGCCCTGCAGCAGCCCAGCCGCACTGAACTGCGCGAGCAAGTGGCCGAGGTGCTGGCCCAGGTCGGCCTGCGCCCGGGCGACGCGCACAAGTACCCGCACGAGTTTTCCGGCGGCCAGCGCCAGCGCATCGCCATCGCCCGCGCCCTCATCACCCGGCCCAGCCTGATCGTGGCCGACGAGCCCGTGAGCGCGCTGGACGTGTCGGTGCAGGCCCAGGTGCTGAACCTGCTGGCCGAGCTGCAGGAGCAGCGCGGCGTGACCTATCTGCTCATCAGCCACGACCTGGCCGTGGTCAGCCATCTGTGCGATGAGGTGCTGGTGCTGCAGGGCGGGCGCGTGGTCGAGCGCGGCGCGCCGCAGCAACTGTTCAGCCAGCCGCAGCACCCCTACACCCAGACCCTGGTGGCCGCCATGCCACGGCTGGCGCTGTAGCGTGCTGTAGTAAAAAGACGCCGGGCGCCGCATGGTGCGGCGCAGCATGGAACAACCACGGCACACGAAAGACTTCACAAGGAGATCCGCCCATGAGCTTCACCCGCCGCACCGCCCTGGCCACTGGCGCCCTGGCTGCCAGCGTCCTGACCACCCCGCTGCAGGCACTGGCCCAGTCTGCGGGCAAGGACAGCGTCACCCTGGCCATGACGCTGGAGCCGCCGGGGCTGGATCCCACCGCCGGCGCCGCCTCGTCGATCGCTGAGGTCACGCTCTACAACATCTACGAGACGCTGACCAAGATCAACCCGGACGGCAGCGTCTCGCCCCTACTGGCCGAGAGCTGGGAAGTCTCGCCCGACCTCAAGACCTACACCTTCCGGCTGCGCCGCGGGGTGAAGTTCCACAACGGCGCGCCCTTCAACGCCGAAACCGTCAAGTTCTCCTTCGACCGCGCCGGCGGCGACAAGAGCACCAACAAGGACAAGCGCACCTTCGCCAACCTGAGCACGCAGGTGGTCGATGAGCACACCGTGGTGCTGCTGAACCAGGAGATCGACCCGGATCTGCTGTTCCTGCTGGGCCAGGCCACAGCCATCATGGTCGAGCCGGGCAGCGCCGACAGCAACGCCGCCAAGCCCGTGGGCACCGGCCCCTACAAGCTGGGTGCCTGGAGCCGGGGCGCGTCGGTGTCGCTGGTGGCTTGGGATCAGTGGCGCGACGCGGCCAAAGTACGCATCCGCCGCGCCACCTTCCGCTTCATCCCCGACCCGGCCGCGCAGGTCGCCGCGCTGCTGGCCGGGGACGTCGATGCCTTTGCCCGCGTCACGCCACGCAGCATGGCGCAGTTCAAGGGCAACCCGCGCTTTCAGGTCATCGTCAGCGGCTCGCGCGCCAAGACCATCGTGGCCATCAACAACACCAAAAAGCCGCTGGACGACGTGCGCGTGCGTCGCGCCATCGCTGCCGCCATCGACAGAAAGGCCGTGATCCAGGGCGCTGCCGACGGCCTGGGCGTGCCGATCGGCAGCCACTACGTGCCCGGCGCGCTGGGCTATGTGGACACCACCGGCATCAACCCCTACGACCCGGACAAGGCCAGGCGGCTGCTGGCCGAGGCCGGCGTCAAGACGCCGCTGCAGCTGACCATGACGCTGCCGCCCGCACCCTATGCACGCCAGGGCGGCGAGGTGGTGGCAGCGCAACTGGCCAAGGTCGGCATCACGCTCAAGCTGCAAAACGTCGAGTGGGCGCAGTGGCTGAGCGGCACCTATGGCAACAAGAACTACGACCTGACCATCATTTCGCACGTCGAACCCTTCGACCTGGGCAACTTCACCAAGGCGGACTACTACTGGGGCTACCAGTCGGAGAAGTTCAACCGGCTCTACGACGAGATCAGGAACGCCCCCCGCCCAGCCGACCGCGCCCGTCTGCTGGGCGAGGCGCAGCGCCTGCTGGCCGAGGACAGCGTGCACGCCTTCCTGTACCAGCCACAGTGGGTCACCGTGGCCAACAAGAACCTGCGCGGGCTGTGGAAGGACATGCCGGTGTTCGTCAACGACCTGTCGGCGCTGTCCTGGGCCTGAGCATGGCCGAGTTGCACGAACTGTCCGCGCGCGAGCTGCTGGCGGGCTACCGCACGCGCGCGTTCTCGCCGGTCGAGGCCACGCGCGCGGTGCTGGCGCGCATCGAGCGCTGGGAGCCGCACCTGCGCGCCACCTGGCTGCTGCGCCCCGACAAGGCGCTGGCCCAGGCGCGCGAGAGCGAAGCGCGCTGGCTGCGCAGCGCGCCCTGCGGGCCGCTCGATGGCGTGCCGGCCACGCTCAAGGACAACATCGCCACGGCGGGCGACCCGACGCCGCTGGGCACGGCCGCCACCGAGCTGCGGCCCGCCCCCGCCGACGCCCCGCCCGCCGCGCGCCTGGCCGAGGCCGGCGCGGTGCTGGTGGCCAAGACCACCATGCCCGACTTCGGGATGCTGTCGTCGGGCCTGTCGTCGTTTCACGCGCTGGCGCGCAACCCCTGGGACTTGTCCAAAGGCCCGGGCGGCTCCAGCAGCGGCGCCGGCGCGGCAGCAGCAGCCGGCTATGGGCCGCTGCACGTCGGCACGGACATCGGCGGCTCGGTGCGCCTGCCGGCCTCCTGGTGCGGCATCTTCACGCTCAAGCCCAGCCTGGGGCGCATCCCGATCGACCCGCCCTACGTGGGCCGCGCCGCCGGCCCCATGACGCGCAGCGTGGGCGATGCCGCCCTGCTGATGCAGGTGCTGAGCCGCCCCGACGCGCGCGACAGCATGAGCCTGCCGGCGCAGGACATCGCCTGGGACGACTGGGCCAGCTGGGCCGACCGCCCCGGACGGCTGCGCGGCCTGCGCCTGGGCCTGCTGCTGGACGCCGGCTGCGGCCTGCCGGTGCAGCCCGAGGTGCGCGCCGCCGTCCTGGCCGCCGCGCGGCTGCTGGAGAGTGCCGGCGCCAGCATCGTGCCCCTGCGCCCCTTCCTGACGCGCACCATGCTCGACGGCATGGATCACTTCTGGCGGATGCGCTCGTACATGGATTTGCGCACCCTCGGCGCGCAGCAGCAGGCGCGCGTGCTGCCTTTCATCCGCGACTGGGCCATGAGCGCCGCCGCCTTCGACGCCGCGCACGTCTATGAGGCCAGCCAGCAGTTCCACGCCACGCGCGTGGCCACGGTGCAGGCCTGCGCGCAGGTGGACTATGTGCTGTCGCCGGTCGCGCCCATCACGGCCTTTGCCGCCGAGCTGCCCGCGCCGACCAACGACCCGCTGCGCCCGCTGGAGCACATCGCCTTCACCGTGCCCTACAACATGTCGGAGCAGCCGGCGGCCTCGGTCAACTGCGGCTGGAGCAGCACCGGCCTGCCCATCGGCCTGCAGATCGCCGGCCAGCGCTTCGACGACCTGGGCGTGCTGCGCCTGGCCCACGTCTTCGAGCAACTGCGCGGGCCACAGCGCCCCTGGCCCGAACCGCCTGCAGCCGAAAAATAATAGTCAAATCGGCTGGAAATCCAATACTGGCAAGCGCTTACAGCTATCATTTTTGATAACTGTCAGCGCTGTGCCGTAGCCAGGCGCAGCGCCAGAGCGAGAAAGACCAGGCCTGCCGTGCGGTTGAGCAGGCGCTGCGCCCGTGCCGAGCGCTGCAGCAGCACGCCGAACGCCCCGGAAAAGCACGCGATGGCGCCAAAGACCAGCAGCGTGGCCAGCATGAAGACCAGGCCCAGCAGCATGATCTGCGGCGCCAGCGGGCCACGCTGCGGATCGGCAAACTGCGGCAGGAAGGCCAGGAAGAAGATCAGCACCTTGGGGTTGGTCAGGTTCATGACCACGCCGCGCCCGACCATGCGCCAGGCGCTGGTGCGCGGCTGGGCTGGCGCGCCGGTGCCGGAGGTGCCGGACGTGCCGGACGTGCCGGACGTGCCGGACGCATTGGACATATTGGCCGGTGTCAGCGGCTCCTGGCTCCCCTTGCCCTCGGCGTCCGCGCTGGCCGGCGCCCGCAGCGCCCCCCAGGCCAGCCAGGCCAGATAGGCCGCGCCGCACAGCTTGAGCGCCGTGAACGCCACGCTGGAGGCGGCAAACACCGCGGCCAGCCCCAGCGCCACGGCCGCCGTGTGCCCCACCAGCCCCAGGCACAGGCCCAGCACCACGCACATGCCGGCGCGCCAGCCGCGCTGGGCGGACTGCAGCAGCACGAAGATATTGTCCGGGCCGGGCGTGAGCGCCAGCAGCGCGGCAACGCCGAAAAATGCGATCAGGGACTGTGCGGAGGGCATGGAGACCAGTTGGGGCAGGGCCAGGAAAGCCGGCCATTGTGCCCGCCCGCGCCCGCACAATAGCCTCTTCGCTGCCCCGCCCTCATGCTGCCGGGGCGCTCCGCCCTGCCGACTGATTTCGCTCCTGCACCCGATGGATCCTCTTGTCTTGCTTTTGCTTGCCGCCACCGGCTCCTGGCTGATCAACGGCCAGCAGCAGCGCCAGCGCGTCGCCTTGCTGGCCCAGCACCTGGCGCCCTACCAGATCGAGCGCCTGATGCAGGACTTGACCCAGGGCTATCTGCGCGCCGTGGGCGAGGCCACGCCCGAGCGGCGCCAGCAGGTGCTGGACACGCTGGCCGGCGCCGAGACGCAGCTATGCGCGCAGTTCGAGCGCTTTGCCGCCGACTTCGCCCGCTTGCCGGCCGCCGCCACCCGCGTCAGCCGCCTGGCGCTGGGCCTGCCCTTTGCCACGCAGCTGCTGCCCGGTGCAAGCTTCGACATGCGCGCCCTGCTGACCGTCCACGCACAAGGCATCGCCCGGGCGGCACGCAACGAGGGTGGCCTGGCCGCGCGCGACCGCGCCTTCGTCATGACGGCGGAGCTGCTGCTGATGCAGCACAGCTGCCACTGGTTCTGCAAGTCGCGCACCGTGGCCAGTGCCCGCGTGCTGGCGCGCCACCAGACACCACACGCCCAATTGGTGCAATCGGTGGCACCGGACACGCGCGCGGCCTATCTGGCACTGACCACGGGCGGCTGATCCGCACCTGCGGGCCGAGGGGACTGGTGCGCTGTGCAAGCCCCGGAACGCCCTGAACGCACCGCCACGGGCGCGCCCGCACGCTCACACACCTGCTTACATGCGGCACCGTCCTACCTGCACTCCTGCGGTGGGCTGCTTCAATGCCTAGCCAAGCCATGACAGACCACCAACCGCCCCTCACCCCCGCCCCTTCCCCCTGCCGCGCCTGGATGGCCCTGGGCGTGCAGCACGCCATCCTGGCGCGCGCCATGCCGGTGCTGCGCCATGACTTGGCAGGCCTGTTGACCATCATGCGCATGGGTGCCGTGGTGCTCAGGCGCCGCGCCGGCGATGCGGCCCAGGCAGCGGGCTCCGACACCCTGGCCCAGCAGCTGGAGCAGCAGGAAGAACACCTGGCCAGCCTGGCCGACAACGCCCGGCTGCTGCGCCACTGGGATCTGCAAGGCCCGCACACGCCCGAGCCGCTGGCCGAGACCGCTGCCCTGGCACGCCGGCTGTCGCGCCCGCTGCTGGCCATGCGCGGCCTGGCGCTGGAGCTGCCTGCCGAAGGCACGCCCGCCCTGCCCGCCGCCCGCACGCCGCAGCAGCCGGTGCTGTGCCTGCTGCTGGGGGCCATCCACCTGCTGGCAGAAAATCCCGCCGGCGCACCCGCCGCCATCCACCTGCAGCCCCTGCCCGGGCGCGCCGCCGGCCTGCGCGTACAGGCCAGCGGCACCTGCCCGGACGCCCCGCCCGCCGCCGCCACGCCCGGTATGCCGCCGCTGGACGGCGCTGCCCTGGCCTTGCTGGCCGAACACGTCGGCGCCCAGCTGCGCTGCGGCCCGGACTGGGTGGAAATCGAGGCCCCTGCCGCTGCCCCGGACGCCCGCCCGGCAGCAGCCTAGCTCAGCCCGGGGCCGCGCTCCCGGCTGCGGGCCGCGCGGGGGCGACGCCGTGCGCTGTGCGTTATGCGTTGTGCGCCGGGCCTGGGCAGCCTCAGGCGCGGCCGATGATGGATGCCGTGGCCATGAGTTCCTCCAGCAGCGCGAACGACACCCGGCCCGAGGCGGCGTAGGGGTCGAACTCGGGCCGCTCGGAGTATTTGAGGACGATGGAGTGGTTCAGCCGGGCCAGATTGACCTGCCCCATAGTCCAGCCGCCGAAGCGCCGCTCGGAGATTTCCTCGAACGACAGCAGCTCCACATCCTTGTGGCGCGCGTCGCGCTGGATGTGGCCGAACAGCTCGCTCACCGCCCGGCGTCCGCCCTCGATGGCTTGCAGGAAGACGCCGCCGCCGTGGCACAGCACCCCGGTGATGCCGCTGGCCGGGTTGTGCTGGCGCGACTGCGCCAGGATGGCTTCGATGGCGGCGGGGGACGTGTCCACCGCACGGCTGACGTAGAGCAGACGCACCAGCATGGCTCGGCCTCCTTGAAACGGCTGTGTTGCCTGACAGTGTGCGTCAGTTGCGCCCCGGGATGAGCGAGAGAAATTCGCGCCGCAGCGTAGGGTCGGTGAGAAACACGCCGCGCATGACCGAGTTGAGCATCTTGCTGTCCATCTCGCGCACGCCGCGCCAGGACATGCAAAAGTGGCTGGCCTCCATGACGATGGCCAGGCCGTCGGGCTGGGTCTTGTCCATGATCAGGTCGGCCAACTGCACCACGGCCTCCTCCTGGATCTGCGGGCGGCCCATGACCCAGTCCACCAGCCGCGCGTACTTGGACAGGCCGATGACGTTGGTGTGCTCGTTGGGCATGACGCCGATCCAGATCTTGCCGATGACCGGGCAGAAGTGGTGGCTGCAGGCGCTGCGCACGGTGATCGGGCCGACGATCATCAGCTCGTTGAGGCGCTCGGCGTTGGGGAACTCGGTGATGGGCGGCGCCTCGGCATAGCGGCCCTTGAACACCTCGTTGATGTACATCTTGGCCACGCGCCGCGCTGTGCTGCGCGTGTTGTGGTCGCCCTCGGTGTCGATGACCAGGCTGTCGAGCACGCCCTGCATCTTGGACTCCACCTCGTCGAGCAGCAGCTCCAGCTCGCCCGGCTCAATGAACTCGGCGATGTTGTCGTTGGCATGGCAGCGCTGGCGCGCGGCAGCCAGGCGCTGGCGGATACGCACGGAAACGGGCGTACCCTCCTCGGGCGCGGCGTGGTGCTCGGCGGCGGCAGTCAGATCAGGCAAAAGAGCAGACATGGGGCGGCATCGTAACAGTGAATGACACAACAGGTTTTTTTGGTGTTTTTGGCCTCAAACCCTTATGGGACAAGCGCTGAAAGCTATATAAAAGATAGTAACCCACACCTGGGCAATCAAGCACGCGGCGGCAGGTGCGGCATCAATAGCGGTTGCCGCTGACCCACAGGGCGGCGCGCATACAGCCAAAGGCAATGCGGTCGAGCGCGCGCACGCGCCAGGGCCGGCTGGCATAGACCTGCGCGTCCAGGCGCTGGCCGGCGTGCTCCATGGCCTGCACCAGGCGCGCCCGCAGTTCGCGGGCAAAGGCGCCGTCCTTGACCACGACGTTGGCCTCGCGCGCCAGCAAGAGCGACAGCGGGTCGAGGTTGCTCGAACCCACGGTGGCCCAGGGCCGGGCGCCGTGGGCATCGATCACCGCCACCTTGGCGTGCAGAAAGCTCGGGGCGTATTCGTGGATTTCCACGCCGGCGGCCAGCAGCGCGCCATAGACCGGGCGCGCCGCGTGGTACTGCATGAAGTACTCGTAGCGCCCCTGCAGCAGCAGTTGCACGCGCACGCCGCGTGCGGCGGCCAGCTTGAGCGCGCGGCGCAGCTTGGCGCCGGGAATGAAATAGGCGTTGGCAATGATGATCTCGTGGCGCGCGCGCCCGATGGCGCGCCGGTAGGCGCGCTCGATGCTGGCGCGGTGGCGGATGTTGTCGCGCAGCAGTAAAAGCGCGCGCATTCCCTGGCCGTCCTTTTGCGCCTGCCGGCCCTTGAGCTTGGCGGCGCGAGCGGCACGCCAGTCGGCCAGCGCCAGGCCCAGGCGGCGCTGGCGCGCGTCCTGCCCGGCCTTGAGGTTCCACCACAGTTGCTCCATGGCATCGCTGGCCTGGCCCACCAAGTGCCCCTGCACGCGCACGGCAAAGTCCAGGCGCGGCGCGGCCAGCCGGCCATGGTTGGGGTCGTGCCAGTCATCGAGCACGTTGATGCCGCCGCAAAACAGCACCTGGCCATCGACCACGCACAGCTTGCGGTGCAGCCGGCGCCAGCGCCGGGGCAGCAGCAGGCCCAGCGGCCCCAGCGGCGAATAGACCTGCAGCCGCACGCCGGCCTCGTCGAAGGCCTGGCGCCAGTACGCCGGCAGCCGGCCCGTGCCGAAGCCATCGACCACCAGGTGTACGCGCACGCCGCGCCGCGCCGCGCGCACCAGCGCCTGCGCCACGTCAGCGCCGCTGCCGGTGGTGTCGAAGATGTAGGTCTCGAACTGGATGTCCGACAGCGCCGCATCCATGGCCTGGACGAGCGCCGGGAAGAACTCCGCCGTGCCCTGCAGCAGGGCCACCTGGTGGTTGGCGCGGCGCGGGCGGGGCCGGGCGGCGGGCGCGGGCATGAGCGCGGGCGTGGGGCGCACGGCCGCTCAGAGCTGGAACTCGGCAATCAGCGGCAGGTGATCCGACATGCGCCACCAGATGCGCCCGCGCGGCACCTGCAGCGACAGCGGGCGCAGGCCGCGCACATAGACGTGATCGAGCTGCACCAGCGGCAGGCGCGCCGGATAGGTATAGGACTGCGGCGCCTCGTCGTACTCGAACAGGCCAAAGCCGGCCAGCATGTTCTTGATCTGAAAGCCCCAGTCGTTGAAGTCGCCGGCCACCACCAGCGGCGCATCCGGGGGCACCTCGCGCTCGATGAAGCGCTGGATCTGCGCCACCTGGCGGATGCGGCTGCCAGCAATCAGGCCCAGGTGGACGCAGATGGCGTGTACCGCGCGGCCCTCGACCAGCACCTCGGCGTGCAGCAGGCCGCGCTGCTCGAAGCGGTGGTCGGAGATGTCCTCGTGCTGGTGGCCGACCACCGGCCAGCGCGTCAGCAGTGCGTTGCCGTGCTCGCCGTGGCGCGTGTAGGCGTTGGTGCGATAGACCGCCTCGTAGCCCTCGGGCGCCAGGTATTCGGCCTGCGAGACTTCGGGCCAGCGGTCGAAGTACAGCGCCTCGCGCCGGTTGACCGAGCGCACTTCCTGCAGGCAGACGATGTCGGCGTCCAGTTGCTCCACCGCCAGGCCCAGGTTGTGGATCTCCAGGCGCCGCGCCGGCCCCAGGCCCTGCACGCCCTTGTGGATGTTGTAGGTCGCCACGCGCAAGATGCCGCTGTGGCTGTGGGAGAGGTCAAGCGCGGAGTCGTCGGTCATCGGGCAGGGGTCAACGGGTGTGGATCAACGGTCAGGACACGAGGCAAGGCGCGGCAGCCAGAGGATGGCCTCGGCATTGGAGGGCGAGGCGCAGCGATCCGCCGCCGCGCGCCAGTCCAGCCAGGCATATGCCGTGTGCTCGCGCGGGTTCAAGGTGACCGGCGTGCCCGGCGGCACGCGCAGGCCCAGCACCCGCTCGGTGTTGTGCCACACGCCCGGCGCGTAGCGATGCTGCCACTGTGGGTAGATGGTATAGACGTTCGTGAGGCCCCAGTCGGTCAGACGGCAGCCCGGCGCGCTGGCGTCGATGCCCGTCTCCTCGGCCACTTCGCGCACCGCCGTATGCCGCCACGACTCGCGCCGCGTGTCCTTGCTGCCGGTGACCGACTGCCAGAAATCCTGGCCCTGGTGCGGCTCGGTGCGGCGCAGCAGCAGCACGTCGAGCTGGGCGGTGTGGATGATGACCAGGACGGACTGGGGGATCTTGTGGGCAGTCATGGCTACGGGCTGCGGGATGTGTACGCCGGACGCACAACGCACAACTTCACACCAGCTGCGTGACCCGGTAGTGGTTGTCCGGGGTTTCCTCGCGCTGCGTTTCGCGGTGCTCGACCAGGCGGATGAACACGCGCAGCGCAGCCTGGCTGTCCTCGCGCAGGGCGCTGACCAGCTCGCCCTGCACGGCGTCGATGGTGGTGCGGCGCAGGCTGTCTTCCTGCACGCGGTGGATGTCGTGGTTGCCCGCCTCGGGGATCAGCATCCCCTCGTTGCGCGCCTTCAGCCAATGCGCCGTGAGCTGCGCGCGCTGGGCCTGGACGACGCTTGCATCGCCCTCGTTCCTGCCGGCGCGCAGCTCGGTCTCCTGGCTCAGGCGGTAGGCCGCATGTCCCGTTTCGCTGACCGCGCCGAAGCGGTTGGTGCGCACCGTGTCGCCGCTGAATTCGGCATCGAAATCGGCCAGGCCGCTGACCAGCTCGCGCACGCGCGCCGGCAGCGTGGCGGCCAGCTGCACCGGCTTGCCTGCCGTGGCCGGGCTGTCGGCCGGCGATACGCCGTGCAGCTGCGCCAGGCCGCTCTTGAACAGGCCGACCAGCGCCGCGCCGGCGTGGCCGCGCTCGGCGGCAGCATCCACCTGCTCCAGCAGGCGGGCGATGGCTGCCTGGCGCTGGCCACCGGCGCTGGCAGCCAGCGGCGTGGCGCCATCGACCCGCACGGCCAGCCGTCCGGACGCGCCCTCCAGCGCCAGGCGGCTCTCGGCGTCCGACAGGTGCAGCGCAAAGTTGCGCAGCGCCGGCTTGTCTGCCGCCGGGTTGCTCACCTGCAGCTCCAGGCGGGCGAACAGGCTGCGGTCGGCGCCCAGCAGCTCTTCGAGGTCGAGCACTGGCTCCTGGCCATCGCCCAGACCGGCCAGCACGCGCTCCACGCCGCCGGACAGCGCGGCCAGCGCCTGGCGCTCGGCAGCGCCCAGCGGGGCGGAGCTGTCCACCTGCACCTGCAGGCCACGCACCGCGCCGGGCTGCGTGCCGTCGTTGCTGGCGATGGACAGTTGAATCGTCTGGCCGCTGCGCGTGTGCAGCTGCAGGCTGACGCTGACCGCGCCGCGCTGCAGGCCGGCCAGTTGCTGGGCCAGCGGCAAGGCCGGGTCAGCCGCCGTGATCAGGCTCTGGGAATAGCCTTCGCCGGTGGCCGCCAGCTGCCCCAGCAGCGCCCCGGACAGGCCTTTCCAGGTATCGGCCAGGCGTGCGCCGATGGCGTGGCTGCTGCCCTGCAGCAGGCGGCTGATGGCGTCCTGCGGCGGACGCTCCCAGGCGGCGACCGGCGCGATGGCAGGCCTGTCGTACACCAGCGCTGGCGCTGCAGCCGCCACGCCCAGGCGCAGCACGGACGACGGGCCGCTATCGGGCGCGTGCGCAGCCGGCCCCCCCGCCTGGGGGCGGACAGCGGGGGCGGCCACTGGCAGGGCAATAGGGGCAAGAGAAACCGTCATGGCCATAGGATGCACCAAAAAACTGGCTGTCACGACTGCGCCAGGGTCTGGCGGGGCGTCTGGCCGAAGGCCTGGCGGTAGGCGCGCGAGAAATCGCCCATGTGGGTGAAGCCGAAGCGCATCGCCGTCTGGCCGATCAGGCAGGCGCTGCCGCCCTGCTCCAGGGCGCGGCGCACGGCCTGCAGGCGCTGCAGGCGCAGCCACTGCAGAGGCGAGTGGCCGCACTCGTCCTTGAACAAGGCCTGCAGATGCCGCACCGACAGCCCGCAGTGGCTGGCCACCAGGGCCACCGGGATGGCCTCGCCCAGGTGCTCCAGCATGTAGGCCTGCGCGCGCTGGACGGCGCGGTGCGCGGCAGGCGGCGGCGCCGGCCACAGCTGCGCGGCCCGATCATGGGGCTGGTGCAGCAGCAAGGTGGTGGCCAGCAGTGTTTCGGTCTGCGCCAGCAAGGCCGCCTGGGCGGCATCGCCGCCCGGCCCCAGGCCTGCGCAGCGCACGATCCACTGCAGCATGGGCAGCAAGGCCTGCCAGGCGTTCAGGTGCAGGGCGATGAGCGGCTCGAAGCACACCGGGGGCGCCTCGTCCTGCGCCAGCAGGCGGCACCAGGCATCGGCCACGGCGCGGCGCTCCAGGCGCAGCAGGATTTGCTCGTAGTCGGGGCTGGCCGAAAAATGAAAGCGCCGCCCGGGGCTGACGATGGCCGCCACCTGGGGCGAGACCTGCAGCTCGCGCCCGTCGAAGTGAAACGCCGCCCGCCCCTGGGTCGGCAGCACCAGCAGGTAGTAGCCCTGCAGCTCGCCCGGATCGACCCCCACCTCGGCCCCGTAGCCATAGCGCAGGCGCAGCAGCGACAGCGCGCCACAGGGCAGCGCCTCCAGCCGGTTGTGCCGGATGCGCCCGCGCAGCACCCGAAAGCGCGCGGCATTGAGCACGTCGCAGATCAGCGGATGCGCCCGGTCGAAGTCGCCGGTATCGACGATGCAATGCTGCCCGAACGGCACGCTGGCAAACAGCAGATGGTGCATGGATCAGTCCTGGCCCCGGGGGGCGAATGTGCAGGGGTGTGCAGGCCGGCAATTGTCCGGGACAGGCGGCGCGCCCAAGTCCACGCTTGCCCGATAGCAAAGCACGCACAGCCGATATACAGCCGCGCCGGCGCTGGAAAGAATCAAGCCACCGCGCCCTGGCTGGCGGCCTGCGACTCCCCGCCCGCGCTCGCCAGGCCGCTTTCTCAAGCCCGTTCTGTCTGGCAAGCAGATGCAAAAATTGCTATTCAAAATATAGCTGTCATCGCTTGCTGGATAAGGGTTTGATGCCGATTTCATTCATTTTTCACGGCTTTCCAAGGCTTGTCCAAAGGCTTGATTCATGCGTTTTTCCATTCTCTGGCTGGCCATCACTGGCGCTGTTGTCGGCGCTGGCCTCGGCCCTGCCGCGCTGGCCCAGACCGGCCTGCTCAACGACACCGGCGTCAGCTGGAGCGCCAGCGGCGCGGCCAATGCCGCCCCCGGCCTTTGCAGCAACACCCATCCTGAGCGCCAGGACTGCCGGCAAGGGCGCGACGCAGCCACCGACCTGCAGAAAATCGGCAATGGCGCCAAGGGCTTCGACTTCATCAAGATCGCCCACAGCGGTATCGAACTGCCGCCAGACGCCACCTTGGGCGATGACGCCAGCGACTGGGCCTGCACGCGTGACAACGTGACCGGCCTGGTCTGGGAGGTCAAGACCGCCAGTGGCCTGCGCGGCCGCAGCCACACCTATTCCTGGTTCGACAGCGCCAGTCCGGCAGGCAACCCGGGCACGCCCAGCGCCGGCAACTGCCAAACCGCAGGGCGCTGCGACACCGAAAAATACGTGCAGGACGTGAATGCCGCGCCCGGCCTGTGCGGCGCCACTGACTGGCGCCTGCCCACCGCCATGGAGCTGGAGAGCCTGCTCGACCTGGACGGCCAGGAGCCGCAGATCGATACCGATTTCTTCCCGCACACGGATGCCGCGCCCTTCTGGTCTGGCAGCGCCAGTGCGGAGGTGGCCAGCCACGCCTGGACTATGCGGTTCAACCTCAGCACCAGCTACATCGTCCCGGACGAGCGCAGCAGCCCGTACCGGGTGCGGCTGGTGCGCTCCGCGCCATGACAACGCCCGGGCTGCAAGACCGGCCTGACGCCCACCCCTGCCGAGACCTCCTGCTGATGAAATGCCTGCAACCCGTGCCGCTTGTCTGGGCCGCCCTGTGCCTGCTGCCCACCTGGGCACAGGCCGTGGCGTGCAACTACAGCCTGCCGCCCAGCAACCCCGACCACATCTATGCCGTGCATGGCGATGGCACCGTGACCGACACCCGCACCAGCCTGATGTGGAAACTGTGCCCGGAAGGCCAGACCTACCACGGCGGCGGCGGCAGCTGCACTGGCAGCAGTACCGTCATGACCTGGGAGCAGGCCTTGAATGCCGCCCACAACTCCAGCTTTGCCGGCCACAGCGACTGGCGGGTGCCCAGCATCAAGGAGCTGCGCAGCCTGGTCGAGCAATGCCGCACCTATCCCAGCATCAACGAACAGGTTTTTGGCGCAGCATCGGTCCTCAACGCCTGGTCTGGCACGCCTGCGCCAACCCCCTCCGCCCTGCCCGCAAGCTGGAAACTCGCCTATTACGTGAATTTCCAGCGCGGCCTTGTCGCCGGCGAGCAAAGGAGCAGCCAGAAGTCCGTCTGGCTGGTACGTGCCGGCCAATCGCTGGCCCCGGTGCCGCGCCTGGGCGCGGTCTCGCTGGCCGCTGCGCCGCAAGCCACCAGTGCCGTGGTGCAGGGCCACAGCGTGCAAGGTGGCACCGGCTACTGGATGGTCGTGCCTGCCGGCGCACCGGCCCCCACGGCAGCCCTGGTGCAGGCCGGAGCCGGCTATGGCGGCGTGAGCGTGGCGCAACAGGGCAGCCAGCAGATGGCCGCCGGGGCCAGCACCACCATCAGCCTCACTGGCCTGGCCCCCGGAACGGCCTACGACTTCTATGCGGTGGCCGAAGTCGGCGGCCAGCGCAGCGCACTGGCGCACGTCGCCTTCGCCACCCCGGCCCCCATCGACGGCAGTTGCGGCAGCGCCAGTGGCGTGGCCAGCGCCAGTGCGCCCGCCGCAGCCTCGCTGTGCAGCGCCGGCACGGCCACCGCCGTGGCCGGAAATGCCGGCCAATGGCAATGGGGCTGCACCGGCATCGACGGCGGCACCAACACGGCAGCCAGCGCCTGCACGGCCAGCTACGCCAGCCAGAGCCTGTCGCTGAGCGCCACGCCCGCCGCCCTGGTCGTCGGCTCCGCCAGCACCCTGGCTGCCAGCAGCACCGCCGATCTGCCTGTCGAGCTGTCGGCTAGCGGCCCCTGCACGCTCGACGCAAGCACCGCCCACGCCACGGGCGCCGGCAGTTGCACCATCACCGCCCGCCAGGCGGGCACGGGCGACAGCGGCACGCTGCGCTACCTGGCAGCGGCCGATGTGGTGCTGGACATTCCCCTGAGCCCGGCGCCCGTTGCCGGCCAGTGCGGCAGCGACAGCGGCAGGACGGATCTCACGGCGCCCCCAGCCCAGTTGTGCAGCGCCGGCAGCGCCAGCACCCTGGGCGGTAACGGCAGCCCCTGGAGCTGGACTTGCAATGGCCTGCACGGCGGCGGCACGCACTCCTGCAGCGCCAGCCTGCAGACCTACGCCATCGCCGCCAGCGCCAGCCCGCCCACGGGCGGCAGCGTCCAATGCTCGCCCAACCCGGCGGCGCACGGCCAGGACGTCGCCTGCAGCGCCAGCGCCCATGCCGGCTACCGCTTCACCGCCTGGAGCGGCGATTGCAGCGGCGCGGCAGCCTGCGCGCTGACCGGCATCCAGGCAGCGCACTCGGTGCAGGCGCTGTTTGCCAGGCTGCCGGCTTTGGTCAGCCTGCAGGAGCTGGCGGCCACGCCCACGGGGATCAGCATGTCGGTGGTCAGCGACAGCCCGGCCACGGCCTGGTGGCTGGCGGTGGCCGCTGGCAGTACGGCACCCACACCGGCCCAGATCAAGGCGCAGCCGGACGCCTACGGCAACCCTGCGGTGACCGTGCTGGCCAAGGGCAGCGCAGGCCCCCTGCCTGCCGGACAGGCCACGGCCTTCGAGATCGGCGCGCTGCAGCCAGGCACGTCCTATGACCTTTATCTGGTGGTCGAGGATGGTCAGGGCGCGCTGTCGCTACCGGCCCATGTGGCGCTGGCGACACCGGTCGTGGACAGCGTGCCGGATGCTTTCGCCTTTGCTGCGCGCACAGGTGTTGCCCTGTCCACCGTGGTGACCTCCGAAGCCGTCACCATCGCCGGCCTCAACAGCCCGGCAGCCATCAGCGTGGAGCATGGCGAGTACCAGATCGACGCCGGCCCCTGGAGCACCAGCCCGGCCACTGTCGAGCAAGGCCAGAGCGTGCGCCTGCGCCACACCAGCAGCGCCGCGTATGCCAGCAGCAGCACAAGCACACTGACCATAGGCGGAGTGTCAGGCAGCTTCACCAGCACGACCCAGGCGGCAGCGCCCGCACCCGAGCCTGAACCGCAGGAGCCACCCCCGCCCGACCCCCAGGAGCCCCCGCACCAGCCGAGCTGCACATCACCGCCCCCGGCACCGTGCAGCTCACCGAGCCGTCACGGCCCATCGTCATCGCCCCGGGCGCAGGGGGCGCCACGCTGGTGCTGCCGGGCGCGGGCAGCACGCCGGTGGCGCTGGCGCTGACCCTCAACGGCCAGGCGCTGGCCGTGCGCGCCCTGCCGGGCGCGCAGCTGCAGGTGGCGCTGCACCAGGGCGAGGCGCTTTTGGTGCTGCGCGTGCTGCAGGGCTGGGCCGAGTTGACGGCCAGCCGCGCCGGCCAGCCGCTGGTGCTGGCCGGCGCTGTGCTGCTGCGCGCCGCCAGCGCCGGCACGCGCGTCGAGGGCGTGCCGCTGGCCAGCGGCGTGCTGGCGGGTGCGCTGCTGGCGCCGCCGGGCCAGCTGCCCCAGCTGGACGCGCGCGGCCTGCTGGCCGGCGAGCGCCTGCGCATCGACGGCCAGGGCCGGGTCAGCGCCATCGAGCTGGGCACGGTCGGCGCTGCTGGAGGCGGTGCCGGCCCATCTGGCGCTACGGATGTGCCGCCGGGCGATGCGCTGGCGCTGCCCGAGCTGGGCGCGCAGGTGCGCTTTGCCGCTGCCCCGGTGCAGCTGCAGGGTGCGGTGGCGCGGTTGGCAGCAGGTGCGGCAGGTGCGCAGCCGCCAGCCCAGGCCCGCGAGGCCGGCAATGTCCCGGCCAGCGCTGCCGGCTGGCCCGCCGTGCTGCAGCAGCACGCCCGCGCCCTGGCCCAGGCGCTGGCGCTGGCGCCGGGGGCCGCCGCCAGCGTGCAGTTCGACCGCCACGGCCTGATGCTGTGGCGCCTGGGGCCATGGACGGCGGCGCTGGCCCCGCTGGCTGCCGTGCAGATCGACGTGCGCCGGCCCGATGGCCTGGGCTATACGCCCGAGGGCCTGGTGCAGATCGCCCACTCGGGCCTGGTGCTGACGCTGGCGCCCAGCGTGGCCGACTGGCCGGGCCTGGTGCAGGCGCTGGCCGCTGCCGCGCCCCAGGCCAGCGTGCAGCTCACGCCCGAGGGGGTGCTGGTGTTGCGCCTGGACGGTGCGCGCTGGGTGCTGCGCCCGGCGCTGCTGGCGCAATCGGGCGCGCCGCAGCCCGGCGCTTCAGCCGCGCCGGCTTGGCTCGATGCCGACGCCGACGGCACGCTGGTGCTGCAAGGCCCGCACGCGCAGCGCCTGCCCTGGGCGCTGGCCGACTACGCCCGCGCCCGCGCCGTGCTGCACGAGCTCCTGCCCGGCGCGCAGGTGCAAGCCGGCCTGGCGCCCGAGGGGGCGCTGCAGGTGCAGTTGCCAGAGGGCGCAGGCGCCTGGGCGCTGCTGCCCCAGCCGCAGTTGCGCAGCACTTGGCTGGAGCCTGGGCTGGCGGCGCTGTTTGCCGATGGCCAGCGCTGGGCCGTGGATGGCAGCGGCCAGTTGCTGCTGCGCCTGCCTACCGGCGTGCAGGCGCTGGCCATCGTGCCGCTGCCGTGAGGCCGGATTGGCGGCAGGGCAGCGGCCACTGAACCGACTGCCGTCCAGACGAAAAACGCCAGGATGCTCACGCGTCCTGGCGCTTTCTGGCGATGGGCGGCCCGGCTGGTCTGGCGGTTGCCGCCGGCGCGGCGCGCCTTACTGGCCTGGCTGCACGGCCACCGGGTTGCGCAGCCGGATGTGCAGCTCGCGCAACTGCTTCTCATCCACTGGCGACGGCGCCTGCGTCAGCAGATCCTGGGCGCGCTGGGTCTTGGGGAAGGCGATCACGTCGCGGATGGATTCGGCCCCGGTCATCAGCGTGATCAGGCGATCCAGGCCGAAGGCCAGGCCGCCGTGCGGGGGCGCGCCATACTGCAGCGCATCGAGCAGGTAGCCGAACTTGGCGCGCTGGTCTTCGGGGCTGATGTTGAGCGCGGCAAAGACCTTGGCCTGCACGTCGGCGCGGTGGATACGCACCGAGCCGCCGCCCAGCTCCCAGCCGTTGAGCACCATGTCATACGCCTTGGCGATGCAGGCGCCGGGGTCGGTGTCCATCAGATCCTCGTGGCCGTCCTTCGGTGCAGTGAAGGGGTGATGCACAGCCACCCAGCGGTTTTCCTCCTCGTCGTGCTCGAACATGGGGAAGTCCACCACCCACAGCGGCGCCCAGCGCTCCTCGAACAGGCCAGCGGCCCTGGCGAATTCGCTGTGGCCTACTTTCAGGCGCAGCGCGCCGATGGCGTCGTTCACGATCTTGGCCTTGTCGGCGCCAAAGAACAGCAGGTCGCCATCCTGCGCGCCGGTGCGCTGGAGGATTTCCGCGATGGCGGCGTCGTGGATGTTCTTGACGATGGGCGACTGCAGGCCGTCGCGGCCCTTGGCGGCCTCATTGACCTTGATCCAGGCCAGGCCCTTGGCGCCGTAGATCTTCACGAACTCGGTGTAGCCGTCGATCTCGCCCCGGCTGATGGCTGCGCCGCCAGGCACGCGCAAGGCCACCACGCGCCCGCCCTTCATGTTGGCCGCGCCCGAGAAGACCTTGAAGTCCACGTCCTTCATCACTTCGGTCAACTCGGTGAATTCGAGCTTGACGCGCAGGTCGGGCTTGTCGGAGCCGAAGCGGGCCATGGCCTCGGCATAGGGCATCACGGGGAAGTCGCCCAGATCGACGCCCAGCTGCTGCTGGAACACGTCCTTGATCATGCGCTGGAAGATGTCCCTGATCTCCTGCTCGGACAGGAACGAGGTCTCGCAGTCGATCTGCGTGAACTCGGGCTGGCGGTCGGCGCGCAAGTCCTCGTCGCGGAAGCACTTGGTGATCTGGTAGTAGCGGTCGTAGCCGGCCACCATCAGCATCTGCTTGTACAGCTGGGGCGACTGCGGCAGGGCGAAGAACTGGCCGTCGTGGACGCGGCTGGGCACCAGATAGTCGCGCGCGCCCTCGGGCGTGCTCTTGCCCAGCATGGGCGTCTCGATGTCGATGAAGCCTTCCCTGTCCAGGAAGTTGCGCACCTGGATGGCCGTCTTGTAGCGCAGCAGCATGTTGCGCTGCATGGCCGGGCGGCGCAGATCCATGACGCGGTGCGTCAGTCGCGTGGTCTCCGACAGGTTGTCGTCGTCCATCTGGAAGGGCGGCGTGACCGACGGGTTGAGGACGACGAGCTCGTGGCACAGCACCTCGATCTGGCCGCTCCTGAGCTTGTCGTTGGTCGTGCCCTCGGGGCGGGCGCGCACCAGGCCCTTGACCTGCACGCAGAACTCGCCCCGGACATCCTCGGCCACCTTGAACATCTCGGGGCGATCCGGGTCGCACACCACCTGCACGTAGCCTTCGCGGTCGCGCAGGTCGATGAAGATCACGCCGCCATGGTCGCGGCGGCGGTTGACCCAGCCGCACAGGGTGACGGTTTGGCCCAGCAGGGCTTCGGTCACGAGACCGCAATAGTGGGAGCGCATGGACATGGGTGAGGTTTCTTCCTGCGCCCGTCAAGGGCGCGCGACAGTGGAATCAAGGGGATATGGCGGGTGGGCAGGGTGGTGCGCAGGCAACACGCGCGGCTGGCGTCGTCAGGACATGGCCGCGCGCCCGGCCTCGACCGCCAGCGGATCGGGCGGCGCGACGACGCCCATGGAAATGATGTATTTGAGGGCGGCATCGACACTCATGTCCAGCTCCACGCAATCGCTTCGTCGCATCAGCACGAAGTAGCCGCCGGTAGGGTTGGGCGTGGTCGGGACATAGACGCTGACGTATTCATCGCGCAGGTAGGCCGCCACCTCGCCGCTGGGGTTGCCGGTGATGAAGGCCACCGTCCACACGCCCTCGCGCGGCCACTGCACCAGCACGGCGGTGCGAAAGGCGTTGCCGCTTTCGGAAAACAGCGTGTCCGAGACCTGCTTGACGCTCGAATAGATGGAGCGCACCACCGGGATGCGGCTGACCAGCGCATCGCCCCACTCGACCAGCTTGCGCCCGGCGAAGTTGCTGGCCAGCGCGCCCACCGCCAGTAGGATGGACAGCGTCAGCAGCGCGCCGAAGCCGGGAATATGCACGCCCAGCAGGCGATCGGGCTGCCAGGCCTCGGGCAGGATGGCCAGCGTGACATCGAGCGTGCCGACGATCCACACCAGCACCCAGGCCGTGATCACGCCGGGCACGATGACCAGCAGACCGGTGAACAGCCACTTGCGCAGCGCCGCCATGGGGGTGCTCTTTTGCATCAATCAGGTATCAGAAGTGCTTGAAACCGTTGCTGGGCCTGCGCTGGCAGCTACTTTTTCAGGAGCAACAGGGGCGGCGGCAGCTGCTGCAGGAGCGCTGGCGGGCTTCTTGCCGCTGAAGTCGGTGGCGTACCAGCCCGTGCCCTTGAGCTGGAAGCCCGCCGCCGTGAGCTGCTTGACGAAGCTGGCCGCGCCACAGGCCGGGCAGACCGTCAGGGGCGCATCGGACATTTTTTGCAGCACATCCTGGGCATGGCCGCAAGAGGCGCATTGATAGGCGTAAATAGGCATTGCAAAAAAACGCAGGCAGATCAGGCAAAGCCGGCAATTATAGGCAGGGGCGGGTTTTGCCTGCCGGCGCCGCAGCCCCGGTTTCAGTCCAGGCCGGCCACCGGCTGGGCCGGCAGGCGGGTGTTGCTCACCCACTGCGGCGCCAGCGAACCGGCCACCATGCCTGCGAGCGCTGCCAGCACGCCGGCGAGCTGCTGCGGGAAGGCATCGCCCAGCGCCGGCACCGTCATGAACAGCACCCAGGTGCCTATGCCCAGCAGTACGGCGCACATGGCGCCCTGCGTGTTGGCGCGCTTCCAGTACAGGCCGCACACCAGTGGCACGAAGGCGCCGACCAGCGGCACCTGGTAGGCGCCCGAGACCAGCTCGAAGATCGGCGTGCCTTCCATCTTGATGGAATACACCAGCACGGCAATGGCGAACAGGAAGACGCTGATGCGCATGATGCGCAGGTTCTCGTCGTCGCTGATGTAGCGCGGGCGGAACTGGCGCCAGATGTTCTCGGTGAAAGTGACGGCGGGCGCCAGCAGCGTGGCCGAGGCGCAGGACTTGATGGCCGACAGCAGCGCGCCGAAGAACAGCACCTGCATGGCCACCGGCATACGCTCCATGACCAGCGTGGGCAGCACCTTCTGCGGATCATCGTCGAGCAACGTGGCGGTCTGCTCGGGCATGATGATCAGCGCGCTGGCCACCAGGAACATGGGCACGAAGGCAAACAGGATGTAGGCGCTGCCGCCGATGATGGTGCCGTGCGTGGCGGCCTTTTCCGTCTTGGCCGACATGACGCGCTGGAACACGTCCTGCTGCGGGATCGAGCCCAGCATCATGGTGATGGCGGCGCCGAAGAAGAACACCATCTCATGCCAGGTCGGCTCGGGCCAGAAGCGCAGCATGTCGCGGCTGGTCACCAGGTCGATGACCTTGCCCGCCCCGCCCGCCATGTCGGCGGCGAAGAACGACAGCACCAGCAGGCCCACCACCAGGATGATCATCTGGATGAAATCGGTCACCGCCACCGACCACATGCCGCCCCACAGGGTATAGACCAGGATGGACGCCACGCCTATGGCCATGCCCCAGGGGATGCTGATCAGCCCGCCCGACAGCAGGTTGAACACCAGGCCCAGCGCCGTGACCTGCGCCGACACCCAGCCCAGGTAGCTGAGCATGATGATCAGCGAGCAGACGATCTCGATGGTGCGCCCGTAGCGTTCGCGGTAGTAGTCCGAAATGGTCAAGAGCGACATGCGGTACAGCTTGGCAGCGAAAAAAGCGCCGACCAGGATCAGGCACATGCCGGCGCCGAACGGGTCTTCGACCACGGCGTTCAGCCCGCCCTTGATGAATTTGGCCGGCACGCCCAGCACGATCTCCGAGCCGAACCACGTGGCAAACGTGGTGGTGATGATCATGTACATGGGCAGATGCCTGCCGGCAATGGCGAAGTCGGCCGTGTTCTGCACACGTCTGGCGGCCCACAGGCCGATGCCGATGGTGACAAACAGGTAGGCGATCACCATGAAGAGCAACACGGCGCAACTCCCGAGGTAAAGAGGAAGGGTTGAGAAGAGGGAAGGGAGAGAGAAAAAAAGAAGCGTGCGCAGCAGGCTCAGAAGACCTGCACGCGCAGGTACAGCTGCATGAACAGCAGTCCCAGCACGAAGCCCAGGGCGCCATAGATCAGGCCCTGCAGCATCCGGTTGGTGCGCCGCTGCTCGGCCAGCAGGGCCAGCAGCTGCTGCTCGCGTGCGCGTTCGGGGCGCTCGCCCAGGTATTCATGCAGCAGGCGCGGCAGCTCGGGGATCAGCTTGGCGTAGCGCGGCGCCTCCAGCTGCAGCTCGCGCCACAGGCGCTTGGGGCCGAGCTGGTCAAGCATCCACTTTTCCAGGAAGGGCTTGGCCGTGCTCCACAAGTCCAGCTCCGGGTCGAGCTGGCGGCCCAGGCCCTCGATGTTGAGCAGCGTTTTTTGCAGCAGCACCAGCTGCGGCTGGATCTCGACCTGGAAGCGCCGCGAGGTCTGGAACAGGCGCAGCAGCACCATGCCCAGGGATATTTCCTTCAGGGGCCGGTCGAAGTACGGCTCGCACACGGCGCGAATCGCCGACTCCAGGTCGTTGACGCGCGTGGTCGGCGGCACCCAGCCGCTCTCGATGTGCAGCTCGGCCACGCGCTTGTAGTCGCGCCGGAAGAAGGCCGTGAAGTTCTGCGCCAGGTATTCCTTGTCGTACTCGGTCAGCGTGCCGACGATGCCGAAATCCAGCGAGATGTAGCGTCCGAAGGTGGCCGGCTCCAGGCTGACCTGGATGTTGCCCGGGTGCATGTCGGCGTGGAAGAAGCCGTCGCGAAAGACCTGGGTGAAGAAAATCGTCACGCCGTCGCGCGCGAGTTTCGGGATGTCCACCCCGGCATCGCGCAGCCGCTGCACCTGGCTGATGGGCACGCCCTTCATGCGCTCCATGACCAGCACCTCGGGATGGCAGAAATCCCAGAACACTTCAGGGATCAGCACCAGATCCAGGCCGGCCATGTTGCGCCGCAGCTGCGCGGCATTGGCGGCCTCGCGGATCAGATCGAGTTCGTCGTGCAGGTAGTTGTCGAACTCGGCCACGACCTGGCGAGGCTTGAGGCGCTTGCCGTCGGCGGACAGGCGCTCGACCCAGCCGGCCATCATGCCCATCAGCTCCAGATCCTTGTCGATGACCGGCAACATGCCCGGGCGCAGCACCTTGACGGCGACTTCGCGCTCGGCGCCATCGCGGTCGCGGATGACGGCAAAGTGAACCTGGGCGATGGAGGCGCTGGCCACTGGCGTGCGGTCGAAGGAGACGAAGACCTCGCCGATGGGCCGGCGAAAGGCGCGCTCGATGGTGGCCACAGCGATGGCCGGGTCGAACGGCGGCACGCGATCCTGCAGCAGCGCCAGCTCGTCGGCAATGTCAGGCGGCATCAGGTCGCGCCGCGTGGACAGGACCTGGCCGAACTTGACGAAGATCGGCCCCAGGCTCTCCAGCGCCAGGCGCAGGCGCACGCCGCGCGGCGCCTCCAGGCGCCGGCCCAGGGTGATCAGCCGGGTCAGGCGGTGCAGCCACGGATGGCTGAAACTGGACAGCACCACCTCATCGAGGCCATGGCGCAGCACCACCCGCAGGATGGCCAGGCCCCGGACAAAGCGCCTCATGGCGGCGAGCGATCCGCCGCGCCGGGTGCGCCACGCGCACCCACGAAGCGGCGCAGGGCCGCAGCCGCGCGCTCGGCCCCGGCAGCCAGGGTGCGTGCCGGCGCATCGCCGATCACGCGCGCCAGGTCTTCCTCCAGATCCCAGCGCACGTTGTCCACGACCCAGTTGATATCGGCGGCCAGCTGCACGTCGCCCTCGATGCGGATCGGCGGGCGCTCGCCAGCCAGGGCGCCACGCGCCAGGCTCAAGGGCGAGGTCTCGGCCACCTCCAGGCGCAGGTCGGGCGCGGCGCCCTCGGGGGCCAGGTCGAGCAGGCCGGCCGGCGTGACGGCCAGCGTCAGAAAGAAGTTGCGCCACTGCACGTGCGCCGTGCGCCCGGACTGGCGCGCCAGGCGCTCCATGGCGCCCTGCTCCTGCATCAGCACATGATTGAGCAGCAGCACGAGGCGGTGCTGCACCTCATGCACCAGCCAGGCGGGCGGCTGTGCGCCGGAGACGACGCGCTCCATGAGACCGTCCAGAAACGAAAAAGGGGACTGCATTGGCATAGTCCCCGATTATTCCCCGAAGTGGCGGCGGCACTGTCGGCTTTTTGCCCGCCAGCGCCGCACGCGCAACTGCACCTGGCTTATTGCAGCGCCTGCACCCCGGCGACCAGCCAGCCGCTGGTGCCGCTCTTGGGCTTGGTCATGTTCCAGACCTCGCGGAACGGGCTGGGGCCGGCGGAAGGCTCCTCGCGGATCATGCCGGAGAACTCGACGCTGGCCATGTAGCCGTCGCCCAGGTCTTCGATGCCCAGCAGCTGCGCCTCCAGCATGACCACATCGGTCTGGTTGGGCTGGGCGTCGCTGCGGTGCTGCTCGCGCTCGGCCAGCTGGGTGCGGATTTCCTGCAGCATGGCGTCGGTCATCATGGAGCGCAGCGTGGCGATGTCCGAGGCGTCCCAGGCCGCCTGCAGCGTGGTGAAGTTGCGCTTGGCGGCCTGCAAGAAGCCTTCGGTGTCGAAGCCTTCCGGCACGCCCCAGTTCTGCGAGCCGGCCAGGGCCGAGCCGATCATGGAGCCGCCCGCAGCCGCACCACCCGCCCCCTGGAAGGCCGTGGCAGCGCGCTCCCACGGGCGGGCCGAGGCGTCGTTGCCGATCTTCTCGGGGTTGTACTGGCGCGGCATCTGCACGTCCGCCGGCGGCGTGCCGGTGCCGGCGCCGGCGCCCTGGAAGGCAAAGGGCGCGGCGCTGCCGGCAGCGGCGGCCGGGCGGCGCGAGCGCATGACCATGCGGAACACGGCCACGGCCACCAGGGCCAGCAGGGCGAACATCAGGAACTGGGCGAAGCCTGCGCCCATGCCCAGCGAGTTGGCCAGCCAGGCCAGGCCCAGGCCGGCGGCCAGGCCGCCCAGCATGGCGCCCCAGGGCTTCTTGGGTGCAGCGGCGGCAGCGCCAGCGGCGCCAGCGGCGTTGGCCGGCTGTGCGGCGTTGGCGGGCGCGGCGTTTTGCGCCGGCGCGCCCGGAGCGCGCGGCGGCGTGGCCTCGCGCTGCGTGACGTTGCTGGACTGGCGTCCCATGGATTTGCCGCCGCCCAGGCGGCGCGCATCGGCGTCCACGTGCGCCAGGGCCAGCACGGCCACCAGCGCCACAGACCACAGCTTGCTGTTCATGTCATCTCCCGAAAATGAATGGATTGGTCGTGCGTTCGATGTACGTTCGACTTCAGCACTTGATTCCAACATGCAGGGCGACCACGCCGCCCGTCAGGTTGTGATAGTCCACATGTCCGAAGCCAGTTTGCTTCATGAGGGCTTTGAGCTCCTCCTGGCCCGGGTGCATACGGATGGATTCGGCCAGGTACTGGTAGCTGGCGGCATCGCCCGCCACCAGGGAACCCAGGCGCGGCAGCACCTTGAAGGAATACCAGTCATAGACCCCGGAAAGGGGCTTGGCCACCTTGGAAAACTCCAGCACCAGCAGCCGGCCCCGGGGCTTGAGCACACGGCACATCTCGGCCAGCGCCGCGTCCTTGTGCGTCATGTTGCGCAGGCCGAAGGCCACGCTGACCAGGTCGAAGTGGTTGTCCGGGAACGGCAGTTGCTCGGCATCGCACACCGCCGTGGGCAGCACCACGCCGGCGTTGATCAGGCGATCGCGCCCGGTGCGCAGCATGGCTTCGTTGATGTCGGTATGCACGACCTGGCCGCTGGCGCCGACTTTTTTCACAAAGGCCAGCGCCAGATCGCCCGTGCCGCCAGCGATGTCCAGCACCCGGTCGCCCTCGCGCAGGTTGGCCACCATGACGGTGTAGGCCTTCCAGGCGCGGTGCAGTCCGGCGGACATCAGGTCGTTCATCAGGTCGTACTTGGGCGCGACCGAGTCGAACACGCCGCGCACGCGGCGCGCCTTGTCGTGCTCGTCAACCGACTGGAATCCGAAGTGCGTGGTGCTCATGGCGCAGATGCTAGAAGAGTGATCGCCGGCGCGTACAGGGGCAACCCCGCGCCGGCATGGGACATGTGTGGCGAATCGGCCAAAGCGCATGGGCCGTCACGGGCAACCCATGTGCGCCCGGGCGCCGGCAATGCAAGCGATGCCGGCGCGCCGGCGTCAATGACTGGAGCAGCCCTCGCCGCTGGCGCGCACCGGCATGGGTGCATCGCGCTCCAGGCCGGCCTCGGCCAGGCGGTGCTCGTACTGGCGCATCAGTGCGTCCTGGTCGCGCCCCAGCTCATACAGATAGGCCCAGGTGAACAGGCCGCTGTCGTGCCCATCGGAAAACACCGGGCGCAGCGCGTAGTGGCCTACCGGCTCCAGGGCTACCAGCGTCACCTCACACTTGCCCGTCTGCAACACCTCCTGGCCCGGGCCATGGCCCTGCACCT
This sequence comes from Melaminivora jejuensis, assembly GCF_017811175.1. Taxonomy (NCBI): domain Bacteria; kingdom Pseudomonadati; phylum Pseudomonadota; class Betaproteobacteria; order Burkholderiales; family Comamonadaceae; genus Melaminivora; species Melaminivora jejuensis. The sequence continues at coordinate 2,063,834 of NZ_JACWIJ010000002.1, forward strand.
GCGCCGAGGGCGAGTACACGCGCATCAGCTCGAACGGGATGCGAAAGGTCGCCCCGTCGGAAAACGCCACCTCCAGCACGCGCGAATGCTCGTGTACGGTGATGGCCTGCGGGGTGGCGGCAGGGCCGTTGGCGGATGCTGCGGTCATGGGCTGACTGTAGTCCTGGGAGTTGGGGCGCATGGTGGCGGTGTGTCGAAGTCCGGGGCAAAGACAGCTATGGTAGCGGCGCTGCTGTACAGGCCCGGCCTGCAAAGGCCTGATCGGGCGTGCTGCTATGCCTAGACCAGCGCACCCGAGGATGGGGCGCGGCGCCAACGCGGCACTCTCAGCCGTTGGCCGTCATGGAGGCGTGCGGCTGCGCGTGGGCCGAGGCACTTCGGCGCAACCAGCGCATCAGTCCACCCAGTACGGGAAACTGCTCGTACAGACCCTGCGCTGCGTCCCAGTAGTCGCGATGCCAGCACACTCGGCCCTGCTCGTCAAAGCGCACCAGCGTTGCGCCCTGGATGCACTGCGCGACATGCGTGCGCCAGCGGCGCAGGCGAAAGTGGAACTCCCAGTACAAAAAAGCCTGGCCGGCCTGCGCGAGGTGCCCGGTGACGACAAAACGCGGCTGCTCCAGCGTTTCGAACATGTGGACAAAGACGCGCGTGATGGCGGGCAAGCCGCGCACGTCGTTGAACGGATCGCGAAAATGTGCGTCGGGCGCATAGCAGCGCTGCAACTGTGACAGGCCATCAGCGCTGAGGTGCTCGTAGACCTCAATCAGCCGCCGCGTGGCGGCTTCTGTGGCATCGTGGGCTTGGGCTGACCGGGCGCCGGCGGCGCGTTTGGCAGAAGTGGCGTCTTGCATGATCAAAGTCCGGTAATGCGATGCACCAGAAAAAAATACCAACGATACGGCAGGCAGCGCACGAGTTTGAGCACACCCGTGAAGCGCCGTGGAAAGTGCAGCTCGAAGCGGCCACGCTCCCAACCGCGCACGATGGCACGCGCAGCTTCCTCGGGCGTGAGCAGCGCTGGCATCGGAAACGGGTTGCGCGCTGTCAGCGGTGTATCGACAAAGCCTGGATTGACCAAACTCACGCCCACCCCCTGAGGGCGCAAGTCCAGAAACAGGTTTTCCGCCAGATTGATCAGCGCTGCCTTGGTCGGCCCGTAGGCCAGGCTCTGCGGCAGCCCGCGCCAGCCCGCTACGCTGGCCACCAGGCTCAGGTGCGGCGAGCGCCCGGCGTGCGCCGCCTGCAGCAGTCCCGGCAACACCGCCCTGAGCACCTGCAGCACGCCGGTAACGTTCACACGCTGGTGCTGCAGCAACTCGGGCAGGTCTAGCGTCTGCGTCGTCATCGGGCGGTAGTGGCCGGCGCAGTAGCACACCAGATCGAGCGGGCCATCGGCCAGCAGTTGCTGCGCCGCGTAGACGACCGAGCGCGCATCGGTGACATCGAGCCTGATCGCCTGGCTGCCCGGGTGCTCGTGCACGAAGGCGTCGAGCCGCGGCTGCTGGCGCGCCGACACACACACCCGGGCGCCACGCGCGTGCAAGAGTGCCGCCACGGCGCGCCCGATGCCGCTGGAGGCGCCGATCAGCCACACGCGCCGGCCTTGCCAATCGGTGATGGGAGGGTTGAGCGCCATGGCCTCACTCCTTGGTGAAAGACAGCAAGACCTCGCCCAGCGTGATGCCAAACTTGCTCATGCGGGCGCGATTGAGCAGCACCCGCTCGTCGATCAGAAACATCCAGTCATCGAACTGCACCTCGTACTGACGGCCATCCAGCGGCAGGCGCAGCGTGTAGTTCCAGCGAAAGGCGTTGCCTGCCGTCTGGCCTTGCGCCTCGCCCACGACATCGTCGGCGCGGCCGCTGTAGCGGCCATCCGGATGCTTGGTCAGGCGCCAGACGCGACGCTCGGTGCTGCCGTCGGCGTAGTGGAAAGCCTCGTCCAGTACGCCCTGGCCACCGTCCCAGCGGCAATCCAAGAGCACGGTGAAGCGGCGCACCACCTCGCCGCCGCGCTTTTGAAAAATGCCGTGGGCGCGCACCCGGCCGTTGAAGTAGCGATCGAGCTCGAGCAGTGGGCGCTGCTGAGCATAGTCGCTCACCTGCGCGCTGGCGCAGCCGGCCAGCGTGGCCGAGCCTGCCAGCAGAGCAAAGAGGGCGTGGCGGCGAGGGGTCATGGGGTCACTCCTGAAGATCGGGTTGCCGGGGCGATCAGCAGCCACTGCAGCAGCGCGGCGGCGATTAACTTGAGCGCGTACGGCGCACAGCGCGCAACCAGCCGGGGCCGTGCCACAGACGCATACCTTGGCCTGGTTGGTACAGGCCGGTGAGCCGCTCGCCGGGCTGCACATCGGGCAGGCAGCACCTACTGCGCCAGCGCAGCTTTTCACCGATAAAAAACGACTTCAGGCCATGACAGACAAGCGCCATCAGCTATTACTTTAGTAGTCAATTGAGGGCCATACTCAGGCGCGGCAGGGCAGCGCCTGCGGCGTGCGCTGGCAGTGCCAGGCCCTGCGCTACGGCGCCCAAGAGCGCGCCGCCCACCTGGGCTGCGGGCGCCAGGCGGAACACGCTCACTGCTTCGGCCAGCTCTGCCGCTTGTTGCCTGAGGGTGTGCGCGGCAGTGGCGCTTTGCTCGACCAGGGCTGCGTTGTGCTGCGTGGCGTGATCCAGGTGGGCCACGGCGGCGCCCACCTGGGCAATGCCTTCGGTCTGCTCGGCCGTGGCGGTGCTGATGTGGGTCATCAGCACCGCCACGCGCTGCACCTGGGCCACGATGTCGGTCATGGTGGTGCCGGCGTCGCCCACCAGGTGTGCGCCCTGCTCGACCTTGGTCATGCTGGCGTTGATCAAGTCCTTGATCTCCCGGGCGGCCTCGGCGCTGCGCTGTGCCAACGCACGCACTTCGCTGGCCACCACGGCAAAGCCCCGGCCCTGCTCGCCGGCGCGCGCGGCTTCCACAGCCGCGTTGAGCGCCAGGATGTTAGTTTGGAAGGCGATGGAGTCGATCACGCCAATGATGGTCACCATCTTGTGGCTGCTGGCGGTGATCTCGTCCATAGTGCGGACGACCTGGGCCACCACTGTGCCGCCCTTGTGCGCGGCGGCGCTGGCCGAGGCCGCCAGTTGTGTCGCCTGGCGGGCCGAGTCGGCGTTGTTCTTGACCGAGGCAGTCATCTGATCCATGGACGCTGCCGCCTGCCGCACGTCGGCTGCCTGCTCCTCGGTGCGTTGTAGCAGGCCGGAGTTGCCATCTGCGATCTCCTGGGCTCCCCGGGAGACGGCCTGGCTGGCCTGGCGCACCTTGTCCACCACCATGGCCAGGCTGCTTTGCATGACTCCCAACGAGGCGAGGACGCTGCCCGGCTGGGCCTGCGCGGCAGCCACCACCGGCTGCAGGTCACCCTGCGCCACATCGCGCGCTACCTCGGCTAGGGCCGCAGGCTCGGCGCCGAGTTGGCGCACGATGCTGCGCGCCACGCTCCAGGCTACAGCCACGCTCAGCAGCAAAGCCAGCAGCAGTGCCGAGAACATCACGCCCAGAAAGCTGCCTGCCTCGTCCATGGCGTGCTGATTGACTGCCTGAATGCGCGCTTCCTTGAAGTCGATGAGCTGGTTGATCGCCGCCAACCATTGCACGTATTGCGGCTTGGCCTGCGTCCACAGGTTCTGCGCCGCAGCCCCGTCACCGGCCTGCACCTGGGCCACGATGGCCTGCGTGCTGGCCACGGCCTTGGCCTCGGCGCTGCGGATATCGGCATACAGCCGCCCCAGCTCGGGCGCAGCGCCGGCGCGGGTGACGAGCTTTTCCAGCGGCGCCGCCGACTGGGCGTAGAAGTCGGCCAGCGCGGCGATGGTGGCGATTTCCTGGTCGCGCTCGGCAGGCGTGGGGCTGAGCACCACATCGCGCACGGCGATCGAGCGGTCGTGCGCCGAACCCCGGAAGTTGATGGCGTAGCGCTGCACCTGCACATGGATGTCGTTGTTGGCGCGCAGCGCCTGATTGATGCGATCCACCTTGACCAGAGCGATCGCCGTGAGTGCCACGAGCAGGCCCAGGATCAGGGCAAATCCCGCGTACAAGCGGGCTGCGACAGAGAAGCGAGAAAACGGCATGGAGGTCTCTTTGAAAGGCTAGGGGGATGGACAAAGAGGTGGGCAGTGGGGCGGGCAGTCGGCAGCTCGGGCACACTCGCACCGGCTCAGTCCTTGACCAGCGTGTACTGCACTACGCTGGTGTTTCCGACGTCGAAGGCGGCTTCGCAATAGCTCAGGTAGAACTCCCAGGTGCGCTGGAAGGCAGGGCCGAAACCCTGGGCCTGCACCTGGGCACGCTGTGCGGTGAACTGCCGGTGCCAACGGCGCAGGGTCTCGGCGTAGTCGGTGCCGAAGGCAAACTCCGCCAGCACACGCAGGCCGGCCTGCTGCGCCTGGGCGCGAAAGTGCTGCGGGCTGGGCAGGCAGCCGCCCGGGAAGATGTACTGCTGGATGAAGTCCGTGCCGCGTACGTAGCGCTCGAACAGCGCATCGTCAATCACGATGCTTTGCACACAGGCGCGCCCGCCCGGCTTGAGTAGCCGCGCCAGCGTGGCAAAGTACTGCGGCCAGTAGCCCTGACCGACGGCCTCGAGCATTTCGATCGAGCAAATGGCGTCGAACGGCGCGTCCTGGATATCGCGGTAGTCCTGCAGCCGCAGCTCGGCGCGCTGCTGCAGGCCGGCGCACTGCAGGCGCTCGCGGCCATAGGCCAGTTGCTCGCTCGACAGCGTCACGCCCGTGACATGGGCCTGGAACTCGCTTGCCGCCATCTCGGCCAGCGCACCCCAGCCACAGCCAATATCCAACACCCGGTGGTGGGGCTGCACACCAGCGCTGTACAGCGCACGGCGCATCTTGGCGCGTTGCGCGACCACCAAATCGCCCGACAGATCGCCCTGGAACCACGCTGACGAGTAGTTCATGCTCGGATCGAGCCAGAGCCTGTAGAAGTCGTTGCCCAGGTCATAGTGGGCATGGATGTTGCGCCGGCTGCCGCTGCGCGAGTTGTGCTGCAGCAGGTGGCGCAGCCGGTAGGCCCACCGCCCCCACCAGGTGCCGTAGACCAGCGACTGCAGCGCCTTGCGGTTGATCAGCAGCAGCCGCAGCAGATCGGCCAGGTGTGGCGTGCTCCAGTGCTGCGCGATGTAGGCCTCGGCCAAGCCGATGTCGCCCGAACGCAGCACTGCGCTCAGGGCGCGCCAGTCATGCAGACGCACACTGGCGTGCGGCGCCGTGCCTTGGCCGAACTGCAGTGCGCTGCCGTCGGGCAACTCCAGGTGCAGCGTGCCGCAGTGCAAGCGCTGCAGCAGGCGCAGCGCCTGGCGCACAGGGCGCGGCAAATTAGAGGGCAAGGACAGGCCCAAAGACGTGGAACTAGCGATGTTCATGATGGACGATCCGGTGGGAGCGAACGGGTGATAGGCAGCAGCGGCGGCTGCGCCTTGGCGTGAAACGGCACCTGCTTGCCCCACAGCAGCAAGGCGTGCCAAAGGATGCGGGCCATCACGCCAAAGCTCAGCAGCGGATAACGCCACAGCGCATGGCGCCGACTGGCTGCGGTCAGGGGCTGCAGCCGCCCGGACAGACCAGTGAGCAACACCGGCCCGCTGGCGTCGTGGTAGTCGATGCGTACGCGCGCCGAGCGCAGACCGTGCGGGCCGCCGCGCTGGAATTCAAAGCGGTAGCTGCCCTGTACGGTGCAAAACGGCGAGACGTGAAAAGTCTTGTCGGCGCGCAGCTCTTGACCGTAGCGCGGCGCATCCAACAAGTAGGCGTGACGCTCGCCAAACGTGTTGTTCACCTCGGCAACGATGGCGCGCAGGCTGCCGTCGGCGCGGTGGCAATACCAAAAGCTCACCGGCTTGAAGCTGTAGCCCAGCACGCGCGGATAGCACTGCAGCCAGACTTCGCCGAGTGCGTCGTCAATGCCAGCGCTGTGCAGCAACTCCTCCAGCCAAGCCAATGCACCGCCCTGTGCCATACCCGCGCCGCTGCCGTGGTCGGCATCGCGAAACGCCAGCGCCCCTGGGCGGTTGAGTGCCAGCACCCCGGCTGCCTCAGGGCGCACGCGCAATGTGCGCATGGGCAGCAGCAAAAAGAACGTCGGCACGATGAAGCGATGTCGGCGCGGGCGCAGCCGGGTGTGCCAGACATGGCCGAAGCCGATGTACGGCACCAATGCGCAGGCATCGACGGGCTTGGCGCTCACGCCGCCTCCCGGTGCTGGTGCTGCGCCAGCAGCGCGTCGGCGGCGCGCCAGCCCGATTGCAGGCCATCTTCGTGAAAACCATAGCCCATCCAGGCACCGGCATACCAGGTGTGCTGCACACCTTGGAGCTGGTGCAACTGGCGCTGCGCGGCCAGGGCCGCCAGATCGAACACCGGGTGCTCGTAGTCGTACTCGCCCAGCACGCAGGCTGGATCGATGGGGCTGACCGGGTTGAGCGAAACCAGCACCGGGTGCGCGAACGGCAGCGGCTGCAGACGGTTGAGCCAGTAGTGCAGGCACACGCGCGCCGACTCGCGAGCGTCATCGGCGGCGCGCTCGTAATTCCAGGCGGCCCAGGCGGCGCGGCGCTGTGGCATGACACGGCTGTCAATGTGCAGCACGGCGCGGTTGGGCTGGTAGCGGATGGCACCCAGGAGCTGCTGCTCGGCAGCGCTGGGCTGGGCCAACAGGCGCAGCGCTTGGTCGCTGTGCACAGCCAGCACCACCGCATTGAAATACTCGGCGCCATGATCGGTGCGCACCAGCACGCCCGCAGCGCTGCGCTCAATGCAACGCACCGGCGTGTTCAGCCGCGCGTCCAGGCCGGACACGATGGCTTGGACATATTGACGCGCGCCGCCTGCCACCGTGTGCCAACGGGGCCGATCGTGCACCTGGATCAGGCCGTGGTTGTGGCAAAAGCGCACCAGCGTGGCGATGGGAAAGCGCAGCATCTGATCCGTAGGGCAGCTCCAGATACAGCCCAGCATGGGCAGCAAATACCAGTCGCGAAACGCTGCGCTGAAGCGGTGCTGCTGCAAAAAGTCGCCCAGCGGCTGCGCCAGCGCCTGCTCCTGGCCCGTCTCGGCCAAAGCCGTGCATAGACGGTTAAAGCGCAGCAGCGCGGCCAACATGCCGGCAAAGCGCGGGCGCAGCAAATTGCGCCGCTGGGCAAACACAGTGGCCAAACTGGAGCCACTCCACTCCAGCGCCGCCGCGCCCAGCACACCGGCACCTGGCACGCGCACCGAAAACGACATGTCGGAGTGCGCCGTGGGAATGCCCAGCTCGGCCAGCAGGGCGATCAGCCCCGGGTAGGTGCGCTCGTTGAAGACCAAAAAGCCGGTATCCACTCCATGCGTCACGAACTGATTGCGGGCGTCGGGCAGACACACATCGACCGTGTGCGTGTGCCCGCCGAAATAACTGCCGGCCTCCAGCAGAGTGACGCGGGCCTGCCCGCGCAGCCGATGCGCGGCAGCTAGGCCGGAGATGCCAGAGCCGATGATGGCAACTTTCATAGGGGGTCGATCGGGTGATGGTTGCGGGCAGTGGACAACAGGGCGTTGCACAATGGCTGCCGGTAAATGTACTAGACAAAAAAGTTTTGTCTTAGACAATTTTCATATGCGTTGCACACAACCATGAGTCCCAGCCCCACTCACCCATCCCCTCAAGCTCCGTCCGAAACCGCAGGGCTGTCTATTTCCGCCGTCGAGCGCGAGACCGGCCTGGCCAAGGACACGCTACGCGTCTGGGAGCGACGCTACGGCTTTCCCGTGCCTGTGCGCGATACTGGTGGTGACCGGCTCTACCCGGTCGGGCAGGTGCAGCAGCTCAAGCTAATCAGCCGGTTGCTCGATGCCGGCTTGCGTCCGGGCAAGGTGGTAGGGCTCGAGCCCGCAGCACTGCAGCAACTGCTGGCACAGCGCAGCGCGTCTGCCGCACCAAGTTTGTCCATGACAAAAAGAAAGGATCCTGCTGACACCAGCTTGCTCGAAGAGTGGCTGCAGATCATTGGCAAGCACGACCCGCAAGCGCTGCGCTACGCTCTCACCCACGCCCAGGTGCGCCTGGGCTTGGCCGGTTTTGTGACCGATTTGGTGGCGCCGCTGTCCACAGCAGTGGGCGAGGCTTGGGTGCAGGGACGCTTTGATATCCACGAGGAACACCTCTACACCGAGGTCATGACCGGCGTGCTGCGCCACGCCATCGCCTCGCTGGCGCCGTTGCCAGCAGCCCAAGGCCCCAAGGTACTGCTGACCACCGTGCCGCAAGAGCAGCACAGCCTGGGGCTGTTGATGGTCGAGGCGCTGCTGGCGCTGGAGGGCTGCACGTGTGTATCCCTGGGCACACAGACCCCGCTGAGCGACATCGTCCAAGCGGCGCTGGCCCACCAGGCGGATGTGGTGGCGCTGAGTTTCAGCAACGTTCACAAGGCCAGCGCGGTGCTGGCCAGCCTGCGCACGCTGCGTACACAGTTGTCGCCTACCACCGCTTTGTGGGTCGGCGGTGCGTGCAGCGCGCTGTACCAGACGTCCCTGCCCGGTGTGAGTGCTCTGGCACACCTGTCGGGATTGCAGCCGCTGGTGGCGCAGTGGCGCCACGATCATTGACTTGTTTTCCTCCAACCAAGCGCCTTAAGGTGCAGCGAAAGGCCCCTCCCATGCCTCCCTGCCTTGCCCTCACTCTCGCTGCATGGGCAGCGCCGCGCCAGCATACGGCGCCGCTGCGCCCGCTGCTGCCCAGTTTTGTCCTGCTCGGGTGGCGCCTGGCCTGGGCGGCGCTGCTGGCTGCCACCGCGTTGCTGCTGGCCGGCTGCGCCAGCACCCAGCCGCCGCCCGGCGTGGTGCCGGTGGCGCCGTTCGACGTGCAGCGCTATGCGGGCCGCTGGTACGAGCTGGCGCGCCTGGATCACCCCTTCGAGCGTGGCCTGAGCGACATCTCCGCCCACTACAGCGTGCAGCCCGACGGCAGCGTGCGCGTGGTCAACCGCGGCTACGCCAGTGCCAGCGGCCAGTGGCGTGAAGCCGTGGGCCGCGCCCTGTTCACGGGCGCACCCACCACCGGCTCGCTCAAGGTGTCGTTCTTCGGGCCGTTCTACGGCGGCTACCACGTCGCCGCGCTCGATGCCGACTACCGCTGGGCGCTGGTCGTCGGCCCGGACACTGGCTACGCCTGGATCCTGGCGCGCGAGCCGCAACTGCCCGCCGCGCAGCGCGAGGCCATCGTGGCGCGCGCCCGCGCCCTGGGCGTGGACACCCAGGCGCTGATCTGGGTGGCGCACACACGCCAAGACCCGGCTTATTGATGCGATGAGCGGCACCACTGTGCTGTGGCTGCGCGCCGATCTGCGCCTGCACGAGCAGCGGGCGCTGTACGCGGCGTGCGCCCCGGGCACGCGCCACGTGCTGCCCGTGGTGTGCCTGCCCGATGTCCAGGCGTGCAGCCCCTGGGGCTTCACCCGGCTCGGCCTGCACCGCCGCGCCTGGCTCGCCTGTACCATCCAAAACCTGTCAAAGGCATTGCAGGACAAGGGCCAGCAGCTATTGATCTTGCAGCAACCTGCCGTGCGGGCGCTGCCCGCCCTGGCGCGCGCTGCGGGCGCGCGCCGTGTGGTCTGCGAAGCCATTGCCGCACCCGAGGAAGAAACCGAAGTCGCTGCCCTGCGCGTGGCCGGCCTGCAGGTGCATACCATCTGGCACAGCAGCTTGCTCGATCCGCACAGCCTGCCCTGGCCGGTCGCGCAACTGCCGCCGGTATTCACGGCCTTTCGTCAGGCTGTGGAGCGCGCCGCCGTGCAGCCGCCTGCGCCCCTGCCCCTGCCCGTGCCCGGGCACCTGCCGCCCTGGCCCAAGCGCGTGCCGGGGCAGTCGCCTTGCGATCAAGCGGCCCTGTTGGCCGATTTTGCTGGCGCGCCGGTGCCTGCCGACGCACGCAGCGCCTTCCCCTACGCCGACGCCGCGCTGCACCCCGGCGCTGCCGGCGAGGCTGGTGCCCTGGCGCATCTGGCGCAATACCTGGCACGCGGCCTGCCGCACCGCTACCAGCGCACGCGCAACGATCTGCTGGGTCTGGACTATTCGAGCAAATGGTCGCCCTGGCTGGCCACCGGCGCGCTGTCGCCGCGCCTGGCGCTGGCGCGGCTGCGCCAGTTTGAAGCCGAGCACGGCGCCCATGAGGGCAGCTACGGGCTGTGGTTCGAGCTGCTGTGGCGCGACTACTTTCGCTTCCTGCACCTGCGCCACGGCGGCGCGCTGTACCGGGCGCGCGGCTTGGGGCCGGCGCGCGCCACACCGCACGACGCAGCAGCGTTTGCCGCCTGGTGCGCCGGGCGCACTGGCCAGCCGCTGGTGGACGCCGCCATGCGCGAGCTGGCCGCCACCGGCTACCTGAGCAACCGCCTGCGCCAAGTGGTGGCCAGCTACCTGATCCACGACTTGCGCTGCGACTGGCGCGCCGGCGCGGCCTGGTTCGAGCGCCAGTTGCTCGACTACGACGTATATAGCAACCAGGGCAACTGGCTGTACATCGCCGGGCGCGGCACTGACCCGCGAGGCGGGCGGCGCTTTGATCCATTGCGCCAGAGCGCGCTGTACGACCCGGATGGCACCTACCAGCGCCTGTGGGGCACAGCCCCTGTGCCCGTGGCCGGGCAGCGCGGTGCCATGATGCTCCCATGACGCAGCCTGATTGGCAGGCTGTCGGCCAAGGTCGGCAGCATCGGCGACAACCGCCTGGGCGGCTGGCTCAGCTACCGTGCCTGCAAGGCGGTGCTGAACATGGCCGTCAAGACGGCTGCCATCGAGCTGGCGCGCACGCATCGACCGAGCACCCGACACAACAGCGGGCGAGCTGCTGGCGGTGCTCGATGGCCTGACGCCTGAGGGCAGCGGCGGTTTTTTTGCCTACGATGGCCAATGCCTGCCCTGGTGAGCCGCCCCCTTTTGCCACTGCGTTCACGACCCTGTTGACGCCCCCGCTTTACGCCCTCAAGGAGTCCCGTCATGCGTGTTCTCATCACCGGCGGCACCGGCCTGATTGGCCAAGCCCTGTGTCGCCACTGGCAGCGCCAGGGCCACCAGATCTGGGTCTGGAGCCGCACGCCGCAGCGCGTTGCATCCCTGTGCAGCGGCGCCACCGGTGTGGCGCACTTGCAGGAGCTGGGCGCCGATGCGCGGCTGGACGCCGTGGTCAACCTGGCCGGCGCGCCGATTGCCGACCGCCCCTGGAGCGAGGCGCGCCGCGCGCTGCTGTGGCAAAGCCGCGTCGATCTGACACGCACTTTGGTGGACTGGCTGGCGCAGCAGGCAACGGCGCCGCGCGTGCTGGTTTCGGGCTCGGCGGTGGGCTGGTATGGCGACGGCGGCGAGCAGCCGCTCGATGAGGGCAGCGCGCCCGCCGGCCAAGACTTCGGCGCGCGGCTGTGCGCCGCCTGGGAGCGCGAGGCCGAGCGCGCGCGCGACAGCGGCACGCGCGTGGTGCTGCTGCGCACGGCGCCGGTGCTGGCGCCCAGCGGCGGCCTGCTGGCGCGGCTGCTGCCGCCGTTTCGCCTGGGCCTGGGCGGGCGCCTGGGCAGTGGCCGGCAGTGGATGCCGTGGGTTCACCTCGACGACGAGGTGGCGCTGATCGAGCACGCGCTGCAGCACGCCGAATGCAGCGGCCCGCTCAACGCCTGCGCGCCCGGGGCGGTGCGCAATGCCGAGTTCACGCAAACGCTGGCGCGTGCGCTGCACCGCCCGGCGCTGCTGCCGGCGCCGGCCTGGGCGCTGCGCCTGGCGCTGGGCGAGATGTCGGTGCTGCTGCTGGGCGGCCAGCGGCTGGCGCCGCGCCGGGCGCAGGAGTTGGGTTTTGTCTGGCGCCAGCCCCAACTGGCCGGGGCGCTGGAGCAACTGCTGCAGCCAAAAAAATAATCAAATCAGGCCAAAAGCCTTTCCCATCAAGCGCTAGCAGCTATGGTTTTTGAAAACCACACAAGGCGCGCCAGTGGTTTTGCGCCGCCCTCACCCTGCGCTGGCGGCCCAGTGCATCAGCCGCTCGCGCAGCGCCGCGTGCAGCGCCGGCAGTTGCGCGCTCAACGCCGCCTCGCGCTCGGGTGCGCGCGCGCGCTGCGCTGCGGCCCAGATGGGCGCGGGCCAGTGGCTGTCCCAGTCGTGGCGCGCGATGACGTGCCAGTGCAGGTGCGCCACCACGTTGCCCAAGCTGGCCAAGTTGATCTTGGCCGGCTGCAGCCGCTCGCGCAGCGTTTGCTCGACCAAGGCCACGGCGGCCAGGCAGTGCGCGCGCGCGTCCTCGGCCAAGTCTGAAAATTCCGCCACGTGCGCGTTCCAGACCACGCGGTAGAACACCGGGAAACCCGGCTCGTCGGCGTGAATGACGCGCAGCCGCGCACCGCGCCAGATGAGCGTGCCGCCATCGCTGGCGCACAGCGGGCACGTTGAACTCCAGGACGCATCAGTGCCGAGCGTGGGCGCCACCGAGCCAGCGCCGAGCGTGGGGGCCGCGTTCACACCAGCACCCGCTCGATGCCGCCGGCGTTGGCACGCTGCACGAACTCAGGCAGCCAGTTCTCGCCCAGGATATGGCGCGCCATCTCGACCACGATGTAATCGGCCTCCAGCAGGCCGTTACTGAGGTCGTCCTGATAGCGCGAGATGCCCTGCAGGCAGCTCGGGCAGCTGGTCAGGATCTTGATGTTGCCCTGCTGGGGTACGGCGCCGCTGGCGCGCAGTTGCGCCTCGCCCTTGCGAATCTCCTCTTCCTTGCGAAAGCGCACCTGGGTGGCGATGTCGGGGCGCGTCACGCCCAGGGTGCCGGACTCGCCGCAGCAGCGCTCGCTCTTGAGCACCTGCTCGCCCACCAGCGCGCGCACGGTCTGCATCGAGTCGCCCTGCTTCATCGGGTTGTGGCAGGGCTCGTGGTACAGGTAGCCGCCCTGCCCGCCCGGCAAGGTGATGCCCTTTTCCAGCAGGAATTCATGGATGTCGATCATCCGGCTGCCCGGGAAGATCTTGTCGAACTGGTAGCCCTGCAGCTGGTCGTGGCAGGTGCCGCAGGACACGACCACGGTCTTGATGTCCAGGTAGTTCAGCGTCGTGGCCACCCGGTGGAACAGCACCCGGTTGTCGGTGATCATTTTTTCCGCCTTGTCGAACTGGCCGCTGCCGCGCTGCGGGTAGCCGCAGCACAGGTAGCCCGGCGGCAGCACCGTCTGCACGCCGGCATGCCACAGCATGGCCTGCGTGGCCAGGCCGACCTGCGAAAACAGCCGCTCCGAGCCACAGCCGGGGAAATAGAACACCGCCTCGCTGTCCGCCGCCGTCTGCGGGTTGCGGATGATGGGCACGTAGTCCTTGTCCTGGATGTCCAGCAGCGCGCGCGCCGTCTTGGTGGGCAGGCCGCCGGGCAGCTTCTTGTTGACGAAGTGGATGACCTGCTCGCGGATCGGCGCCGGCCCCACAGTGGCGGGCGGCTGCGCCGTCTGCCTGCGCGCCACGCTGCGCAGCGCATCGACGGCCAGGCGCTGCGCCTTGAAGCCCACGCCGACCATGCCGGCACGCAGCGTGTTGATGGTGCGCGGGTCGGTGGCATTGAGCATGGCCATGGCCATTTTGTTGCCCACGCGCCAGCTTTTCTTGTCCATCTTGCGCAGCAGGTTGCGCATGTTCATGGTCACGTCGCCGAAGTCGATCTTGACCGGGCAAGGGTTGTAGCAGCGGTGGCAGACCGTGCAGTGGTCGGCCACGTCCTCGAACTCCTGCCAGTGGTGGCTGGACACGCCCCGGCGCGTCTGCTCCTCGTACAAGAAGGCCTCGGCCAGCAGCGACGTGGCCAAAATCTTGTTGCGCGGGCTGTACAGCAAATTGGCGCGCGGCACGTGCGTGGAGCACACCGGCTTGCACTTGCCGCAGCGCAGGCAGTCCTTGACGCTGGCGACGATGGCGCCCAGGTCGCTTTGCTGCAGGATCAGCGACTCGTGCCCCATCAGGCCAAAGCTGGGCGTATAGGCGTTGGTCAGGTCGGCGTAGCGCAGCGACTGGCGCGTCGCCGCCACCTTGCCAGTGCCGGTTTTTTTGGTCAAATCGGCCTCAAACCCTTTGCCACCAAGCGCTGGAAGCTCCTGATTTCGCAGCAACTTGCCCCAGTTGAAATGCCCGTGCGGATCGACGCGGCGCTTGTACTCGGCAAACGGCGCCAGCTCCTCGTCGGTCAGGAACTCCAGCTTGGTGATGCCGATGCCGTGCTCGCCCGAGATCACGCCGCCCAGCGAGCGCGCCAGCGCCATGATGCGCGCCACCGCCTCATGCGCGGTCTGCAGCATCTCGTAGTCGTCGCTGTTGACGGGGATGTTGGTATGCACGTTGCCGTCGCCGGCGTGCATGTGCAGCGCCACCCACACCCGGCCCTTGAGCACGCGCTGGTGGATGGCCTGCACGGCCTCCAAAATGGGCTGATACGGCGCGCCGGCGAAGATGGCTTCGAGCGGCTTCTTGATCTGCGTACGCCAGCTGGCGCGCAGGGTGTGATCCTGCAGCTGCTCAAACAGCACGGCCACGTTGTCCAGCCATTCCTGCCAGGTCTGGCGCACCTCTTCGATCAGTGCCTGCGCCTGCGCCACGCGGTCGCCCAGCAGCACTTCGGTGGGGATCGCCGCAGCGTCGTCCTGGCGGGCAAAGGGCAGATTGCCGGCGGCGAAGAACTGCTGCAGCTGCTCGCACAGCTGCAGCTTGTTGCGCAGGCTCAGCTCGATGTTGATGCGCTCGATGCCGTCCGTGTACTCCCACATGCGCGGCAGCGGGATGACCACGTCCTCGTTGATCTTGAAAGCGTTGGTGTGCCGCGAGATCGCCGCCGTGCGCTTGCGATCCAGCCAGAACTTCTTGCGCGCCTCGGGGCTGACCGCGGTGAAGCCCTCGCCCGAGCGCGAATTGGCGATGCGCACCACCTCGGCGGCGGCGCGCGCCACGGCGTCCTGATCGTCACCCACGATGTCGCCGATCAGCACCATCTTGGGCAGGCGGCCGGCGCCCTTCTTGCTCTTGGTGGCGTAGCCCACGGCCTTGAGATACCGGTCGTCCAGGTGCTCCAGGCCGGCCAGCAGCACGCCTGAGCGCTGCGCCTCGGCGAACATGAAGTCCTTGATCTCGACGATGCTGGGCACGGCGCCCTTGGCACTGCCGAAGAACTCCAGGCAGACGGTGCGCGTGTGCTCGGGCATCCGGTGCACGATCCAGCGCGCGCTGGTGATCAGGCCGTCCGTGCCTTCCTTTTGCACGCCCGGCAGGCCGGACAGGAACTTGTCCGTCACGTCCTTGCCCAGGCCCTCCTTGCGGAACGTGCTGCCGGGGATGTCCAGGCGCTCGGTGCGGATCGGCGTCTTGCCGTCGGCCTGGAAGTACTGCAGCTCGAAGCTGGCCATGGGCGCGTCGTGGATCTTGCCCAGGTTGTGCCCCAGGCGCGTGACCTCCAGCCACAGGCCATCGGGCGTGACCATGCGCCAGCTGGCCAGGTTATCGAGCGCCGTGCCCCACAGCACCGCCTTCTTGCCACCGGCATTCATGGCGACGTTGCCGCCCACGCAGGAGGCCTCGGCGCTGGTCGGATCGACGGCAAAAACAAAACCCGCCGCCTCGGCGGCATCGGCCACGCGCTGGGTGACCACGCCGGCCTCGCTCCAGATGGTCGGCACCTCGTGCGCCACGCCGGGCAGGCGGCGCATTTCCACGGCGCTCAGGGCTTCGAGCTTTTCGGTGTTGATGACGGCGCTGCGCCAGGTCAGCGGAATGGCCCCGCCGGTATAGCCCGTGCCGCCGCCGCGCGGGATGATGGTCAGCTCCAGCGCGATGCACTCGCGCACCAGCGCGGCCATTTCCCTCTCCGTGTCCGGCGTGAGCACGACGAAGGGGTATTCGACGCGCCAGTCGGTCGCGTCCGTCACGTGCGACACGCGCGACAGGCCGTCGAACTTGATGTTGTCGCGCGCCGTGAACGGCGCCAGGCGTTTTTGCACTTCGCGGCGCAGGCGCTCGGCCTCGGCCAGCGTGGCATCGAACTGGCTGATGGCGTCCTGCGCGGCGTCGATGAGCTGGCCCACGCGCCGGTCGCGCTCGGCATCCTCGTGCGGCAGGCGGCGCTTTTCGATCTCGGCCATGCGGTGGCGCAGGGCATCGACCAGCAGCTTTCTGCGCTCGGGGTTGTGCAGCAGGTCGTCCTGCAGATAGGGGTTGCGCTGCACCGCCCAGATGTCGCCCAGCACCTCGTACAACATGCGCGCCGAGCGGCCCGTGCGGCGCTCGCGGCGCAGCTGGTCGAGCACGCCCCAGGCACTGGCGCCCAGCAGCCGGATGACGATCTCGCGGTCGGAAAACGAGGTGTAGTTGTACGGAATCTCGCGCAGCCGCACCGGCTCGGCGCTGCGGGCAGCCTCGTGTGTGGCCGCCAGCGCAATCGGAACATTCATGGGGAGGTCAACCTGCAAGGTCGGGCGCTGCCTGCGCCCTCGGGTCTCGGGGCCGGCAATTTTAAGGGCTGACCTCGGGGCCGGGCTGTGCGTCGTGCGGCAGGCCCGCGCCGGGCGCCGGACGCTCAACGCACAACCTTCCCCTTATGCCCCCTGCGCCGGCTGGTGCAGCACGCAGATCTTGTTGCCGCTGGGGTCGAGCAGCGAGCCAAGATAGATGCGGCCATCGGGGCCGCCGTCGTGCCAGGCCGGGGCGTCGTCGCAGGAGCGGCCACCGGCAGCCAACGCTGCGGCATAGGCGGCGTCCACGTCCTCGGGCGACAGCGTGCCGAAGCCGGTCGTGCCCACGCGCGGGCGCTCCTGGTCGTCCCGGGTGAGCGCGAAGGTGCCGGTGTCGGCCACGTAGAAGCAGCGCTCGCCCTGCTGGATGCCCACGGGCAGGCCCAGCACGCCGAAGAAGGCGTCGTAGAAGGTGCGGGCTTTTTCCAGGTCGTTCACTCCGAGCACGACATAGCTGAACATGGCAGGTTTCCTTTGTGGGTTGGATGACAAAACACTGCCACCTTAACCGCGCTGCACGCCAGGCAATCGGGCGATATCAGGCTGGCCTGCCCATGCTTTTCGCGCCATCGCCGCGCACATCACCACGCACATCGCCGCCCAGCACCCCGACGCCGCCCAGGTAGGGGCGCAGCGCCTCGGGGACGGTGATGCTGCCGTCGGCATTCTGGTAGTTCTCCAGCACCGCCACCAGCGTGCGGCCCACGGCCAGGCCCGAGCCGTTCAAGGTATGCACCAGCTCGTTCCTGCCCTGCGCGTTCTTGAAGCGCGCCTGCATCCGCCGCGCCTGGAAGGCCTCGCAGTTGCTGACCGAGCTGATCTCGCGAAATGTCCCCTGCGCCGGCAGCCACACTTCCAGGTCGTAGGTCTTGGCGGCGCCAAAGCCCATGTCGCCGCTGGACAGCAGCATCACGCGGTACGGCAGGCCCAGCCGCTGCAAGATGGCCTCGGCGTGGCCGGTCATCTCCTCCAGCGCCTCGTAGCTGCGCTCGGGATGCACGATCTGCACCATCTCCACCTTGTCGAACTGGTGCTGGCGGATCATGCCGCGCGTGTCGCGCCCGTGGCTGCCGGCCTCGGAGCGAAAGCACGGCGTGTGCGCCGTGAAACGCAGCGGCAGCTGCCCTTCGGCCAGCACCTCGCCGCGCACGAAGTTGGTGAGCGGCACCTCGCTGGTCGGGATCAGGTACAGCTGCGTGTGATCCGGCTCGGGCTCGCCCTCCTGGCCGCCCTTTTTCGCGGCGAACAGGTCGCCCTCGAACTTGGGCAACTGGCCGGTGCCGCGCAGCGACTCGCCGTTGACGGCATAGGGCACGTAGCACTCGGTGTAGCCGTGCTCCAGCGTCTGCACATCCAGCATGAAGGCCGCCAGCGCCCGGTGCAGGCGCGCGATCGGCCCGCGCATGACCGTGAAGCGCGCGCCCGCCAGCCTGGCGCCCAGCTCGAAGTCCAGCCCCAGCGGCGCGCCCAGATCGACGTGGTCGCGCACCGCAAAATCGAACGCGCGCGGCTGGCCCCAGCGGCGCACCTCGACGTTGGCCGACTCGTCAGCCCCCAGCGGCACGCTCTCGTGCGGCAGATTGGGCAAGGCGGCCAGCATGGCGGCCAGCTCGGCCTGGAGCTGCTCCAGCCGCGTGGCCGAGGCGTCCAGCTCGCCCTTGAGGGCATTGACTTCGGCGCGGGCCGCCTCGGCGGCAGCGCGCTCGCCCTGGCCCATCAGCGCGCCGATTTCCCTGGAGCGCTGGTTGCGCTGCGCCTGCAGCTCCTCGGTGCGCGTCTGGATGGCCTTGCGCTCGGCCTCCAGCGCCTGGAAGGCGGCAACGTCCAGGAAGGGCTGCGGGTTTTTGCGGGTTTCCAGCCGGGCGATGGCGGCGGGCAGGTCTTTGCGAAGAAGGAGGATATCGAGCATAGGCGGCGATTCTAGGGGCCGCCCCGGCGCCGATACCATGCGCGCATCGCTGGCACAACACAAGCAGGAGGCAGGCCATGTTCTTCGTCTTCGGCCCATCGGGGCAGATGTATCGCGGCGGCTCGCAGCTGCTGTCCCAGGTGACGCCGGTGCGCGGCGTGCAGCGCCCGCAGGCGCTGCGCACGGGCGCTGCCGACATCGAAGCCGACCGGCCCGCGCCCGAATTCAAGCCCCAGCCCCAGACTCCGGCCCATGCCGACGCGGCCCAGTCCGCCCCCATGCCGCTGCGGGTGCTGGAGGCCGTGTCTGCCTACGTGCAGACCGAGCTGGGGCCGGCGCAGCCACGCCAGCCCCTGAGCCATGTGCGCGATGTGATGACCCGGGGGGCCATCAGCGTCACCCCCGGGATGCACATCGACGAGGCCTGGCGCATCCTGGCCCAGCACCAGGTGGGGCAGGCGCCAGTGGTCAACGAGCACGGCCTGGTCATCGGCCTGCTGCTGCGCGCCGACATCGCCCCCCGGAGCTGCTGCCCCAGGCCGAGGCAGCACGCGATGCTGCCGCGCTGGCCCAGCGGCAGGTGGCCCAGGCCATGATCAGCCCGGTGCCGGCAGTGACCGAGGAAGCCGAGCTGCGCCGCGTGGCCGAAGCCCTGATCGCCACCGGCCTGCCCGGCCTGCCGGTGACCGACGAGGCTGGCCGATTGCAGGGCTTTATCTCGCGCACCGACATCCTGCGCGCCGTGGCCGGCGAGCCACCGCTGGATCTGTGGAGCTGATCGGCGAGGCCGGCTTGCTCCTTTTTATATAGCTGTCAGCGCTTTTCTAGCAAGGGTTTCCGGCGTTTTTGACCTGAAATTTCCGGATCTCTCTCAGATTTCGGCAGCCGGGTCGGTGCTCACCAGCACGGGCGACAGGCGCGTGGCCAGCACCTTGTCGATGGTCTTGCCATCCATGTCCACGACCTCGAACTGCCAGTTCTCCCATTGCACCGTGTCGGTCACATTGGGCAGCTTGCCAGTCAGCAGCATGACCATGCCGCTGAGCGTGTGGTAGCGCCCGCGCTCCTCGTCGGGCACGCTGTCCAACTGCAGCCGATCCTTGAGCTCGGGCACCGGGATATGGCCGTCGAGCAGCCAGCTGCCGTCCTCGCGCTGCACGGCCCAGGCATCTTCGGGGTCGAGCGAGTGGAATTCGCCCGTGATGGCCTCGATCAGGTCTTGCAGCGTGACGATGCCCTGCACCTCGCCGTACTCGTCGATGACGAAGGCCATCTGCACGTTGGACAGGCGGAAGTTGTCCAGCAGCTCCATGCCGTTGATGGTCTCGGGCACGTACAGCGCCGTCTGCAGCGGCACGGTGGCCAGCTCGCGCGCGGCCTCGTCGCGCAGCACGCTGGCCAGCCACTGGCGGGCGTTGATCACGCCCAGGATGTTTTCCATGCCGCCGCGCACCACCGGAAAGCGCGCGTGCTCGGACTCCTCGATGCGCGCCAGGTTGTCCTCGAACGAAGCCGCCACATCCAGCGCCACGACATCGGCGCGCGGCACCATGAGCGAGCCGATCTGCCGGTCGTCCAGGCGAAAGACGTTGCGCACCATCAGATGCTCGTGCGACTCGATGACGCCGGCGCTGGTGCCCTCGGCCAGCACGGCATGGATCTCGGCCTCGGTCACGGTGGAGGCCACCTCCTTGACGCCCAGCAGCCGCAGCAGCGCCTGGGTGGAGGTGGACAGCAGCAGCACGAAGGGCTTGGTGGCCACGGCCAGCCAGTTGATGGGGCGCGCCACCAGCCGCGCCAGCGTCTCGGGATAGCTCTGGCCCAGGCGCTTGGGCACCAACTCGCCTACGACGATGGAGAAATAGGTGATGACCACGACCACCAGGCCGGTGGCGATGTAGCCGGCGGCTTGCGCCTCCAGCCCCAGGCCGGTCAGCCACTCGCCAAACGGCTTGGCCAGCGCCGACTCGCCGACGATGCCGTTGAGCACGCCGATGGAGGTGATGCCGATCTGGATGGTGGACAGGAAGCGCGTCGGGTCTTCCCCCAATTTGGCGGCGGCGATGGCGCCGCTGTCGCCCTCATCGATCAGCTTTTGCAGCCGCGCCCGGCGCGCCGAAACCAGTGCCAGCTCGGACATGGCAAACAGCCCGTTGAGCACGATGAGGGCGAAAAGTATGGCGATTTCCATAAGCGGGGAGGCCGATGTGCTCCCGTGGTGTGGTGGGGCAGCGATTGTAGGAAAGCCTGCATTGTGCAAGGGCTTGCCGCCCCAGCCAGCGCCCTGGGGCGCACTGGCGTGTCAATCTTGATGCCAAAGTCGACTCCAGCGCCCTTCCAGAGCGCGCGAGCAGCTATTGAATTTGCAGTGAGCGTGCGGGCGGCGCGCATCAGGCGGCCGGCGGCGCCTCCAGCTTCAGCCCCTTGGGCAGCGGGAACTTCACCGTCTCCAGAGTGCCGTCCATCTTGCGCACGGACACGGCGCCCAGCGCCTTGATGCGCTCGATCACCTCCTGCACCAGCACCTCGGGCGCCGAGGCGCCCGCCGTCAGGCCGACGCGGGCCACGCCCTCGAACCACTGGGGCTGCAGTTCGTCGGCACTGTCCACCATGTGGGCGGCGCGGCCCATGCGCGCGGCCAGTTCGCGCAGGCGGTTGCTGTTGGAGCTGGTCGGACTGCCGACCACGATGACCAGATCGACCTGCGGGCTCATCAGCTTGACGGCGTCCTGGCGGTTTTGCGTGGCGTAGCAGATGTCTTGCTGCTTGGGCTCGCGGATGCTCGGAAAACGCGCGCGCACGGCGGCGGTGATCTCGGCGGCATCGTCCACGGAAAGCGTGGTCTGCGTGACCACGGCGAGTTTGTCGGTCTGCGCGGGCTGCACGCGGGCCACGTCGGCCACGTCCTCCACCAGGTGGATGCCGCTGTCGAGCTGGCCCATGGTGCCCTCAACCTCGGGGTGGCCACGGTGGCCGATCATGATGAACTCGTAGCCCTCGCGCGCCAGCTTTGCGACCTCGACATGTACCTTGCTGACCAGCGGGCAGGTGGCGTCGAAGATGGAAAAGCCGCGCGCGCGGGCCTCGTCCTGCACCGCGCGGCTCACGCCGTGCGCCGAGAACACCAGCGTCGCGCCGGGCGGCACCTCGGCCAGATCCTCGATGAAGATGGCGCCCTTGGCCTTGAGGTCGTTCACCACATAGGTGTTGTGGACGATCTCGTGGCGCACGTAGATGGGCGCGCCGAACTTGGCCAGCGCGCGCTCGACGATCTCGATGGCGCGGTCCACGCCAGCGCAGAAGCCGCGCGGCTCGGCCAGCAGGATTTCCTTGGGGGCGTTCATTTACAGCACACCAATGATGAAGACCTCGAACGTCACCGGCACGCCCGCCAGCGGGTGGCTGAAATCGAACAGCACCGCCCCGTCGGCGCCCACCTCCAGCACCACGCCGGCATAGCGGCCCTGGCCGTCGGGCGTGGGGAACTCCACCACGTCGCCCAGGCGGTATTCCTCGTGCGGGTCGCCCAGCTCGCCCAGCAGCTTTTTCGCCACCCATTGCTGCATGTCAGGGTTGCGCTCGCCGAAGGCCTCGCCGGCGGCCAGCTCGATGGTCGTGCGCGCGCCCTCGGGCAGGCCGATCAGGCGCGCTTCGAGTGCCGGCGACAGCTCGCCCGCGCCCACCGACAGCGTGGCCGGCTTGTCGTTGAAGGTGTTGATGACATCGCCCGCAGGCCCGGCCAGGCGGTAGTGCAGCGTGAGGAAGGAGCCGTCCTGCACAAGGGGTGTGGCGGCGGCGGTGGCAGATGCGGTCATGGCAGCGAAGGGTCGGAAAACCACTGGATAAACTGCCCGGCATTGTAGAAACCCAGCTTCAGCCCCATGCCGCTCAAGGATCTGCCGCCCGATGCCCAGCCGCGCGAGAAACTGCTGGCACGCGGCCCCGCTGCCCTGGCCGATGCCGAACTGCTGGCCATCGTGCTGCGCACCGGCATCGTCGGCAAGGGCGTGTTGCAGCTGGCGCAGGAGCTGCTGGCAGCGCCCGACAAAGGGGGCTTTGGCGGCATCGCCGGCCTACTGCACGCCAGCGGCGCCGACCTGGCGCGCATCAAGGGCCTGGGGCCGGCCAAGCGCGCCGAGCTGCTGGCGGTGCTGGAGCTGGCGCGCCGGGCGCTGGCCCAGCAGCTGGCCGAGCGCGCCGTGTTCGACTCGCCCCATGCCGTGCGTGAATATCTGCAGCTGCACCTGGCGGCGCGCAGCCACGAGGTCTTTGCCGTGCTGTTCCTGGACAGCCAGCACCGCCTGCTGGCCATGGAGGAGCTGTTTCGCGGCACGCTGACGCAAACCAGCGTCTATCCGCGCGAGGTCGTGCTGCGCGCCCTGCACCACCACGCGGCCGCCGTCATCCTGGCGCACAACCACCCCAGCGGCAGCGTGCAGCCCAGCCGCGCCGACGAGGCGCTGACGCAAACCCTCAAGGCCGCACTGGCGCTGGTCGATGTGCGCGTGCTGGATCACTTCATCGTCGCGCCGGGGGCAGCGCTGTCGATGGCGGAAACAGGGCTGGTTTGACGATGCCGGCACGGGTGCGGCGGGCGCTGGGACTCTCGTGCGCAGCACTGCTGGCAGGGGCGGCACTGCTGCTGCCGCTGGCCGGTTGCGCACCCGCACCGCCAGCGCCCACGGCATGGGGCGCAGGCGGCGAGGGGAATGCACCAGCGCTGCGCATCATCGGCACAGCGCACATCGCGCCCGGCACCGAGTGGGGCGCCAGCACCTTCGGCGGCATCTCCGGCATCGACCGCAACCCGGCCACGGGCGAATACCTGCTCATCAGCGACGACCGCTCGCAGCACGCCCCGGCGCGCATCTATACCGCGCGCCTGGCCTACGACGCTCACGGCATGGCACAGCCCGAGATCACCGGCGTCCACTGGCTGCGCCGCGCCGACGGCCAGCCCTTTGCCGATGCGCGCCGGCCCACGCCCGGCGTCGATGTGCCGGATGCCGAGAGCGTGCGCTGGCTGCCCGGTGGCCGGCAGTTCCTGTGGAGCAGCGAGGGCGACTTCGCGCGCGGCTTCGGCCCGCAATTGCGCGCCGCCCGCTCCGACGGCGGGCACCTGCGCACCTGGGCCCTGCCAGCGGCCTTGCAGCCCACAGCCGACCGGCGCAGCGGCCCCCGGCGCAACGGCACGCTGGAGGGCATCGCCCTGACCCCGGACGGGCGCAGCGCCTGGCTGGCCATGGAGCTGCCCTGGCTGCAGGACGGCCCACCCGCGCGCCACGGCCAGCCGGGTGCGCCGCTGCGCCTGACGCTGCTGGAGCTGGCCAGCGGCCAGGCGCTGCGCCAGATCGCCTACCAACCCGACGCCGCGCCCCGGCCCCGGCGCCTGCCCTTCGGCCCGGAACTCAACGGCGTGAGCGACATCCTCGCCGATGGCCCGCACCACCTGCTGGTGCTGGAGCGCGCCTATGCCGCCGGCAATGGCTTTGCCGCGCGCCTGTACCGCATCGACACGCGCACCGGCAGCGACACGCTGGCCCTGCCGGCCCTCAGCCCCGGCAACCACACGCCCGCGCCCAAGACGCTGGTGGCCGACTTCGCCACCCTGGGCCTGGGCGTGGACAACCTGGAGGGCATGAGCTGGGGCGCACCGCTGGCCGATGGCAGCTGCGTGCTGGTGCTGGTCAGCGACGACAACTTCAATCCCGCGCAGACCACCCAGTTCATCGCCGCCCAGTACCAGCGCCAGTACCGCCGGGGCAGCGCCGGGAATGCCCCCTGCGGTACAACCGGCGCGCCATGACCGCCGCCTTTGACTCCCGCAGCGCCAGCATTGCTGTGCGCTCGTTTGCCGACCTGAAACCCGTGCGCCGCGCCCTGGCCGAGGCCGCCGCCCAGCAGGCCGAACGTGAGCGCGCCGCGCAGGAGGCCGCCCGGCGCGCCCAGATCGAGCGGCATTTGTTTGCCCACAGCATCGGCCCGGTGCAACCCATCAAGGGGCAGGAGGGCCGGCGCTGGCACCGCCAGGAGCTACCCGAACCCGTGCCCGTGCAACGCCAGCTCGATGAGGCGCGCGCGCTGCTGGAATCCATCAGCGACGAGTTCGACGTGAGCACGCTGCTCGATGTCGATGACCAGCTCAGCTACCGTCGCCCGGGCGTCGGGCTGGACGTGACGCGCAAGCTGCGCTCGGGCGCCTGGAGCATCCAGCGCCAGCTCGACCTGCACGGCCTGCGCACCGACGAGGCGCGCGAGGCGCTGGGCGAGTTCATCCGCCTGGCGCACCGCACCGGCCTGCGCTGCGTGCGCATCGTGCATGGCAAGGGCCTGGGCTCGCCGGGGCGCGTGCCGGTGCTCAAGGGCCGGGTGCAGCGCTGGCTGGTGCAGAAAAAAGAGGTGCTGGCCTTCGTGCAGGCCCGGCCCCTGGATGGCGGGGCCGGGGCGCTGGTGGTGCTGCTGCAGCCGGGGGGCGGTGAGCTTGCAGAAGCGATAGATAGCAAAAAACGCTAGCATTCAACCATGCACAGCAAGCATCACAGGACACTGCAAGCCATTTTCTGCAGACCTGCACCCGGCACCCTGGTGTTCAGGGACATCGAGGCACTACTGCTGGCCGTGGGCTGCGAGTTGACAGAGGGTGCTGGCTCTCGCGTGCGTTTCGACAAGGACGGATTCGCCTTTCTGTGCCATCGCTCGCACCCCGGCAAGGAAGCCAAGCGGTATCAGATGGAGCAGGCCCGCGAGTTTCTCTCTCAAATTGGAGTCGAGCCATGAGCAAGATGACCTACAAGGGCTATACCGCACACATCCAATACGACGACCGCGACGGCATTTTGGTGGGCCGGATCCTGGGCATCCCCGACATCATCGGCTTTCATGCCGACAACGTGGTCGATTTGCGCGCCGCCTTGCACGAAGCGGTCGATGACTATCTCGCCTCCTGCGCGAAGCTGGGCAAGGAGCCCCAATCCACCGCCAGCGGCAAGATGATGCTGCGCGTCGCACCCGAGGTGCATCGCGCTGCATTGATCGCGTCACAAGCTGCGGGAACCAGCCTGAATCAGTGGGCGGAACGGGTGTTGAGCGAAGCCGCCCATGCTGGCTGAGCCGCCCTCTCCTGCGGCTTGGTTGACATCCTCCCCCCTAAAGGCGTGGGATTCCTACCGCGCTCATTGCAGGCGCAACGCCTGAACCAGTCGCCTCAGTGGGTTCCTGCTTCACCGAGGCTGCACGCTTGGCCCTTGCGGGCCTTGCACGGCTGACGTCCTCTCCACAGGCTGCTACGCGGTGTCCCCGCGCCAGTATGTTGATCGCGCCGATGTGATCGGCGTTGCCTTCGCGCCCGCATTCGATGCACCTGAACACGGCTTGCGCCCTGCGGTTGTCCGCGCTCACGCAGCCGCACTCGGGGCAGGTTCTGCTGGTGTTGTGCGGCGGCACG
Source organism: Melaminivora jejuensis (assembly GCF_017811175.1). Taxonomy (NCBI): domain Bacteria; kingdom Pseudomonadati; phylum Pseudomonadota; class Betaproteobacteria; order Burkholderiales; family Comamonadaceae; genus Melaminivora; species Melaminivora jejuensis. The sequence goes on from NZ_JACWIJ010000002.1 coordinate 2,089,740, forward strand.
GCAATCAGCATTCCCCCAGTCCAGGCCAGCTTGTATTCCAACTGCCGCCGGAACTCGTACCAGCCCTGGTCGAGGATGCTTTTGTTCAGGCCGGACTTGGCCCGCACGTTGTTGCCTGGCTGCTCGGCGCTGCCCTTGGCTGACTTGGACATGCTCCTCACCTGCAAGTCCTCGATGCACACCATCGCGTGGTTTTGGCTGATGGCTGTCGTGGCTTTGTGCAGGTAGTCGCGCCGGGCGTTGCCAATGCGGGTGTGAATGCGCTGGACGCGGGCCTTGGCCTTTTTCCAGTTACTGCTGAATTTGGTCTTGCGGCTCATGGCCCGCTGGTATCTACGCAAGCGGGCTTCATGCTTCTTAAAGCTCGCCAGCGGCTCCAGATAGGAGCCGTCGCTGAAGGTGGCGAAGCGGGCCACCCCTACGTCTATGCCGATGGCGGTGCTGGCCTGGGGGATGGGTTGTTCGACTTCCCGCTCGGTCTGGATGCTCACGAACCACTTGCCGCACGACTGGCTCACAGTGATATTTTTCACCGCGCCCAGCACCTCGCGGCTTTGCCGATAGCGCAGCCAGCCCAGCTTGGGCAGGAAGATGCGGCTGCTCGCTTGGTCGAGCTTGATCTGCTTGGCGTCGGGGTAGCGAAAGCTGTCCCGCTGGCCCTTCTTCTTGAACTTCGGGAAGGCAGCACGTTTGGCGAAGAAATTCTGGTAGGCCCGCTCCAAGTCCTTGAGCGTCTGCTGCAACGGGTGAACCGGCGCATCAGAGAGCCATGTCGTATCCGCACCGTTGCGCCACTCGGTGAGCAGCTTGCACAGGCCGGCGTAGCCGAGCTTCTTCTCGCCACGCGCGTAGCGTTCTTTTTGCAACGCCAGCGCCTTGTTGAACACGAAGCAGCAGGAGCCAGCGAAGCGGCGCATTTGCCGCTCTGGCTGGCCGTCTGGGCGCAGTTCGTATTTGAAGGCTTGCAGGCGTTGCATGGCTGGCTAAATATACAGTTGTTTGAGGACGGCTACACCGTCCGCGCTGTCCTTCCCCGGCCTGAAGGCCGAGGCTTGTCGCGCACCAGGTTAGCGGTTCCTCATCCAGTCCGCCGTGCCCATGAAGCTCTCGTTCAGCCGCTCGCGCAGCGCCTGCGGCACGCCGACTTCGCCCATGGCCTGATCCATGCAGGCGACCCACTGGTCGCGCTCCAGGATGCCGATGGCAAACGGCAGGTGCCGCGCACGCAGGCGCGGGTGGCCGAAGCGGCTTTGGTAGTGATCCGGCCCGCCCAGCCAGCCACACAAAAACCAAAACAGCTTGTCGCGCGCACTGTCCAGCGTGCTGCCGTGCGTGGCGCGCAACTCGGCATAGCCCGGCTCCAGATCCATCAGGTCATAAAAACGCTCGACCAGCGCGCGCACCCCGCCCTCGCCGCCGAGTTGCTCGAACGGCGAGGCTACGGGCGCGGTGGCTGCGTCGGCCTCAGAAGGTGCAGTGGACATAATCTTCACGAACGCGCACGCTGCGCTGCCCTGGCGGCCTTAGAGCGTGTTTACGATTCCCGCGCGGGTGCGCGAGCGCGGCCTCGGGCGGTCTGCGGCGTTGCAAATCCTCGCGATAGCACGGGCTATCGCTGCGGTTTGCGCCTGGCAGCCCATCCCGATCCGCACTCGCGCCCCTGCGCGCGGAGATCGTAAACACGCTCTGAGCGCTTCAGTAATCTTTGTAGGGCAGGAACTTGCCCGACAGGACTACGCGCACACGATCGCCCTGGGGGTTGGGCTCGCGCTGGATGTCCATGGAAAAGTCGATGGCGCTCATGATGCCGTCACCGAATTCCTCGTGGATCAGCTCCTTGATGGTTGTGCCATAGACGTTGACCACTTCGTACCAGCGGTACAGCAGCGGGTCGGTGGGCACGGTCGTGGACAGCGAACCCTTGTGGGGCACGACCTGCAGCCAGCGCTGCTCCTCATCCGTCAGCCCGAAGATCTCGCCCAGCACCTGCGCCTGCTGCTCGGTGGCCGTCATCTGGCCCAGGCACAGCGCCGTCGTCCACTCCTTGGAGCGCCCGAGCTGCTGCGCCACGTCGGCCCAGCGCAGGCCTCGGGCCACTTTGGTGCTGATGATTTTTTCGGTCACGTCCAGGCGTGTCATGGGTTTTCTCCTGAAGGTTGGGAACGCGTTCGCATCGCGTTGCATCGGGTGTGCGCCCGGTCGGGCGTGCGGCCATTGTGGCCGGATGGAGTCGCTTCGGCGGGTTCCTGCTTCACCGAGGCTGCGCGCTTGCCCCTTGCGAGCCTTGCGCCGCGCACCGGGTCAGCGCCGGGCGTCTTTGCAGGCTATCAGCCCAGCCATCGTGCGCCGCGCCCTGCCCGGCCAGTTGCTGATTGCGCGAGTTGGCACGCCACAGCCCGCCGGCCCAGAACAGTTGCGGCTCGGTGCGGTACCAGAACCAGCGGCCATCGGCGTCCTGCGCCAGCCAGTCCCAGCCCTCGGGGGCCTGGCTCCAGTCGGGCGTCCAGGGGGTGTCGGCAGGAGCATCCATGACAGTAAATTTGATATGAAAAACGGCTTAAACCCTTGCCAGTCAAGCATTGGCAGCTATTGAATCAGGAGTAAACTCAGGCCGACGCCGCACGCAGCGTCTGCATCACCGGGCGGCGCAGCACCTCACGCAGCGCCCACCAGCCCGCTGCCAGCGCCAGCAGCGCACCGGCCAGCGCGCCGGCCAGCGGCACCCACCACGGCGCCGTCCAGGCAAACTCGAACACGTAGCGCGCCAGCAGCCAGCCCACGGCCAGCGCCACGCCGCTGGCCAGCAGCCCGGCCAGCAGGCCGATGCCGGCGAGTTCGGCGCGCTGTACCTGGCGCAGCAGCCGGGCGCTGGCGCCCAGCGCGCGCATGATGGCCAGCTCGCGCGCACGCTCCTCGCGCGTGCCGGCGACAGCGGCAAACAGCACCACCAGGCCGGCGGCCAGCGTGAACAGGAACAGGAACTCCACCGCCCGCACGACCTGCGTCAGCACGCCCTGCACCTGCGCCAGCGTCGCGCCCATATCGACATTGGTGATGTTGGGGAAGTCATGCACCAGCGCGTTGTCGAAGGCCGGGTCATCGGGCGCGCGGTAGGCCGCCAGATAGGTCAGCGGCACGTCCGGCATCTCGGCCAGCGGGTACAGCACGAAGAAGTTGGCGCGCATGGAGCCCCAGTCCACGCGCCGCAGGCTGGTGATGCGCGCCTGGCTGGCCACGCCGGCGATGTCGAAGCGCAGCAGGTCGCCCAGCTTCAGGCCCAGGGTCTTGGCGATGCCGTCCTCCACGCTCACGGCGCCCGGCTCGTCGGCCTGCCACTGGCCGGCGGCGATACGGTTGTGCGCCGGCGCCGCTGCCGCGTGCGACAGGTTGAACTCCCGATCGACCAGGCGGCGCGCACGCTCGTCGGCATAGTCCTGCAGCCGCACCTCGCGGCCATTGATGGCCACCAGCCGGCCCCGGAACATGGGGTACCAGTCGTAGTCCTGCACGCCGGCGGCGGCCAGCCGGGCGCGGAAATCCTGCGCCTGCTCGGGCAGGATGTTGATGACGAAGCGGTTGGGCGCATGGGCCGGCGTGGCGCGCTGCCAACTGGCGATCAGGTCAGTGCGCAAGAGCACCAGCAGCACCAGCGCCAGCAGGCCGACGGACAGGCTGGCAATCTGGGCCACGGCCTGCGCCGGGCGCGCGCCGATCTGCCGCGTGGCCAGCACCAGCCAGCGCGGCGCAGCATCCGGCACCAGGCGCGGCAGCAGGCGCAGCACGGCCCAGGCCAGCAGGGCGAACAACAGCGCCGCGCCGGCAAAGCCGCCCACGGCAATCAGGCCCAGCCGGGCATCGCCCGCCACCAGCAGCAGCAGCGCGGCAAAGCCCAGCACGCCGACGCCCAGCACCAGCAAGGACGCCGGGCGCGGCCCGGCCAGGTCGCGGCGCAGCACGCGCAGCGGCGGCACGCGCGCCAGCTGCAGCACCGGCGGCAGGCCAAAGGCCAGCAGCAGCGCCGCGCCCACACCCAGGCCCAGCGCGGCGGGCCACAGTGTGGCGGCGGGCAGGTCGGCGGTCAGCAAGTCCGCCAGCAGCAGCACGAAGACATGGTGGATGGCATGGCCCAGCAGCACGCCGGCCACGCTGGCCAGCAGGCCGACGGACAGGAATTCCAGCGCATAGGCCCAGGCGATGCGCCGCTGCGGCGCGCCCAGCACGCGCAGCAGGGCCGCGCTGTCCAGATGCCGCTGGGCAAACGAGCGCGCTGCCAGCGCCACGGCCACGGCGGACAGCAGCGCCGACAGCAGCGCCACCAGGTTCAGGAATTTCTGCGCCCGCTCCAGCGTCTGGCGCATCTCGGGCTGGCCGCTGTCGATGGACTCGACGCGCAGGCCGCGCACTTCGGGGCGCGCAGCCTGCGCCGTGGCCCAGTCGGCATAGCGCTGCGCGGCACGCGCCTCGCCAGCCACGGCAAAGCGCCAGGTGATGCGGCTGGCCGGCTGCACCAGGCCGGTGGTGGGCAAGTCCTGCGCGTTCAGCATGACGCGCGGCGCAAAGGCCATGAAGCCGGCGCCCCGATCCGGCTCCAGGGTGATGACGCGGGCGATGGCGAACTGCGCGTCGCCCAGCAGCAGCGCATCGCCCATGGACAGGCCCAGGGCCGCCAGCAGCGGCGCATCCACCCAGACCTGGCCGGGCGCGGGGATGTCGTCCGTGGCCTGGCCCGGCGCAGCGGGGCCGCTGGCCACCTGCACCCGGCCACGCAGCGGATAGCCCGGCTCGACGCTCTTGAGCGCCACCAGGCGGCTGGCCCCGCCCCGGGCATCGCTGGCGCGCGCCATGGTCGGGAAGTTGAGCGTGCTGGCGTGCCGCAGGCCCAGGGTGCGCGCCTGCTCGATGAAGGGCTGGGGCGTAGGGTTGTCGCTGGCGATGACGACATCGCCACCCAGCAGCTGCAGCGCATCGCGCGCCAGCGCGCCCTGCAGGCGGTCGGCAAAGAAGCCGACCGAGGTCAGCGCCGCCACGGCCAGCGTCACTGCCACCAGCAGCAGGCGTAGTTCGCCCGCGCGCAAGTCGCGCCACAGGGCGCGCGCGGCCAGCCGTGCCGCACTGGCAGGCCGCAGCGCCTCAGACATAGCGCAGCGCCGTGGGCGGGCGGCACAAGCCCCACAGGTGCAGCCCGGCTTCCTGCGCCAGCTGCAGCGCCAGCGTGGTGGGCGCGGAGATGGTGGCAAAGGCGGCGATCTGCAGCCGCGCGCACTTGCGCACCAGCTCGTAGCTGGTGCGGCTGGTCATGACGACGAAGCCCGGCTCGCCCAGCCGTCCGGCCAGCGCCAGCCGGCCCAGCAGCTTGTCCAGGGCGTTGTGCCGACCCACATCCTCCAGCACCTCGGTCAGCTCGCCGGTGGGCGTGGCCCAGCCAGCGGCGTGCAGCGAGCCGGCGCGGGCGTTGAGGCTCTGGCGCTGGCTCAGCGTCTCGAAGGGGCGCAGCACGGTGGCGGCATCGAGTTGCGCGCGCCAGGGTGCAGCAGCGATGGGCGCGGGATGCAAGTCCAGCGCTGCCAGACTGTCGATGCCGCACACGCCGCAGCCGGTGCGCCCGACCAGCGCGCGGCGGCGCTCCTTGAGGCGCATGAAATGGCGTGGCGGAATGTCGATGTGTACGGCACAGCTCTCGTCGGGCGTGCCGCTGCCGTGCTGCTGCACCTCGACCTCGCGGCATTCGCGGGCGTGCTCGACCACGCCTTCGCTCAGGGCAAAGCCGATGGCGAATTCCGCCAGATCCTGCGGCGTGGCCATCATCACGGCGTGCGAGATGCCGTTGAAGACCAGCGCCACGGGCACCTCGGCGGCCAGCTCGACGGCCTGCGACTGCACGCTGCCGTCGGCATGGAACTGCTGCACCTGCAGCGCGCGCAGGGGTGCCAGCGCTGGCGCCGGCAGGTCTGGGTCTGGGGAAACGGATATCTCGATGGCCGACATGGGCCGGCACGATACCAGCCGCCCACGCCGCGCTGGCAGGAGCGGGAGCAGCCCTGAGCGCCCCGCTTGGGAATTACCCTCATCACTATGATGGTTGCTGCGGGCAGCGGCTCTTGCTGCCCCGCCAGACAGCCGGACGCCTCTCGCTCAGATCGTCTAGGTGCTAACCCGTAACCGCCTACGGCGATTACGCGGGAAGATGGCACGACACAACACACACGATTTCCCCACACAGGAGGTTTCATCATGGACATGAACCGCCGGCACTTCTTCCGCATGAGCGGGGCTGGGCTGGTGGGTACCAGCCTGGTCGCCATGGGCTTTTCGCCCGCGACCGCGCTGGCCGAGGTACGCCAGTACAAGCTGGCCGCTGCCACGGTTACCCGCCAGACCTGCACCTATTGCTCAGTCGGCTGCGGCCTTCTCATGTATTCCCTGGGCGACGGCGCGGCGAACGCGCGCAAATCCGTCATCCACGTCGAGGGCGACCCGGATCACCCGGTCAACCGCGGCACGTTGTGCCCCAAGGGTGCCGGCCTGCTGGACTTCATCAACAGCCCCAACCGCCTGCTCTACCCCGAGTACCGTGCGCCGGGCAGCAACGAGTGGAAGCGCCTGTCCTGGGACGATGCAATGACGCGCATCGCCCGGCTGATGAAGGACGACCGCGACGCCAACTTCCAGACGCAGAACGCTGACGGCCAGACGGTGAACCGCTGGCTGACCACCGGGATGCTGGCCGCTTCGGCATCGAGCAACGAAGCCGGCTATATGACCTACAAGGTCGCCCGCTCCTGGGGCATCCTCGCATTCGACAACCAGGCACGTGTTTGACACGGCCCGACGGTGGCAGGTCTTGCCCCGACGTTTGGCCGTGGAGCGATGACGAACCATTGGGTCGACATCAAGAATGCGGACGTTATTTTGATCATGGGCGGCAATGCCGCCGAAGCACACCCCTGCGGTTTCAAGTGGGTGACCGAAGCGAAGGCGCACAACAAGGCGCACTTCATGGTGGTCGATCCGCGCTTCAACCGCTCGGCCTCGGTAGCCGATTTCTATGCCCCGATCCGCTCGGGCAGCGACATCGTGTTCCTGGGCGGAATCATCAATTACCTCTTGTCCAACGACAAGATCCACCACGAGTACGTACACAACTACACGGACTTCAGCTTCATCGTGCGCGATGACTTTGAATTCGTGGACGGCATCTTCTCGGGCTACGACGAGGCAAAGCGCACCTACGACAAGAAGTCGTGGGACTACGAGCTGGGCGAGGACGGCTATGTGAAGACCGACCCCACGCTGCAGCACCCGCGCTGCGTGTACCAGCTCATGAAGAAGCACTACGAGAGCTACACGCCCGAGAAGGTGGAGAGCGTCTGCGGCACGCCCAAGGAGAAATTCCTGCACGTGGCCGAGAAGTTCGCCTCGACGGCAGTGGCCGGCCGCGCCGCGACCATCATGTACGCGCTGGGCTGGACGCAGCACTCGATCGGCTCGCAGATCCTGCGCTGCGCCGCCATGGTGCAGCTTTTGTGCGGCAACATCGGCGTGGCCGGCGGCGGCATGAATGCGCTGCGCGGGCACTCCAACATCCAGGGCCTGACCGACCTGGGCCTGCTGTCGGCCAGTATGCCGGGCTACCTGTCGCTGCCGGGCGAGAAGGAGCAGGACTACCAGGCCTACATCGCCGCACGCACGCAAAAGCCGCTGCGCCCGGGCCAGATGAGCTATTGGCAGAACTACCCCAAGTTCCACGTCAGCCTGATGAAGTCGCTGTTCGGCGACGCAGCAACGGCCGAGAACAACTGGGCCTTCGACTATCTGCCCAAGCTGGACAAGCAGTACGACATGCTGCAGATCTTCCAGCTCATGAACGAGGGCAAGGTCAACGGCTACATCGCGCAGGGCTTCAACCCGATCGCAGCGCTGTCCAACAGCCACCGCGTGCGCGACGGCCTGGCCAAGCTCAAGTTCCTGGTCATCATGGATCCGCTGGCCACCGAGACATCGGAGTTCTGGAAGAACCACGGCGAGTTCAACGACATCGACACGGCCAGTGTGCAGACCGAGGTCTTTCGCCTGCCCACGACCTGCTTTGCCGAGGAAGAGGGCACGGTGGTCAGCTCCTCGCGCGTGCTGCAGTGGCACTGGAAGGCCGCCGAGCCGCCGGGCGAGGCACGTACCGACGTGGCCATCATGGCCGGGCTGCACCTGCGCCTGAAGGCGCTGTACGCCCAGGACGGCGGCGCTTTCCCCGACCCGATCGTGAACCTGGACTGGAAGTACGCCCTGCCCGAGCACCCGAGTTCCGAGGAGATCGCCAAGGAGTACAACGGCCGTGCGCTGGTCGATCTGGTCGATCCCAAAGACCCGGCCAAGGTCATCCGCGCCGCTGGCCAGCAGGTCGCCGGCTTTGCCGAGCTGCGCGACGATGGCACCACGGCCAGCGGCTGCTGGATCTATGCCGGCTGCTGGACGCAGGCAGGCAACCAGATGTCGCGGCGCGACAACTCCGACCCCACGGGCATCGGCAACACGCTGAACTGGGCCTGGGCCTGGCCGGCGAACCGCCGCGTGCTCTACAACCGCGCCTCTGCCGACGTGCAGGGCAAGCCCTTCAACCCCCGGCGCAAGCTGGTGGAGTGGAATGGCCGCGCCTGGGTCGGCGCCGACGTGCCCGACATGGGCGTGGCGCTGGCGCCGGAAACCGGCAACGGCCCGTTCATCATGAACCCCGAGGGCGTGGCGCGCTTCTTTGCGCGCAAGGGGCTGGCCGAAGGGCCGTTCCCCACGCACTACGAGCCCTTCGACACGCCGCTGGGCATGAACCCGATGTACCCGAACAACGCCAAGGCCACGTCCTCGCCGGCTGCGCGCGTGTTCGACCATATCTGGGACACCTTCGGCAAGGCCGCAGACTATCCGCACGTGGGCACGACCTACCGCCTGACCGAGCACTTCCACTACTGGACCAAGCACTCGCTGGTCAATGCCATCACCCAGCCCGAGCAGTTCGTCGAGATCGGCGAGGCCATGGCCCGGGAGCTGGGCATTGCTGCGGGCGACCGCGTCAAGGTCAGCTCCAAGCGCGGCCACATCAAGGCCGTGGCGGTGGTGACCAAGCGCATCAAGCCAATGCAGATCGAGGGCAAGACCGTGCATCACGTGGGCATCCCCATCCACTGGGGCTTCAAGGGCGTCACCAAGCCAGGCTATCTGGCCAACATCCTGACCCCCTTCGTGGGTGACGGCAACACCAACACGCCCGAGTTCAAGACCTTCCTGGTCAAGGTCGAGAAAGCGTAAGGAGGCGCGAGATGGCATTGCAATCGCTTGATATCCAGCGCGTATCGGCCACCACCACGCCTGCGCCACAGGCCCGCAACCCGCACTCGGGCGACGTCGCCAAGCTGATCGACGTCTCCAAGTGCATCGGCTGCAAGGCCTGCCAAGTGGCGTGCATGGAATGGAACGACCTGCGCCAGGAGCCGGGCACCAGCCCCGGCACCTATGACAACCCGGCTGACCTGACGCCCAATGCGTGGACGGTGATGCGCTTCACCGAATACGACAACGAGCAGACCGGCAACCTGGAGTGGCTGATCCGCAAGGACGGCTGTATGCACTGCGAAGACCCGGGCTGCCTCAAGGCCTGCCCGGCGCCCGGCGCCATCGTGCAGTACACCAACGGCATCGTGGACTTCCACGAGGAGCACTGCATCGGCTGCGGCTACTGCATCACCGGCTGCCCGTTCAACGTGCCGCGCATCTCGCAAAAGGACAACAAGGCGTACAAATGCACGCTTTGCTCCGACCGCGTGGCCGTCGGCCAGGAGCCGGCCTGCGTCAAGACCTGCCCGACGGGCGCCATCGTCTTCGGCACCAAGCAGGCCATGAAGGATCACGCTGCCGAGCGCATCGTCGATCTGAAGGAGCGCGGCTACGGCAACGCCGGCCTGTACGACCCCATCGGCGTGGGCGGCACGCACGTCATGTACGTGCTGCACCATGCCGACAAGCCCTCGCTGTACCAGGGCTTGCCGGATGCGCCGCGCATCAGCCCCATGGTCAGCCTGTGGAAGGGCGCGTCCAAGCCGCTGGCCATGATCGCCCTGGGCGCAGCCGCCCTGGGCAGCCTGTTTCACTTCATCGCCAAAGGCCCCAACGAAGTCTCCAAGGAATTGGAAGACGAGATGGAGCGCAAGGATCGTGAGGCGGAAGCCGCCGCTACAGGGAGACTGCCATGATTCGCAACCCGCGCGATTTGCCGCGCTACACCGCCGGCGAGCGGCTGAACCACTGGATCGTCGGCATCTGCTTCATCCTGCTGGCGCTGTCGGGCCTGGCGTTCTTCCATCCGGCCTTCTACCCGCTGGTGCAGTTCTTCGGCGGCGGGCCGTGGGCGCGCATCCTGCACCCCTACATCGGGGTGGTGATGTTCGTGTTCTTCCTGGGCATGGTGGTGCGCTTTGCCGCACTCAACCTGATCGAGTCGCGCGATGTCGAGTGGCTCAGGAACATCGGCAAGATGGTGGACGGCGATGACCACGACATGCCCGAGCAGGGCAAGTACAACGGCGGCCAGAAGCTCGTGTTCTGGGGCTTTTTGCTGTGCCTGCTGCTGCTGTTCGCCAGCGGCGTGATGATGTGGCGCGCCTGGCTGACGCTGCCGGTGGACATGGTGCGCCTGGCCTCCGTCGTCCACGCCATCAGCGCCGTGGTCATGGCGCTGATCTTCATCCTGCACGTCTATGCCGCCATCTGGACGCGCGGCACCGTCCGCGCCATGCTGTACGGCACGGTGACGCGCGCCTGGGCCAAGCAGCACCACCGCGGCTGGTATCGCAAGATGACCGGCGACAACAGCTAAGCCGATCCCGATCGGCCAGACGGCAGCCGAACTGCTGCTACCCTCAAATCCGCCGCCGCCGGCCCCGTGCCGACCGGCGGCGGTCTTATTTCTGGAGTCGTTTCCTCATGCAACGTATCTTGCAGCCCGGTGACATCGAAGCCCTGGATCGCACCAGCCCGCAGCGTGTGCGCCTGCCGCAGCCGGCCAGCGTGTTTGCCGACCGCGCCGCGCGCCTGGCGCAAAAGGCCCAGGACAACCCCATAGGCGACTACCTGCTGTTCCTGTCCCACCTGGTGCGCGCCCAGCAGCACGCAGCCGGTGCGGTGCAGACTGCCGCGCCCGACGAGGAGGCCATCGCCCAGGCGCAGCAGCACTCCATGCCGCTGCTGCCCGCCGCCAGCCACGTCGATCCGGCCTGGCAGGGCGTGCTCGACCAATTGCTCGATGCCGTGCGGGACGCACCCGGCCTGCCCGAGCAGCTGGCGCCCACCATCGAGCGGCTGCGCGCCCTGCCCGCGCCCGAGCGCGACACCCTGGCGCGGCGCGTGCTGGTCGGCCTGCTGGCCGAGAGCGACGACCTGGCCGCCGCGCCCTTCGTCATGGCCGCGCTGCAGGTGATGTTTGCCGACCGCGCCAGCCGCCTGCGCGAGGCCGACATCCCCTACACCGACCCGGCCACCATCTGCCCGGTCTGCGGCACGGCGCCGGTGGCCAGCGTGCTGCGCATCGGCGGGCAGTCCGCCGGCCTGCGCTACCTGCACTGCGGCACCTGCGCCACCGAGTGGCACATGGTGCGCGTCAAGTGCAGCCACTGCGAATCCACGCGCGGCATCCAGTACCAGGGCCTGGAGCAGCTGCAGCCCGGCAGCGCCCAGGCCGACCAGAGCGTGCTGGCCGAGACTTGCGAGGCCTGCCACACCTACCGCAAGCTGGTGAACCAGGAAAAAGACCCGCTGGCCGAGCCGCTGGCCGACGACCTGGCCACGCTGCTGCTGGACTTGCTGATGGGCGAGACCGACTTTGCCCGCGCCAGCATGAACCCGTTGCTGCCCATGTCGGACGTCGATCCCGGGCCGGACACCAGCGCACCCGGCCCGGCATGAGTACCAGCGCCCCGCCCCTTCCCCCGCAGCCCGCCGCACGCCTGCCCAGCGTCGATCGGGTGCTGTCCACGCCGCTGGCGCGCGCTCTGAGCGCCGAGCACGGCGCCAGCAGCACTACTGCCGCCGTGCGCGCCGCCCTGGACGCACTGCGCCCGGCAATGCTGGCTGGCGAGCTGGCAGCCGAAGCTCTGGCCCCCGAGGCCATCGCACAGCGCGTGCAGGAGCAGTTGCGCGCGCGCCTGGAGCCGCGCCTGAAGGCCGTCTTCAACCTCACCGGCACGGTGCTGCACACCAACCTGGGCCGCGCCCTGCTGCCCGATGAGGCCGTGCAGTCGGTCGTGCAGGCGCTCACCGCCCCAGCCAATCTGGAGTACGACCTGGCCACCGGCGGGCGCGGCGACCGCGACGACCTGGTCGAAGGCCTGCTGCGCGAGCTGACCGGCGCCGAAGCCGCCACCGTGGTCAACAACAACGCCGCTGCCGTGCTGCTGGTGCTCAACACCCTGGCGCTGGGGCGCGAAGCCATCGTCTCGCGGGGCGAGCTGGTGGAGATCGGCGGGGCGTTTCGCATCCCCGACGTCATGGCGCGCGCCGGCAGCGCGCTGGTCGAGGTCGGCACCACCAACCGCACACACGCGCACGACTACGCGGGCGCCTGCCGCGCGCAGACCGCCCTCCTGATGAAGGTGCACTGCAGCAACTACGCCATCACCGGCTTCACCAAGAGCGTGGGCGAGGCCGAAGTGGCGGCCATCGCCCACGCGCACGGCCTGCCGCTCGTCGTCGATCTGGGCAGCGGCACGCTGGTCGATCTGGCGCAGTGGGGCCTGCCGCACGAGCCGACGGTACGCGACGTGGTCGCTGCCGGCGCCGATGTGGTCACCTTCAGCGGCGACAAGCTGCTGGGCGGGCCGCAGGCCGGCCTGATCGTGGGCCGCAAGGACTTGATCGCCGCCATCAAGAAAAACCCGCTCAAGCGCGCCCTGCGCGTGGGCAAGCTGACCCTGGCGGCGCTCGAACCGGTGCTGCGCCTGTACCTGGCGCCCGAGCGCCTGCCCGAGCGCCTGACCACGCTGCGCCTGTTCACCCGCGCACAGGCCGAGATGCAGGCGCAGGCCAGCGCCCTGCAGCCCGCCGTGCAGGCGGCCATTGGCGCAGATTACGCGGTGCGCAGCGCGGCCTGCTTCAGCCAGATCGGCAGCGGCGCCCTGCCGGTCAACACCCTGCCCAGCTGGGGCCTGGCGCTGCAGCCACTGGAGGCCCGGGGCGCAGGCCGGGCGCTGGGCCGGCTGGAGGCGGCACTGCGCGCCCTGCCCCGCCCGGTCATTGGCCGCATCGAGACCGGCGCGCTGTGGCTGGACTTGCGCTGCCTGCAGGCACACGAGCAGCCCGACTTCAGCGCGCAGCTGCCGCTGCTGGCCCAGGCGCTGGCCCAGGCCTGAACCGCCTGAGCTCCTGAAAAATCGGCAAAACCCTTCCAGATTGACCAAAGATCTGCATCAAATCGGCCTCAAACCCAATACCAGCAAGCGCTGACAGCTATCAAAAGAGAAGTAATCTGACATGATCATCGGCACTGCCGGCCACATCGACCACGGCAAGACCACCCTGGTGCGCGCCCTGACCGGCGTGGAAACCGACCGCCTGCCCGAAGAAAAGCGCCGGGGCATCTCCATCGAGCTGGGCTACGCCTATCTGCAGGACGGCGACGTGTCGCTGGGCTTCGTCGATGTGCCCGGCCACGAGCGCCTGCTGCACACCATGCTGGCCGGCGCCACCGGCATCGCCCACGCGCTGCTCATCGTCGCCGCCGACGACGGCGTCATGCCGCAGACGCGCGAGCATCTGGCGGTGCTGGCGCTGCTGGGCGTGGCGCGCGCCAGCGTGGCCATCACCAAGACCGACCGGCTCGACGCGCAGCAGGCCGGCGCGCGGCTGGCGCAGGTGCGCCGCGACGTGCAGGCGCTGCTGGCGCCCACGGCGCTGGCCGATGCGCCCATCTTCGAAGTCTCCGCCGCCACCGGCCAGGGCATTGCCGCGCTGCGCGAGCATTTGCTGGCAGCGGCGCGTCTGCAGGCAGCCGCCAGCGCGCCGGCCCCCGGGGCGCAGGCCTCGCCCATGCAGGAGCAGGCCGCCCCCGCGCCGGCCTTCCACATGCCCATAGACCGGGCGTTTTCGCTGGCCGGCGTGGGCACGGTCATCACCGGCACCGTCGCCGCCGGCCAAGTGCAGGTGGGCGACGAGCTGGCCATCGCCCCCGGCCCGGACGGCAGCGCCCGGCGCGTGCGCGTGCGCGGCATCCACGCGCAAAACCAGCCGGCGCAGACCGCCCGGGCCGGCCAGCGCTGCGCCCTGGCACTGGCCGGCGCCGCGCGCGACGAGGTGCGCCGGGGCGACCAGGCCTGCCCGCCGGCCATTGCCCTGGCCACCAGCCGCATCGACGTGCTGTGCCAGCTGTGGCCCGACGAGGCACGCGAACTGCGCTCGGGCAGCCCGGTTCACGTCCATCTGGGCACGGCCGATGTCGTGGCCTCGCTGGTGCTGCTCGACCGCCCGGCCCTGGCACCGGGCGAGACTGCGCTGGCGCAACTGGTGCTGCGCGGCAGCGTGGCCGCCTGGCACGGCAGCCGTGGCGTGCTGCGCGACGCCTCGGCCACGCACACGCTGGCCGGGGTGCGCGTGCTCGACCCGTTCGCGCCGCAGCGCTGGCGCCGCACGCCCGAGCGCCTGGCCCAGCTTGCCGCGCTGGCGCTGCCGGATCGGGCCGAGCGCCTGGCTGCGCTGCTGGCGCATTCGCCGCTGGGCATGCCGCTGGAGCAGACGGCGCGCGCCGAAGGCCTGGCCAGCGCCGCCGCACTGCCGCTACCCGCCGATGCCATCCACATCGACAACGGCGCCCTGGCCGTGACCCCGGCGGCGCTGCAGGCGCTGCAGCAGCAGGCGCTGGCGCAACTGCAGGCCTTTCACACACGCAGCCCGGACGAGATCGGCCCGGACGCGCGCCGGCTCAAGCGCCTGGCTGCGCCGCGCGCCAGCGATGCGCTGTGGCAGCACGCCATCGCCCAGCTGCTGGCCGGCGGGACACTGGCGCGCACGGCGCACTGGCTGCACCTGCCCGAGCACGCCGCGCGCCTTTCCGCCGCCGAGGAGACCCTGGCCCAGCGCCTGCGCCCCCTGATGCTGCAGGGCGCGTTCGATCCGCCGTGGGTACGAACGCTTGCCGGCGACCTGGGCGCACCCGAAGCGCTGGTGCGCCAGACGCTGGCCAGCCTGGCGCGGCGCGGCGAGGCTTTTCAGGTGGTCAAGGATTTGTACTATCCAGCGGCTACACTCGAGCGCCTTGCCGCCATCGCACGCCAATGCCAGGCAGCACCCGAGGGCCTGCAGGCCGCAGCGTTTCGCGACGCGACCGGGCTGGGGCGCAAGCGGGCCATCCAAGTGCTGGAGTTCTTTGACCGCGTGGGCTTCACGCGCCGCGTGCGCGACGCCCATCTGCTGCGCCCGGGCACGGCGCTGTTCAGCCAGGACAGCGGCGGCACAGGCTGAGTTTTTTTCTTTCCTGGAAGGGAAGCGTCCCTGGTGGGGCGCCCGGGCTTCAAACCCGGCGGGCTGCGCCACGCGTGGCCGGAAGGTTCGACTCCTTCTCCTTTCCGCCCTCCCCTGTCTTGTCCTTGCCGAACGCCAGACGGCGCCGTCCGGCCTGCGCGCGCAGGCCGCCTCTGCTACGGTGGCGCACATGCGCAACCTCCTGGACTTCAGTTCATGGCAAGGCCTGCTGACCACGCTGTTCGGCCTGGTGCTGTTCACGCTGGTAGCAGTGGGCGTGCGGCTGCTGGTCATGCAGCGTGTGCAGCAACGCCGCGAGCGGCAGAACCGCCAGATCAACGAGCGCCTGAAAACCCTGATCGCCGCCTACAAGACGCTGGGCGGCTCGTTCACCGGCGATCTTTCGGTCGATCCCCGGCACATGCGCGAACTGCGCGCCACGCAGTCTGCCGCTGAATCCGGGCAGGAAGCCGGGGAGGCCGACACCGCCCAGCCCACCTCCGAGCGCCGCCGCCGCACGCGCGACGCCGTCCAGGCCGCGCTCTCGGACGTGATCCTGCTGGGCACGACCGAACAGGTCACGCTGGCCGTGCAGGCGGCGGACGACCTGGTGGCCGGTCGCCGGGTCGAAACCGCGGCGCTGGTGGTTTCGCTGCGCAACTTCATCCGCGAGGTGCTGGAGCTGGAGCCTGTTCCGGCACATTTGGTCGTGCCGCCGCAGGGGCCGCTGCGCACTGGCGGGGGCGGTGGGCGTGGAGGCGGGGCGGCCCTGGCGGGAAAGGTGGCGGGGCGGGGGCGGCGGCGGCGGCGGGGGCGGCGGCGGTATGGGCGGTGGCGGCATCGCGACAGGCGGCGCCATGGGCCTGGGAGCGGGCCGGGCGCGGCACGAGATCGAGGCGTCATCGAGTGGGGAGGTTGCGCCGCCATAGGCGGGCAATGCGCGCCGCTTCGGAACAGGGCTTTGCACACGGTCGATGAGCGATGCCAAAGTGCCACAAACCCTGGGAGACCGAAGACTGGGGGTGTGATACAAGGCGCAACCAATCTTTCAATGGCTGGCATCGATATGCCTGCAGCGGGAGCGGTGGCAGGGCCTGCAGGCGCTGTGGGCGCGGGGCGCCTCATCCGGAAAAATTTAGGTTTGCCTAAATTTTCGTGGTGAGTACGCCCTAAGCGTCAGGGACAGACAGGTTTGTGTTATCAGACTTCATGGGGTGTCCTCATGGCTGTCTAATTCTAGTTAGCACCACTGAAAACCCGCTTTATTCATCAAGCCCATGTTTATTCAAACGGCATTCATTTTCTCAAACGCTGTGCAGCGATGGGTTTGCCGTTTCTCCGGGCTTCGCCTGCTGGCATTGCGTCGTTTTCCAGCCTTTTTGGCTTCTAGCCCTTGCGTAGCAAGCGCAAGCAGCTATTGTTTTGGTAGTGCTGTGCCGCCTCGGTGGCACCGTGCTTTTTCGCAGCTCGTGCCCGTCGCCAAATTCAGGTTATCCGTTTCGGCTTCTGGCTCTAACATTTCGGTCAAGCCGACCCGCATTCTGCGGTCGGCTTACCTCGCCCGTTAGATTTCTCAAATGCCAACTATTCATTACCGCGGCAGAGCACTTTGGCTTGGAAAACATAGGCGCGTTGGATTTATACTTTATGATCCGTTCGATCAAAATGAACTCACGTATAAAGAAGTAAAATTATTCAAATTAAAAAATAGAGAATTTTCTACTTTTCTCAAAGACGTAGTTCGCACAGGATTTCAAAGCTTTGCGTCAAGCGAATTAAAAACAGTTCAGCCTGATATTAATTTTTATCTAGACAAAATACGCTTGCAAAGCAGATGTCACAAGTGTGGGCACGATCTATTTGAAGGCAATTTAAATATTTGCTTCGATTGCAATAGAAAAATCTGCCTCTGCGGCACATGTGAATGTCAAGAAGAAGATTCAGAAGCAGCTTGGCAAGAACATTTCAATAGGAATATTGAATATGAAATGAAAATTCAACAAGATGCATATCTTGATAGATACGGAACACCATGGACTTCAGTTTCAAATTATGCCGATGATTACCCTGTTGATAAAGGTGGCCCGTTTCCGGAATTCTAACTATTCGTCGCAGCCGACCGCCTACGGCGGCGGCTGAACTCAAGGCGTTAGATATTTATGCCAAAAGAAACCATCCGGTCAGAACTCTTTGAACCAATCGGCCCATACAACCACGCAGTTATGGCAGGCGGTCAAATATTCATCTCTGGCACGCCCGGAATCGATCCCAAAACTGGGCAACTCGCGGGAAAAGATGCTTACCTGCAAACCAAACAGGTGTTAGTGAACTTCCAATCTATTCTTGCCTCTGTGGGTGCATCACTAGATGACATTGCTCACATTCAAGTCAACCTTATAAATGTTTCAGATTTCACAGAAATGAATCGAGCTTATTCAGAATTTTTCTCTAATTCTTATCCGGCGCGGACGGTCATCGGTATTGCAGCGCTCCCGAAGCCTGGTGCTTTGCTCACCATGAACGCCATCGCAATTCCAAAAAATTGACTGCCTAGTTAATTTATCTAACCCATCGGTCAACCGGACTTGCTACGCAATCCGGTTACCTCAAACGTTAGCACCACTGAAAACCAATTTATTTAGCCCATGTTTATTCAAGCGGCATTCATTTTCTCAAGCGCTGTTCAGCGCTGGGTTTGTCGTTTCTCCGGGCTTCGCCTGCATGGGCTGCGCAGGTTTCCAGTATTTTTGGCCTCCAGCCCTTGCTTAGAAAGCGTAAGCAGCTATTGTTTTGGTAGTGCTGCGCCGCCTCGGTGGCGCTGTGCTTTTTCGCAGTTAGCGCCCGTCGCCAAATTCAGGTTATCCGTTTCGGCTTCTGGCTCTAACATTTCGGTCAAGCCGACCCGCCTACGGCGGGCGGCTTACCTTGGCCGTTAGCCATCAGGAGAAATTTCGTTGACTCTCACCAAAAGCAAAATCGACAGAGCTGGAATTGCGCTTGCGAAGGACAGCTTCCGCAATGTCGACGAAATGATTGAACTCGAAGATGTCTTCGACGAATATCGAAAATCACACCTTGAGCCGCTATCCGAAACAACACTGGAACTCCAGAGATGGCTTAACGAATATGGCCATGATTACTACATAGCCCAGCGATTAAAGCGAAAGCCTCAAATAATAAGAAAGTTAAATCGTCTAAGCGTCCGACTCACGCAACTCCAAGACATCGGAGGATGCCGAATAATTGTTGAAAAAAATGAACTGGTCGATCAAATCATTGAATTTCTTAAGGGCAAAATAGCAAGCACAGAAGAACTCAAGCTTGTACGCATTACGGACTATCGAGAGAAGGGACGGGATATTACTGGCTACCGTTCAGTGCACCTACTACTTGAGCGCAGTGGAAAGAAATTGGAGCTTCAGCTTAGAAGTCGGATTCAGCATTACTGGGCAGAAAGCATTGAGCGCACCTCTGTAATTTACGGACACCACTTAAAAGAAAGTGAAGGTGACGAGAAAGTCATCTCATACTTCCAGAAATTGTCTGACGCCTTCTTTGAAATTGAATCTGGCCGCACCCCATCGGTGCGCTCTCGGCTAGAAATTGATGTAGCAAAGAAGAATGCTGAGGAAATTATTCGAAAACATAGTTTATCAAAAACCATTGATAGTCATGTAAACGAGGACATTATTCTTACACTCACCGAAAAAGAGAGAAGAAGCTCAAGCCCAATTAACAATTGGATTATCGTCTTTGATTGGAGTTCAGGAAAATTCGTCAGCTGGGATATTGTTGGAAAAACCCCAGATGAAGCCATCAAGGCTTACGTTCACTACGAAAATCAATTTCCAGTGGAAAAGAATTTCGAAGTGGTTCTGATTGGTTCATCTCACGTCGCAACCGTAAGGAGGACTCACAGCCACTACTTCGGAATCGAAGATTACGAAAAAATACTCGAAAATCTGGATGAGTCTATTGAGGGCTTTAAGAGTGTTGGTGCAATTGATGTGTCTAGTCGCCAAGTTCTTCTTAAACTCTACACAAAACACTTTTGGGGGCAGAAATCAGTTGCGCAAGAAACGCTGCGTAATCATTTTTGCAGAGACGTCCACAATCTTGATGCCACATTGGGAAAACTCGTACAACAAGGATTGCTTCTACGCGAGTATGCCGGAGGCCCGGTATCCTTGAATATCAAAGCAAGAGCTGAGATTGACAAGCTTGTATCGTGAACTATCGGTTAGCAACTCCGTCGAGAGGGACTGTTTGCAAGCTGCGCTTGCAAATACCCTCCGCCGCGTCGCGGCTCTGGCCGCCCCTCACGTCAAACGTTAGTCCCCTCATAATTCGCTTTATGCAGGTCAGCATTTATTCCAGCGATTCGCCCTTCTCAAAGGTTTCTCCTTCGGGGTTTTGGCGCTCCGCCGGGCTCCGCCTGCATTCGGCGCGCAAATTCCAAGCCTTTTTGGCCTCCAGCGCTTGCCAGTTAAGCGCTACCAGCTATCATTCTTGCAGCGCCGCGTCGCTTCCTTGGCCCAGTGCTTTTTCGTGCGCCGCGCCCTTCTTCAAGTCCGGGCGCACCCTTTTGGCCTTCGGGTCTAACCAGGCAGTCAAGCCGACCCGCCTGCGGCGGGCGGCTTACTTTCGGCGTTAGCACCGAAGAAAACCAATTTATTTGCCCATACTTACTCAAACGGCATTTAATTTCTCAAGCGTTGTGCAGCGCTGGGTTTTCGTTTCTCTGGGCTTCGCCTTGTGGCGTCACGCTGATTTTTGGTCTTTTTGGCCTCCAGCCCTTGTGCAGCAAACGCAAGCAGCTATTGTTTTCGTAGTGCTGCGCAGCCTTGGTGGCGCTGTGCTTTTTCGCAGTTCGCGCCCTTCACGAAATTCAGGTTACCCGTTTTAGCTTATGGCTCCAACCATTTCGGTCAAGCCCACCCGCCTTCAGCGGTCGGCTTGCCTCGCCCATTAGAGTGAGTTTTTTGGGAATATCGTGGCTGCCAAAAGAAATACAGTCTTTGAAATTATTATGTATGAGTACGCAAAGCTCATTGCAGACCGCGCCATCGAGAATCGCTCAGATCTGGCGCCAGCCACTCGAAAGAGTCGAGCCTATTGGTCATTCGTAGGCTATACCTATCATAAACTGGTCAAACAAAGCATAGCGCCGTCCAGCGTCTTACGCGAAAATCAGATGCTCGTTATAGGCGGGAATCAATGTGCGTATTGCGGCACAATGAAGGGACGATTGGAATGGGAGCACATCATCCCGGCAAGCCGAAATGGGCCAAACACAATTGACAACATGGTTTTATCCTGCTCCTCCTGTAACATGGAAAAGGGCGCACGCAATCCGTTAGAGTGGTTTTCAGCCAAAGGCCTAGATAGCGGTGCAATCCCACGCCTTGTTATGGGTAAATTTTTAAAAATCGTTCTTGAGGAGCATCGAAATCGCGGCACAGAAAGCCAGTCGGAGTACCCGCCGGGAGCCGGATTGGAGCTTGCTGGTGCATGTCTGATCTTTGAACATCAGCGCCCTTCAATCGAGGCTACACCGGATACCCCCTGATTCCCCTCACTACTCATCCAGTTCGACACCGCTTTGCAGTGCGGCTTATAGGCGCCCAGAAAAACAAATGACAATCGCCAGAAAAATCAGCTTTGTACCCACCCAGAAGCCGATCAGGGCGCTGGCAACCAAATTTGGCGGCCAGCCGACTTGGTTGTCGGATCCTCAGTGGCCGTTGAGTCAGGCAACGGGCAAGCCCATGCGGTTTATTGGCCAGATCGCCCTGGAGCCGCCAGCCTTCGAACCGGGCCAGGGGAAAATGGCCTACGTCTTCATGACTGACGATCTCGATGAATATGTTGATGGCACCTGGGAGCCGGATGGCGGCGAGAATGCGGTAATTCTCCAGCCAGGCAGCTACACCGGTTCGTTTGCATCTCTTGCACAAGGGCCGACCCTGTACCGAATGATAGAAAAACCGGGGTTCGACAGCCTTCAGCCTGAATCTGTGGAATTCGCTGTCGATTTCCTGGATGTCGAGGAGCCGCCGTTTCAACCCGAAGCCATGCAAGCGGATTGGACGCAGGAGCAATCCCATGAATACGCTTCGGCTTTGGAGGGGAGCAAGGTAGGCGGAACCCCACTCTTTCTTCAAGGAGACGAATTCCCGGATGGACAAGACTGGAGGCTCTTGCTCCAGCTTGATTCCGCTGCCGTACCTTTTTTCGTCAATTTCGGGGATGCAGGCATTGCATACGTATTCATCGACCAAAGCGCAAGCAAGGGCAAGATGCTGTGGCAGTGCGGTTAGATCAGTCTTCCCTGGCGGCATACCACGCCACCCCAGCCCCATCCACCTCCCGCCGCACCTGCCCCTGCGCCAGCAGGTAATTCATGCACGCCATCGCCTCCCCCGTGGCCAGGCCCAGTTGGCTGGCGTCGTCCAGGCTGATGGGCCGGCCAAACAGGGCGGTAAAGCTGTCCACGATGCGCAGCGGCTGCGCGGCCAGTTGCTCCAGCAGCCGCGCGAGCGCCCGCTCCTGGCTGCGCCGCAGCTGCTCCAGCCGCGCGTGCAGGCCGTGAAACGGCTCGTTGTGCGCCGGCAGCACCAGGGCCGTATCGGGCACCTCGCGCGCCATCTTGTCCAATGAGTCGAACCAGTCCTGCAGCGGGTTGGCCTGCGGCTCGTTCGGATAGACCGAGACGTTGGAGGAAATGCGCGGCAGCACCTGGTCGCCGGCAATCAGCACGTCCAGCTCGGCGCAGTACAGGCTGACGTGCTCGGGCGAGTGGCCGGCGGTGACGATGACGCGCCACTGGTGCCCGCCCCAGTCCAGCCGCTGGCCGTCCTGCAGCCGCCGATAGACATCGGGCAGCGCGTGGATGAACTTGCCGAAGCCGCCGAAGCGGCTGCGGTAGGTCTCCAGGGCAGCCTCGGGCCAGCCGGCCTGCCGGTAGAACTGCACGGCCTCGGGCGGCGCCTCGCGGCTGGTGTCGGCGTGCAGCACGCGGCAGGCCAGGTATTCGGTGCGGCTCATGGACAGCGGCACGCCGGCGCGCCGCGTGAACCAGCCGGCCAGCCCCAGGTGGTCGGGGTGCATGTGCGTGGCATAGACGCCCTTGAGCGGGCGCGCCAGCGGCCCCTCGGCCATGAGCGCCAGCCAATCGGCCACGGCCTGGGGGCTGTTCAGGCCGGTGTCCACCAGCACCCAGCCATCGCCATCGTCGATGGCCCAGACGTTGATGTGGTCGAGCTTGAAGGGCAGCGGCAGGCGGATCCAGTACACGCCGGGGGCGACTTCCAGGCTGGTGCGTGGTTCGGGTGGCTGGAAGGGGTAGGAAAGCAGCGGGGGTTGTGCAGTCATCATCAGAAAGGGCTCAGGCGCAGGTCTGGGCGGGTAGGCAAAGGACTGTCGCAGAGACAGGGCAGCCCTGGAGACACAATGCGCACCCGCGCCCTCAGGCGCCGCCGGCACTGATTGTGCGTTCTGGCCCGCGACCCATAAGACGCCGCGGCGACTGGCTCCCAGGCCCGGTGGCGCCTTCTCAGAAGCGTCCGGCCTGATAGCGCTGCCCCAGCACGGCCTGGAGTTTCTGCACCACGCCAAAGGCGTCCTTGAGCATGCGCCGCTCGAAGCTGGACAGCTCGGCAAGTTGCAAGTGGTTGTCCGGCTCCTGACCGGCAGCGATCTGGCGGCTCTGGTGGGCGATGCGCAGTCCAGCGATGAATTCCAGCGTGTCCATCAGGTCGCGCGCCGCCTCGGCGCTGACCTCGCCGCTGTCGGCAGCCACGGCCAGTCGCTCATGGGTATTGACCGCCTCCTGTGCCCCGGCCAGGGCATAGACACGTGCCAGGTCGATGATGGGCACGATGCCGCCATGCTTGAGATCGATCGTACCCGGATGGTCTCCACCGCGCTCCACTGTGATCTGGCCGAACATGCCCAGCGGTGGCCGTTGCCCCAGGGCGTTGCCCACCATGTGCGCCAGGAACAGGCCATTGCCACGCGTGCGCTGCAGCATGGCACGGCGCAGGCTGTGCAGCAGCGCCGCCTCCCCGCATACGGCGCGCATGTCGAAGAACACGCCGGTGAGCATCAGCGCCTGGGCATCGGGCTGGCGTGTCCAGCGCGAGAAATAGGCATCCCATTGCGCCCAGGGCTGGCGCCACTGCGGCGTCATGGCCATGATGCCGCCCGGGCAATGGACATAGCCACAGGCAGCCAGACCGTCGCAGACGAAGCGGGCCAGAAGATCGAAATAGGCCCCGTGCATCTCCTGCCGGTAGTCATCGGAGAGCACCAGACAATTGTCCTGGTCGGTGCGCGCCGCTTGCTCCATGCGCGCCTGCGAGCCAGCGGCCACCCAGACATAGGGCACTGGGGCCGGGCCAAGGTGTTGCTCGGCCAACTGGATCAGTCGAATGGTGCAGGCGTCGGTCACCGAGGTGATCAGGATGCCGGTGCTGTGCGCGCTGGCACCGGCACGCGCCAGGCTGCTTTGCAAATGGCGCACGCGCGCGCTGCAGGCGACCAGTCCGGCCAGGTCGCCCTGGCGGTAGATGTCCTGCGTCAGATGCAGTGCGAACGGACTTTGCAGGCGCCACAGGTCAGATGCCGTCACCATGCCAATGAGCTTCCCGCCATCGAGCACCGGCAGATGATGGATGTGGTGGCGCGCCATCAGCGTCATGGCATCGAAGATGGGCTGCTGGCGCTGCAGTGTCCAGGGCGCCGGCGTGGCTGCCTCAGCCACCGGGCGCTCGGGATCGAGGCCGTCGGCAAGCACGCGCCGACGCAGGTCACGATCCGTGAGCAGGCCCGAGAGCTGCCCCTGCTGCGTCAGCAAGATGGATGACACCCCCGCCTCGGCCATGCGACGCGCCGCACTGCGGATGCTCTGGCTGCCATCGATGCAAACAGGCGCCCGGCTGATCAGGCTGCCCACCGGGCCGGCCAGCAGATTGCCGCTGGCCAATGCCGGCGCCGGCGCTGGCACTGGCGTGCTGCCCTCCAGCGTTGGCAGCAACAGTTGCAGCCAGGGGTACTGCTGCACCATGCGCTGCAGCACTGCGACGTCCAGCAACAACACCCGACAGGCCGTCGTGGCCACGACCTGCACCCCTGGCGCGGCCCCATGCACCCCGCCACCGAACAGTTCCCCAGGGCGCAGCGGCAGGCTCCAGCCAGCCTGTGGATCAGCCAGCTCCAGAGTGCCGTCGAGCAGCCAGCCCAGCCGCTCGGACAGCTCGCCATCGGCCAGCAGCACCTCGGCCGGCGCGCCATGCATCTCCTGCCAGTGCCCAGCCAATTGCTGGCGCGCCGACTCAGGCAGGGCGCCCAGCACCCGCTGCGTGGCCATCAGGCCTGCGATATCCCATCCATGCTCCATCGTCTCGCTCTCCTGCCAGGGGCGGCCATGCGTGCATCCACCCGCCGCCGCATTTCAATACTTCAAGCGGGCGTAGTAGGTCTGCTGCGAACGTGCCCGCGCCTGCCCCAGGGTGACGACACCCGCCTCGCGCAGCAGCGGCATCAGCCGCAGGAGGATCTCCGCCGTCACCAAGGCGTCGCCCAGCGCCGTGTGGCGCCCTTGTACCGTTACGCCCAGGCGCTCGGCAATAGCCTCCAGCCGGTGCGACTCCTGGTGTGGATGCACGAGCGCCGACAGCAGCAAGGTGTCGAGCACCGGCTGCTGGAAGCGCAGCCCCGTGCGCGGCTCCAGCAATTGCAGCAAGCGCATGTCGAAGGCAGCGTTGTGCGCTACCAATACCGTATCGCGTGCGAACTGGTAAAAGGCCGGCAGCACCTGCTCGATGCGCGGCTGCCCGGCCACCATCTGGGCAGTGATGCCGTGAATGGAAATGCCCGCCTCGGGGATGTCGCGTCCGGGGTCGATGAGCTGCTCGAAGGCCTCGTGCCGCAGCAGCCGGCCATTGACCACGCGCGCCGCACCGATCTGGATGATCTCGTCGCCGCCGGCAGGGTCGAGGCCGGTGGTTTCGGTGTCGAACACGGTATAGGCCAGCTCAGCCAGGGGGCGCTCGTCGAGTTGCTCATCCGTGCTCGCGACGGCGAACAGGTCGAAGTCGAAGAATTCCGGTCGCCCGTCCAACGCCTGCACATCGGGCACCTCCTCTGCCTCTGCCTCTGCCTCTGCCTCTGCCTCTGCCTCTGCCTCTGCCTCTGCCTCTGCCGCACCGCCCGCCAGCGGCAGCAGAAAGCGAAAGAAAGCCTGATGCTCGGCCCGGTGGCGTTCGAACCACATCTCGGCGTCGTGACGCTCCAGCACATCGCGCACCGATAGCGGATGCGCCTCGCCGCCAATGCGCATGGGGTCGATCTCCCAACCCATCACCGTCTCGGTGTTCACGGCATGGCCCACCCATGCCAGATCCAACTGCGCCCGTCCACCCTTGCGCGCCAGCCGCAATTGCAGGGTGCGCACACCGAATTCCTCCACCAGGCATGTGCCCAGGTGGATCAGCGCCTGCAGCAAAGAGAAGCTGTCCAGGCGCAGCCACAGCAGCGCATCGACTTCCTCGGCCAGGATCGGCACTGCACACCGTGCTTGCATCTGGCGGACTGCCATTTCGATGAACTCCGAGCCGCGCATGTCCTCCAGCGGCCAGCGCGTGCGCAGCACCTTGGCCGAGCGGCGCGCCACCGCATCCACACGCTCGACCATGGCGGCAACCTCATGACGCAGCACGCCCAGGAAGCGCTCGCGCATTTGCGGCTCCAGATCCTCGTAATCCAGCATGTCCAGGGCCGCCTGGGCGCTCGCCAGCGCTGCTCGGCTGCCTTCGGTGAGTCCGTACAGCAACTGGCCGCGCGCCGATTCCTCCTCGAAGCTGCGTGTGATGTTGTCCAGCATCAGCACAAAACCTTCAGGGGTGCGTACTTCGCCTGGATGGGCATCGCCCCCGGCATCGGTTACCGGCGTCAGTTGCGCGCGCAGCAACTGCCCGGCACGTGTGGCGGTGACGAACTGGGCCGATGGGTGGATTGCCCCACGCGCCAGCCGCTGCTGCACCCGCTCCAGGGCATGTGCCACAAGCTGCTGGTCAAACACTGCGTAGATCGAGCGACCGATACCCATGAGTTCGGCGCCTCCCGCTAGCCGCGGCGCCTCGGACAGGGCACGAAATTGCATACGTGCGCGGTTGTTGTACAGCAGGATGCGCCCCTCGCGGTTGCACACCACCACGCTCTGCGTCAGCTCCGCCATGAGGGCCGCCAGGCGGTTGCGCTCCTGGCGCACACTGGCACTGGCGCGCGCCACCTCGGCAGCGGTATCGGCCCGCAGCGCGTCACGCTGGTTTG
This sequence comes from Melaminivora jejuensis, assembly GCF_017811175.1. Lineage (NCBI taxonomy): Bacteria > Pseudomonadati > Pseudomonadota > Betaproteobacteria > Burkholderiales > Comamonadaceae > Melaminivora > Melaminivora jejuensis. Next base: position 2,116,566 of record NZ_JACWIJ010000002.1, read on the forward strand.
CCAGAGCCTGGATGGCCTGGGCCAGCGCCTGCTGGTCGGCTGCCGGGCGGGTCGGCAGTTGCAGTGGCTCAGTGGCGTTGAGCAAGGCGCGCGTCTGCTCAGCCAGGCTCTGCCAGGCCTGCGCCCGCGGCAGCCACCAGCGCTGCAGCGCCGCCACGGCCACCGCCACGCCCACCACCCAGCCCAGCACCAGCAGGGGCGCACCGCGCAGCGCCAGCGCGGCGAAACGCTCCCGCTCCGGCGGCGGCAGCGGCAGGCCTGCCAGTACCAGCCCGAGCAGCAGGCAGCTTCCCAGCGCCAGCCCCGCCGCCAGCGCCAGCTTCAGAAGCAGGCCACGCCTCAAGGCACCCCCCGCAGCATCTGCGCGACTTTCTGCACCAGCTCGCGCGTGGAAAAGGGCTTGGTCATGTAGGCGTCGGCGCCCAGTGCCAACCCTTTGCTGATGTCGGTGTCGCGCCCCTTGGCAGTGAGCATCAGGATTCGCACCCCTTCCAGCTCCGGGTCGGCGCGTACCTGCTGACAAACCTCGAAGCCCGTCCTGCCCGGCATCATCACGTCCAGCAGCACCAGTGCTGGCCGTTCGCGCAGCAGCGTCGCCAGCGCTTGCTCGCCATCGGCGGCGAGCAGCACCTCGTAGCCCTCGCGCCTGAGCAGATACTCCAGCGACACCACGATATTGGGCTCATCGTCTGCCACCAGCACCTTGTGTGTCATGTCTCCCGTCCTTTCTCCCCGGCGGTCGCCGGGTGCAGCCACGGCAGCGAGAAATAGAAGGTCGCGCCCTGGCCCACTTCCGAGCGCACGCCGACGCGCCCGCCGTAATGCTCCACGATCTGCCGGCAGATGGGCAGTCCCAGCCCGGTGCCTTGGCGACGCTGGCGCGGATCGCCCACCTGGCGGAACTTGTCGAAGGCCGCCTGCTGCTCCTCGGCGCAGATGCCCGGGCCATTGTCCGTCACCGACACCGTGAGCCAGTCGCCTTCGGCCTGCAGCCTCAGCCGCACGCGCCCGGTCTGCGCTGGTACGAACTTGATGGCATTGGACAGCAGGTTGAGCATGACCTGCTGCAGCTTATCCGGATCGGCGCACACCCATAGGCCTCCTTGCGGCCCGGGCTCCGGCAGCTCCAGTTCCAGGGCGCTGCCGCGCTCGCGCAGCAACTCGCGCGTGGTCTCGGCAGCCTGCGCCACCAGCGCACGCAGATCCAGTTCGACATCGTTCCACTGCGCCCGCCCGGCCTCGATCTTGGCCAGATCGAGCACTTGCGTGACCAGGCGCGACAGGCGCTCGGCCTCGGCCACCACAATGCCCACGAATTGCTGGCGCTGCGCCACCGGCATGTCGGGGTCGTCGCGCATCAGCTCGGCCAGCGCCCGGATCGAGGTCAGCGGCGTGCGCAGTTCGTGCGTCACCGAGGACATGAACTCCTCGCGCAACTCATCCAGACCCTTGAGCTGCTCGTTGGCCTCGCGCAGGCGCTGCGTGGCCTCCTCCAGTGAGCGCGACTTCTCCTCCAGCGCCCGCGAGTAGGCGCGCAACTGCGAGGCCTCCTCCAACATGCTCAACACGTCGTCGGTGGTCAGCGACTCCTCCTTGGACACCGAGGCCACCAGCACCCGTGCCGAGGCCCCGCCCACGGCGCCCGCCAGCTTGGTCTCGATGAAGCTGACGAACTGTGCATCGGCGCGCGCCAGCGACTGCACTCCCCAGCGGCTGGTGTATTCGTCGAACAGCGCCTGCGTGCGGCTGCGCCCGAACAGGCGCAGGCACAATTGACGCAGGTCTTCCACATGCGCCTCGCCGCGCCAGAAGATCGGCGTGGCGTCGCCAGCGTGCCGTCCGGCATTGACAAAGATCAGCGCCTGGCTGGTCTCGCGCGCCGAGGGCTCGCGCGCCAGCGACAGCGCGATGTAGACCGAGACATTCAGCAACAGGCTCCAGAACAGCGAATGCGTCAGCGCATCGAGCCCGTCCAGGCCGAACAGCGCTTCCGGCCGCAGCCACCACAGACCCGCCGGCCCCCCGCGCACGAAGGCATCGTCGAGCCAGCCGGACTTGGCAATCGAGGGCAGCATCAGCGTATAGACCCAGACCCCGAAGCCTGCCGACAGCCCGCCCAGCGCTCCCAGCCGCGTGCCGGCGCGCCAGTACAGCCCGATCAGCGCCGCCGGGGCAAACTGCGCCACCGCCGCGAAGCTGATTAGGCCGATGCTGACCAGCGCATAGGCCTCGCTGGCCACGTGGAAATAGGCATAGCCCAGCAGGAGCAGCACCAAGATGGTGATACGCCGGATGTTGAGCAGGATGCGCGTCAGATCCGACAGCCCCTCGCCCACCAGCGCGCGCCAGCGCAGCAGCAGCGGCAGCACCAGTTCGTTGCTGACCATGATGGATACGGCAATGCTTTCGACGATCACCATGCCGGTCGCAGCCGACAGACCACCGATGAAGACGAGCAGCGCCAGCCCGCCCTGCCCCGCCGCCAGAGGCAACGACAGCACGAAGTTGTCCGGGTTGACAGGCTGGCCGGCGAACAACAGCAACCCGCCCAGGGCGATCGGGATCACGAACACGTTGATTGCCAGCAGATAGGCCGGAAACAGCCAGGTGGCACGCCGCAGGTGCTCCTCATGCACGTTCTCGACCACCATGATCTGGAACTGGCGCGGCAGCATCAGCACCGCCACCATGGCCAGGACATTCATGGTGAACCACTGCGGCCAGGCAAAGGCCGCGCCCTGCTCCAGCCGCATCAATGCACGTAGCTGCGGCTGGGCCTGGGCGCGCGCGAACACGTCGGCAAAGCCATCGAACAGGCCGTAGGTCACGAAGGCGCCGACGGCCAGGAAGGCGATCAGCTTGACCACCGACTCGAAGGCGATGGCCGCGACCATGCCCTCGTGGCGCTCGGTGGCGTCCAGGTGGCGCGCGCCGAAGATCATCGTGAAACCGGCCAGCACCAGCGCCAGGTAGAAGGTGCTGTCGCGGCTCCAGGGCACCTGGGCCGTGCTCTCCACCACGCCGGGCGTGACCAGCAGCCCATAGGCGGCCGAGACCGCCTTGAGCTGCAGCGCGATGTACGGCACCACGCCCACGATGGCGATCACCGTCACGCCCACGGCGAGCAGCCGGCTCTTGCCGTAGCGACTGGCGATGAAGTCGGCAATGGAAGTGATGCGCTGCGCCTTGGCGATGCGCACGATCTTGCGCAGCACCATCCAGCCCAGCACCATCGCCATGGTCGGCCCGAGATACACCGGCAGGAACCACAGCCCCTCGCTGGCCGCGCGGCCCACGCTGCCGAAGTAAGTCCAGGCGGTGCAGTAGACGCCCAGCGAGAGCGCATACACCCAGGGACTGTTGATGAGCGAGCGCCCGCGCGCCGCGCGCCGGTCGCCCACCCAGGCGACCACGAACAGCAGGGCCAGGTAGGCCAGCGAGACGGTCAAGACCAGCGGGGCGCCCATCGCTCAGCCATCCGCGGGCGGCTGCGCGCGCTCCTTGCCGCCCGCCGCGCCGGCGCTGGCACCGCGCCCGCGCTCCATCAGCACGGCAAGCGCCACGATCAGCAGCAGCCAGATGGCGAAGGCCGCCGCCGGCAGTAGCGGCCAGCCCAGCACGAACTGCTCCCGGTCCCAGATGCTGAGCAGCGGGAAATTCAGCAGCAGCCAGCCCGCGGCAAACAGCCCGAGCAGGCGTTCCCTGAGCCGACTTCTGCGCATCTCGTCCCTCCCGCAATATCAGCGGCAGGCACTCCGGAAAATGGCACTTTCGATGGAAACGTTTTCCACCGGCCCGGTCGGCCTGCCGCTTTTGTCATCGAAAGCCACACGCTCCTGGGTCTCGCAATTGAGCACGTAGGCCTGGGTTTCCAGGCGCTCCAGCGGATCCTTGTGGAAATGGTATTCGAAATATTCCACCAGCCGCTGGCGGTCTTGCAGCCGCGTGCTGTGCTTTCCATCGAGGGCCACGAAGGAATTGACCGCCGGATGGAGATAGCTCCAGGGCTTGAGCAGGCTGCGGCCGCGTTCCTCGTGAATCACGACCGTGCCCTCGGGCAGCTGGCTGCGCTTGAAAGCGTACCAGTCATAGTCGTAATAGGCGAGGTATCCCAACATACCGGCCGCGGCCGATGCCGGAATCCACCATTTGGCCAGCCGGTTGCGCGTGGCCTTCCGTACGAAAAAGGCCATTCCCCCGAGGCACAGGCCCATGACCAGAACACCGACCAGATGCCAAATCATTGTTGTTCCATCCCTGACAAAAAAGGTGGGCTTTCACCGAAAGCCCACCTGCAAACCGCAATCCTCTCAGGATTGCACAGCCATCACGGGTAACGCACGTGGCGCACCATTTCCTTGGTTTCCTCGGTCGTGTCCTCGGTCGCCAGGGAAACGAAAACGGACACGGCGATATTGATCGCCGCCCCGATGCAGCCCACCGACAGCGGCGAGATGCCCAGCACCCAGTGCTCCGGCGTATTCGGGAAGGAGTTGGTGCCGGGGATGAAGAACCAGCCCAGGTACATGAAGATGTAGGTCACGGTCGCCAGCGAACCGGCCACCATGCCTGCCATCGCCCCCTTGCTGTTGATGCGCGTGGAGAAAATGCCCAGCACCAGCGCGGGGAAAATTGACGAGGCCGCCATCCCGAAGGCCAGCGCCACCGTCTGCGCCGCAAAGCCTGGTGGATTGAGGCCCAGCCAGGTGGCGACGACGATCGCCCCGACCATGGCGATGCGCGCATAGAGCATCTCCTTTTGCTCGGACAGGTGCGGCATCAGCGTATTTTTCAGCAGGTCGTGGCTCACCGCCGACGAGATCGCCATCAGCAGCCCGGACGCCGTGGACAGCGCCGCCGCGATCCCCCCGGCCGCGATCAGGCCGATGATCCACGCGGGCATGTTGGCGATCTCGGGCAGGGCCAGCACCAGGATGTCGTTGTTCACCACCAGTTCGTTACCCTTCCAGTCCTTGGCCCACTCGGCGCTGTTGACCAGTTCCTTGTTCGCCTCGTTGTAGAACTGGATGCGGCCATCGCCGTTCTTGTCCTCGAACTTGATCAGCCCGGTGGCCTCCCAGTTCTTCACCCACTGCGGACGCTCCTCATACACCAGCGGCGCGGCCCGCGGGCCACCGGGATAGATGGTATCGAGCAAATTCATGCGCGCCATGCCGGCCAGCGCCGGAGCAGTGGTGTAGAACAAGGCGATGAACACCAGCGCCCAGGAGGCAGACCAGCGGGCGTCGCGGATGTTAGGCACCGTGAAGAAGCGGATGATCACGTGCGGCAGACCTGCCGTGCCGACCATCAGCGTCAGGGTGAAGAGGAACATGTTCCACTTGTTGCTGACGTCCGCCGTGTAGTCCTGGAAGCCCAGGTCGCGCACCACCTCGTTGAGCTTTTGCAGGAGCGGCATGCCGGAGGCGGAGTGATCGCCGAACAGGCCGGTCTGCGGCAGGAAGTGCCCGGTCATCATCAGCGACAGGTACACCGCCGGGATGGTGAAGGCGAGGATCAGCACGATGTACTGCGCCACCTGCGTGTAGGTCACGCCCTTCATGCCGCCAAGCACGGCATAGAAGAACACCACCAGCGCCGAGATGATCAGGCCGGTGTCGCTCTTGACCTCCAGGAAGCGCGCGAAGGCCACGCCCGCGCCCGTCATCTGGCCGATCACGTAGGTCAGCGAGATCACGATCAGGCAGATCACCGCCACCACGCGTGCGCCTTTGCTGGCGTAGCGCTTGCCCACGAAGTCCGGCACTGTATAGGCACCGAAGCGGCGCAGATAGGGTGCCAGCAGCGTCGCCAGCAGCACGTAGCCGCCTGTCCACCCCATGATGAAGGAGGAGTTGACGTAACCCACCGAGATCAGGCCGGCCACCGAGATGAACGATGCGGCCGAGAGCCAGTCGGCCGCCGTGGCCATGCCGTTGAGGGTCGGATGTACGTTGCCGCCGGCGATGTAGAACTCGCGCGTCGTCTTCGCTCGGGCCCAGATGGCGATCCAGGTATAGATCACGAAAGACCCGATGACGAAAATGAAGTTGATCCAGAATTGGCTCATGGTCACTCCTCCAGGCCGAATTCTTCGTCGAGCCGGTTCATTCTCCATGAATAGAAGAAGACCAACGCCAGGAAGGTGAGGATGGAGCCTTGCTGGGCAAACCAAAAGCCCAGATCAGCGCCGCCAACGGAAATGCCCATTACCAATGGACGCAGCAAAATCCCAAAGCCATAAGAAACTGTTGCCCATATGACCAGGCAAATTGTGATCAGGCGAACATTCGCACGCCAATAGGCCTGATCTCTCTCCGTAATCTGTTTAGCCATAAATAACCCCTTGTCTTCGTGTCTTTGCACGGCCAGGCTACATAACCTATAAATCGAATAACGCTCTCTTTCATTCGTGGTCGCCGCACCTCCTATGCTTTCAGTTGCTCGCAATCGCCCCAACGATGGCTGCCATCTGACTGAAAACACAGGGGACAGGAAAATGTCAAACACTGCCAAGACCGGAGGAAAATCCGGACAGGACAGGATAGAGACGGGTTTTCTGGATCTCCTGCGCCATGTTTGCGGCTGGCGTAGAAATCCCTGGCTTTCAGACATTGCCTCGGCACTCTAGAGGGTGTGCTTGCGCGAGACTTACAACGGCCTCGCAATGCCCTCAAGTCAAGGGCAAACACCTAGACAAGGAGTGGTCGAGAACCCCAAAAACCTCAGAAATCGTCCACCGCAGCACCGCAGAGCGCAACCCACCAGCGCCCGCCGTCCTGCCATACGCGCACCCAGCCGGGGCCAGAATGCTCGCCCAGTGCAACCGCACTCATCAGGTTCAGTTCACGCAGCAGCACGCTGGCACTGCTACCCAGGCGCTTGGCCAGACGCGGCAGGGAAAGAGCTGCCCCCGCGGGCTCTTCGGCCAGCGCCCTCAGAGCGGCCAGCGCCAGGGGCTTGGCTTGTATCCGCTCATTGACCACTGAGCATCAGGCAGCACAGACCGTCACAGCGGCTCGGTGAGCGCGCAGCAGCACCGGGATGGATTTGGAGGTCGGCGTGCCGGCCCCTTCAGCCACCGCCGACAGGGGCACCAGCGGGTTTGTTTCGGGGTAGTAGGCCGCCAGGTTGCCACGCGGGATGTCATACGGCACCAGGGCAAAGCCGCGCACCATGCGCTCCTCGCCGTCGTGCCAGACGGTGTGGATGTCCACCCGGTCGTCCGCCTGCAGGCCCAGGGCGCGGATGTCCTCGGGGTGGATGAAGAGCACATCGCGCCGCCCGCGCACGCCGCGATAGCGGTCATTGAAGCCGTAGATGGTGGTGTTGTACTGGTCGTGCGAGCGCGTCGAGAGCAGCGTGAACACCAGTGCATTCGATCCCAATTGCTGCTGCGCGCGCTGCGTGGGCGTGGCCTGCGGCAGCGCTGCCATGCTGAACTGCGCCTTGCCGCTAGCGGTGGCCCACTGGCGTTCGCTGGCCGGGTTGCGCAGACGAAAGCCGCCCGGCACCGCCACGCGGGCGTTGAAGTCGTGGAAGTCCGGAAAGATTTTTTCGATCTCGTCCCGGATACGGGCGTAGTCCTCGACCAGCCAGCGCCAGGGCACGGCCGAGCGGCTGCCCAGCGCCGCCTCGGCCAGCCGCGCGACGATGGCCGGCTCGGACATGAGGTGCGGCGACGCCGGCGCGTTGATGCCGGCGCTGATATGCACCATGCTCATGGAGTCCTCCACCGTCACGCCCTGCGGGCCGCCGGCCTGCACATCGATCTCGGTGCGGCCCAGGCAGGGCAGGATCAGCGCCTCGCGGCCATGCACGACGTGGCTGCGGTTGAGCTTGGTGGCCACGTGCACCGTCAGGGCGCACTGGCGCAGGCCGGCCCAGGTCTGCAGCGTGTCGGGCGTGGCCGCAGCGAAGTTGCCGCCCATGGCGAAAAACACCCGGCAGCCGCCCCGGCGCATCTGTTCGATGGCGCCTATGGTGTCCACGCCGGGCGCACGCGGCGGCTCGAAGCCATACACCGCTGCCAGGCGATCGAGCAGCGCGGCGGGCGGCGCCTCCCAGATGCCCATGGTGCGGTCGCCCTGCACGTTGCTGTGTCCGCGCACCGGGCACGGCCCGGCGCCAGGGCGGCCGATGTTGCCGCGCAGCAACAGCAAATTGACGATGGCGCCTATGGTCGCCACCGCGTGCTGGTGCTGCGTGATGCCCATGCCCCAGCAGGCGATGGCGCTGCCGGCATTGGCATAGACATCACCGGCAGCGCGCAACTGCGCCTCGCTCAGGCCCGAGGCCTGTTCCAGCTGCTGCCAGGGCGTGGACGCCAGCAGCGCCGCCCAGTCGTGCAGGCCGCTGGTGTGCTGGGCGATGAAGTCTTCATCGAGCACGCGGTGGCCGCGCGCCTGCAGCTCCAGCACGTGCTTGGCCATGCCCTGCACTGCCGCCAGATCGCCACCGATGCGCAACTGAAAGTAGTGCGTGCTGATGGGCGAGGAGCCCAGGGTGGCCATCTGCAGCTTGTCCTGCGGGTCGGCAAAGCGCTCCAGGCCGCGCTCGCGCAGGGGGTTGAAGCTCACGATGCGCGCGCCGCGCTGGTGTGCCGCGCGCAGCTCGCCCAACATGCGCGGGTGATTGGTGCCGGGGTTCTGGCCGAAGATGAAGATGGCATCGGCCTGCTCGAAATCCTGCAGCGACACCGTGCCTTTGCCCGTGCCGAGCTGCGCGCGCATGGCTGCGCCGCTGGCCTCGTGGCACATGTTGGAGCAGTCGGGGAAGTTGTTGGTGCCGAACTGGCGCACGAACAATTGATACAGAAACGCCGCCTCGTTGCTGGTGCGCCCTGACGTATAGAAGATGGCCTCGTGCGGGCTGGCCAGGGCGCCCAGGTGGCGGGCGATCAGGGCAAAGGCCTCGTCCCAGGCAATCGGCACATAGCGGTCGCTGGCCGCGTCGTAGCGCATGGGGTGGGTCAGGCGACCTTGGTCTTCCAGCCAGAAGTCGCTTTGCGCGGCCAGCTCGGCGACGCTGTGGCGGGCGAAGAACTCGGGCGTCGCGCGCCGCGCCGTGGCCTCTGCCGCCACGGCCTTGGCGCCGTTTTCGCAGAACTCAAACGTCGAGTGGTGGTTGCGATCCGGCCAGGCGCAGCCGGGGCAGTCAAAGCCCTCGGGCTGGTTGGCCGACAGCAGCGTTTTCGCGCCCTTGACGGGGATGCCGTGGTGCAGCAGCGCATTTTTGACGCTGTTCAGCGCGCCCCAACCACCAGCCGGGCCGTCGTACAGGGTGATTTTTTGTTGCGGGTTCATGGGCGCGTATCTTGCGGGCTGGGATGGGGGTGTCAATCGCCGCATCAGCAGGCGCGCGCTTCGGCGGCGGGGGCGCGCCCTTGTCCGACGACCCGGGCGGCTGACGCTGATTAGAAAGGAAGGCCAGTTCACGAACCCCGGCACGCCCCGTGCCGCACAGCGCAAGGAGGCTCCTCATGGCCCGCATCCCCGACCAGAAAATCGAAAACTCCGACCCACCCATCCACCCGCGCCAGGTGCCCGCCATCGTGGACTTGCGCCGCGCCGTGGGCGTCATTGCCGTGGTGCTGGCGCTGGTGCTGGTGGTCGCCGGGCTGGGGCGGCTGTTCGCCTCGGGCGAAGACCCCTACCTGCCCGAGAGCCGCACGGCCACCGGCGCCGAGGCGCCGGCGATACCAGTGCCGCCGGCGCGGTGAGGGTGGCCCGCGCCGGTATCGGAATGACAGTCTTTCAGGGCCACAGCCTTTGCCCATCAAGCGCTTGCAGCTATTGATTCGATAGTCGTCAGCAGGCCTCGATATGCCAGAGCGTTACGCAGCAAAGTCCGGCAACAATGCTTCGCACTCACAGCAACACACGAAGCATCCACGCCGACTCTCATGCTCGCCGACAACCCTGGCCGGGAGGGCCATGTCTACATCCTGGTATCGCCCAACTGTTCCCAGATCAAGATAGGCGGCACCGACCATGCTCCGCTCAAGCGCATCAAGGAAATCAACGCTTGCGAACCCTACAAAAGCCTGGGCCCCTGGTCACTGCACGACTTCCGGCAGGTCAGCGACTGGAGAAAGGTCGAATATTCGCTGCACTATGCGCTCAGAAGCAGATTCGCCAGCAGCGTGCCTGGGCAGCGCGAACTTTTCGACCTGCCGCCCACTGACGCCGCCCGGCTGTTGCAGGACATCGAGCCGTCCCTACTGCTGCGCAAGCCCAAGGCCGACCGCCTGTTTCAGGACGAGGAACTGTCGCATTACCTGGACGAGCTGTTCCAGTTCACCGGTCTGTTCAACTGGCTGGACTTGCAGGGCGCCTGGACTCTGAATCTTTTCCCCTCCACCAGCGGCGGCAGGTATTACACGATCAATATCGGACGGCACGAGGTGGCATTTGCCACCCTGCCGAGGCCGCAGCGGCCCCGCTTGCACATGCTGCACCTGGACAGCCTAATCCATGGACTGCCCGAAGCCCGGGCCTGGCTGGCAGGCAAAGAGGGAGAGTTGCTCGACGATGTCTATGCCAGCGGTCTGCCACGCTCCACGGCCATATGGTTCGAAGCTTCTTTTCAGGAGGCTCTCGAATTCTTGCAACTCCCCGGTGTGCGCCGCGCCCTGCTGGCCTACTGGACTGATGCCCTGATGCAACTCCAGGAAAAGACCAGCCTCAGCCCGTTTGCCCGTCACCACCACTGGAACGCTGTGGCAGAACTCAGGCAAAGAGCCAGCAAGCTTGTGCACTCCACGATCAAGACGTGCAATCTACCGCCGTGATCGTGAGGCTGCAGCCGGCCTGCGTCACCCAGAGTGGGGCCACGACCTCGCCGAACTGACAGCCGCAGCGTCCGCGCAAGCAAAGGCGAGGCCTGAGCAGGGCGCCCTTCTTGTTTGCTACTTCAGCTCTTCCTGCTGATAGTGATGGTCGGAAACTTGCTCGAAAAATCCTTGGACTGCTGCGCGATGGTCACTGCGACTTGGCGCGCGATGTCCTTGTACAGGCCGGCCACCTCGCTGTCCGGCTCGGCGGCGACGGTGGGCTGGCCGCTGTCGGCCTGTTCGCGGATCGACATCTTGAGCGGCAGCGCGCCCAGGTACTTGAGGCCCAGGCTCTCGGCCATCTTCTTGCCGCCCTCGGCGCCGAAGATGTGCTCGGCGTGGCCGCAGTGGCTGCACACGTGTACGGCCATGTTCTCCACCAGGCCGATGATGGGCACGCTCACCTTCTGGAACATGGTGATGCCCTTTTTCGCGTCGATGAGCGCGATGTCCTGCGGCGTGGTCACGATGACCGCGCCGGTGAGCGGCACCTTCTGCGCCATGGTCAGCTGGATGTCGCCGGTGCCGGGCGGCATGTCCACGATCAGATAGTCCAGGTTGTCCCAGCGCGTCTGGGTGATGAGCTGCTCCAGCGCCTGGCTGGCCATGGGGCCGCGCCAAATCATGGCCTGGGCTTCATCGACGAGGAAGCCGATGGAGTTGATCTGCAGGCCCATGGAGACCTTGGGCTCCATCAGCTTGCCGTCCACGCTGTCGGGCTTGCCGGACGTGCGCGTCATGGTCGGCATACTGGGGCCGTAGACGTCGGCGTCCAGCAGGCCGACGCGCGCGCCCTCGGCGCTCAGGGCCAGCGCCAGGTTGACGGCGGTGGTGCTCTTGCCCACCCCGCCCTTGCCCGAGGCCACGGCGATGATGTTCTTGACGCCCGGCAGCAGCTGCACGCCGCGCTGCACGGCATGGGCCGTGATCTTGCTGGCGATGTTGACCGAGACGTTGGCCACGCCCGGCAGCGTGCGCGCAGCGGCAACGAGCTGGCTGCGCAGCTCGGGGATAAGGCTCTTGGCGGGGTAGCCCAGCTCGACGTCGAAGGCAACGTCGCCGCCGTTGATCTGCACGTTGCGCACGGCGCGGGCGCTGACGAAATCCTTGCCGGTGTGGGGTCGGTGACGCTGGCCAAGGCTGCCAGCAAGTCTTGTTCTGTGAGTGCCATGGTGATGTTGTCTTGACCGATTTCGGGGGTGCCCGAGTCTAGCCAAGGGGGCTTGGCACTCCCGGGGCTGGGCTTATCGGGCGGGCGAGGGAGCGGGGGACGGCTCAGGCCTGCACGTGCAGCCCCGCAGCGCCCGCCTGCGCCCGGCCCACCACGGCGGCGTGCTCGAAGCCCTCGCGCGCAAACACGGCCAGCACCTCGTCGGCGGCCTCCGGCGCGCACGCCACCAGCAGCCCGCCCGAGGTCTGCGGGTCGCTCAGCAGCGCCTGGGCGGTAGCCGGCAGACCGTCCGCCAGTTGCACATCGGCCCCATAGCCGGCCCAGTTGCGCCCGCTGGCGCCGGTGACGAAGCCCTGCTGCGCGAGTGCCGCCACGCCGGGCAGCAGCGGCACGCGCGCCCAGTCGATGTGTACGGACACGCCAGCGCCGCGCGCCATCTCCAGCGCATGGCCGGCCAGGCCGAAGCCGGTCACGTCGGTGATGGCGTGCACGCCCGCCAGTTCGGCCAGCAGCGGGCCGGGGGTGTTCAGGCGGGTGGTGCTGGCGATCATTTCGCGGTAGTGGGCATCGCCGAGCTGCTCTTTCTTCAGCGCGGCGGAGTACACGCCCACGCCCAGCGGCTTGCCCAGGATCAGCACGTCGCCGGCCTGCGCACCAGCGTTCCTGCGCACGCGATCCGGATGCACCAGGCCCAGGGCCACCAGGCCGTAGATGGGCTCGACCGAATCGATGGTGTGGCCGCCGGCCACCGGGATTCCGGCGGCGCGGCACACGTCCTGCCCACCCCGCAGGATGGCGCCGATGACTTCCAGCGGCAGCTGGCCCACCGGCATGGCCACCAGCGCCAGCGCCATGATGGGCTTGCCGCCCATGGCATAGACATCGCTCAGCGCGTTGGTCGCGGCGATGCGGCCAAACTCGTAGGGGTCATCGACGATGGGCATGAAGAAGTCCGTCGTCGCCACCAGCGCCTGGCTGTCGTTGAGGCGATAGACGGCGGCGTCGTCCGCCGTCTCCAGGCCGACCAGCAGCTCGGGCGGCACCACGGCGGCGGCGCCGGACTGCGCCAGGATCTGTGACAGCACGCCCGGGGCGATCTTGCAGCCGCAGCCGCCGCCGTGCGACAGCGAGGTCAGGCGGGGGTGGCAGGGGCGGCAGGGGCGGCAGTAGAGGCGGCGGACACAGTGGCATTCATGGCGGGCATATGGGCAAGGGCGGGTTCTCGGACAATGTGCGCCCGTCCGGCGTACTGGCGCGACGGCGCGGTGGCGGGCAGCGCCGGATCATCCCAGATTCATCGGGCGCCGCCCGCCGCCCGCCACCCGCCGCGCCCAGCCCGGCCAGCCGCATCCCGTACGCTGCGTTTGCGCTTTTTTGCCCTCCCAGACCCTGCCGCCGTGTCCCACCACCGCCCCATCCGCCCGCAAGACCGCCACGGCTTCGACGCCATCATCGATGCGCGCACGCCCGCCGAGTTTGCCGAAGACCACATCCCCGGCGCCATCAACTGCCCGGTGCTCAGCGACGACGAGCGCGCGCTGGTGGGCACCATCTACGTGCAGCAAAGCGCCTTCGAGGCGCGGCGCGTGGGCGGCGCCCTGGTGGCAGCCAACCTGGCACGGCACTTGGCCGGGCCGCTGGCCGACAAGCCGGCGAACTGGCGCCCGCTCATCTATTGCTGGCGCGGCGGCATGAGGAGCGGCTCCATGGTGCAGTGGCTGCGCCTGGTGGGCTGGGACGCGCAGCAGCTCGCCGGCGGCTACAAGGCGTTTCGCCGCCACGTCATCGAGCGCATCGCGGCGCTCACCCCGCAACTGGACTTGCGCGTGATCGTCGGCGCCACGGGCAGCGCCAAGACGCGCGTGCTGCACGCGCTGGCCGAGCAGGGCGCGCAGGTGCTCGACCTGGAAGGGCTGGCGCGGCACAAGGGCTCGCTGCTGGGCGCGCTGCCGGGCGTGGAGCAGCCGTCGCAAAAGCACTTCGAGACGCAGTTGGCCACGCGGCTCGAAGGCTTCGAGCTGGCCCGGCCCGTGTATGTCGAGGGCGAGAGCGCGCGCATTGGCCGGCTGTCCGTGCCGGTGCCGCTGGTGCAGCGCCTGCGCGCGGCGGCGTGCATCGAGCTGGACGCGCCGCCCGATGAGCGCCTGGCCTACCTGCTGCGCGACTACGCCTATCTGGGCGACGACCCCGCCGCCCTGTGCCAGCGCCTGGCGCAATTGGCCGAGCTGCACGGCAAGGCCACGGTGCAGCGCTGGCAGGGCTGGGCGCAGATGGGCGAGCTGGCCGCGCTGTTCGACGAGCTGATGCGCCTGCACTACGACCCGCACTATGGCCGCTCGCAGCAGCGCAACTTCGCCCGCTGGGACGCGCGCCAGCGCTTGGCCGCGCCCGACCTGACGCCGGCGGGCATTGCCGCGCTGGCGCAGGACGTGTTGCGGCTGGAGCAGGCTGAACAGGGCTGAACAGGGCTGAACAGGGCTGACAACCATGCAAAAAAGGCCATAAAAAAGCCTGTTTTGAGCATCAAATCGGCCTCAAACTCAATACTGGCAAGCGCTGACAGCTATATTTTTCATAGTAAAAAACCCTTGTGATCCACCCATGAAATTCAAGATGGCCCCCAACTCGGGCTTTGCCGTGCTGCTGCGCTCGCCCTGGTGGGTGAGTTTTCTGATCGCCGGCGCCATCGTGCTGGTGTGCGCGGCGCTGCTGCCGGCGCACCTGGTGCCGTTTGCCGCCGCTGGCGCCCTGCCGATTGCCGTCATCGGCTGCATTGCCGCCTGGCGCCAGTGGCGCGCACCCAGCGCGGCGCGCGTCGAAGCCGCACGGGCGGCAGCGGCTGCCATGCCCTGGCGCGACTTTGCCGCCCTGCTGACGCGCGCCTGGAGCGCCGAAGGCCACAGCGTCGAGCCGCTGCCCGCCAACGCCCAGCCCGCCGACCTGCGCCTGCTGCGCCAGGGCGATGCTGCCCAGAGCGTGCTGGTGGCCGCGCGCCGCTACAAGGCCGCCAGCCACGGCGTGGAGCCGCTGCGCGCACTGCACGCCCAGGTGCAAGCGCGCGGCGCGCTGGCCGGCACCTATGTCGTGCTGCAAGGCAGCGTCAGCGATGCCGCGCGCGCCTTTGCCGCCGCGCACGGCCTGGCCATCCTGGAGGGTGCTGCGCTGGACACCCTGCTGCTGCGCGGCTGCTAATGGTTATGGACGCGCCCTGAAAACCGCTACAAACGCGCCATGCTCCCCCCTGCCAGTCCTGCCATCGCCCCTGCTGCGCACACCGGCCTGGTGCTGACCGGCGGCGGCGCCCGCGCGGCCTATCAGGTGGGCGTGCTACAGGCCGTGGCCGAGCTGCGCCGCGCGTGCGGGACGCAGCAGGCGCCCAATCCGTTCCCGATCCTGAGCGGCACCTCGGCAGGGGCCATCAATGCGGCGGCGCTGGCCTGCGCGGCGGATGATTTCGAGCTGGGCGTGCAGCGCATCGTGCAGGTCTGGAGCGACTTCCATGCGCAGCAGGTCTATCACGCCGACGCCATCCACATGCTGCGCAGCGGCGCACGCTGGCTGACGCTGATGTCGCTGGGCTGGATGCTGGCGCACTGGCGCTACACGCGGCCACGCTCACTGCTCAACAATGCCCCGCTGGGCCGGCTGTTGCATCAGATGGTGCCGCTGCAGCGCCTGCCGCAACTGCTGCAGGCCGGGCATCTGCAGGCGCTGGCGGTGACGGCGTCGAGCTACAGCTCGGGCGAGCACATCACCTTCTTCGACGCGCACGAGGACTTCCAGCCCTGGGTGCGCTCGCAGCGGCGCGCCTTGCATGTGCGCATCACGCACGAGCATCTGCTGGCATCCTCGGCCATCCCCTTCATCTTCCCGGCGCAGGCCGTCCACATCGACGGGCACCGCGAGTATTTTGGCGACGGCTCCATGCGCCAGACGGCGCCGGTGGCCCCGGCCATCCACCTGGGGGCGGCACGTCTGCTGGTCGTGGGCACCGGGCGCCAGGCCGACACGGTCAACGGCGGCGCCCGGCCCGTGCGCCGGCAGCCGCCGGGGCCGGCGCACTACCCGGCCCTGGGCCAGATCGCCGGCCATGCCCTGTCGAGCATCTTCCTGGACGCGCTGCCGGTCGATGTCGAGCGGCTGCTGCGCATCAACACCACGCTGTCGCTGATCCCCGAGGCTGCGCGCCAGGCCAGCCCGCTGCGCCCGGTGCAGCTGCTGTTCATCACGCCCAGCGAGTCCCTGGACGACATCGCCGGGCGCCATGTCGCACACCTGCCGGCCACGGTGCGCGCCCTGCTCAACACCCTGGGCGTGGGCGTCGGCGGCACTGGCCCCGGCCAGCGCGATGCGGCCCTGGCCAGCTATTTGCTGTTCGAGCGCAGCTTCACGCGCGAGTTGATCGCCCTGGGGCGCGCCGACACGCTGGCGCGGCGCGATGAAGTCTGCGCGTTCTTCGGCTGGGGCGCAGGCGGGTTTCCTAAAATGGCCGGTTTTCCGCGCAAGCCCCTGAAAGCCTCATCCGCCCCGCCATGACCGTCCGCAAGATTTTCGCCACCACCGCCCTGCCGTATGCCAACGGCAACTTCCACATCGGCCACATCATGGAATACATCCAGGCCGACACCTGGGTGCGGTACCAGAGAATGCAGGGCGCCGAGGTCAACTTCGTCGGCGCCGACGACGCACACGGCGCGCCCATCATGATCGCGGCGGAAAAAGCCGGCGTGACGCCGCAGCAGTTCGTGGCCGGCATCGCCGCCGGGCGCGCGCAGTACCTGGATGGCTTTCACATCGCCTTCGACAACTGGCACAGCACCGATGCGCCAGAGAACCACGAGCTGGCTCAGGCCATCTACCTGGACTTGAAAGCCGCCGGCCTGATCGAGACGCGCACCATCGAGCAGTTCTTCGACCCCGAGAAGAACATGTTCCTGCCCGACCGCTTCATCAAGGGCGAGTGTCCACGCTGCCACGCCAAGGATCAGTACGGCGACAACTGCGAGGTCTGCAGCGCCGTGTATGCGCCCACCGAGCTGATCAATCCCTACTCGGCCCTGTCGGGCGCCAAGCCGGTGCTCAAGTCCTCGGAGCACTTTTTCTTCAAGCTGTCCGATCCGCGCTGCGTGGAGTTCCTCAAGGAGTGGACGCAAAACGGTGAGCACGTGCAGCCCGAAGTGGCCGCCAAGATCCGCGAGTGGTTTGGCACACGCACCAACCCGGATGGCAGCACCAGCACCGGCCTGGATGACTGGGACATCTCGCGCGATGCGCCGTATTTCGGCATCGAGATCCCGGATGCGCCGGGCAAGTATTTCTACGTCTGGCTGGACGCGCCCGTGGGCTATCTGGCGTCGCTCAAGAACCTGCTGGAGCGCCGCGGCCAGGACTACGACGCCTACATGGCCGACCCGCAGCTGGAGCAGGTGCACTTCATCGGCAAGGACATCATCACCTTCCACACGCTGTTCTGGCCGGCCATGCTCAAGTTCAGCGGCAGGAAGACGCCCGACCGGATCTGCGTGCACGGCTTCATGACCGTGAACAACGGCGAAAAAATGAGCAAGAGCCGGGGCACCGGCCTGGATCCGCTGAAATACCTCAGCCTGGGCATGAACCCCGAGTGGCTGCGCTACTACCTGGGCGCCAAGCTCAACGGTCGCAATGAGGACATCGACTTCAACCCCGAGGATTTCATGGCGCGCGTCAATGCCGACCTGATCGGCAAGTACGTGAACATCGCCTCGCGCGCGGCGGGTTTCATCGCCAAGCGCTTCGGCGGCCAGCTGGGCCAGGTGAGTGCCGACGGCCAGGAGCTGCTGGCTGCCCTGCGCGTGCAGGCCGACGCCATCGCCCAGGCCTACGAAGCGCGCGACACCGCCCGCGCGGCGCGCGAGGTCATGCTGCTGTGCGACCGCGTGAACAGCTACGTGGACGCCAACAAGCCCTGGGAGCTGGCAAAGCAGGAAGGCATGGAGGCGCGCCTGCACGATGTGTGCAGCACCTGCATCGAGGCTTTCCGCCTGCTGACCGTCTACCTGAAACCCATGCTGCCGGTCGTCGCCGCGCAGGTGGAGGGCTTCCTGAACGTGGCGCCGCTGGCCTTTGCCGACACCCAGCGCCTGCTGGGCGCAGGCCACGCCATCGGCCAATACCAGCACCTGATGCAGCGCGTGACGGTGGAGCAGCTGGACGCCCTGTTCGCCCTGCCCGAGCCGGTGGTGGAAAAGGTGCTGCCAGGTGGAGAGGAAATTGCCCCCACCATCACCATCGACGACTTCGCCAAGGTTGACCTGCGCATCGCCAGGATCGTCGAATGCAAGGCCGTGGAAGGCTCGACCAAGCTGCTGCAGCTGACGCTGGATGCCGGCGAGGGCAAGACGCGCAACGTGTTCTCCGGCATCGCCAGCATGTACGCGCCCGAGCAGCTGACGGGCAAGCTCACCGTGCTGGTGGCCAACCTGGCGCCGCGCAAGATGAAGTTCGGCGTGTCCGAAGGCATGGTGCTGGCCGCCAGCCATGCCGACGAGAAAGCGCAGCCGGGCATCTACGTGCTGGAGCCCTTTGCCGGCGCTCAGCCGGGTATGCGCATCCACTGATCATCAAAAAAGTGAGCTGTCAGCGCTTGATACACAAGGGCTGGAGCCACTTTTGACCTATAAATCCCCCGGCGCCCCCGCGCCGGCGGCGTCTTGTAGAATCGCCCCCACTCAACAACTCCGCTTGTGCCGCGTGCCGGTCGAGAGGGATGCACCAGCCGGTGCAGCAGCGAGCCCTTCGGGCTCCACACAACGCCCAAGCACCTCGCTTGCCCACGTTGACTGCTCCGGTGCCGGGCCCCTGCGCTACCAGCGCCGGGCCTCTCGCATCCCAGGAGTCTGCATGCCCCCTCTCTTGCCGTCCTTGTACCGCGCCTTCTGGCTGGCGCTGCTGCTGGCATCGCCTTTTGCCAGCGCGCAGCCGGGCGCGCTGGACACCGCGGTGCTGGCCGGCACCTGCTTCAACTGCCACGGGCCCGACGGACGCTCCGCCGGCGCCCTCCCCAGCCTGCAGGGCCGCAGCCCCGCTGAACTGCGCCAGCGCCTGCACGCCTTTCAGCGCGGGCAGGCGCCGGACGCCACCGTGATGACACGGCTGATGAAGGGCTACGACGATGCGCAGATCGAGGCCCTGGCCCAGTGGTTCGCGCGCAAGGAGGGCCAGTGATGGCCGCAGCGCACCACCCTACCCGCCGCGCCGTGCTGGCCGGCGCCCTGGCCCTGCCCGCCCTGGTGCAGGCCCGTGCCGCATCGGCCCATGTGATCGTCGTGGGCGGAGGCTTCGGCGGCGCCACGGCGGCGCGCTACTTGCGCCGCCACGCCCCGGGCGTGCGCGTGACGCTCGTCGAGCCGGCGGAGCGCTTCTACACCTGCCCGTTCTCCAACCTGGTGCTGGCCGGCCTGCGCAGCTGGGACAGCATCGGCCACGGCTATGCCGGCCTGCGCGCCGCCGGCGTGGACGTAGTCCATGCCCGCGCCGAGGACGTGGACGCCAGCGCGCGCACGCTGCGCCTGTCCACCGGCCAGGTGCTGCGCTGGGACCGCCTGGTGCTCTCGCCCGGCGTGGACATGCGCTGGGACGCGCTGCAGGGCTATGGCGAAGCCGCCGCGCAGCGGGCCCCGCACGCCTGGAAGGCCGGCGAGCAGACGCTGCTGCTGCGCCGCCAGCTGCAGGCCATGGAGGACGGTGGCACGTTCGTGATGGCCATCCCCGACAACCCGTTTCGCTGCCCGCCCGGGCCGTATGAGCGGGCGGCGATGGTGGCGCACTACTTCAAGCAGCACAAGCCGCGCAGCAAGCTGCTGCTGCTGGACGCCAAGGACAGCTTCTCCAAGCAGGCGCTGTTCCAGCAGGGCTGGAAGGCGCTGTACGGCGACATGATCGAGTGGGTAGGCCAGAAGGACGACGGCCAGGTGATGCGCGTGGACGCCGCCCGGTTGGAGGTGGAAACCGCCTTCGGCACGCGCCACAAGGCCGCCGTGCTGAACGTCATCCCGCCGCAAAAGGCCGGCTTCATCGCCGAGCGCGCCGGCGTGACGGACGCCAGCGGCTGGGTGCCTGTCAAGGCCGAGAGCTTCGAGTCGCGCCAGGTGAGCGGCATCTACGCGTTGGGCGATGCGACCATCGCCGCGCCCATGCCCAAATCCGGCTTTGCGGCCAACACCCAGGGCAAGGTGGCCGCCGCCGCCATCGCCGCCGACCTGCTGGGCCTGCCCGCGCCCACGGCCAGCTACGCCAACACCTGCTACAGCCTGATCGGGCCGGGCTACGGCATCTCGGTGGCGGGCGTGTACCGCGCCGAGGGTGGCAAGCTGGTCGAGCCCGCAGGCTCGGGCGGCGTGAGTCCGCTGGATGGCAATGCGGATTACCGCGCGGCGGAAGCGCGCTACGGCGAGGCCTGGTACGCCGCCATCTCCGCCGACATCTGGGGTAGGTAGATGAACATCCCCCTGAGGCGCTGCGCGCCTTCCCCCCTCTCTCGCATCGCTGCGCGCTGCGGGAAGGGGGACATCGCCAGCGCGGCGAGGCGGCCCTTGCGCGGCGGCCGCTGGCCTGGCGCGCGCCTGCCCCAACAGTCTTGCGCGGTGCGCAGCGCAGGGGGGTACTGACATGCTGCTGTGGGCCGGATTCCTGCTGGGCTGCGCCTTCGGCGTCGCGGCTCGGTTGGGGCGTTTTTGCCTGGCGCGCGGCCTGCGCGAGTGGCACGGGCGACCCGTGGACGGTGCGCCGGCGCTGCAGGCCTTCGCCCTGGCCCTGGCCGTGGCGCTGCTGGCCTCGCAGACGCTGGCCTGGGCCGGCCTGGTGGATCTGGGCGCGGCGCAGGTCGTGCGAGCCAAGTTTTCCGTGCCCGGCGTGCTGCTGGGCGGCCTGCTGTTTGGCGCCGGCATGGCGCTGGCGCGCAACTGCGGCGCGCGCGCCCTGGTGCTGCTGGCTGGCGGCAATCTGCGCGCGCTGGTGACCCTGCTGTGCCTGGGCCTGGCAGCGCAGGCCACGCTGACCGGTGTGCTGGCCCCGCTGCGCCAGGCGCTGCAGGGTTGGGGCATGGTCGCCCTGGCGCAGGCCACGCTGCCCGGGCAACTGGCCGCCCTGGGCCTGCCGGCGGGCGCCGCCATTCTGTGCGCCGCCGCCGTGCCGGCGCTGGCGCTGCTTGGCTTTGCGCTGTGGCGCCCTGCGCTGCGCCACCAGCCCCTGCAGCTGCTGTGCGCCGCCGCCATCGGCGCGCTGGTGGCGGCCGGCTGGTGGATCACCGCCCAGGTCGGCGTGGACCCGTTCGAGCCCGCGCCCCTCACTTCGCTGAGCTTCATCGGCCCGGTGGCCGAGGGCCTGCTGTTCCTGCAGCTGGCCGTGGGCCGCGCACCCAGCCTGGGGCCGGCCATCGTGGCCGGTACGCTGGCGGGGGCGGCCGCCGCCGCGCTGATCACGCGCAGCGCGCGCTGGGAGGGCTTTGACAGCCCGAGGCGCCTGGCCGCCTCGGCCTGCGGCGGGCTGCTGATGGGCTTTGGCGGCGTGCTGGCCGTGGGCTGCTCCATCGGCCAGGGCCTGTCGGGCCTGTCCACGCTGGCACTGGCAAGTCTGCCCGCGTGCCTGGGCATCGCCGCGGGCGCCCTGGGCATGCTGCGCCTGCAATCTTTTTTCTCGTCAACCCACACGGAGGGAGCCTCGTCATGCAACGCCGCCATTTCCTGATCACCCCGCCCGCCCTGGCCCTGGGCGCCGCGGCCGGCCCCGTGCTGGCCGCGCCGGCCGTCATCTCCGCGCAGTCGCGCATCCTGCCGCGCCGCGGCAAGGGCCCGCGCATCGTGATTTGCGGTGGCGGCTGGGGCGGCCTGACGGCCGCGCGCTACCTGCGCGAGCAGATCCCCGATGCTGATGTGGTGGTGCTGGAGCGCAACGCCACCTTCTGGTCTGGCCCGATGAGCAACAAGTGGCTCATCGACATCGTGAACACCGACTTCGTGCAGCACGACATGCTGCGCCCGGCCAACAAGTACGGCTACACGCTGCTGCAGACTGAGGTAACGGGCTTCGAGCGCGACAAGAAGCTGGTGCGCACCGGCCATGGCCTGGTCGAGTACGACTACCTCATCCTGTCGGGCGGCATCCGCGACGCCTGGGACGCCTGGTTCGGCGACGACCAGCGCGCCATCGACCACACGCGCGCGCACTTTGCCAGCGCCTACATCCCCAACCAGCAGATGTTCGCGCTCAAGCAGCGCGTGAAGGATTTCAAGGGCGGCACGCTGGTCATGACGCTGCCCCCCCGCCGCACCGCTGCCCGCCCTCGCCCTACGAGCGCGCCTGCCTGATTGCCTCGCACATCAAGAAGAACAAGATCCCGGGCAAGATCGTGATCCTGGACCCCAAGCCCAAGATCGCCCCCATCGGCATGGGCTACAAGCAGGCCTTCGACGAGCTGTACCCGGACATCATCACCCACGTGCCCAACGCGCGCGTGCAGGAGGTCGATCCGTTCGCCAAGCGCATCAAGACCACGGCCGGCGAGCTGAAGTTCGACGAGGCCATCCTGATGCCGCCGCACCAGGCCGCCGACATGGTTTGGCACGCCGGCCTGATCGGCAAGGACGCGGCCACCGGCAAGCCTACCGGCTGGGCCGACATGCACCCGCGCCTGTTCCACGCCCACAGCGACGACAGCGTGTACTTCGTGGGCGACCTGATGGGCGCCATCTCGCCGCAGTTCGGCCACTACCCCAAGAGCGCGCACGTGGCCAACTACATCGGCCAGATCGTCGCCAAGTACATCGCCCAGCGCGTGGCGGGCCAGGAGGTCAAGCCGCTCTTGCCCGACAACCTGTGCTACATGATGGTCAACACCGAGCCGCAGGAAGAAATCTCGGTCAAGTTCGAGTACGAGGTGGACGCCACGGGCCAGGTCATCCAGAACCAGATCGACATGGACGTGCGCTCCGCCGACCTGGTGAAGGAAGACTTTGCCTGGGCGCGCTCCAAGTTCGCGGATTTCTTGTGACACCCCCCTGAGCCGCTGCGCGGCGTCTGCTGGCATGGCGTAGTGCCTGTTTTCAACCGAGCTTTCTCACATCACCGACATGCAACGACATCCTTCCCGCCGCGCGCTGATGGCTGCCGGCGCGGCGCTGGCCCTGCCGGGCGCGGCGCTGGCGCAGGCGCAGAGCAAGGCGCCGCTGGCTGACGCCCTGGCGCCCAACCCGGCGGCGTTCCGCAAGGCCATGGCCGACTTCACGCAGGGGCACGTGGCGCAGGCCGAGGGCCTGCTGCTGGACGTGCCCACGCTGGCCGACAACCCCGGCGCCGTGCCGGTGAAAGTGAAGGTGACCTTGCCCATCACCGAGCAGGACTGGTGCGAGGAGATCATCGTGCTGGCCGACCTGAACCCCTCGCCGCTGGCCTGCCGGCTGCAGTTCACGGCGGCCGCCGGCACGGCCGAGGCCGCGGTGCGAGTGCGCCTGTCGCAGTCGCAGACCCTCCACGCCCTGGCCCGCATGAAGAGCGGCCAGCTGCTGGCCGCCAGCCAGGCCGTCACCGTGGCCGCCAGCGGCTGCGGCATGTAACCAGGAGCCCCGCATGGACCGGAAACCACCCCGCGTCTGGATCAGCAACGCCAGCCCGAAGGCCGGCGAGGTGCTGCGTGTGCGCGCCCAGATCGAACACGTCATGGAAAGCGGCCTGCGCAGCGACGGCGCCGGCAAGATCCGCCCACGCAACATCGTCACGCGCTTCGAGGCGCGCCTGGGCGATGCACTGCTGTTCGCCTGGGAGCCTGGCATCTCCGTGGCGCAGAACCCCTACATCGAGTTCACCTTCGTGGCGCGCACCAGCGGCGAGCTGAAGCTGCTGTGGAAGGACGATGCGGGCCAGAGCACCAGCGCCTCCAAAGCCATTACGGTGGCCTGAGGCGCCCTCAAGTTTTAAGCATCAAAAAGGCCTCCAGCGCTTACCAATCAAGCGCTGGCAGCTATCAATTCGATAGTCTCAGCAAGCCGGCGGATGTGGCCTGAGCCTCGTCCACCCGGAACACCGCCACGGCGTTCACCAGCTCCTGCGCCTGGCTGCCCAGGCTGCCGGCCGACGCCGCCACCTGCTCCACCAGCGCGGCGTTTTGCTGGGTGACGTAGTCCATCTGCGCAATGGCCTCGCCGATCTGCGCCACGCCGGCGCGCTGCTCGTCGCTGGCGCGGCTGATCTCCCCCATGAGCGCCGTGGCGCGGGCAATCGCCGCCACCACCTCGTGCATGGTGGCGCCGGTGGCCTGCTTCAGCTGGCCCTGCTGCTGCGCCAGCAGCGCGTCGATGGCACCCAGGTAGGCCTGCTGCGCCGGGTGCATCTTCTCGACCAGCAGCTCCTTGGCGTCGAACACCTGGCCCGAGGCGGACAGGTCGCGTGCCTCTTCCTGCAGCGGCTCGTAGGCCTGGCGCGCGGCCTGCACCCGGGCCAGCGCGGCCTCGGCGGCCGCGTCGCCCGCCAGCAGCTGCTGCAGCCCGGCGAAGCGTTGTGCGATGCGCTGCTGCGTGCGCTGGATGCGCTCGTCCTCGGCGCGGATCGCGGCGCCGTCGCTCATCAGGATCATGTTGCGCACGCTGGTGCCGATGACCTGCACGTCCTCCTTGATGGCGTTGGCCGCCACCATGCGCGGCATGCGCGTGCCCGCCACGTCGCCGAACAGCCCGGTCATGGCCGACAGCTGCACCCACACCGCCGCCACCATGGCCAGCACCATCAGCCCCAGCAGGGCAAAGCCCAGCACCAGGCGGGAAGAAATTCGCAGATCGTCGATTCGCATGGCGTGCCGGCCGCCCGCGCCCTGCAGGGGATCGGACCACAAGGAAGTTTCAAGAGAAGTGCAAGGCAAAGCGCCGGCAGGAGCCGGCGCTTGCTGCCCTCGCTTCGGAAGGGCTCAGAGAGGTGTCAGAGCATGCCCAACATGCGCGGGAACCACAGGCTCAGCTCGGGCACGTAGGTGACCACGACCAGGAAGCCCAGCATGGCCAGCAGCCACGGCCAGACGGCCACGGTGAGCTCGGTGATGCCCATCTTGGTGATGCCCGAGGCCACGTACAGGTTCAGGCCTACGGGCGGGTGGCACATGCCGACTTCCATGTTGACCACCATGATGATGCCGAAGTGGATGGGATCGATGCCCAGCTTCATGGCCACCGGGAACAGGATGGGCGCGAAGATCAGCATGATGGACGACGGCTCCATGAAGTTGCCGGCAATCAAGAGGATCACGTTCACCGCCAGCAGGAAGGCGATCACGCCCAGGCCGTTGCCCAGCATCCAGTCGGCCAGCGCCTGCGGGATGTTCTCGTTGGTCATGATGAAGCTGAACAGCACCGCGTTGGTGATGATGTACAGCAGCATGGCGCTCATGTTGGCCGAGGACAGCAGCACGCGCGGCACGTCCTTGAGGCCCATGTCCTTGTAGATGAACACGGCCACGATGAAGGCATAGACGGCGCTCATGGCAGCGGCTTCGGTCGGCGTGAAGATGCCGGCGTAGATGCCGCCCATGACCACGATGATCAGAAACAGCCCCCAGGCCGACTTGCGAAACGCCGTCCAGCGCTCACCCCAGGACGCCTTGGGCAGACGCGGGTAGTTGTACTTGCGTGCGCGAAAGTAGGTCACGCCGCCCAGCACCAGGGCCAGCACCAGGCCCGGCACCACGCCGGCCATGAAGAGCGCGCCCACCGAGGTATTGGTCGCCACGGCATACATCACCATGACGATGGACGGCGGGATCAGGATGCCTAAAGCGCCCGAAGTGGTGATGACTCCCGCGCCGAAGCGGTTGGGAAAGCCCGCCTTGACCATGGCCGGCAGCAAGATGGAGCCGATTGCCACCACCGTGGCCGGGCTGGAGCCCGACACTGCCGCAAACAGCGCGCAGGCCAGCACGCCGCCCAGGCCCAGGCCACCGTACCAGTGCCCGACCATGGCGGTGGCGAAGTTGATCATGCGCCGCGCCACGCCGCCGTGCGTGAGGAAGTTGCCCGCCAGGATGAAGAACGGGATCGCCATGATCTCGAACTTCTCGATGCCGGTGAACAGCTTGAGCGCCACCGACTCCAGCGGCACGTCGGTGAAGCCGAACAGGAAGGTGAGAACCGTCAGGCCCAGCGAGATGGACACCGGCATACCGGTGAGCATCAGCGCCGCGAGGATGAAGAAGATGATGGCGGCGTTCACTTGCGCTCTCCTGCGTTGCGGTCTGCATTCCTGCCGCCCGGGCCGGGGCGGTCTTCATCGGGGTGCAGGTTGTCCTGCAGGCTGTAGAACTCGGTGTTCTGCGCCGCTCCCTCCTCGGGCGTCTCCTCCAGGCCCTCGACGTGGCCGTGGTCGTGGTGCGGCAGCTCGCCGGTGCGGATGAAGCCCCACATCACCTGCAGGAAGCGAAAGCACATCAGGCCGCTGCCCAGCGGAATGGCGCTGTAGACCGTCCAGGTCGGCCACTCCAGGTCGGGCGTGGTGGGGCCTTCGATCAGCTCCTCCACGTTCAGCCCCAGGAAGTTGAAGATGGCGTAGTGCGCGCCGTTGTCCCAGACGAAGGTGGCGCCCATGATGGCCACGATGCCGGTGAACAGCGCGCCCGCGCCCATGCCGAAGATGATGAACTTGCCGCGCGCGCTCTTGCCCATGCGGTTGATGAACACGTCCACGCCCACGTGGATGCCGGTGCGCACGCCGTAGGCCGCGCCGAACTTGGCCATCCACACGAACATGATGATGGTCAGCTCCTGCGCCCAGGTCATGTTGATGGACAGCAGCCAGTCCTGCAGGCCCGGGATGGCATAGCCGGCGGTGTAACGGTGCAGCACCGCGACGAAGACGATGAGCGTGGCAGCGCCCATCAAGAAGGTGATCAGCCACTCTTCCAGGTGATCGAGGATTTTCATCATGGTTTTCTCCGCTCAGGAGGTCGGGCGCGGTACGTGGGTACGGCAAAGGCGCCTGCAAAGGGCGCCTTGGTGTTCCACCGGGGCGCTGCGCTGCGCCCCGGGAATGTGGTTGCCAGATCGGCTCAGGTCAGATCACAGCTTCTTGGGATCGAAGCCGGTAGCCTTGTACACGTCCTGGATGATTTCCTTGCCGATGCGGCCGGACATCTTGTCGTGTACCGGCACCAGGGCCTTCTTCAGCGCGGCGCGCTCCTCGGGCGTGGGCGTGTAGATGGTGGTCTTGCCGCTCTTCTTCACTGCCTCCAGCGACTGGTCGTTCTCGTCCTGGGCAATCTGGTTGGCATACGCCGTGGCCTGGCGCATGGCGTCCTCCAGCTGGCCGCGCACGGTGGCATCCAGGCCATCCCAGAACTTCTTGTTGACGATGACCGCATAGCCCAGGTAGCCGTGGTTGGTCATGGACAGGTGCTTTTGCACCTCGTGCATCTTCTGCGTGTAGAAATTGGACGGCGGGTTCTCGGTGGCGTCCACGACGCCGGTCTGCAGCGCCTGGTAGGTCTCGCCGAAGGCAATCACCTGGGGGATGCCGCCCAGGGCGCGGATTTCCTCCTCCAGCACCTTGGACGACTGGATGCGGTATTTGAGGCCCTTGTAGTCGGTCACGGCGTGCAGCGGCTTGTTGGCCGAGAAGACCTTGAAGCCGTTGTCCCAGAAGGCCAGGCCGGTGATGCCGCGCGTCTGCAGCTTCTTCATCAGCTTGGCGCCCACTTCGCCGGTGGTGACCTTGTGCAGATCGTCGCGGTTGTCGAAGATGAAGGGCAGGTCGAAGACCTCGAACTCCTTGACGCCCAGCGGGCCGAACTTGGCCAGCGACGGCGCCAGCATCTGCACCGAGCCCAGCTGCAGCGCTTCCATCTCTTCCTTGTCCTTGTACAGGGCGCTGTTGGCATAGACCTCGACCTTGACCTTGCCCTGGGTCAATTCACCAGCCTTCTTGGCGAAGAACTCGGCCGCCTTGCCCTTGGGCGTGTCCTGGGCCACGACGTGGCTGAACTTGATCACCGTTTGCGCGTGGGCAACGGTGGCGCCCACGGCCAGCAGGGCGCAGGCCAGGGTGGTCTTGAGGGAAAAACGCATGAGGGTCTCCTGTACGAAATGTTGCATGACGCAACGCACTGTAGGGAAACCGCCCATGCGGGGTAACTGTGGCGTTCCACAGCTAGGGTTAACCCGCATACAACGGTGCTGCTGCAGTTTCAGACAGACGCCGCAGCCGCACCCCGGATGCGGCGTATCCACTCCTCGCCGATGCGCGCCGCCAGACCCTCATGGACGCTGCGCGTGGCGTGGCGCAGGCGCTGGCGCTGCACGGCGTCCAGCTCATGCACACGCGTGGCGCTGCTGGCGCGCAGGGCCGCCAAATCCTGCTCGTTGGCACGCTGGGCCATGGCGCTGCCCCAGGCCAGGGATTCGGCCAGCGCCTGGCCGATCAGCGCCCGGTCGCCCGGCGCCAGCTGGCGCCAGAAGCGCTCATGCACCACGATGCAGTAGCCCAGATAGCCATGCGCCGTCAGGCTCATGTCGGTCTGCACCTGGTGCATGTTCTGCGTCCAGAAGTTGGAGATCGGGTTTTCCGTGCCATCGACCACGCGCGCGGCCAGCGCCCGGCGCGTCTCGCCAAAGGACAGCACCACAGGCCGCGCACCCAGGGCGCGCATCTGGTGCGCAATCACGCGCGAGGACTGGATGCGCACGCGCAGGCCGACAAAGTCCTCGGGCGCCAGCAGCGGGCGGTTGGCGCTCATGTGCTTGAAGCCGTTGTCCAGATAGCCCAGCCCGACCAGGCGCTGGCGTGCCAGCAGGGCCAGCAGCTCCTGGCCCACGGCGCCCTGCTTGACGCGCTGCACCTGCTCGGCATCGTCGAACAGGAAGGGCAGGTCGAACAGCTCGAACTCGGGAAAGCCGATCGGCCCGAACTTGGACAGCGAGGGCGCCAGCATGTCCACCGCGCCCAGCTGCAGCGCCTGCATCTCGTCCTCGTCGCCGTACAGCAGCGAATTGGGGTGGATCACGACCTGGATGTCACCCTGGCTGAGAGCCTGCACGCGCTCGCGGAAATGCTCCAGCGCCAGCCCCTTGGGCGTCTGCTGCGCCACGACGTGCGACAGGCGCAGCGTCACGCGCGCCCGGCCCGCTGCCGCCGCCGCTGCGCCCAGGCGCGGCAGCGCCGCCAGGCCCAGGGCCTGCACCAGACGGCGGCGGGTGGCAGCAGCTTGCATGGTGACTATTATCTGGACGCCGTTTTGCCCCTGCCCTGCGCGCCCTGCGCCGAGCGCCCTGCCGTTTGCCGCCGTGCCCCTGAGCCAACCACCCCCAGCCGAAGATTTCGCGCTGCTGCACGCCAGCACGCGCCACCTGCCCGACCGCAGCCGCTGGACAGTGCTGTGGATGATGGGTCTGGCGGTGCTGATCGTGGCCGCAGTGGTCACCCTGGGCTGGTACCTGAACCGCTTCGAGAGCGAGGAAGAGGAGCGCCGCCAGGGTGCGGATGCGCAATGGCTGGAGCAAAGCGTGCAGTTCCACTTTCGCCGCCTGGAGAGCGACGTGGCCCAGCTGGCGCGCCAGGCCGCCCTGCACCCGCACGCCCCGGACGCCGCCGGGCCGGACGCCGCCCGCGAGTCCGCGCCCGACAGCGAGCCAGCCGGCCTGCTGCTGCGCGCCCCCGGGGTGGTGACGGCGCGCGCCTGGCTGGCCAGCGAAGGCCGCAGCAGCGGCGACGTGGCCATCTGGCAGGCCGACGTGCTGCGCCACGAGGCCAACCAGCAGGCGCTGCAGACACTGGAGGACATCGCCCACGGCCTGCGCCGCGCCAGCTACGCCGGCCCCATGCAGCGCGAGGACGGCAGCAGCACCGACCTGCTGTGGCTGGCCGTGCCCTACTTCGACGGCGCACGCATGATCGGCATGTACGCGGTACAGCTGGCCATGCGCGAAGCGGTCGATGCCCTGCTGCCGCCGTGGTTCGCGCAAAAGCAGGGCGTGCGCCTGGTGGTCGATGCCGACCAGGCAGCACTGGCGCCGGCGGCGGGGCGCCAGCCGGCGCCCTACCGCACCGTGATGAACCTGCCCGGAGCCGACCTGCTGCTGGAAGTCGTGCCGCAGGGGCCACAGGCCTCTGCCGTGCCGCGCGTGTTCTTCGTGGTGGCGCTGATGTTCCTGGTGGGGATGCTGGCGGCGCTGGCCGCGCTGCGGCGCGACTTCGGCAAGCGCCAGCAGGTGCAGCAGCGCCTGCAAGCCGAAGTGGCGCTGCGCACCGCCATGGAGCGCTCGGTCACCATCGGGATGCGCGCCTGGGACATGGATGGGCGCATCCTGTACGTCAACCAGGCCTTTTGCACCATGCTCGGCTACCGCAGCGAGGAGTTGCGCGGCACAAGCGCCCCGCTGCCCTATTGGCCACCTGAGCAGACGGCGCAACTGGCGGCGCTGCACGAGGCGGTCATCCGCCACGGCACCCAGGGCCAGGGCGTGGAGGCGCAGTTCCGCCACCGCAGCGGCCACCTGGTGGACGTGCTGATCCACGAAGCGCCCCTGACCGCCGCCGACGGCACGCAGATCGGCTGGATGAGCTCCATCCTGGACATCAGCGAGAGAAAGCGCGCCCAGCGCCTGGCCGCCTCGCAGCAGGAAAAGCTCGAAGCCTCGGCGCGCCTGGTGGCCGTGGGCGAGGTGGCCTCGACGCTGGCGCACGAGCTCAACCAGCCCCTGGGCGCGCTGGCCAGCTTTGCCAACGGCCTGGTCAACCGGCTGGCGCGCGGCAGCATCCCGCCGGACGAGCTGGCCGCCGTAGCCCAGCGCATGGCCCGCCTGGCCGAGCGCGCCGGCGGCGTGACCCAGCGCGTCAACGCCTTTGCCCGCCGGCGCGAGCTAAACCTCAGGCGCCTGGATCTGGTGGCGCTGGTGCGCCGCGCCGCCGCCAACCTCCAGGACGACGCCAGGGCCGCACTGCAGCTGCTGCTGCCGTCCGCCCCCGTGTGGGTGCAGGGCGACGAGCTGCTGCTGGAGCACCTGATCCACAACCTGTGCAGCAACGCCCTGGACTGGGCCCGGCGCGGCGGGCGCACGCCGCAGGTGCAGCTGCGCCTGGCCCTGAGCGCCGACACGCCGCAGCAGGCCTGCCTGGCCGTGGCCGACAGCGGCCCGGGCGTGCCCGAGGAGGCGCAAACGCGCATCTTCGACGCCTTCTACAGCACCAAGGACGGCGGCATGGGCATGGGCCTGGCGATCTGCCGCTCCATCGCCGAGGCGCACCACGGGCGTATCCTCGTGGGCCACGACGCGCTGCTGGGCGGCGCGCTGTTCACTGCCGAGCTGCCGCTGGCGCCGGCCTGCACCTCCTTTGCTTCGACCGCATGACCTCCGCGCCCCTGCACGCCGTGGACATCCACATCGTTGACGACGACGCCGACGTGCGCGACGGCCTGGCCTGGCTGTTCGACTCGCGCGGCTGGCAGACACGCACCTGGGCCGGCGGCCCCGAATTGCTGGCCGCCGTGCAGCCAAGCGTGGCCAGCGGCGACTGGGGCCTGGCTGTGGTGCTGCTGGACGTGCGTATGCAGCCGCTGTCCGGGCCGCTGACCTTCGAGCAGCTCAAACGCCTGGGCTGCCCCTGGCCGGTACTGTTCCTGACCGGGCATGGCGACGTCGGCACGGCCGTGGAGGCAGTCAAGAACGGCGCCTGGGATTTTCTGGAAAAGCCCTTCCAGGACAACATGCTGGTCGATCGCGTCGAGCAGGCCATGCAGGCCGCGCTGCGCGCGAGCGACGCCGAGCGCGAGGCGCAGCGCCTGCGCCAGGCGCTGGCCTCCCTGAGTCCGCGCGAGCGCGAGGTGCTGGGGGAGCTGCTGCGCGGGCACTACAACAAGAACATCGCCGAGCACCTGGGCATCACCGCGCGCACAGTGGAGTTCCACCGCGCCAACATCTTCGAGAAGATGGGCGTGGAGTCGGCCATCGAGCTGGCGCACAAGCTGGGGCGGCTGGCGCCCTGGGGCGAGGGGCATTGAGGCGCTCCTGAAACAGGAGCTATCAACGCTTGCTGCACAAGGGCTTTAGCGGTTTTTGACTCATATTTTCCGAACCGCAGTACGGCACCTCCGTATTCTGACGAAAATCGCCCCAAACCCTTGTCTGGCAAGCGCTGGCAGCTATCAAAAAAAGCGATTGCCTCAAGGCTCCACGTCCTGCCGCTGCCGCCATTGCCCCGGCGTGCAGCCCGTCCAGCGCCGGAAGGCGCGCCAGAACACCGCCGGCTCGGCGTAGCCCAGCGACTGGCCGATCTCCGCCAGGCTGCGGCTGCCGTCTGCGGCGGCGGCCAGTGCCAGTTCGCGCCGCGCCTGGTCGAGCAGCCCGGAAAAGCTCAGGCCGGCATCCTTCATGCGCCGCGCCAGGGTGCGCTCGCTGATCAGCAGCACCCGCGCCGCCTGGGCGCGCGTGGGCAGCTGCGCCGACTGCAGCTCGGCCAGCAGCCAGGCGCGCAGCTCCTGCGCCAGCTGCGGCCCACTGCCCAGTGCGGCCAGCCGCGCCGCCGCATCGCGGCCATGCAGGCGCTGGGCGCGGGCGTCGGCGCGCGGCAGGGGGGCGTCCAGCACGGCGTTGGCGAGCAGCACGCCGCTGAAGGCCTGCTCGAAGCGCACCGGGCAATCGAATGCCGCCCGGTAGCCCGCCAGCGGCCCCAGGCGCGGCTGGCTGAACTGCACCACCAGCGGCTGCACCGGCAGGCCGCGCACCCAGCCGGCAAAGCTGACCACCGCCGCCAGCACGGCCTCGATCTGGTGCGGGCTGAAGGCCAGGCTGCCCTGGCGCGGGTGATAGACCAGCCAACTGGCCTCGGCCCCGGCCACGGCCTGAAAGCGCCCACCATCGCTGATCAGGCGCTGGTAGCGCTGCACGGCGGCAATCGCCTGGCGCAGCGTGGGCGAGGCTGCCAGTAGCCGGCTGATGGCGGCAAAGCTGTGCGGCCCGACGTGCTGGCCGGCCTTGAGGCCAAAGCCCGCATCCTGCGTCATCAGCGCCGCCGCACGCCACAGCCGGGTGATGTGGTCGATGGGCCAGCGCTCGCGCGCCAGCTCCTCGGCGGCAATGCCGGCGCGCGCCAGCAGATCGGTGCGCGCCACGCCCTGGCGCTCGGCGGCGCCCAGCACCGTGTCCACCCAGTTCATGGAGACCGTGGCCTGCAAGGTCAAGGTTCGTGTCCTGCAAAGTCAATCGCAGCGGGATGATAGGCCGTACTCTTGCGCCAGCGCGCCGGGGCAGGTGGCCCAGACAGGTTTCGCCGCCATGCCCGCCAGAGCGCACAGCCCGAGGAGACACACGACATGAATTCCCCCGTGCAAGCCGACGTATTGGTGGTCGGCGGCGGCCTGGCCGGCATCGTCTGCGCCCTGCAGGCCCTGCGCGCCGGCCAGCGCGTGGCGCTGGTCGATCGCGACACGCCCGAGCGCTTCGGCGGCCTGGCGCTGTGGGCCTTTGGCGGCATGGCGCTGATCGGCACGCCGCTGCAGGCCAAGATGAAAATCCCCGACAGCCCCGAGCGCGCCCTGGCCGACTGGCTGCGCTTTGGCGAGCTGGACAGCCTCGCCAACCCGCACGCCCTGGCCTGGGCGCGGCACTACGTCGAGCACTCGCGCACGCAGGTCTATGACTGGCTGCTCTCGCAGGGCCTGAAATTCATGCCCGCCGTGAACTGGGTCGAGCGCGGGCGCCTGGGCGACGGCAACAGCCTGCCGCGCTACCACATCGTCTGGGGCACCTCGCGGCGGCTGACGCTGCGCATGATCGAGCTGCTGCAAGGCGCCGGCAGTGGCGGGCGGCTGACGCTGTTGCACCGCCACCGCGTCACCCGGCTCGACCACGAGGGCGGGCGCATTCGCGGCGCCGCGGCCATCGACGAGGCCAGCGGCGGCGAGGTGCGCCTGCGCGCCGATGTGGTGGTGCTGGCCACCGGCGGCATCAACGGCGGCCATGAAAAGACGCGCGCCAACTGGCCGCAAGGCCGCCCGCTGCCGCGCACCATGCTCAACGGCGCCCACCCCTTTGCCGATGGCGCGCTGCACCACGCCGCTGCGGCCCTGGGCGCCAGCATCCGCAATGCCGGCGAGATGTGGAACTACGCCGCCGGCTTTCCCCACCCGCAGCCGCACTTCGAGGGCCACGGCCTGTCGGCCATCCCGTGCAAATCGGCGCTGTGGCTGGATCACACGGGCCGGCGCATCGGCCCCGAGCCGCTGGTCACGGGCTTTGACACGCACTGGCTGTGCCGGCGCGTGGCCGAGCAGGAGCAGCCCTGGACGTGGCACCTGCTGAACTGGCGCATCGCCGCCAAGGAATTTGCCATCTCCGGCGCCGAGCACAACCAGCGCATCCGCGACATGCAGTTTCCGCTGTTCGTCAAGGAAACCCTGCTGGGCAACCATCGCCTGGTGCGCCAGATGCAGCAGGAAAGCCCGCATTTCCTGGTGGACGACACGCTGGCTGGCCTGGCCGCCAGGATGAACCAGCTCACCGGCGGCCAGCACATCCGGCCTGAGACACTGCAGGCCACGGCCGATGCCTTCGACGCCAACTTCGCCGCCGGCGCCAGCCTCAAGCTGCACAACGACGACCAGATCCGCCGCATCCTGCACGCGCGCCAGTGGCCACCGGACAAGCTGCGCACCTGCGCGCCGGCGCCGCTGCAAAAGCCCGGCGCCGGCCCCTTCATCGCCATCCACATGCAGCTGATCACGCGCAAGAGCCTGGGCGGGCTGGCCACCGACTTGCAAAGCCGGGTGCTCGATGGCACGGGCAGCCCCATCGCCGGCCTGTACGCCGTGGGCGAGGCAGCGGGTTTTGGCGGCGGCGGCGCCAGTGGCCGGCGCTCGCTGGAGGGCACCTTCCTGCCCGGCTGCATCCTGACGGCGCGGGCGGCGGCGGCCAGCATTACCGGCAAGGCCGTGTCATGAAAGCCCTGAGCTACCCGGCCACCGCCCTGGACTGGCGCGAGCGCGCGCGCCGGCGCCTGCCGCGCTTTCTGTTCGACTACCTCGATGGCGGCGCCAGTGCCGAGCAGACGCTGGCAGCCAACGTGCAGGACTTCTGCCACGCCCGCCTGCGCCAGCGCGTGCTGGTCGATGTCGGCGCCGTGGACACGCGCACCCGGCTGGCCGGGCAGGACTGCGCCATGCCGCTGGCGCTGGCCCCGGTCGGCCTGGCCGGCATGATGGCGCGCCGGGGCGAGGCGCAGGCCATGCGCGCAGCCAGCAGCGCCGGCCTGCCCTTCACCCTGTCCACGGTGGGCATCTGCGCGCTGGATGAAGTCTGCGCCGCCGCGCTGACCGGCAGCCCACCGCCGTGGTTCCAGCTGTACATGCTGCGCGAGCGCGCCGCCGTGCGCGCGCTGCTGGACAAGGCCTGGCAACTGGGCTGCCGCACGCTGGTCTTCACCGTCGATCTGCCCGCCACCGGCCCGCGCCTGCGCGACGTGCGCAACGGCCTGGCGCACAGCGGTGCGCGCGCCGGCCTGCTGCGCGCCGCGCAGGTGCTGGCGCGCCCGCGCTGGGCCTGGGACGTGGCGCTGCGCGGCAAGCCGCTCACTTTCGGCTGCCTGACCGAACAGGTGCCCGGCGGGCGCGACCTGAACGCCTTCAAGGCCTGGGTGGACGCGCAGTTCGACCCCACGGTGAGCTGGCGCGACATCGACTGGCTGCGCCAGCACTGGCGCGGGCGGCTGCTGCTCAAGGGCATCCTGGACGCGCAGGACGCGCGCGCCGCGCTGGACAGCGGCGCCGACGGCATCGTGGTGTCCAACCACGGCGGGCGCCAGCTCGACGGCGTGCCCTCGACCATCGCCGCGCTGCCGGCGATTGCCGCTGCCGTGGGCGGGCGCACCGAAGTGCTGCTCGACGGCGGCGTGCGAAGTGGCACCGATGTCTTCAAGGCGCTGGCCCTGGGCGCGCACGGCGTGCTGATCGGGCGCGCCTGGATCTGGGCGCTGGCCGGCGGCGGCGAGGCCGCTGTGCGCCAGCTGCTGGCGCTTTGGCAGCGCGAATTCGAGCTGGCCATGATGCTCACCGGCGTCACCTGCGTGGCCGACATTGGCGCCGCGCAACTGGAGTCCGGGTCTGCCTGAAAAAAATAGTCAAATATGGCTCAAACCCTTGTGTATCAAGCGCTGATAGCTATGTTTTCAGCAGCAAAACCCAACCCTTGCAGCGGAAGGATTTCGCCATGAACGGCGCCCAAGCCCTGAT
Organism: Melaminivora jejuensis; assembly: GCF_017811175.1. Taxonomy (NCBI): domain Bacteria; kingdom Pseudomonadati; phylum Pseudomonadota; class Betaproteobacteria; order Burkholderiales; family Comamonadaceae; genus Melaminivora; species Melaminivora jejuensis. The sequence goes on from NZ_JACWIJ010000002.1 coordinate 2,152,800, forward strand.
CAAGACCCTGGCCGATGCCGGCATCGAGGTCTGCTTCTCCAACCCCGGCACCAGCGAGATGCACTTCGTCGCCGCGCTGGACACCGAGCCCCGGATGCGCGCCGTCCTGGCCCTGTTCGAGGGCGTGGCCACCGGCGCCGCCGACGGCTACGCGCGCATGGCCGGCAAGCCCGCCGCCACGCTCTTGCACCTGGGCTGCGGCCTGGGCAACGGCCTGGCCAACCTACACAACGCCCGCAAAGGCAAGGTGCCGGTGCTCAACATCGTCGGCGACCACGCCACGCACCACATGCGCTACGACGCCCAGTTGCAGTCCGACATCGAAACGGTGGCGCGCAACGTTTCGCCCGACTTCGTGCGCACCAGCATGAGCACCGCCGAGCTGTGCCGCGACGCCGCCGAGGCGCTCACTGCCTGCATGGGCCCGCCGGGTGGCGTGGCCACGCTGATCCTGCCCGCCGACGTGTCCTGGGGCGAGGGCGGCGTGCCGCAGACCTGCCTGCCGCCGCCTCCGGCCCCGGCAGCCGACGCAGCGCGCGTGCAGGCCATCGCGCGTGCGCTGGCCGCCAGCGGCAAAAAGACCGCCTTGCTGCTGGGCGGCCGGGCGCTGCGGGATGGCATGTTGCAAAACCTCTCGCGCATCGCCCAGCACACCGGCGCACGCCTGTTTGCCGAAGTGTTTCCGACGCGCATGGAGCGCGGCGCCGGCCTGCCGCACGTCGAGCGCATCGCCTATCTGGCCGAGCTGGCGTCGGTACAGCTGTCGGGCCTGGAGCATCTGATCCTGGTCGATGCCAAGTCGCCCGTATCGTTCTTCGCCTACCCCGGCAAGGACAGCGACCTGGTGCCGCGCGGCTGCCAGGTACACACCCTGGCCGCGCCGCATGAGGACGTGGCCGCCAGCGTGCAGCGCCTGCTGGACGCCACCGGCGCGCAGGCCGCGCAGCCGCTCTTGCAAGCGCCCCGGCGCCCCGAGCTGCCGCAGGGCAAGTTCACCGCCGACAAGGTCTGCAAGGCCATTGGCCACCTGCTGCCCGAGCGCGCCATCATCATGGACGAGGCGCAGACCAGCGGCATCATGCTGCCCATGTTCACCGCCGGCAGCCCGCGCCACGACCTGCTGACGCTCACCGGCGGGGCGATTGGCCAGGCCTTGCCCTGCGCCGTGGGCGCGGCCATCGCCTGCCCGGATCGCAAGGTGCTGGCGCTGTCGGGCGACGGCTCGGCCATGTACAACCTGCAGGCGCTGTGGACGATGGCGCGCGAGCGGCTCGATGTGGTGAGCATCATCTTCAACAACCGCTCCTACGCCATCCTGAACGTCGAGCTGCAGCGCGTGGGCGCCGAGGGCGCGGGCGAGAAGGCGCGCAGCCAGCTCGACATCGGCACGCCGGCGCTGGACTTCGTGCAGCTGGCCGGCGGCATGGGCGTGCCGGCGCGGCGCGCCACGACTACCGAGGATTTCGTGCAGGCGCTGGCGCACGCCCTGCGCACGCCCGGCCCGCACCTGATCGAGGCTGTGGTGCCGCCCACGCTCACGGGCCTGAAGCTGCGCGTGCTGCCACACCTGCTGGGCTCGCTCAAGCGCCTGCCGGGGCCGCTGGCGCAGGCGCTCAAGCGCGGCATCGCGCCGTAAGAGCGTGTTTACGATCTCCGCGCGCAGGGGCGCGGGTGCGGATCGGGATGGGCTGCCAGGCGCAAACCGCAGCGATAGCCCGTGCTATCGCGAGGATTTGCAACGCCGCAGACCGCCCGAGGCCGCGCTCGCGCACCCGCGCGGGGATCGTAAACACGCTCTAAGAGGGTTGTGCGTCTGGCGTTGGGCGTTTGGCGGGGCAGTCCGCACGGCGCCCAGCGCCCAACGCTCACGGCCCGTCGTGCAGGCGCTCGCTGGCGCCGCTGCGCAGCACCCGGCCCGTGGCGGCGTCGAAGACCACGGTGAAGATCATGTCGCGCCCCGGGCCGTCGCTCCAGTACCAGTCCCACTCGGTCTGCTGCTTGAGCTCGTAGGTCATGCGCTTGGCCGGCAGGCCCAGCAGGCGGCGCACGCGCTCTTCGGTCATGCCGGGCTGGATTTTGTCGAAGTGGTGCGGCGCCAGCACCTGCTGCAGCGCGCTCATGCGGCCGTCCGCCCCGATGGTGATCATGTAGTTGCGCCGCCCAGCCGGCTGGCGGTTGTATTCCAGCGTGTGCGCGCCGCCCTCCTCGGGCCAGATGCGGTCGGGCTGGCCAAAGCGCTCGCGCACCTGGGCCTCGGTGGACAGGCCTTCCTCCAGCTCGCGGATGCGCTGCTCGTCGCAGCCAGCCAGGCCCAGGCCTGCCAGGGTGGTCAGCGCGGCCAGGGCTGCTGTGCCGGCGCGCTTGATCCAGGGGGTTGACGCCATGGTTTGCTCTCTTCGATGCGGGCGCCGGCGCGGCAGGTGCGCTGGCTAGAATGCCCGGTTGCCGTGAATGTAGCCCGAGAGGCCACCCGGTCTTTCCCCACCCCCTTGCCATCCAAGCGCCATGTCCTTCTTCCGCCGCCCCGACTACCAGTCCGAAGCCACGCAGTTCATCAACCAGCTCAAGGCCCAGCGCCCCGAGCTGGACACCCAGCAGCAGGCTGGGCGCGCGCTGCTGTGGGACAAGCCGGTCGATCGCGACCTGTGGGACGACTACAAGGCTGGCCGCGTGGCGCAGCAGCCCTACGTCTATCAGACGCACGGCTGACGATCGGTGGTGCAGCGCTGCCGGCCTGCCCTTCAAGAGTAATGAAGAAATACGGCTCAAACCCTTGTCTGACAAGCGCTGTCAGCTATTGATATAATAGCAATGCAAACCGCCACCGACGCCCCGCCCGAGGTGGTCGATCAAGTCGCCCTGGCGCGCCTGTACGGCGAGCCGCTGTTTGCGCTGCCACAGGACTTGTACATCCCGCCCGATGCGCTGGAAGTCTTCCTGGAGGCCTTTGAAGGCCCGCTGGATCTGCTGCTGTACCTGATCCGCAAGCAAAATTTCAACATCCTGGACATCCCCATGGTGGATGTCACGCGCCAGTACCTGGGCTATGTCGAGGAGATCCGCAGCCGCAACCTGGAGCTGGCCGCCGAATACCTGCTCATGGCGGCGCTGCTGATCGAGATCAAGTCGCGCATGTTGCTGCCCCCGCGCCGCCAGGAGGGCGCAGCCGAGCCTGAAGACCCGCGCGCCGAGCTGGTGCGCCGGCTGCTCGAATACGAGCAGATGAAGCTGGCCGGCCAGCAGCTGCACGCCCTGCCGCAGTTCGGGCGCGACGTGCTGGCGGCGCGCGTACACATCGAGCAAAGCCGGCTGCTGCGCCTGCCGGACGTCGAGGCGGGCGAGTTGCAGCAGGCCTGGGCCGACATCCTGCGCCGCGCCCGGCTGGTGCAGCACCACCGCATCACGCGCGAGGAGCTGTCGGTGCGCGAATACATGAGCCATGTGCTCAAGCGCCTGCAGGGCCGGCGCTTCACGCCCTTCGAGGATTTGTTCGAGCCGGCGCGCGGCAGCACGGTGCTGGTCGTGACCTTCATCGCCCTGCTGGAGCTGGCCAAGGAAACCCTGGTCGAGATCACCCAGGCCGAAGCCTTTGCGCCCATCTACGTGCGCCTGGCCTACACCCCCGCCTGATGCCGGGCGCGCCCACCCTTCCATCCTCCCCATGAACCGCCAACACCACGACTTCGATGTCCTGATCGTCGGCAGCGGCCTGGCTGGCCTGACGGCCGCGCTGCAGCTCAGCCCCACCCACCGCGTCGCCGTGCTGACCAAGCGCGCCCTGCCCGACGGCGCCAGCAGCTGGGCGCAGGGTGGCATCGCTGCCGTGCTGGCGCCGGACGACAGCTTCGAGGCCCACGTGCGCGACACCGTGGTGGCCGGCGCCGGCCTGTGCGACCTGGGCGCAACGCGCGCCGTGGTCGAGGGCGCGCCCGAGTGCATCGCCTGGCTGCAGCAGCTGGGCGTGCCGTTTTCCGGCGAGGGCGGGCAGCTGCACCTGACGCGCGAGGGCGGGCACAGCGCGCGGCGCGTCGTCCATGCCCAGGACGCCACGGGGCGGCGGTGCAGCGCACGCTGATCGAGGCGGTGCGCGCCACGCCGAACATCCAGGTTTTCGAGCAGCACACGCTGGTCGATGTCATCACGGCGCGCAAGCTGGGGCTGCAGGGCGGCCAGCGCTGCCTGGGCCTGTATGCGCTCGATGAGGCCACCGACCGGGTGGCCACCTTCCGCGCCCCGCACACCATCCTGGCCACGGGCGGGGCGGGCAAGGTCTATCTGTACACCACCAACCCCGACACGGCCACGGGCGACGGCATCGCCACCGCCTGGCGCGCCGGCTGCCGCGTGGCGAATCTGGAGTTCATCCAGTTCCACCCGACCTGCCTGTACCACCCGCAGGCCAAGTCCTTTCTGATCACCGAGGCGGTGCGCGGCGAGGGCGGGCGGCTGTTGCTGCCGGAATCTGCGGGCGGTACGCGCTTCATGCCGCAGCACGACGCACGCGCCGAGCTGGCCCCGCGCGACGTGGTGGCGCGCGCCATCGACTTCGAGATGAAAAAGCGTGGCCTGGACTGCGTGTATCTGGACATCTCGCACCAGGGCCGGGATTTCATCCTGGAGCACTTTCCCAACATCGCCGCGCGCTGCGCCGAGCTGGGGCTGGACATCACACGCCAGCCCATCCCCGTGGTGCCAGCGGCGCACTACACCTGCGGCGGCGTGCTCACCGACCTGGCCGGGCGCACCGACATCCCCGGCCTGTACGCCATTGGCGAGACCGCCTGCACCGGGCTGCACGGCGCCAACCGGCTGGCCAGCAACTCGCTGCTGGAGTGCATGGTGCTGGCACGTGCCGCCGCTGCCCACATCGCACAAGACAGCGCCAAGGCGCTTGCCGCCCTGCCCGCCTGGGACGACAGCCAGGTCACGGACGCCGACGAGTGCGTGGTCATCTCGCACAACTGGGAGGAGCTGCGCCGCTTCATGTGGGACTACGTGGGCATAGTGCGCACCGACAAGCGCCTGGAGCGCGCGGCGCACCGCATCGCGCTCTTGCAGGGCGAGATAGACGAGTTCTACGCCAATTTCCACGTCTCGCGCGACTTGCTGGAGCTGCGCAACCTGGTGCAGGTGGCCGAGCTGATCGTCAAAAGCGCCCAACTGCGCCGCGAGAGTCGTGGCCTGCACTACAGCCGCGACTGGCCCGAACTGGCGGCGCCAGCCGCACCCACCATCCTGGTGCCGCCGGCGCATTGAGCGGCGGCTTGTTCATCCATCCTGCGAGGCCTCTATGCCCCATCTGATCGTCGAATACTCGTCCAACCTGCCGGACTTCCCTGAGCGCGAGGCGCTGGCCGCGCTGAACGCCGCCGTCTGCGCCAGCCCCGAGGTGGCCGACGAGGCCGATCTGAAGACCCGCATCCGGCGCGTGGACAGCTACGAGATCGGCACCGCCCCGGCGCAGCGCGCCTTCGTGCATGGTCAACTGCGCCTGCTGTCGGGCCGCACGCCCCAGGCCAAGGGCGACCTGGCCGAGCGCGTCGCCAGCGTGCTGCGCCGCTGCACACCGCGCCCGGATGGCGTGCTGGTGCAGTTGAGCGTGGAAATCGTGGACATGGACAGGCCGTCCTACGTCAAGGAACGGCTGTGAACTGAAACGGGCTTTGTTGCACAAAGCCAACCTGCGGGGCTGGCAATCTCGGGACATGAGTGAACCCGAGTTGTGCAACAAAGCCGTTCACACCACTCAACGCACCGCAAAGCCCTGCATCAGCCCCCGGCCGGGATAGCGCACGTACAGCTTGCCGTCCTCTCCAAACCACCAGGTGCTTTGCAAGTGACTGACATCCAGGCGCTGCAAGGCGTAGTCGGGCACCAGGGTGTAGTGCTGGGCTTGGTGGCCGGTCGGCAGGGTTACGCTGATGGTGCCGTCAGCGTTGCCGCGCACCTGGGCGGCGGCATCGAGCATACGCACCAGGCTTTGGACACGCGCAAAATCATGCGCCACCGGGTACAGGGTTTGGCTGTGGCCTTGCGCGTCAGTCCAGGTCAGGTGGCCGGCAGCATCCGTACCCACTCCAGGGCTGGCACCTTCCTGGACTGCATAGCCCGCCTGCACCGCCCATTGCTGGCCCGACAGGTTCAGCCGCAGGCTGCCGTCGGCCTGCAAAGCGGTGCTGCCACCCAGGCTACGGACAAAACCAGCCAGCGCCCCCAGGTCTGAGACCGCCGGACTCAACGGCACGGCCAAGTGTTGTTGTACCAGGGCCAACCCACCGTTGCCGGGCGCGGCGTCACCAGAGTGCTGCACGCCATCGGCCAGTTGCAGGCCGGCATCGGCCCGTACCTGCCCGAGCATGGCCACGCTGTAGCGGTTGCCCTGGGCGTCACGCACCAGCCAGCCGCCCCAGTCGTTGGGGGCATCGCCCTCCAGTTGCAGGCCCATGCCCGCCAGTTGCTGGCGCAAGAGGGTCAGCACGTTCTGGCCGCTGCGCTGGGCAGCGGCATTGAGCTGGGGCACAGTGGTTTGCAGCGTCAGGCCGGGTGTGGTGGGCAGGCTCAAAGGGTCGCCCGCCCAGCCCTGGTTGCCGCTGGGTGAGCCCAGCCAGGGCAGGCCTTGCATCTGTCCCTGTGCGCTCCAGCGCGCCTGCTCGCCGGCGTACAAGCGCCACAAATACGGCTGCGAGGCAGACTGTTCGGGGCCGACGATATCCACATGGCACTGAGCGACAGCTACTTGGGTAGCGCCGTTTTGCACGCTGGCCACCAGGCTGGCGGGCGTGGCGGCGCAGTCGCCCCCTTGCAGCACGGGGCCAGGGGCCGCGCCGGCGCCAGGCAGCGCCAGCAAAGACTGACCTGCACTCTGGCCCACCAGCGTCACCTGCCCGGCGGTAAGCGATAGCGCGAACTGGCCTGGCCAGGGCTGCTGCACGAGCAACGCGCTACCACTGCTGCCCGTCAGTTGCAGCGTGCCGGTGCCGGGCAGCCCAATGGTGGCCGGCTGGTTGCTGGCAATGGGAGCATCCAGACGCAAGACAGTGCCGCTGTTGCCGTTATTGACCAAGGCCAAGGTCTGCCCAGAGGTTACGTCAAGCACGTCGCCACCGGTGGTGGGCGGTCGCGGTGGCGGCGGTGGCGGTGGCGGCGGTGGCGGCGGTGGCGGTGGCGGCGGTGGCGGCGGTGGCGGTGGCGGTGGCGGTGGCGGTGGCGGTGGCGGTGGCGGTGGCGGTGGCGGCGGTGGCGTACTCACCGAGATATTCACCGTGGCATCGGTTGCTGGCAGATAACGGTTGGTGCCCGTATCGCCCGTGCCCGCCTGGCTGGCCGTCACGATGCAGGTGCCTGGGTTGGTACCCGTAGCGGTAGTGCCGTTGACCGAGCAGTGGGTGTTGCCCGTAAGGCTCACACTCAGGCCCGCATTGCTGCTGGCGCTGATGGCGCTGGTGCCACCCCTGAAGATGCTGGCGGGGCTGGCGCTGATGGTCAGCGTCTGGCTGGCGTAGGCGGCGGTGCAGGCGGTATTGGTGCCGCCATTGCTGCCGTTGCAACCCCATTGCCACTGGCCACCGATGCCGGTGATTGATGTCTCTGTACCACTGCTGCACAGGTTGGCAGCAGGGGCCGTGGCGCTGGCCGTGCCGCTGGCGCTGCCGCAAGCCCCATTGATGGCGGCGGCAGCAGTGGTGAACTGCACTTTGATTGGCGACGCGCTCAACTGGCCCGAAGCCTCTGCCACCAGATAAAAGTCATAGCTGGTCGCCGCGCTCAGGCCGCTGGCGGTAAAGCTGGCGAGCGTGCCCGCTATCATCGTGCCGTTACCATTGGCTACGAGTGTCACGCTGCCGTAGCCCGCCCCGGCCTTGACCTGCGCGGACGTGGGTGCCGTGCTGCCGCTGGGCACCACCAGCCAGTAGCCGGTGCCGGCCTTGTCGCTGGTACCCACAAAAGCCGCGCTGGTGCTGGTGGGCGTGCCCGAGATCGCTACGGCGCTGAGCGCCGGCAAAGGAGCCAAAGACTGTCCCGCGCGCACCAAGCGAACGCGGTAGCTGAGGCTGCGGCCGTCGCCGCTGGCGCTGCCACCGTAGAAACTCACGCCCCACGCGCGGCTCGAATAGCCGGCAACGGGCGAACCCGACCAGACGTCCGAAGACGGCGTTCCCCGGAAAACCGCGTCATTGATGCTGGGGTCGGTCTTGCATTCCTCCACCAGGCTGCGCAACTCCTTCAGGTTGGGCAGGCGCCAATCGCTGTGACCGGCAAAGCTGGCCGCTTCAGCCGTGCTAAGGGCATCGGCCCAGTTCATGTTCGTGCCCGACCCGGTGCAGGTATTGCCGTCCCAGTTTTGCCCCTCCAGGCATTGCTTCCACATCAGCCCGGTGCGGGTGTCGGTGACGGTTTGGTCGTCATGCACGGTGTAGATGTTGTCGGGGTTGCTGGCCGGGATGTTGTTCTGGCAGGACAAGGCCTGGGCTGCGCCTGCGGACAGGCCCAGGGACAGGGCAAGCAGGGGTGGAAATTTCATGAAATGGCTCCTGGAGAGCAGGGGGTGGATGTGAGGGGATGCGCGAGTGCATGCGCCACCAGGCGGCAAATGGCCATGGCCTGCTGGCGCAGCTCGCTGCCCAGGGTGTATTTGTGGTAACGGGCAAAGCCGCGCACGGCCAGCTCCACCTGCAGCAGCAGGCGCTGCGCATCGCGCCACAGCGGCAATTGCCGGTAGCGCGGGCCGCGTGCGTTGGGGTGGTTCATGGGCAGACAGGGCAAAAAGCAAAATCACTGTCCCGCGCGCACCAAGCGAACGTGGAAGTCGTTGCTGCGGTAGTCGAGGCCGGCGTAGCCAACGTTGAAACCCACGAACCACGCGTAGCTCGAATTGCCGGCATCGGGCGAACCCGACCAGACGTTCGAAGACGGTGTATTCAGGAAATAGATGGGGTCGATGGCCGGGTTGCTACGCCCCAGGTCGGCAATGCCTTCAAGCTCCTTGATGGTGGGCATGCGCCAGTCGGTGTGGCCGCACAAGCCTGCACCGGCATTGACGGCTGCAACGTAGTTTTGCGTGTTGCAGTTCTGGCCACCCAAGGTATTGCTGCAAGTGGTGGTGTTGCCTGCAGCGCCGTCGGCACCACCGTTGGTGTTTGTGTCGGTGTTGTACCAGGTGTAGGTGTGGCTCTGGCTGCGCAGACCGCTGGTGGTCTTGACCTCCCAGATCAGGCCGGTGACGTTGTCGCGCGTGCAAGCCCAGTCGTCGGGGCCGCTGCCCAGGGCGACGCTTGCATCCAGCACATGGCCGCTGTTGGAGATTTTGCTGAAGTCAAAGCCTGCGTTGCCGCCGCCGATTTTGGCCAACACGCCATCGGCTGCCGCCTTGTCGCGCCCGTAGTGGCAGTCTTGCCCGGCGGGGTGGCTGGCATCGCAGGTGCTGACGTTGCCGTTGAGGGCATCGCCGCTCCAGGTGATGCCGGTGTCGTTCAGGGGGTGGGTCTGGGCCTGCGCGGCGGGGGCGGTACACAGGGCCAGGGCCAGCCAGGGCGCAAGGGCGGCGCTGCGGGACAAAGAAGCGGGGGTGCGGGTCATGCCAAAAATCCTTGGGCAGAGGGTGCGGGGAAGGGGTGCAAAAAAGACCAGGCGCAAAAAAGCGCCGCCCAGGCTGGCCTGGACGGCGCTTCAAAAGGCAAATGGAGAAAAACAGGCGCTAAAGCGGCTCGGCTCGGCTCGGCTCGGCTCGGCTCAAAAATGTGACGTTGAAAGAGCGCATGTCAAGCATGTGGCTGTCATTGTCTGCATTGGCTCTAAGGTTACCCTGAATCGTGGACTCCATAGCCCGGGTTTTCATGCAGCCTCTTTGCGGTGGGCTGCGATCTCATGGGTCTTCAGGGAGGACACGCCGTGGTGGCGCCCTGCCCTGCGTGCTACCGCTGCCGTGCGCCTGCCACCAGCCGTGCCGGCAGCCAGCCGCGCAGGCTGTTGACGAAGGCCCAGCCTTGCACGCGCGGCAGGTCGGCCAGGGTCAATGCCTGCTCCACCAGCCGCCCCGTGCGCAGCAGTTCGGCCCGGCCCACGCCGGGCAGCAGTCCGCAGGCCTGGGGCGGCGTGATCCAGCGGCCATCGAGCAGCGCGGCGACGTTGCCGAAGGTGGTTTCGGTGATCTCGCCGGCTTCGTTGTAGAGCAGTGTGTCGAACACCCCGCTGCCCGGCGGCGGGGCAAAGGCGGCGTAGTGCGCGCGCCGGGTGGTCTTGTGCCGCACGAACTCGCTGTGCGCGTGCGCGAAGGGGCGATCCGCCAGCGCCAGCAGCACCGGCGTGGCCGTGGGCGCCAGGGCAAAGGCCTGGGCGCGCGCGCCGCCCTGCGCATCCAGCAGCAGACGCACGCGCCACAGGCCCGAAGGGTGGGCGCGCGCCAGCCCGTCCAGGCAGAGCTGCACCGCCGCCTGATCGAACGCATAGCCGAAATGCCCGGCCGCGCGCTGCAGCCGTGCCAGGTGCGCGGCGTGGTGGCGCAGCGCGCCCTCCTCCAGCGCCAGCGTCTCCAGCAGCTCGAAGGGCTGGCTGGCGCGCTCGACGAAGGCGCGCTTGGCGGCCCACTCGCGCCATTCGGCGTCAGGCTCGGCGCCCCAGACGATGCCGCTGCCGATGCCGCAGTACACCTCGCTGCCCTGCAGCTCCAGCGTGCGGATGGGCACGTTGAAGGTGGCGGCCATCGCGCCGGCCCCCTTGTGCGGATCGGGCCGCACCACGCCCACAGCCCCGCAGTAGATGCCGCGCGCGCCGGCCTCCAACTGGCGGATGGCGCGCATGGCCTCGACCTTGGGCGCGCCGGTGACCGAGCCGCACGGGAACAGCGCCGCAAACACGTCAGCGAGCTGCGTGCCGGCGCGCGTCGCGGCCTGCACGTCCGAGGTCATCTGCCACACGGTGGGCAGCGCCTGTGTCTGCAGCAGGCGCGGCACCTGTACGCTGCCCGGCTGGGCAAGGCGCGAGAGGTCGTTACGCAGCAAGTCCACGATCATGACGTTCTCGGCCCGCTCCTTCGGGGACGCGCGCAGCCGCTGCTCACGCTGTGCATCAGCCTCGGGCGTGGCGCCGCGCGCCGCCGTGCCCTTCATGGGCCGCGTGAGGATGGCGCCGCTGCCGTCCGCCCTGGCGCGCCAGTCGAAGAACAACTCGGGCGAGACCGACAGCGCCTGCACCTCGCCCATGTCCAGCAGCGCCGCATAGCCGCCCGGCTGGGCGCGCTGCAGGGCGGCGAACAGCGCCTGCGGCGTGCCGGCGTGCAGCCGCCCGGTCAGCGGGGCGGTGTAGTTGACCTGGTAGAAGCGGCCCTCGGCAATGCCCTGCTGGATGCGCGCCAGGGCGGCGTCGAAGTCGGTGCGCGGCAAAGGGTCGGCCCAGTCCACGCTGGCGTCTGGCTGTGCGTCGGCAGCACCTTGCTGCGGCCAGGGCAGCGGGGCGTCATACACGGCGAACCAAACCAGCGGGACGGTTTGCTGCGCGGGCACTTCATGGACGGCCAGCGCGGCATCGAAGGCCGGCGCAGCCTCGTAGCGCAGGGCGCCGACGCACCAATGGCCGGCGCGCGCGGCCTGCTCGACGGCGTGCAGCAGGGCCGGCACCTCGCCCGGCTGCCAGGCCTGCAGCACCTGCAGTGGCGTGCCAAAGGCCTGGCGCAGGCGCGGTGCTGCCGGCTGCCAAGGGTTGGCGAAGTCGATCAGTGCGCTGAGGTTTTGCATCAAAATGGCTTGAAACCCTTGGTGGACAAGCGGAAGCAGCTATTAAAAAAGCAGCACAAAGACCCTGCAAGCTCCCTCTCCCCCGAGGGGGAGAGGGAGCGGCGTGCGCGGCTAGGCGGCGCCCAGGTGCGGCACCAGCGCGCCCGCGCTCTGCCCGCTCTTGAGCGCAGCGGTAAAGGCCAGCATCCGGTCGATGGGCTGGCGCGCGCGCGGGATCAGCGCCGCATCCACTTCGATGGCGCCAGCGCCGGTCTCCAGCGCATGGGCCACGCCGGCCAGGCCGTTCATGGCCATCCAGGGGCAGCTGGCGCAGCTCTTGCAAGTGGCGCTGTTGCCGGCGGTCGGCGCCTCGATGAAGGTCTTGCCGGGGTTTTGCGTGCGCAGCTGGTGCAGCATCCCGCTGTCGGTGGCGACGATGAAGGTGTCGGCCTCGAACGTGCGCGCCGCACGCAGGATGGCGCTGGTCGAGCCCACGGCGTCGGCCAGCGCCACCACATCCGCCGGGCTTTCCGGGTGTACCAGCACGCGCGCGCCGGGGTGCTCGGCCTTGAGCAACTCCAGCTCCTGCGCCTTGAATTCGTCATGCACGATGCAGGCGCCGCTCCACAACACCATGTCGGCGCCGGTCTGCTGCTGGATGTAGGCGCCCAGGTGGCGATCCGGCGCCCACAGAATCCTGTGGCCGGCGGCGTGCAGCGCGCCCACGATGTCCAGCGCGCAGCTCGACGTCACCACCCAGTCGGCGCGCGCCTTCACGGCTGCGCTGGTGTTGGCATAGACCACCACCGTGCGATCCGGGTGCGCGTCGCAAAAGGCGCTGAATTCATCTGCCGGGCAGCCCAGATCGAGCGAGCAGGTGGCGTCCAGGTCGGGCATGAGCACGGTTTTGTGGGGCGACAGGATTTTGGCCGTCTCGCCCATGAAGCGCACGCCGCTCACCACCAGCATCGTGGCCGCATGGTCGCGGCCAAAGCGCGCCATCTCCAGCGAGTCGCTGACGATGCCGCCGGTTTCCTCGGCCAGATCCTGCAGGTCGGGGTGGACGTAGTAGTGCGACACCAGCACGGCGTTCTTCTGGCGCAGCAACTGGCGGATGCGCTCCTTCAGCCGTGCGCGTTCGGCCGGCGGCGGCTCGGGCGGCACGCGCGCCCAGGCGTGGCGCGTGGCGCAGGCGGATGCGCCCTGCGGCTGCTCGTATTCGACGCTGATGACGGGGGCGCTGCTCATGCCAGCTCCTGCAGGCGCATGGAGTAATCGGTGGCGCGCACATCCTTGGTCAGCGCGCCGATGGAGATGCGATCCACGCCGGTCTCGGCCAGCGCGCGCAGGCCGGCGAGCTGCACGCCGCCGGAGATTTCCAGCACGGCGCGGCCCGCGTTCAGGCGCACGGCCTCGTGCAGCATGGCCAGCGGCATGTTGTCCAGCAGCACCATCTGCGCGCCGGCGTCCAGGGCTTCGCTCAGCTGCTCCAGGGTTTCCACCTCGATCTCGATGAAGCTGGCCTGCTGCGCCACGGCCTGCGCGGCGTGCAGCACGGCGCGCACGCCGCCAGCAGCGGCGATGTGGTTTTCCTTGATCAACACGGCGTCGTGCAAGCCGATGCGGTGGTTCAGCCCGCCACCGGTGCGCACGGCGTATTTCTGTGCCAGGCGCAGGCCGGGCAGGGTCTTGCGCGTATCGACGATGCGCGCGCGCGTGCCGGCCACGGCATCGACGTAGGCGCGCGTCTTGGTGGCTACGGCGGACAGCAGCTGCAGGAAGTTCAGCGCCGTGCGCTCGGCGGACAGCAGGGCGCGCGCCTGGCCCTCGATGTCCAGCACCACCTGGTCGGGGGCGCAGCGCCCGCCCTCGGCCACGTGCCAGGTCAGCCGCACCTCGGGGTCGAGCGCACGCAGCGCAGCTTCCACCCAGGGCGCGCCGCAGACGATGGCGCTCTCGCGCGCCAGGATGCGGGCCTGGGCGCGCCGCTCGGGGGCTATCAGGCCGGCGGTCAGGTCGCCGGCGCCCACGTCCTCGGCCAGTGCGCGCTGCACGTCGGCCTGCGCCAGCGCCTGCACGGCCCGTGGGTCGAAAAGAATATCGGAGGGAGTCTTCATGGGGCGCGAAGCATAGCCGCAACGCACCTGGCGGCAGGCCCGGGCAGGGGCGATGCTGCACTGCGCATAGACTTGCGGGCGTTTTTCTGCTGCCAATCCGACTTGCCTAGAGTTCCGACGTGACCGACACCAGCCCCGCCACGCCCTACGGCACCCTGCCGCCGGCCTCGCCGCTGCCGCAGCGCCGCCCCATCAGCCTGCCGCGCCTGGCGCAGCTGCGCGCCGCCGGCGAGAAGATTGCCATGCTCACGGCGTATGACGCCACCTTCGCCGCCGTGGCCGACGCCGCCGGCGTCGAATGCATTCTGGTGGGCGACTCGCTGGGCATGGTCTGCCAGGGCCTGCCCAGCACCGTGGGCGTGACGCTGGAGACCATGGCCTACCACACGGCCAGCGTGGCGCGCGGCCTGCACCGGGTGCAGGGCACGGCCTGGCTGATCGCCGACCTGCCCTACGGCAGCTATGGCGAGAGCTGCGAGCAGGCCATGCGCAGCGCCTGCCAGCTCATGCAGGCGGGCGCGCACATGGTCAAGCTCGAAGGCGGCGGCTGGACGACCGAGGCCGTGCGCTTCCTGGTCGAGCGCGGCGTGCCGGTGTGCGCCCACCTGGGCCTGACGCCGCAGACCGTGCACGCCCTGGGCGGCTACCGCGTGCAGGGCAAGGGCGACGCGGCCGCCGCCGAGCTGCGCCGCCATGCGCTGGAGCTGCAGGACGCGGGGGCGGCCATGCTGGTGCTGGAGATGGTGCCCGCGCCGCTGGCCAGCGCACTGACCGCCGAGCTGCCCCACTGCCACACCATCGGCATCGGCGCGGGCAGCGGCACCGCTGGCCAGGTGCTGGTGCTGCACGACATGCTGGGCATGAACCTGGGGCGGATGCCGCGCTTCGTGCGCGACTTCATGGCAGCGGGCGACGGCAGCGTGCGCGGCGCCATCGAAGCCTATGTGCGCGCCGTCAAGGACGGCAGCTTCCCCGACAACCAGCAGCACGCCTGGTCTGCCTGATTCTTCAACTTTCCCGGAGCGCGTCATGCAGACCGTCCACACCATTGCCGACCTGCGCGCGGCCCTGTCCGGGCGTGGCCACCCGGCCTTCGTGCCCACCATGGGCAATCTGCACGAGGGCCATCTGGGCCTGGTGCGCCAGGCCCGCAGCCTGGGCGACATCACCGTAGCCAGCATCTTCGTCAACCGCCTGCAGTTCCTGCCGCACGAGGATTTCGACAGCTATCCACGCACCCTGGAGCAGGACGCCGAGCTGCTGCGCGCGCACGGCTGCGACCTGCTGTTCGCTCCGCGCGAGGCCGACCTGTACCCCGAGCCGCAGACCTACAAGGTGCAGCCCGACCCGCAACTGGCCGACATGCTGGAGGGGCACTTTCGCCCGGGCTTCTTCACTGGCGTATGCACCGTCGTGCTCAAGCTGCTGTCGTGCGTGTTTGCCGGCAGCCCGGGCGTGGCGGTGTTCGGCGCCAAGGACTACCAGCAGCTCATGGTGGTGCGCGCCATGGCCCGGCAGTTCGCTCTGCCGGTGGAGATCGTTGCCGGCCAGACCTGCCGCGCGGGCGATGGGCTGGCGCTGAGCTCGCGCAACGGCTACCTGAGCGAGGCCGAGCGCGCCCAGGCGGTGCAGTTGTATGCGGCGCTGCGGGGGCTGGCCGATGCCGCGCTGGCGCCTGGCGCCGACCTGCCAGCGCTGGAGCAACGCGCCCTGGACACGCTGCGCGCGCAGGGCTGGCAGCCCGACTACCTGACAGTGCGCCAGCGCAGCGATCTGCAGCCGCCGACCGCGCTGCAGGCCGGCACGCTGGTGGCCCTGGGCGCAGCGCGGCTGGGCGGCACGCGGCTGATCGACAACATCGAGTTCTGAGCGCGAGTTCACGCGATCTTCGGAGGCTGTGCGCTAGGCGCAAAACGCGGCACGTCCACCCGCGTCGCCAGCAGGCGTGCCTGGCGGGCAGCGCTGCGCGGCGCACAGGAACAGCGTGCGGCCATCGTCGCCGCCCAGCGCCACGGCAAAGATGCCCTCGGGCGCCGTGTCGATCTGCTCCAGGATGCGCCCGCCCTCGGCCATGCGCACCGCACGGTGGGTGTAGAAATCGACGAACCAGAGGGCGCCGTCGTGCCAGCGCGGACTCTCCAGGTAGGTGAAGCCGTCCGCGATGACCTGCAGTTCGCGTGGTTGCATGGTGTCTGCCTCCTGTCTGTGAAAGCGAATGGCACAGGGGATTCAGGCCTACGCCGGGCCTGACCCTACACGGACAGCCTGCGCAGCCGGCCCTGGATAAGGTGAGGGCGTCTCAACGATTCGCTCACCAGGAGGTTTTCCATGCCCATCATCTTGTGGCTTCTCGGCGTTCCGCTGTCCATCGTGCTACTGCTCTTGCTGTTCGGCGTCATCTGAGCCGTGCCGTGCGCTGGCAGACCGGCGCACCCACTGCAGCATTCCCCCTGCCCACAACCCGCCAGGCTGCCGGCCTCGCGGGTTGTTTGCATGGCGCAAGCGGCGGGCAACAATAATGCCTGCGGCGCACTGCCCTCCACTTCCTCAGGATGAACCCATGAACCAGATCACCCTCGGCGCAGCCCTGCTGGCTGCCCTGCTCGGCACCGGCACGGCCGGCGCCCAGTCCGTCTATGGCCAGGTCGGCACCACCGGCGGCACACTGGGCTATGTCCAGCATATGGACAGCTTCAACCTGCGCGGCGACCTGAACTTTGCCGACTACAGCCGCAACTTCCACGCCGGCAGCGTGGACTACGGCGCCAAGCTGAAATTCACCACCGTAGGCCTGTTCGCCGATTTCTTCCCCGTTGGCCAGTTCCGCATCACCGCCGGCGCCTTCCTGGGCAAGGACAAGATTTCCGCCTATGGCAAGAACAGCCCGACCTCGGACGTGCTGCCCGGCGAGTACGTCGAGGGCCGGGTGCGCACCCGCACGGCGCGTCCCTACCTGGGCATAGGCTGGGGCTTCGGGCCGAAGGCCGGGCCGGGCCTGTCCTTCACCGCTGATCTGGGCGCCAGCTATGGCTCGCTGCGCACCGAATACGATGTCTCGCCTGGTATGCAGCGCTATTGGGGCAATGATCGCGTGCAGCAAGAGCGCCGCAAGTTCGACGACAAGGTGCGCGACTACCGCTGGGCGCCCGTGGTGCGCGTGGGCGTGTCCTACCGTTTCTGAGCCGGCAGCGCTCCTGCCCGGCAACGACGCCCCGCTGGCCGGGGCGTCGTGCTTTCTTCACTCCTCGCGCGGATCGCGCGCCATCAGCTGGCGCACGGCGGCAGCAGCGTCGATGCGGCCATCGAGCAGCGCCACCACGGTCTCGGTCAGCGGCATCTCGACCCCGGCGTGGCGTGCGCGCGCCAGCGCCGTGCGGGCGCTATAGACGCCTTCGGCCACATGGCCCAGCGACTGCACGGCCTGCTCCAGGCTGTGGCCCTGCGCCAGCAGCAGGCCAACCTTGCGGTTGCGCGACAGGTCGCCCGTTGCCGTGAGCACCAGATCGCCCAGGCCGGACAGGCCCATGAAGGTTTCGGCGCGGGCGCCCAGCGCCAGGCCCAGGCGGGTCATCTCGGCCAGGCCGCGCGTGATCAGGGCGGCGCGCGCGTTCAGGCCCAGCTGCAACCCATCGCACAGGCCGGTGGCAATGGCCAGCACGTTCTTCACGGCCCCGCCCACTTCCACGCCGACGATGTCGTCGTTGGCATAGACGCGCAGCTGCGGGCTGTGCAGCGCCTGCACCAGCAGGTTGCGCACTTGGGCGTCGCGGCTGGCAGCCACCAGCGCCGTGGGCTGGCCGCGCGCCACCTCCAGGGCAAAGCTGGGGCCGCTCAGGGCGCCGCCGGGTACCTGCGGGGCGATGCGGGCATGGATTTCATGCGCCAGCAGGCCAAAGGGTTCGTGTTGCTGCGCCGCCTCGAAGCCCTTGCACAGCCAGACCAGGGGCGTGCGGCACGCGCGCAGTTGCAGCAGCAGGCCGCGCAAGGCGGCCATGGGCGTGCCCAGAATGAGCAGATCGGCACCCGCCAGCAAGGGGGAGAACTCACCCGTGGCCAGCCGCAGCGCCGGCGGCAGCGCCACGCCGGGCAGATAGCGGGTGTTCTCGTGGCGCGAGCGCATGTCGGCGGCCTGGGCACCATCGCGCGCCCACAGCGTCACCTGGTGCCCGGCGGGGTGCGTGGCAGCGCTGATGGCCACTGCCGTGCCCCAGGCACCCGCTCCGAATACTACTATTTTCATAGCTATCAGCGCTTGTCCAGCAAGGCTTAGAGCCGAAAAAGACTGAAATTCCAGCGTGTATTCAGCCTCTTTTTAGCCGATTGCAGCCCTGCCTTGCCGGAGGGCGCAGCCGGCTGCGTCGGTTGTTTACTGCCGGTTCATTGCCGGGTTACTGCGCCGTGCTGTTGGCCGCTTCGGCAGCGGCGGCCTGCTGCTGCTCGTACATGGCCTGGAAGTTGATCTCGGCCAGGTGTACGGGCGGGAAGCCGGCACGCGTGATCACGTCGGCCACGCTGGCGCGCAGGTAGGGATAGACGATCTGCGGGCAGGCCACGCCGACGACCACGCCCATCTGCTCCTCGGGCACGTTGCGGATCTCGAAGATGCCGGCCTGCTTGGCCTCGACCAGGAACACCGTCTTGTCCTGGATTTTGGTCTGCACGGTGGCGGTGACGGCCACCTCGAAAATGCCCTCGACCACCGGCGTGGCCTCGACGCCGAGCTGGATGTCCACGCTGGGCTGCTCCTGCTCCAGCAAGATGGTGGGCGAGTTGGGCTGCTCCAGCGACAAATCCTTCAGGTACACGCGCTGGATCTGGAATACGGGGGTTGCGTCTTCGGTGGCCATGGGGGAAGTCCAATCGTCAGTCAAAACAAAGCCCGCCGGGGAAGCGCTCCCGCAGCGGGCTACTGGGGCGCCATTATGCAATGGCGCATGGGGGCCGCATGGGGCGAAAAGCCGCCTCAGCCCTGCAGCAGCGGCATCAGGGCGCCCCGGCCGTCGAGTGCCACCAGGTCATCGTGGCCGCCGACGTGCGTGTCGCCGATGAAGATCTGCGGCACGGTGCGCCGCCCCGTGGCGTCCATCATGTGCTGGCGCGCCTGGGGATCGGTGTCGATGCGGATCTCCTCGATCTGCTCCACGCCCCGGGCCTTGAGCAGCTGCTTGGCGCGGATGCAGTAGGGGCAGACGGCGGTGGTGTACATCTTGACGGCTTGCATGGGGGTGTCCTTTCAGGGTTCGGGGTGGCCAGACAGGGCAGGTGCAGGCGGCCTCAGGCCTTTTCAACCGGCAGGCTGGCGGCGCGCCAGGCCGCCAGGCCGCCGGACAGCGACTGCGCCTTCTCATAGCCCAGCGCCCGGGCCACTGCCGCAGCGCGCACCGAACGCGCGCCCTTGGCACACACCATGATGACCGGCACGGCCTTGTTCTTGGCGACCTGCGGCAGACGCTCCTGCAGCTGCGCCAGGGGCACGTTCCTGGCGCCCTTGACGTGGCCGGCGGCGTATTCCTGCGGCTCGCACACGTCGATGAGCACGGCCTTTTCGCGGTTGATGAGCTGCACCGCCTCGGCGGCCGTCACGCCGCCGGCCATGCCGCCCTTGAGCGTGGGCACCAGCAGTAACGCGCCGGAGGCCACAGCCAGAAAGATCAGATACCAGTTGTCGAGAATGAAGTTCACAGCAAAGCGTTCCAGGGCAAGAGCGAGGCGGGGATTCTAGAATGCCGGGTTTGATTTCGGCCTGCAAACACTGGGAGTCCCATGCACAAGCTCGTTTTGATTCGCCACGGCGAGTCCACCTGGAACCTGGAAAACCGCTTCACCGGCTGGACTGACGTGGAGCTGACCGCCACCGGCGTCGAGCAGGCCAGGAACGCCGGGCGGCTGCTGGCCGCCGAAGGCTATGAATTCGACCAGTGCCACACCAGCGTACTCAAGCGCGCCACGCACACCCTCTGGCACTGCCTGGACGCCATGGAGCGCACCTGGCTGCCGGTGGCGCACAGCTGGCGCCTCAACGAGCGCCACTATGGCGCGCTGCAAGGCCTGAACAAGGCCGAGACAGCCAGGGAGTACGGCGACGAGCAGGTGCTGGTCTGGCGCCGCAGCTACGACACGCCGCCGCCGGCCCTGGAAGCGGGCGATCCGCGCAGCGAGCGCGGCGACATCCGCTACGCGCAACTGCAGGCCGATCAAGTGCCGCTGACCGAGTGCCTCAAGGACACCGTGGCGCGCGTGCTGCCCTACTGGCACGAGACGATTGCCCCGCAGATCCGCACCGGCCAGCGCGTGCTGATCGCCGCGCACGGCAACTCCATCCGCGCCCTGGTGAAATATCTGGATGGCATCTCGGACGCCGACATCGTGGGCCTGAACATCCCCAACGGCATTCCGCTGGTCTATGAGCTGGATGCCGAACTCAAACCCCTGCGCCACTACTACCTGGGCGACGCCGAGGCCGCAGCGCGCGCCGCCGCTGCCGTGGCCTCGCAGGGCAAGGCCTGACTGGCCAAGGATGGCCCGCCCCGGGGAACCGGCCAGGCGGGGCTTTGTCCAAGCGGTATATTGAAAAACACGCTTCAAAGGTGCTCGATGGGCCAGAAACTCAAGATTGCGGGATGGATTTCGATTGGCGCCCTGGCCGGGGTGCTGACCACCGTGTCGCTGCAGACCGTGGCGCGTGGCGCCATGACGCCGCTGCCGCTGGAGGAGATCCAGCAACTCTCTGCGGTCTTCGGCCTGATCAAGACCGACTATGTCGAGCCGGTCGATGACAAGAAGCTGATCACCGATGCCATCTCCGGCATGGTGGCCAGCCTCGATCCGCACTCGCAGTATTTCGACAAGAAGTCCTTCAAGGAATTCCGCGAGGGCACGTCCGGGCGCTTCGTCGGCGTGGGCATAGAGATCACGCAGGAAGACGGCCTGATCAAGATCGTCTCGCCCATCGAAGGCTCGCCGGCCTTTCGCGCCGGCCTCAAGACCAACGACCTGATCACGAAAATCGACGACACCGCCGTCAAGGGCCTGTCGCTCAGCGATGCCGTCAAGCGCATGAGAGGCGAGCCAAGCACCAAGGTCACGCTGACCATCTTCCGCAAGGACGAGAGCCGCACCTTCCCCGTCACCATCACGCGCGAGGAAATCAAGACCCAGTCGGTCAAGGGCAAGGTGGTCGAGCCTGGCTACGGCTGGATCCGCCTGTCGCAATTCCAGGAGCGCACGGTGGATGACTTCGTGCGCAAGGTCGAGGAGATCTACAAGAGCGAGCCGCAGCTCAAGGGCCTGGTGCTCGATCTGCGCAACGACCCGGGCGGCCTGCTCGATGCCGCCGTGGCGATTTCGGCGGCCTTCCTGCCCGAGGATGTCACGGTGGTCTCCACCAACGGCCAGCTCGCCGAGAGCAAGTCCACCTTCAAGGCCTCGCCCGAGTTCTACCTGCGTCGCGGCCAGGGCGATCCGCTCAAGCGCCTGCCGGTAGCCCTCAAGCGCGTGCCGCTGGTGGTGCTGGTCAATGAGGGCTCGGCCTCGGCCAGCGAGATCGTCGCCGGTGCGCTGCAGGATCATGGGCGCGCCACCATCATGGGCAGCCAGACCTTCGGCAAGGGCTCGGTGCAGACCGTGCGCCCGCTGGGGCCGGACACCGGCATCAAGCTGACCACGGCGCGCTACTACACGCCCAGCGGCAAGTCCATCCAGGCCAAGGGCATCGTGCCCGATGTGATGCTGGACGAGACCGCCGAGGGCGACCTGTTCGCCTCGCTGCGGATGCGCGAGGCCGATCTGGAAAAGCACCTGTCCAGCGGCCAGGGCGAGGAAGAAAAAGACCCGGCGCGCGAAAAGGCGCGCGAGGAAGCCAGAAAGCGCCTGGAGGAAGAAGTCAAGAAACCCCTGGCCGAGCGCAAGCTGCCCGAGTTCGGCACCGACAAAGATTTCCAGCTCACCCAGGCGCTCAACCAGCTCAAGGGCAAGACCGTGCTGGCCAGCAAGACGCTGACCGAGCGCAAGGAAGAGCCCCAGGAAAACTGATCCGCTGCGCTGCCTGCCCCGCAGCTCGCCAACCCAGCGCCAGACACCAGGCCGGGCCGTCCGCAAGGGCGCCCGGCCTTGTCACATGCGCCGCATCCACCGCCCGCCATGACCGACGACCAACTGCTTCGCTATTCCCGCCACATCCTGCTCGACGAGATCGGCATCGAGGGCCAGGAACGCATCCTGGCGGCCCATGTGCTGATCATCGGCGCCGGTGGCCTGGGTTCCCCCGCCGCCCTGTTCCTGGGCTCCGCCGGGGTCAGCACGCTGACGCTGGTGGACGACGACGAAGTCGATCTGACCAATCTGCAGCGCCAGATCGCCCACACCAGCGAGCGCGTGGGCAGCCCCAAGGTGCAATCCGCCGCCCAGGCCGTGCAGGCCATCAACCCGCAGGTGCAGGTGCGCTGCATCCAGCAGCGCGTGGACAGGCAGGCGCTGGATGCGCTGGTGGCGCAGGCCGATGTGGTGCTGGACTGCAGCGACAACTACCGCACCCGCCACGCCATCAACGCCGCCTGCGTGGCCGCCGGCAAGCCTCTGGTGGCGGGCGCCGCCATCCGCTTCGATGGCCAGGTCTCGGTCTATGACCGGCGCCATCCCGGCGCCCCCTGCTACGCCTGCCTGTTCGCCCCGGACGCGCAGTTCGAGGAGGTGCAGTGCTCCACCCTGGGCGTGTTTGCCCCCATGGTCGGCATCATCGGCACCATGCAGGCTGCCGAGGCACTCAAGCTGATCGTCGGCATCGGCCAGTCGCTGGCTGGGCGACTGCTGATGCTCGACGGACGCGACATGCAGTGGAGCCAGATGCGCGTGGCGCGCGATCCGGGCTGCCAAGTCTGTGGCCGGTAGCTTGCAAGTCAGCATCTCTCCTACGCTGCCAGCGCTCCGAAGCTGGCAAATTCCCCGCTTGTTTCGCCCTACATTCAGTCCAGCCCCGCGCAGGCCGGGTCTGAGCGCGCCAGGGTGAAAAAGGAAGGTTGTGAAATTGCGTACTTACATCGTCGAGGACAACGCCACCATTCGGGACAACCTGATCGGCGCGCTGCAGGAGCTGGCCCAGATAGAAGCCGTGGGCATGGCCGAGACGGAGGACGAAGGCAAGGCCTGGCTGGCCGAGCATTCCACCCAGTGGGATCTGGCGATTGTTGACCTGTTCCTGCGCCAGGGCAGCGGCCTGGGCGTTCTGGCGGCCTGCCGCAACCGCCCGGCCACGCAGAAGATGGTGGTACTGAGCAATTACGCCACGCCCGATGTACGGATGCGCTGCGCGCAACTGGGGGTCGATGCCGTGTTCGACAAGTCCAGCGAGATCGACGCGCTGATCGATTACTGCATCGCCCACGGCTCGTCCCGGACGCAGCCGCCGGGCGCGGCTATCCAGGCGTCCTGAACCCATGCGCACCGAGCTTCCCGGCAGGCCGTGCGCGAGCCACCCGAGAGTCACCCGAAAGCCACTCAGAAACGCACAAAGCCGGCATGAGCCGGCTTCGCGCATTTGCCACCGAACGTGTCAATCGATCAGCTTGTTCTTCAGGGCGTAGTAGGTCAGGTCGCTGTTGGACGACAGGCCCATTTTCTCCATGAGCCGGGTGCGGTAGGTGCTTACCGTCTTGACGCTCAGCGACAGCGCCTTGGCGATCTCGCCGGCTGTCTCGCCCTTGGCCAGCTTCAGGAAGACCTGGAACTCGCGTTCGGACAGCTGCTCGTGCGGCGGTGCGTCGTCCTTTCTGTTGAGTTGCTGGGCCAGCAGGTCGGCCACGGCAGGCGTCAGGTAGCGCCGGCCCAGCGAGATGGTGCGGATGGCCTCGACGATCTCCTTGGGCTCGCATTCCTTGTTCAGGTAGCCGCTGGCGCCCTGGCGGATCAGGTTGATGGCGTAGTGCTCCTCGGGATAGCCGCTGAGGATCAGGATGCCCATATCCGGCGCCTTGGCGCGCAGCATGGCCAGCGCGTCCAGGCCACTTTGCCCCGGCATGGACAAATCCATGACCAGAACGTCGATCTCGTGCGTGCGCACCAGATCAATGGCCTCCCGGCCATTGGCCGCCTCCCCCACCACGCGCAGATCGACGTGTTCCGACAGGAACTGCCGCAACCCCGACCGCACGATTGCATGGTCATCCACAATGCCGATATTGATCATTGAGCCTTCTTTCATGGGACACGCAGGCCAGTCCTGCGTGACATATGGTTTGCGATGCGCTCCCTGCTGCACGCTGGCAGCCAGCGCGGCAGCACCGGATGATCATAGGCATTTTCCGCACCCCGGCTTGTCAGACGCCGGAGCACATTCCATTCGGGTCTGTCCGGCATGAACAAGCTGCACGTTCGACGATTGCTGGGGCTGCTGGCGCTGCTGGTCGCCAGCGCGCTGCTGGCCATCAACGAGATCGGCTACCACCACTCGCAGCAGGCCGTGGACACCCTGGCGCGCTCGCACGCCACGCGCGCCGCGCTCGACCAGATGCTGCAGTCCATGCTGAACGCCGAGACCGGCCAGCGCGGCTACCTGCTGACCGGCGACGAGCGCTATCTGCGGCCCTACCAGAGTGCCGTCGCGTCCATCCAGGGCCATTTGCAGACCATCCGCAGCGCGCACGACAGCCAGGCACTGCAGCCCGGCGATATGGCCCGCCTGTCGGAGCTGATCGCGCGCAAGCTCTCCGAGATGGAGATGAGTGTCAACCTGCGCCGCCAGAACGAAGACGAGGCCTGGCGCTTCGTGCTGTCCACCGATGTCGGGCAGCAAGAGATGGAAGACCTGCGTACCCTGGCCACGCAGCTGATCCAGCGCAGCGCTGACGAGGCCGGGCGCAGCACCCAAGCCATCCACGCCTCGCTGGCGCGCTCGCGCACCGGCATTGCGCTGGCGGGCGTGCTGGGGCTGGTGGTGTTTTACCTGTACCTGCGCGGCAGCCGCGCGCTGCGAGCCGCACAGGAGCGCGAGCAGCAGATCCTGGAGCGCGAACGCGACCGGCTGGAACAGCTGGTGCTTGAGCGCACCGCCTCGCTGTCCCGGCTGGCCGATCACCTGCAGCAAGTGCGCGAGGACGAGCGCGCCCATCTGGCGCGCGAGTTGCACGATGAGCTGGGCGCACTGCTGACCGCCGCCAAGCTGGACATCGCCCGGCTGCGCCGCCGGCTCGATGCGGGCAACCACGAGGGCGCCGAGCGGCTGCAGCATCTCAGCGACTGCCTGAACCAGGTCATCGCGCTGAAGCGGCGCATCATCGAAGACCTGCGCCCCTCGTCCCTGTCCAACCTGGGCCTGGTGGCATCGCTGGAAATCCTGACCCGGGAGTTCGCCCAGCGTAGCGGCACCGCGCTGCAGACCCGCCTGGAGCCCGTGCAGCTATCCGAGCCGGCCCAGCTGACCGCCTACCGTTTGGTACAGGAGGCGCTGACCAACATCCACAAGCACGCCCAGGCGCACAACATCTGGGTGCTGCTGCAGCAGCACGGCGGCCAGGTCTGCGTGCAGGTGCGCGACGATGGCCGGGGCTTCGACAGCGCCCAGGCGCCTGCCGATTCGCACGGCCTGCTGGGGATGCGCCACCGGGTCGAGTCCCTGGGCGGGCGCCTGAGCATCGAAACCGCTGCCGGCCAAGGCACCGTGGTGCGCGCCGATCTGCCAGCCGAATTGCCCGCCGGTTGAGCGCAAGGGCAGCGTCCTACAGGGCAGCACGCCGGCTGCTGGCAGCGTCGCCCACGCCCCTGCTCCTACATTGGAACCACGCGCCCAACGCCCTCGGACACCGCCAGGCAGCAAGCGCATCCCCAGATACAAGGAGGTTCCTCATGTTGCATTACGCAGTCGTCTTTCTGGTCATCGCCTTGGTGGCCGCGCTGTTCGGCTTCGGCGGCATTGCCGCCGGCGCAGTCGGCATTGCCAAGATACTTTTCTTCATCTTCGTGATCATGGCCGTGGTGACCTTCGTGCTGGGCCTGCTCAAGAGAGGCTGACGCCGCACCCCGCCCCTTCCCCGCCCCCATCGCTCCACAGCTCCACGACTCACAGACAAGGAAACACCATGGACACACAGGACACCACCAAGAAAGCTGCCGACGCCGCCCACGACATGGCCGACAGCGCCAGGGACAGCGCCAAGGACGCCGTGCAGGCCACCCGGCGCGTGGCCAACGAGGCCCTGGACAAGGCCGAGGAAGGCGTCAAGCGTGTCAAGGAAGAGATCGACCCCATGATCGACGACCTGGCCGCCCGCGCCCAGGAATTTGCCAGCCGCAGCATCAGCTACGCCGCCGAGACTGGCGAGCGCGCCCGGCGCCAGTTCAACGACGCTGCCGACGCCACCTGCCGCTATGTGTCGGATCAGCCTGCCAAGTCCATGCTGCTGGCCGCCGCTGCCGGCGCCGCCCTGGCCACAGCGTTGATGATGTCGCGCCGCAGCGACCGCTGAGGCAGTCGCCCTGGACGCAGACATGAACCCACGACAACCCAGCACACGGAGGCAAGCCCAATGAAACCCAGCAAGAACGGCGCCGAGGGCCAGCAGCAGCACGCAGGCGAGCCCCAGGCCCTGGAGCTCGACATGGAGGCTGTGCGCAAGGCCGGCACTGCCGACCTGGACGACGGTGCCGTGACCCCCGGCTACGGCCCCTACCGCGAAGCCATCATCAAGCTGCTCAACTCCGCGCTGGCCACCGAGCTGGTCTGCGTGCTGCGCTACAAGCGCCACCACTTCACCGCCGACGGCCTGGAATCGCCCGCCATTGCCGCCGAATTCCTGGAGCACGCCAACGAGGAGGCAGCGCACGCCGACAGGATTGCCGAGCGCATCGTGCAACTGGGCGGCTCGCCGGACTTCAACCCGGCCTCGCTGCTGGAGCGCAGCCATGCCGACTACGACGAATGCACGGATCTGAAAGGCATGTTGCGCGCCAACCTGGTGGCCGAGCGCATCGCCGTGGAAAGCTACCGCCAGATGGTCGAGCTGATCGGCGACAAGGATCCGACCACGCGCCGCATGTTGGAGGGCGTGCTGGCCGAGGAAGAAGAGCACGCCGACGAACTCAGCGACTGGCTCAGGCGCTGAGCCAGGACATCCCGTTTCTCTCCCCCAACCCAGACCCCAAGGAAAACACCATGAAATACGCCCGAGCCCTTGCCTTTGCACTGGTCGCCAGCGCCACCATCGTCACTACCGGCTGCTCGGTGGCGCGCCACCAGCAGACCGTCGGCTCCTATGTGGACGATGCCGGCATCACCACCGCCGTCAAGGCCAAGATGGCCGAGGACAAGACCGTGGCCGCCACCTCCATCAGCGTGGAGACGCTCAACGGCACGGTGCAGCTGTCAGGCTTTGCCAAGTCGCAGGCGGAAAAGGATCGCGCCGAAAACATCGCGCGCAACACCAAGAACGTGCGCGAGGTGCGCAACAGCATTGTTGTGCGCCCGTAAGCGCAGCCGGCAACGCCATACGCAGCGACCGGGGCAGCAGCCCCGGTTTTTTTCGTCTGGCGCGCCTGGCAGCCGCTGGCCGCCTCAGCCCTGCGCCAGCCGCGCGCGCAGGCGCCGATCGACCTCGGGCGAGACGAACTTGTCCACCTCGCCGCCCAGCGAGGCGATCTCGCGCACGAAGGTGCTGCTGATGAACTGGTACTTGTCGCTGGGCGTCAGGAACACTGTCTCGACCTGCGGCATCAGATGCCGGTTCATGCCGGCGAGCTGGAATTCGTAGTCGAAATCCGTCACTGCACGCAGCCCGCGCACCATGGCCCGGGCGCCGCGTGCGACAACGAAGTCGCGCATCAGGCCGGCAAAGCTCTCCACCCGCACCTGCGGGTAGTCGCGCACGGCGTGGCGCACCATCTCGATGCGCTCGTCCAGGCTGAAAAGGGTCTTCTTGTGGTGGCCGGCGGCTACGGCCACGATCAATTCATCGAACAGCAGCGCGGCGCGCCGCACCACGTCCTCATGCCCCAGGGTGATGGGGTCGAAAGTGCCGGGATAGACGGCAAGCACGTGCGGCATGGCAAAACTCTCCTGATTGCGACTGCGGCGGTGGTTGGTAGTAAGAGCGTGTTTACGATCCCCGCGCGGGTGCGCGGGCGCGGCCTCGGGCGGTCTGCGGCGTTGCAAATCCTCGCGATAGCACGGGCTATCGCTGCGGTTTGCGCCTGGCAGCCCATCCCGATCCGCACCCGCGCCCCTGCGCGCGGAGATCGTAAACACGCTCTAAGAGTCGGCAGCGGCGGCGCATGGGGCCGGCCTGCTACCGATAAATCGGTCTGGTTTTGGCATCAAATCAAGCTCCAGCCCTTGCCTGGCAAGCGCTGGCAGCTACCTTTTTTGATGATTATCCAGCGTCTGGCGCAGCCTGCAGCAGGTGGGCGTGGACGGCCCCTGCCTTCAGGTGGCGATGCAGGGCCAGCCCGAGTGCCGCCAGTGCCGCCGGCTCCCAGGCCTGCCCGGCCTCCAGGTAGATGAAGCCGCCCGGCGCCAGCGCCCGGGCTGCGCTGCGCAGGGCCGGCGCGAAACTGTCCTGCTGGGCATAGGGCGGATCGATGAAGACCAGCTCCAGGCTGGCCGCCGCCGCACCTTGCAGGGCCTGCAGGCCATCGCCGCGCCGGATCGACACCTGCTGCTGGCTGGCCTGCAGCCGCTGCACATGGCGGCGCAACTGCGCCGCCAGGGCGGCGTCGCTCTCCACCAGCAGCACGCTGGCGGCGCCGCGCGAGGCGGCCTCCAGCCCCAGCGCGCCAGTGCCGGCGAAGGCGTCCAGGCAGCGCCAGCCGCCCAGATCTTGGCCCAGCCAGTTGAACAGCGTCTCGCGCACGCGATCGGGCGTGGGGCGCAGGCCGGGCTTGTCGGCCACCGGCAGGCGGGTGCGCTTCCATTGCCCACCGATGATGCGCACCTCGCCGCTGACCGGGGCCGGCGCGCCTGGCGCTCCGCCCGTCTTGCCGGTCTTGGCGGGATGGGCGATCCTGGCGGCCCCGGCAGACTTGCCGCTCTTGCCTGGCTGGCCATCGGCCCTGCCGCTGGCTGCCCTGCTCATGGCTTGGCCGGCTGCGCGCCGACGATGACGGTGACCATGCGCCCGGGCTGCAGCTTTCTCTGCATGGCGGCGCGGATGTCGGCCACGGTGAGGGCCTGCACCCGCTCCGTCCAGTGCTCCAGGTAGTCCAGCGGCAAATCGTTCCAGGCGATGTTGACCACATTGGCCAGCAGCTTGCGGTTGCTGTCGATGCGCAGGGCAAAGCCGCCGATCAGGTTGTCCTTGGCGGCGCGCAGCTCGGCCTCGGTCGGGCCTTCGGCGACGAAGCGCGCCAGCACCTCGCGCGTGAGCTGCACCGCCTGCTGCGCCTGATCCGGGCGCGTCTGCAGGCCGATCACGAAGGCGCCGGCGTTCAGGCCGGGCGAGAACTGGCTATAGACGCCATAGGTCAGGCCGCGCGTCTCGCGCACCTCGTGCGTCAGGCGCGAGGTGAAGCCGCCGCCGCCCAGGATGTGGTTGCCCACCAGCAGCGCCAGAAAATCCGGGTCGCTGCGCACAAAGCCCGGCTGGCCGATCAGCACATGCGCCTGCGCCGAGGCAAGCGCAATGTCTTGCTGCACGGCGCGCGCCAGCGGCTGCACGGCTGGCACGGGCGGCAGCGGCGCGCAGTCGGCAGCCTCGGCAGCCGGCAGGCGTGCCAGCAAGGTCTGCACCAGCGCCTGCGCCTGTGCGCGCGTCACCGCGCCGACGATGGACACGCG
The DNA here is from genome assembly GCF_017811175.1 of Melaminivora jejuensis. Lineage (NCBI taxonomy): Bacteria > Pseudomonadati > Pseudomonadota > Betaproteobacteria > Burkholderiales > Comamonadaceae > Melaminivora > Melaminivora jejuensis. Next base: position 2,182,382 of record NZ_JACWIJ010000002.1, read on the forward strand.
CGCGCGGCAGGCCTGCACGTAGCGCTGATGAAAGGCCTGCATGTCGGCCACGCCGATGGCGGCCAGGGTGTCCGCCGTGGCGAACTGGCCATAGGGGTGGCTGCCGAACACGTCGCGGGCAAAGGCTTTGCCGGCGACGGTGCCGGGGCGCGTGTCGGCCTCGCGGATGCTGGCCTGCCAGCGCGCGCGCTCGCGCTGCCAGACGTTGGCGGCAAAGCTGGGCTGGGCCAACTGGCGCGCGGCCAACTGCGCGGCGCGCTCCAGCAGATCGGCTTCGGTCAGCGAGCGCAGGCCGAAGACCAGGCCGTCGCGTTCGGCGCCGGCGTCGAAGCTGGCGCCCAGGTCGGCCCAGGCCTCGCCCAGGTCGTTCTCGTCCAGCGCCGGCGCATTGCCCGCAGCCTGCACGCCCTTGCTGCTCATCAGCGCCACGGCGCTGGCCAGGCCGGCCTGTGCCGGCGGATCGCGGCGCGTGCCGGCGTCGAAGTCGATCTGCACATCCACCATGGGAATGGCCGGGCTTTGCACCAGCCAGACACGCGCGCCGCTGGCCTCGCTCCAGTGCTCGATGGGCAGCAGCGCCCAGGCTGATTGAGCATAAAAAACGGCTCCAGCCCATACCAGGCAAGCGCGGATAGCTATCTTTTTGAGAGTATCTTGCATCATCATGACCTTGTGCCCCGGCTCAATGGACGCGCCCGCTGGCCGGCGCCTGGCCCTGCGCCCCAGGCTGGGGCTGGGTGGGGTTGTGCGCTGGACGCGGCTGCGGCACCAGGGTGGCCACGGTCAGCTGATCGTCGCCGAACCAGCGCGCCGCCACCGACTGCACCTCGGCAGGCGTCACGCCGCGCAGCAGTTGCAGCAGGCGCTCGTCGGCATCCAGTGGCAGGCCCTGTACCCAGTTGCTGCCCAGGTCGCTGGCCTGGGCCTGCAGCGAGTCGCGCGCGTAGATGGTGGCTGCGGCCCACTGCGTGGTCACGCGCTCCAGCTCGGCAGCGCCGATGCCTTCGCGCGCCACGCGGGCGATCTCGGCACGCAGCGCGCGTTCGACATCCTGGGCGCTCTTGCCCGCCGCCGGCACGCCGGACAGCAGGAACAGCGCCGGCCCGCGCCCGACCACCGAGGCATCGCTGCCGGCGTTGTCGGCCACGCGGTCGGCGCCTTGCGTCAGCGCCCGCTGCAGCCGCGCGCCGTCGTAGCCGCTGAGCACGGCGGACAGCGCCAGCAGCGCCAGCGCATCGCGGTCGCTTGGCGTGAGATCCTGCACGCGCTCGATGCGCGGCACGCGAAAGGCCAGCGCCACATAGGCCTGGTCGGCGGGCGCCTTGAACTCGATGCGGCGCATACCCTTTTGCTCGGGCTCCTCGCGCGGCTTCCTGGCCGGCACAGGCCGTGCGGGAATGCTGCCGTAGGTCTGCTGCGCCAGCGCCAGCACCTGCTGCGGCTCGACGTCGCCCGCCACCACGACCGCCGCATTGGCCGGCACATACCAGCGCGCGTGGAACTGGCGCGCGTCATCGGGCGTCATGGCGTCCAGGTCGCTCATCCAGCCCACCACCGGGCGGCGATAGGGCGCGGCGATGAAGGTGCTGGCGTACAGCTGCTCGATCAGCGCCGCGCGTGGCTGGTCTTCGGTGCGCATCCGGCGCTCTTCCTTGACCACCTCCAGCTCGCGCCGGAACTCCTCGTCGGGCCATTGGTTGTGCTCGAAGCGGTCGGCTTCGAGCTGCATGACATCGGCCAGCCGGCTGGCCGGGATCTGCTGGTAGTAGCCGGTGTAGTCGCGGCTGGTGAAGGCATTTTCCTGTCCGCCCAGGGCGGCGACGCGGCGCGAGAACTCGCCCGGCGCCAGGGTCTTGGTGCCCTTGAACATCATGTGCTCCAGCACATGGGCCACGCCCGAGGTGCCGTCCACCTCGTCCATGGAGCCCACGCGCAGCCAGACCATGTGCAGCGCCGTGGGCGCACGCCGGTCGGGCTGCACGATCAGCTGCATACCGTTGGCCAGCGTGAACTGCTGGGCGCCGCTGGCCGTGGCGGCCTGGGCTTGCTGGAGGGCCGGGGCCGGCACTGCGGCGGCGGACGGTGAGGAAGCCTGCTGGGCCAGCGCGGACACGCCCGCCAGCAGGGCCATGAGGGTAAGAGCGCGTTTCATAGAATGGCTGCGATTCTAAGAACCCGCCAATGTTCAGCTTCTTCAAGAAAAAAACCCCCGCCCCCGAAGCGCCGCCAGAACAGCCGGCGTCCCCTGCTGCGCCCGTGGCCGCGCCGATCCCTGCTGCCGGCGCAGCGCCTTCCGCCAGCACCCCTGCCGCTCCCAGCCCGGCCCCGCCCGCAGCGGCCAGCCCGGCCACAGGCGCCATGGCCTGGCTGCGCAAGTCCTTCGGCGGCGCCGGTGCCGAATCCGATGCCGCCGCGCCAGCCGCCGCCCAGGCTCCTGCGGCATTCCCGGCTGCGCCCGAGCCGACCGCCAAGCCGTTGCCCGCTGCCAGCGCCCGCCAGCATTGGGTCGAACGCCTGAAATCCGGGCTGAAGAAGACCGGCACCAGCATCGCCACCGTCTTCACCGGCACGCAGATCAACGAGGCGCTGTACGAGGAACTGGAGGACGCGCTGCTGATGGCCGATGCCGGCGTGCGCGCCACCCAGCACCTGCTGGACGACCTGCGCCGGCGCGTCAAGGAGACCAAGGCCACCGAGCCCGCCGCCGTCAAGGCACTGCTGGCCGACGCGCTGGCCGATCTGCTGCGCCCGCTGGAAAAGCCCCTGGTCATCGGCGAGCACACGCCCACCGTGATCATGGTGGCCGGCGTCAACGGCGCGGGCAAGACGACTTCCATCGGCAAGCTCACGCGCCATCTGGCCGAGCACGGCCAGAGCGTGCTGCTGGCTGCCGCCGACACCTTCCGCGCCGCCGCGCGCGAGCAGCTGGGCGTCTGGGCCACGCGCAGTGCGGTGGAGATCATCAGCCAGGAAGGGGGCGACCCGGCTGCCGTGAGCTTCGACGCCGTGGCTGCCGGGCGCGCACGCGGGCGCGACGTGGTGCTGGTGGACACCGCCGGGCGCCTGCCCACGCAGCCGCATCTGATGCAGGAGCTGGCCAAGATCCGCCGCGTCATCACCAAGGCCGACGCCAGCGCGCCGCACGAGGTGCTGCTGGTCATCGACGGCAACACCGGCCAGAACGCGCTGGCGCAGGTGCGCGCCTTCGACGATGTGCTGCAGCTCACCGGCCTGATCGTGACCAAGCTCGACGGCACGGCCAAGGGCGGCGTGCTGGCGGCCATCGCCCAGGAGCGGCCCGTGCCGGTGTATTTCATCGGCGTGGGCGAGCGCCTGGAAGACCTGGAGACCTTCAACGCACGCGAGTTCGCCCAGGCGCTGCTGGCCTGAGGGCGCGCCCGGGGATGGAGGCGCGTAGCGCGTGGTGCGTGGTGCATTTGGCGTTGACCGCACGACCGCCCCCGGCGCAGGGCGGCGCGCGGGCCATCGGGACAGCGCCCTTTCAGCTACGCTTTCAATAGCTGCCAACGCTTGCCAATCAAGGGTTTGATGGCTTTTTCATCATTATTCCCGGAAGTTGCCGCTCAAGTATTGGCGGCAGCTGGCCGATAGGCACTTAGAGCGTGTTTACGATCTCCGCGCGCAGGGGCGCGGGTGCGGATCGGGATGGGCTGCCAGGCGCAAACCGCAGCGATAGCCCGTGCTATCGCGAGGATTTGCAACGCCGCAGACCGCCCGCGCACCCGCGCGGGGATCGTAAACACGCTCTTACGCCTCGTGCGCTTTTTCGTGCGCGCCCGCGTGCAACCCCGGGAGATCACACCATGAAGATTGCCGCATCGACCCTGGAGTGGCAGGCCGAGCACAGCGCCAGCCGCACGGAAAGCCACAGTGCCAGTCTGCGTTCCTGGAGCGGCCAGCGCCCTGCCGACGCTGCGGCCCTGGGCGCTGCCCTGCCCGCCGGCGGGCAGGCCTCCAACGCCGCCGGCCAGGCCGGGGCCGCGCTGGTGCGCTCATCCCTGCAGATCAGCCAGGAAGCCCGTCGCCTGCTGCGAGAAGAAGGCCTGCAGGCCGGCAGCGCCGTCGATCGGGCGCAGCAGCCGCTGTGGCGCTCGGAGCTCAGCCCGCTGCAGAGCATGATCAGCCAGCTCATCGAGCACATGACCGGCGTGGGCGCCAACTTGATCCGCGTCGAGGCTGGCGCCGCCCAGGCGCAGCCCTTGCCCACGGACAGCGAGGGCCGCGCGCTGGCCAGTGCTGCCCAGGCCGCCAACTGGGGCCTGGAGTACGACGAGCACCACGTCCTGGAAGAAAGCGAGAGCACCCGCTGGGCCGCCCAGGGCACGATACACACCACCGACGGGCGTGAGGTCAGTTTCAGCATCGAGCTGCAGATGCAGCGCCACTTTCGCCAGGAAAGCAACACCTCGCTGCGCCTGGGCAACGCCCGTCCGATCGACCCGCTGGTCATCAACTTCGACGGCACGGCAGCCGAGCTGCAGGACGTGCGCTTTGCCTTCGACCTGGACAGCGACGGACACGCCGAGCAGGTGCCGCTGCTGGCCGGCAACCGGGGTTTTCTGGCGTTGGATCGCAACGGCAACCAGCGCATCGACAACGGCAGCGAGCTGTTCGGCCCGGGCACCGGCAACGGCTTTGCCGAACTGGCGGCCTACGACGACGACGGCAATGGCTGGATCGACGAAAACGACCAGGTCTTCGAGCAGCTGCGCGTGTGGACGCCGTCCGCCGATGGCCCGGGCACGCTGCGCAGCCTGCGCGAGGTCGGCGTCGGCGCCATCTCGCTGGCTGCCGCCGGCACGGAGTTCGCGCTGCGCACAGCGGACAACCGCAGCCTGGGCCAGGTGCGCGCCACCAGCGCCTATCTGTACGAGGATGGCCGGGTCGGCCACGTGCAGCAGCTCGACCTGAGCGTCTGAAGGGCGCCCCGAAGGGGGATTTCTGAGCGGCCCGGGGTCACGGCTGCGCCACCTGCTCCTGCGCCCACGCGCCGTAGGCGGCACTGGCGTGCAGCGGCTGGGCCGTCAGTTGCGGCACCTGGTAGGGGTGCTCGTGCTGCAGCAGGCCGCACAGGGCCGGCAAGGCGGCAGCGGTGGTCTTGCAGTCCAGCCGCCACTCGGCCTCGTGCTGCAGCGCCCCATCCCAACGGTAGTGCGATTCGATCTGCTGGATCTGCACGCAGGCCGCCAGCGCCTGCTGCAGCACCAGTCCCGCCAGGCGGCGGGCATCGTCACGGTTGGCCACGGTAGTGGTCAAAAGCCACAGCGCAACTGGCAGATGGCCGACAGCGGCAGTGGGCGGTGCGGAGACAGGATTGGCAGCAGACATCGCAGAAGATGGGTTGAGAAAAACCAGATTGACACGCGAAGCCGGCATTTTCACGCTTTGCGACACGGGAACTTCGGCTTTAGCACTCGATCCAAGAGAGTGCTAACATCCTCCGATTGAGCCATTCCTGCTGGCCTTCGGACGACACATACAACGATCAAGGACGCCGCTCATGACCACTTCCGCACTCTCCGGCTCTGCCGCGCTCACGCCCGCTAGCCCGTGGGCCGTCGTGCCGCCGCTGGGCAATCTGGACGCCTACATCACTGCCGTCAACCGCCTGCCCCTGCTGACGCTGGAGGAGGAGCAGCGCTATGCCCGCGAGCTGCGCGATGACGGCAACGTCGATGCCGCTGGCCGCCTGGTGCTGTCGCACCTGCGCCTGGTGGTGTCCATCTCGCGCCAGTACCTGGGCTATGGCCTGCCGCACGGCGACCTGATCCAGGAGGGCAACGTCGGCCTGATGAAAGCCGTCAAGCGCTTCGACCCGGATCAGGGCGTGCGCCTGGTCAGCTATGCCATGCACTGGATCAAGGCCGAGATCCACGAATACATCCTGAAGAACTGGCGCATGGTCAAGGTGGCCACCACCAAGGCGCAGCGCAAGCTGTTCTTCAATCTGCGCTCCATGAAGCAGGGTTTCAAGGCCGATGCGCTGGATGCCGACACGCACCGCGACACCCTGTCCGAGCGCGAGATCGACCAGGTGGCCGAGCAGCTCAACGTCAAGCGCGAGGACGTGATCGAGATGGAAACTCGCCTGTCGGGCGGCGACATCCTGCTCGATCCAGCACCCAGTGATGACGGCGAGCAGGCCTTCGGGCCGATCGCCTACCTGTCCGATACCGGCCACGAGCCCACTGCCATGCTCGAATCGCGCCAGCGCGACATGCTGGCCACCGACGGCATCGCCACCGCGCTGGACAGCCTGGATGCGCGCAGCCGGCGCATCGTCGAGCAGCGCTGGCTGCAGGTCAACGACGACGGCTCGGGCGGCATGACGCTGCACCAGCTGGCCGCCGAGTACGGCGTGAGCGCCGAGCGCATCCGCCAGATCGAAGTCGCAGCGATGAAGAAGATGAGAAAGGCGCTGGTCGAATACGCCTGACGCCCGGCCTGCCTGCTGCCCGGGGCAGGCGGATAATCGAGGCGCGCATCCTTCATGGATGCGCGCTTTTTTGCGTTATGCAGATGGCGTTGTGCATCTGGCGCTCGGGCGCTGCGCTGCGCTGTGCCGTCTGCCGCTTTTTCCCTTTCCTACAGGAGATCCGCCCATGCCCCGCCCCATTGCCGCGCGCCGCGCCTTGCTTACCCTCGCCGTTGCCGCCGGGCTGGCGGGCGCCTGCGGCGTCGCCGTCGCACAGAACGCTCCGGCCACACCCGGCTGGCCGGCCAAGACGGTACGCATCATCGTCGGCTTCCCGCCCGGCTCTTCGCCCGATCTGACGGCGCGCACCTTTGCCGAGCCGCTGGCGCAGGCGCTGGGCCAGTCGGTCATCGTGGAAAACAAGGTCGGCGCCGGCGGCAACATCGGCGCCGACGCGGTGGCCAAGGCCACGGACGGCCACACCATCGGCCTGTTCATCAATGGCAACCTGACCATTGCCAAGCTGATCAATCCGCAGGTGCCCTATGACCCGGCGCGCGACCTGGCGCCGCTGTCGCTGATCGGCGTGTCGCCCCTGGTGCTCACGGCTGCCGTGGGCCAGAAGGACGTGCCGGCAGACGGTGACGCGCGGGCCTTCCTGGCCGCTGCCCGCGGCGCCGGCGACCGCTGGAGCTATGGCACGCCCGGCGTGGGCACGGTGGGCCACCTGGGCACGGAGCTGCTCAAGGCACGCACCGGCATCGATCCGCTGCACGTGCCCTACCCCGGCTACCCGCAGGTGGCCACGGCCATGGGCGGCGGGCAACTGCAGATGGCGCTGCTGCCGCCGGCGCTGGCGCTGGCGCAGGAGCGCGCCGGCAAGCTGCGCCGCATCGGCGTGACCTCTGCCGGGCGCAGCACGCTGGCCCCCGAGGTACCCAGCCTGGCCGAGGCCGGCGTCCAGGATTTCGAGCTGGAAATCTGGAACGCTTTCGCTGCACCGGCCAACATGCCGGCCGCCGTGCGGGCGCGCCTGTCGGCGACCATCGCCGACATTGCCCGCACCCCTGCGGTGCGCGAGAAGATGTTCCAGCAGGGCTGGCAGGCCGTTGGCTCGTCCGCAGAAGGCCTGGCCAACCGGATGCGCGCCGACACTGCCGCCATGGGCCAGGTGATCCGCGAGCAAAAGATCACGGCGCAGTAAAAACCGCCACCCCCTTGGCCGGGAGCGGGGCTACCCGCGCTGCGCGCGCCCTCAGCGCGCCTGGTCGAGCAGGATGCGGATGTCGGATGCCAGCGCCTGCGCGCCGCTGCCGTAGCGGTGGTACAGGCGCAGCCGCCCGGCCGTGTCATAGACGTAGGTGCCGGCGGAGTGATCCATGGTGTAGCTGGTCGGCGTGCTGCCCTCGACGCGCTTGTAATAGATCTTGAAGTCCTTGGCCACGGCGGCCAGTTGTTCGGGCGAGCCGCGCAGAGCCACGAAGCTGGGGTCGAAATTGGCCATGTAGGCCTTGAGCACCTCGGGCGTGTCGCGCTCGGGATCGACCGTGACGAAGACGCCCTGCACGCGCTCGCTGTCGGCGCCCAGCGAGCGCTTGACCTCGGCCAGTTCGCTCATGGCCGTGGGACACACGTCCGGGCACTGGGTATAGCCGAAGAAGGCCACGACGACCTTGCCGGCAAAGTCCGAGAGCGTGCGCTGCCGGCCATCCTGGTCGGGCAGGGGCAGGTCGCGGCCATAGTCGGCACCGGTCACATCCACACCCTGGAATTTAGCCGCAGCAGGCCCACATCCAGCAAGAAAAACGGCTCCAAGGCTTGCCAGACAAGCGCTGGCAGCTATCTTTTCAAGAGCGCGACGACGGTTCGGGTTCAGGTTCGGGTTCAGCATCACAGGACATAGTGATCCACCAGCAGGGCGGCGAACAGTGCGCTCAGGTGGATCAGGGAAAAGCGAAAGGTCTTGCGCGCCAGTTGATCCGAGTAGTGGCGCCACAGCGCAAAACCATAGGCGCAAAAACCCAGGCTCAGCAGCACGGCAGCAGCCAGGTAGATCCAGGAGCTCATGCCATAGATAAACGGCATCAGGCAGCCGGCGAACAGGATCAGGGTGTACAAAAAGACCTGCAGCCGGGTGAACTCGTTGCCATGCGTCACGGGCAGCATGGGCAGGCCGGACTTGCGGTAGTCCTCGACGCGGTACAGCGCCAGCGCCCAGAAGTGCGGCGGCGTCCACAGAAAGATGATCAGAAACAGGATCAGCGCCTCGGGGCCGACCTCGCCGGTCATGGCGGCCCAGCCCAGCACCGGCGGCATGGCGCCCGACGCCCCGCCGATCACGATGTTCTGCGGCGTCAGGGGCTTCAGGATCACGGTGTAGATCACGGCGTAGCCGACGAAGGTGGCAAAGGTCAGCCACATGGTCATCGGGTTGACCAGCACGTACAGCAGCGCCGAGCCGGCAGCGCACAGCAGCGCCGAGAACGCCAGCGCCTGGCCACCCGACAGTTCGCCGCGCGCCGTGGGCCGCCAGGCGGTGCGCTTCATGCGCGCATCAATGCCGCGCTCGACCAGGCAGTTGAAGGCTGCTGCCGCGCCGGCCACCAGCCAGATGCCGGCGCTGGCGATGGCCATCTCCAGCCACTGGCGCGCACTGGGCAGGCCCGGCACGGCCAGCACCATGCCGATGAAGGCACAGAACACGATGAGCTGCACCACGCGCGGCTTGGTCAGTGCATAGAACTGCGCCAGCCGCGAGGGCAGCGCACCCGCTGGTCGGGCGGCGCCGGCAGGCGCTGGCGGCACGGGGGCGGGAGCAGGGGCGGGAGCGGCACTCATGCGGAAACTCGCTTGGCAGAAAGGTGCGGCACATCGGCAGCCGCCAGCCCGGCAGCGCGACTGGCGGCCAGCGCCCAGGTCAGCACCACCACCAGGGCGGCGGCGCCGCCAGTGTGCAGCACGGCAGCGGCCAGCGGCCAGTCCAGCACCACGTTGGACAGCCCGGTCAGCAATTGCGCCAGCGCCAGCCCCAGCAGCCAGCGCGCCTGCACCTGCAGCACCCCGGCGCAGCGCAGCGCCCAGGCCAGCGCCAGCAGCGCCGTCAACACGCCGTAGGCCACCAGCCGATGCACGTAATGGATGGCGGTGAGGGCGGCAAAGCCGATGTGGCCGCCATCGGCCCGCAGGCCCAGCGGGCGCCACAGCGTGAAGCCTTCGGCAAAGGCCATATCCGGCCACCACGAACCCTGGCATTGCGGAAACGTGGTGCAGGCCAGCACGGCGTAGTTGGTGCTGACCCAGCCGCCCAGCAGCACCTGCAGCACTACCAGGGCGGCCACTATCAGCAGGGCCAGCCTCAGGCCGCTGGACACCGGCACGGCAGCCTGCGCACGCACGATCCGCGTCAGTCGCACGGCCTGGACGCACAGCAGCGCCAGCAGCACCACGCCGCCCAGCAGGTGCAGGGTGACGATGGCCGGAAACAGTTTCATGGTCACCGTCAGTGCGCCGAACGCCCCTTGCAGGCAAACCCAGACCAGGGTGGCAAACGGCCACCAGGGATTGAGCGAGGGCTCCGGCCCGGCAGCGCTGGCCTTCAGGCGCGCCCGCTCGCGCCAGGCCAGCAGCGTCAGGGCGATGATGAGCACACCCACGGCGCTGGCCAGGTAGCGGTGGATCATCTCCACCCAGGCCTTGCCGTGCGTGACCGGGCCGGTGGGCATGGCGGCTTGCGCGGCGGCGATCTCGGCACGCGCGCCCACCGGGCTGGCGCTGCCGTAGCAGCCGGGCCAGTCCGGGCAGCCCAGGCCGGAGTCGGTCAGGCGCGTGAAGGCACCGAACAGCACCAGGTCGAAGGTCAGGAACAGCGTCAGCACGGCCAGCGCCTGCAGACGCGCCGCCGGCGTGCGGCCCCGGCTCTTGCGCCAGACCCAGGCCAGCGGCAGCCCGGCGATGGCCAGGCCCAGCGCCATCAGTTCCAGCACCGGCGCCAGGTCGTACAGGGCTTGCGCATCGGTGGGCATCAGTGCGGCTCCTGCCCACGGCCAGGCTTGTCCCAGGAAGAGGACGCGCGCAGCAGCCGTTCCAGATCGCGCTTGGCCTGCGCGGCGCCGGCCCGATCCAGCCGCGCCGGAAAGCGCATCATCCAGTTGCCCATCGGATCGACCAGGTACAGATGCTCCTCCAGCGTGTGGCCGACAGCGGGGGCCAGCCACTGTTGCAGCTGCTGCGGCGCCACGCGCAGCACCGTGGCCTGCGCCAGCGCCGGGGCGATGTCGGCAGGCAGCGGCCCATCGTCGGTGACCAGCCAGACCCAGTCCATGCGGTCTTTCTCGCGGCCCATGCTCTCGCGCAGCTGGCGCTGCAGGTACAGGTTGCTGCGGCAGACCTCGCCACAGGCAGCGCCGGAAGTACTGAGCAGCAGCCACTGCCCGCGCAGCTGCTCCAGCGGTTGCGTGCTGCCGTCGGGCGCCAGGGCAAGCATGGCCTCGGGCAGGTGGCGCTGCGGCTCGATCAACTCGCCAAAATTGCGCCGGCCCTCGGGCCGGATCACGTAGTAGGTGAAGTAGGAGGCCAGCACCGGCGCGGCTGCCACCAGCAGCAGGCCCAGCATCTGCCAGCGGCCCCGGCGCGAGCGCTGCAGCGCCGCCAGCGCATCGCCTGCGGGCGGCAGGTTGTGTACCGTCAGGGACAGCGGCTCATCCGTCATGCTGGCCACTGCCGCCGGGACACCGGGACGCTCAAGGCCTGGGGCGAGCGAAGCGTCGGATGAGTTGGAACCAGACATACAGGATTGCCACCAGGGCGCACAGCCCGAACCATTGAAAAGCGTAGCCGTAGTGCTTGCTCACGCCGTTGTCCACGGCGGGCCAGTCACGCGCCAGGCCTGCACCGCCTTCGCTGCTGCCCGTCTGCACCACGGTCAGTGGCAGCAGCGGCAAGCCAGTTTCGGCGGCAAAGGCCACAACGTCCAGATTCTGCCGGATGCGCGAAGGCCCCGGAGGATCAGCAGTGGTGGCGGCGAACTCGTACAGGCGCGCCGGAGAACCAGCCAGCCGCCCATCAAGCTGCACCGGCCCTGCCGGGGTGGCGATGTCCGGCAGGCGGCTGCGTTCCTGGAAGTCGCGCGGCACCCAGCCGCGCTGCACCAGCACCACGGCAGCGCCCGGCGGCCCCAGGCGCAGCGGCGTCAGCACGAAAAAGCCCGGTCTGCCGTACATCTGCCGGTTGTCCAGGAACAGGGTGTGCTCGGCCAGCCACCGGCCCTGCAGATGCACCGGGCGATGCAGCAGCGGCCCGCTGTCGTCAGCACCACTGCTTGCGGTCAGCAGCTGCGCGCTGGACAGCGGATGCCGGCTGGCGCGCTCATCGATCGCGGCCTGCAGCGCCTGCTTGTGCGCCGCCCGTGCGAGTTGCCAGCGGCCCAGTGACGCCGTCAGCGCCATGGTCAGGACGGCGGCCAGGGTGATCAGCCAGAAGCGCCACTCCACGCGTGGGCGTGGGCTGCCGGGGGTCTCATGGTCTTGCATCGGAAGGAAAGGCTGGCAGTCGCTACGATGATTGGCCAGTCCAACCAGGCAGACCATCCATGAAAATCCTCGTAGCTCTCGCGTTTCTCGGCATTGTGGCCAGCCTGGGCTCGGCGCTGTTTTTCATGATGCGTGGCGACCGGGCCGGCCAGGACGACAGCCACCGCAGCCGTCGCATGGCCCGCTCGCTGGCGCTGCGCGTCGGCCTGTCGGTGCTGTTGTTCGTCTGCCTGCTGCTGGCCTGGAAGCTCGGCTACATCCAGCCGACCGGCGTACCGGCTGTGCGAGGCTGACCGGCGTGACCGGCACCTGAGTGTCCGTTTCAAGCCATTTCTGGCCTGAAGCGGCACCCAGCAAGCGCTGACAGCTATTTTTATGATAGCGAACGCCGATCAGGCCGAGCGCCTGCCTACATCCAGTAGACCAGGATGTACAGGCCCAGCCAGACCACATCCACGAAGTGCCAGTACCAGGCCGCACCCTCGAAGCCGAAGTGGCGCTGGGCAGTGAAGTGCCCGCTTTGCAGACGCAGCGTGATGAACAGCAGCATCAACATGCCGACGAAGACGTGAAAGCCGTGAAAGCCCGTGAGCAGGAAGAAGGTCGAGCCGAACACGCCCGAGCTCAGCTTCAGGTTCAGCTCGGTGTAGAGGTGGTAGTACTCATAGCCCTGCACGCACAGAAAGGTGATGCCTAGCAGCACCGTGACCCACATGAAGGCGATGGTGCGGCCCCGGTTGCCGGCCTGCAGGGCGTGGTGGGCAATGGTCAGCGTGACGCCCGAGGTCAGCAGCAGCGCCGTGTTGATGGTCGGCAGCCAGAAAGGGCCCACGGTCTGGAAAGGCTCCACCGTGCCGGCGGGCGAAGCCGTGACACCGGCGGCCACGCTGGGCCAGACCGACTTGAAGCCGGGCCACAGCAGGCCATTGCCCAGGCTGCCCAGCTCAGGCACGGAATGCGCGCGCGCCCACCACAGCGCCGTGAAGAAGGCGCCGAAGAACATGACCTCGGAGAAGATGAACCAGCTCATGCTCCAGCGGTACGACAGGTCGATCTTGCGCCCGTACAGACCGCGCTCGCTCTCGCGCGCGGCGTCGCGGAACCACTGGAACAGCACGAACAGCCACCAGGCGATGCCGAACCAGAAAGTCCACTTGCCCCACTGGTGGCCGTTGATCCACTGGCTGGCCCCCAGGATGACGAAGAACAGCCCGATGGCAGCGAACATCGGATGCCGCGACTCCGCAGGGACGTAGTAGTACGGCGTTGCGCCGGGTGTGGTTGCACTCATGTCAGCTCCTCGGTCTCAAACTTCCGTGCGGACAGTCCGCTGTTGTGTGTTGCCCCGCTGCACCCGGCCCCTTTGGCTAGACGACCCAGCGCACCAGCAGGATCAGGCCCAGCACGAAGGCAAACAGCGCCACCAGGCCGACCAGCACGATGTGCAGTGGCTGGATGCTTTGCAGGTCGCGCCGGTATTCCTCGCCGGCGCGCAGGCCGATCAGCGACCAGGCCACGGCGCGCAGCGTGCGCAGCAGCGAGGCCTTGCGCGGTGGCGCTGGCGGTGGTCTGGTGTCGTGCGGCGGCTTCATGCACCGTCTGCCCCTGCCCTGCCCCCGCCAGCAGCCCCGGCAGCGGCAGCGGTGGACTGCGGCGCTGCCGGCGTGCGTCCGCCCACCTCGAAGAAGGTGTAGGACAGGGTGATGGTGGTGACGTCCCTGGACAGGCGTGGATCGATCACGAAGGCCACCGGCCAGAGTTTCTTCTCGCCCGGCTCCAGGGTGTACTGGCTGAAGCAAAAGCACTCCAGCTTGGTGAAGTGCGCCGCCGCCTGGCGCGGGGCATAGCTGGGGATGGCCTGCGCCGACATGCGCCTGTCCTGCACATTCTGGAATTCGTACATCACCGTGGCCAGCTCGCCCGGATGCACTTGGATGGAGCGCTGCCCCGGCTTGAAGTCCCACGGCCCGCGCGCGTTGGCGTCGAACTCGACGGTGATGGTGCGGCTCCTGTCGATCTGCGTATTGCCGGGAATGCGGGCGTTGGGGCCAGCGCTGCCGTTGCCGGGCACCAGGCGCTCGGACAGCGTCAGGATGTTGATGCCGGTGACCTCGCAGATGCTCTTGTAGATGGGAATCAGGATGTAGCCGAAGGCAAACATGCCCAGCGTCACCACGGCCAGCTTGCCCACCATCCTGACGTTTTCCTGGCGCCTGCCCATTGCTTGCCTCCTCTTCAGCGCAGCCAGACCATGCGCACGAAATAGCCCAGCAGGAACACCAGCGCCATGGACGCCAGGATCAGCGCCAGCCGCACGTTGACCTTTTTCTTGTCTTCGGGCAAAGGCATGGCGCTGTCCATCAGCCAATCACGCGCGTGGCGGTGGCGTCGAGCCTGGGCGGCACCTCGAAGGTGTGGAAAGGCGCCGGCGAGGGTACTTCCCACTCCAGGCCCTCGGCCGCCTCCCAGGGCCGTTGCGGCGCCGGGGCGCCGCGCCCGCGCATAGCCGGCAGCACCACGAACAGGAAGAAATACACCTGCATCAGGCCGAAGCCGAAGGCACCGATGGAGGCGATCATGTTGAAATCGGCAAACTGCATGGGGTAGTCGGCGTAGCGGCGCGGCATTCCGGCCAGCCCCAGGAAGTGCATGGGGAAGAAGGTGATGTTGAAGGTGATCATCGAGCCCCAAAAGTGGAACCTGCCGCGCGCCTCGCTGTACATCACGCCAGTCCACTTCGGACTCCAGTAGTAGTAGCCGGCGAACATGGCGAACAGCGAACCGGCCACCAGGACGTAGTGGAAGTGGGCGACGACGTAGTAGGTGTCCTGCAACTGGATATCGAGCGGCGCCATGGCCACGAACAGGCCGGTGAAGCCGCCGATGGTGAACACGAAGATGAAGCCGACGGCCCACAGCATCGGGGCCTCGAAGGTCATGGAGCCGCGCCACATGGTGGCCGTCCAGTTGAATATCTTCACCGCCGTGGGCACCGAGATCAGCATGGTGGCGTACATGAAGAACAGCTGGCCCGTCACCGGCATACCGGTGGTGAACATGTGGTGCGCCCAGACGATGAAGGACAGGATGGCAATCGCCGCCACGGCATAGACCATGGAGGCATAGCCGAACAGGCGCTTCCTGCTGAAGGCGGGGACGACCTGGCTGACGATGCCGAAGGCCGGCAGGATCATGATGTACACCTCCGGGTGGCCGAAGAACCAGAAGATGTGCTGGTACATGATCGGGTCGCCGCCGCCAGCGGCGTTGAAGAAGCTGGTGCCGAAGTGGCGATCCGTGAGCGTCATGGTGATGGCGCCGGCCAGCACTGGCATCACGGCGATCAGCAGGTAGGCGGTGATTAGCCAAGTCCAGCAGAACATGGGCATCTTCATCAGCGTCATGCCGGGCGCGCGCATGTTCAGGATGGTCACGATGATGTTGATGGCGCCCATGATCGAGCTGGCGCCCATGATGTGCATGGCAAAGATGGCCACGTCCATGGACGGCCCCATCTGCAGGGTCAGCGGCGCATACAGCGTCCAGCCGGCTGCCGGCGCGCCGCCGGGCATGAAGAACGAGCCGATCAACATGCTGGCCGCCGGGATCAGGAGCCAGAAGCTGAAGTTGTTCATGCGTGCAAACGCCATGTCGGAGGCGCCGATCTGCAGCGGCAGCATCCAGTTCGCAAAGCCCACGAAGGCCGGCATGATGGCGCCGAACACCATGATGATGCCGTGCATGGTGGTGAGCTGGTTGAACAGCTCCGGGTTGACCAGCTGCAGGCCGGGCTGGAACAGCTCGGCGCGGATCAGCATAGCCAGCAAGCCGCCCACCATCAGCATGGTGAAGGAAAACAGCAGGTACAGCGTACCGATGTCCTTGTGGTTGGTCGCATACATCCAGCGCCGCCAGCCGGTGGGTGTGGCGTGGTGGTGCTCGTCGTGCCCGTGGCCGTGTCCGTGGTTGTCCAGAACTGCGCTCATGACTTGAGTCCTCTTTTCATCCGTGCGTTGGCTGGCGCGCGATCACTTGCCGCGCTGGGCCAGGATCTCGGCGGGCTGTACGAGCTGGCCGGTCTTGTTGGCCCAGGCATTCTTGGTGTAGGTGATGACTGCCGCCAGGTCGGTGTCGCCGAGCTGTTTCCACGGCGGCATGGCGCCACCGGCAGCACCATTGAGCACGATGTGGATCTGCTTGGCGTGATCCTGGTCGAGCACCACGGGCGAGCCATCGAGCGGCTTGATCGGGCCGGCGCCCTTGCCATTGGCCTGGTGGCAGGCGGCGCAGTTGGCGGCATAGACTTTCTCGCCGCGCGGCAGCAAGGCCTCCAGCGTCCAGACCTTGTTGGGGTCATCTTGCCTGGCGGCGAGTTTTTTCTTCTCCTCGCCCACCCAGGCGGTGTACTCGGGCGCCGAAACCACCTTGACGTGGATGGGCATGTAGGCGTGCTCCTTGCCGCACAGCTCGGCGCACTGGCCGTAGTAGTCGCCCACCTTCTCGGCACGGAACCAGGTATCGCGCACGAAGCCCGGGATGGCGTCCTGCTTGATGCCGAAGGCCGGCACCATGAAGGAGTGGATCACGTCGTTGGCCGTGGTGATGATGCGCACCTTCTTGCCCACCGGCACCACCAGCGGGTTGTCCACCTTGAGCAGATAGTCCACCGGCGCATTGCTGACATCGCCACTGTCGGACATCTGGCGGTGGCTGCTGTCCAGCGTGGAGACAAAGCCCAGGCCCTCGCCCTCACCGGTGATGTAGTCGTAGCCCCACTTCCACTGGTAGCCGGTGGCCTTGATGGTCAGGTCGGCGTTGGTAGTGTCCTTTTGCGCCACCAGCACCTTGGTGGCCGGCAGGGCCATCAGGATGATGATGATGAAGGGGATGACCGTCCAGGCGACTTCGACGGTGACCGATTCGTGGAAGTTGGCGGCCTGGGCGCCACGCGACTTGCGGTGGTGCCAGATGGAATAGAACATCACCCCGAAGACGCCGATGAAGATCACCGTGCAGACGATCAGCATCATCCAGTGCAGGAAGTGCTGCTCCTCGGCTATTTTCGTGACCGGCGGGTGCAGGTTGAGCTGGTTGACTGCCGGGCCGCCGGGCAGATCCTGCACTGCATGGGCGGCAACGGCCATCCAGGCCCAGCCCCCCAGCAGCAACGAACCCAGCTTCTTGGAAATGCGCTTCATGGTTCTCACTTCTTTTCCTTGCAGTTTGACCAATCCACAGCTGGCTGCGCGCGCAGCGGAACTCGTAAGCCCCGTTGCAGGCATGGCACCCGGCCTTCAATCAGTCCAGGCTGCTTGCGTGGCAGCCTGTTGTCTCCACCTGCGGCAAGAGGGCGGCCCTTCGATTCGAGGCTGCGCTCTTCCTGATCGTCGAGCATGATCAAGTCCGACCAGCACGGCAATACACGTTATTCCTGAGGACAGTATTGATACAGGGCAAAGAGGTTACAAATCCCGAACAACGGCAGTGCCTTTGCAACACTGCCAGCCGGACTACGGCAGCCATCCCCTGAAAGACCCCTCATACGCAGGCGGATTTATTGTAGTTCGCATTGACCAAAGTCAATGACACGCCCGCGATATGCCGCCCTCGCCAGACCGGCGGGAACATCTGCAACGGCTTTTCAGCGCGGCACCTTGTTGCGCAGCATGGCGCGCATGTCCTGCAGCGACACGGCACTCTCACCCTCCACGCGCACGCGCGGCGCCGGCTTGATGGCGTGGCCGTAGATGATCTCGAAGGTCAGCGCCAGTTGGCCGTCATGGCGCGCATCGGCCAGGTCTGTGGCCAGGCACTCATGCAATTGCGCCCGCCAGCGCCGACCGCGCAGGGCGGGAAAGCGCTGCGGGTGCAGGTTGCGCCCGAGGCCGCGCAGCTCCTCGATCAGCCGCTCGGGCGTGGCGAAGGTGAGCGTGATGCGCTCCATGTCCATGACCGGATCGGCAAAGCCGGCATGGATCAGCATGTCGCCCCAGTCGTGCATGTCGGTGAACTCATGCGCCGGCGACAGCCAGCCCTGCCGGGCATACAGCGCACGCAGCTCGCGCAGCGTGTCCGGCCCGAGGCAGGAAAACATCAGATAGCCATCGACGGCCAGCGCCCGGTGCCACTGCCGGATCAGCGCCTGCGGGTCGGCCATCATGTGCAGCGCCATGTTGGCCCACAGCATCTGCACGCTGCCCTGCGGCGGCAGGCCAAAGCGCGGGGCCGCACCCGTCCAGCGCGCCGGACTCCACCAGGGCCGCGCCAGCCGGGCCTGCACCTGGGCCTGGCTCCGGGCCGATGAGGTCTCCGCTACCTGGCTGTGCGCCTGGGCGAACTGCTGTGCCACCAGGGCATGGCCCTCCATGCCGCCACGCAGCGGATCCCAGTCGCACCAGGCCGCCGGTGGCTGCACGATCCACGACAGGCGTTCGTGCATCCGCCGTGCCACCTCCTCATGCAACCAGGGGGACTCCTGCGCCGGCGCGGCGTGCCAGCGGGCGGCGGCCTGGGGGTCGATGGGAGGGAGCTGCTGATCGGACATGTTGGGGCAAATGCGCCTGTCGGCGAGGCGGCGGATCAGTATATTGAAGCCATGTCCACCCTCCGCCCGCATGGATATGGCGCCCTCTGGCACCGCCTGGTCAGCCAGTTGGGCCAGCTGGATACGCTCGTGCCCGGCCAGTGCGCGCTGTGCCACGCCTGGCCGGCGCAGCCCCTGTGCGCAGCCTGTCTCGCCAGTCTTGCCACGGCCCGCCGGCGCTGCTTGACCTGCGCCTGTGCGCTGCCGGACGCGGTGGCGCAATGCGGCGCCTGCCTGACCCAGCCTCCGCCGCTCGATGGCTGCATCGCAGCCGTGGACTATGGCTGGCCCTGGGCGGGCATCGTGGGCCGGTTCAAGTTCCGCGCCCAGCCCGGCTGGGCCGGCACGCTGGCCGGCCTGATGCGGGCCGCGCCCGGCGCATCAGACGCCATCGGGCAGGCCGACTGGGTGCTGCCCATCCCGCTGTCGCGCCAGCGCCTGCGCCAGCGCGGCTACAACCAGGTGCTGCAATTGGCGCGCCACCTGGGCGCCGGAGCGCGCCTGCGCGCCGATCTGCTGCTGCGGCTGCAGGACACGGCGGCGCAAAGCGGCCTGGCGCGCGCCCAGCGCCTGCGCAATCTGCGCGGCGCCTTTGCATTGGAGCCTCTGGCGGCGCAGGCCGTGGCCGGCCGGCGCGTCCTGCTGGTCGATGACGTCATGACCACCGGCGCCACGCTGCACGCTGCAGCGCTGGTGCTGCGCGCTGCCGGTGCGGCGCACATTGCGGCCCTGGTGCTGGCGCGCACGCCGGCGCGAAACGATTCCTGACAACCGAAACCTGCTGGGCAGCAGGTTTGTCGCCCGCGCGGCGGGTGCGCGGTCGCGGTTCGCGCCGACAATGGCGCCCATGTTCAACATCGTCCTCGTCGAGCCGGAGATACCGCCCAACACCGGCAACGTGATCCGGCTGGCCGCCAACACCGGCTGCACCCTGCACCTGGTCGAGCCGCTGGGCTTTTCCATGGAGGATGCGCTCCTGCGCCGCGCCGGCCTGGACTACCACGAGTGGGCCGACGTGCGCCGCCACGTGGGCTGGACGGCCCTGCTACGCGCCCTGGAGCCCGATCCGTCGCGCATGTTCGCCCTGACCACGCATGGCGAGCGCTCGGTTTATGACACGGGCTTTGCGCCCGGCGACTGGCTGGTCTTCGGCGCCGAGTCGCGCGGCCTGCCACCTGTGCTGCGCGAGACTTTCCCGCCCGCGCAGCGCCTGCGCCTGCCCATGCAGCCGGCGCAGCGCAGCCTGAACCTGTCCAACGCCGTGGCCATCACGGTCTATGAGGCCTGGCGGCAAAACAGCTTCTTGCTGACCGCCGCGCGCCCCGGCGTGGTGCCTCAGACGGCAGCGCCGTAGCTGCGCACCAGCGATTCGGCCACGCACACCGGTTTGTCGCTGCCTTCGCGCTCCAGCGTCACTTCCCAGGTCATCTGCAGACCATTGGGCGCCACCGGCTCGGTGGCCAGCAGCTTCATACGGGCGCGCAGCCGGCTGCCCACCGGCACCGGGGCCGGAAATCGCACCTTGTTCAGGCCGTAGTTGACACCCATTTGCGAATCCTCGATCTCGTAGGCCTCGCCCATGAATTGCGCCATCAGCGACAGCGTGAGAAAGCCATGCGCGATGGTGGTGCCGAACGGCCCCTGGGCGGCACGCTCGGGATCGACGTGGATCCACTGGTGGTCGCCTGTGGCGCGGGCGAACAGGTCGATGCGCTCCTGGGTGATCTCCACCCAGTCGGTCACGGCAACTTCCTGGCCGATGCTGGCCACGATGTCCGAATGGTTGCGAAAGGTCTTTTTCATGGCCGGCCACTGTAGCCAGCGGCCTTGTGTGCGCCTGTCCAGTCGGTGACTGCCGGCGGTCTCAAGCGCCCTGCCCGCCACGCCTGACAAAGAACAGCCCCGCACCCACAGCCATCAGCAGCGCGCCGAAGATGCGGTTTTGCGCACGCATGGCACCGCTGCTTTGCATCCAGCGCCGCAGCACGCTGGCGCCGGCGGCGTAGCCGTTCATGACCAGCAGATCGACGCCGAGCAGCGTCGCCGCCATGACTGCCAGCTGCTGCCACAGCGGACGCGCCTCGCTCATGAACTGCGGCAGCACCGCCACCATGAACAGAATGCCCTTGGGGTTGGTGGCATTGGTCAGCGCGCCGGTCAGCAGACGCCGGCGCCGGCTCATGGGCGCAGCGGTCAGCTCTCCGCCCAGAGTGCCTGCCGAACCGGCGCGCCACTGGCACCAGCCCAGCCAGATCAGATAGCACGCGCCCAGCACCTTGACCACGCTGAAGGCCAGCTCCGAGGCCACCAGCAGCGAGCCCACGCCCGCGCCAGCCACGACCAGGATGAACAGCAGACCCAGCTCCAGCCCCAGGATGGTCACCCCGGCGCCGCGCACGCCATACGACAGGCCGTGGCTCATGGACAGCACTGCGCCCGAGCCCGGCGAGATGGCAATCACCCACGACGCCGCGAAAAATGCCAACCAGGTATGCCAATCCATGCAAAGGGTCTCAAAACGTGTTCACGATCCTGGCCGCCTTTTCAAGGCATTGCAGGGAGCAGCCCTGTGCGCCCCTGCGAACGGCTGGGCGCCGGGCGCACAACGCAGACTCCCCACATCGCGCACAGGCTCTCCAAGTCGTGCCAGAAAAAGCCACGCCCGCCACAAGGCGTAGCGGCCTGCATTATCGAGCGGCGAGCGGCGGCGCTGCACGCCCGGGCTGGGCAGTACTGTCGTTACACATAAAATGCACCGCAAACCCTTACCAGGCAAGCGCTGGCAGCTATTATCCAAGGAGCATGTCGAGCAGGCAATACCGGCATTGCTGGCGCCAGTGCCACAATTTCCGCGCTCCCCTGCTCCCGATCACTCCCCGCACGCATGGCCCAAGCCCCCGTCTGGCTCTCCTACGGCTTCACCTACCTGGCCGCTGCGGTGATTGCCGTGCCCATTGCCCGCGCGCTGGGCCTGGGCGCCATCATCGGCTACCTGGCTGCCGGCATCGCCATCGGCCCCTGGGGCCTGGGCCTGGTGCGCAACGTGCAGGACATCTTGCACTTTGCCGAGTTTGGCGTGGTGCTGATGCTGTTCCTGGTCGGCCTGGAGCTGCAGCCGCAGCGCCTGTGGAGCCTGCGCCGCCCCATCCTGGGTCTGGGCACGGCACAGATGGCTGGCTGCGCGCTGCTGCTGTGGCTGGCCGCCTGGCTGCTCGGCCTGCCCTGGCGCGTGGCGCTGGTGGGTGCGCTGGGCCTGGCGCTGTCGTCCACGGCGATCGCGCTGCAGGTGCTGGGCGAACGCAACCTGCTGCGCTCGGACAGCGGGCAAAAGGCCTTTTCCATCCTGCTGTTCCAGGACGTGGCGGCAATTCCCATCCTGGCGCTGCTGCCGCTGCTGGGTGCAGTGGCCAGCGCCGCGCAGCCGCACAGCGCGCGCGAGCTAGGCTTGGAGGCGCTGCGCATCGCCGCCGTGGTCGGCGCCATCGTGCTGGGCGGGCGCTGGCTGCTGCGCCCGGTGCTGCGCTGGATCGCACGCAGCAAGCAGCCGGAAATCTTCACCGCCGCATCGCTGTTTCTGGTGGTGGGCATCGCCATGCTGATGCTGTCGGTGGGCCTGTCGATGGCGCTGGGCGCCTTTCTGGCCGGCGTGCTGCTGGCCGACAGCGAGTACCGGCGCGAGCTGGAGACCGACATCGAGCCCTTCAAGGGCCTGCTGCTGGGCCTGTTCTTCATCGCCGTGGGCATGAGCATCGACTTCGGCGTGCTGGCGCGAGCGCCCTGGACGATGCTGGCGCTGCTGGGGGGCTTTCTGGCCATCAAGGCGCTGGTCATCTGGCTGCTGGCGCGCGCCAGCGCCATGCCCTACCGGGAGCGCCCGGTGTTCACGCTGCTGCTGGCGCAAGGCGGCGAGTTCGCCTTCGTAGTCTTCCAGACTGGCGCCAGCTTTGGCGCCATCCAGGCCGAGGCGGCGTCGCTGCTGATAGGCGCGGTGGCACTGTCCATGCTGCTCGGCCCGCTGGTGCTGGTGCTGCTTGATCGCTGGCTGCTGCCGCGCCACGCCCGCTTGGCCCAAGAGCCCGGCAGCGACGCCGCGCAAGGCGGGCGCAGCCTGCACGAGCCGCAGGACGCGCCGGTCATCATTGCCGGCTTTGGCCGCTATGGGCAAATCGTCGCGCGCATGGTATTGGCGCAGGGCGTGCCGGCGACAGTGCTCGACCACAGCGTGGAGATGCTGGAGGTGGCACACACCTTCGGCTACCGCGTGTTCTATGGCGATGCCACACGCGTGCCGCTGCTGCGTCTGGCTGGCGCCGGCAGCGCGCGCGTACTGGTGGTGGCAGTGGATGCACCCGAGCAGTCGCTCAGGATCGTGCAGGCCGCGCGCCAGCATTTCCCGCATCTCACGATCGTCGCCCGGGCGCGCGACGTGACGCACTGGCACGCCCTGCGCGACCTGGGCGTGCAGCACATTGAGCGCGAGCTGTTTCCCGCCAGCGTCGCCAGCGCACGCACGGTGCTGGAGCTGCTGGGCCAGGAGGCGGCCGAGGCGCAGGCCTTTGCCGAGCGCTTCACGGCGCACAACACCGCACTGGCCGAGCGCATGTACCAGCACCACCATGACCGCGAGGCCATGATCGCCGTGGCCCGCCAGGGCCGCCAGCAACTGGTGGAGCAACTGGCCAAGGAACGCCAGGAACGCATGGCTGCCGCGCAGCCACCCGCCAGCCTGCCTGAAGAATTGAATGAAAACCGGCAAAAGGCCTTTGCAGACAAGCGCTGGTAGCTATTGAATGAGGAGCAAGCTGCGGCATTGTGCGTTGTCCGCCGTGCATTGGATACCCCCTCGCCAGGCCCTCAACGCCCCACCGCAGCAGCGGGCGCCAGGCCCTCTCCATGAGGGAAGCGCCCTGGCAGGGATGGCCTGGCAAGCCCGTGCTACGCTGCCCCCATGTTCAACCCCACCCAGGCCGAAGTCCGGCGTTTTTTCTGCTCCACCCACGCCAAGCAGCAGGCGGGCCAGCCCATGGAGGCCATCGAGACGCTGGCCGGGCTGTGGATTGCCGAGCACCCGCAATTCCATGGCGAGCTGGCCGACGTGCAGGCAGCACTGGCGCGCGTCTATGCCGAAGGCGCCGAGCAGGCCAACCCGTTCCTGCACCTGTCCATGCACCTGTCCATCAGCGAGCAGTGCAGCATCGACCAGCCGCGCGGCATCCGCCAGGCGGTGGAGTTGCTCGCACGCCGCCTGGGTTCGCTGCATGACGCCCACCATGCGGCCATGCAATGCCTGGGTTCCATGCTGTGGGAGGCCCAGCGCGCCGGCCGCCCACCCGACGGCGAGGCCTACGTGGCCTGCGTCCAGCGGCGCGCCACCGCTGACTGAGCCGGCGCCTCGACCCCGGGCCGCTGCGCTGCGGCCACCCGGCCCGGCTGCGGCACAAGCAGCACATCGCAGCGCACGCCGCCCGGCTCGGTCAGCAGCCGCCAGGCCTTGCCGGCCTGCAGCAGATCGCGCAGCACACTGCGCCGGGCTTGGGCCAGCACCAGCAGATCGGCGCGCGTGCTTTGCTGCTGCACGGCCAACTGGCGCACGGCATCGAGTCGGCCGGTGCTCAGGCCGACACGGTTGCGCCGCGCCTCGAAGGCGTCGGACACCCGCACGCGCGGCTGATTCGGCTGGCTGGCTGGACGCGCCGAGGCGCTGCGCCGGCGCCGCTGCAGGGCGTGCGTGAACGCTTCGCTGCACGCCAGGCGCAGGCCGCTGAGTGGGCGGGCGACGTGGAACAGCTCCACGGTGGCCGCCGCGTGCAGGGCGCGCACGCCGCGCAGCAACTCGCCATCGGCATCGCTGATGGCATGCACCAGCGCGTGGGCATAGTCGCTGCGCGGTGCGGCCTGCACCACCAGCACCGGGCAGGCGCTGGCGCGCAGCACCTGCGCCAGTATTCCGGTGGCGCGCGTCGGCCAGCGCCAGCGGCCCTGGGTGCGTGCATCCATGACCAGCAGATCGGCACGCTGCGCCGCCTGCAGCGCCGTGTCCAGGCCGCCCTGCCCATCATCGGCCAGGGCCAGCACGGTCAGCCCGTGGCGGCGCGACAGCTGGCGCGCGCGCTGCTCCAGCCGTGTGGCCGCATCGCCGGGCAGGCCGGCGCGGCCTTGCGCTGCCAGCACCAGCTCCAGACGCGCCTGATGCCGCAGCGCCAGCAGCACGGCACGCTCGACGGCCTGCTCGGCAGCGGCGGAAAAATCGGTGAGGACAACAACAGTCTGGATACGCATGACAAACTCCTGGGCAGCGAATACGGGCAGAGGCCAGCGGGCGCTGGCCGGTGGCAGTCATCGACCCGGCTGCTGCGCAGTCCTGCGGGTCGGCAGGGCCTGTGGCAGCGCAACGGGCGGCCCGGCGGTGCTGATGACGCGGCCTGCACCGTGGTGTCAGGGCCGGGAGACTGATTACCGCCGGGCGCAGGAATCCGCAGGCGGCAGTGCCGGCTGCCCGACCCCACCCAGGCGCAGGGCGCGCGCGTGCGCCGCCGTGCAGCAGGCCAGCCGCGCGGTGCGAACGCAAGGGGTGGAAGCAGGAAAGCGCATGGGGGTTGTCTGAGGAGTTGTCTGGGGTGTCTCGGGGTGGACGGCCTGCCGCTGCTGCCGTGCGGGAAGAAAGGCCGGCGCGGGGTTGGCCAGGGGCCGTGCCAGGTGGTGGGACGGCTGTCTTCGGCGGGCGCTCGATTGTAGTAAATCGAGACCGCGAAGGCCAGCAATGCCGCACCCGATTATGCTGTTATCTGTCGGCTTGTGCAGCCATTTACAGCAATTTCGCGGCAATTTTCAACACTCTTGCCAGGAAAAACCCGCCGGCGCGGGTCTTGACTAAAGGCCGGCAGAGCGGGCAGCTGGCTCAGCGAAAGCGCGACTGCGGCACCACGCGCAAGTCACCGTCGAGCGAGCCCATGTAGTGGGCCAGTTCCTTGAGCTCGGCGTTGCTGAACTGCTTGGCGATGCCGGCCATGACGCCGTTGCTGCGGCCCACGTAGGCGGCGGGGTCGCGCTTGTAGGCTTTCAGGGCGACGAACAGGTAGTCCGAATACTGGCCGGCCAGCTTGGGATAGGAGCCGTCGATGGGCTTGGAGAAATTGTCGCCGTGGCAGGACACGCAGGCGCCCTTTTGCAGCAGCGCCGCCACCTGCGGGCCAGGCTCGCGCGCCTGGGCGGCACCCGCCTCGGCGGGGCCTTGCCCGGCGTAGAAGGCCGCCACGTCGGCGATGTCCTGATCCGTCAGCGTATCGGCGATGCCGCGCATGGTGGGATGTCGGCGCTCGCCCTTTTGGTAGGCGTGCAGCGCAGCGCTGATGTAGCCCGCGCCCTGCCCCGAGATCATGGGCACCTTGTGTACCTCGGGGAAACTGGCCTGATAGCCCGGAATGCTGTGGCAGCCAATGCACATGGCCACCTTGCCAGCACCGGCCTGGGCGTTGCCCTGGATGTCCTGGGCGAGGGCCGTGCCGGTCGCCAGGGCGACAGTCAGGCCGAATAGCGTAGTCCATGTTTTTTTCATTTTGCGCGCACAATCTAAGTGATTGGTTGTCTCGGCGATAGCTCGAAAAACATTATAACGAGCACCTGTCAAGCCTTTTCATCAACGATTTCCCTTGTTTTCCTCTTTTTCTCTCATGAAATTCCAAGGTTCCCAGAATTACGTGGCCACGCAGGATCTGATGCTGGCCGTGAATGCCGCCATCAAGCTGCAGCGCCCGCTGCTGGTCAAGGGCGAACCCGGCACCGGCAAGACGCTGCTGGCCGAGGAAGTCGCGACGGCCCTGGACATGCCGCTTTTGCAATGGCACATCAAGTCCACCACCAAGGCGCAGCAAGGCCTGTACGAGTACGACGCCGTGAGCCGGCTGCGCGACTCGCAGCTGGCCGACATCGAGGGTTCGGAGCGCGTCAAGGACATCCAGAACTACATCGTGAAAGGCGTGCTGTGGCAGGCCTTCACGTCCGAGCAGCCGGTGGCACTCTTGATCGACGAGATCGACAAGGCCGACATCGAGTTTCCCAACGACCTGCTGCGCGAACTCGACCGCATGGAGTTCTACTGCTACGAGACGCGCGAGCTGATCCGGGCCAGGCACCGGCCGCTGGTCTTCATCACCTCCAACAACGAAAAGGAATTGCCCGACGCCTTCCTGCGCCGCTGCTTTTTCCACTACATCAAATTCCCCGAGCCGGAGACGATGAAGAAAATCGTCGATGTGCATTTCCCGACGCTCAAGAGCGAGTTGCTCACGGCGGCGATGAAGACCTTCTACGACGTGCGCAACTTGCCTGGCCTCAAGAAAAAACCCTCGACCAGCGAGTTCATCGATTGGCTGAAACTGCTGCTGGCCGAGGAAATCCCCGCCACCGCCCTGCAAAGCGCCGACCACAAGGTCGCCGTGCCGCCGCTGGTGGGCGCGCTGCTCAAGAATGAGCAGGACGTGAGCCTGTTCGAGAAGCTGGTCTTCATGAACCAGAGGAACCGCTGAGTCCTGGCGCGCACCGCCCGGCCCGCCGGCACTGAACCATGAGCCTTGTCCAACCCATCACCCTGCAGGGGCGCGGCGTGCGCCTGGAACCGCTGGCCCTGGAGCACGAGGCCGGCCTGGCCGCCGCTGCCGCCGACGGCGAGCTGTGGCGCATCCGCGTGACCTCGGTGCCCGAACCGCAGGACACGCGCGCCTACATCGAGACCGCCCTGGCCATGCGCGAGGCCGGCAACCGCTTCGCCTTTGCCGTGCTCGACGAGGCCAGCGGCCGCGTGCTGGGCAGCACCAGCTACCACGACATCCTGCCCGCCGTGCGGCGCGTGGAGATCGGCTACACCTGGTATGCCAACAGCGTGCAGCGCACCCACGTCAACACCGCCGCCAAGCTCCTGATGATGGGCCACGCCTTCGACACTCTGGCCTGCCACGTGGTCGGCTGGCGCACGGACAACTTCAACTTCGCGTCGCAGCGCGCCATCGAGCGCCTGGGCGCGAAAAAAGACGGCGTGATCCGGGGCCATGCGCTGCGCCGCGACGGCACCATCCGCGACACCGTCATGTACAGCATGACTGCCGGCGAATGGCCCGAGGCGCGTGCGCAACTGCTCTATCTTTTGCAGCGCTTTTCGCTTGCTGGGTAAGGCCTGGAGGCCGTTTACATGCTGATTGATTTTTTCTACACCCTACGTGCCGGCAAGCTGCCGGTGTCGGTGCGCGAATTCCT
The DNA here is from genome assembly GCF_017811175.1 of Melaminivora jejuensis. Taxonomy (NCBI): domain Bacteria; kingdom Pseudomonadati; phylum Pseudomonadota; class Betaproteobacteria; order Burkholderiales; family Comamonadaceae; genus Melaminivora; species Melaminivora jejuensis. The sequence goes on from NZ_JACWIJ010000002.1 coordinate 2,210,178, forward strand.
GACCCTGCTCGAAGCCCTGGGCGCCGGCGTCGCCGGCCCCCACTCCGATGACGCCTGGAGCATGGATGACTTCTACCACCTGGCGCGCACCGCCCTGGTCAAGGACGAGAAGCACTTCGACAAATTCGACCGTGCCTTCGGCGCCTACTTCAAGGGCGTGGAGTTGCTGACCGACATCACCAAGGAGATCCCCGCCGACTGGCTGCGCAAGATGCTGGAGCGCGAGCTGACCCCCGAGCAAAAGGCCGCCATCGAGAAGATGGGCTGGGACGAGCTGATGGAGACGCTCAAAAAGCGCCTGGAAGAGCAAAAGGGCCGGCACGAAGGCGGCAACAAGTGGATAGGCACGGGCGGCACCAGCCCGTTCGGCCACGGCGGCTACAACCCGCAGGGTGTGCGCATCGGCGGGCCGGGGCGCAACCGAAGCGCCGTCAAGGTCTGGGAGCAGCGCGCGTATCGCGACTACGACGACACGCAGGAGCTGGGCACGAGGAACATCAAGGTGGCGCTGCGCCGGCTGCGCAAGTTCGCCCGCACCGGCAGCGACCTGGAGCTGGACTTGCCCGACACCATCCGATCCACCGCCGCCAACGCCGGCTGGCTGGATATCAAGATGGTGCCCGAGCGGCACAACAACGTGAAGCTGCTGCTGCTCATGGACGTGGGCGGCACCATGGATGAGCACATCCAGCGCGTCGAGGAGCTGTTCTCGGCCGTGAAATCCGAGTTCAAGCACCTGGAGTTCTATTACTTCCACAACTGCGTCTATGACTACATGTGGAAGAACAACCGGCGCCGCTTTGCCGAGAAATTCCCGACCTGGGACATCATCCGCAAGTACAACAAGGACTACAAGCTGGTCTTCGTCGGCGACGCCACCATGAGCCCCTACGAGATCGTGCAGCCCGGCGGCAGCGTGGAATACAACAACGAGGAGCCCGGCGCCGAGTGGCTGCAGCGCCTGACCAACGCCTTCCCGCACCACGCCTGGATCAACCCCGAGCCGCAAGGCGTGTGGCAATACCGCCAAAGCATCGCCATCATCCAGCAGCTCATGGGAAACCGCATGTTTCCTTTGTCACTCAAGGGCCTGGAGGAGGCCATGCGCCTTCTGTCCAAATAATGGCGGCGTGAGCACGACTGCACCTCCCCCCATCCACACCCTCCCGCCCAGGCAGGCCCCGCGCCGCCCCCGCTGGCCTGTCGTGGCCCTGACGCTGCTGCTGGCCGCCGCCCTGCCCGGCTGCAGCACGGTCAAGGGCTTTTTCAGCGCTGGACAGCAGCAGGCCAACGAGGGCGAACGCGAAGGTGCCATCGAATCCGACGCCCCCGAGGGCAGCGGCCCCGACGCCTTCGCCCTGCAGGTGCAGGCGCCGGACAAGGACGTGCGCGAGTACCTGGAGCGGCACATGCAGCTGCAGCGCTTTGCCCACCTGCCCGACCTGCAGGACGCCGAGCTGCGCCGCCTGCTGGGCGCTGCCGAGGCCGACGTGCGCGAACTGCTGGCCACGCTGGGCTATTTCAGTCCCGACATCACCATTGCGCTGACGGACAACCCGGCCCGCACCGAGGCCGACGCCGGCCAGCGCACGGACACCCCGGCGCGCACCATCACCGTAAACGTCCAGCCCGGCGAGCGCACCCAGATCGCCGCCACCCGGATCAGCGTGCTGGGCAGCGACACGCAGCGCCCCGATGCCGCCCGCCTGCAGCGCCGCCAGCAGCAGCTGCAGCGCGACTTCGACCTGCAGCCGGGCAATTTCTTCACGCAAAAGGACTGGGACAGCGCCAAGTCGCAAGGCCTGCGCCGCCTGCAGACGCGCCGCTACGCCCTGGCGCGCGTGGACGGCAGCCGCGCCGAGGTGGACGCCGACCGCGCCCGCGCCGAGTTGCAGGTGCAGTACGCGCCGGGGCCGGATCTGTCCTTCGGCGCGCTGCGGGTGCAGGGCAGCGAGCGCTACGACCCCGACGGCGCGCGCCGCCTGGCGCGCCTGCCCGTGGGCGCGCCCTACAGCGAACAAAGCCTGCTCGACGCCCAGCAGCGCCTGGCCAGCAGTGGCTACTACGACGCGGCCTTCCTGACGCTGGACACGGAAAACATCGACCGCGACGCTGCCGCCGCCAGCGTGCCCGTGGTGGCCCAGGTGCGCGAGGCGCCGCTGCAAAAGGCCGTCTTCGGCGTCGGCCTGTCCACCGACAGCGGCCCGCGCCTGTCGCTGGAGCACACGCACAACCGCCTGCCCGGCATCGGCTGGCGGGCGTTGAGCAAGATCGAACTCGACCGCAAGCACAAGCTCGTCTCCACCGACTGGACAGCGCTGCCCGGCGAAAACGGCTGGCGCTGGTTCACCGGGCTGCAGTTGCAGCGCGAGACCACGGGTGACTACGAGACCAACAGCAGCCGCCTGCGCGCCGGTCGCACCAAGGGCAGCGACCACATCGACCGCAGCTACTTCCTGCAGTTCGACACTGCCAGCAGCCAGGGCGAGCGCGCCCCGCCCTCCAGCAGCGCCCTGACGGCCAACTACGGCTGGACGGGGCGCTACTTCAACGACAACAACAACCCCACGCGCGGCTGGGGCCTGGCCGCCGAGCTGGGCGCCGGCCTGACGTTGCGCCCCGAGCGCGACCCGTTCACGCGCGTGCTGCTGCGCTGGCAGTCCTTCATCGATACGGGCCGGGTCGATCTGGGCGAGGGCATCCGCAGAAACAGCCGCATCTCGCTGCGCTTGGAAGGCGGCGCAGTGCTGGCGCGGGGCAGCGCGGCCATCCCGGTCACGCAGTTGTTCCTGACCGGCGGCGACACCACCGTGCGCGGCTACGGCTGGCGGCGCATCGGCGCACGCACCGACCACGGCACGCTGTACGGAGGGCGCTACCTCACGGTGGGCAGCGTCGAGTGGCAGCGTCCCATGACCATCCGTGGCAACCGCACGGACTTCGAGAGCGCCACCTTCATCGATGTGGGCGCCGTGGCCGACAAGGTGGGCGAGTTGCGCCCGCGCGTCGGCGTGGGCGCCGGCCTGCGCTGGCGCAGCCCGGTCGGCCCGCTGCAGGCCGATCTGGCCTACGGCGTCAAGGAGCGCCAGGTGCGCCTGCATCTGCGGCTGGGCTATACGTTCTGAGCGGGCCTTTTCGCATTGCTCCAGGGCGTTGCGGCGCAGCAGCCTTGACAGCCTCCAGCGCATGTTTCCTGTTTCAGAAACCTGCTGCCCCGGCACTCCTTTTTTCATAGCTGCCAGCGCTTGCCTGTATTGGCTTTCAGGCATATTTCATTCATATTTTGGCGCCTACAACCGCTGCGACTGAGTTCCTACACGGCTTGCTGCAGGCGCTGGCAGGCAGCGGGGCCAAGTACCGATATCCTCGCGCGGTGGCGCCGCCCTCCAGCCCCTGCCCACATCGCCGCCTGACCCGGGCTGCAGCCAGACATCCCGCTTCATGTCCGACCATCAATCCTCCGCCCCTACGCCGCCGCAACGGCCCCACAACCCGCCCCGCCACGCAGGAGCCGCTGGCGCCACCTCTGGCGTGCGTTGGCGCTGCTGGGCGTGCTGCTGGCGCTGCTGGCCGCCGCTTTGTGGTGGTGGGCCGGCAGCAGCACCTCGCTGGCCACGGCGCTCGACCGTGCGGCGCGCTGGCTGCCCGCCGGCCAGCAGTTGCAGGCCGAGGGCGTGCGCGGCTCGCTGCGCGCCGGCGGCCACATCGAGCGGCTGCGCTGGAGCAGCGAGAGCCTGGCCGTCGAAGCCCGGGACGTGGACATCGGCTGGCAGCTCGGCGCGCTGCTGCAGCGCCAGCTCAAGCTGGGCGAAGTCCACGCCGACACCATCACCATCACCCAGCAGGGCGACCAGCCGCCCGACGACGAGCCGCTGCAGCCGTTGCAGGAGCTGGTGCTGCCCATTCAGTTGGACGTGCCGTTTCGCATCGATCACCTGATCTGGGCCGGGCGCGGCGCGGGCGCGGCGACGGACACAGGCCCGGGTGCCGCCGACATCACGGCTGCGGATGGTGGACAAGGCACCGGCGCACAGCCCCTGGTCATCGACGACCTGGCCGGCCACTACCGCTACGACGGCAGCGAGCACCGCCTGGAGGTCGAGCACGTCGAAGTCGCCCAGGGCCGCTACAGCCTCCAGGCCACGCTGGGCGCGCGCGCGCCCATGCCGCTGGAGGCCAGGCTCAAGGGCAGCGTGCGCGCCCCCGGGCCGGGCAGTGACACCACCATGCGCGCCCAGGCCGAGGCGCGCGTGCATGGCACGCTGGCCGGTCAGGAGGCGCGCCTGGACGCCACGGCGCAACTGCACGGCGGAGCGCAAGAGCCGGACAGCGGCGCGCCACTGCGCGCCGACGTGCAGGCACGCATCGCCCCCTGGCAGCCGCAGCCGCTGCTGCAGGCCAGCGCCGACGTGCAGGGTCTGGATCTGGCGCTGCTGTGGCCGCTGGCGCCGACGACGCAGCTTGCCGGCCAGGCCGCCGTGCAGCCCGAGGGCGAAGGCGGCTGGCACATCAGCGCCGACCTGAACAACGCCCGGCCCGGCCCCTGGGACAGCCAGCACCTGCCCATGCAGGCGCTGCAGGCCGAGGCCGGCTTCGACGGCCAGACCTGGACGCTGGCAACCTCGCGCATTGAAGCCGGCGGCGGCCACATCGAAGCGCAGGGCAGCTTCACCCCGGCCACCCAGGCGCTGCAAGGACAGGCGCGGCTGGTGCAGGTCAACCCGGCGCAGCTGCACACGCGCCTGGCGCCGCTGCCCCTGTCGGGCACGGCCAGCGCCAGCGGCAGCGCCGCCGGCGAGGACGCTGCCGTGCGCTTCCAGGCCGACGTGCGCGCCAGCGGCCCGGCTGGCCGGGCACTGGCCAGCAGCAAAGGGGGCAAGAGCAGCGCCCCGGTGGCGGCGCCGATTGCCCTGCAGCGCCTGTCTACCCAAGGCCGCTGGCAGGGCCAGCGCATCGAGCTGGCGCAACTGCTGCTGCAGGCCGAGGGCGCCCAGGTGCGCGGCGACGGCCTGCAGATCGACACCCAGGCCCTGGCCGCCAGTGGCCGCCTGCAGGCCGAACTGCCCGGCACCACGGCCCAGGCCAACGGCCAGATCGGCCCGGACAGCGGCGCTGGCACCCTGGCCATGCGCGTGCTCGACGCCCAGCGCACGCAGGGCTGGCTGGCCGGCCTGGGCATCTCCGGCGCCGGCGCCAGCCTGGCCGGTCGCGCCGATCTGGACGCCCAGTGGCGCGGCGGTTGGCAGGCGGCGCAGCGGCAATTGCAAGCCGCCGGACTGCTGGCCACCGAATCAGAAAAATCAGCAGGACGTGAGGGCCGCAACGGCCAGGCTGGTCAAAAAGCCGGCGCCAGCCCAGGCAGCTTCAGCCTGCAGGCACAGCTGGCCAGCCCGCGCCTGTCGCTGTCGCGCCCGGCCCAGGGGGACAGTGCCGCGCTGGCGCTGGAGCTGTCACGCACCAGCGCTGCGCTGCGTGGCAGCCTGGCCGATCTGGCGCTGGAGTGGGACGGCCAGCTGCGCCACAACGACGATTTGCAGGCCGACTTGCACCTGCGCGCCAACCTCGGCAGCCGGGGCGCGGGCCGCTGGCAGGGCCAGGTGGGCGAACTGAGCGTCCAGGCCAGCATGAAGAACCAGCCCGGCCCGTGGGCGCTACGCCTGGCCGAGCCGCTCAGCCTGGCCGTGCAGCAGTCGCCCCGCCTGCAGATCGAGGCTGGTGCCGCCAGCGCCAGCCTGCGCAGCCCCGAGCCGGGCGAAGTGCAGCTGCGCTGGCAACCTGTGCATTTCGCACAGGGCGCGCAGGGCGGTGTCGAGCTGACCAGCCAGGGCACGCTCGGCGGCCTGCCGCTGGCCTGGGCCAACGCCATCAAGCAGGATGGCCAGGGCGCACTGGCGCGCCTGGGTGTGGCCACCGACCTGCTGCTGACCGGCGCCTGGGACGTGGCCGCCACCGAACGAGGTCTGCGCGCGCGCGTCCAGGTGCAGCGCGGCAGCGGCGACATTCGCTTTGCCACCGGCGAGGCCACGGCCAACCCGGCGGTCACCGTCGTCCACAGCAGCGGCCAGGGCGAAGGCGCCGGCGCGCCCAAGACGGCCAGCGGCGGCACCAGAAACGGCAACGGCACCACCAGCGCCGGCCTACGTGAGCTGGCGCTGGAGCTGTCCGCCGAGGGCGAGGACGTGCGCGCCAGCCTGTCCTGGGACAGCGAGCGCGCCGGCCGTGTGCAAGCCCAGGGCAGCACGCGCCTGGCACAAGGAGCCGACGGTGGTTGGCAGTGGAGCGAGGACGCACCGCTGGCCGCTGGCATCGCCGCCAGCCTGCCCGAAGTCGGCGTGTGGTCGATGCTGGCGCCGCCAGGCTGGCGCGTACAAGGCACGCTCAACGCCGACGTGCGCCTGTCGGGCAGCCGCACCGCACCGCGCTGGGACGGCCAGTTGGCCGCCGACCGTTTTGCCATCCGCTCGGTGCTCGATGGCGTCGATCTGCAGGACGGGCGCCTGCGTGCCACGCTGCACGGCCAGCAACTGGACATCACCGAACTGCACCTCAAAGGCGGGCGCGGCAGCCGGGCGCGCATCGCCGGCTTCAGCGGCAACCGCACGGCAGCGCCGCTCGATGGCGGCACGCTGGAGGGCAGCGGCACGCTATCCTGGGTACACGCCGCCAGCGGGCCGCAGCCGGAGGGTCAAAGCGCCCTGTCCGGCATCCGCATGGACTTGCGCGCGCAGGCCCGGGCGCTGCAGGTGCTGGTGCGCGCCGACCGGCAAGTCAGCGTCTCGGGCGAGCTGCGCGCCCGGCTGGAGCAGGGCCAGGTCGTCCTGCGCGGCGATCTGGCAGTCGATCGCGCCACCATCATCCTGCCCGAGGCTGGCGCTCCCGCGCTGGGCGACGACGTGGTGGTGCGCTCGGCTGCGCTGGATCGCGCCGCCGCTGCCAAGGCCCAGCAGGCCGCGCGCCAAGCGCAGGCGCGCGAGCAGACCGGCAGCGGCGTGCAGACCGCGCGCCCGCCGGACGTGGCCATCAAGCTGAACCTGGGCGACGACTTCGCCCTGCAGGGCCGGGGCATCACCACGCGCCTGACCGGGGAGCTGGCCATCACCGCCAACGCCGCCAGCGCCGGCCAGCCGCGCGTGAGCGGCGAGGTGCGCACCGACCAGGGCCGCTACCGCGCCTGGGGCCAGGCGCTGGACGTGGAAAACGGCCTGCTGCGCTTTAACGGCCCCTACGACAACCCGGCGCTGGACGTGCTGGCGCTGCGCCCCAACATCGCCGTGCGCGCCGGCGTACAGGTCAGCGGCAGCGCCAAGGCGCCGCGCGTGCGCCTGTACTCCGAGCCGGAAATGCCCGATGCGGAAAAACTCTCCTGGGTGGTACTGGGCAGGAGCGCCGCAGCCGGTGGGGCCGAAGCGGCCCTCCTGCAGCAGGCGGCACTGGCCTTCCTGAGCGGCGAAGGCGACGGCAGCAGCGGCGGCGGGATCGCACAAAAACTGGGCCTGGACGAGATCGGCTTCAAGGGCCCGGGCCAGGGCGAGGGCGCCAATGGCGCGGCGCTCACCTTCGGCAAGCGCCTGTCGCGCGACCTGTACGTGACCTACGAGAAAAGCCTCTCGGGCGCGCTGGGCACCCTGTACATCTTCTACGACCTGACCCGCCGCCTGACCCTGCGCGGCCAGACCGGGCAGCAAAGCGCGGTCGATCTGATCTATACCGTGCGCTACGATTGAGTTGGTATGAAAAACACCCCAATCCCTTGTCCAGCAAGCGCTGATAGCTATCATTTTGTTGATAGCCCCTGCTTCGTCGAATCCCCCTTGACGGGCGGGATAGGCCACCAGCGCGCTTACAATCGTCGGCTTTGCCCCTTTCCTCTCCGTAGTTCAATGGATAGAACGGACGCCTCCTAAGCGTCAGATACAGGTTCGATTCCTGTCGGAGGGACCAGTTGGAAAGCCGCCCGTCGCAGCCGTCGCGACGGGCGGCTTTTTTCATGGCCGGCGTTGCCGCAGGTGGCAGCCCTCCTCCTACAGGGCGGTGCCAGGCGACTCGGTATGTTGGCCGCTCCCGCCTGTCCTATCCCTGCCGGAGCCCATCCATGTCTTCGAGTCGCGCCCGCGCGCTGACCAGCACTCCCCTGCCTCGCAGCGAACACGTGCTGCTGCTGGTCGATGTCATCAACCCGCTGGACTTTCCGGCTGCAGGCGATCTGCTGCCCCACGCCTGGGCTGCCGCGCAGCGCATCGCCCGCCTGAAGAAACACCTGGCCGCGCAGGGCGCCGCAGCCATCTACGCCAACGACAACTACGGCACCTGGCACAGCGAGTTCCGCGACATCCTGGCGGTCTGCCAGCTGCTGCCGGGCCAGCGCGGCGCCATCGCGCGGCTGCTCACGCCCACGCCCGACGACCTGGTCATCCTCAAGCCCCAGCACTCGGCTTTCCATTCGACGCCGCTGCACCACCTGCTGTCCAAAATGGGCACGCGCAAGCTGACCATCGCCGGCTGGGCGGCCGACATGTGCGTGCTGTTGTCGGCCACCGACGCGCGTATGCACGGCTACGAGGTCTGGACGCCGCAGGACTGCATCGCCGCCGAAACATCCGAGCGCTACGACATTGCCATCAAGCAACTGGGCGGCGCCTTCGAGTGCTCGGTGGCGGCGGCCTCCAGGCCGCAACGGGCCGAAGAAAGCCGGCACGGCACGGCCAGCCCTCCGCCTGGATCGACCTACAACTGAAAGCCCAACGCCCGCACCACACCTTCAAGCAGGTCGCGCGGCAATGATGGCGCATTGCCCATGTGGGGCCGGGCTTGGCGGATCAGGCTCGCGCACCACTCGGACAGCCAGCGCAGCTCATCCGCGCCGTAGAAAGCCGTCATGGCCTCGTAATTCAGGAACAGGCTGCGCGCATCCAGGTTGACCGAGCCGGCCAGTGCCAGATCGTCGTCGATCAGCACCGCCTTGCCGTGCATCATGGCCGGCGACAGCCAGACGCGCGCGCCGGCGGCGACCAGCTCGCGCAGGGCGCGTTCGCGGGCAATGTCGGCCAGGCGGTGGTTGGAGCGCGCCGGCACCAGCAGGCTGACCTGCACGCCGCGCCGGCAGGCCAGGCACCAGGCGTCCAGCAGGCCATCGTCGGGCACGAAGTACGGGGTGACAGCCAGGATGCGCCGCTGCGCGTGGAAGGCGCCGGCCATGAGTAGGGCATGCACGGTGTCGTCGGCGTGATCGGGGCCGCTGGCGATCCACTGCGCCAGCGGGCCATGCACCGGGCCGGGCAGCGCCGGCAGGTGCGGCGCCCGGCGCATACGCCGCAGGGTGCGGCCCTGGGCGATGCGCCAATCGGTGCCGAACTGGATGTGCGCGTGCTGCGCCACCGGGCCGTGGATCTCGAAGCTCAGATCCACCCAGGCCGGGCGCCCGGGCCGATCCAGAAAATATTCGCACGCCAGGTTGCGCCCGCCGCTCCACAGCCGCTGGCCATCGGCCACGACCAGCTTGCGGTGGTTGCGCAAATTGGTGTGCCCGCGCAGCGGGTTGCCCAACACCGGCATGAAGCGGCGCACCTGCACGCCCTGGCGCGCAAGCTCCCGGAACATGCCGCGCGGCGTGCGCAGGCTGCCCACGGCATCGACCAGCAGGCGCACGGCAACGCCGCGCTGCGCCGCCGCCAGCAGTGCGCGCGCCACCTGCCGGCCCGTCTCGTCGTGGGCAAAGACATAGGTGCAGACATCGAGCTGGCGCTGCGCCGAAGCGATGGTGTCCAGCAGGCTGGCCAGCGCCTGCCGGCCATCGGCGTGCCATTCGACGTGCTGGTTGCGCACCGCCGGGGCGACTTCCATGCCGGCCAGCAGCTGCGCCGCCCAGGCCGGCCCTTCGCCCGCCGTGGGCGGCGCCTGCCAGTGGTGGCGCCGCTCCGGCCGCGCGAACTTGCGCACGCCGAACAGCAAAAACAGCGGCAGCGTCAGATACGGCAGCGTGACCATGCCCAGCACCCAGCCCAGCGCGGCGGAAGGGTGGCGCCGCTGGTGGTTGATGCGCGTGCCCAGCACATAGATCAGCAGCCCCAGCACGACCACGATGGTGTGGCCCAGGCCGGACAGCAGCGCAATGCGGATCACGCCCCAGCTCCGGCCAGGGCAGGGCAGCGCTGCGGCAAACGCAAAAAGACAGACTCAAGCATGACGGCCAAGCATAAGAGCGTGTTTACGATCTCCGCGCGCAGGGGCGCGGGTGCGGATCGGGATGGGCTGCCAGGCGCAAACCGCAGCGATAGCCCATGCTATCGCGAGGATTTGCAACGCCGCAGACCACCCGAGGCCGCGCTCGCGCACCCGCGCGGGGATCGTAAACACGCTCTAAGAGTGCGCTCAGACTCTTGAGCCAAGGAGGCGGCGCAGAGCGCGGAAGCCAGGGCCGGGCACCTGGGCAAAAAATCAGTCAAAACAGGCTGAAACCCTTACCTGTCAAGCGTTGACAGCTATTGAAAAATGAGTTCGGGCAGCTGCGTCAGGCGCTGCCCCTGGGGCAGAACAAGCCTGCTTGCCTACAGCAGCTCCAGCACCCGCTCGGGCGGACGGCACAGCATCGCGCCGCGCGGCGTGACGACGATGGGCCGGTTCAGCAACTCGGGGTGCGCGGCCACGGCAGCGATCAATTCGGCATCGCTGCGTGCCGGGTCGGCCAGATCCAGCTCGGCATAGGCCGCCTCCTTGCTGCGCAGCAGCTCGCGCACCGGCACGCCAAGCTGCGCCACCAGGGCGGTGAGCTGGGCGGCGTCCAGCGGCTGGGCGAGGTAATCCACGATGGCCGGCTCGATGCCGCGCTCGCGCAGGAGCGCCAGCGCGCCGCGTGAGTTGCTGCAGCGGGCGTTGTGGTAAATGGTGATGTCGGGATGCGTACTCATGCGGCCCAAGTGTAAGTACCGTGCCGTTGTGCGTTGTGCGTTGTACGTTGTGCGTCGAGTACTGAAAGCTGGCGCCAGGATCGCGCCTGCACCCTCACCGCCGCGACGCACGCAGCGTGCGGCTGAGCAATATGACCGGCACCAGGCCCACGGCCACCAGCGCCAGCGAGGGCAGCGCCGCCTCGCCCAGGCGCTCGTCGCGCGCCAGCTGGTAGGCCACCACGGCCAGGGTGTCGCTGTTGAAGGGCCGCAGCACCATGGTGGCGGGCAGCTCCTTCATGACATCGACGAAGACCAGCAGCGCGGCGGCAGCCGCCGAGCGCTTGAGCAGCGGCCAGTGAACGCGCGACAGCAGGCGCACCCCACCCACGCCCAACATGCGCGAGGAATCATCCAGGCTCATGGGGATACGCGCATAGCCGCTTTGCACCGACTGCAGCGCCACCGCGCAAAAGCGCACCAGATAGGCCCAGACGATGCCCACCGCCGTGGCCGTGATCAGCGCCGGCAGGGCCAGCGTGGGCGCCGCCGCCTGCACCCAGCCCACTGGCAGCAGCAGGCCGACCACGATGACCGCGCCCGGCACGGCATAGCCCAGGCTGGCCAGGCGCACCACGGCGCGGGTGACAGCGTCGCGGCTCCTGCGCACGGCAAAGGCCAGGGCAAAGCTGATGGCCACCGCCAGCGCGGCAGTGATGCCGCCCAGGCGCACGCTGTTGCCGGCCCACTCGACGAAGCGCCCCCAGGGCAGCACCGACCAGTCTGAAGCCAGCGGGCGCAGCATGAACAGCACCGGCGCGAAAAAGCCCATGAAGACCGGCACCAGGCACACGCCCCAGGCCAGCGCCAGGCCTGAGCCGCGCAGGCGCACCGGCTCGGCCTCGGCGGAGCCGGCCCGGCCCACGCCACCGGCGGCAAAGCGCATCCGCCGCTGGGCGCGCAGCTCCAGGTGCAACAGCAGCGCCACCAGCACCAGCAAGATGGTGGCCAGCTGCGCCGCAGCCAGCCGGTCGTCCATGGCCAGCCAGGCCTTGTAGATACCCACGGTGAAGGTCTGGATGCCGAAGTAGCTGGTCACGCCGAAATCCGCCAGCGTCTCCATCAGCACCAGCGCCACGCCAGCGGCCACGGCCGGGCGCGCCAGCGGCAGCGCCACCTGGGCGATGCGCCGCGCGGGCGAGGCGCCCAGCAGCCGGGCGGCCTCCATCAGGTGCGCCGCGCGCTCGGACAACGCCGTGCGCGCCAGCAGATAGACATACGGGTACAGCGCGAAGATGAAGACCCAGATGGCGCCCCACAGGCTGCGCACCTCGGGCAAGAGGCGCCCCTCCAGCCCGAAGGCCGCGCGCAGCCAGACCTGTAGCGGGCCGCTGAACTGCAAAAAATCCGTATAGGCGTAGGCCGTGACATAGGCCGGCATGGCCAGGGGCAGCAGCAGCAGCCACTCCAGCTTGCGCCGCCCCGGGAACTCGAACAGCGTCACCGCCGCCGCGCAGGCCGTGCCGACCACGGCAGCGCCGACAGCCACCGCCAGGCCCAGCACGAAGGTCGTCCACAGGTAGTCGGGCAGCACGGTGGCCGCCATCTCGCGCACGATGGCGCCGGCCTGCTCGCCGCCCAGCGTGCCCGGCAGCCAGGCAGAAAACACCGTGAGCACCGGCAGCACCAGCGCCAGCGCCAGCAGGATCAGAAAAACGTTGCGCAGCAGCGCGGCAAGGGGGCGTGGCAAGGGAAAAATGATGCAGACCCTGGGGAGGCGCAGCGGCCAGGTGGCCTGCCAGCGTGCGGGCGCGGACGGCCCGTCAATGCAAATGGGAATGATTCTACGCAAGTTGCCCACATACAAACTTACAATTGCACCGATGTTCCTGGAAGTCTCTCAACTCGATGTGCGCTACGGCGCACGCGCACAGGCCGCCGTGCAGGGCGTGACTCTGGGCCTGGCGGCTGGCGAGATCGGCGTGCTGATCGGCCCCTCGGGCTGCGGCAAGACCACGCTCTTGCGCGCCGTCGCCGGGCTGGAGCCGGTGGCCGGCGGCAGCATCCGGCTGGGGCAGGAGCTGGTCGGCGCGCCCGGGCGCAGCCTGCCGCCCGAGGAGCGGCGCATCGGCATGGTGTTCCAGGACTACGCGCTGTTTCCGCACCTGTCGGTGGGGCGCAACGTGGCTTTTGGCATCCACGGCCTGCCCAAGGCCGAGCAGCGCCAGCGCGTGGCCGAGGCGCTGGCCTTGGTGGGCCTGGCCGGCAGCGAAGCGCGTTTTCCGCATGAGCTGTCAGGCGGCCAGCAGCAGCGCGTGGCGCTGGCGCGCGCCCTGGCGCCACGCCCGCGCCTGATGCTGCTCGATGAGCCGTTTTCCAATCTGGATGTCGATCTGCGCGAGCGCCTGGCGCACGAGGTGCGCGGCATCCTGAAGGCCGCCGGCGCCACGGCCCTGTTCGTCACGCACGACCAGATGGAGGCCTTTGCCATCGGCGACCGCATCGGCGTCATGGAATCCGGCCACCTGCACCAGTGGGACGACGCCTATGCGCTGTACCACCGCCCGGCCACGCGCTTCGTCGCCAGCTTCATCGGCCACGGCGTGTTTGCGCCAGCCGAGCTGGTCAGCCAGGACGGCCACGTCGTGGCGCGCACACCGCTGGGCGATCTGATGGATGTCGATGGCTGCCCCCTGCCCTCGGCGTATGCGGGCGCGCGCTGCGACGTGCTGCTGCGCCCGGACGACGTGGTACACGACGACCATGCACCGGTGCAGGCGCGCGTGCTGCGCAAGTCGTTTCGCGGCGCGGAGTTTCTCTACACGCTGGAGCTGGCCGGCGGCCTGACGGTGATGGCCCACGTGCCCAGCCACCACGACCATGCCGTGGGCGAGTGGATCGGCATCCGCCCGCAGGTCGATCACGTGGTGACCTTCGAGCGCGCAGCCTGACCTTTGCGGCCCTCAGCGCTCGAACGCGATGTGCCCGCCCACCAGCGTGGCGCGCACGCGCGCCGGCAGCTCGTAGCCCGACAGCGGCGTGTGCTTGCCCTGGCTGGCCAGGGCGTGCGGTGCCACCGTCCAGTAGTCCTCGGGCGCGACCACGCACAAGTCGCCCACGCCGCCCTCGACGATGCGCCCGATGCTGGCCTGCAGCGTGCCCAGCGCGCTGCCCAGCACGCGCGCCGGCTCGTGCGTGATGACGCCCAGCGCCCGCGCCAGCGGCACGCCGGCATCGTGCGACCATTTGAGCGCCACCGACAGCAGCAGCTCCAGCCCCGTGGCGCCGGCCTCGGCCTCGGCAAAGGGCAGCGCCTTGGCGTCGTCATCGACCGGCGTGTGATCCGAGACCAGCGCATCGATGGTGCCGTCGGCGAGGGCAGCGGACAGGGCGTCGCGGTCGCGCTGCTGGCGCAGCACCGGCGTCAGGCGCGCGCGGCTGTCGAAGTAGCCGATGTCGGTGTCGGTGAACAACAGCGAGTTGATGCTGACGTCGCAGCTCACCGGCAGGCCCGCCGCCTTGGCCTGGCGCACCAGCTCCACCCCGGCGGCGCTGGACAGCCGGCACAGGTGGACACGCGCGCCGGTGGTCTTCATCAGCTCGAAGATGGTGTGCAGCGCGATGGTCTCCGCCGCTACCGGGATGCCCGACAGGCCCATGCGCGTGGCCAGCGGGCCGCTGGCGGCCACGCCCCGGCCCAGGTGCAGCTCTTGCGGGCGCAGCCAGACGGTGTAGCCAAAGGTGGCGGCGTACTGCAGCGCGCGCTGCAGCACCTGGGTGCTCTCCAGTTGCACCTCGGCCTGGGAAAAACCCACGCAGCCGGCCTCGGTCAGCTCGGCCATCTCGGTCAACACCGCACCGGCCAGGTTGCGCGTCAGCGCGCCCAGCGGGAACAGGCGCGCCTGGTGCAGTTTTTCGGCGCGGAACTTGAGCATCTCGACCAGGCCGGGCTCGTCGAGCACCGGATCGGTGTCGGGCGGGCAGACCAGGCTAGTCACGCCGCCGGCCACGGCTGCGGCCATCTCGGACTCCAACATGCCCTCGTGCTCGTAGCCCGGCTCGCGCAGGCGCGCCGCCAGATCGACCAGGCCAGGCAGCACCAGGCAGCCGCTGGCGTCGATGCGCCGCGTCGGCGCAAAGCCCTCGGGCAAGCGATCGACGGCGATGATGCGCCCCGCCGCCAGTGCCACGCTGCACACCTTGTCCAGGCCACTGGCCGGGTCGAGCACGCGGCCATGTTCGATGAGTATCTTCATGATTTATAGCCAAAATGGCTTGAAACCCGCACCAGGCAAGCGCGAGCAGCTATCAAAATTGATTTTTCAGCCATCCGTGGCGTCACGCTTCATTGCCGGCGACGATGGACATCACGGCCATGCGCACCGCGATGCCGAAGGTGACCTGCGGCAGGATCACCGCCTGCGGGCCATCGACCACGGCGGAGGCGATCTCCACGCCCCGATTGATGGGGCCGGGGTGCATGACGATGGCGTCGGGCCTGGCCAGGCGCAGCTTTTCCGGCGTGAGGCCGAAACTCTTGAAGTATTCCTGGCTCGACGGCAGCAGCGCGCCGCTCATGCGCTCGTTTTGCAGCCGCAGCATGATGACCACGTCACAGTCCCTGATGCCGTCTTCCAGGTTGTGAAAGACGCGCACGCCCATGTGCGACAGATCGGACGGCACCAGCGTGCGCGGGCCGACTACGCGCACCTCGGCGCAACCCAGCGTGGTCAGCGCGTGGATGTCCGAGCGCGCCACGCGCGAATGCAGCACGTCGCCGACGATGGCCACCGTCAGGTTGGCGAAGTCCTGCTTGTAGTGCCGGATGGTGTACATGTCCAGCAGGCCCTGCGTGGGGTGCGAGTGGCGTCCGTCGCCGGCATTGACCACGTGGACATGAGGCGCGACGTGCTGGGCGATCAGGTAGGGCGCGCCGGACTCGCTGTGGCGCACCACGAACAGGTCGGCGGCCATGGCCGAGAGGTTGTCGATGGTGTCCAGCAGCGTCTCGCCCTTGGCGGTGGAGCTGCGCGCGATGTCCAGATTGAACACGTCGGCCGACAGGCGCTTGGCGGCGATCTCGAAGGTGGTGCGCGTGCGCGTGCTGTTCTCGAAGAACAGGTTGAAGACGCTCTTGCCGCGCAGCAGCGGCACTTTTTTCACCTCGCGGTCGTTCATGGACACGAAGTTGCTGGCCGTGTCCAGGATGTGCGTCAGCGTGTCGCGCGGCAGGCCTTCGATGGACAGCAGGTGGATCAGCTCGCCGTTCTTGTTGAGCTGGGGGTTGCGCTTGTACAGCACCATCAGGCCTCTTTGACATCGAAGTGGAAGGTGCCGGCTGCGCTGCGCGCCAGCGCCAGGGAGCGGCTGGCGGGCAGGCTGATGCGGGCTGCGGCGTATTCGGCGGCAATCGGCAGCTCGCGCCCGCCGCGATCGACCAGCACCGCCAGGCGCACGCGCGCCGGGCGGCCATAGTCGAACAGCTCGTTGAGCACGGCGCGCACGGTGCGACCGGTGTAGAGCACGTCGTCGAGCAACACGATGTCGGCGCCGTTCACATCGAAGGGCAGTTGCGTCTGCGCGCTGGCCGACAAGCCGCGGCGGGCAAAGTCGTCGCGGTGCAGCGCCGAGGACAGCACGCCGGGGGCATCCTGCAGGCCCAGGTCGCGCTGCAGCCGCTCGGCCAGCCAGGCGCCGCCCGAGGTGATGCCGGCCAGGCGGGTGCCGGGCGCCAGCAGGGCGCGCACGCCGCGCGCAAGTTCCGCATACAGGGCCTCGGCGTCGAGCAGCAGCACGCCGCCCGCGCTGGCGGCAGGGGTGGGGGTCATGTCAGAGATTCCTCAGGAATTGTTCCAGGATGATGCAGGCGGCGCCGGCGTCGGCGTCGCGCGCGCCGGCCTCCA
This sequence comes from Melaminivora jejuensis, assembly GCF_017811175.1. Taxonomy (NCBI): domain Bacteria; kingdom Pseudomonadati; phylum Pseudomonadota; class Betaproteobacteria; order Burkholderiales; family Comamonadaceae; genus Melaminivora; species Melaminivora jejuensis. Next base: position 2,226,964 of record NZ_JACWIJ010000002.1, read on the forward strand.
GAGCAGCGGTGGTGCTGTAGCGCTCATCCACCTCATAGACCGCCAGGCCGAAGCGGCCTCGCAGCTGGCGGGCGAATTTCAGGGCGCGCTCGGTGTTTTCGTGCGGCGCGCCATCGGGGTGCAGCGGCACGCCGACCACCAGCGCATCGGGCTGCCACTCGCGGATGCGCACCGCCACCTGAGCGAAGCGGGCGTCGGCACCGTCGGCGCGGATGGTCGGCTGCGCCGAGGCGGTGCCCAGCAGCCGCGTGCCAAAGGCCACGCCGGTGCGCCGCAGGCCAAAGTCCAGAGCCAGAAAGGTCTGGTGTTGCGCGGCCACCGGGACGCTGGTCGGCAGGCGGGCCGGGCCAGGCCGGGCCGGGGCGTTCATGCGTGCCCCGCCGTGCTCGACAGCATCCACGACTTCAGGCCCAGCAGCGCCAGTGCCTGGTCGTAGCGTTCCGGGGCCGGGGCATCGAAGATGACCTGCGGATCGGCCTCGACGGTAAGCCAGGAGTTTTCCGCCAGTTCGGATTCGAGCTGGCCCTCGCCCCAGGAGGCATAGCCCAGCGTAACCAGCACGCGCCTGGGGCCGGCGCCGTGCGACAGGGCTTCGAGCACGTCCTTGGAGGTGGTCATCTCCAGCCCGCCGGCGGCAATCTGCATGGTCGATGCGTAGGGCGAGGTGTCCTCCCCCTCGATCGGCTCGTGCGGGCGCATGGCGTCGTGCAGCACGAAGCCGCGCTCGGTCTGCAGCGGGCCGCCGTGGAAGACCGGCGCGCCGCTCAAGTCCTTGCGACCCAGGTTGAGATCGACCTTTTCCAGCAGGCTGTCCAGGTCGATGCCCATGGGCTTGTTGATGACCAGGCCCAGGGCGCCGCGTTCGCTGTGCTCGCACAGATAGACGACGCTGCGCGAGAAAAAGGAGGACGCCTCTTCCAGGCCGGGCATGGCAATCAGGAAGTGGTGCGTCAGGTTCATGGTCGGGCTGGAGTCGGACATACGCCTGATTTTAGGCGCAAGCCCTTGCCCGCACGGCCCGCAGCAAGGCTGCGCCCGGCCCGGGCCGGGCGCGCAGCTCAGGCCGGCTGAGCCGCAGCCTGCTGGCGCGTGTAGTGCTGCACCAGGCCCAGCAGCTCCTCGTCCGAGTAGGGCTTGCCCAGGTAGTGGTTGACGCCCAGCTCCATGGCGTGCTCACGGTGCTTTTCGGCAATGCGCGAGGTGATCATGATGATGGGCAAGTCCTGCAGCGCGGCGTCGCCACGGATGTTGCGCGCCAGATCGAAGCCGTCCATGCGCGGCATCTCGATGTCCGACAGCACCACCGCCGGGCGCTCCTCCTGCAGCCGCTCCAGCGCCTGCAGGCCGTCGGCGGCCAGGGCCACGCGGTAGCCCTCGCGCACCAGCAGACGCTGGGTCACGCGGCGCACGGTGATGGAGTCATCCACGACCAGCACCAGCGGCACCAACGGTGCAGCAGCGGCAGCGGCCGGCACGGCACCCCCGGCGCCTGCGGCCACGATGCCGGCCGCCCGTGGGTCGCCGTGCAGCAGAGGCGCCAGCGTGCCGGCCTGCAGTTGCTCGCCATACACGTTGGCCAGGGCCACCGGGTTGTAGATCAGCACCACGGCGCCCGAGGCCAGCACCGACATGCCGGCCAGACCAGGCAGGCGCGACAGCTGCGGCCCCAGGTTCTTGACCACCACCTCCTGGTTGCCCAGCACTTCGTCCACGTGCATGGCCAGGCGCTGCGCAGCGCTGCGCAGGATGACCACCGGTCGGCTCTTGCTGCCGGCCTCGTCACTGCGCGCCGAGGACTGCAGCAAGGCACCCGCCCAGTGCAGGGGCAGGGCCTCGCCGCCATGCTCGAAGGTGTGGCTGGCATAGGCTGCTTCGAGCTGCGCGTCGCTGCTGCGGCGCACCAGCTCGACCAGCGCGGCCGGCACGCCGAAGACCAGCGTGCCGGCGCGCAGCATGACCACCTGCGTCACCGCTGTGGTCAGCGGCAGCACCATCCGGAACGCCGTGCCCTGCCCTGCCTCGGTCTCGGTCTCCACGCGTCCGCCCAGGGCGCCGACCTCGGTGCGCACCACGTCCATGCCGACGCCACGGCCCGACAGCGCCGTCACTTCGCTGGCTGTGGAAAAGCCCGGCTGGAAGATCAGTTGCGCCGCCTCGACATTGCCGATGCGGGCATCCGGGGCGATCAGGCCCAGCCCGAGCGCCTTGGCGCGGATGCGCTCGACATTCAGCCCGGCGCCATCGTCGCGAAATTCGACGGCAACGTCGTTGCCCTCGTGGCGCAGCCCGATGGTGATGGTGCCGACCGCCGGCTTGTGCGCGGCCTGGCGCTGCTCGGGCGTCTCGATGCCGTGGCTGATGCAGTTGCGCAGCAGGTGCTCGAAGACCGGCGTCATCCGGTCGAGTACGCCGCGATCCATTTCGATGGCGCCGCCGGTGATGTCCAGCTTGACCTGCTTGGCCATTTCCTTGGAGGACTGGCGCACCACGGCATACAGGCGCTCGGCAATGCTCTCGAACTCGACCATGCGTGTGCGCAGCAGGTCGCGCTGCAGCTCACGCGCCTGGCGCCCCTGGGCGATCAGGTCGTCCTCGGCGCCTTCCATGGCGCGCTGCATGTTGCGCTGCACCGTGGCCACGTCGTTGACCGACTCGGCCATCATGCGCGTGAGCTCCTGCACTCGCGTGAAGCGATCGAACTCCAGCGGATCGAAGCCTGCTGCCGAGTCGCGCGACAGGGCCAAGCGCGACTGCATCTGGCTTTCCGCCTGCATCTCGATGTCGCGCAGCTGCTGACGCAGGCGCTCCAGGTTGCCGGTCAAGTCGTTCAGCGAGCTGCGCATCTGGCCCATGCGCGCCTCCAGGCGCGAGCGGGCAATCATGACCTCGCCAGCCTGGTTGACCAGACGATCGAGCAGCTGCGAGCGCACGCGCACCGACTGCCCGGCCTGGCTGGCACGCGCTGGTACGGCGCGCGCTGCAGCGGTCGGAGAGGGTTGCACCGCCGATGCCGCAGCCGGCTGGGGGAAGGCCGGCTGCGCATCCGCCCCGGACAGCGGCAACGGCAACGACTCTGCAGCGCTGGCCTGCGGCGCCACCGTGACCGCTTCGGTCAGGGGTTGGGCGCCAATGGTGCGCAAGTTGTCGAAGTCCGCCTGCAGGGCGTCCAGGCGCCCCAGCAGCGGCTCGATGTCGCTGGTCTGCGCGCCCTCGGAAGGAATGTGCTCGACGGCGCTCTCCATGCGGTGCGCCATTTCTCCCAACCGCATGGCACCAGCCAGGCGGGCGCTGCCCTTGAGCGTGTGCAGCGCCCGCAGCAGCTCGCTACGGGCACTCAGGTTGTCCGGGCGCGCGGCCCACTGGCGCAGCGCGCCGCCCAGGCGCGGCAGCAGCTCGACGGCCTCTTCCTCGAAGATCGGAAACAGGTCGGGGTCAATGGTGTCCAGCGCGTCGATGTCGTCCTCATCCGGCACGGCTGACCCTGCGGCTGCATCGACCCTGGGCTCGGCGTCGGGCAGCACCGAGGACGTGGGCCAGAGCACGGCGACCTCAGGTGCTGCGGCAGCGGGCTGGACAGGAGCCGGCCCGTGCGCAGCCAGGGCGTCCGGCGTCTGCGGCATGTCCGGCACGATCTGCTCCAGCCCGGGCGGCAGCTCGTCAGCCAGCGGCGAAGGCGCGCTGGTGACCTCCAACTGCAGCAATTCGCGCAGCTGCACCAGTACCTGGGCGTTGGGCTCCTTGAGGAAGCCGGCGGCAAATTGGTGCAGCAACCGGCGAATATCGGTGGCCGCAGCATTCACGATCCGACCCTGCTCGACCGACCCACCGGGCAGCAGCTGCAGATGCTGCAACACATGCTCCAGCGTGCGCGCCAGCTCGGACAGCGCAGTGAAGCCGACGGTGCCGGAACTGCCGGCCAGCGAATGCGCCAGCGCCACGGCCAGATCGGGCACCGGCCGATGCAGCTCCAGCGCCCATTCCTGCAGCGAGGTGACCAGGTGGCGTGACCACTCGTCGGCCTCGTTCAGATAGACGTTGTACAGCGGTATGCCGATGCGCAGATCGCCAATGACCTTGGTTTCGTCGGCAGGCGGCTCGACAGGGGTCTCGGCGGGTGGCTGGATGGGGGGCTGCTCCGCAGGCAGGTCGGCAAGACCTGCCACCATCAGCGGCGCGGGCGGCTCCAGCGATATCTCCAGCGGCGGCTCAGGCGACAAGTCGGGCAGGGCAGACTCGGGCAGCAGCTCGGACAAAGCCGCCTCGGGTGGCAACGCCACTGCATCATCGAGCGCCGCCTCCGGCCGGGCTGCGGCCATGCCGTCGTCGGCCTGTGGCGCCTCGGCAGGCGCCTCCTCTGCAGGCTCCAGCACCAGTTGAACCTCGGCATCCTGCGGCGCCAGGAAGAAAGTGTCCTGGAGGTCTGGTTCCGCTGGCGGCAAGGCCGGAGCGGTCTGCGCTGGCTGCACCGACGGCTCCGGCTGGGCCTCCATGGCCTGGAGCGCCTTTTCGAAAAAGGCAAAGTCGATCTCTTCGCCCACGGCCAGGGGAGCTTGCTCCTGCGGCTGTGCCACAGCCTCGGCAGACGGCGGCTCGCTACCGATCCAGGTATCGGCAAAGTCTCTGACCGGCTCGTCGGCGTCCAGCTCGGGTACGGCCTCGGCAGGGGTCGGCTCCTCGGGAACCGCCTGCACGAGAGCATCCTCCAGCAGCGATGCTGCTTCAGGCAAGCTCGGCTGCGGCAGGATGTCCGGCTCGGGGCCGCAGCCGGCTCCAAGAGCAGTGGCGGCTCGGGCACCAATTCTGCCGTCGGCGCGGCTGCGGGTTCGGCTTCAGGCTCGGGCTGGCCCCCGGATGCTGCCCCAGCTTGCGCTTCGGGCGACGGCGCTGGCTCCAGATCGAACTCGAATCCGAAGTCCAGCACCGGCTCGGGCGCTGGAGATGCTGGCTCGGATGCTGCCTGCTGCGGCTCCAGGACAGGCTCCAGGGTGGCCTCGGAAGCTGGCTCAGGAGTGTCTGGCGCCGGCTCATCCTGCACTGCGGGAGCTGACGGCGCTGCCTCCTGCACGACCACCTCGTCCTGCGGCGCGTCTGGGACAGACAAAGGCTGGGCACCATGCAGATCGACCAGCCGCCCCTCCAGCCGCATGGCATCGGCAGCGGCGCGAAATGGCTGGGCCTGCCAGCTCTGTGCCTGCTCCTGGGCAATGGCATCGGCCCACTGGCCGAAGGCCTGCAATGCCTGGGCCGAGAGGGCCAGCAATGCCGGCTGGATGGGTTTTTGCTCGGCCAGCCAGGCGTTGAGCGTCTGCTCCATGGCCCAGGCAGCCTCGCCGAATTCATTCAGCCCGACCATGCGCGAGCTGCCCTTGAGGGTGTGGAAGGCACGGCGCAGGGTGGTTTGCTCGCTCAGGTCACCCGGCTGCCCCTGCAGCGTGGCAATGGCCTCCAGGCCGGTGGCCACCACCTCGCGCGCCTCTTCCAGGAAGATGTCCAGCAGTTCCTGATCCTGCTCGTCGCGCACCACGATCTGCGGCTGAGCGGCGGGGCTGGCTGGCGCCGGCGCTGCCGGGGCTGGCACCGTTGGTGATGGTGGCACTGCGGGCTGGCTGGCCTCTGGGGCCGGCGCGGTCGGCACCGCTGCAGGCACCGCCCCAGGAGCAGCGGCTTGCGCCTGGGACGGCGGCACGCTGGCCGGCGCTGCCTCAGCTTCCGCCGCAGGGGCTGCCTCATGGACTGCCTCACGGGACGTCTCTGGGCGCGCCCGCCCCATCAGGATGCGCAATTCGCCCTGCTCCTCGTCATAGAGGAACAGCTTGCGGGCCATGGCGCGCTGGTAGCCCAGCATGTCGATCAGAAAGCCCAGGGCACCGAGGTTGTTGCCGAGCTTTTCGAAGACTGCGGCGCGCTGCTCCTGCGGGATGTCGCCCACCAGCAGCCGCTCGACGACGGTACGCATGTGCAGCACCGCCAGCGACGCCTGATCCAGGCCCAGCACCGACAGCACGCCGCGCATCTGCTGCAGGCCATCGGGCACCGGTGCCAGCACAGCCTTGTCCTGCGGGTCGCGGAAATGCTGATCCATGGCCTTCTCGGCCTCGGCCAGCGCAGCGCGCAGTTCGCCCACCACGCTGCCCATGGTCTGGCGCTCGCTGACCCGGCCATACAGCTCTTCCATCCACAGCTCCAGCGGCTGTGGTTCGCCACCGGCCATGACGGCATCGATGCGGTGCGCCAGATCCTGCGCCCGCTCGGTCATCTCCTCCTGGCCCATGTCCAGGTCTTCGAACGACGCCTGCAGGTACAGCACCGCCGTGGCCACCTCTATGGCCAGCGAGGTGCCCGGCGGTTCGCCGCTGCGCATGGTGGCCGCGACGGCGCTGGTGAGAGCCTGCGCCAGGCTGGTGCTGCCGGGCTGCAGCCGGCGCAGCGAATCGCACACCAGGCCGAACTGATCCACCGCCAGCTTGAGCTTGTTGCGATCGCCCCCGGCCAGGGCCGACCAGGTCTCGGTGGCAGCCGCAATGCGCTTGCGCGCCTGCGCCAGCACAGCCGGGTCGTACAGCCCGAAACGGGGCTGCTCGTAATCGACCGTGCCGTGACCCGTCAGATCGTTGGCCCGGCGCACGGCATCCAGCACCGGGGCGGCCTGCGGTTCTGCCATCGCAGCCTGGGCGCAGAAGAACAGCATGTCCTGCACCAAGCGGTCGTTGACTGCGGTTTCTCCGCGCGCCAGCGAGGCGTACTGCATCAGCACGCGCGAGGCGACACGCTTGACATAGACGTCAGGCACCAGCGCACCCAGCGCCAGCGCCTCGAAAAAGCCGGCGCTGATCTTCCAGAAGGAACGTACGCCAGCATCGTGCTGCGCGGCAGCGAAGGCCAGGGAGATGGCGCGCAGCTCGGCTGCCGCCTGCGGCTCTGCAGCCTTGACGATACGCAGCACGGCACCATCGAGCCGCGCCCGGGCCTGGGCGCCATAGGCCAGCGCGGCAGCCGCCGGCATGGACTGGGGCAGCACGGGCTCGCGCACACGGCGCGGCACGGGCCACAGATCGGCCGGGTGTACGCGCTCGGAGCCGGCCAGCTCCTGGGCGCGGCGATACTGCGGGAACAGCGCCACCGGCGACACGGCGCGACCGGCCAGCACATGCTCCAGGTATTCGATGAGCGCAAAACTGGCCTGTTCGACGACACCCGAGGCCTCGTCGCTGCACAGCTCGGGACGCTGCACGAAGCGCTGCACCGCGCCCTCCAGGGCGCGCACGACCAGCGCCGGCTGATCCATGCCGACCATCTCCAGCGCACCAGCGGCCTGGTGCAGCTGCTGGCGTGCGGCGCGCAGGCCGCTGGCATCGAGCGATGCCAGATCCGACTGGCGCGCCACCTCGGCATCGCGCACGAAGCGATGCATGGCCTTGACCGCTCCCTCCAGGGATTTGCGCAATTCACCCAGCACCCAGGCCAGGGGCCCGAGGTCGTGCTCGCCCTGGTGCCATTCAGGTGCCATGGCGTTGGCAGCTTCCTTGGTTGACATGGATTCGTCCCCGACCGTCCGGCGGCCAGTTCATTGGTGGATGGACGCAGCGCCAGATGAGGCGCTGCGGGCAGATGGGCACGAAATGCCGTGGCCTCTCAGGCGATCTTGAAGCGTGCCACCGACTGGCGCAGCTCTTCCGCCATGTGCGAGAGTTCACGCACCTGCTGCGCCGTCGTGCGCGTGCCTTCACCGGTCTGCTCGGTCACGGCAAAGATGTGCTGGATGTTGTCAGCCACGCCGTTGGCCAGTTCGGCCTCGCGCAGCGCCGACGAGGAGATCTGCTCGATCAGCTCGGCCAGGCGGCGCGACACGCGGTCGATTTCGGTCAGTGCAGTGCCGGCAGAGTCGGACAGGCGTGCGCCCTCGACCACGCCCTGGGTGGAGCGCTCCATGGCGGCCACGGCGTCTTGCGTATCGGTCTGAATGGCCTTTACCAGTGCCGAGATCTGGCGCGTGGCATCGGCCGAACGCTCGGCCAGGCGCTGCACTTCCTCGGCCACGACCGAGAAGCCCCGGCCCGCTTCACCGGCGGATGCGGCCTGGATGGCGGCGTTCAGGGCCAGCACGTTGGTCTGCTCGGTAATGTCGGAAATCAGCTCGGTGATTTCGCCGATTTCCTGCGACGATTCGCCCAGGCGCTTGATGCGCTTGGAAGTGTCTTGGATCTGGTCGCGGATGGCGTTCATGCCGCCGATGGCATTCTGCACCGCCGTCAGGCCCTGCTCGGCAGCCTGCAGCGACTGGCGCGCCACCTGGGCCGACTCCTGCGCCTGCGAGGACACGTCGTTGATGCGCCCGGCCATGTCCAGCACCGAGCGGCCAGTCTCGCGGATCTCGCGCAGCTGCTCGGTCGATGCCGCAAGCAACTCGGTCGATGTGGTGTCCACCAGTGCCGTGGTCTCAGCCACGCGCGCTGCGGTGTTCTGCACGCTGCCCACCAGCAGGCGCAGCTCCTCCACCGTGTAGTTCACCGAGTCGGCGATGGCGCCGGTGATGTCCTCGGTCACCGTGGCTTCCTGCGTCAGGTCGCCCTCGGCCACCGTCTGCAGCTCGTTCATCAGGCGCAAAATGGCTGCCTGGTTGGCGTCGTTGACGCGCTTGAGCTCCTGCTCCTGGCGGCGGGCATCGCGCTGCTGCGATTCGGCCAGCGCTTGGCGGCTGCGGCTGTCGAGCAGCTGCACGCGCGAAATCGCCATGCCGCATAGCAGCACGAACAGACCGGCTGCAGCCAATGCGGCGAATTGCCCAATGCTCATGCCCGAGCGGGCATTCAATTCATCCTGCAGGCTTTCGAGCTTGCGCCGCAGCGGCTCGCTGTCGGCGATCACGGCGGCCTGTGCCTCGCGCGCTGCCACCAGGCCCTGAAGGTTGCCCAGGATGGCGCCGGCCTGGGTACGGGTCTGCTCATAAAGTTTGATCAGCGCTTCGAGCTGCTCGCGTGTCTGTGCGTCGCGCGTGACATCGAGCCGCAGCGCGGCGCTGCCGTCCAGCATCCCCTGGGCAATTTCCTTGAAGGCGTTCAAGTCCTTGCCCAGCAGGAACACGGCCTCCGGGCTCACGCCCTCGGTGGTCTGGAACTCATTGGCCGACTTGCCGATGCGCTGCGTGAGCATCACCAGCTGGCCAGCTGCCGAGATCTCTGCAGGCGATGCGCCCTGCTGCAGCTTCAGGGAGGCAATGGTCTCGGTGATCTCCAGCAGATCCGAGGACTGGCGGTTGATGGTGCGCAGGGCGTCGCCCACCTGGGTCAGGATCTTCTGCTGGCCCATCACGGTGGCGGCGTTCTTCTCGGCCCGATCGACCAGCGGGGTGATGCCTTCCAGGTCAGCCTGGTACTGCTCGCTCAGCGCCTGGACGTCCAGCGCAGAGTCGCCGTTGGCCAGCGCACGCACGTTGCGCGCCAGCACACCCGAGCTGTCCACCACGTCCGGGAAGGCCTGCGGATTGCCCACCAGCGCCTGCGAGACCGATTTGGCCAGCCGCTGCGACTGCATCAGCGCCTGACCCGTGGCGGCCAGGTGCGCCGCCGAGCGGTTGGCCTGCTGCAGCACCCAGCCGGCGATGAGCGCCAGCACCACCAGGCCCAGGGTCAGCAGCATCAACAGGCGGCGCTGGTGCGTGCTGGCCGGAGCGCTGCCCAGCAGAGGCAGGCTGACCACATCCTCGCGTGGCAGGCCATCGTCATGCACCGTCGCGCGCAGGATGGCACCGGGGTCGCCCTGGACAGTGTTGAGCGCATCCTGTGCATAGCCTTGGTTCATCGCGGCGGCCGCAGGTTGGACGGACGCGGGGCCAGCCAGCCCCACATCGCCGGAACCCGCAGCCTTGCGATTGAACAGTTTTCCAAAAGGATTGACAACGGACATGGTGCTGCCTTGACAGAGGTGGCGGGAAATCAGGATCTGATGGCAAGAAACGTCGGATGCTGCGCCAGCGCCTGCAGATCGACTTCTTGCCAGCGTTCGCCCTGTGCATCGATATAGCAGGCGCCCAGGTAGTCGGGCCCGCTCTCGGGTGCCGGCTCGCTGGTGGCAAAGGCATCGGCGTTGCGCAAGCCGGCCAGGCGCTCGACCAGCAGCGCGGCATTGACTTCGAGCGTCTCGCCCAGCGTCAGCAGGCTGGCTTCGGCCAGGGTCTGCTCGGTGCGCAGCGGTGCGGCGCCCAGCAGCATGGCCAGATCGACCACTCCCCTGAGGGCGCCGCGCAGGTTGGCCACGCCCAGGAACCACGGCTGCGTGTAGGGCACGCGCTGCACGCCGCTCCAGGGGAAGATTTCACCGGCCTGCGACAGTGGCAGCAGCAGGCGCCTGCCGGCCGACTCCACCGCCAGCCAGGATGAGATTGCCACCCCTTCGGAGCGGGCAGCCTGCAGGCGCGCCGCCAGTCGGGTCTGCAGTTCCTTGAGCGCTTCGCGATTGGCCATGCAAGCTGCCGGATCAGTTCAACGCGGCGATGGTGGCCTGCAGCTGCGCCGGATCGACCGGCTTGGTGACGTAGCCGCGTGCGCCCTGGCGCATCCCCCAGACGCGGTCGGTCTCCTGGTTCTTACTGGTACACATGATGATGGGCACATCGGCGTATTGCGGATCACGCGAGATGGCGCGCGTGAGCTGAAAGCCGTTCTGGCCGGGCATGACCACGTCCATCAGGATCAGATCGGGCTTTTCCTCGGCCAGGCAGCGAAAGGCTTCCTCGGCGTTTTCTGCGGTGCGCACCTGCATACCCTGCTTTTGCAGCAGGCCGGTCAGAAACATCAGTTCGGTCTTGGAATCATCCACGACCAGTACCTTGTGGATAGACATCATTTTTCTCCTTGTGGCACGCAGGCGAACTGCAGCACGGTCTGCAGCAGCTGATCCTTGGTAAAAGGTTTGGTGAGGTAGTCCTGACAGCCCACCATGCGCCCGCGCGCCTTGTCGAAGATGCCGTCCTTGGACGACAGCATGACTACCGGGGTGTCGGCAAAGCGTGGGTTGCGCTTGATGATGGCGCAGGTCTGGTAGCCATCGAGCTTGGGCATCAGGATGTCGCAGAAGATGAGCTGCGGCTCATAGTCGTTGACCTTGGCCAGCGCATCGAAGCCATCGTCGGCCAGCAGCACCTCGTGGCCGCCCTGCTTGAGAAAGATTTCGGCGCTGCGCCGGATGGTGTTGCTGTCGTCCACCACGAGCACCTTGAAGGTGGGGGAATTCGTCGTCGTAGCCAATTGTTCGGTGCTCCTCGGGCTGTGGCCCTGAACGCGGCAAGCCAGCCTGCCGCTCAGAACTCCACCATGTCGAAATCGGTCTTGGATGCGCCGCATTCGGGACAAGTCCAATCTACGGGAACGTCCTGCCAGCGCGTGCCAGGCGCCAGACCGTGGTCGGGGGCGCCGGCCGCCTCATCGTAGAGCCAGCCACAGACCAGGCACATCCAGGTTTTCAATTCAGTCACGCAGAAGGCATCCCATAGAATGCGCGGATTGTAGCCAGCGGCCATCAGCCTCCGTAGCTTTCACGCCACCGCTCACGCTGGCCGTTTTTTGCATGAATCACAGCCCTGCGCGCCCCACGGAAACCCCGATTGCCACGCCCGAGGAAGCCGATGCCATGGCCGACGTGGTGTGCGTGCTGACCTTCAACGCCAACGACCCCAGCGGCGCCGGCGGATTGAGCGCCGACATCGCTGCCATCAGTGCCGTGGGCGGCCACCCCCTGGCTGTGGTGACAGGCGCCTATGCGCGCGACAGCAGCCAGATCTTCGAACACTTCGCCTTCGACAGCGACATCGTGGCCGAGCAGGCACGCGCCGTGCTGGAGGACATGCCGGTGCAGGCCATCAAGGTCGGCTTCGTCGGCAGCCCGCAGAACCTGGCGCTGATCGCCGAAATCACCGACGACTATGCCAATGTGCCCGTCATCGCCTGGATGCCCGACCTGTCGTGGTGGCGCGACGATCTGATCGACCAGTACCTGGACGCCTTTGCCGAACTGCTGGCGCCGCAGGTCTCGCTGCTGGTGGGCAGCCACAGCCTGCTGGCGCGCTGGCTGCTGCCCGACTGGAGCGCCAGCACCACTCCCAGCCCGCGCGAGCTGGCCCTGGCTGCCGCCGAACTGGGCATTCCCTATGTACTGGCCACCGGCGTCCACCTGTCCGACCAGCACATCGACAACGTCCTCACTTCGCCCCAGGCGGCAGTGGCCAGCGCTCGCTTCGAGCGCATAGCGGCGACCTTCATCGGTGCCGGCGACACGCTCAGCGCCACGCTCACCGCCTTGGTGGCCAGCGGCTGCGACCTGGGCGAAGCCCTGGCCGAGGCGCTGACCTATCTGGATGGCAGCCTGGAGCATGGCATCCATCCGGGCATGGGCCATGTGCTGCCCGACCGCATGTTCTGGGCGCAACCCGAGGAGGGCGAAGACGGCGACGCCACAGCCGCGCCCGATCCGCTCGACCCCGCCGGCTTTCAGATTCCACCGCATGACACACAGCATTGACTCCACCACCGCCGCCACTGGCGACCGCAACCAGCAGCTCTTCGAGCGCGCCCAGGCACTGATCCCCGGCGGCGTGAACTCGCCCGTGCGGGCCTTTCGCGCCGTGGGCGGCACGCCGCGCTTCATCGAGCGCGCGCACGGCGCCCACATGTGGGATGCGGGCGGCCAGCGCTACATCGACTACATCGGCTCCTGGGGGCCGATGATCCTGGGCCACGGCCATCCAGCGGTGGTCGAGGCGGTGCAAAAGGCGGCGCTGGAGGGCTTCAGTTTCGGCGCGCCCACCGAGCGCGAGGTCGAACTGGCCGAGCAAATCATCCGCCACGTGCCATCCATGGAGATGATCCGCCTGGTCAGCTCGGGCACTGAGGCCGGCATGAGCGCCATCCGCCTGGCGCGCGGTGCCACCGGGCGCTCCAAGATCATCAAGTTCAACGGCTGCTACCACGGCCATGCGGACTCGCTGCTGGTCAAGGCCGGCTCGGGCTTGGCGACCTTCGGCCACGCCACCAGCGCCGGCGTGCCGCCCGAGGTGGTGCAGCACACGCTGGTGCTGGAATACAACGATGTGGCGCAGCTGGAAGAAGCCTTCGCGCTGCACGGCCCAACAATCGCCTGCGTGATCATGGAGCCGATTGCCGGCAACATGAATTTCGTGCGCGCCAGCGTGCCCTTCATGCAGCGCGCGCGCGAGCTGTGTACGCACAGCGGCGCGCTGCTGATCCTGGACGAAGTCATGACTGGCTTTCGCGTCGCCCTGGGCGGCGCACAAAGCCTGTACGCGCAGCAGATCGGCGGCTTCCAGCCCGACCTCACGGTGCTGGGCAAGGTGATTGGCGGCGGTATGCCGCTGGCCGCCTTTGGCGGGCCGCGCGCCATCATGGAGCAGCTCGCGCCGCTGGGGCCGGTCTATCAGGCCGGCACCCTCAGCGGCAATCCGGTGGCCACGGCCTGCGGGCTGGCCACGCTGCAGCAGATCGCGCAGCCGGGCTTCTACGACCACCTGGCGGCGCGCACGCAGGCCTTGATGCAGGGTCTGGAGGGCGCCGCGCGCGAGGCCGGCGTGCCCTTTGCCACCGACAGCCAGGGCGGCATGTTCGGCTTCTACCTCATGGCCGAGCTGCCGCAGAACTACCCGCAGGTGCTGACCACCGACGGCGCGCGCTTCAACCGCCTGTTCCACGGGCTGCTTGCTCGCGGCGTGTATGTCGCGCCGGCGCTGTACGAAGCCGGGTTTGTCAGCAGCGCGCATACCGACGAGGACATCGCGCAGACCGTCGAGGCCGCGCGCGAGGTGCTTGCCGAGCTGGCCAGGCAGTAACGCCGGTCTTGCTCCCTCTCCCGCGCGCGGGTGAGGGAGCGGGCACCGGCGGCGCGCCCAGTTCAGTGGCGGAAGTGGCGCACGCCGGTGAACACCATGGCCACGCCGCGTTCGTTGGCCGCGTCTATCACTTCCTGATCGCGCATCGAGCCGCCCGGCTGGATGACGCTCGTGGCGCCGGCATCGACCACCACGTCCAGCCCGTCGCGGAACGGGAAGAAGGCGTCGCTCGCCACCGCCGTGCCGGCCAATGACAGACCCGCCGCCTGCGCCTTGATGCTGGCGATGCGCGCCGAGTCCAGCCGGCTCATCTGCCCCGCGCCCACGCCCATGGTCATGCCGCCCTTGCAGAACACGATGGCGTTGCTTTTCACGTACTTGGCCACCTTCCAGGCGAACAGCAGATCCTGCATCTCCTCCTGCGTGGGCTGGCGCTCGGTCACCACGCGCACGTCAGGCAGCAGCAGCTCGTGGTTGTCGGCGGTCTGCAGCAGCAGGCCCGAGCCCACGCGCTGCGCGTGCATGGCGTTGCGGCCCTGCTGCCAGGGCGTGTCGCCGCCCGGTGGCAGGGCAATCTTCATCAGCCGCACGTTGGCCTTGGCCTTGAAGACCTCCAGCGCCTCGGGCGCGAAGTCCGGTGCCATCAGCACCTCGACGAACTGCTTGGCGATCTGCTGCGCCGCCGCGCCATCCACCGGGCGGTTGAGCGCGATGATGCCGCCGAAGGCGCTGGTCGGATCGGTCTGGAAGGCCTTGGAATACGCCTCCAGCGCATTCGTGCTCACGGCCACGCCGCAGGGGTTGGCGTGCTTGACGATGACGCAGGCCGGCAGCTTGAAGCTTTTCACGCACTCCCAGGCAGCATCGGCATCGGCGATGTTGTTGTAGGACAGCTCCTTGCCCTGGAGCTGCTCGCCGGTGACGATGGAGCCGGGCGCCGGGTGCAGGTCGCGGTACAGCGCCGCGCTCTGGTGGCTGTTCTCGCCATAGCGCAAGTCCTGCACCTTGGTGAAGATGCCGTTGCTCTGGCCCGGGAACAGGTGGCGCACGGGCACGTAGCTGGCCGCCTCCTGGCCATCCTCGAAGTCCACCGAGGACAGGTAGTCGCTGATGGCGCCGTCGTACTGGGCGATGCGGTTGAAGGCGGCCACCGACAGGGCAAAGCGCAGCCTGTCGCTCAGGCGCCCGCCGGCCTTGAGCTCGGCCAGCACCGCCGGGTACTGGCTGGCGTCGGTCAGCACGCCCACATCCTTCCAGTTCTTGGCGGCACTCCTGACCATGGCCGGGCCGCCGATGTCGATGTTCTCGATGGCGTCGGCCAGCGTGCAGCCGGCCTTGGCCACGGTGGACTCGAACGGATACAGGTTGACCACCAGCAGGTCGATGGTGTCAATGCCGTGCTCGGCCAGCGCCGCCATGTGCGCCGGCACGTCGCGGCGCGCCAGCAGGCCGCCGTGTACCTTGGGGTGCAGCGTCTTGACGCGGCCATCGAGCATCTCGGGGAACTGCGTCAGCTCGGCCACTTCGGTGACCGGCAGACCCTCGCGCGCCAGCAGCTGCGCCGTGCCGCCGGTGGACAGCAGGCGCACGCCCAGGGCGTGCAGCGCGCGCGCGAACTCGACGATGCCGGTCTTGTCGGAGACGGAAATCAAAGCATTCATGGGTGCCCTCGATAGTGGTGATTTTTGAATGAAATACGGCTCGAACCCTTGTCCAACAAGCGCTGGCAGCTATGGTTTTTGATTTTTCTCGACATCCAGCAGCTGATGATCGAGCAGCTTCTTGCGCAGCGTGTTGCGGTTCAGGCCCAGCCACTGCGCGGCGCGCGACTGGTTGTGCTGGGCGTGGTGCATGACCACTTCCAGCAAGGGCCGCTCGACCAGGCGTACGACCATGTCATAGACCCGGTCGGGCGATTCGCCGCCCAGGTCGAGGAAGTAGCTGTTCAGGCTGTCGCGCACGCACTGCTCCAGGCTGGCCTGGCGGGCAGCGTCGGGTGCGGCCGAGGCAGGATCGGGTTCGGTGCTCATGCGTTCAGGGGGAAGCTGGCCGGGTGGGCGCTGGCGGCAGCGTCTGTGGCGGCGGCGGGCAGGCGATCCATGCGCGCGCCCAGTTCGTCGAAATACTGCGCCACGGCCTGCCACTGCGCGCCGCTGTCCTCCAGGGTATTGATGTGCCGGCGCAGCGCCTCGCCGCCGGGCAGCGCGCGCACATACCAGGCGATGTGCTTGCGCGCGCTGCGCACGCCGCTGGCCTCGCCGTAGAGCTGGTAGTGATCAAGCAGATGCGCCAACAACAAGCGGCGCACCTCGGCCACCAGCGGCGGCGCCAGGTGCTGGCCGGTTTCAAGGAAATGGGCGATCTCGCGGAAGATCCAGGGCCGGCCCTGCGCCGCGCGGCCTACCATGAGGGCGTCGGCGCCGGTGGCGGTCAGCACGGCGCGCGCCTTCTCGGGGCTGTCGATATCGCCGTTGGCCACCACCGGCACGCGCACCGCGTCCTTGACGGCGGCAATCGTCTCGTACTCGGCCTGGCCACGGTAGCCCTGCTCGCGCGTGCGCCCGTGCACGGTGAGCATCTGGATGCCCGCGTCCTCGAACTGGCACGCCAGCTGCACGGCGTTTTTTTGCTGCTCGCACCAGCCGGTGCGCATCTTCAGCGTGACGGGCACGCCGCGCGGCGCACAGGCGGCCACCACGGCGGCGGCGATCTCGACGGCCAGCGGCTCGTTTTGCATCAGCGCCGAGCCGGCCCATTTGTTGCACACCTTCTTGGCCGGGCAGCCCATGTTGATGTCGATGATCTGCGCGCCCCGGTCGATGTTGTAGAGGGCGGCCTCGGCCATCATGCTGGCTTCGGTGCCGGCGATCTGCACGGCAATCGGGCCGCTTTCGCCCTCGTGGTTGGCCCGGCGGCTGGTCTTGAGGCTGTCCCACAGGTCGCGCCGCGAGGTCACCATCTCGCTGACCGCATAGCCCGCGCCCAGCTGTTTGCACAGCTGGCGAAACGGCCGGTCGGTCACGCCCGCCATGGGCGCGACGAACAGGCGATTGGGCAGGGCATGGGGGCCGATGCACAGGGCAGACATGGCAGGCGAGTGGACGAAGAAGGCGGCTGGGCGGGCGCGGAGCAGCCAGGCAGGCTGCGGGGGAGGCGATTGTACTGCCCAAATTTTCAGCAGTCTCAGCGCAGCGGCACGTCGAAGAAGCGATCCGGATAGGGCTCGCGCTCCAGCGTGAAGTGCCACCACTCCTCGGGCAGGTTGCGCCAGCCGTGGCGCTGCATGAGCGCGCGCAGCCAGTGGCGGTTGTGCTGCACGTCGGGTGGCAGCTCGGCGTTGTCGGTGTGCGAGAGCTCGTCGAACAGGTCGAACGGCGTGCCCATGTCGGCCTCCTGGCCATCGGCCAGCGGCCCGGCCAGCACGCTGCGCGCGCGTACGCCATCGAGCACCACCAGCGTCATGTCCACGGTGCTGGCGCGGCTGTGGCCCGAGCGCTCGGCGATGTAGCCGCGCTGGAACAATTCCTCCTTGGGCACGCGCGGGTAGAACGCCGCCTTGGTCTTTTGATCCTGCAGATCGCGCCCCCAGCGCACGAAGTCATCGACGGCACGCTGTGGCCGGTAGCAGTCGAAGACCTTGACGCGCAGGCCCAGCGGCGCCACCTCGCGCTGCACGGCGGCCAGCGCCTGCGCCGCCGGGCGGCTGAGCCAGCATTGCGCGGCCTCGTAGCCGGCCACCGGACGGCCCAGGAAGTTGTGGCTGCCGCGATAACGCATGTCCTGCGCAATATCCGGCGCCACGCTGGCCAGCGCCACCAGGTCGGGCGCACCGGCAGCCGGGCTGCGGCTGGCGCTGGCCTCCGCCGCGCTACCCGGCCTGCCGCCTTGCGGGCCGGTGCAGCCAGCCAGTGCCGCCAGCAGCGCCGCCGCTGCCAGCGCCTGCCATGCCGGGCGCGCCTTGGCCGCCCTGTTCATCCTTGCCCTGCCTTGCTGCTGACTGACCATGGTCTGCGAACTCCTACGTGGAAACAGAAGCCGGACGATACAAGATGGCCTCGCCCAAGGGGCAAGAATCGGCGCTTCGCCCTCTTTCGCGCTTTCGCCCCTTCGACTTCCCGCCACCCCGCCCTGCCCGCTATGCCCGACTGGATGCAACTGCTGCTCGACACCCTGGCCCTGCCGCAATTCGGCCTGAGCACGGTCTTCCTGGTCGCCTTCGTCTCGGCCACGCTCTTGCCGCTGGGCTCGGAGCCGGCGGTGTTCGGCCTGATCAAGCTCAACCCGGCCATGTTCTGGCCGGCCATCGTGGTGGCCAGCGCCGGCAACACGCTGGGCGGCGCCGTCAGCTGGTGGATGGGCCTGGGCGCGCACAAGGCCTGGCACGCCGCGCGCCAACTGGGCCGCGACGCGCCTGCGCAACCCGCCCCAGCACGCCGCCCGCGCGAACTGTCGCGCCACGAGCGCATCGTGCGCGTGTGGCTGCGCCGCTGGGGCGCACGCGCCTGCCTGCTGAGCTGGCTGCCGGTGGTGGGCGATCCGCTGTGCGCCGTCGCCGGCTGGCTGCGCCTGCCCTTCTGGCCTTGCGTGGCCTACATGGCGGTGGGCAAGTTCCTGCGCTACCTGGTCATGACCTGGCTGCTGCTGCACACCGTGCCTGAGGGCTGGCTGCGCTGGCTGCATGGCTGAGCACAGGCGGGGCTGCAGACCCATTGATTTGCAATTTTTATAGCTGTCAGCGCTTATCCAACAAGGGTTTGAGCCGGATTTGATGCTCAAACTGTGGCTGCGCGGCGCTGCCAGGCGCCCTCCAGGGCGAACAGCGCCAGCGCCGTCCAGATCAGCGCAAAGCCCAGCAGCCGCGCCGGCTGCACCGACTCGCCCATCAGCGCCACGCCCAGCAGGAACTGCAGGCTGGGCGAGATGTACTGCAGCAGCCCCAGCGTAGCCAGCGGCACGCGGCGCGCGCCGGCGGCAAACAACAGCAGCGGCACGGCGGTGATGGGGCCGGCAGCCAGCAGCCACAGCCAGTCGGCAGCACCGGCCTGCGTCCAGGCCGCCGTGCCCTGGCCTGCCCACCAGGCTAGCAGGGCCAAGGCCAGCGGGGTCAGCAAGGTGGTTTCCAACGCCAGGCCTTCCAGCGCCCCCAGCGGCGCCGTCTTGCGCAGCAGGCCGTAGCCGCCGAAGGTGAGGGCAATCGCCAGACCGATCCACGGCAGGCGCCCGGCCTGCAGCGCCAGCCACAGCACGCCGCAGGCCGCCACCGCCACGGCTGCCCACTGGCCCCGGCGCGGGCGCTCGCCCAGCACGGCGTAGCCCAGGGCGACGTTGATCAGCGGCAGGATGAAGTAGCCCAGGCTGGCGTCCAGCACATGGCCGTTGTTCACGGCCCAGACGTAGAGCAGCCAGTTGGCTGACAACAGCAGCGCCGACAGCGCCGAGACGGCCAGCAGCCGTGGCTGGCGCAAGAGCGGCGCCAGCCACGCCCACTGCCGGCGCACCAGCAGCACCAGGGCGACGAAGAGCATCGACCACAGCGTGCGATGCGCGATGACCTCCAGCGCCGACACCTGCGCGAGCTGGCGAAAGTACAGCGGGAACAGGCCCCAGGCGGTGTAGGCGGCGGTGGCGTAGGCGATGCCGGGGACATGGGGTGGAGGGAGGAAATGGGGCGCTGGGGCAGAAAGTGCCAGGGCCGGGGCACGTTTGCCAGGCCGAGCGGCCCGCAGACAGCAGCAGGGACAGCAGGCGCGCAAAAGCCGATTGTGCCGCCGCACGCCCTGCAGGAGGCAAAGCCTGAGCGCACACCAGCCAGATAATGTTTCTTTTTGCAAGGTCGTCCACGCCTTCCCTCCCTCTTCACGAGGCCGCCTGCCATGGAATTCATCAACATCCTGCCCGACGAGCCGCCCTCGGCCTGTCCCGGCTGCTCGTCGCCGCAAAAGCTCAACTTCTCTTTCGATTTCGCGTATCAGGCCATCATGGACACGCACGCGCGCAGCGTATGGGCGCATGAAGCCCTGGTGCGCGGCACTGAAGGCCAGGGCGCGGGCTGGGTACTTGAGCAAGTGACCGAGGACAACCGTTACCGCTTCGACCAAGCCTGCCGCGTCAAGGCGATTGCCACGGCAGCGGCACTGGGCATGGATACGCGGCTGTCGATCAACTTTCTGCCCAACGCCGTCTATCGGCCCGAGCTGTGCATCCGCACCACGCTGGCGGCAGCGCGCCGCCATCAGTTCCCGCTCGAACGCATCATCTTCGAAGTCACCGAAGGCGAGCGCGTCGAGGATGGCCCGTGGCTGGCGGAAATCCTGCGCGAGTACCAGCGCAGTGGCTTTCTCACGGCGATTGATGACTTCGGCGCTGGCTACGCCGGCCTGACGCTGCTGGCGGATTTTCAACCCGACATCGTCAAACTGGACATGGGCCTGGTGCGCGGTGTGGACACCGACCGCGCACGCCAATCGATCTCACGCGGCCTGCTGCGCATTTGCCAGGAACTGGGCATCCAGGTCATCGCCGAAGGCATCGAAACCGCCGGCGAGCGCGACTTCTTCAGCCACGAGGGCGTAGCGCTGATGCAAGGCTACTTCTTCTCGCGCCCGGCGTTTCGCGCGCTGACGCCGGCGCCCTGACGCGCACCGGCGCCCCGCGACCCTTTGGCTGGCAGACCAGGCAATCCCATCTGGGCTGCAGGGCAGCGTCAGACGTTGAACAAAAAATTCATCACATCCCCATCCCTGACCACGTATTCCTTGCCCTCGGCGCGCATCTTGCCTGCGTCCTTGGCGCCCTGCTCGCCCTTGAACTGCAGGAAGTCGTCGAACGCAATGGTCTGCGCGCGGATGAAGCCGCGCTCGAAGTCGCCGTGGATCACGCCGGCAGCCTGCGGCGCGGTGTCGCCCTTACGAACAGTCCAGGCGCGCACTTCCTTGACGCCGGCGGTGAAGTAGGTCTGCAGGCCCAGCAGGTCGTAGCCAGCGCGGATCAGGCGATTCAGGCCAGGCTCCTCCAGGCCCATCTCGGCCAGGAACATGGCGCGGTCGTCGTCGTCCATCTCGGCCATTTCGGCTTCGATCTTGGCGCAGATGGCGACCACCGGCGCGCCCTGGGCGGCAGCGTAGTTCTTCAACCTGTCCAGCAGCGGGTTGTTCTCGAAGCCGTCCTCGGCCACGTTGCCGACGAACATGGCCGGCTTGGCGGTGATCAGGCAGAACTGCTTGAGCAGCGGCGCGTCCTCCTTGGACACCTCCACCGTGCGCGCCGGCTTGCCCTCGTCGAGCGCCGCCTGGATGGGCGTGAGCAAGGCGACCAGCTTGGCCGCCTCCTTGTCGTTGCCGCTCTTGGCGGCCTTGGAATAGCGGTTCAGCGCTTTTTCGACAGTGGCGAGATCGGCCAGGCACAGCTCGGTCTGGATGACCTCGATGTCAGCGATCGGGTCGACCCGGCCAGCGACGTGGATCACGTTCTCGTCCTCGAAGCAGCGCACCACGTTGACGATGGCATCCGTCTCGCGGATGTGCGCCAGGAACTGGTTGCCCAGGCCCTCGCCCTGGCTGGCGCCGGCGACCAGGCCGGCGATGTCCACGAACTCGACGATGGCCGGCACGGTGCGCTCGGGCTTGACGATTGCGGCCAACTGCGCCAGGCGCGGATCGGGCACTTCGACCACGCCGGTGTTGGGCTCAATGGTGCAAAAGGGGTAGTTCTCGGCAGCGATGCCGGCCTTGGTGAGGGCGTTGAACAGGGTGGACTTGCCGACATTGGGCAGGCCCACGATGCCGCATTTCAGGCTCATGGCGCTTAAGGCTTTCTGGGTGTCTGGGAAACCCGCGATTCTAGGATGCGGCCCCGAATGACCCGCCGCAGCCGCCTCCTACAATCGCCCGCATGGCGCAGACATTCGACATTTGCATCCGTGGCGCGGGCATCGTGGGCCGCACCCTGGCCCTGTTACTGGCGCGCGAGCGCCTGCGCGTGGCGCTGGTCGCACCCACCCCGGCCCCAGCAGCGACCCCGGCGCCGGACGTGCGTGCCTATGCGCTCAACAGCGCCTCGCAGGCCCTGCTGCAGTCACTGCGCGCCTGGCCCGACGCCCAGCACGCCACGCCGGTGCTGCACATGGAAGTGGCCGCCGACCAGGACGGCCTGGTGCGCTTTGATGCAAGCAGCCAGGGCAGCGAGGCGCTGGCCTGGATCGTCGATGTGCCGGCGCTGGAGGCGCGCCTGCGCGAGGCCGTGCGCTTTCAGCCGCAGGTGGAGGTGGTCGAGGCGCCAGTGGCCGCGCCGCTCACGGTGATCTGCGAGGGCCGCGCCAGCCGCACGCGCGCCGAGCTGGGCATCGACTTCGACATCACGCCCTACGGCCAGACGGCGCTGGCCACGCGGCTCGAATGCAGCCTGCCGCATGGCCAGGTGGCGCGCCAGTGGTTTGCGCCGGACGGCTCCATCCTGGCCTTTCTGCCGCTGGACGGGCCGGCGGGGAACTCGGTGGCCGTGGTCTGGTCTGTCCCGCATGAACACATCGAGCAATGGCTGGCGGCCGACGACGACGCCCTGGCCCAGGCGCTGGCCCAGGCCAGCCAGCACGCCCTCGGAGATTTGCGCGTGAGCGCCCCGCGTGCCAGCTGGCCGCTGCAGCAGGCGCGCGCGCGCCGCTGGTGCGGCCCCATGCCGGGGCAGGCGCAGGCCGCGTGGGTGCTGGCGGGCGATGCGGCGCACAACGTCCACCCGCTGGCCGGCCAGGGCCTGAACCTGGGCCTGGCCGATGCGCTGGCGCTGGCGCAGGTGCTGCAGGGGCGCGAATCCTGGCGCGCGCTGCACGACCTGCGCCTGCTGCGCCGCTACGAGCGCCGCGCCAAGGCGGCGCTGCTGCCGGCCAGTGTGGTCATGGACGGGCTGCAGCAGCTGTTTGCCCGCCGCGAGCCTTTCATCGCAGCAGCGCGCAACTGGGGCATGAACGGCTTTGCGCGCAGCGGCCCGCTCAAGCAGTGGGTGGCGCGGCGCGCCATGGGCAGCGCCGCCATCTGATCGACCTCCCGCCACGGGCCGTGCGCTGCGCGGCCCGTGCTTTTTTTCATCTTCCCCATCCTGAGCGGATTCTCTCCATGACAACAGCCCGTACCCTGCTCGCTGCGGCAGCCCTTTTGCTCACCGGCGCCGCTGCCTGCGCGCAGGATGCTGCCATCCGCAAGACCCTGGCCGAGCGCATTCCGCAGCTGTCGCAGATCGACGAAGTGCGCCAGACACCCATGAAGGGCCTGTACGAAGTGCGCGTGGGCACCGACGTGTTCTATACCGACGCCAGCGGCAACTACCTGATCCAGGGCGAGCTGATCGACACGCGCGCGCGGCGCAACCTGACCGAAGACCGCATCACCCGGCTCACCGCGATCGACTTCAAGGCGCTGCCGCTGCAAGATGCCATCACCATCGTCCACGGCAAGGGCGAGCGCAAGCTGGCGGTCTTCGAAGACCCCAACTGCGGCTACTGCAAGCGCTTCGAAAAAGACATGCAGAACGTGGACAACGTGACGGTGTACCTGTTCCTCTACCCCATCCTCAGCCCCGACTCGGCGGAGAAGTCGCGCAACATCTGGTGCGCCAAGGATCAGGCCGGCGCCTGGGACGACTACATGCTGCGCGACAAGGCGCCCACCGCCGCCAGCTGCGACACCGCCGCGCTGCAGCGCAACCTGGCCTTTGGCCGCAAGTACAAGATCACCGGCACGCCCACGCTGATCTTTGCCGACGGCACGCGTGTGCCCGGCGCCATCGGCGCGCAGGACGTGGAAAAACGCCTGGCCGAAGCCGCAAAGTGACAGTCAATAACAGTCAAATCAGCCTCAAACCCAATACAGGCAAGCGCTGACAGCTATATATACGGTAGCAAAAAGGAAACTCCACCCGCCCCATGACCACGCTGCGCCCGACCTCGGCAGCGGTGCATTACCGCATCGACCCAGCCGCCCGCCACGAGCACCTGTACCGCGTGCTGCTGACCGTCCACAACCCTGCCGCGCAACAGGAGCTGTCGCTGCCGGTGTGGATCCCCGGCAGCTACCTGGTGCGCGAGTTTGCCAAGAACCTGCACATGCGCGGCGCCAGCCAGGACGGCCAGCCGGTCGAGCTGCGGCAACTGGACAAGTGCAGCTGGCGCGCCGGCTGCGCCGCAGGCCGGCCCCTGACGGTGAGCTACGAAGTCGCCGCCTACGACACCTCGGTGCGCACCGCCTGGCTGGATACCCAGCGGGGCTTCTTCAACGGCACCAGCGTCTGCCTGCGCGTACACGGCCAGGAGGACGAGGCGCACGACCTGGAGATCGAGCGCCCGCGCGAACTCACCGGCTGGTCGCTGGCCACCGGCCTGAGTCCGCACCGCGTGGCACGTTCGGGCTTTGGCAGCTACCGCGCGCGCAACTATGACGAGCTGGTGGACTGCCCGGTCGAGATGGGGCCGTTCTGGAGCATCCGCTTCACCGCCTGCAACGTGCCGCACCGCCTGGTCGTGGCCGGCGCCGCGCCCAGCTTCGACAGCCAGCGCCTGGTGCGCGACGTGCGCCGCATCTGCGAGGAGGCCATCCGCCTGTGGCACGGCGATGGCCGCCCGCCCTTCGACAGCTATGTGTTCCTGCTCAACGTGGTCAATGACGGCTACGGTGGCCTGGAGCATCGCAACTCCACCGCGCTGATCTGCAGCCGGCGCGACCTGCCGCGCCTGGGCGAAGAGGCCCCCAGCGAGGGCTACCAGAGCCTGCTGGGCCTGTTCAGCCACGAATACTTCCACACCTGGAACGTCAAGCGCCTGCGCCCGGCGCAGTTCGCCCGCTACGACTACGCGCGCGAGAACTACACCCGCCTGCTGTGGTTCTTCGAGGGCTTCACCAGCTACTACGACGACTTGCTGCTGCGCCGCGCCGGCCTGCTCGACCACGCCAGCTACCTGCGCGTGCTGGCCAAGACCATCAACCAGGTGCTGCAGACGCCGGGGCGCTTCGTGCAGAGCGTGGCCGAGGCGAGCTTCGACGCCTGGGTCAAGTACTACCGCCAGGACGAGAACACCCCCAACGCCACCGTGAGCTACTACACCAAGGGCGCCCTGGTCGGCCTGTGCCTGGATCTGGCGCTGCGCCGGGGTGGCCACACGACGCTGGACGATGTCATGCGCGCGCTGTGGCAGCGCACCCAGGGCGGGCCGATGGACGAAGGCGAGCTGCTGCAGGTGCTGCACGCGCTGACCGGGCGCAGCTGGGCCGGCGAGATCGGCGCCTGGGTACACGGCACGCAGGAGCTGCCCCTGGCCGAGCTGCTGGCCGCGCACGGCATCGCCCTGGTGCAGCAGCCGCCCGCGCTGGCCCAGCGCCTGGGCCTGCGCGCCAGCGAGGCGGCCGGCAGCGTCCACATCAAGTCCGTGCTGCGCGGCGGCGCCGCCGAGGCTGCCGGCTTCATGGCCGGCGACGAGTGGCTGGGCATCGAGACGCCCGGCGAGGCCTGGCGCGTGCAGCAGCTCGACGACGTGCTGCTGTATGCCGACCCGCAGCAGCCCTGCACTGCGCTGGTGGCACGCGACCGGCGGCTGCTGCGCCTGGCACTGGACGTGCCCCCTGGCGGCCCGGGCGCGGACACCGTGCGCCTGGACGTGGCCGATGCCGGCCTGGCACAGCGCTGGCTGGGCGCCTGATGCGCCCTGGCGTGGCCCGCCGTGGCCCGCCGTGGCTATAGTCAGACGGTTTTGCTTTCCCTCACCACAACCCAGCCAACACGGAGAACCCCCATGGCCTACGAATGCATCGAAGTGCGCACCGAAGCGGACAAGGTCGGCATCATCACGCTTGCCCGTCCCAAGCAGCTCAACGCCCTCAACGACCAGCTCATGGACGAGCTGGGCGCGGCGCTCAAGGCCTTTGATGCCGACGAGAAAATCGGCTGCATCATCGTCACGGGCAGCGAGAAGGCCTTTGCCGCCGGCGCCGACATCGGCGCCATGGCCAAGTACAGCTTTGCCGACGCCTACAAGGGCGACTACATCACGCGCAACTGGGAGCAGATCCGCCAGATCAGAAAGCCCGTGATCGCCGCCGTGAGCGGCTACGCCCTGGGCGGCGGCTGCGAGCTGGCCATGATGTGCGATTTCATCATCGCCGCCGACAACGCCAAATTCGGCCAGCCCGAGATCAAGCTGGGCGTGATCCCCGGCGCCGGCGGCACGCAGCGCCTGCCGCGCGCCATCGGCAAGTCCAAGGCCATGGACATGGCGCTCACCGCCCGCATGATGGACGCCACCGAGGCCGAACGCGCCGGCCTGGTCAGCCGCGTGGTGGCGCTGGACAAGCTGATGGAAGAAGCCATTGGCGCCGCCATCGTCATCAGCGGCTTCTCGCAGGTTGCCGTCATGGCCGCCAAGGAAACCGTGAACCGCGCCTTCGAGGGCACGCTCTCGGACGGCCTGATGTTCGAGCGCCGCCTGTTCCACGCACTGTTTGCCACTGCCGACCAGAAGGAAGGCATGGACGCCTTCGTGAACAAGCGCCAGGCCAACTTCACGCACCAGTGATTTTTCTTGCACCGCAGATTTTTGCTCTATAATCTGCGGCTTCGGTGGTATAGCTCAGTTGGTTAGAGCGCAGCATTCATAATGCTGATGTCCCAGGTTCAAGTCCCGGTACCACCACCAGACAAAGCATAAAAAAGCCCGGCAGTCGCCGGGCTTTTTTGTTGCCTGGCCGCTGTACGCAGGCAGGCTGCCCAAGGCCTGCCGCAATAGTGCGGGCGGGCCTGGGCTGCGGCGTCAGCTCAACTCAAAAACTCTCCCACTCATCGTTGTCCGCCGCAGGGGCTGCTGCCGGCACCCGGGCCGGTGCCTTGGGCGCAGCCAGCGTTGGCGCCTTGCTGGCGACCGGGGCCTTGCTGCCCGCCGCGCCCGGGACAGCCGCCGGGCGCTGTGCAACCGCCGCAGGGCCAGTGCGCACCGGTGCCGGCCTGGCTGCCATTGGCGCGACGGCCCGCCGGCTGGCGGCTGATGCGCCGCCCATGCTGCCCGCCACCCGGAACACGCCCACCGTCTGCACCAGCTCCTGCGCCTGCTGGTTCAGGCTGGAGGCCGCCGCCGCCATCTCCTCGACCAGGGCGGCGTTTTGCTGCGTCGCCTGATCCATCTGCTGCACCGCCTCGCCGACCTGCAGCACGCCCTGGCTTTGCTCGCCGCTGGCGGCGCTGATCTCGCCCATGATGTCGGTGACGCGGCGGATGCCGGTGACCACCTCATCCATGGTGCTGCCCGCGCGATCGACCAGCTGCGTGCCCTGCTCGACGCGCTCGACGCTGTCGGTGATGAGCTGCTTGATCTCCTTGGCCGCCTCGGCGCTGCGCTGGGCCAGTTGGCGCACCTCGCCGGCGACCACGGCAAAGCCCCGGCCCTGCTCGCCGGCGCGCGCCGCCTCGACAGCCGCATTGAGCGCCAGGATGTTGGTCTGGAAGGCGATCGAATCGATCACGCCGATGATGTCGGCAATCCTGCGGCTGGCATCGTTGATGCCGCGCATGGTCTGCACTACCTGATCGACCACCTCGCCGCCCTGCACGGCCACGGTGCTGGCGCTTTGCGCCAGTTGGTTGGCAGTGCGCGCGTTGTCGGCGTTTTGCCGCACCGTCGAACCCAGCTCCTCCATGGACGCGGCCGTCTGCTCCAGCGCGCTGGCCTGGCTTTCCGTGCGCCCCGACAAGTCCTGGTTACCCTGGGCGATCTGCGTGCTGGCCGAAGCCACCGCCTCCGAGCCCTGGCGCACGCGCGTGACCACCTGCGCCAGGCTGTCGCGCATGGCCAGCATGGTGGCCAGCAAGCTGGTGCTGTCGCCCGCAGGCAGGCGCACCTCGACGGCCAGATTGCCCCCGGCGATTTCGCGCGCCACACTGGCGGCGTAGTCGGGCTCGCCGCCGAGCTGGCGCACCAGCGTGCGCGTGATCAGCCAGGCAATGACCGCGCCCACCACGGCAGCCAGCCCCGCCACCAGCGCCATCAGGGCAGTGGTGGACTGGGCCATGGACTGCACCTCCCGGGCCGTGTCCTGGGCGGCTTTTTTCTGCAGGTCGGTCAGCTCCTGCAAGGTGGCGAGGTAGGCCGCCTGCAGTGGGCGGTTCTCGCGCAGCAGCACGTCGATGGTCATGGCGCTTTGGCCAACCAGACCCAGATCCACCGCCTTGTCGATAGTGGCGTTGTAGCTTGCGCGCTGCTGGGAGAGTTTTTCCAACAACTGCCGGCCAGCGTCTGTGTTCACAGTTGCTTGCAACTTGTTGTACAGCTCACTGTTGCGCGCGCGTGCCTCGTCGATGCGCAGCTTTTCCTGCTGCTGCTGCTGCGGGTCATCCATCATGGCGATGTTGCGCGAGGCGCGCGCCACCACGTTCAGGTTGTTCATGATGTCGTTGATCTGCTCGATCTTGACCATGCGATCCTGCACCAGCAGCGCAGTATTGGCCTGGATGGCCTGCAACTTCAGCCCGCCGATCAGGGCCACGGCCAGCCCGGCGAGGATGACCAGGGCGAAGCCCAGCCCCAGCCGGGTGCCAACTTTCATATGGGAAAAATTCATGGCTGCTTTGCTCACGGAAAGAAAAAAGGCTGGATGACCGGCTGTGCGGGCGCCTCCACAGCGCCCCCGGTCGGCGATCAGCCAGCGCCCATTTTGTAGCTTCTTGCTACCTGGCGTCCGGGTATCCCCTGATTGTCCCCGCATAGCCGGGAGACAGGCGATAGCTGCGGCCTCTGCGCTTTGGGCACAATCGCGGCCCTTCCACCCTTTCTGTCCCCCAGCTCCTGGATAAACACCATGCTCCGCTGCCCTCCCGACCCGCACTGCCGGGCTGACGCCCGCCACCCCGCCCGCCCCTCGGCCAGCCCGGCCCCTGCCGCCCTGCGGCTGCCTGGAGCGCGCCCATGAGCCAGAAGAAAATCTTCATCAAGACCTTCGGCTGCCAGATGAACGAGTACGACTCGGACAAGATGGCCGATGTGATGCAGGCCGCCGCAGGCTACCAGCCCACGGACAACCCCGACGAGGCCGACCTGATCCTGTTCAACACCTGCTCGGTGCGCGAGAAGGCGCAGGAAAAGGTCTTTTCCGACCTGGGCCGCGTCAAGCACCTCAAGGAAAAGGGCGTGCTGATCGGCGTGGGCGGCTGCGTGGCCAGCCAAGAGGGCGAGGAGATCATCCGCCGCGCGCCCTTCGTCGATGTGGTGTTCGGCCCGCAGACGCTGCACCGCCTGCCCGAGCTGCTCGATGCACGCCAGCGCCAGCACCGGCCCCAGGTGGACATCAGCTTCCCCGAGATCGAGAAATTCGACCACCTGCCACCGGCGCGCGTCGAGGGCGCCTCGGCCTTCGTCTCCATCATGGAAGGCTGCTCCAAATACTGCAGCTACTGCGTCGTGCCCTACACGCGCGGCGAGGAGGTCAGCCGCCCGTTCGAGGACGTGCTGGTCGAAGTCGCCGGCCTGGCCGATCAGGGCGTCAAGGAAGTGACGCTGCTGGGCCAGAACGTCAACGCCTATGCTGGCGCCATGGGCGAGACGGCGGACAAGGCCGACTTCGCCCTGCTGCTGGAATACGTGGCCGAGATCCCCGGCATCGAGCGCATCCGCTACACCACCAGCCACCCCAACGAGTTCACGCCGCGCCTGATCGCCGCCTACGAAAAAATCCCAAAACTGGTCAGCCACCTGCATCTGCCCGTGCAGCACGGCTCGGATCGCATCCTGATGGCCATGAAGCGCGGCTACACAGCTATGGAATACAAGAGCACGGTGCGCAAGCTGCGCGCCATCCGCCCCGACATGGCCATGAGCAGCGACTTCATCGTCGGCTTCCCGGGCGAGACGCAAGAGGATTTCGACAAGATGATGAAGCTGATCGACGATGTCCACTTCGACAACAGCTTCAGCTTCATCTTCAGCCCGCGCCCGGGCACGCCGGCGGCCAATTTGCACGACGACACGCCGCACGAGGCCAAGCTGGCCCGGCTGCAGCAATTGCAGGCCGTGATCAACCAGAACATCAAGGACATCAGCGCCCAGCGCGTGGGCACGGTGCAGCGCATCCTGGTCGAGGGCGCGTCCAGGCGCGACGCCAGCGAGCTGATGGGGCGCACCGAGTGCAACCGCGTGGTCAACTTCGCCGGTGGCGGCGAGCTGGTCGGGCAGATGATCGACGTGCGGATCACCGAGGCGCGCAGTTATACGCTGCGTGGCGAGGTGCTGGCCCGGGTGCCGGCAAGCTATTGAAACGCTAGCTGCCAGCGCTTGTCCTGCAACGGTTTCAGATAGTTTTGACCTTGAAACCTTGGCGGCCTCAAATCTGAAGTGCAACACTCCCTTCAGAATCGAGGCCATCATGAACAAAAGAGTCTACGAACCGTTGAGCATGGCGTGTCTGTGGCCCAGACGGAAAAAGACCTGGGCGTTAACGAGAACGTGCTCTGCAATCATTGCTCCTTCAAGTACTTCTCCCTGAATTTGCCGTTGAAGCTCTCGATGCAGACGTTCTAGATCGGGCAGCCTGCATGGTTGAACAGGAGCCGCACACACCGTGCCGCAACCCATGCCATGAAAGCCCAGCTGGTGAACTCTGGCCCCTGATCGGTGCGGATAGACGACGGCGCCGGTTGTTTAACGCTGCCATACAGCAAATTTTGCTGGCAGCCAAGGCACGTCATCGCCCAGCAACAGGTGCAGGCCCTGCTGCAGGTTCAAAAACCGCTTTGATATTGATAGCTGTCAGCGCTTGCCTGGATTGGCTTTGAGCCGGGAAACATGCTCAATCCAGGGCTTTTCAGGCTGCCGGGACATCCAGATAGATCTCGTCCAGCGGCAGCGCCATGTCCAGGCAGTCAATGGGCAGGCTGCCCTGTTCGTAATCCTGTTCGGTGATGAAGTGCGTGCTTGCGGTCATGGCTGGTGCTCCCATCGGTTTGGCAAGTCTTGCAATCCTGTCAGAACGGCAGGCCAGGCATCCCCTTCATGCCCTTCATGCCGCCCATTTTTTTCATCATCTTCATCAGGCCGCCGCCCTTCATCTTCTTCATCATGCCCTGCATCTGCTCGAATTCCTTGAGCAGACGGTTGACTTCCTGCACCTGCACGCCGGCGCCGTCGGCGATGCGCTTCTTGCGCGTGGCCTTGATGAGTTCGGGCCTGCGGCGCTCTTGCGCCGTCATGCTGCAGATGATGCCTTCCTTCCTGCGGATGTCGCGCTCGGCGCGATCCATGTCCACGGCGCCGGCCTTGGCGGTGAGCTCGGTGGGCAGCTTGTCCATCAGGCTGGACAGCCCGCCCATCTGCTTCATCTGCTGGAGCTGGCCCAGGAAATCGTTCAGATCGAAGCCGTCGCCGCTCTTGACCTTGGCGGCGAGCTTTTGCGCCGCCTCCATGTCCACGCCAGCGCTGACTTGCTCGACCAGCGCCACGATGTCGCCCATGCCCAGGATGCGCCCGGCGTGGCGCTCGGCGTCGAACACTTCCAGGCCGTCGATCTTCTCGGACACGCCGGCGAACTTGATCGGCGCGCCGGTGATCTGGCGCACCGACAGCGCCGCGCCGCCGCGCGAGTCGCCATCGAGCTTGGTCAGCACGATGCCGGTGAGCGGCAGCGCTTCCTTGAAGGCGCGCGCCGTGTTCACCGCATCCTGGCCTTGCATGGCATCGACCACGAACAGCGTCTCGACGGGCTTGAGCACCGCGTGCAAGTCCTTGATTTCCTGCATCAGCACTTCATCGACGGCTAGGCGCCCGGCGGTGTCCACCAGCAGCACGTCGAAGTAATGCTTTTTCGCGTAGTCCAGCGCGGCGGTGGCGATGTCGCGGGGCTTTTGCTGCGGCGTGCTGGCAAACCACTCGGCGCCGGCTTGCTTGGTCACGGTCTTGAGCTGCTCGATGGCCGCCGGGCGATAGACGTCGCCCGAGACGGTGAGCACCTTTTTCTTGCGCTTTTCGATCAGGTGCTTGGCGAGTTTGGCCGTGGTCGTGGTCTTGCCTGCACCCTGCAGGCCGGCCATCAGGATGACGGCGGGCGGCTGCGCGGCCAGGTTCAGGTCGGCCACGCCCTCGCCCATGGTGGCGGCCAGCTCCCGGTTGACGATGCCCACCAGCGCCTGGCCGGGCTTCAAGCTGCCCAGCACTTCCTGGCCCAGGGCCTTGTCCTTGACGCGTGCGATGAAGTCGCGCACCACCGGCAGCGCCACGTCGGCTTCGAGCAGCGCCATGCGCACTTCGCGCAGCATGTCCTGCACATTGGACTCGGTGATGCGGGCCTGGCCGCGCATTTCCTTGACGAGACGGGTGAGTTTTTCGGTCAGGGCGGAGGCCATGAATGCGTGCTCCAGAGACTTTTGAGGGCGCGCGTGCTGCGCCCGAGGGCCGTCCCTTGCGCGAGGCTGGACGGCTAAACTGCGAACCCATGATTTTACCCAGCGCCCCCTGGCCCTGTGGCTGCTGGCCGCCAGCGCCGCCCTGGCCTACGCCCTGGGCGCGGCCAGCGCCGCACGTGCCGGCGCCGGCGCCCACGCCGGGCGCAGCCTGTGGGCCATGGCGCCCGCCTGGGTGCTGCACGCCGTGACCCTGGCCTGGGGCCTGATGGGCAGCACGCCGCACTTCGGCTTTGCGCCGGCGCTGTCCATGACGGCCTGGCTGGTGCTGACCATCTACGCCGTCGAGCACCAACTGTTTCCGCAGATGCGCGCGCGTGCCGCGCTGGGCGGCCTGGGCGCTGCCGCCGTGCTGCTGGCGGCGCTGTTTCCGGGCCGGGCGCTGCCGGTCTCGGCCTCGCCCTGGCTGGCGCTGCACCTGACGCTGGGCGTGGCCTGCTATGGACTGTTTGCCGCCGCCGTGATCCACGCCTGGCTGATGGGGCGCGCCGAGCGCCAGATCCGCCAGGCCGTCACCTCGTCCACGGCGCTGCCGCTGCTGACGCTGGAGCGCCTCACCTTGCGCTTCGTCGCCGCCGGCTTCCTGCTGCTGTCGGCCACGCTGGTGGCGGGCTGGCTGTTTGGCGAGGCGCTCTATGGCCAGGCCTGGCGCTGGGATCACAAGGCGGTGTTCTCGCTGCTGGCCTGGCTGACTTTTGCCGTGCTGCTGCTGGGCCGGGCGCGCTTTGGCTGGCGCGGCGCCCGGGCGGCGCGCGTGCTGTATGCCGGCGCGGCGCTGCTGCTGCTGGCCTACGCCGGCTCGCGTTTCGTCATGGAAGTGCTGCTGGGGCGCGCCGGATGATGAAGTACCTGCTGCTGGCGGCGGTGATCGCCGTGGTCTATGCCCTGTGGCGCAATGGGCAGCGCCGGATGCCGCGCCCCCCGGCTGGCCCGCGCGGCGCGCCCCAGGCCAGCCTGCCCGAGCCGATGGTGCGCTGCGCCCGCTGCGGCGTCCACCTGCCCCAGTCGCAGGCGCTGAGCCACGACGGGCACAGCTACTGCTGCGAGGCGCACCGGCGCCAGGGGCGCGACGCATGAGCGCTGGCGCAGCCGCAAGGGCCTAGGCCGATGCCGACTGTCAAGGCCGCGCTGCTGGCGTCCCCGCGTGCGCCCGACGACCTGTCCTTCCTGCGCCTGTGGCACGGCTTCCTGACCGGGCGCATCATGGTGGCGCTGGCCCTGCTGGTGCTGCTGATGCTGGGCGCTGCTGTCGGCCAGGCCTCCTCGCCCTGGCTGCTGGCGGCCAGCGTGAGCTATTTCGCTGCCACGGTGCTGCTGCGCGCGCTGGGCGCGCGCAAGCCGCCGGCACCGCAGCCAGGCCTGCACTGGCTGCCCTCGGTCGGCGTGGACATGCTGCTCATCGGCCTGCTGCAGACACTGCAGCCGGCGGGCAACATGAACTTCACGCCCCTGTTCGGCCTGCCGCTGCTGCTGGCCTCGGTGCTGGGCACGCTGACCCTGGCGCTGGGCACGGCTGCCGGGGCGACGCTGCTGCTGCTGGCCTGGGCCGTGCGGCAAGGCGGCGGCGACAGCGCTGCCCAGACCCTGCAGGCGGCCCTCACCGGCACCGGCTACTTCATCGTTGCCTACCTCACGCACCAGCTGGCGGCGCGCCTGATCAGCGAGCAAAAGGCCGCCCGCCTGAGCCAGATCGATGCGCGCACCCAGCGCGCCGTGAGCGCCCTGGTCATGCAGCACGTGGGCGATGGCGTGCTGGTGCTGGACGCCGGCGGCCTGGTGCGCCTGGCCAATCCGGCGGCCCTGCTGCTGCTGCAGATGCAAGCCGGCGCCGTGCCCTTTGCCCTGGCGGCGGACGGCCCGTGGCAGCCGCTGCTGCGCCTGGCGCGCGAAACCCTGGCCCTGCAGCAGCCGCAGACGCTGGACGTGAACGTCGCCCAGGAGGGCCAGCCGCCCATTGCCCTGCGCGTGCGCTGCTGGCCCACGCACACGCGCGCGGCCAGCGCTTTTGCCGACGGCGAGCCGCTGTGCGTGCTGTTCCTGCACGACCTGCGCGAGATGGAAGCGCGCCTGCGCACGGAAAAACTCGCCGCCATGGGCCGCATGTCGGCTGCCGTGGCGCACGAGATCCGCAACCCGCTGGCGGCCATCTCGCAGGCCAACCAACTGCTCGACGAGGAGTTGCAAGAGCCGGGGCAAAGACGCCTGAGCGCCATCGTGCGCCAGAACGCCCAGCGCCTGGCGCGCATCACCGAGGACGTGCTGGACATCGCCCGCGTGCAGCACAGTGGCCACCCGGCGCCGGCAGAGCCGGTGCCGCTGGACGCCAGCGTGCAGCAGATCTGCCGCGACTGGCAGGCGCAGGAGCCGGCCCGGCGCCAGGTGCTGCTCGCCCTGCAGGCGCCCCAGGCGCAGGTCGCCTTCGACCCCGAGCATCTGCGCCGGGTGCTGACCAACTTGCTCGACAACGCCCTGCGCTACTGCGGCGCGCATCCCGACTCGCTGTGCCTGGCCACGCGCGTGTCGCCCAGCGGGCGGCCCGGCCTGCAGGTCTGGAGCGACGGCGCGCCTCTGGAGCCCAGCGTCGAGCGCCACCTGTTCGAGCCGTTTTTTTCGTCGGAGAGCCGCTCCAGCGGCCTGGGCCTGTACATCTGCCGCGAGCTGTGCCAGCGCCACGGCGCCAGCATCGGCTACCAGCGCAGCAGCCGCCAGCTGGCGCGCGGCGAAGTCGCCGGCAACGCCTTCACCGTGCTGTTTCGGGCCGACATCGCAACGACCGACAATCCAGCCGCATGACAGACCCAGCCGCTTCCATCCTCGTGGTCGATGACGAGCCCGACCTGCGCACGCTGTACGAACTAACGCTGCTGCGCGAGGGCTACCGCGTGGAGACTGCCGCCACCGTAGCCGAGGCGCGTGCGCAGCTGGCGCAACACGGCTTCGATGCCGTGATCACCGACATGCGCCTGCCCGACGGCTTCGGCATGGATTTGCTGCAGCAGTTGCGCGAGCAGCAGCGCCCCGAGCGCTGCGTGGTCATGACGGCCTACGGCTCGGCGGAGAACGCCGTCGAGGCGCTGCGCACCGGCGCCTTCGACTACCTGACCAAGCCGGTCGATCTCAAGCAGTTCCGCGCCGTCGTGGCCTCTGCCGTGCAGGGCATGGGCGGCGTGCCGGTGCCGCAGCGCGCCGGGCGGGCGGGCCGGGCCGGGCCGGGCGAGGCCGCCAGCGACGCCCTGGGGCCGCTGATCGGCGAGTCCGCACCCATGCAGGCCGTCAAGCAGCGCATCGCCCGGGTGGCGCGCAGCATGGCGCCGGTGCTGATCCGGGGCGAATCGGGCACCGGCAAGGAGCTGGTGGCGCGCGCCCTGCACGCCAGCAGCCAGCGCGCCGCCGGCCCGCTGGTGGCCGTCAACTGCGGCGCCATCCCTGAAAACCTGCTGGAGGCCGAGTTCTTTGGCGCGCGCAAGGGTTCCTACACCGGCGCCAGCCACGACCGCGAGGGCTACTTCCAGGCAGCGCGCGGCGGCACGCTGTTCCTGGATGAGATCGGCGACCTGCCCCTGCCCATGCAGTCCAAGCTGCTGCGCGCCATCCAGGAGCGCAGCGTGCGCGCCCTGGGTTCGACGCAGGAGGAGAGCGTCGATGTGCGCATCCTGAGCGCCACGCACCGCGACCTGGCCGCCGACGTGCAGGACGGGCGCTTTCGCCAGGATCTGTACTACCGGCTCAACGTCATCGAGCTCCTGATCCCGCCGCTGCGCGAGCGCCGCGAAGACCTGCCTGCCCTGTGCGCGCACCTGCTGGCGCGCATCGCCCAGGAAAGCGGCCTGGCCGTGCCGCCGCTGTCCGAGGCGGCGCTGGCGCAACTGGCGCGCCACCCGCTCACGGGCAATGTGCGCGAGCTGGAAAACCTGCTGCACCGCGCCGTGGCCTTGAGCGATGGCACGGCGCTGCAGCTGGACATCGAACTGCCCGCTGCAGTGGCCGGCCCGGCGGCGGCGCCAGTCCGGCCTGCGCCACAGGCCAGCCCTTCGGCCCCGGTGCCCTTGGCGCCCCCGGTGACGCCCGGCAGTCCAACCGGAGCGCCCGATGCCCTGCCCAGCGATCTGCAAGGCTGGCTGGATCAACAAGAGCGCGACATCCTGATCCGCGCCCTGCAGGCCTGCAACTACAACCGCACGGCCACGGCAGCGCGCCTGGGTATCAGCCTGCGCCAGATCCGCTACCGCATCGACCGCCTGAGCATCCCGCTGCCGCAAAGCGGCGAGGCCGCCGATGACGCGCCCGAGACCTGAAGCCGCAGCCCGGCGGCTGTCCTGGGGGCGCGGCGGCTGGCTGCGCGGCGCACGCCGCCTGCCCTCGCCCAACTGCGACCAGCGGCCCGCCGGCGCGGCGGTCGATCTGCTCGTGCTGCACTCCATCAGCCTGCCTCCGGGCCAGTACGGCGGCGCGCAGGTGCAGCAGCTGTTCACCAACCAGCTCGACTGGGACGCGCACCCGTATTTTGGGCAGATCCGCGGCTTGCGCGTGTCCAGCCACTTCTTCATCGAGCGCGGCGGCGCGCTGTGGCAGTTCGTCAGCGCCGACCAGCGCGCCTGGCACGCCGGGCGCTCGCACTACCGGGGCCGGGACGCCTGCAACGATGACGCCATCGGCATCGAGCTGGAGGGTCTGGAGGGCCTGGCCTTCGAGCCGGCGCAATACGCCACGCTGCAGGCGCTGTGCGCGGCCTTGCTGCAGCGCTACCCCATCGCCTGGATCGCCGGGCACGAGCACATCGCCCCGCAGCGCAAGGGCGACCCGGGCGCCGGCTTCGACTGGGCGCAGCTCTCGGGTGCGCTGGCCGGCTCGGGCATCACCTTCCCGCCAGGTCTGCAGCGCTCGCAAAAAAGATAGCTGTCAGCGCTTGCCAGACAAGGCCTGGAGGCCTTTTTGGCCATATTTTTACTATCCATAGCCGCCCATTGCCCCGCTTGGCGGGCCGCACTGCGCCAGCCCCTGCACTGTCGGACGAAGGCGCTTTGCGGGCGCTTTCGGCTTGGATAGCTTGCCCAGGCGATACACTACCCATAGTGTTTGACACACAAAAATCCACTATATGTGGTGTATCTGATTGAAATCCCGCCTCTGACCAGCGCTCACGAGGCCCAGCCGCAGCGCAGCGCGCATCCCCCATCCGAAAGGTCATGACCATGCAAGATTCTTCTTTGCTTTCCGTTTCCGAGCCCGCCGCCTCCGTGCGGCCGGCAGCGATTCCCGCAGACGCTGCCCCGGCTGGCGCAGCGCTGGCCCAGTGGCAGATCGTGCGGCGCAATGGCGCCGTCGTGGCGTTCGAGTCGCAGAAGATCGCCGTGGCGCTGATGAAGGCCTTCCTGGCCGTGCGCGGCGCGCAGGGCGCGGCCTCGGCCAGCGTGCGCGAGCTGGTCGAGGAGCTGACCCAGGGCGTGGTGCGCGCGCTGGTGCGCTCGCGCCCGGCGGGCGGCACCTTCCACATCGAGGACGTGCAGGATCAGGTGGAACTCGGCCTGATGCGCGGCGGCCACCACGACGTGGCGCGCGCCTACGTGCTGTACCGCGAGCGCCGCGCCCAGGAGCGCGCCCAAAAGCGCGCGCAGCTCATGCCGCAGCTGCCGGCGCTGTTTGTGCAGGACGGCGGCCAGCGCGTGGAGCTGGACGTGCTGCGCCTGCAGGCACTGATCGAATCGGCCTGCGCCGGCCTGGGCAGCGAGGTGCAGGCCGCGCCGATCGCTGCCGAGACGCTGCGCAACCTGTACGACGGCGTGTCCATGGGCGAAGTCCACCGCGCCTGCATCCTGGCCGCGCGCACGCTGATCGAGAAAGACCCCGGCTACACCTACGCCACGGCGCGGCTGCTGCTGCATACCATCGTGCGCGAGGTGCTGGGCCGCGACGTGGCGCCGGCGGAGATGGGCACGGCCTATGCGGCGCACTTTGCGCTGTTCGTGCAGCGCGGCGTGGAGCATGAGCTGCTCAATCCTGAGCTGCTGGATTTTGATCTGGAGCGCCTGGCCGCAGCGCTCAGGCCCGAGCGCGACCTGCAGTTCGACTACCTTGGCCTGCAGACGCTGTACGACCGCTACTTCCTGCACATCGCCAGGACGCGCATCGAGCTGCCGCAGTCGTTCTTCATGCGCGTGGCCATGGGCCTGGCGCTGCGCGAGGACGATCGCAACGCCCGCGCCATCGAGTTCTACGAGCTGCTCTCGTCGTTCGATTTCATGAGCAGCACGCCCACGCTGTTCAACAGCGGCACGCTGCGCTCGCAGCTGTCGTCGTGTTATCTGACCACCGTGCCCGACGACCTGGAGGGCATCTACGAAGCCATCAAGGAAAACGCCCTGCTGTCCAAGTTCGCCGGCGGCCTGGGCAACGACTGGACGCGCGTGCGCGCGCTGGGCGCGCGCATCAAGGGCACGAATGGCGAGTCGCAGGGCGTGGTGCCGTTTCTGAAGGTGGTCAACGACACGGCGGTCGCGGTCAATCAGTGCTTTGCCCCGGACACACTGCTGCTGACAGCCGATGGCCCCAAACCGATCCGCGAGGTCAAGCCCGGCGACCTGGTGCTGGGCCAGCGCGGCGAGTACCGCGAGGTACTGCAACAGATGGTCTACAACCAGACCGATCCCATGGTGGAGGTCACCGTCAAGCACGCGCTGCAACCCTTGCAAGTCACGGCGGGCCACCCGTTGTGGGCTATTCGAGGGGTGCCGATGGAGCAAAGCAACGCGCGCACCCTGCGCTGGCTGGACAGCGGCAAGGTCGCGCCGCAATGGTGCGACGCCGGTGAGCTGGCGCGCGGCGACTATATCGCCCAGGTCGTGCCGACCGAAGTGGTGCCGGTGACCGGTTTGAGTCAGGATGACGCACGCCTGTACGGCATCCTGCTGGGCGATGGCCATATGAGCATCGATGAAGACCAGTGGGGTGTCTCGGGCAATCCCACATGCGACACCCATTTGACCTTCGTGCGCCACTATCTGGAGCAGCGCGGCATCCATTTCTGGGAAACCACACGGGGCGAGACCTACGCCCAGCTGCACTGGGCGGTAGGCTGCGGTGTTGCGCGCGAGGCCTCCACCGGGCGTCTGGTGCGTGGCAGCGGCGCCCCGCACCTGCCCTTCGAACGCACCGACCTCTACGATGCCCAGGGTCGCAAGCGCATCGCCCCACGCTTGTCACACCTGCCACGCGCCCAGACGCTGGCCCTGGTGCAGGGACTGCTGGAAACCGACGGCGGCGTCAGCCGGGGCAAGGAGATTTATTTCACCAGCACATCCGAGCCGCTGGTGCAGGGCCTGCGCTACCAGTTGCTGCGCCTGGGTGTGCCCACGTCCGGGCAGTACCGTGAGCAGGCACAGTGCCACCAAGGCCAGCGTGCCGATGGCAGCACCATCAGTTTCAATGCGACGGTCAGGGCCTGGGATCTGCGCATTCCGGCAGTGCCCGAAGTCGCAGCACTGGTCGGCGCCCGACCATTGACCAAGCGCAACTGGATTGAGCACGACGGCTGCGTCTTCACCCGGGTGCGGGGCGTCCGAGCCATCCGGCCGCTTCCTTTCGTGGTGGACTTGAAGGTCGAGGGCGACCCCAGCTACATGACCCACGCAGGACTGGCGCACAACGGCGGCAAACGCAAGGGCGCCGTCTGCGCCTATCTGGAGACCTGGCACCTCGATATCGAGGAGTTCCTGGAGCTGCGCAAGAACACCGGTGATGACCGCCGGCGCACGCACGACATGAACACCGCCAACTGGATCCCGGATCTGTTCATGAAGCGCGTGCTGGACAAGGGCCAGTGGACGCTGTTCTCGCCCTCGGACGTGCCCGAGCTGCATGACCTGTATGGCCAGGCCTTCGAGCGCGCCTACCTCGCCTGCGAAGCCCGCGCCGACAGCGGCGAGATCCGGCTGTCCAAGCGCGTGCCGGCCATCGACCTGTGGCGCAAGATGCTGTCCATGCTGTTCGAGACCGGCCACCCGTGGATCACCTTCAAAGATCCGTGCAACATCCGCAGCCCGCAGCAGCATGTGGGCGTGGTGCATTCGAGCAATCTGTGTACCGAGATCACGCTCAACACCAGCGACAGCGAGACGGCAGTGTGCAACCTGGGCTCGATCAACCTGGCGCAGCACCTCAGGGATGGCCAGATCGACCACGACAAGCTGCGCCGCACCGTCACCACCGCCATGCGGATGCTCGACAACGTGATCGACATCAACTACTACGCCGTGGACAAGGCGCGCAACGCCAACCTGCGCCACCGCCCGGTGGGCCTGGGCCTGATGGGCTTTCAGGATGCGCTGTACGAGTTGCGCCTGCCCTACGCCAGCGATGCCGCCGTGCAGTTCGCCGACGAATCCATGGAGGCCATCTGCTACTACGCCTACCAGGCCTCCAGCGAGCTGGCGCGCGAGCGCGGCTGCTACGAGACGTACGCAGGCTCGCTTTGGTCGCAGGGCATCTTGCCACTGGACTCGCTCGATCTGCTGGCGCGCGAGCGCGGCGGCCATGTCGAGGTCGATCGCAGCACGCGCCTGGACTGGGACGCCCTGCGTGCGCACATCGCCCGCCACGGGATGCGCAACTCCAACTGCGTGGCGATCGCGCCCACGGCGACGATCTCCAACATCGTCGGCGTGGACGCCTCCATCGAGCCGTCATTCGGCAACCTGTCGGTCAAGTCCAATCTGTCGGGCGAGTTCACCGTCATCAACCAGTACCTGGTGCGCGACCTGAAGCGCCTGGGCCTGTGGGACGACGTGATGGTCATGGATCTCAAGCACTTCAAGGGTTCGCTGGCGGCCATCGACCGGGTGCCGCAGGACATCAGGCAGCTCTACGCCACGGCCTTCGAGGTCGAGCCGACCTGGCTGGTCGAGGCCGCCGCACGCCGCCAGAAGTGGATCGACCAGGCGCAGAGCCTGAACATCTACATGGCCGGCGCCTCGGGCAAGAAGCTCGACGAGACCTACAAGCTGGCCTGGCTGCGCGGCCTGAAGACCACCTACTACCTGCGCACGCAAAGCGCCACGCACGTCGAGATGAGCACGGTGAACAAGCGCCAGCTCAATGCCGTGCCCAGCGAGGCCGACGCCGGAGCGCTGGCCGCCAGCGCGGCGGCTACCGACGTGAAGTTCTGCGCCATCGACGACCCCGGCTGCGAGGCCTGCCAGTAAAGGCCGCAGCCGCCATCACCACCCGCCGCATCGAAGCCGCGCCGAAGCCGTACTGGGCAGGTGCATACGCAACAAAACAGCGCCGCACAACGCTTCGATGCTTTCCTTTTTGAAGCACTGCTTCCATAATCCACGCACTGGACGAGCCATGCTTACCTGGGACGACGAAGTCACAACCCCCT
The DNA here is from genome assembly GCF_017811175.1 of Melaminivora jejuensis. Taxonomy (NCBI): domain Bacteria; kingdom Pseudomonadati; phylum Pseudomonadota; class Betaproteobacteria; order Burkholderiales; family Comamonadaceae; genus Melaminivora; species Melaminivora jejuensis. The sequence goes on from NZ_JACWIJ010000002.1 coordinate 2,268,591, forward strand.
CGCAACACATTCCGCAGGAAGGCCAGCATGGCGGCCCCCTGCAGCCGCCGCGCACGCCTTCCAGCCCGGCCTCCGTGGCCAGCACCGCCAGCGGCCGCGTCAGCGCCGTTGACAAGCGCATCATCAACGGCAAGACCGACGTCAACCAGCTGGTGCCCTTCAAGTACAAATGGGCCTGGGAAAAGTACCTGGCCACCTGCGCCAACCACTGGATGCCGCAGGAAATCAACATGACGCGCGACATCGCCCTGTGGAAAGACCCGCATGGGCTGACCGAGGACGAGCGGCGCATCGTCCGCCGCAACCTGGGCTTTTTCGTCACTGCCGACAGCCTGGCGGCCAACAACATCGTGCTGGGCACGTATCGCCACATCACCGCCCCCGAGTGCCGCCAGTTCCTGCTGCGCCAGGCCTTCGAGGAAGCCATCCACACGCACGCCTACCAGTACATCGTCGAGTCGCTGGGCCTCGATGAAGGCGAGATCTTCAACGCCTACAACGAGATTGCGTCGATTCGCGACAAGGATCAGTTCTTGATCCCCTTCATCGACGCCATCATGGATCCGGCCTTCAAGACCGGCACACCCGAGGCCGACCAGACGCTGCTCAAAAGCCTGATCGTCTTCGCCTGCCTGATGGAAGGGCTGTTCTTCTACGTCGGCTTCACGCAGATCCTCGCCCTGGGCCGGCAGAACAAGATGGTCGGCGCGGCCGAGCAGTACCAGTACATCCTGCGCGACGAGTCCATGCACTGCAACTTCGGCATCGACCTGATCAACCAGCTGAAGCTGGAAAACCCCCAGCTGTGGACGGCGCAGTTCAAGGACGAGATCACCGCCCTGTTCCATGAGGCCGTGGAGCTCGAATACCGCTACGCCGAGGACACCATGCCGCGCGGCGTGCTGGGCATGAATGCCGCGATGTTCAAGGGCTATCTGCGCTACATCGCCAACCGCCGGGCCACGCAGATCGGCCTGGAGGCGCTGTTTCCGAACGAGGAAAACCCCTTCCCCTGGATGAGCGAGATGATCGACCTCAAGAAGGAGCGCAACTTCTTCGAAACCCGCGTCATCGAGTACCAGACCGGCGGCGCGCTGTCCTGGGACTGAAGCGGTGCAGGGGCAGGCATCAGGTCAGCAGGCAGCCGGCATGGGATTTCACTCGCGCACCCGCCCGACACTGGCGCCGGGTGCTTTCAGCTAACCGACCCGAAGGAGAAAATGATGGCAACTGCGAAAAAAACCGCCCCCGCCAAGACCCCTGCCAAAGCCGCCAAAACCGCCAAAACCGCTGCGGCCCCCGCGAAAAAGGCCGCCAGCGCCGCCGCCGAGCTGGCCACACCAGTGAGCGCGCCGGCACCGGTCGCCAAGAAGGCAGCCAGCAAGACCGCCAGCGCCAAGTCCACTAGCGCCCAGAAGGCCGCCGCACCGGCCCAGCAAGCCGCAGCTCCGGCAGCCAAGACCGTCGCGAAGAAGGCTGCGGCAAAGCAAGCCACTGCGGCAGCACAGCCGGCCCAGGAGGCCCCCAAGGCAGCAGCTCCTGCGGCAAAGTCCAAGGCCGCCGCACCAGCCGCCGACAAGAAGGCTGGCGCACCAGCCAAGAAGGCCGCCACTGCAGTAGCCGAAAAGGCGGCGCCGGCCCCCGCCGCCAAGGCACCGGCAAAGAAAGCCGCTGCGCCGGCCAAGAAGGCAACAGCCCCGGCGCAGGAGAGCGCAGCGCCCGCCAAAAAGGCAGCAGCGACGGCCAAGCAAAAGACTGCAGCGCCCGCCAGGAAAACCAGCACGGCGCAGGCCGATGCTGCGGCCCCCGCCGCCAAAAAGGCAGCGCCTGCCCGGAAGGCCGCCAAGCCGGCAGCAGCGCCAGCCATCCCTGTGGCCCGCACCGAAATCAGCCCGCACGCCGCCTGGCCCTTCCCGCTGGGCGAGAAGCCCTGACAGCCTGGCTAGGCCTGATGTCCAGCCCGGCAGCCCTGCCGGGTTTTTCATGGCTGGCGGCTTGAGCATGAAATCAGGCTCCAACCCTTATTTGGCAAGCGCTGACAGCTATTATTTAAGTAGCAAAAAACCCACTAGCAAATGGTCGGCGCCCCCTGGTGCAAGGCCGTTCCGGCCTGCCCTCACAGCGCCTCGGGGGCGAAATCCAGGCGGTAGTTCTGCGGCCCGCGCCGGGCGATCTTCAGCGCGCCCAGGCGGTTGCCCAGTTGCGCACAGCGCGCCAGCGGCCAGCCGCGCTCCAGCCCGTAGAGCAGACCGCCGCGCCAGGCGTCACCACAGCCCGTCGGATCGACCACCTGCACCGGGGCCACAGGCTCGACCAGGGTGCGCGCGCCGCCCTCCCAGACCTCGCAGCCCTCGCCTCCCAGCGTGACCACCAGGCCACGCACGCGCGCCGAGATGTCCGCCAGGCTCCAGCCGGTGCGCTCGCACAGCATCTTGCCCTCGTAGTCGTTGACGGTGACCCAATCCGCCTGCTCGATGAACTGGCGCAGCTCCTGGCCGTCGAACATGGGCAGGCCCTGGCCGGGGTCGAACACGAAGGGAATGCCGGCGCTGGCGAACTGCGCGGCGTGCTCCAGCATGGCCTGGCGCCCGTCCGGGGCAATGATGCCGATGGCGGCCTCCGCGCTGGCCTCGATGCGCGTGCGGTGGGCGTGCGTCATGGCGCCGGGGTGGAAGGCGGTGATCTGGTTGTTGTCCATGTCGGTCATGATCATGGCCTGGGCGGTGTAGCTGTCGCCGGCCTGGCCGACGTGGCGCGTGTCGATGCCCAGATCGCGCAGGCGCTGCAGATAGTCGCCGCCATCGCTGCCCAGCATGGCCACGGGCAGCGGCGCGCCGCCCAGCAGCTTCAGGCTGTAGGCGATGTTGCCGGCGCAGCCGCCGAAGTCGCGCCGCAGCGTGGGCACGAGAAAGGACACGTTCAGGATGTGCAGCTGCTCGGGCAGGATCTGCGCGGCGAAGCGACCCTCGAAGGTCATGATGGTGTCAAAGGCCAGGGAGCCGCAAATCAGTGCTGCCATGTCGTGGAGTGTCCAAAGAGTCAGGGTGGGGAAGCGAAGGAAAGGCGCACGAGCAGCCGGGCCGGCTGGCCGGGCGTCATGGATAAAAGGCCAGCACGCGGTAGCCGGCCACCGTCGGCACGCCGGCCAGCTCGACGGGTGTGCGCACCCCCCAGTCCGAGCGAGCGGCCAGCGCGGGCGCAGCGCCCAGCTCGCGCTGCGGATCGAGCACCCGGCGCAGCACTACATCGTCGCGTGCGTCGGTCAGGGTCAGCTCGACCAGGGGCATGGCCACGGCGTGGCCCGCGCTGTTCTTCAGGGCAAAACGCAACTCGTAGCGCCCGGCTGCAGCGTCGGTGGCGACGAACGACGAGCTGTCGATGACCACCGCCGCCAGCTCGCGCGGTGCCTGCAGGGTGCAACCCCATCGCTGGCACAGTGGCTCCAGCACGGCACGCGCCGCCGGGTAGCGCGCAGCCAGGGCATCGCGATGCTGCAGGGCAATCTGCAGCATCAGCAGCGCCGCCAGCGCCAGCGCCAGCAGCGTCAGCAGACCGCGCATGGCCGGGTGGCGCCAGAAGGCGTTGCGGCGCGCGGCGCGCACAAAGCTGGGCTCAGGTTCAGCCATCGGCGCCGGCCTGGACTCGGGCCCCGAGGGCGGGGGCAGGGCCGCAGTCTGAAGCGGCTCGGCCAGAGGCGCTTGCGGTTCAGGTTCGGGTTCCGGCTCTGCTTCAGGTTCGGGTTCAGGTTCGGGTTCTGGGACTGGCTTCGGCTCCGGCTCCAGCTCGGGTTCTGGGACTGGCTCGGGCAGGGGTTCCGGCTCAGGTTCCGGCTCAGGCTCAGGCTCAGGTTCCGGCTCGGGCCTGAGCCCAGGCGCTGGCGCCGGCTGCCCTGCCGGCTGGTGTTCGGCCAGCAGAAAGGGTGGGGGCACAGGAGGCGGCGAGGATGGCGCCAGGCCTGGCGGCGATTCGGCGGCTGGTGTCGGTGCCGGCACGCGGATTTGCAGGTGCTCGGTGGCGTCGAACACCTGCTTGCAGTGCCCGCAGCGCACCCAGCCGCCACCGATGCGCAGCTGATCCGCGACCACGCGAAAGGTGGTGGCGCAGTGCGGGCAGCGGGTGGTCTGGCTCATGAGGCGGCAATTCTAGGCGGCGCGCCGGCTGCCGACGCCGACGCTCAGGGGCGCTGCGCCACCATCAGAATCCAGCCGTCCTCGCTGTCGGCCACGGCCAGTTGCAGCCAGGGCGCGTAGGCCTGCTGCAGCTCTTCGGCCTGGCGCTCCAGGATGCCGGCCAGCACCAGATGCCCGCCCGGCGCCACGTGCGTACACAGCAGCGGCGCCAGCACCTTGAGCGGCGTGGCCAGGATGTTGGCCAGCACCGTGCGATACGCGCCCTGGGCCTGTTCAGGCAGGCCGGCGGCAAGTTGCACCTCGTTGGCCTGGGCGTTGTCCAGCGTGGCCTGCACGGCAGCCGGGTCGATGTCCACGGCGTCGATCGGCGCAGCGCCAAACTTGGCCGCGCCGATGGCCAGAATGCCCGAGCCGCAGCCGTAGTCCAGCACCCGCCCCAGCGCCCCGGCGCCTGCCGCGCCCTGGCGCGCGATCCAGCGCAGGCACATGCGCGTGGTCGGGTGCGTGCCGGTGCCGAACGCCATGCCGGGGTCGAGCCGGATGGTCTGCAGCGCGCCGGCGGGCGGCTCATGCCAGCTCGGCACGATCCAGAACTCGGGCGTGATCTGCACCGGCTCGAACTGCGACTGCGTCAGCCGCACCCAGTCCTGCTCGGGCAGCTCGGCGATGCCGGCGACCTCGCAGCCGGCAAAGAAATCCTGCGGCGCCAGCAATTGCGCCGCCTCGTCAGCCGCCGCGTGCGTGGCAAACAGCGCCGTCACCCGGCTCTTGTTCCAGGCCTGGCGCGGTGCCGGCATACCAGGCTCGCCAAACAGCGCCTGTTCGGCCTCGGTCTGCGCGTCGGCATCCTCGACCGAGACGCTCAGGGCATCGAGCGCATCGAAGGCCTCGCTCACGGCATCGACGCGCTCCTCGGGGCACAGCAGGGTCAGCTCGTACATGGCAGCGTTCTTTTCAGGGTCATCGGGAGGAAATCAGGGGCAATGGAAAGGCTGGCGCACAACGCACAACCCGCCCTCAACGCTTCCTCTGCGCCAGCCACTCTTCCAGGTAGTGGATGTTGGTGCCGCCGGCGACGAAGCTGGCGTCCACCATCAGCTCGCAGTGCAGCGGCACGTTGGTGCTGATGCCCTCGACCACGGTTTCCAGCAGCGCCGTGCGCATCCGCGCCAGCGCCTGCTCGCGCGTGTCGCCGTGGACGATGATCTTGCCGATCATGGAGTCGTAGTTGGGCGGCACGTAGTAGTTGGTGTAGGCGTGCGAGTCCACGCGCACGCCCGGGCCGCCCGGCGCGTGCCACTTGGTGATGCGCCCCGGCGACGGCGTGAACTTGTAGGGGTCTTCGGCGTTGATGCGGCACTCGATGGCATGGCCGCGCAGCTGGATGTGGCGCTGCGAGAACGGCAGCTTCTCGCCGGCGGCCACCATGATCTGCGTGCGCACGATGTCCACGCCGGTGATCCACTCGGTCACCGGGTGCTCGACCTGCACGCGGGTGTTCATCTCGATGAAATAGAACTCGCCGTTTTCGTACAGGAACTCGAAGGTGCCGGCGCCCCGGTAGCCGATCTTCTTGCAGGCGGTCACGCAGCGCTCGCCAATGCGCTCGATCAGCTTGCGCGGAATGCCCGGCGCCGGAGCTTCTTCGATCACCTTCTGATGGCGCCGCTGCATGGAGCAGTCGCGCTCGCCCAGATAGACGGCGTTCTTGTGCTTGTCGGCCAGCACCTGGATTTCGATGTGGCGCGGATTCTGCAGGAATTTCTCCATGTAGACCGCCGGGTTGCCGAAGGCCGCCGTGGCCTCGGCCTTGGTCATCTGCACGGCGTTGACCAGGGCCGCCTCGGTATGCACCACGCGCATCCCGCGTCCGCCGCCGCCGCCCGCAGCCTTGATGATGACCGGGTAGCCGATGCCGCGCGCGATGCGCCGGATCTGCACCGGGTCGTCGGGCAGCTCACCGTCCGAGCCTGGCACGCAGGGTACGCCGGCGCGCAGCATGGCCTGCTTGGCCGAGACCTTGTCACCCATCAGGCGGATGGATTCGGGCGTCGGGCCGATGAACTGGAAGCCGCTTTTTTCCACGCGCTCGGCAAAGTCGGCGTTCTCGGCCAGGAAGCCGTAGCCGGGGTGGATGGCCTCGGCGTCGGTGACTTCGGCGGCCGAGATGATGGCCGGCATGTTCAAGTAGGACAGCGGCGAGGGCGCCGGGCCGATGCACACGGCCTCGTCGGCCAGCTTGACGTACTTGGCGTCGCGGTCGGCCTCGGAATAGACCATGACGGCCTTGATGCCCAGCTCACGGCAGGCACGCTGTATGCGCAGGGCGATCTCCCCACGATTAGCGACCAGGATTTTTTTAAACATATCGGTCTTCCAGGCGCCAGGGGCCGTGCGCAGCCGCAGGGCAGGCGGCGTGGCACAGTCGCACGAGGGTTGCGCCTTGTGGTTATTCGATGATGAACAGCGGCTGGCCGTATTCGACGGCCTGGCCGTTCTCCCCCAGGATGCGCGTGATGGTGCCGCTCTTGTCGGCCTCGATCTCGTTGAGGATCTTCATGGCCTCGACGATGCACAGCGTCTCGCCTTCCTTGACGGTGCTGCCGATTTCGACGAAGGGCTTGGCGCCGGGGCTGGAGGCACGGTAGAAGGTGCCGACCATGGGCGACTTGACGATGTGCCCGCTGGGCACGGCAGGCGCCGGCAGCTCGGGCACGGCTGCGGCAGGCGCTGCGGCGGCTGCCGCAGGGGCTGCTGCCGGCACCGGCGCTGCCACGACCTGCTGCACCACCGTGGTGCCGGCCTTGACGATGCGCACCTTGCCCTCGGCTTCGGTGATCTCGAGTTCAGAAACATTCGACTCGGACACCAGATCGATGAGGGTCTTGAGTTTTCGCAAATCCATGGAAGCTCCAACGGCTGAAACGACAAAGGGCGCGAATTTACATCAAATTCTGGCATCAACGCCTTATTGCGTCGATCGCACTGCAATTTGCCGCTCGTTTCTTGATGCAGGCAAAGACTTGTGCAGCAGCAGGCCGGCATGGGGTTGCTATCAGGCCAGCCTGGCCCAGCCGGCCAGGTCGCTCTCGCTCAGCTCGCCCATTTTACGCTTGAGGATGCTGCCATCTGCGGCGAATAGGACGGTAAAGGGTAAGCCGCCGCGTTCGTTGCCCAGGGCGCGGCTGAGGTCGGCGCCACCCAGCCCAGCCAGCGCCAGCGGCATCCGCAGCGGCACACGTTGCAGGAATTTCTCCACATTTGCCGGTTGATCGATGGCCAATCCCAGCACTTGCCAGCCACGCGATTGCTGCTGGGCGTGGAAGGCGTCCAGCAACGGCAATTCCTTGACGCAGGGCGGGCACCAGGTGGCCCAGAAGTTCAGCAGCAGTGGCTTGCCGCGCAGCTCAGCCATCTGCACCGGCTGGCCGCCGTTGACGCCCTCGAAGCTGGCGCTCCACAGCGCCTCCTGCGCGCCCGGCTGCGCCGGCTGCAGCGACAGCCGCCAGGTGGCCAGGCCGGCGCCGGCCAGGGCGGCAGCCGCGCCGGCACCCAGGAACAGCCAGCGCCGGCGCGGGGCAGCGGTGGCAGCCGAGGAAGATGGCGGGGTCGAAGGCTGCGGCTCGGTCATGAGAGATGCGGGGTGGTCAGCGTGATTTTTTCGGAAGGCTCGGCGGGCGCCTCCAGCAGGCGCCGCACGGCAGCAGCGTCGCCGCGCGGGCTGCGGCCCTGGCTGTCGGCACGCAGCGCGCCGCGCAGGTCGTCCAGGTCGTAGATCAGCAGGTGTACGCCGATGTCCTCGCCCAGCGCCGGCGAGCGGCTGGACAGACTCAGCACGTCCACTGTCTCGCCGCGCAGGCCCCGGGTGCTGTCCGGCTCGTAGCTGACGTTGTGCTCGATCAGCGCGATCTCGGCGGATTTCGGGTCGTCGCAAAACAGGCTCAGATACACATCCGACAGCCGCGTGGCCGTGCCGTGCCAGACGGCGCCACCCAGGTAGGGGCGGAACTGCGCCAGGCGCTCCATCCACAGCAGCGCCAGTTCGCGCAGCGCGCGCAGCTCGCCCGGCTGGGTGTCGGCGCAAAACATGCCGATGTAGGCGCGCACGGCGTCCTCCAGCACATCGTTGTCGGGCAGCGCGGTGCGTGCCGGCAGGCCCAGCTCCTTGACGGCGCGGCGCTTGGCCGCGCCCCACTCCAGCCCCTCCTCGACGGCCAGGCGGGCGGCGGTGTGGGCGATCTCGACGGCGATGGGTGCAGACATGGGACAGGCGGGGACAGACCAGGCGGCGCGGCAGCGCCAGGGCCGGCCATTGTGGCCCGGCGCCGCGGCCCTCCGGCCCGGGAGGGCCTGCCCGGGCCGGGGGATTGTCGCGGACAGCCGTTTTTTGCTCCTTGAAACATAGCTATCAGCGCTTGTCGGACAAGGCTTCAAGGCAGTTTTTACCTGAAAACCAGGCACTGTTGCCGGCCTTCATAGAATGCACGCCATCATGCACATCCACATCCTGGGCATTTGCGGCACGTTCATGGGCGGCCTGGCCGCCCTGGCGCGCGAGGCGGGCCACCGCGTGACCGGCTGCGACGCCGGCGTCTATCCCCCCATGAGCGAGCAGCTGCGCGCCCTGGGCATCGAATTGATCGAGGGCTACGGCGCCGAGCAGCTGCAGCTCGAACCCGACGTCTTCGTGGTCGGCAACGTGGTCAGCCGCGCCCGGCTGGCCGACGGCACGCCCAAGTTCCCGCTGATGGAAGCCATTTTGGACGCCGGCGCGCCCTATACCAGCGGCCCGCAGTGGCTGGCCGAGCACGTGCTGCAGGGCCGCCACGTGCTGGCCGTGGCCGGCACGCATGGCAAGACCACGACGACCTCCATGCTGGCCTGGGTGCTGGAGTGCGCTGGCCTGGCGCCCGGCTTCCTGGTCGGCGGCGTGCCGCTGGACTTTGGCGTCTCGGCACGCCTGGGCGCACAGGCGGCGGGCCAGCCGCGCCCGCTGTTCGTGATCGAGGCCGACGAGTACGACACGGCGTTTTTCGACAAGCGCAGCAAGTTCGTGCACTACCGCCCGCGCACCGCCGTGCTGAACAACCTGGAGTTCGACCACGCCGACATCTTCGACGACCTGGCGGCCATCGAGCGCCAGTTCCACCACCTGCTGCGCAGCGTGCCGCCCTCGGGCCGGGTGGTCGTCAACGGCCTGGAGGAAAGCCTGGCGCGCGTGCTGCACCAGGGCTGCTGGAGCGAGGTGGCCAGCTTTGGCAGCGCCGACAGCGATTTTTCCGCCGACGGCCCGGCGCACGACTTCGCCGTGCTGCGCCGAGGGCAGCGCGAGCCGGTGGGCCGGGTGCGCTGGGCGCTCGGCGGCACGCACAACCAGCTCAACGCCCTGGCCGCCATTGCCGCTGCCGAGCATGTCGGCGTGCCGCCGGCGCAGGCCTGCGCGGCGCTGGCGAGTTTTCAGAACGTGCGCCGGCGCATGGAGCTGCGCGGCGCAGCCGCCGGCGTGGCCGTGTACGACGACTTTGCCCACCACCCGACGGCAATCCGCACCACGCTGGACGGCCTGCGCCAGCGCCTGGGCGCCGGCGCGCGCATCCTGGCGGTGTTCGAGCCGCGCAGCAACACCATGAAGCTGGGCACCATGGCGGCGCAACTGCCCTGGTCGCTCGAAAGTGCCGACCTGGCCTTTTGCCACACCGCCGGGCTGGACTGGGACGCCGCCGCCGCCCTGGCCCCGCTGGGCGCGCGCGCCGCCACCGCTGCCGATCTGGATGCGCTGCTGGCGCAGCTGCTGGCCCAGGCGCGGGCGGGCGACCACATCGTGTGCATGAGCAATGGCAGCTTCGGCGGCATCCATGCACGGCTGCTGCAGGGCCTGGCCGCCCGCCCGGCCTTTTCTGCCTGAACTACAGACCCGAACTGCAAGCCCGAGCCGACATGAGCGCCACCCCTGCCCCGAGGATTTCCACATCGCCACGCAGCATGGGCACGTCCTGGCGCGCCGCTGGCTGCCGCAGGGCCAGCAAGGCCCACTCGCCCCCATCGTGCTGCTGCATGACTCGCTGGGCTGCATCGCGCTGTGGCGCGACTTTCCGGCGCTGCTGGCCGGGCACACCGGTCGCGCCGTCATCGCCTATGACCGGCCCGGCTTCGGCCAGTCCGCGCCGCGCAGCGGTCGCCTGGCCGCCGACTTCGTTGCGCGCGAGGCCGACGAGGCCTTTGCCGCCCTGCGCGCGCAGCTGCAGATCGGGGTTTTCATCGTCTTTGGCCACAGCGTGGGCGGCGGCATGGCAGTGCATTGCGCGGCGCGCTATCCGCAGGACTGCCAGGCGCTGATCACTGTGGCCGCGCAGGCCTTCGTCGAGGAGCGCACGCGCGCCGGCATCCGCCAGGCGCAGGCGGCGTTCGCCAACCCCGAGGAGCGCGCCCGGCTGCAGCGCTACCACGGCGCGCGCACCGACTGGGTGCTGGAGGCCTGGATAGGCACTTGGCTGTCGCCGCAGTTTGCCGACTTCAGCCTGCTGGCCGTGCTGCCCCAGGTGCGCTGCCCGACCCTGGTGCTGCACGGCAGCGAGGACGAATACGGCTCCGCAGCACACCCACGCCTGATTGCCGGCCACGTCGGCGGCCCGGTGCAGATGCAGTTGCTGACGGATACGCACCATGTGCCGCACCGCGAGCGACCGCCGCAGGTGCTGGAGCTGGTGGCGGGCTTTCTGGCCGGTATCCGCTAGCCCTACCGCTGCTCCCCCCCGCAGCCCCTCAATAGCTGCGCCCGCCCTTGTACAGCGCGTGCTGGCGGCGCTTGAGCTGCGCCACCGCACCCAGGCGCGCCATGGCGGCGCCGGCATGGGCGTGGGTGATGGCCAGGCCCAGGGCGTCGGCGGCATCGGTGCCGGGCAGGCCGGGCAGCGCCAGCAGGCGACGCACCATCTCCTGCACCTGCGACTTGGCGGCGCGGCCGTGGCCGACCACGGCTTTTTTCATCTGCAGCGCCGTGTATTCGGACACCGGCAGCTGGGCGTTGACCAGCGCAGTCAGCGCCGCGCCGCGTGCCTGGCCCAGCAGCAGCGTGGACTGCGGGTTGACATTGACAAAGACGATCTCCACCGCCGCCGCTTCGGGCTGGTAGCGCGAGGCCACTTCGCTGATGCCGTCGAACAGCACCTTGAGCCGGCCCGGCAGATCGCCCAGCGCCACGCCGGCAGTGCGGATGGTGCCGCTGGCGACATAGCTCAGGCGCTGGCCGTCGGCATCGACCACGCCAAAGCCGGTGGTCTGCAGTCCGGGGTCGATGCCGAGGATTCTCATTGGTTCACCCAGCTCTTGAAGCTCTTTAATTGATAGCTGACAACGCTTGTCAGACAAGGGTTTGAGGCTGATTTGACCTGATATTCAAGGCAATTCGCTGCGCCCCATGCGCGCCAGCAGGGCGCGGCTGCGTGCAGCCAGATAGGGCGAGGCCGGCGTTTTCTCGAAGCGCCGGGGCGCGGGCAGCATGACGGCCAGGCGCGCCGCCTCGCTGGCGCTCAGGGCGCGGGCGCTCTTGCGATAGTAGTGCTGCGCCGCCGCCTCGGCGCCGAAGACGCCGGCGCCCCACTCGACGTTGTTCAGGTAGATCTCCAGGATGCGCTGCTTGCTCAGCAGCCGCTCCAGCGCAAAGGCCAGCACCAGCTCCTGGCTTTTTCTGAGCAGGGTGCGCTCGCCCGACAGCAGCAGGTTCTTGGCCAGCTGCTGGGTGATGGTCGAGCCGCCGCGCAGGCGCGGCGCGCGCGTGCTGTCCGGGCGGCTGCGCGCGGCCTGGCGGGCGTTGCGCTCCCAGGCCTTTTCCATGGCGCCCCACTCCACGCCCTCGTGGCGCGCAAAGCCGTCGTCCTCGGCGGCGATCACGGCGCGCTTGAGGTGGTCGGAGATCTGGTCGTAGGCCACCCACTGCTGGCGCCAGGTCAGCTTGCCATCGGCGCGCACCAGGCTCCAGGCCTGCGAGCGCTGAAAACTCGTGGACTCGGGCGCCAGCACCGCCATCAGGGCGATGCGCAGCACGAAGAACAGCTGCAGCGCGGCAAAGGCGCACGCCAGCAGCAGCAGCCAGCGCAGCAGGGCGCGCATGGGCACCGCCTCCCGACGCCGGCCCGCTCAGGCCTGGCCGGCGGCGATGGCGGCGCGCAGCTCGCCGAGCACCTGGGCGGCAGGTGGCTGCACGCCGCGCCACAGGGCAAAGGCCGCCGCCGCCTGCTGCACCAACATGCCCAGGCCGTCGCGCGGCTGCGCGCCGTGTGTGCGCGCCCAGGACAGAAAGCCCTCGGCGGCCGGGCCGTACATCATGTCGCAGGCCAGACTGCCCGGGCGCAGCACCCGCGCCGGCACCGGCACATCGGCGCCCGCCAGGCTGCTTGCCGTGGCGTTGATGATGACATCGAAATCCTGTTCCAGCCCTTGCTGGCCAAGTGCGAGCAGCTCTACTTTTTGTAGTGCTGCCAATTCTGCATGGCGCTGCGCCAGCTCCTGTGCGCGGGCGTGGGTGCGATTGCACACCACCAGGCGGCGCGGCTGCTGCTCCAGCAACGGCCCGAGCACGCCAGCCGCCGCGCCGCCCGCGCCGACCAGCAGCACGTCGCGCCCGGCCAGTGCCACGCCGGCGCCCTGCACGATGTCGGCCACCAGGCCCAGGCCATCAGTGTTGTCGGCATGGATGCGGCCACCTGGCTGCAGCACCAGGGTATTGGCGGCGCCGGCCAGTTGCACCCGGGCGCTGGTGCTGTGCGCCAGCTGCGCCGCCTGGTGCTTGAAGGGCACGGTGACGTTGCAGCCGCGCGCGCCGCGCGCCGCCAGCGCGGCCAGGGCGTCGGCAAAGCCGTCCTCGGGCGCCAGCAGGCGCTCGTAGTGCAGGTGCTGGCCGGTCAGTGCGGCAAAGCGCGCGTGGATCCAGGGCGAGCGGCTGTGCGCCACGGGGTTGCCGATCACGCAATACAGGTCAGGGGTGGTCATGCAGGGTCAGGCAGGTCAGCAGGAAATTCAGCGCACTTCGGTCTCCAGCGTCTGCTGGCGGGTGAATTTGAAGCGCGAGACCACGGCGATCTGGTCGGCGCGCGCGCGCATCTGCGGGCCGAAAGGCTCGAACGGCCCGGCGGCACGGGCGATGGCCTCGGCGCGGCGGTCGAGCAGCGCATTGCCCGAGCCTTGCGCAATCTCGGTGTCCAGCACCCGGCCATCGTGGTTCACGGTCAGGATCATGACCAGCTCGCCATAGAGCTTTTGCCCGGCGTGCTCGGGGAAGTTGCGCGTGCCCTTGTCCTCGACCCGGCGGCGCAGCGTGTCGTAGTAGATGGCATAAACCTCCTCGCGCGTGGCCGGGCTGATGTAGCGCTTGCGCGGGCGGGCGTTTTCCTCGTTGATGCGCCGCTCGATCTCGGCCAGCAGCTTTTGCAGGTGCAGGCGCTTTTGCTCCTGCGTCTGCTGCTCGCCGCTGTCGGCGGGGGCGCGCGGCTCGGGCGTAGGCAGCGCGGACAGCTCGCGGCGCAGCTGCGCCAGCATCTGGGTCTGCTGCTCCAGCAGCTGATCCATGCGCTGCTGCGACTCCTCCAGGTCGTCGCCGATGCGCGTCAGCGCCGAGGACGGCAGCGGGCTGGTGGCGCGTCCCGCCTCGGCGTCGCCGCCACCGGCCAGCGAGGCCTGGGCGATGGCCTGGGCCTTGTCCGGCACCTCCTCGGAGCGGGCATTGACCAGGATGACCTCCAGCGGCGTGTCCTCGAAGATACGGTTGAAGCGCTCGGGATCGACAAAGCGCACCGTGAGCAGCAGCGCGTGCAGCGCCACCGATACGCCCAGGGCGATGTGCAGGGTGGACGGGCGGGCCATGGCAGTGCGGGCAGCCAGACTCATGCCGACGCGGGCGCAGCCGGAGCCGCTGGCGCGCCGTCGCCCTCCTGCACATCGACGGCAATGGCGATGGGGCCGGCCACGGCTTCGCCCTCGCCCTCGTCGTCATCCACCGGGCCGTCGTCGCTGGCGTCCAGCGGATCGTCCAGGCGCGCCAGCACCGTGCCATGCACGTCCAGGCTGATCTCGTCGATCTCGCCCAGGCGCACGCGCACGCGCGCGCCGCGCGTCAGGCTGTCCGGGCCGAGCGCCGGCAGCACCAGCGGCAAGGTGTCGGCGCGCAGCAGCAGGCCGCCGGCATTGGCATCGCGGATCACGGTGGCGTCCAGCTCGGCGATGGCGTTTTGCTGCAGGTACTTGAGCGTCCACAGCCGCTCCATGCTGCTTTGGTAGGCGTTGTAGGCGCTGTAGGTGCCCTCGAAGCTGCTGATGATGGCGAACAGCTCGGCATCCTTGGGCTTGAAGGGCGCGGCCAGCGCGGCGGTCTTGCCGTGGCGCGCGCAGGCGATGACCTGCCACTGGTTGACCAGATCGACGTAGCGGCGCAGCGGCGAGGTGGCCCAGGCGTAGCTCTTCACGCCGATGCCGGCGTGCGGCAGGGCGCGCGTGGACATGCGCACCTTGACGCCGGGCGCCAGACTGGCCTGGCTGCGGTAGATGCCGGGCACGCCGTAGTCGGCCAGCAACTCGCCCCAGGTGCTGTTGGCGACGATGGCGGCCTCGGCCACGATCAAGTCCAGCGGCGCGCCGCGCCGGCGCGTGCTGATCTCGACGCGCTCGCTGCCGTCGGGCTCGTCGCCGGCCACGCCGTGCAGGCGGAAGCTGTAGTCGGGCCGGCTGAAGGTCTCGGGCTTGCCGCGCACCTCCTCGCGCTGCAGCTTGAGCTGGCGCGCCAGTCGGTGTAAAAATGATAGCTGTTCGCGCAAGTCAGACAAGGCTTGCGGCGTGTTTTCTATCTGAATTTCTGGGTGGGCCAGCCAGTCCTCGGTGACGATGTGATCGAGCTGGTCGTGGCGCAGGTTGACGCTGACTGGCACGCGTTCGAGCAGGGTTTCGTGGCCGGTGATGGCCAGCGTGGCCTCGTCGATGCTCACGTACAGCGACACCGCCGGGTTGGCGCGGCCCTCGTCCAGGGTGTAGCGCTGCACCACCTCATGCGGCAGCATGGTGATCTTGTGGCCCGGCATATAGACCGTGGACAGGCGGGTGCGCGCCACGCGATCCAACTCGCCGCCGGGCTCGATGGCCAGGCCGGGCGCGGCGATGTGGATGCCCAGGCGCACCGTGCCGCTGCCCAGGCCGGTGAGCGACAGGGCGTCGTCGATCTCGGTGGTGGCCGAGTCGTCGATGGAGAAGGCCTGCACGTCGGCCAGCGGCAGCTCCTGCGGCGGCTCGGGCGCGGCCAGCGGGGCAAAGCCCGTGCCGCGCGGGAAGAAATCGAACAGAAAGCGCTGCCAGTGGAACTGGTAGCTCGACTGGATGGCGCCGGCGCGCGAGAGCAGCGCCAGCGGCGCCAGCTGCGCGGCGCGGCTGGCCTCGACCACGGCCTTGTACTCGGGCGCATTCTTGTCGGGCTTGAACAGTATCCGGTAGAGCTGATCGAGCACGGGCTGTGGGCAGCGGCCCGCCACCAGCTCGCCGGCCCAGGCGTCGATCTGCTCTTGCAGCTGGCGCTTTTTCTCGATGGCCGCCAGCGCCTGCTGCACGACCTCGGCGCTAGCCTTTTTGAAGCGGCCCTTGCCGGCGCGGCGAAAGTAATGCGGCGCCTCGAACAGCGCCAGCAGCATGGCGGCCTGCTCCATGGGCGGCGCGGCGGCGGAGAAATACTCGCGCGCCAGTTCGGCAAAGCCGAATTCGTCCTCGGGGGCGAACTCCCAGGCCAGCGGCAGCTCGATCTCGGCGGCCAGCGCGCGCGCGCCGGCCAGCAGCTCGGCGGGGCCGGCTTGTCGAACCTGAGCAGGATGTTGGCGGTCTTGACCTTGACCCGCTTGCCCGAGTCCAGCTCGATTTGTGCGGAGGACTCGGCCTCGGACAGGATGCGCCCGGCCAGGAATTTGCCGGCTTCGTCAAACAGTGCGTGCATAGGGGCGGGATTTTCCCACGCCCATGACCGGCACTTGCCGCAATGCACCGACGCGGGGGTGGCGCACGGCGCGCGCCCTGGAGTTGGGCGTTGGGCGGGGAGCGCGCGGCACACGCCAGCGCACACCCTGAACACACCCTCAGGCCAGGTCGCAGAACTCCATGACCTGCCCGATCAGCTCGGGGAAGTTGGATAGCGCATGGTCGCCGCCCGGGAGCACCAGCTGGCGCGCCTGCGGGTAGCGCGCCACCATGGTGCGCCAGTCCAGCACCTCATCGCCCTGGGCGGCGATCAGCAGCTGCGGCCCGGCGCTGCCCTGGCCGCGCGCATCCCGCACATCCCAGGCGCGTAGCTCGTCGATGTATTCGGGGCGAAAGAAAAAACGGTCTTCGGGGTTGTGCCAGGCGGTCTGCTCGCCGATATGGCGCGCCAGCGTGCCGGCCGGGTCGGTGGACGGGTTGAGCAGCACGCTGGGGCAGCCCTTGTGGTGCGCCACCCAGCTGGCATAAAAGCCCCCCAGCGACGAGCCGATGACGGCCATGCGCGCGCCCGGCCAGTCGGCGATGCCGCGTGCCACCAGTGCCTGGGCCTGGGCCGGCGAGGGCGGCAATTGCGGGCACCAGAAGGTCACGTCCGGGTGCCGGCGCGCCACGTAGTCGGCCACCTGGCGTGCCTTCATGGACTGGGGCGAGGAGCGAAAGCCGTGCAGATACAGCAAATGGGTATTGGGCATGGGCGCGATTGTGACGCGGCGCAGCGCCGGATAATCGCCGCCCCATGGCCACCCTCAGCAGCTCGACCTTCCAGTCCCCGACGCTGGCGCAGCGCATCATGCCGCTGCTGCGCGGCTTCGACTGGCCGCTGATCCTGATCCTGCTGGCGCTGGCCGGCATCGGCCTGGTGGCCATGTATTCCGCCGGCTACGACCACGGCACGCGCTTTGCCGACCACGCGCGCAACATGCTGTTGGCCGCCGGCATCCTGTTCCTGGTGGCGCAGGTGCCGCCGCAGCGCCTGATGACGCTGGCGCTGCCGCTGTATGCGCTGGGCGTGGCGCTGCTGGTGGCGGTGGCGCTGTTCGGCATCACCAAGAAGGGGGCGCAGCGCTGGATCAACATCGGCGTGGTGCTGCAGCCCAGCGAGCTGATGAAGATCGCCATGCCGCTCTTGCTGGCCTGGTGGTTCCAAAAGCGCGAGGGCCAGATCCGCGCCGCCGAGTTCCTGATCGCCGCCGCCCTGCTGGCCCTGCCCGTGGGCCTGATCATGAAGCAGCCCGACCTGGGCACGGCGCTCTTGGTGCTGGCTGCGGGCGCCTCCGTCATCTTCTTTGCCGGCCTGCCCTGGAAGCTGGTGCTGCCGCCGGTGCTGCTGGCTGCCGTCGGCATCAGCCTGGTGGTCTGGTACGAGCCGCAGCTGTGCGCCGACGGCGTGCGCTGGCCGGTGCTGCACAACTACCAGCAGCAGCGTATCTGCACGCTGCTCGACCCTACGCGTGACCCGCTGGGCAAGGGTTTCCACATCATCCAGGGCATGATCGCCATCGGCTCGGGCGGCCTGTGGGGCAAGGGCTTCATGGCCGGCACGCAGACACACCTGGAGTTCATCCCCGAGCGCACCACGGACTTCATCTTCGCGGCGTTCTCCGAAGAGTTCGGCCTGGCCGGCAATCTGACGCTGATCACCTGCTATTTGCTGCTGGTCTGGCGCGGCCTGGCCATCGCCGTGCAGGCCGACACGCTGTTTGGCCGGCTGATGGCCGCGGGCGTGTCAATGATCTTCTTCGCCTACGCCTTCGTGAACATGGGCATGGTCAGCGGCCTGCTGCCGGTGGTGGGCGTGCCCCTGCCCTTCATCAGTTACGGCGGCACCGCCATGGCCACGCTGGGCCTGGCACTGGGCGTGCTGATGTCGATCGCCCGCGCCCAGCACCAGCCCGCCGAGCAGGCCTGGCAGCCCGAGGCGGCCTGAAACCTGCCGGCCCGCCCGCCCCTGCCGCCTTCAGGAAAGCGGGCGCTGCCTACAATCGCGCGATGATTTCCCGCGAACCGACCATCGAGCGCCTGGCCACGGCGCACGAGCTGCTGCTCACCCCCTTCGGCCTGGACGAAACGCACCTGGCGCGCGCCCTGGCGCACATCCGCGCGCACCAGGTCGATGACGCCGACCTGTATTTCCAGTACACCCGCCACGAGGGCTGGAGCCTGGAGGAGGGCATCGTCAAGACCGGCTCGTTCTCCATCGACCAGGGCGTGGGCGTGCGCGCCGTGAGCGGCGAGAAGACGGCCTTTGCCTACTCCGACGACATCTCCGCCGCCTCGCTCATGGATGCGGCCAGCACCGTGCGCTCGATTTCCGCCGTAGGGCAGGCGGGACGTGCGCGGGTAGCTAGCAAAAAAATAGCAAAAAGCCGACTGCTGTATCCCGCCATCGATCCGATTGCCAGCATGGACAGCACGGCCAAGGTGCAGTTGCTCGAACGTGTCGAGCAACGCGCGCGCAGCCGCGATCCGCGCATCGTGCAGGTCATGGCCGGCCTGGCCAGCGAGTACGACGTGGTGCTGGTGGCGCGCGCCGACGGCACCCTGGCCGCCGACGTGCGCCCGCTGGTGCGCCTGTCGGTCACGGTGATCGCCGAGCAGGGCGGGCGCCGTGAGGTCGGCTCCTCGGGCGGCGGCGGGCGCTTCGGCCTGGCCTATTTCACCGATCTGCAGATTGCCGAGTACGTCGATGAGGCAGTCAACGCCGCCCTGACCAACCTGGACGCGCGAGCAGCGCCGGCGGGCGAGATGACCGTGGTGCTCGGCCCCGGCTGGCCCGGCGTGCTGCTGCACGAGGCCGTCGGTCACGGGCTGGAGGGCGACTTCAATCGCAAGGGCTCCAGCGCCTTCAGCGGTCGCATCGGCGAGCGCGTGGCCGCCCGGGGCGTCACGGTACTCGACGACGGCACCATTGCCGAGCGGCGCGGCTCGCTGAACATCGACGACGAGGGCCACGCCACGCAGAAGAACGTGCTGATCGAGGACGGCATCCTCACGGGCTACATCCAGGACAGCCTGAATGCGCGCCTGATGGGCGTGCCGACCACCGGCAATGGCCGGCGCGAGAGCTACGCCCACCTGCCCATGCCGCGCATGACCAACACCTACATGCTGGCCGGCGACAAGGATCCGCGCGAGATCATCGCCAGCATCGAGCGCGGCCTGTATGCGACCAACTTCGGCGGCGGGCAGGTGGACATCACCAGCGGCAAGTTCGTGTTCTCGGCCAGCCAGGCCTTCTGGGTGGAAAACGGCAAGATCCAGTACCCGGTCAAGGGTGCGACGCTGATCGGCAGCGGCCCCGAGTCGCTCAAGCGCGTGACCATGATCGGCAACGACTTGGCGCTGGACAGCGGCGTGGGCACCTGCGGCAAGGAAGGCCAGAGCGTGCCGGTGGGCGTAGGCCAGCCGACCATGCGCATCGAAGGCCTCACGGTGGGCGGCACGGCCTGAGGCTTGCCGGGCACTGCTGCATCCACTGGAGGCCTGGCCGGTCATGACCTCATCGCCAAGCCAGAGCACCACACTGTCCGATCACCAGGTCATCAGTTCGGGCCTGGACTTTGCCGGTGTCACCCGCTTTCTGCAGCAGGATGCGGCCAATCCCGAAACCCAGTCGCTGCGCCTGAGCGTCTCCTCCCTGTCGGCCCTGGTGGAGCGCACCGCCCACGTGCGCCGCACGCAGTCATCCATCGACACCATCGAGCGCCAGGCCGCCAGGCTGTCGCACCAGATACGCCAGCATCAGTTGCTGCTGACCGGCATGGGCTCGGCCTGGCATGGCCTGTACGAATTCGGCGCATACCAGCAGGCGGTGCAGTCGCTGCGCCAGGCGCTGGAGGGCTGGCGCGAGACGCTGCGCCGGCGCAGCTCGGCGGAGCCGCAATGCTTCCAGGACTTCGAGCGTCTGGCCTGGCGCACCCTGGGCGAAGCGCTGCTGGTGCTTGATCTTTATGAACAGCAAAGCACCGCCCCGCAGCGCGCCGCGCCACCTTCCACACCGCCCAGGCCATCCCGCCCCACCCTGCTGGCGCGCCTGCGCGCCTGGCTGGGCGGACAGCGCCTGTAGCACAGCGGCAACACCAAGGCATGTTGCAGTGCCGCAAACCATGCTACATTGGCTCGCTATGTACAGCGCCAGCGTGTCCTATTTTTACTTTTGGTTCTCCATCCCCGGCGGATGAGAGAGGCACGCGCGCACCCACACCAGACACAGCCCCCTCCAGACAACCGCCGAAGCTGACAGCAGCCCGGCGGTTTTTTTTGGCCTCTTTCTCCCTTCCGTCCATTCAACCATCCAACGTCCACCACGAGGAAGCACCCATGAACGCCCGTATCCCCGCGCCCGATACCTGGTATCCCAACGTCGAGACCACCAGCCAGACCGACGACCAACGCATCCAGGACATCACCGTGCTTCCCCCGCCAGAACATCTGATCCGCTTCTTCCCCATCCGAGGCTCCGAAGTGGAGGGCCTCATCGCCGACACGCGCAGGAACATCCAGCGCATCATGCAGGGGCAGGACGACCGGCTGCTGGTGGTCATCGGCCCATGCTCCATCCACAACCCGGAGGCAGCGCTGGACTACGCCCGCCGCCTGCAGGCGGTGCGCCAGCAATACGCCGGCGATCTGGAGATCGTCATGCGCGTGTACTTCGAGAAACCCCGCACCACCGTGGGCTGGAAGGGCCTGATCAACGACCCCTACCTGGACGGCAGCTACCGCATCGACGAAGGCCTGCGCATCGCCCGCCAGCTGCTGATCGACATCAACCGCCTGGGCGTGCCGGCCGGCAGCGAATTCCTGGACGTGATCAGCCCGCAGTACATCGGCGACCTGATCAGCTGGGGCGCCATCGGCGCGCGCACCACGGAAAGCCAGGTACACCGTGAGCTAGCCTCGGGCATCTCGGCGCCGATCGGCTTCAAGAACGGCACGGACGGCAACATCCGCATCGCCACCGACGCCATCCAGTCGGCCAGCCGGGGCCACCACTTCCTGTCGGTACACAAGAACGGCCAGGTGGCCATCGTCCACACCAAGGGCAACCAGGACTGCCACGTCATCCTGCGCGGCGGCAAGGCGCCCAACTACGACGCGGCCCATGTCCAGGCCGCCTGCAAGGATCTGGAGGCTGCCGGCCTGCACCCATCGCTGATGGTGGACTGCAGCCACGCCAACAGCAGCAAGCAGCATGAAAAGCAGCGCGACGTGGCGCGCGAGATTGCAGCGCAGATCGCCGGTGGCTCCAGCAGCGTGTTCGGCGTCATGGTCGAAAGCCACCTGGTGGCGGGCGCGCAGAAGTTCACCCCCGGCAGCGACAGGCCGCAGGCGCTGGAGTACGGCAAGAGCATCACCGATGCCTGCCTGGGCTGGGAGGACTCGCAGGCGCTGCTGGACGAGCTGGCCGCTGCGGTGCGGACACGGCGCAGCGCAGGGTAAGCTTGTTCTTTTCCCCAACCCTCTCGATCAAGAAAGCCGCACATCATGCAAAACGAAGTCTTCGTCACACTCTCCCCCGGTGAAGAGCAGCGCCTGGATCTGCACGGCAGCACCCCCATGGAGCTGGAGCAGGCGCGCCGCTGGCTGGATGACGAATTCATCCGCCTGGAGTGCGAACCACTGCGCGCCAGCGGCAAGGTGCTGCTGGCCGACAAGGTGCTGGTCATCGCCCAGGCCGCCGGGGCGCGCCATTTTGGCGATGCCGCCTGGGCCGCCCAGTTCGGCCAGGCCGCCGTGGCGGCATTGGCGCGGCCCACGCTGCGCATCGACGTGCCGGCGATGGCCGTGACCTATTGAGCGATTGATGGGATCGGGCGCGGGTGCGGGCGCCCGCCTTCCAGGCGGAACTGCCCAGCCGCCCGTGCCAGCTGCCGGGCCTGCCCATGCAGCGCAGCCGATGCCGCCGTGGACTGTTCGACCAGGGCGGCATTTTGCTGCGTCATCCGATCCAGGTGGGCCACCGACTGGTTGATCTGCGCCAGGTTGTCGCTTTGCATGGCGGCACTTTCGGTGATTTCGGCCACCAGTTGCGAGACTTGGCGCACGCTGCCCACAATCTGCGCCATGGTCTCGCCCGCCTGCCCGGCCAGCCTGGCACCGCCCGAGACATGTTCAGCTGACACCTGGATCAGCTCCCTGATTTCCCGCGCCGCCTGGGCACTGCGCTGCGCCAGGGTTCTGACCTCGCTGGCCACCACGGCAAAGCCCCGGCCAGCCTCACCGGCACGTGCCGCCTCCACGGCGGCGTTGAGCGCCAGGATGTTGGTCTGGAAGGCGATGGAGTCGATGACCGCAGTGATATCGCCGATGCGCCGCGAGCTTTCGGAGATCTTCTCCATTGCCTGCGTCACCTGCCCCACGACGGCCCCACCGCGTCCGGCCACATCGGCAGCCGTTGCCGCCAGGCGGCTGGCATGGCACGAGGACTCGGCGCCTTGCTGCACCACACTGGTGAGCATTTCCATGGACGAAGCGGTCTGTTGCAGGCTGGCTGCGGTCTGCTCGGTGCGCTGGCTCAAATCCTGGTTGCCGGCAGCAATCTCTGAGCTGGCCTGCCCCACCCCACCTGCTGCCTGCTGCACCTGACCCACCAGGGTATGCAGCGCCTGCTGCATACGACCCATGGCGTTGATCAACTCGCCCACCTCGTCGCGGCCTGTGGCTGCAACCACCTGGGTCAGGTCTCCGCCGGCGATGCGCTCGGCCAGTTCGCTGGCCTGGCGCAACGCACGCGCGATGGAGCGCACTGTCAGCAGGGTCAGCGGTATCTGCACCAGCAGCGCCAGCGCCACGGCCAAGGCAATCACGAGTGCCATGCGGGCCGCGCGCGCGTCCAGTTGCGCGCGGGCCTGCTCCATGTGCTGGCGCGCCTGATCGGTCAGCTCGGCCAGCACCCGGTCGGCGCTTTCCATGTGTCCATTGAAGCGCTCGGCATAGGCTGCGGCACCTGCACCATCGAGCTGGGCACGCTCGATCTGCTCGAAGATGGGGATGACGCCTGCGGCATAGAGCCCGATCTCGGCCAGTGTCCGATCGATTGCTGCGCCGAACTGTGCATCCTGATCGGCGCGTGCCCGAACACGGCCCAGGCCGTCCTGCAGGTCTGCACGCTGTCTGTCCCAGACTTGGCGCAGGGTACCGACAGCATCGGCATTGTTGAAATTGATGACGATGTCCTTTTCCAGCCGTCGCAGCTGCCCCAGGCTGGTGCGCAACTCGGTCATGGCCGTGAGCGTCTGCACCTGCCGGGCAAACAACTCATGTACCGTGGCACGGGAGCTTTCCAGGGCGCCGTACCCCAGGGCGCCAACGATGGCAAGCAAAAGCAGCGAAAAAACGGTCGCGGCATACAAGCGCGCACGGATGGAGATGCGCCCGGATAAGGACATGTGCAGACCTTCAAGGAAAGAATAGCCAGCCCTTGTGAGGCCAGCCTTTGGAGTTGAGCGTGCTTGCGCCCTGAAGGCATCATAGGTAGCGCCGGGCTGCGGCAGAACCCGGGAAAGCACGGGCTGCCGAAGCTGTTGGCGCCTGCCGCGTCCCGCTTTCCTTGCTGGGCAACAGCCCGCTCAAGGAGCAAGCGTGGCGATGGGGATGTAGAAATCCCCGCCGGCGCGGTTGAACTCTTCGGCCTTGGCCTGCATCCCAACAGCCACCGCCTCAGCTTCGCCCACGCCACGGGCGGCGGCGTATTCGCGCACCTCCTGCGTGATCTTCATGGAGCAGAACTTCGGCCCGCACATGGAGCAAAAATGCGCCACCTTGGCGCTGTCCTTGGGCAGGGTTTCGTCGTGGAATTCGCGTGCCGTGTCCGGATCCAGCCCCAGGTTGAACTGATCCTGCCAACGGAACTCGAAGCGCGCCTGGGACAGGGCATCGTCGCGCGCGCGGGCGCCGGGGTGGCCCTTGGCCACGTCTGCCGCGTGCGCGGCGATCCGGTAGGCGATGATGCCCTGCTTGACGTCGTCGCGATCCGGCAGGCCCAGGTGCTCCTTGGGCGTCACGTAGCACAGCATGGCCGTGCCCATCCAGCCGATCATGGCGGCACCGATGGCGGACGCGATGTGGTCGTAGCCGGGCGCGATGTCGATGGTCAGCGGCCCCAGGGTGTAGAACGGCGCCTCGTGGCAGGTCTTGAGCTGCTCGGCCATGTTGGCCTGGATCATGTGCATGGGTACGTGGCCAGGGCCTTCGATCATGGTCTGCACATCGTGCTTCCAGGCAATTTGCGTGAGCTCGCCCAGGGTGTGCAGCTCGGCAAACTGGGCCTCGTCGTTGGCGTCCGACGCGCAGCCCGGGCGCAGGCCATCGCCCAGGCTGAAGGCGACGTCATAGCTTTTCATGATGTCGCAGATGTCCTCGAAGTGCGTATAGAGGAAGCTCTCCCTGTGGTGCGCCATGCACCACTTGGCCATGATGGAGCCGCCGCGCGAGACGATGCCGGTGCGCCGACCCGCCGTCAGATGGATGAAGGCCAGGCGCACACCGGCATGGATGGTGAAGTAGTCCACGCCCTGCTCGGCCTGCTCGATGAGCGTGTCGCGGAAGATCTCCCAGCTCAGGTCTTCGGCGATGCCGCCGACCTTTTCCAGCGCCTGGTAGATGGGCACGGTGCCTATGGGCACGGGCGAGTTGCGGATGATCCAGTCGCGCGTGGTGTGGATGTTCTTGCCGGTAGACAAATCCATGACGTTGTCGGCGCCCCAGCGAATGGCCCAGACCAGCTTTTCCACCTCCTCCTCGATGCTCGACGTCACGGCCGAGTTGCCGATGTTGGCGTTGATCTTGACCTTGAAGTTGCGCCCGATGGCCATGGGCTCGGCCTCGGGGTGGTTGATGTTGGCCGGGATGATGGCGCGGCCCCGCGCCACTTCATCCCGCACGAATTCGGGCGTGATGATCCTGGGGGTGCTGGCGCCCAGCGGGTTGCCAGCCAGGCGCTGCTCGCGTGCGGCATCCTGCTGGTACTGCGCCATCCACTCGCGCCGACCGTTCTCGCGCAGGGCGACGTATTCCATCTCCGGCGTGACAATGCCCTTTCTGGCGTAGTGCATCTGCGTGACGTTGGCGCCGCGGCTGGCGCGGCGCGGCTGGCGTTGCAGCGCAGCGGCTTCGGCACGCAGGACGGCCAGGCGGGCGGCGTCCTCGCTCTTGCTGCCATCGTCCAGGGCAACCGGCTTGCGCCCTTCATAGACTTCGGTGTCGCCGCGCTCGGCAATCCAGGCGCCGCGCACGCTGGCCAGGCCCTTCTTCACATCGATGCTGGCCGCCGGGTCGGTGTAGGGGCCGGAGGTGTCATAGACGCTGACCACCTCGCCGTTGGTCAGCGTGATGTCGCGCACCGGCACGCGCAGGTCGGCGCGGCTGCCGGTGATGAAGGATTTGGTCGAGGCAGGAAACGGCTCGCGGGCGCGGGCCAGCAGATGGGAGAAATCGGCGGGGGCGTTCATGGCAGGCACTCCAGTTCATGGTGAAGGGAATGCTCCGCAATCGACAGGAAAGGGCTGGGCGCTCGCAAACGCACCCGGGCCATTCCTGCTGCAGCTCTTCTTACGCTGGTGCTAACCAGATCAAGTTCGCGGTTTTGGCGATCGGGTTCGCCATCTCAGCACGCCTGTCGTTCGTGCACCCCGGAGCGGGCGCAGTATAGGCGTTGGGCGTTGCTCACAGGGCGGACGCAAAACGCCCATCGCACAACTTTCCCCCCCTACTCAGGCCACGCGCTCCATGATCAGCACGGCAAAGAACATGCCGGCGGCGATCAGCGTCCACTTCAGGATGATCCAACCCAGGCGCCGCCAGTGCGCCTGGCCGGTGCCGGCGTAGAAGGCAAAGCACACCGCCGCCACCAGCAACAGCAGCATGACCAGCCAGCGAAACAGCAGCATGGCTTCAGCCCCACCAGCGCCTGCTCACCAGGCCCGCACCGCCCGGGCAAAGCCGCGCGGCGCCTGGCGCTCGTGCTCGAAGCTGACCAGCTCCCAGGCATCGCGCTGGGCCAGCAGCTCGCGCAGCAGCAGGTTGTTCATGGCATGGCCCGAGCGGAAGGCGCTGTAGGCGGCCAGCAGTGGCCGGCCCACCAGGTACAGGTCGCCCATGGCGTCCAGGATCTTGTGGCGGGCAAATTCGGCGTCGTAGCGCAGGCCGTCGGCATTGAGCACGCGGTAGTCATCCATGACGATGGCATTGTCCAGCCCGCCGCCCAGGGCCAGGCCGCTGGCGCGCAGCATCTCCACGTCGCGCGTGAAGCCGAAGGTACGCGCGCGGGCGATGTCGCGCGCATAGTTACCCTCGCCCAGATCGAACTCAACGCTCTGGCCGGTCGAGTCCACCGCCGGGTGGGCAAAGTCGATCTCGAAGCGCAGCTTGAAGCCGTGGTAGGGCGCAAGGCGCGCCCACTTGAGGTTGCTGCCCTCGCCCTCGCGCACCTCCACCAGCCGCGTCACGCGGATGAAGCGCTTGGGCGCGTTCTGCAGCTCGATGCCAGCGCTTTGCAGCAGGAAGACGAAGGAGGCCGACGAGCCATCCAGGATGGGCACTTCCTCGGCGGTGATGTCGATGTAGAGGTTGTCCAGCCCCAGGCCGGCGCAGGCGGACATCAGGTGCTCCACGGTGTGTACCTTGGCGCCGCCGACACCGATGGTGGAGGCCATGCGCGTGTCCACCACTGCCTCGGCGCTGATGGGAATGTCCACCGGCTCGGGCAGATCGATCCGGCGAAAGACGATGCCGGTGTCGGGCGCCGCCGGGCGCAGGGTCAGCTCGACCCGCTGGCCGCTGTGCAGACCCATGCCCACGGCGCGCGTCAGGGTCTTGATGGTGCGTTGCTGGAGCATCGGCAGATTCTAGGAAGCAATGAAAAACCGGGCTGACAAGCCCGGCCCTGGAGCAGGTGGCGGGCCAGCCCGCCGTCCATCAGTCTGCCTGCTTGCGCAGGAAAGCCGGGATGTCCAGCTCGTCCATGCCGCCCGAGGACAGGGCATCGACTCGCGCCGTGGCCTGCGTGCGATTGTTGCGCCAGACGCTGGGCACCGTCATGTTGCCGTAGTCGCCGCCGACCACTGCGCTGGCTGCCGTCGCAGAGCCAGCCCCGGGCATGGTGTAGGCGACGTTGTCGGTGCCGGTGCGCAGGCTGCCCTGCACCACCTGCATGGCCTGGCGACGCGCGCCGGCGCGTGCCAGTCCGGTGGCGATCACCGTGACGCGGATGGCGTCCTCCAGGGACTCGTCATAGGCGGCGCCAAAGATCACCTGGGCGTCCTGCGAAGCGTAGGCGTTGATGGTGGTCATGGCCAGTCGCGACTCGGCCAGCTTCAGGCTGCCCTTGGCCGCCGTGACCAGCACCAGCACGCCCTTGGCACCCGACAGGTCTATGCCCTCCAGCAGCGGACAGGCAATGGCCTGCTCGGCGGCGATGCGGGCGCGATCCGGGCCGCTGGCCGTGGCCGTGCCCATCATGGCGCGGCCCGGCTCGCCCATCACGGTGCGCACGTCCTCGAAGTCCACGTTCACCTGGCCGTACTCGTTGATGATCTCGGCAATGCCGCCCACGGCGTTCTTGAGCACGTCGTTGGCATGGGCGAAGGCTTCCTCCTGGCCGATGTCGTCGCCCAGCACCTCCAGCAGCTTCTCGTTGAGCACGACGATCAGCGAGTCCACGTTGGCCTCCAGCTCGGCCAGGCCTTCTTCCGCGTTCTTCATCTTGCGGCTGCCTTCCCACTCGAAGGGCTTGGTGACCACGCCCACGGTGAGGATGCCCATCTCCTTGGCCACGCGCGCAATCACGGGCGCGGCGCCCGTGCCGGTGCCCCCGCCCATGCCGGCAGTGATGAACAGCATGTTGGCACCCTCGATCACCTGGCGGATATCTTCCTCGGCCTGGGTGGCGGCCTCGCGTGCGCGATCGGGCTTGTTGCCCGCGCCCAGGCCGTTGTGGCCGAGCTGGATAGTGCGGTGCGCCGAACTGCGCAGCAGCTGCTGCGCGTCGGTGTTGGCGCTGATGAACTCCACGCCCTGAACGTTGCGCGCGATCATGTGTTCGACGGCATTGCCGCCTCCGCCGCCCACCCCGATCACCTTGATGCGCGTGCCCTGGTTGAACTCTTCGGACTCGATCATTTCGATGCTCATGTGCGTGCTCCCGTGTCTGCTTGCTGAAGTGGTGTAGCTGGAAAAAGAAATTGGCAAACTTTATTGCGTTTGTTGCGTTGCCGCGCCGGCCTCATCTGCCGGCCTCTGGCTTGAACTTGGCCTGGATTTTCGCCATCGCCCGCACTTTCTGTGTTTGCGAAGGTACATGTCAGAAATTCCCCACAATGAAATCCTTGAAACGGCCAAAGGCCGTCTTCACGGTGCTGCTCTTGGCGGCCACCTTGAAGCCACGCAGGCGCGCCAGGCGGGCTTCCTCCAAAAGGCCCATAACGGTAGCCGCACGCGGCTGGGCAATCATGTCAGCCAAAGCGCCGGAATACTTCGGTATGCCACGGCGCACGGGCTTCAGAAAGATGTCCTCGCCCAGCTCCACCATGCCCGGCATGACGGCGCTGCCCCCGGTGAGCACTATCCCCGAGGACAGCACCTCTTCGTAGCCGGACTCGCGGATGACCTGCTGCACCAGCGAGAAAATCTCTTCCACACGCGGCTCGATGACGCCGGCCAGCGCCTGGCGCGACAACATGCGCGGGCTGCGGTCGCCCAGGCCCGGCACCTCGACCTGCCCCTCGGGGTCGGCCAGCAGCTGCTTGGCATAGCCGCTCTCGACCTTGATGTCCTCGGCGTCCTTGGTCGGCGTCCTGAGCGCCATGGCAATGTCGCTGGTAATCAAGTCCCCGGCAATCGGGATTACTGCGGTATGCCGGATGGCGCCACCGGTGAACACGGCGATGTCGGTGGTGCCTGCGCCGATGTCCACCAGCGCCACGCCCAGCTCGCGCTCGTCATCGGTGAGCACGGCGTGGCTGGAGGCCAGCGGGTTGAGCATCAGCTGCTCGACCTCCAGGCCACAGCGGCGCACGCACTTGATGATGTTCTCCGCCGCACTCTGCGCGCCGGTGACGATGTGGATGTTGGCCTCCAGGCGGATGCCGCTCATGCCGATGGGCTCGCGCACATCCTGGCCGTCGATCACGAACTCCTGCGGCTCGACCAGCAGCAATCGCTGGTCGCTGGAGATGTTGATGGCCTTGGCCGTCTCGACCACCCGCGCCACGTCGGTGGCTGAGACCTCGCGATCCTTGATGGCCACCATGCCGCGCGAGTTGCGCCCACGGATATGGCTGCCAGTGATGCCGGTATAGACGCGCTGGATGCGGCAGTCGGCCATCAGCTCCGCCTCCTTGAGCGCCTGCTGGATGCTTTGCACCGTGGCATCGATGTTGACCACCACGCCGCGCTTGAGGCCATTGCCCGGGGCGATGCCCAAACCGGCGAGTTTCAGCTCGCCACCGGGCAGCACCTCGGCCACCACGGCCATGACCTTGGCCGTGCCGATGTCCAGCCCCACCACGACGTCCTTGTATTCCCTTGCCATGCTTACCCTCGGTTGTTCTGTACGGCACGTCGCGCCGGTGTCGGTGTGGATGCCGCTGGCGCCGCACGCGGCGCTGCCGGCCTGGCGCGCGCGGCCCGGGCAGCCTCCTCGGCACTCATGGTCGTCACCCCGTGCAGGCGCACGGCGTAGCCGCCGGCGTGGCGCAGATCGGCGTATTCCAGCGCGCCCACGCTGCGTCCGCCGTGCTGCTGCGTCACCTGTGCCAGGGTATTGGCCAGGCGGCGCACGCGCTCAAGCACCTCGGACTGCGTGCCGCTGCCCAGCTCCAGCACCGCGCCGCTGCCCAACTGCACGCGCCAGCCGCCGTGCGCCGTGAGCGTCAGCGTATCCACGGATGAGCCCAGCGGGGCCAGCGCCGTTGCAAGCAGCCGCAGCATGGCCAGCAATTCGCTGGCGCGCTCGGGCGTGCCGATCAGGCGCGGCAGGCGGCTTTCGTCCTGGTCGTCCTGGTCATCCGCCTCGGCCTCGAAGACCACGCCCTGGCCATCCATCAACATGCCGCTGCCTTCGGCGCCCCAATGGGCCACGGCGTCGTGCTCGGTGAGCAGCACGCGCAGGCCGCTGGGAAACTCGCGGCGCACCTGCGCGCTGCGCACCCAGGGCACTTGCTCGAAGGCGCGGCGCGCAGCCTGCAGATCGAGCGTGAAGAAATTGCCCACCAGCTGCGGCGCGACGTTGGCGCGCAGGCTCATGGCGCTGGTGTGCGCCAGGTCGCCCTCGACCACGATGCGTCCCACGGCAAACGCCGGGTGGCGCAGCAGCCACAGGCCGCCCGCCCACAGCACGGCCAGCAGCGCGCCCAGGAACACCACCGAGGCGGTGATGTTCATCAGGCGCACGTCCAGCGGTGCGGGCAGGGCGGCAGCGGCGTTCATGGTGTCGCGCCGGCCTCGCAAGCTGCACGCCCCTGCAGCGCGTCCAGCGACGCGCCGGCCAGGATGTGCAGGCACAGGTCTTCGTAGCTGATGCCGGCGGCGCGCGCCGACATCGGCACCAGCGAATGCCCGGTCATGCCCGGCGAGGTGTTGATCTCCAGCAAGAAGGGCTGGCGGTCGCTGGCGCGCACCATGATGTCGGCGCGCGCCCAGCCACGGCAGCCCAGCGAACGGTAGGCCTGCACGACCAGCTCTCGGATGGCCTGCTCCTCATGCTCGGGCAGGCCGCTGGGGCAGTGGTACTGCGTAGCGTCGGTGAAGTATTTGTTCTGGTAGTCGTAGTTGCCCTCGGGCGCGACGATGCGGATCAGCGGCAGCGCGGACGCAGCCGCGCCCTGGCCCAGCACCGGGCAGGTGGTCTCGTCGCCGTCGATGAACTGCTCGCACAGCACTTCGGGGTCGAAGCGCGCGGCCAGGCGGTAGGCCTGCTCGCACTGGCCGATGGAGCTCACCCGGGTCAGGCCCAGCGTCGAGCCCTCGCGCGCAGGCTTGACGATCATGGGCGCGCCCAGCTCCTGGAAGGCGCGCGCCGTCTCGTCGGCGCTGGCCACCAGGCGCCAGTCGGGCGTGGGCAGGCCGTCGGCGCGCCAGATGCGCTTGGTCATGATCTTGTCCATGGACACGCTGGAGGCCAGCACGCCCGGGCCGGTGTAGGGGATACCCAGCAGCTCCAGCGCGCCCTGCACCGTGCCGTCCTCGCCGTGGCGGCCATGCAGCGCGATGAAGCAGCGCGCGTAGCCGTGCGCCTTGAGCTCGCCCAGATCGGCCTGCGCCGGATCGAAGGCATGGGCATCGACGCCGCGCGAGCGCAGCGCATTGAGCACGCCGCCACCCGACATCAGCGAGACCTCGCGCTCGGCGGACGAACCGCCCATCAGCACCGCCACCTTGCCCAGGGCAGCGCTGTCGATGTTTTCAATTTTTGAATCAAATTGGCTCATAACCCGCTCCCAGCAAGCGCTGACAGCTCACTTTTTTGCAGCAAATCCACCACCTGCCCGGCCACCGCACCGATGGAGCCGGCGCCCATGCACAGCACCACGTCGCCAGCGCGCGCCAGCTCGGCGATGCGCGCCGGCAGTTGGCACACATCAGGCTCGAACAGTGGTGCCGGCTGGCTGGCCGAGGCCCGGGTCTGGGCTGCCTGCACGGCCTGCGCCAGCGCCCGGCCATCGGCGCCGGCGATCGGCGCCTCGCCGGCAGCATAGACCTCGGTCAGCAGCAGCGCATCGGCACGCGCCAGCACGGCGGCGAAGTCGTCCAGGCAGTCGCGCGTGCGGCTGTAGCGGTGCGGCTGGAAGACCAGCACGATGCGCCGCCCCGGCCAGGCGCCGCGTGCGGCCTCCAGCGTGGCGGCCAGCTCGACCGGATGATGGCCGTAGTCCTCGACCAGGGTGAAGCTGCCGCCGTCGCCGCTGGGCAGCTCGCCGTGGCTCTGGAAGCGCCGGCCCACGCCGCCGAAGCCGGCCAGCGCGCGCAGGAGCGCCGCATCGTCCACCTCCAGCTCGGCGGCCACGGCAATCGCCGCCAGGGCGTTGAGCACGTTGTGCTGGCCGGGCAGGTTCAGCACCACGTCCAGCGCCGGCAGCGCTTGGCCGGCCGTCTCGCGCAGCACGCGAAAGTGCATCTGCGTGCCCACGGCGCGCACGTCCAGGGCGCGCACCTGGGCGTCGCCAGACAGGCCGTAGCGTGTCACGGGCCGCTGCAGCCGGGCGGCGATGGCGCGCACCGGCGCGTCGTCGATACAGACGATGGCCCGGCCATAGAAAGGCATACGGTGCAGGAAATCGACGAAGGCCTGCTGCAGCCGGCCAAAGTCGTGGCCGTAGGTCTCCATGTGGTCGGCGTCGATGTTGGTGACCACGGCCAGCACCGGCAGCAGGTTCAGGAACGACGCATCCGACTCGTCGGCCTCGACCACGATGTAGTCGCCGCTGCCGAGCCGGGCGTTGCTGCCGGCGCTGTTCAGGCGCCCGCCGATGACGTAGGTCGGATCCAGCCCGGCCTCGGCCAGGATGCTGGCCACCAGGCTGGTGGTCGTGGTCTTGCCGTGCGCGCCGGCAATCGCGATGCCGCGCTGAAAGCGCATCAGCTCGGCCAGCATCAGCGCGCGCGGCACCACCGGGATGCCGGCAGCGCGCGCCGCCTGCACCTCGGGGTTGTCCTCGGGCACCGCCGTGGAGGTGACCACGGCATCGGCGCCGGCGATGTGCGCCGCCGCGTGGCCGAGGTGCGTGGCGATGCCCAGATCGGCCAGGCGCTGCAGCACGGCGCTGCCTTGCAGATCGGAGCCGGAGACCCGGTAACCCAGGTGGTGCAGCACCTCGGCAATGCCGCACATGCCCGAGCCGCCGATGCCGACGAAGTGGAGGTGGCGAATGGCGTGTTTCATCGGGCGGCCAGCTCCTCGCAGGCCAGGGCCACCTCGCGGGCAGCTTGGGTCTTTTGCATCTTTTTGGCTTCCAGGGCGCACTGGACAAGCGCTGAACGCTGCATTTTAGATAGCAATTCGGCCAAACCCTGGGGTGTCAGGTCGCGCTGGGGCACCAGCCAGCCGCCGCCGGCATCGACCAGGAAGCGCGCATTGGCGCTCTGGTGGTCATCGACGGCGTGCGGAAAGGGCACGAACACGGCGGCGGCGCCCACGGCGGCGATCTCGGTCACGGTGCTGGCGCCGGCGCGGCAGACGATGATGTCGGCCTCGGCGTAGGCGCTGGCGGTGTCGTCGATGAAGGGCGTGAGCGTGGCCTGCACGCCGGCGGCCTGGTAGTTGGCGCGCAGCCGCTCGATCTGCGCCGCGCCGCTTTGGTGCGTGACCATGGGGCGCTGCGCTTCGGGCAGCAGCGCCAGCGCCTGCGGCACGATCTCGTTGAGCGCCTGTGCGCCCAGGCTGCCGCCCACGACCAGCAGTTTGAGCGACCCGCTGCGCCCGGCGAAGCGCTCGGCGGGGCCGGCTTGCCGGGTGAAGGCGGCGCGCAGCGGGTTGCCGACCCAGCGGCCTTTTTTCAGCACCTCGGGGAAGGCGGTGAAGACCCGCTCGGCCACCAGCGCCAGCAGCCGGTTGGCCATGCCGGGCACGGAATTTTGCTCGTGTATCACCAGCGGGCAGCCCGTGGCCGAGGCCATCAGCCCGCCGGGGAAGGTGACGTAGCCGCCCAGGCCGACCACCACGTCGGGCCGGATGCGGCGCAGCAGCCGCCAGGACTGGGCCAGGGCGCGCAGCAGCCTGAGCGGCGCCAGCGCCAGCGTCAGCACGCCCTTGCCGCGCACGCCGGAGAACTCGATGGTCTCGAAGGCAAAGCCGTGCGGCGGCACGATGCGCGCCTCCATGCTGCCCGCCGTGCCCAGCCAATGCACACGCCAGCCGCGCGCGCGCAGCTCCTCGGCTACAGCCAGGCCGGGGAAGATGTGGCCGCCGGTGCCGCCGGCCATGATGAGGGCGACCTTTTGCGTCATGCACGCCCTCCGCGCATCAAAACCTTGTTCTCGTAATCCACGCGCAGCACCACCGCAATCGCCACCAAATTCATCAGGATGGCCGAGCCGCCGAAGCTCATGAGCGGCAGCGTCAGGCCCTTGGTCGGCAGCGCGCCCAGGTTCACGCCCATGTTGATGAAGGATTGAAAGCCGAACCAGATGGCCACGCCCTGCGCCACCAGGCCGGAGAACACCCGATCCAGTGCAATCGCCTGCCGCCCGATCTGCATCAGTCGGCGCGTGAGCCACAGAAAGGCCACGATCAGCACCAGCACGCCAACCAGGCCGAACTCCTCGCCAATCACGGCCAACAGGAAGTCGGTGTGCGCCTCGGGCAGCCAGTGCAGCTTTTCCACGCTGGCGCCCAGGCCCACGCCAAACAGTTCGCCCCGGCCAATGGCGATCAAGGCGTGCGAGAGCTGGTAGCCCTTGCCCAGGGCGTGCGCCTCGGAAAACGGATCGAGGTAGGCGAAGATGCGCTCGCGCCGCCAGGGCGAGAGCCAGACCATGGCGGCAAAGGCCAGCACCAGAACCAGCGCGATCAGGAAGAACATGCGCGCGTTGACCCCGCCCAGGAACAGGATGCCCATGGCGATCACGGCAATGACCATGAAGGCGCCCATGTCCGGCTCGCCCAGCAGCAGGCCGCCGACGATGCCCACGGCCAGTCCCATGGGCAGCACGGCGCGAAAGAAGCGCTCCTTCACATCCATGCGCCGCACCATGTAGTCGGCGGCATACAGCAGCACCGCGAACTTGGCCAGCTCCGAGGGCTGGAAGTTCATGAAACCCAGGCTCAGCCAGCGCCGGGCACCGTTGACCATCAGGCCCACGTGCGGGATCAGCACGGCAATCAGCAGCAGCAACGAGACCACGAACAGCCACGGCGCCAGGCGCTCCCAGGTGTTCATGGACACCTGGAAGGCCAGCAGCGCGCAGACGAAGCCGATGCCAATCGCCATGACGTGGCGCACCACGAAATGCGTCGGCGCAATCGCCCCGAAGCGCGGGTTGTCCGGCATGGCGATCGAGGCTGAATAGACCATGACCACGCTGAAGGCCAGCAGCAGCACCACCATCCACAAAAGCGCCTCGTCGAAGCCCAGCACACGCGCCGGCGTGGCGGCGGTGCCGCGCAGCTCGGTGCCGGCCACGCGCACCGGCAGCACGTCCACGGCGTCGGGCGCGCGCCGGCCCAGGCGCGCGCGCAGGCGCGCCAGCAGACCGGCGCTGGCGGCAGCGGTGTCGCTCATGCCGCGCCTCCCCCCATGAAGGGCTGGCCGGCGTCCTCGGCCAGCTCCCGCACGGCGGCGCGGAAGACGCGGGCGCGCTCCTCGTAGCCGTTGAACATGTCCCAGCTGGCGCAGGCCGGCGACAGCAGCACGGCGTCACCCGCGTGCGCCCGCGCCGCCGCCTGGCGCACGGCCTGGGGCAGCGTGGCGGCATCCTCCAGCGGCACGGCGCAGCCGTGCAGCGCAGCGCGGATGCGCGGTGCATCGCGCCCGATCAGCACCACGGCGCGGGCGTGGCGCGCCACCGGTGCAGCCAGCGGCGCGAAGTCCTGCCCCTTGCCGTCGCCGCCCAAAATGACCACCAGCCGGCGCTCGGCGCCCAGGCCGGCCAGCGCGGCCACGGTGGCGCCGACGTTGGTGCCCTTGCTGTCGTCGAAATACTCCACGTCCTGCACGATGGCCACCGGCTCGACCCGATGCGGCTCGCCCCGGTACTCGCGCAGGCCGTGCAGCAGCGGGGCGAGCTGGCAGCCCGCCGCCTGCGCCAGCGCCAGCGCCGCCAAGGCATTGGTGGCGTTGTGCCGGCCCCGGATGCGCAGCGCCTCGGCGGGCATCAGGCGCTGGATGTGCAGCTCCTCGTCCTGCCGGCTGGCGCGGCGCGCAGTCTCGTCGGCCTCGTGGGCGCGCACCAGCCAGGCCATGCCGGCGGCCACTTCGATGCCGAAGTCGCCGGGGCGCTGCGGCATGTCGGCGCCAAAAGTCACATGGGCGCGCTGCTGGGGCTTTTGCAGCCGGACGCGCACCGGCTCGGGCAGCATGGCCAGCACCGCCGGGTCGTCGCGGTTGAGCACCATCAGCGCCTGCTGGCCGAAGATGCGCGCCTTGGCCGCGCCGTAGGCCGCCATGCTGCCGTGCCAGTCCAGATGATCCTGCGTCAGGTTCAGCACCGTGGCCGCCGTGGGCTCGAAGCCCTCCTGGCTGCCATCGAGCTGGAAGCTCGACAGCTCCAACACCCAGGCGCGCGGCAGGGCATCAACGCCGCCCGTGGCCTCGGCGTCCAGGCACCGGGCCAGCGTGTCCAGCAGCGACGGGCCGATGTTGCCGGCCACCGCCACGGGCACGCCGGCCCAGGCCAGCAGATGGCCGGTCAGCGCTGTCACCGTGGTCTTGCCGTTGGTGCCGGTCACGGCCAGCACGGCGGGGGCGTAGCCGCCCTGCGCGCGCAGCAATGCCAGCGCCTCCGAAAACAAGTCTAATTCGCCGCAAACCCTTATCTGACAAGCGTTGGCAGCTATCAACAAAGGAGCAATCTCGGCGGACATCAGGCCGGGCGAGCGCAGCAGCACATCCAGCGCTGCGCCCTCGACCAAGCGGGCATCGAACGGCCCGGCAACAAAGCGCACCTGCGGCAGCTGCGCGCGCAGCACGGCCAGTTGCGGCGGGTTGTCGCGCGTGTCGGCCACGGTGACCTCGGCCCCGCAGCGCAGGCACCAGCGCGCCATGGCCAGGCCCGAGGTGCCCAGGCCCAGCACCAGCACGCGCTGCCCGGCCATGCTGGTGGCCAGCGCAGCGCGCAGCGCCGGCAGCTCGGGTGTGGCTGCCGGCGGCGCCATCCATGCAGCCGTTGCAGCGTCCCCACCCATGTCCGCACCCGTATCTGCGTCTGCATCCGGGCCCGCATCCGCACGCTGCACATCGGCAAAGATGCGCGCCACGAACTGCGCCGCCTCGGCAGCGGCACTCGGCACCGGCACGGCAGCGGGCGGCGCGGTGTCCGCAGCCGCAGCCGGGACGGCAGGGGTGGAGGGGGCACGGGGGCTTGCTCGCTCATCGCACTCACCGCAGCTTCAGCGTGGACAGGCCGATCAGGCACAGCAGCATGGTGATGATCCAGAAACGCACCACGACCTGCGTCTCCTTCCAGCCGCTTTTCTCGAAATGGTGGTGCAGCGGCGCCATCTTCAGCAGCCGCCGGCCCTCGCCGTAGCGCCGCTTGGTGTACTTGAACCACAGCACCTGGGCCATGACCGACAGCGCCTCGACCACGAAGATGCCGCCCATGATGGCCAGCACGATCTCCTGACGCACGATGACGGCGATGGTGCCCAGGGCGCCGCCCAGCGCCAGCGCGCCCACGTCGCCCATGAAGACCTGCGCCGGGTGCGCGTTGAACCACAGGAAGGCCAGCCCGGCGCCAGCCATGGCGGCGCAGAAGATCAGCAGCTCGCCGGCGCCGGGGATGTGCGGGAACAGCAGATATTTGGAATAACTGGCGCTGCCCGTGACATAGGCAAAAATGCCCAGCGCCGAGCCGACCATGATGACCGGCATGATGGCCAGGCCGTCCAGGCCGTCGGTCAGGTTCACGGCGTTGCTCGCGCCCACGATGACCAGGTAGGTCAGGATGACGAAGCCCAGCACGCCCAGCGGGTAGGTGACCTCCTTGAAGAAGGGCACCAGCAGGCCGGCCTTCGGCGGCAAATCCAGCGAAAAGCCCGACTGCACCCAGGTCACGAACAGCTCGAACACGCGGGCGTTGGAGTTCTCGGAAATCGAGAACACCAGGTACAGCGCCGCCAGCAGGCCAATGAGCGACTGCCAGAAGTATTTCTCGCGCGAGCGCATCCCTTCCGGATCCTTGCGCACCACCTTGCGCCAGTCGTCCACCCAGCCAATCGCCCCAAAGCCCAGCGTCACCGCCAGCACGATCCAGACGAAACGGTTCGACAGGTCGAACCACAGCAGCGTGGAGATGGCAATCGCCAGCAGGATCAGCACCCCGCCCATGGTCGGCGTGCCGTTCTTGGCCAGGTGCGTCTGCATGGCGTAGCTGCGCACTGGCTGGCCGATCTTGAGCGCCGCCAGCACGCGGATCACGCGCGGGCCGGCGACCAGGCCGATCAACAGCGCCGTCAGCGCCGCCATCACCGCGCGCATGGTCAGGTATTGAAAGACGCGCAGAAAGCCCAGCTCGGGCGAGAGGCCTTGCAGCCACTGGGTCAGCATCAGGAGCATGGCGCTGCCTCCTGCTGCTCGATGGCCTGCACCACCTGTTCCATCTTCATGAAGCGTGATCCTTTCACCAGCACGCTGCCCAGTTTCGGCAGCGCGGCGCGCACCGCAGTCGTGAGCGCGGCCATGTTGTCATCAAAATGCCGGGCGCCGGGGCCGCCGGCCTGGGCGGTGTGGGTGCTCAAGGCGCCCAGCGTGTACAAATGCTCGATGCCGGCAGCGCGGGCGTACGCGCCGGCCTCGGCGTGGAACTGCGGCCCCTGCTCGCCGACCTCGCCCATGTCGCCCAGCACCAGCAGGCGCGGGCCGGGCAGCGCGGCCAGCACGTCGATGGCGGCACGCACCGAGTCGGGGTTGGCGTTGTAGCTGTCGTCGACCACGGTGACGGCGCGCCCCTCCTGTTGCACGGTAAGGGCGCGCGAGCGGCCGGTGACGGGGCGAAAGTCCTGCAGGCCGCGGGCGATGGCGTCCAGTGGCGCGCCGACGGCCAGCGCGCAGGCGGTGGCGGCCAGGGCGTTGGCGACGTTGTGCTGGCCGGCGATGTGCAGCCGGGTGTCGAAGTCGCCTTGCGGGGTGGCGATGCGCACCTGCCAGGCGCCGTCCTGCCAGCGGGCGGCGGTGCAGGCGATGTCGGCGCGCGGGACGCGCTGGCCCTCACCCCAGCCCTCTTCCAGTGGGA
The DNA here is from genome assembly GCF_017811175.1 of Melaminivora jejuensis. Classification (NCBI taxonomy): domain Bacteria; kingdom Pseudomonadati; phylum Pseudomonadota; class Betaproteobacteria; order Burkholderiales; family Comamonadaceae; genus Melaminivora; species Melaminivora jejuensis. The sequence goes on from NZ_JACWIJ010000002.1 coordinate 2,307,611, forward strand.
GAGGGAGCAAAACCGGGGGCGCCGTGACTTCCTGAGTGCTCTGGGCAGCCAGCACATCCGCGCCCTCGTCCGCCAAAGCAGTTGGCATGGCCGCTCCCTTCTCCACCGAGGCCTGCAGCGCCTGCGTTCCCTCTCCCCTCTGGGGAGAGGGCTGGGGTGAGGGGCCGGCGCAGCCGGAAAAGGTCAGGCAGCGCCGCCCGCCGGCCAGTTCGCGCCATAGCGGCGCAAACGCATCATCCGCCGGAAACACCGCCGTGCCGTCTGCCGGCAGCGCCGTCAGCACGCTGCCGTTCTCGCGCGCCACGGCTTCGACCGTGTGCATGAATTCCAGGTGCTCGCGCTGCGCGTTGTTGACCAGCGCCACCGTGGGCTGGGCCAGAGCGGCCAGGCGTGCGATCTCGCCCGGGTGGTTCATGCCCAGCTCGACCACGGCGGCGCGGTGCTCAGGCAGCAGACGCAAGAGCGTCAGCGGCACGCCGATTTCGTTGTTGAAGTTGCCGCGCGTGGCCAGGGCAGCCTCGCCCAGCCAGGCGCGCAGCACGGCGGCGATCATCTGCGTCACCGTGGTCTTGCCGTTGCTGCCGGTGACGGCGACGAGCGGCAGCGCAAACTGCGCGCGCCAGCCCGCCGCCAGGGCGCCCAGCGCGGCCAGGCTGTCGGGTGCCTCGATGCCGGGCAGGCCGGCAGCCTCCACGCCGCGCTGCGCCAGCACCGCCACCGCCCCGGCAGCCCTGGCCTGCGCCAGGAAGTCATGCGCGTCGAAGCGCTCGCCGGCCAGCGCCACGAACAGGTCGCCTGCGCCCAGGCTGCGGGTGTCGGTATGCACACGCCCGATGGGCGTGTCGCCTGCACCCAGCAGGCGCGCGCCCGGCAGGCGCGTGCGGATCAGCGCGCAGGCCTGGGCCAGGGTCATGAGCGGGGACTCGGTGGCGTTCACTGGTTCTCTTTGTCGGCTGTCGATCCCGGGCGGCGCGCCAGCGCGGCGCGCGCGTGCTCCAGGTCGGAAAAAGGCCGGCGCACGCCCGCCGTTTCCTGGTAGTCCTCGTGGCCCTTGCCGGCGATCAGCAGCACGTCGCGTGCCTCAGCGCCGGCGATGGCCTGGGCGATGGCGGTGGCCCGATCCGGCTCGGCTTCGATGTGCGTGCTGGCGATGGTGCCCGCCAGGATCTGCTGGATGATGGCCGCCGGCGCCTCGCCGCGCGGGTTGTCGCTGGTCACGATGACGCGCTCGGCGCCCTGCTGCGCCACCGCGCCCATGAGCGGGCGCTTGGCCGCATCGCGGTTGCCGCCGCAGCCAAACACGCACCACAGCCGACCGCCACGCTGCGCCGCCATGGGGGCCAGCGCCGCCAGCGCCTGCGCCAGCGCGTCGGGCGTGTGCGCGTAGTCCACGGCCACCAGCGGCTGGCCGGCGCCGCCGAGCTGCTGCATCCGCCCAGGCACCGGATCGAGCCGGGCGCAGGCGCAGACCGCCGCCTCCAGCGGCACGCCCAGCGCGCGCAGGCCGGCAATCACGCCCAGCAGGTTGGAGACGTTGAACAGGCCGACCAGCCGCGTCTGCAGCGTCACGGTGTGGACGCCCTCAGCCACGGTGAAGGCCAGGCCGGCGCCGGTGGCCCGCACATCGCGCGCCTGCAGCCGTGCCGGCACGTGCCGCGACACGCTCCACACGTCCAGCGCCCGGCCCTGCAGCGACTCATGCAAGCTGGCGCCGCGCGTGTCGTCGATGTTGACCACCGCCGCCTGCAGGCCCGGCCAGTCGAACAGCACGCTCTTGGCCTGCCAGTAGTCGGCCATGCTGGCGTGGTAGTCCAGATGATCCTGGGTGAAATTGGTGAACAGCGCGACGCGGATACGCGTGCCGGCCAGGCGCTGCTCGGCCAGGCCGATGGACGAGGCCTCGATGGCGCAGGCGCTGCGCCCGTCCTGCACGAAGCGGGCCAAGGCGCGCTGCAGTTGCACCGGGTCGGGCGTGGTCAGGCCGGTGGGCGCCAGATCGGGCGGCACACCAATGCCCAAAGTGCCGATCAAGCCACACCCAGCTTGCGCTGACAGCTCATTTTTAGATAGCACATTGAGCGCCTCGGCGAGCCACCAGGCGCTGCTGGTCTTGCCATTGGTGCCGGTCACGGCCAGCACGTCCAGGCGTGCGCTCGGGTGGCCAAACCATTCGGCGGCGATCAGTCCGGTGGCCGCCTTGAGGCCGTGCAGCGCGGCGATGCGTTCGTCGCCGCCGAAGTCGAAGGCCTGTATGCCTTCGCCCTCGACCAGGCAGGCGGCAGCGCCGCGCGCCAAGGCATCGGCCACGTGGGCGCGCCCGTCGGTGGCGGCACCTGGCCAGGCGATGAAGGCGTCGCCCGGCGCTACCTGCCGGCTGTCGGTGTGCAAGGTGCCGGGCAAGCGCGCGCGCAGCCAGGCGACGGCCTCGGGCAGGGTGGCCAGGGTCAGGGGGGTGTTCACAGCGATTCCTCCACCGGGTCGGCCACGATCAGCGGCTTGACGGCCATGTCCGGCGGCACGCCCATCAGGCGCAGGGTTTGCTGCACCACTTCGCTGAAGACCGGCGCGGCCACGGCGCCGCCGTAGATCACGCCGTTGCTGGGTTCGTCGATCATGACGGCGACGATGATGCGCGGGTTGTCCACCGGCGCCAGGCCGGTGAACCAGGCGCGGTACTTGCCGCTGGCGTAGCTCTTGCCCACCTGTTTGCGCGCCGTACCCGACTTGCCACCCACCGAGTAGCCCACGGTCTGCGCCTTCTGGCCGGTGCCGCCCGGGCCAGCGGCCATCTGCAGCATCTTGCGTACCTGATCGGCAGTGCGCTCGGAAAACACCGGCACGCCCACCGCCGGCTGGTCGCTCTTGAGCATGGTCGCCTGGATGACGCGGCCGCCGTTGGCGAACACGGTGTAGGAGCGCGCCATCTGGAACAGGCTGGCCGACAGGCCGTAGCCATAGCTCATGGTGGCCTGCTCGATGGGCCGCCAGCTCTTGTAGGGGCGCAGGCGCCCGCTCACGGCGCCGGGGAAGGCGAGCGTGGGCTTTTGCCCGAAGCCCAGGGCGGAGAAGGTCTCCCACATCTCGCGCGCCGGCATCTGCATGGCGATCTTCGTGGTGCCGACGTTGCTGGACTTCTGGATCACGCCCTCCACGGTGAGCAGGCCGTAGTTGTGCGTGTCGTTGATGGTCGAGCCGGTGATGGTCAGCCGCCCGGGCGAGGTGTCGATGGGCGTCTCGGGGCGCACCCGACCGGACTCCAGCGCCAGGCCGACGGTGATGGGTTTCATGGTCGAGCCGGGTTCGAAGGTGTCGGTGAGCGCGCGGTTGCGCAGCTGCTCGCCTGTCAGGTTGCGCCGCTTGTCGGGCACGTAGCTGGGGTAGTTGGCCAGCGCCAGCACCTCGCCGGTATGGGCGTCCAGCACCACCACGCTGCCGGCCTTGGCCTTGTGCTCGGCCACGGTGTCGCGCAGCTTCTGGTAGGCGAAGAACTGCACCTTGCTGTCGATGGACAGCTGCATGTCGCGCCCGTTCATGGGCGGCACCTCGGCGCCCACGCCCTCGACCACGCGGCCCAGGCGATCCTTGATGACGCGCATGGAGCCGGGCTTGCCGGCGAGTTCCTTGTCGAAGGCCAGCTCCATGCCCTCCTGGCCGTGGTCTTCGACATTGGTGAAGCCGACGATGTGCGCCGCCGACTCGCCCTCGGGGTACTGGCGCTTGTATTCCTTGCGGTGGTAGATGCCCTTGATGCCCAGCGCCATGATCTGCTGGCCCACGTCCCAGTCGAGCTGGCGCTTGAGCCAGACGAAGGTCTTGTCCTCGTCGGCCAGCTTGGCGATCAGCTGCGGCAGGGGCATCTCCAGCAGCCGCGCCAGCTCCCTGAGCTTCGGCGCCGCCTCGGCGTCGTCCGTGTCCACGTCCTCGGGGATGGCCCAGATGCTGGCCGCCGGCACGCTGGAGGCCAGGATCAAGCCGTTGCGATCGAGGATGCGGCCCCGGTTGGCCGGCAGCTCCAGGGTGCGGGCAAAACGCACCTCGCCCTGGCGCAGGAAGAAGTCGTTGCCGAAGACCTGCACATAGGCCGCCCGCGCCGCCAGGCCGCAAAAACCCAGCGCCACCAGCACCACGATGAAGCTGCTGCGCCAGGCCGGCGTCTTGGCCGCCAGCAGCGGACTGGAGGCGTAGTTCACGCCGCGCACGCTGTTCATCGCACACCTCCGGGGGAGCTGGCCGGGACTGCCGCATTGGCTGCGCCGGACGCGCCAGGCCTGCTGCCGTCGTCGCTCACCCACTGGGTGATGGCCGGCGTGGCCATGCGCATGTTCAGGCGCTCGTGCGCCAGGCGCTCGATGCGCAGCGGCGTGGCCTGGGCGCGGCGCTCGACCTGCAGGCGCTGGTGCTCGGTGGCTAGCTGGCGCGCCTCGGCCTGGGCGCGGTGCATCTCGGTGTAGAGGCGGCGCGCCTGGTACTGGCTGTGTACCAAAAGCATGGCGCTGGCCATGACGGCCAGCAGCAGCATGGCACTGATGCGGGTCATGCGCGCGCCCTTGCCGGGCGGCGCAGCGCCAGGCCGACGCCGGCGGCCAGCGCTCTCATGCCGGCACCTCAGTGCGCTCGGCCACGCGCATCACGGCGCTGCGCGCGCGCGGGTTGGCCGCCACCTCGGCAGCGCCCGGCTTGATGCGCTCCAGTGCGCGCAGGTGCATGGGCTGGGGCGCGGCAAAGGGCGCGCGCCGGTCATAGACCTCCTTGGCGTGCTGGGCGATGAATTGCTTGACGATGCGGTCTTCCAGCGAGTGAAAGCTGATGACCACCAGCCGCCCGCCCGGCGCCAGCACCGACAGGCTGGCTGCGAGTGCCTGGCGCAGCTCCTGCAGCTCGGCGTTGATGTGGATGCGCAAGGCCTGAAAGGTGCGCGTGGCCGGGTGCTGGCCCGGCTCGCGCGTCCGGACGGTGGCGGCCACGATGTCGGCCAGCTGCGCCGTGCGCGTGATCGGGCCGTGCTTGTCGCGCCAGGCCACCAGCGCCTTGGCAATGGGGCCGGCGAACCGCTCCTCGCCGTAGTCGCGTATCACCTGGGCGATGGCTGGCGGCTCGGCGCCGGCCAGCCACTCGGCCACGCTGTGCCCGCGTGTGGTGTCCATGCGCATGTCCAGCGGGCCGTCGAAGCGGAAGCTGAAGCCGCGCTCGGGCGTGTCGATCTGCGGCGAGCTGACGCCCAGATCCAGCAGCACGCCGCTGACGCTGCCCGGCGGCAGCTCGGCGATGCCGCAAAAGCCTTCGTGGCGGATGGCAAAGCGCGCATCCGCCGCCAGCGGCGCGGCCTCGGCGATGGCCTGCGGATCCTTGTCGAAGGCGATCAGGCGGGCATCGGCGCCCAGGCGCGAGAGGATCAGCCGCGAATGCCCGCCGCGCCCGAAGGTGCCATCGACGAAGCAGCCGCGTGCGCCCAGCGGGCCACCGAGCAGGTGCTCGACGGCTTCGTGCAGCAAGACGGTGGTGTGCCCAGGGGCCTGGTTCATGTGCCGCACCCCTTCAGCAGGCAAAAAACTGCGCCCCGGCGGACGGGGCGGACAGGATGAACGGGGGCGCCGGCATGGCCGGGGCCTGCGGGCTCAGCGATGAAGAAGGCCCTGGCAACACGGGAAGACAACCCTCGGACGGATATGGCCGGCACGGCATGGAGAAGAGAGCAAACCTGAAAAAACACGCGCCGAGGGCAACTTCTCCCACTTTCTGGCACTTTCAGGCACGGCACTTTAGCAGGAAACCCCTGCCCGCCATGACCGTCTCCGGCAGCCCGCGCTCGCGCACCCGCGCGGGGATCGTAAACACGCTCTCAGAGAATGAAGCGCGACAAATCCTCGTCCTGGCTCAGGTCGCCCAGGCGGGCCTGCACATACGCGGCATCGATGGTCACGCTCTGGCCGGACAGGTGGGCGGCACCGAAGCTGACCTCATCGAGCAGGCGCTCCATGACCGTGGACAGGCGGCGCGCGCCGATGTTTTCCGTGCGCTCGTTGACATCGCAGGCGATGTGCGCCAGCCGGGTGATGCCCTCGGGCGTGAATTCAAGCCGCACGCCCTCGGTGGCCAGCAGCGCCTGGTACTGGCGCGTGAGCGAGGCATCGGTCTGCGTCAGGATGGCCTCGAAGTCCTGCACCGACAGCGACGTCAGCTCGACGCGGATCGGAAAACGCCCCTGCAGTTCGGGAATCAGGTCGCTGGGCTTGGCCAGGTGAAAGGCCCCGGACGCGATGAACAGCATGTGGTCGGTCTTGACGATGCCGTATTTGGTGGACACCGAGGTGCCCTCGACCAGCGGCAGCAGGTCGCGCTGCACGCCCTGGCGCGAGACATCGGCGCCGCCGGCCTCCTGGCGCGCGGCCACCTTGTCGATCTCGTCGATGAAGACGATGCCGTTTTGCTCGGCGTTGTGCAGGGCGCGGGAACGCACCTCGTCCTCGTTGACCAGCCGGGCCGCCTCCTCGTCGGTCAGCAGGCGCAGTGCCTCGGCGATCTTGAGCTTGCGCGTGTGCCGCCGCTCCTGGCCCATCTGGCTGAACATGCCGCGCAGCTGCTCGGCCATCTCCTCCATGCCCGCCGGGCCCATGATCTCCAGTTGCGGGCGGGCGTCGGCCAGGTCGATCTCGATGTCCTTGTCATCCAGCTGGCCCTCGCGCAGCTTCTTGCGAAAGGCCTGGCGCGTGGCGTTGCCCTCGGCAGGCTCGCTGCCGCGCGCCGGTGGCAACAGCACATCCAGGATGCGCTCCTCGGCAGCATCCTCGGCGCGGGTGCGCAGCTTCTTCATGTCGGCCTCGCGCGTTTGCTTGACGGCGACTTCGACCAGATCGCGCACGATGGAGTCCACGTCCTTGCCGACGTAGCCGACTTCGGTGAACTTGGTTGCCTCGACCTTGATGAAGGGCGCATCGGCCAGGCGCGCCAGGCGCCGCGCGATCTCGGTCTTGCCCACGCCAGTGGGGCCGATCATCAGGATGTTCTTGGGCGTGATCTCCTGGCGCAGACCGGCGTCCACTTGCTGGCGGCGCCAGCGGTTGCGCAGCGCAATCGCCACCGCCCGCTTGGCCGGCGCCTGGCCGACGATGTGGCGGTCGAGTTCGGAGACGATCTCCTGCGGGGTCATGGAAAGAGACATGCAGCAGCCTGGCAAAAATACAATGAAATCAGCCGCAAACCCTTGCTGGGCAAGCGCTGACAGCTATCAAAAAAGTGTAATACCACCCACGCTCACAGCGTTTCGATGGTGTGGTGCATGTTGGTATAGATGCACAGCTCGCCGGCGATCTCCAGCGCCTTCTTCACGATGTCGGGTGCGCCCAGCTCGGTGCTGTCCAGCAGCGCCTTGGCGGCGGCGTGGGCGTAGGCGCCGCCCGAGCCGATGGCGACGATGCCGGCTTCAGGCTCCAGCACGTCGCCATTGCCGGTGATGATCAGCGAGGCGCTGGCATCCGCCACGGCCAGCATGGCTTCGAGGCGGCGCAGCACGCGGTCGGTGCGCCAGTCGCGCGTCAGCTCGATGGCGGCGCGCGTCAGGTGGCCCTGGTGCTTGTCCAACTTGGCCTCGAAGCGCTCGAACAGGGTGAAGGCGTCGGCGGTGGCGCCGGCAAAGCCGGCCAGCACCTTGCCGTGGTGCAGGCGGCGCACCTTGCGCGCCGAGCCCTTGACGACGATATTGCCCAGGGTGACCTGGCCGTCGCCGCCCAGGGCGACCTGGACGCTGCCGTCGGCCAGCGTGCGACGCACGCTCAGGATGGTGGTGCCGTGAAATTGTTCCATGGTGGGGAGATATGAGGCCCGGGGGCTGAGTTTGCAAGAAGCCGGGCCACGGGCCGCGCGCCCGGCAGGGTCAATCGCTGCGCGACACCACCCGGGCGTGCTCGTTGATACCGATGACGTTGAAGAACACCGCCACCAGCCGATGCAGGTTGCGAAACTCCAGCACCGCCCCGCTCGCCTGCTGGCTGGCTGCCCAGTTGAGCACGCCGCCGCCAGCGGCAAAGTCGATGCGCACCAGCTGGTCGCAGGCCACCACCAGCGGCACGCCGGGACGCATCAGCTCCTGCAGGGCCTGCAGCGCGGCGCTGGCGTCGCCCTCGATGACGCCCAGCAGCGAGGGCACCGGCCCCTGCTCGCTGCCCGGCGGCACCGACAGGGCAAAGCCGGACTGCATGGAGGGCAGGTAGCTGTCCGGCCCTGCGCCCTGGAGCGGGTCAGCATCAGCGCCGGGCTGCGCCAAGGCCTGGGCATCGCCGCTGAAGGTGCAGCGCGGCGGCACCCAGGACGGTGGCGAGACCTCGTAGGTCACGCAGTAGTCCAGGGCCGCCAGCTCGAACTCGTCGGGCAGATCCATCAGGCGCAGCAGCGCCATGTGCAGCCGCCACCACTGCGGGTCGCGCGTGCGCTCGCCGGAAGGGGTGTTGCCCTGCACGATGGCCTGCAGCTGCGGCACGCCGACGAAGCGCAACTGCGCCGGCTCGTCTGCCAGGCGCTCGACGAGATCGGCCAACAGCGGCACGACCGACGGCTCGATATCGCCCAGGCGGCTCCACGACAGCGTCCACGGCTGGGCCGCCCGCGCCAGCGCGGCCTGCAGGCTGGCGATCGACTGCGCCGTCAGCAGGGCTGGAGCATTCCAGCTCAGCTCGCGCTGGGCTGCTGCGGGCTTGGCGCCGGTTTCGACCAGCGCCGGCAGGCCCAGCTGCTGGGGCAGGGAGAACCACAGCGGCGCGGTGTGGTGAAAGCGCGCCGCGTATTCGATGGCCAGGGCCTCGAACGGCTCGTGCTGCCCGGTGGCACGAAACAGGTCGAACAGCGTCAGCCAGACGATGCGCGCCTCCTGCTGGGCTGGCGCAGCATCGGCTGCGGCCAGGTCGGCGGCAGCGGCGCGCTCGCGGCGCGCCAGCACTTCGCGCAGGGCCGTCTCGGCGCCGGCATGGTCGGCGCTGGCAAAGCGGATGGCGGCCTCCTCCAGCTCGGGGTCATGAACGAAGCTGGTGCCAGGCGGTGCGGCTGCGGCTGCGGGCGCGGCTGTCGGCGCGGCGGGGGCAGCAGGGGCAGGGGCAGAAGGGGCAAACGCCAACGACGGCTCCAGCGCCGCCGGCTGCGTCAGCCCGGCGGTGTCGGCTGCCGGCGGCAGGGTCAGCGGCGCCGTCGGCGCAAAGGCCTTGGCGTGCTCGCCAGTGGCGAAGGGAGAGTTGGCCAGGGCAGTGGCCATGGCCTGCGCAGCGGGCGAGAGTTGCGCTGCGGCGCTGTCCGGTTGGGGCGCTGCGGCAGGCGCGGCCTGTGCGGGCGCAGCCGCTGGCGCCGCCCCGGCCCGGCCCTTCCACCACTGGTGCGACATCTGCGCCTCGATCTCGTCGATCTTGCGCAGGGTGTCGGCGCGCTCGTCGGGCGAGCTGATGCTGCTTTGGAACAGCGAGGTACGGATCGACGAGACCTCGGCTTCGGCCTCGGGCTGCGCGCGCGCGCCCTCGCGGCTGCGCAGCTTGCGCAATTGATCGAACTCGCGCCGGCGCACGAAGTCGTTGCGCCGCTTGCGCTCGATCATGTCCTTGAGCATCTGCTTGCTGTACTGGCTCTCGCGCTCCTCGTCCAGATTGTCGATCTCGGACCAGTTCACGGTGGGGTGGCGCACGAAGCGCACCATCTTGGACAGCAGCCCGCGCCCTGATGAGGGCGGCGGGCCGGCGGGGGACTCATCCTTGCTCATGCGGGTCATTGTGCCTTGCGGGCGCCGCGCGCAATCCCTGGAAAAGCCCGGTTGCCGTCAGTCGCCAAACATCTTCTGCTTGAGTTCGCGCCGCTGCTGCGCCTCCAGCGACAGCGAGGCCGTGGGACGCGCGATCAGCCGGCCCACGCCGATAGGCTCGCCGGTCTCGTCGCAGTAGCCGTAGTCGCCGGCGTCGATGCGGTCGATGGACTGCTCGATTTTCTTGAGCAGCTTCCTCTCGCGGTCGCGCGTGCGCAACTCCAGGGCGTGCTCTTCCTCGATGGTGGCGCGGTCAGCGGGGTCGGGCACGACCACCGTGTCCTCGCGCAGGTTTTCCGTGGTCTCGTCGGCGTTGGCGTGGATTTCCTGCTTGAGCAGCACCAGCTTGTGCCGAAAGAACGCCATCTGCTTGTCGTTCATGTACTCGGCATCGGGCATGGCCAGCACTTCGGCGTCGGTCAACTCCTCGGCGCTCTTGGTCTTCCAGTTGTTGGCCAGCTTGGAGTCCTTCTTGGCGGCCGCCACAGATTTTTGCAGGGTCGTAGTCATGGTCTGAATTGATGAAGCTGGCACGGCAGGGCAAGCCTGCCGCTGGTTGCCGAAAGTGGAACAAACAGCCTGATTGCCGTCTCGTCCTCTCGTGGAGGAGGCGACGCGGCGGTCAGGCCAGCGATGGTGCGCGCTGCGCCGGGCCGGCAGTGTAGTGCTTGTGCCGCCGGCGGCTGTCAGACAACGGGGCGCGATTGTAGGGCGGGGCCCCGGGCGCAGCCCATCCATGCCGCACGCCGGCGCTGCGGCATCGCCGCCCCGCTCAGAGCGTGTTCACGGTCTCCGCGCGCAGGGGCGCGAGTGCGGATCGGGCTGGGCTGCCAGGCGCAAACCGCAGCGATAGCCCGTGCTATCGTGAGGATTTGCAACGCCGCAGACCGCCCGAGGCCGCGCTCGAGCACCCGCGCGGGGATCGTAAACACGCTCTCAGGCCAAGCACTGGCCCAGGCCCTGCTCCAGGATGTCGCGCGGCAGGTCGATGCCGATGAAGACCATGCGGCTGACGCGCGGCTCGCCCTGCTGCCACTCGGGGCCCAGGTCGCTGCCCATGAGCTGATGCACGCCCTGGAAGATGACCTTGCGGTTGGTGCCTTGCATGTCCAGCACGCCCTTGTAGCGCAACATGCGCGGGCCATAGACGTTGACGATGGCGCCCAGGAAGTCCTCCAGCCGCGCAGGATCGAAAGGCCGCCCGGCGCGATAGACGAAGCTTTTCACGTCGTCGTCGTGATGGTGGTGGTGCGGGTGGCTGCAGTGCCCGCCGTGCTCATGCCCATGCTCGTGGCCGTGCTGCTCGTGCCCGCAGTGCTCGTCGTGGACATGGCCGTGGCTGTGGTCGTGGCCATCGCCCTCCTTCAGGAAGTCCGGGTCGATGTCCAGCCGCGCATTCAGGTTGAAGCCGCGCAAGTCCAGCACCTCGGCCAGCGGCACCTCGCCGAAATGCACGGCCTTGATGGGTGCGCGCGGGTTCATGTGCTTCAAGCGATGGATCAGCGCGTGCTTTTCGTCCTCGCTCACCAGGTCGGTCTTGGACAGGAAGATCTGGTCGGCAAAGCCCACCTGGCGGCGCGCCTCCTGGCGCTGGTCGAGCTGCGCGCCGGCGTGCTTGGCATCGACCACGGTGATGATCGAATCGACCAGATAGGTCTCGGCGATCTCGTCGTCCATGAAGAAGGTCTGCACCACCGGGCCGGGGTCGGCCAGGCCCGTGGTCTCGATGATCACGCGCTCGAAGTCCAGCAGGCCCTTGCGCCGCTTGGCCGCCAGCAGCTGCAGCGTCTCGCGCAGGTCTTCGCGGATGGTGCAGCAGATGCAGCCGTTGCTCATCTGCACGATCTGCTCTTTCGAGTCCGTGACCAGGATGTCGTTGTCGATGTTTTCCTCGCCGAACTCGTTTTCGATCACGGCGATTTTTTGCCCGTGCGCCTCGGTCAGCACGCGCTTGAGCAGGGTGGTTTTGCCGGCGCCGAGGAAGCCGGTGAGGATGGTGGCGGGAATCAGGGACATGGTGAAGGGCTTTGCTGAGGGGTGCGGCTGGCAACGAAAGCGCCCGCGCGCTGGCCCTGGCGGGACGGCGCACGGGCGCGGTGGGCCTGACTGTAGCGAAGCCGGGCAGACCCTGGGCTGCAGGCCCGCCAAAAGGCTGATTTTCAGAGTGTTTTCAGCCTAAAAGCCTTGTGCAGAAAGCGCTGATAGCTATGTTTTACATAGCAAATAACAGATAGCCAAAAGGCTGTGGGTCACTTGCGCCAGTAATTGTTGGCTGCCGCCACGGTCTGGAAGTTGATGGCCACGACCTGCGAGGCCGCCGTCAGCGCCTCGTGGCTGTTGGCGTATTCGGGGCGCAGCTTGTGCAGCACTTCGGCGTCGGGCTGGGTGTATTTCACGCCGCGGCGGCTCAGGGTGATGGCCAGCTCGAAGCCTTGCTGGGGCGTGTCGGTGATGAGCGAGGTCAGCCAAGTATCGGCCATGGGGTTCTCCTTTCGTGGGTGGTGGTGAAAAAGTGCAGCAAGGATGCCACTTAACGGGCCGTCCGGCGAGTGGCGCGCCCGATAGGCCCACAGCCAGCGCCAGCGCGCGCCAGGCGCAAGCCCGCACAATCCCCCGGTCACATCACGCTGGAGCAATTGCATGAGTCTGGTTCAACCCCTGCCGCCCGGCCCGCTGGACATCGTGGGCGACATCCACGGTGAATTCGCCGCGCTGCAGGCGCTGTTGCAGCACCTGGGCTATGACGCGCAGGGCCGCCACCCGCAGGGCCGCACGCTGGTCTTCGTGGGCGATTTCTGCGACCGTGGCCCGGACAGTCCCGCCGTGCTGGCGCTGGCGCAGCAGCTGGTCGAGGCGGGCCGCGCCGTGGCGGTGCTGGGCAACCACGAGATGAATCTGCTCAACGGCGACGCCAAGGACGGCTCGGGCTGGTTCTTCGACGAGCGCGTGGCGCACGACCAGGACAAATACGCCCCCTATGCCCGCCCCACGGCGCCCGAGCGCCAGGCCATCGTGGACTGGCTGGCCGGCCTGCCCATCGCCCTGGAGCGCGCGGATCTGCGCGTGGTTCACGCCGTCTGGCTGGACGAGGCCATCGCCGCCGCGCGCGCCGTGCCCCTGGGTCAGGCCGGCCCGGCCTACACGCGCTGGGAGCGCAGCGCGCTGGAGCACGGCCACAGCACCGGCCTGGCCGAGCGCGTGCGCGCCGAGCTGCAGGCCTGCCCGCAGGGTCTGGAGCAGGAAGATTGCCCGCCACCCTTTCTGCACGCCTACGCACAAAACGAGGCCAACAAGCAGATGTTCAACCCGCTCAAGGTGCTGACCTCGGGCGTCGAGCGCAAGGCCGAGCAGCCCTTCTTCACCAGCGGCAAGTGGCGCTTTGCCGCGCGCGTGGCCTGGTGGAACGAGTACGCCGACCCGCGCGCCGTGGTGGTCGGGCACTACTGGCGCAGCGCCCGGCCCATGAACCGGCGCGATGTCGGCAAGGGCGACGCCGATCTGTTCAGCGCCATAGACCCGCTGCGCTGGCACGGGCAGCGCGGCAACGTGTTCTGCGTGGACTACTCGGTGGGCGGGCGCTGGCGCGAGCGGCGCGAGCCGCAGCGCGCACCGGGCGACTTCCGCCTGGCCACCCTGCGCTGGCCCGAGCGCACGCTGCAGTTCGACGACGGCAGCGTCCAGCCGACGCTGGGCTTTGGCCAGCAAGAGAGGGGTGCCTGAGAGCGTGTTTACGATCCCCGCGCGGGTGCGCGAGCGCGGCCTCGGGCGGTCTGCGGCGTTGCAAATCCTCGCGATAGCACGGGCTATCGCTGCGGTTTGCGCCTGGCAGCCCATCCCGATCCGCACCCGCGCCCCTGCGTGCGGAGATCGTAAACACGCTCTGAGGGCGTGCGCCGGCCCCGGCCTCAATCCTTGGGCGTGCGCCGCTTGGCGCGCGGGTGCGCCTGGTCATAGACCTGCGCCAGATGCTGGAAGTCCAGCCGGGTGTAGGCCTGGGTGGTGGTGATGCTGGCGTGGCCCAGCAGTTCCTGCACGGCGCGCAAGTCCTGGCTGGACTGCAGCAGGTGGCTGGCAAACGAGTGGCGCAGCATGTGCGGATGCACCGGCGTGCTCAGGCTGGCGGCGGCGCTGCGCTGGCGCAGGCGCAGCCAGACCATGTGCGCCGTGATGCGCGCGCCGCGCACGCCGACGAACAGCGCATCGGCATCCAGGCGCAGCGCCCGCACGCCGCCAAAGGGCCGGGCGCGCTGCACCAGCCAGGCCTGCACGGCGCGCACGGCGGGCGGCCCCATGGGCACGCTGCGCCGGCGCCCGCCCTTGCCCAGGACATGCGCCTCGGCGCCGTCCAGATCCAGCCAGCCACGGCCCTGGCGGTGCGCGGCGCTGCTGGCCGCGACATCCAGCCCGACCAGCTCGCCCACACGCAGGCCGCAGCCGTACAGCAGCTCGACCATGGCGGCGTCGCGCGCTTCCTCCCACGGGTCGGCCTGCGGCTCGCAGTGCTCGGCCAGATGCACGGCCTCGTCCACCGCCAGCGCCTTGGGCAGTGGCCGGGGTGCCTTGGGGGCGCGCACGCCCTGCGCCGGGTTGCGCTCCAGCAACCCCTGGCGCGCCGCCCAGGTGTAGAAGCCGCGCCAGCCCGACAGGATCAGCGCAATGCCGCGCGCGCTGCGCCCGCTGGCGTGCAGCTGCGCGGCAAAGCGGCGCAGGTGAGCGCTGGTGAGCGCCAGCAGCGGCAGGCCGAGGGGCTGCGCCGCTGCCTGCAGGCGCTGCAAGTCCTGGGTATAGAGCTGCAGCGTGCGCTCGGCCAGGCGCTTTTGCACGCGTGCGTGCTCCAGGTAGGCCAGCGCCTCGGCAGGCAGGGCCGGCGGGGCTGCGCCCGGCGCGCGCCGGGCCATGTCAGATCAGCCGCTGCAGGGCGCTGGCCGCCAGCTCGGCCATGCGCGTCAGAAAGTCCGTGCCCATGGTGGCGTCGAAGCGCTCGGCATCGGGCGAACCCAGCACCAGCAGACCGAAGGCCGGCTGTGCCGTGTCGTCCAGCGCTCCCGGGCGCAGCGGCAGCAGGGCCAGCGACTGCACATCCTGCCCCTGCTCCAGCCAGCCCACGGCCTCGAAGCCCAGGTTGGGGCCGCAAAACGGCATGGTCAGCGATGAGGCAAAGGCACGCACGTCGTCGCTTGCGCCCTGGGCGAAGGGCGCCTGGGCGTGTTCGGCGGCAACGCCCCACAGCCGCAGCGCCACCTGCGGCACGTCGAACAGCGTGGCCATGCCCTGCTGCACGGCCTGCGGCACGTCGGCGGCTGCGCGCACCGCCGCCAGCTGGCGCGCCCACTGGTGGATCTTGCCGGCGATGGTGGCGTTTTCGTGGCTGTTGCGCACCATGTCCATGACGCGCTGCTCCAGATCCTTGATCTTGCCGCGCAGCATCTCGGCCTGGCGCTCCTGCAGGCTGACGGCGCGCTGGCCGTGCGGGCTGGTCAGGGTGACGATGGACAGCAGCTCGGCGTGGCGCTCGAAAAAGCCCGGCGTGCTGGCCAGGTACTGGGCGATGTCGTCTTCGGTGATGGGATTGAGGGGCTGGGTCATGGGTCAGGTACGCAAGGTTGAGCTGGCCGGGGGATTATCCCGGTGGCACGCGGGAGACGCACGGACAGCGCCGGGCCTCGCCATAATCAGCCGATGCCCCGCGACAACCAATACCTGCATCCCCGCCGCACCCCGCCCACCCCACTGCAGGCGGCCACCGTGCTGCTGCTGCGCGACGCGCCCGGCGCCGATGGCACCCCGGCGCTGCAAGTGCTGATGACGCGCCGCTCGGCCAAGGCCAGCTTCGTGCCTGGTGCCTACGTCTTCCCGGGCGGCGGCATCGAGGCGCAGGACGCCGCGCCCGAAGCGCACGCCCTGGCCGACCATCGCCCGGCGCAGACCGGCCAACGCCTGACCGAGGCCCTGGCCGCACTGCGCGAGAGCTTCGAGGAGCTGGGCATCCTGCTGGCGCGCCACCCCAATGGCCGCTGGGCCGATGCCGGCGACATCGCCGCGCTCGACCGCAAGGCCGACTTTGCCCCGCAGTGCGCCGCACGCGGCCTGCGCCTGGCCGCCGACGCCATGTACCAGCTGGCGCACTGGACGGCCGATCGCAACCTGCCTAAGCGCTTTGCCGTGCCCTTCCTGGTCGCCCGTATGCCGCCCGGCCAGGAGCCGGTGGCCGACGAGGCCGAGCAGTTCGAGCCGGTGTGGGTGCGCCCGCAGGACGCGCTGGCACGCCACGAGGCCGGGCAATTCTTCATGATTTTCCCGACCATTCGCACGCTGGAGCGCCTGGCGCAGTACGCCAGCGCGCAGGAGGTGCTGGATGCGGTGGCGCACGAGCAGCCGCTGTGGACGACCTGCCCGCGCTCGGGCCTGGTGGCCGGCAAGGTCGAGCACTTCATGGAACACGAGCCGGCCTATGGCGAGCTGGCCCTGGTCTGCCCGGATGGCCACCACCAGCACCCGCTGGACTGGCAGTGCGAGCGCGTGCTGCCGCTGCTCAAGAACGTGCAGCGCCTCACGGCACCCAACCCCGGCGTCATGACCGGCCCGGGCACCAACAGCTATCTGGTGGGCGAGCCAGCCACTGGCTACATCGCCATCGACCCCGGCCCGGCCGAGCCCGAGCACATCGAGCGCCTGTGGCGCGCCGCTGGCGGCGACATCCGCGCCATCGTCTGCACGCACTCGCACCCCGACCACTTCCCGGGCGCGGCGCCGTTGCAGGCGCTGGTGGCCGCGCATGGCCGCGCCGCGCCACCCATCCTGGGCCTGCCCTCGGCCCCACGGCACGCGCCGCCAGCCAGTTCACGCCCGACCGAGCGCTATCGAATGGTGAGCTGCTCACGCTTGCTGGACAAGGGCTAGAGGGCAAAATCACCCATACCCTGGAAGTCGTCCACACGCCCGGCCACGCGGCCAACCACATCTGCCTGATCCTGCGCGAGGACGGGCTGCTGTTCTCGGGCGACCACATCCTGAACGGCAGCACCACCATCATCGACCCGCCCGACGGCAACATGGCCGACTACCTGGACTCGCTCGAGCGCCTGGACGCGCTGTGCGCCGAGCACGGCGTGGACTACATCGCCCCGGCGCATGGCTATGTGCTGGGCGATGCGCGCCGCGTCATCGCCGGCCTGCAGGCGCACCGCCTGGCACGCGAGGCCAAGGTGCTGGCCGCCATGCAGGCGCGCCCGGGCGGCAGCATAGAGGACTGGGTGCGCCTGGCCTATGGCGACGTGCCCGAGCGCATGTGGCCGCTGGCGCAGCGCTCGCTGCTGGCGCACGTGGAGCGCATCCGCGCCCTGGAGCCGGGCAACAACCTGACGGAGCTGACGTGACCGACCCGGGGCAGGCGCCGGCCATCCGCCTGGCCAAGCGCCTGGCTGCCGAGGTCGGCTGCTCGCGCCGCGAGGCCGAGCTGTACATCGAGGGCGGCCACGTCAGCGTCGATGGCCGGGTGGTCGAGGAGCCGGGCGCCCGCGTCGGTGCGCAGCAGCAGGTGCGCCTGGCCTCCGGCGCGCGCGCCGAGGAGTTGCCGCCGGTCACGCTGCTGCTGCACAAGCCGCCGGGCTTCGAGGCCGGGCTGGGCCTGGGGCAGACCCCGGGCGAGGCGCACGCCAGCCGCAGCCGGGGCGAGGCGCCCCTGGCGCTGGAGCTGCTGCGCCCGGACAGCCACCACGTAGGCGAAGGCCCGCCGGTGCGCGTGCTGGGCCGGCACTTCAAGAACCTGGCCTGCCACACGCCCCTGCCCACCGAGGCCAGCGGCCTGGTGGTCTATACCCAGGATGGCCGCGTGGCGCGCAAGCTGCAGCAGGACGCCGAGACGCTGGAGCACGAGTGCATCGTCCAAGTGGCCGGCCAGATCGCCGACGGCGGCCTGCAGCGCCTGTGCCACGGCCTGGAGTTCAATGGCCGGCCCCTGCCGCCCATCAAGGTCAGCTGGCAAAGCGAGCAGCGCCTGCGCTTTGCCTTGAAGGGCATCCGGCCTGGCCAGGTGCCGGCGATGTGCGCCGCCGTGGGCCTCTCGGTCACGGCGCTCAGGCGCCTGCGCATTGGCCGCATCGCCCTGGCCCCGCTGGCCGAGGGGCAGTGGCGTTATGTGTTGCCGTGGGAGCGGTTCTGAAACGCCCGGTTTCGCTATTGAAAATATAGCTTCTTGCGCTTGCCCCATCAGGGCTGGAGCACGAAACGACAGAAAGTGTGAAGCCTGCCGATAAGCCGGATTCTGTGCATCCGCACGCCCCTTGCAGGGCTGCGCGGATGTGACCGCCATTACTCTGGGCCGGGGGTCGCCCACCCGGCTCGATGCCACCTACCCGCACACTCCGGGGGCCCCGTCAACGTGTGCCTACTTGGTGTTGCTGCGCGTAGAGATTGCCCGTTTCATCCGAACTGAATCGGCTCGTCTCTGTTGCTCTGATCCTCACCTCACGGTGGACAGCCGTTAGCTGCTACGCTGCCCTGTGCAGTCCGGACGTTCCTCCAGTGCGGCCTTTCGGCACATGCACCAGCGGCGGTCTGGCAGGCTTCACAGCGCGCGATTATCGCTGCGCTGTGCGCCCGGGCCGCTGGCGGGAAGGGCATATCCATATCACGCGCGCGCAAAAGATGTCCGCCACAATGGCCGCCATCCTTTCCCGCCCACTGGGGTGCAACCTTCTTCCGGAGCTTCGACATGCGCATCGACAACATCCTGCAGGCCATCGGCAACACGCCCCACGTCCGCATCAACCGGCTGTTCGGGCCGGGCGCCAATGTCTGGATCAAGTCCGAGCGCAGCAACCCCGGCGGCTCCATCAAGGATCGCATTGCCCTGGCTATGGTCGAGGCCGCCGAGGCCAGCGGCCAATTGCAACCCGGCGGCACCATCGTCGAGCCGACCAGCGGCAACACCGGCATCGGCCTGGCCCTGGTGGCTGCCGTCAAGGGCTACAGGCTGATCCTGGTCATGCCCGACAGCATGTCCGTCGAGCGCCGCCGCCTGATGCTGGCCTACGGCGCCACGTTCGACCTGACGCCCAAGGAAAAGGGCATGAAAGGCGCCATCGCCCGCGCCCAGGAGATCGTTCAGGCCACGCCCGGCGCCTGGATGCCCCAGCAGTTCGAGAACCCGGCCAACATCGAAGTCCACGCGCGCACCACGGCGCAGGAAATCCTGGCCGACTTCCCCGACGGGCTGGACGCCATCATCACCGGCGTGGGCACGGGCGGGCACATCACCGGCGTGGCGCAGGTGCTCAAGAGCCGCTTTCCGGCGCTCAAGGTCTTTGCCGTGGAGCCCACCGGCTCGCCGGTCATCTCCGGCGGCCAGCCCGGGCCGCACCCCATCCAGGGCCTGGGCGCGGGCTTCATCCCGCGCAACCTGCACGTCGATCTGCTCGACGGCGTGATCCTGGTCGAGGCCGAGCCGGCGCGCGAATACGCCCGCCGCGCGGCGCGCGAGGAAGGTCTGCTGGTGGGTATTTCCTCGGGCGCCGCCCTGGCCGCCATCGCGCAAAAACTGCCCGAGCTGCCGGCCGGTGCGCGTGTGCTGGGCTTCAACTACGACACTGGCGAGCGCTACCTGTCGGTGGAAGGCTTTCTGCCGGGTTGAAGCCGGCAGACAGCTCACGATGCAGCACGCCTGTTGCGGTGCAACAGGACATGCTCCTTGAGCACCGCATCCATCCGCGCCTGCCAGCCCTCGCCGGTACTGCGGAAATATTCGACGACCTCCGGGCTGTAGCGCACCGACAGGAGCACCTTGGGAGCTGCGGACTTCGGGCGCCCGCCCCGGTTGACCCGGGCGCGCGCCAGCATCTCGTCGGTCAGTTCCGGCAGTTCGTCATATTCCGCAGCGCCTACCTGATGGGCATCGACCCGCTGCAGGTCAGAGCCCAAGCAGCGTGCCGATCCGGTCTTTCTCGCGCTCATTGGCCTTCCTCATGCTGAAGACATGGCGGGCCGCGCCACGCGGGGTGTAGCCGACAACCACCATGCGCCCGGCCAGCAGGCCATAGCACAGGATGCGGGTTTCACCATAGTCTTGGCGGGGTCGAAGGTCACGCGCATGACGTTATTGTAGCTACACGAATCCAGGCTTCGACAGCCGTGCCAACAGTGGCGGGACGCCCGCTTGCGCCGTGCTCACGCACAGGCAGGCTGCTGCGTCCTACAGCCGGTGCCAGGGCCGGGGCGAAGAATGGCTGGGGCCGTACCCGCCCAGCCGCCCTGCCCATCGCCCGCCCATGCCAGATTTCTCCTCCGCCCCCGCCGCCCGCCTGGCGTTCAAGGTGCTCACCGTGAACGTCCACAAGGGCTTCACCTCCTTCAATCGCCGCTTCATGCTGCATGAGCTGCGCGAGGCGGTGCGGCAGGTGGCGGCGGACGTGGTCTTTCTGCAGGAGGTGCTGGGCACGCACCAGCGCCACGCCAGCCGGGTGCGCAATTTCCCCGCGCAGCCGCACTACGAGTTCCTGGCCGACTCCATCTGGAGCCAGTACGCCTATGGCCGCAACGCCGTCTATGACAGCGGCCACCACGGCAACGCGCTGCTGTCCAAGTTCCCCATCGTGCATTTCGAGAACCACGACATCTCGATCGCTGGCCCGGAGCGCCGCGGCATGTTGCACTGCGTGCTGCAGCCGCCCACTCTGGCCACGCCGGTACATGCCATCTGCGTACACCTGGGCCTGCAGGAGGCGCACCGCCACCAGCAGTTGCACCGCATGGCGGCGCTGGTGCGCTCGCTGCCCGAGAGCGAGCCCATCATCGTCGCCGGCGACTTCAACGACTGGCGGGGCCGGGCGCACACGCTGCTGGCCCGCGAGGCCGGGCTGCGCGAGGTCTTCGTGCATTCCCTGGGCCGGGCGCTGCGCACCTTCCCGGCGCCCATGCCGCTCTTGCCGCTGGATCGCATCTACGTGCGCGGCGTGGCCATCCACGCGCCGGTGCCGCTGCCCCGGCGGCCCTGGAGCCGGCTGTCCGACCATGCCCCGCTGGCGGCGGAGATCGCACTGTGAAGCCCGCCCCTACAGCCACCCGGCCCGCACCACGGCGCGCCTCGCGCTGGGTGCCGGGCAACCATTTCGAGCTGCTGGAAAACGGCGAGGAGTTCTTCCCCGCCGTGTTCGAGGCCATCCGCAGCGCCCGGCACGAGGTACTGCTGGAGACCTTCATCCTGTTCGACGACAAGATCGGCCGCGCCCTGCACGCTGCACTCTTGCAGGCGGCGCAGCAGGGCGTGCAGGTGCATGTGCTGGTGGATGGCTTTGGCTCGCCCGACCTGCCGCCCGAGTTCATCGCCGCGCTGGTGCAGGCCGGCGTGCATTACCGTGTGTTCGACCCAGGCGGGCGGCGCCTGTTCGGCCAGCGGCTGAACGTGCTGCGCCGGATGCACCGCAAGATCGTTGTGGTCGATGGCCAGCTGGCCTTCATCGGCGGCATCAACTACTCGGCCGACCACGTGGCCGACTTCGGCCCGCAGGCCAAGCAGGACTGGGCGGTGCGCGTGCGCGGGCCCATCGTGGCGCACATTCAGCGCTTTGCCCGCTGCGCCGTGCTGCCGCGGGGCGATGAGCGCCGGCGCAAGCTGCGCGCACCCCTGCCCGAACTGGCGCACGCCGGCATGGCAGACGCCATCTTCGTCACGCGCGACAACGACCTACACACCACCGACATCGAGCGCCACTACCGCATCGCCCTGCGCATTGCGCGCCAGCGGGTGGTGATTGCCAATGCCTATTTCTTCCCCGGCTGGCGCTTGGTACGCGCCATGCGCCGGGCGGCGCGCCGGGGCGTGCAGGTCACGCTGATCCTGCAGGGCGAGCCGGACATGCCCATCGTCAAGACGGCCGCCAGCCTGCTGTACGACCACCTGCTGCGCGCCGGCGTGCGCATCTTCGAATACTGCGAACGGCCACTGCATGGCAAGGTGGCGCTGGTCGATGGCGAGTGGGCCACGGTAGGTTCGAGCAACCTCGATCCGCTCAGCCTGTCGCTGAACCTGGAGGCCAACGTCATCATCCGCGACGCTGGCTTCAACGCCCGGCTGCACGCGCGCCTGGCACGCCTGATGCGCGAGGCCTGCACCCAGGTGCAGGCCCAGCCCAAGGGCGCTTTCGAAGGCCTGCGGCTGCTGCGCGGCTATCTGCTGTACCACCTGATGCGCTGGTTCCCGACCTGGGCCGGCTGGCTGCCGCGCCACCAGCCGCATATCTCGCTGGTGCAGCCCGAGGCCGGCCATGCGGGCAGCACCACCCGTTGAGCAGCAGCACCAGCCCGGACGCTGGCGCACTCTGCTGGCCAGCCGCGCCTGGCGCTGGCTGGGCGGTGCGCTGATGGCACTGGTGGCGCTGGCCGTCGCCACGCTGCTGGTGCAGCGCGCCATGCAGGTGGACTGGCCAGCGGTGTGGCGCGCGCTGCGCGCACTGCCGGCGGCCACGCTGGCGCTGGGGGCAGCACTGGCCTGGGCCAGCCACCTGGCCTATGGCTGCTTCGACCTGTTTGGCCGGCACGTCGTGCGCCACCCCCTGGGCGTGTCCCGCACCATGGCCATCACGCTGATCGCCTATCCGTTCACGCTCAACCTGGGCTCGCTGATCGGCGGGGTGTCGGTGCGCTGGCGGCTGTACTCGCGCCAGGGCCTGGACGTGGGGCAGATCGCACAGGTTGTCGTGCTGTCCATCGTCACCAATTGGGTGGGCTACTTCCTGCTGGCCTGCGCCGTGTTCTGGCGCTGGACGCCGCAACTGCCAGGCAGCTGGCAGATCGGCGCGCTGCAGCTGCGCTGGCTGGGCGTGGCGCTGGCGGCGGTGAGCGTGCTGTACGTGCTGCTGTGCGCGCTGCGGGGCGGCCAGCCTTTCATTTTTCGCGGGCGCAGCCTGCCGCTGCCGACCTGGCGCGTGGCGCTGCTGCAGCTACTGCTGTCGAGCCTGAACTGGGCGCTGATGGGCGCTGCCGTGTGGGCGCTGGCGCAGGGCCAGGCGCCCTACCCGGCTGCGCTGGCCACGGTGCTGCTGGGGGCGGTGGTCGGCCTGGTGTCGCGCATTCCCGCCGGGCTGGGCGTGCTGGAGGCGGTGGGCACCGCCGTGCTCTCGGGCTACCTACCCGCCAGCCAGGCGCTGGCGGTGGTATTGGCGTTTCGCGCGCTGTACTACCTGGCGCCGCTGGCCGTGGCAGCGCTGGCACTGCTGGCCACCGAGCTGCTGTGGCGCCGCCAGGCGCCCACGCGCGCCGGCAGCCTGCCAGGCCTCAGCTGACCTTGAAGCCGGTCTCCTTGACGATGCGCTTCCAGCGCTCGTTGTCGGCGGCGATCATCTTGCCGAACTCCTCGGGCGTGGTGCGCCGGGGCGTGTAGTTGTAGCTGCGCAGCTTGGCCTGCACGTCCTCCAGTTGCATGACCTTGTCCATCTCGTGCGCCAGATAGGCCACGGCCTCCTTGGGCGTTCCCTTGGGGCCAGCAGGCCGGCCCAGGAAGCGAAATCCATGCCCTCGATGCCCTGCTCCCTGAGCGTGGGCACATCCGGAAAAGACGCCGCGCGCTGCGGCATGACCACGCCCAGCGCCTTGACGCGCCCGGCGCGGATCATCTCCACGGCGGCGAACGAGTCCAGCGAAAAATCCACCTCGCCCGACACCACCGCCTGCATCTGCGGCGCCGTGCCCTTGTACTGGGCGTTGATGGTCTCGGGGGCGCCGATGATGCGCTTGAACTCCTCGCTCATCAGGTTGATCATGCTGCTGCCCGAGGACATGGACAGGGGCTGCGGCCCGCGCGCCAGGGCAATCAGCTCCTTCATGTTGTTTGCCGGCAAGTCCTTGCGCGCAATCACGATGAAGCCCACGTCGCAGATGTGCGTGACCGGCTCGAAGCTGGCCAGCGCCTCGTAGCCGACCTTGTAGATGACCGGGCTGAGCGTCTGCGCACCGGCGGTGTTGATCAGCAGCGTGTAGCCATCGGGCGCGCTGCGCGCCACCTGCTCGGTGCCGATGGAGCCGCCCGCGCCGCCCTTGTTCTCGACGATGAAGGACTGGCCGACCTGCTCGCCGAGCTTTTGCAGCACCAGCCGCGCCACCACGTCGGTGGTGCCTCCGGCGGCAAAGGGCACGATGACGCGCACCGGCTTGTTCGGGTAGCCGCTGGCGCTGGCCGCCATGGCCCAGCCGGGCGCAGCTGCGGCGGCGGCCAGGCCCAGGCCCTGCATCAGCCATTGGCGGCGCGTGCTGTGGGGTGCATTCATGCGTTTTGTCTCCTGTCGAAATCCAGGCCCGGCGCCCAAGTGGCCGGGGAGGAAATTTCAATTGTGGAAACACCGTGCCAGCACGTCCAATTGCAAAAAACTCTGCGTCGATTCGCTGCGCCAATCAGGTGCATCGTTCAGGCCGGGGCGCTGCCGTAGTCCTGGCGCAGCTCGCGCTTGAGCACCTTGCCGATGGCGCTGCGCGGCAGCTCATCGACCAGGCGCAGATCGGCCAGGCGCTGGGTCTTGCCGGCGCGCTGGTTGAACCACGCGCGCAGCGCCTGCGCATCGGCTGGCTGGCCGGCGCGCGGCACGACGAAGGCCACCGGGGTCTCGCCCCACTGGCGCGAGGGCACGCCGACCACGGCCACGTCGGCCACCGCCGGGTGCGCACGCAACTGCGCCTCCAGATCGCTGGGGTAGATGTTGAAGCCGCCGCTGATGATCATGTCCTTGCGCCGATCCAGCAGCGTCAGAAAGCCCTCGGCATCGAAGCGGCCCACGTCGCCGGTGCGGATGAAGCGCTTGCCCTGGGCGTCGAACCACTCGGCCTCGCGCGTCTTTTCCGGCTGGTTGTGGTAGCCGGTCATCATGCCGGGCGAGTGGCCCACGACTTCGCCGGCCTCGCCAGGCGCCGCTTCGCGGCCCTCCTCGTCGATCAGCCGGATGTCGTGGCCGGCGGCGGGGCGGCCCACGGTGTGCAGCTTGTCCGGGTGCAGGTGCGCCTCCAGGATGCAGGTGCCGCCGCCCTCGGTCATGCCGTAGAACTCGACCAGCGCGCCAGGCCAGCGCGCCAGCACGTCGGCCTTGAGCTCGGCGCGAAACGGCGCGCTGGTGCAGAACTTGTGCGTGAAGCTGGACAGATCGTGGCTGCCGAAATCGGGCTGATCCATGATGCGCTGGTACTGCACCGGCACCAGCATGGTGTGCGTGACGCGCAGCTGCTGCGCCAGCTGCAGGTAGCGCGCCGCGTCGAACTTGGCCATCAGCGCCACTGTGCCGCCATAGGCCAGCGTCGGGAAGAACACCACCAGCGTGGTGTTGGAGTACAGCGGCGTGGACAGCAGCGTCGTGCCCTGCGGGCCGTAGCCCTGCGTGGCGCCGCGCCGGATGTGCGCCCAGCGCATACCGTGCGACTGCACGATGCCCTTCGGAATGCCGGTGGTGCCCGACGAGTAGATGATGTTGAACGCCGCCTCGGGCGGCACCGCCACCGGCTGCGGCTGCGCGCCCTCGGGGGCCAGCCACGCGTCCCAGGCCTGGCCGGGGGCCACGCCGTCCAGCGAGATGCGCGCCACCTGCGTGCCGGGCCAGTCCTGCGGCGCGGCCTGGTCGGCAAACAGCAGCCGCGCGCCGGCGTCGCCCAGCATGACGGCCAGCGTCTCGGGCGCGGCACTGGGCGGCAGCGGCGCGACCACCACGCCGGCGCGCAAAGCGCCCAGGAACAGCGCGCCATAGCGCACCGAGTTCAGCGCGCAGATGGCGATCGCCTGGCCTGGCAGCACGCCGCCTTGCTGCAAGGCGGCGGCGATGCGATCCATCAGGACATCGAGCTGGGCGTAGCTCAGGGCCTCGCCCTCGCCCGTCAGCGCCAGGCGCTCTGCCTGCCGGCGTGCGTGCTCGCGGATCAGGTCGGACAGGGGCTGGTAGGGAACGTCAGGCGCGGCGGGCTGCATGGGCGGTGTCTCCAGATGTCGTGGATTATTAAAAATAATAGCTATCAGCGCTTGACTGGCAAGGGTTTGCGCCGGATTTCATGCAAATTTCCAGCAGCAAACCGGTGCCAGGCAGGCGGTCACTGCAGGGCCTGCAGCATCTGCGGCACGGCCTCGAACAGATCGGCCTCCAGGCCGTAGTCGGCCACGCTGAAGATGGGCGCTTCCGCATCCTTGTTGATGGCCACGATGACCTTGGAGTCCTTCATGCCCGCCAGGTGCTGGATGGCCCCGCTGATGCCCACGGCGATGTACAGCTGGGGCGCCACGATCTTGCCGGTCTGGCCGACCTGCAGGTCGTTGGGCGCGTAGCCGGCATCGACTGCGGCGCGGCTGGCGCCGATGGCCGCGCCCAGCTTGTCGGCCAGCGGCGTGAGCACGGCCTGGAACTTCTCGGCGCTGCCCAGCGCCCGGCCACCGGAGACGATGACCTTGGCGGCGGTGAGCTCGGGGCGGTCGCTCTTGGTGACTTCGCGGCCCACGAAGGCGCTTTTGCCAGAGTCCTGCACAGCGTCGATCCTGTCCACGCTGGCGCTGCCGCTGCTTGCATCGGCGGCATCAAAGCCGGTGCCGCGCACGGTGATGACCTTGACGCTGTCCACGCTTTGCACGGTGGCGATGGCGTTGCCGGCGTAGATGGGGCGCTCGAAGGTGTCGCTGCTGACCACCTTGGTGATGTCGCTGATTTGCGCCACGTCCAGCTTGGCGGCCACGCGCGGCGCGACGTTCTTGCCGCTGGCGGTGGCCGGGAACACGATGTGGCTGTAGTGGCCGGCAATTTGCAGCACCTGGGCAGCGACGTTCTCGGCCAGCGCGTCCTTGAGGCTGGCGCCGTCGGCCAGCAGTACCTTGGCGACGCCGGCAATTTTTGCCGCAGCGTCGGCGGCGGCCTGGGCGTTCTCGCCAGCGACCAGCACGTGGACGTCGCCGCCGCAGGCAGCGGCGGCGGTGACGGCGTTGAGCGTGGCGCCCTTGAGGCTTTGGTTGTCGTGTTCGGCAATGACGAGTGCTGTCATGTCTTGTGTCCTTGTCCTTATCCCTTAGATGACCTTGGCTTCGCCGCGCAGCTTGGCCACCAGCGTGGCCACGTCGGGCACCTTGACGCCAGCGCCGCGCTTGGCCGGCTCGGCCACCTTGAGTGTCTTCAGGCGCGGGGCGACATCGACGCCCAGCTCTTCGGGCTTGAGCGTCTCGAGGGGCTTTTTCTTGGCCTTCATGATGTTGGGCAGCGTGACGTAGCGCGGCTCGTTGAGGCGCAGGTCGGTGGTGACCACCGCCGGCAGCGACAGCTGCACGGTCTCCAGCCCGCCATCGACTTCGCGCGTGACGCTGGCCTTGCCGTCGGCCACTTCCACTTTGCTGGCGAAGGTGCCCTGGGGCAGCTCGGCCAGCGCGGCCAGCATCTGGCCGACTTGGTTGGCGTCGTCGTCGATGGCCTGCTTGCCCAGGATGATCAGCTGGGGCTGCTCCTTGTCCACCACGGCCTTGAGCAGCTTGGCCACCGCCAGCGGCTGCAGCTCGGCGTCCGCCGGCGTCTCCACCAGGATGGCCCGGTCGGCGCCGATGGCCATGGCGGTGCGCAGCGTCTCCTGCGCCTGCGCCACCCCGCACGAGACGGCGATCACTTCCGTGACCACGCCCTTTTCCTTCAGGCGAACCGCCTCCTCCACGGCGATCTCGTCAAAGGGGTTCATGCTCATCTTGACGTTGGCCGTGTCCACACCGCTGCCATCCGATTTCACCCGGACTTTCACGTTGTAGTCCACCACGCGCTTGACGGGAACGAGAATTTTCATAAGTGCAATCTCTGTTGGTTGGAAAAAATCAGCGCAGCAGCCCGGCCAGGCGGGCCGAGATGATGGGGCGCTCGATGCCCAGCAATTCGGTGATGCGGGTTTTCATGGTGTCTGCCTGTTTCCTCTGATGGACAAATGGCTCAGTCCTGGCTGATGCCCTTGTCGCGGATGATCTGGCCCCAGCGCTGGTAGTCCTGCTGCAGGCGCTGTGCCAGCTCGGCGGGCGGCTGGTAGCGGGCGATGGCACCGGCGCTGATCATGCCCTCCTGCATGTCCTTGTCGGCCAGGATCTGGCGCACTTCGCCGGCGATGCGCTCGACGATGGGCTTGGGCGTGCCCGCCGGCGCCAGCAGCGCGCCCCAGGACACGGCGTCGTAGCCCTCGATGCCCTGCTCGGAGATGGTCTGCACCTGCGGCAGCATCTGCACGCGCTCGGGCGAGCCGACGGCGATGGCGCGCAGCTTGCCGGCCTGGATGTGCGGCAGCGCGGCCACCAGATCCGAGTACATGACCGGCACCTGGCCGCCGATGGTGTCGGTGATCGCCGGCACCCCGCCCTTGTAGGGCACGTGCTGCATGTCGAAGCCCGCCATCTGCTTGAGCAGCTCCATGCTCAGGTGGCCAAAGCTGCCGGTGCCCGAACTGGTGTAGTTCAGCGGGGCTTTTTGCGCCTTGGCGTGCGCGATGAGCGACTTCAGGTCGGTCACCTGGGGCAGCAGCTTCGGGTTGACGACGATGACGATGGGCAGGTCATAGACCGTGGCCACGGGCGTGAAATCCCGGGCCGTGTCGTAGCCGAGCTTTCTGTACAGGTGCGGCGCCAGCATGGTCGGCGTGGCCAGCATCATCAGCGTGTAGCCGTCGGGCTCGGCCTTCCTGACCTGGGCGGCAGCGATGGAGCCCGAGGCGCCCGCGCGGTTTTCCACGATGACCGACTGGCCCAGGCGCTCGCCCAGCTTCTGGCCGACCAGGCGCGAGACGGTGTCGGTGGGCCCGCCGGGCGGGAAGGGCACGACCAGCCGGATCGGCTTGTTGGGCCAGGCCTTGGCACCTTGCGCCGCAGCGCTGCCCAGCCAGCCGGTGGCGCCCAACGCGGCTGCGCCCTGCAGCAATGCACGGCGTTGCTTGTCGATGAATTGCATCATTTTTCTCCCTGGATGCCGGCCACGGCGGCAGCTCGGCAGGCAGCGCCTGCCGTGGCCCTTGAAACAAAAAAAAGGGGGGTGCGGGCGGTCAGCCCGTGCGCTGCGGCAGCGTCAGCACGCCTGCGGATTGCAGGCGCGCCAGCGCCTCGTCGTCCAGCGCCAGCAGCTGGTGCAGCACCTCGCGCGTGCCCTCGCCCAGAGTGGGCGGCGCGCGGCGGATCGGCAGGCGCTGGCCGTCCAGGCGGTAGGGCGGCGCAAACACCGGCGTTGTGCCGGCCACCGGGTGGGGCATGTCCTGCACCAGGCGGCCACGGCGCGTGCGCTCGCTGGTCAGCGCCTCGTGCAGCCCGGCCACGCGCCCGCACGGGATGCCGGCTGCCGTCAGGCGCTCAAGCAGCAGCTCGCGCGGGAAGGTGCGGATCAGCTCCTTGAGCAGCGGGCCCAGCGCCAGACGGTTCTTCGCGCGCTCGACGTTGGTGGCAAAGCGCGGGTCTTGCACGATGTCCGGGCGCTCGATGACCTGGCGGCAGAACTTGTCGAACTGCGCGTTGTTGCCCACGGCGATGATCAAGGGGCCATCGGCCGCCTCGTACATGCCGTAGGGCACGATGGAGGGATGGGCATTGCCGTAGCGCTCGGGGTCGTGGCCGAGCTGGAGCGCGTCCAGGCCGTAGTAGCCGGTAATCGTCAGGCCGCAGTCGTACAGCGCCATCTCGATGAAGCGCCCCCGGCCCTGGCGCTGGCGCTGGTACAGCGCTGCCAGGATGGCCTGCGCCGCATACATGCCGGTCATCAGATCGACCACCGCCACGCCGAACTTCAGCGGCGGCGTGCCGGCCTCGCCGTTGAGCGCCATCAGACCGGCCTCGCCCTGGATGACCAGGTCATAGCCGGGCCGGCGCGCCTCGGGCCCACTGGTGTCGTAGCCCGCCACGGCGCAGTAGATCAGGTCGTCCTTGAGGGCCTTGAGCTGCTCGTAGCCCACGCCGAGCTTTTCCGCGCCGCCGGTCTTGAAGTTGTGGATGACCACGTCGCACTGCGGCACCAGCTCGCGCACGATCCCCAGCCCCTCGGGGCTTTGCAGATCCAGCGTGATGGAGCGCTTGTTGCGGTTCATGCTGTTGTAGTAGGTGGTCTCGGTCTGGCCGATGCGCAGGCCCCAGTCGCGCGTGTCGTCGCCACGCCCGGGGTGCTCGACCTTGATGACTTCGGCGCCCAGGTCGCCCAGCACCATGGCGCACATGGGGCCGGCGAACACGCGCGAGAGGTCGAGCACGCGCACGCCGGCCAGCGGCAGGTCGAGGCGGTGCGGGTCTTGATCTTGGATGGTGGTCATGGCTCGGTACTGTCTGCTGTCCAGGTCACTCGGATTTCGGGGCGCCCATCAGGGCGATCGTGCCCTGGGCGATGGCGCACAGCTTTTCCACGCCCGCAGCATCCACCGCGTACACATCGCAGCGGCATACCGCCTGGGAGCGTCCTGCATGGACGACCGAGGCACGCGCCACCAGCTGCCGGCCCATGGCAGGCCGCACATAGTTGATCTTGTACTCAGAGGTCACCACGGCTGGCCCCAGGGCTGCGCCACCGGCGAAGGTGAGCGCGTTGTCGGCCAGATAGGACACCACGCCGCCATGCACGAAGCCGTGCTGCTGCTGGATTTTCTGGGCGACGGGCAGGCGCAGCTCCACTCCCTCGCAGGTGTAGCGCGTCAGTTCGGCCTGCACGAGCTGGCTGAAGGGCTGCGCATCCAGAACACTGCGCGCGTCCTCGATCATTCGGTTCATGGCGTTTCCTCGCTGGTAGGTATTGAGAGCATGGTCATGCGCGCGGCGCCGCAGAAGGCTTGCGCAGGCGGGCAAAGTCGGCCGGGCGCTTTTCCAGGAAGGCGGCGATGCCCTCGCGCGACTCCTCGGTTCCCTGCGACAGCGGCATGTACAGGGCTTCGAGTTCGAGCTGCTGCTCCAGCGTGTTGCGCGGCGCCATGCGGCACAGGTGCTTGATGCGGCCCATGGCCAGCTCGGGGCCGCGCGCGATCTGCTGCGCCAGCTCCAGCGCCTGCTGCAGCGCCTGGCCCGGCTCGGCCAGGCGGTTGACCACGCCCAGCTGGTGCAGGCGCTCGCCGCTGACCGGCTGGCCCGTCAGGCACAGCTCGGTCAGCAGCTGGCGCGACAGATGCTCGGCCAGCAGCGCCGTGGCGCCGCCGTCGGGCGTGAGGCCGACCTTGACGTAGGCCACCGCGAACACGGCGTTCCTGGCCGCCACCAGCATGTCGCCAGCCAGCGCCAGCGACAGGCCGGCGCCGGCGGCGGCGCCCTCCACGGCGACGATGACCGGCTTGGGGCAGTCGCGCAGCGTGCGGATCAGGTCGTGCAGGCCTTCGAGCTTTTGCCGGCGCGCGGCCATCGGCAGCTCGCGCCGGGTGGCCAACTGGCGCAGGTCGCCGCCCGCGCAGAAATGCCCGCCCTCGCCCGTCAGCACCACGGCGCCGACGCTGCTGTCGGCGCCGGCGGCGTGCAGCGCCTCGGTCATGCCCTGGTAGAAGCCGGGGGTGAGCGCGTTGCGCGCCGCCGGGTTGTTGTTAGACAGGATGAGTACCGCGCCATCGCGGCGGGCGAGCAAGGCTGGGGCATCCATGGCCACTTCCTCCAGGGTCTGATTGATACTATTTTGATAGCTGTCAACGCTTGCCAGGCAAGGGTTTTTGGCTGTTTTGACTGTTTTTTCAGACTGCTTTTCGGCAGTTTCAGTCGCGCAGCGCCATCCAGCGCGCCAGGTGGTGATCCATGTCGCCGAGCTGGTGGTCGATCATGACCAGGCGCTTGGCGTAGTGCGCCAGCGGCAGCTCCCAGGTCACGCCGATGCCGCCGTGCAGCTGGATGGCCTCCTCGGCCACCAGCGTGCCGATCCTGCCGACGCTGTACTTGGCCGCCGACAAGGCCTTCTCGCGCGCGATGCGCTCGTCGCCCTCAATGGCAGCGGCGGCATTGATGACCGCCG
This sequence comes from Melaminivora jejuensis, assembly GCF_017811175.1. Lineage (NCBI taxonomy): Bacteria > Pseudomonadati > Pseudomonadota > Betaproteobacteria > Burkholderiales > Comamonadaceae > Melaminivora > Melaminivora jejuensis. Next base: position 2,339,297 of record NZ_JACWIJ010000002.1, read on the forward strand.
AGCGCGCCTGCTCGACCTCCAGCAGGAGGTCGGCCATGCGGTGCTGCAGCGCCTGGAAGCTGCCGATCGGCACGCCGAACTGCCGGCGCGTGCGCAGGTATTCCAGCGTGTCCATCTTGGCGCGCTCCATGGCGCCCAGCGACTCGGCCGACAGCGCCAGCAGGCCATAGCCCACCACCCGCTCCAGCAGCGCCAGGCCCTGGCCTTCGGCGCCCAGCAGCGCATCGGCGCCCAGCTGCACGTTCTCGAACGTCAGCTCGGCGGCATGGCCGCCGTCGATGCGGCCATAGCCGCGCGCCTTGATGCCCGGCGCGTCGCCCGGCACCAGGAACAGCGAGATGCCCTGCGCATCGCCCACCTCGCCTGCGGTGCGCGCGCTGACCAGCAGCAGCTGCGCCTGGTCGCCAAACGGCACCACGGCCTTGGCGCCGTCGAGCACCCAGCCCTCGCCCGCGCGCCGCGCGCTGGTGGCCACGCGCTCCAGCTCGTAGTGGCTGGCCGGCTCGTCGTGCGCCAGAGAGGCGATGGTGCTGCCGTCGATGAGGCCGGCCAGCCGCTCCTTTTGCGCAGCACTGCCGGCCAGCACCAGGGCGCGCCCGACCAGCAGCGCGCCCAGCACCGGCTCGGCCACCAGGTGGTTACCCAGCACCTCGAACACCAGGGCGATGTCGGCGCCCGCGCCGCCAAAGCCGCCCTCGTCCTCGGGCAGCAGCGCGCCGATGGCGCCGATCTCGGCAAGTTTCGCGTGGATTTCGGGGCTCCAGCCCTGCGCGCCGTAGGCCGTGCGGTTGCGTACCTCGGCCGGGTACTGCTCGGACAGGAAGCGGCCCAGGGCGTCCGCCAACATGCGGCGGTCTTCGTTCAGTTCAAAGTTCATGGCTCAGTCAACCCCTCACAGCCCCAGGATGGTCTTGGAGATGATGTTCTTCTGGATCTCGTTGGAGCCGCCGAAGATGGACAGCTTGCGGTAGTTGAAGTAGGCCGCCGCTGCCGTGGCCGCCTCGGGCGGGCCGACCGGCGGCTCGGCCCAGCCGGCGTGCTGCGCCTGCTCGATGTAGGGCAGCGCATACGGCCCCATGGCGCGGCGGATGAGCGACAGCAGCTCCTGGCGGATCACCGTGCCGCGAATCTTGAGCATGGAGCTCTCCGCCCCCGGCACGCCCCCGCCCTGCACGGCAGCGAGCACGCGCAAGTTGGTGGTCTTCATGTTCTCCAGGTCGATCTCGACCTGCGCCATGCGCGTGGCGAACTGCGGATCCTCGGCCAGCGGCTTGCCGTTTCGCTGCACGCGGCTGGCGATGAGCTTGAGCTTTTCCAGCGCGGCGACGGACAGGCCCACGCCGGCGATGCCGGTGCGCTCATAGGTCAGCAAATACTTGGCGTAAGTCCAGCCCTTGTTTTCCTCGCCGACCAGGTTCTCCAGCGGCACGCGCACGTCGGTCAGGAAGACCTCGTTGACCTCGGCGTCGCCGTCCAGCGTGCGGATGGGGCGCACCTCCACGCCCGGCTGGTTCATGTCGATCAGCAAAAAGCTGATGCCCGACTGCGCCTTGGCCGCGCGGTCGGTGCGCGCCAGGCAAAACATCATGTTGGCGTGCTGGCCCTGCGTCGTCCAGGTCTTCTGGCCATTGACGAGGTAGTAGTCGCCTGCGGCGTCCGAGACCCGCACCGCCGTGGTCTTGAGGCTGGCCAGATCCGAGCCGGCGCCCGGCTCGGAGTAGCCCTGGCACCACCAGTCGGAGCCATCCAGGATGCGCGGCAGCCAGCGCTTTTTCTGCTCCTGGCTGCCGTACTGGATCAGCACCGGCCCCAACATGCTGATGCCGAACGGCACCAAGCGCGGGCCGCCGGCGCGGGCGCTCTCGTCGTCGAAGATGAACTTCTGCACCGGCGTCCAGGCCGTGCCGCCCCACTCGGTCGGCCAGTGGTAGGCCAGCCAGCCCTTCCTGTTCAGGATGGCGTGCCAGTTTTCCTGGTCGAAGCGCGTCAGGCGCTGGCCGGCGCGAACCTTGGCCGCCAGGTCGCGCGGCAGGTGCTCTTGCAGGAAGGCGCGCACCTCGGCGCGGAACGCTTCTTCCTCTGGCGTGAATTGCAAGTCCATGTCCTGCCCGCCTTCAGAAAATCTCGAACAGGCCGGCTGCACCCATGCCGCCGCCGATGCACATGGTCACCACGCCCCACTTCGCTTTCTCGCCGCGCTGCTTGCGCCGCTGGCCTTCCAGCAGGATGTGGCCGGCCAGGCGCGCGCCGGTCATGCCGAAGGGGTGGCCGATGGAGATGGCGCCGCCGTTGACGTTCAGCCGCTCCATCGGGATGTCCAGCTTGCGCTGGCAGTACAGGGCCTGCGAGGCGAAGGCCTCGTTGAGCTCCCACAGGTCGATGTCCTGCACCTTCAGGCCGGCGCGCTCCAGCAGGCGCGGCACGGCAAAGACCGGGCCGATGCCCATCTCGTCAGGCTCGCAGCCGGCAATGGCAAAGCCACGGAAGGCGCCCAGGGGCGACAGGCCCAGGCGCTCGGCCTCCTTGGCTTCCATGATCACGCAGGCGGCTGCGCCGTCGGACAGCTGCGAGGCATTGCCGGCGGTGACGAACTTGCCCGCGCCCTTGACCGGCTCCAGCTTGGCCAGGCCTTCCAGGGTGGTGGAGGGGCGGTTGCAGTTGTCCATGGTGGCCACGGCCTGGCGGTAGGTGACCTCGCCGGTCTCCTTGTTCTTTTCCGCCATGCGCGTGGTGCAGTGGACGATCTCGTTGTCGAACACGCCGGAGCTTTGGGCTGCTGCTGTGCGCTGCTGGCTTTGCAGGGCAAAGGCGTCCTGATCCTCGCGCGAGATGCCGTAGCGCTGGGCCACCACGTCGGCGGTGTCGATCATCTCCATGAACAGCTCGGGCTTGTGTTCGACCAGCCAGGGGTCGAGGTGCGCGGCGCCGCTGCGCCCGGCCGGGTTCAGCAGCGAGATGCTCTCGGCGCCGCCGGCGATGATGGCCGGCACGCCTTCCAGCACCACCCGGCCGGCGGCCACGGCAATCGCCTGCAGGCCCGAGGAGCAGAAACGGTTGATGACGGTGCCGCCTACCGTGACCGGCAGGCCGGCGCGCAGGGCGGTCTGGCGGCCGATGTTGCGGCCCATGGAGTTTTCCGGGTAGCCGCAGCCCCAGATCAGGTCTTCGATCAGGTTGGGATCAACGCCCGAGCGCTCGACAGCAGCGCGCACGGCAAAGGCGCCCAGCTCGGGGCCGGGCGTGGCGTTGAATTCGCCCCGGTGCGCCTTGGTCAGCGGCGTGCGGGCGGTGGAGACGATGACGGCTTCGCGCATGGGAAATACCTCGTAGGGGTTGAATGCAAAATTGATAGCTATCAGCGCTTGACTGGCAAGGGCTGGAGGCGTTTTTCACTGTTTTCCCCTTTCCCCAGAAGGGGAGGGAGTGGGGATGCTCAGGCGGCGCGGTTCAGGCTGTCGAAATCGCGGCCTTCGGCAACCAGCTTTTCCAGCAGCGGCGCGGGCTGCCAGAACAGCGGGTCTTCCTGGGCGAACTCGCGGATGTCGGCCAGCACCTTGGGCAGGCCCTGCATGTCGGCCCACTTCATCGGGCCGCCGCGCCAGCGCGGAAAGCCGTAGCCGAACAAAAAGGTGACGTCGATGTCCAGCGGACGCAGGGCGATGCCTTCTTCGAGCACGCGCGCGCCCTCGTTGACCATGGCGGCCATGTAGCGGCGCATGATGTCCTCGTGCGTGAAGCTGCGCGGGGCAATGCCTTTCTTCGCGCGCTCGGCATCGACGATGGCCAGCACCTCGGGGTCTTCCTGGCCGATGCGCGCGCCCTGCGGGTACAGGTACCAGCCGCGCCCGGTCTTCTGGCCATACCAGCCGCGCTCGGCGATGCGGTCGGCAATCTCCACGTAGCGCGCCCTGGGGTCGCGCGTGGCGGCCTTGCGCTTGCGCGTGGCCCAGCCGATGTCGCCGCCGGCCAGGTCAGACACCTGGAACGGCCCCATGGGGTAGCCGAAGGCGCGCACTGCAGCGTCGATCTCGTAGGGGCTGGCGCCATCTTCCAGCACGTGGTTGGCGGCCTCGCGATAGACGGCCAGGATGCGGTTGCCGATGAAGCCGTCGCACACGCCGGCGCGCACCGGCACTTTCTTCATGCGTTTGGCCAGCTCGAAGGCCGTGGCCACCACGTCGGGCGCGGTCTTGGCGGCGACCACGATCTCCAGCAGCTTCATGATGTTGGCCGGGCTGAAGAAATGCAGGCCGATCACGTCCTGCGGGCGCTGGGTGACGGCGGCAATCGCGTCGATGTCCAGGTAGGAGGTGTTGGTGGCCAGCACGCAGCCGCTCTTGCACACACGGTCGAGTTCGCGGAACACGGCCTTCTTGACCTCGATGTCCTCGAACACGGCCTCGATGACCAGATCGACGTCCGCGATGTCGTCGTAGGACGTGCTGGGCGTATAGCGTGCCATGGTGGCAGCCTTGGCCTCGGCGCTCATGCGGCCCTTGGCGATCAGGCCGTCATAGACTTTCTCCACGTTGGCCTGGCCACGGGCGATGGATTCGGCATCGCGCTCGATCATGGTCACCGACAGGCCGGCGTCCAGCGCCGACACGGCAATGCCGGCGCCCATGGTGCCGCCGCCGATGATGGCCACGTGGGCGAACGGGCGCGGCGCGGCGGCTTTGGCCTCGGGGATCTTGGCCGTCTCGCGCTCGGCGAAGAAGGCGTGTACCAGGCCGGCGCGCTGCGGGCTGTTCAGGCACTCCAGGAACAGCTCGCGCTCGCGCTTGAGGCCTTGCTCGAAGGTGAGCTCCAGCGCCGCGCGCACGCACTCGATGATCTTGGCGGGCGAGAACAGGCCGCGCGCCTTCCTGGCGGTGTCGGCAGCGAGTTGCTCGAGCTGCGCTGGCGCAGTGGCCGCGTCGGGGATGGGCAGGTCGCGGGTGCGGCGCACGCCAGCGCCGCTGGCCAGCAGCTCCCGGGCATAGGCCAGGCCGGCAGCCGTGGGGTCGTCGCCCTCGGCCAGCCTGTCCACCAGGCCGGCGGCCTGCGCGGCCTTGGCCGACAGATGCTTGCCCGAGAGCATCAGCTCGGCTGCGGCCACGGCGCCCATCAGGCGTGGCGAGCGCTGCGTGCCGCCGGCGCCGGGCAGCAGGCCCAGGTTCACTTCGGGCAGGCCCAGCTTGGCCCCAGGCAGCGCCAGCCGCCAGTGCGCGGCCATGGCCACTTCCAGCCCGCCGCCCAGCGCCGGGCCGTGGATGGCGGCGATGACCGGCTTGTCCAGCAGCTCCATGCAGTCGAGGACTTCGGGCAGCGCCGGCGGCTGCGGCGGCTTGCCGAACTCGCGGATGTCGGCGCCGGCGATGAAGGCGCGGCCCGCGCCCACCAGCAGCACGGCGCGCACGGCGGCGTCGCCCTGCGCCTGCCGGACGGCGGCCAGCAGGCCGGCGCGCACCGCCTGGCCCAGCGCATTCACCGGCGGGTTGTCGATACTGACCACCAGCACTTCGCCATCGAGGCGTGTGCTGACGGGAGAGGAAGTGGACTCGTTCATGGTGGTGTCTCCGGATGGGGGTTGATCAATCAGGTCAATCAGGGGCGCGGCGGCCTCAGCCTACGGCAGGCACGCGAGCCTGGGGCGGCGCAGCCTGCGCAGTGCCACGTAGAGCATCATCACAATGGTGATGGCCATGAAGGCGCCGCTCAGCGGGCGCGTGAAGAACACGCTGAAGTCGCCGCGCGCCAGCAGCAGCGCGCGGCGGAAGTTCTCCTCGACCATGGGCCCCAGCACGAAACCCAGCAGCAGCGGCGCAGGCGGAAAGCCCAGCGCGGCAAACAGGTAGCCGGCCACGCCCAGGGCAATGACCACGCCCACGTCGAACAGGTTGTTGTTGCCGCTGTAGACGCCCACCATGCCGCCGATGATGGCGCTCCAGGGGCGCAGGTGCGCACGCACCACCTGGGAAAACGGCTCCTGCCGGCTGTCGGCCAGGACTTCATCGGGCGAGTCGGGCGTGACCGCGATCAACAGGCCGATGGCCAGCATGATGACGCCCAGCAGGAGGGGGAAGAGGCCCGGCCCCATGCGGGCCAGAGAGCCTATGGTGTAGTTGTTGCTGCCCACGATGGTGCCCAGCCCGACCAGGGCCATCAGGCCGCCGGACAGGTACTTGTGCTTGATCATTGCCGTGTGTCTCCTGAGTGGCAAGCGGCGGTGCCAATCCGCAAATCTCTGCCTTGACGCACCACTGAGCGAGGCTTTTTCTGACACGGCATATCGGATTGGCGGGACGGGATGGCTCATTTTGCTTGGCTAGCTGTTTTTTACAATCCCATGTTTCATTGACAGAGCGTCAAAATAAATTTGACGATACGACATGGACTTGCAATCGCTGACCCTGCTGGTGGAGATCATCGACAACGGCAACCTGAGCCAGGCCGCACGCAAGCTGCGCATGACCCGCGCCAACGTCAGTTACCACCTGACGCAGCTGGAAAAATCGGTGGGCGCGCAGCTGATCCGCCGCACCACGCGCCGCGCCGAGCCCACCGAGGTCGGCCTGCGCCTGTACGAGCATGGCCGCGCCATCCACAACGAGATGACCGCCGCGCGCGAGACCATTGCCAACCTGGGCCAGGGCCTGCAGGGCCGCGTCGGCATCAGCGTGCCCAGCGGCTATGGGCAAATGGTGATGGGCGACTGGCTGATCGAGTTCAAGCGCCTGTATCCGGGCATCGTGCTGGACGTGCTGTTCGAGAACCGCGCCGACCACCTGCGCGACGAGGTGGACATCGCCGTGCGCGTGATCTCCGAGCCGCCGCTGTCAGTGGTGGCGCGCAGCCTGGGCGAGATGCGCTACATCGCCTGCGCCTCGCGCGCCTGGGCTGCGGAGCACGGCCTGCCGCGCACGCTGCACGAGCTGCGCGCCAGCCCGGTCATCACTTCGGGCGTGCTGGGGCGGCAGCTGCGCCTGTCGGCCTACCAGGGCGACGAGCGCCAGGAGGTCATGCTGGAGCCGACGCTGATCTCCGAGCACTTCCCGTTTCTGCGCCAGGGCATCCTGGCCGGCCTGGGCGTGGGCCTGGTGCCCGACTACGTGGTGCAGCAGGAGGTGGCCAGCGGCCAGGTGCTGGTCACGCTGCAGGACTACCGCCTGAGCATCTTCGGCACGCACCTGTATTTGCTGTACCTGCCCAACCGGCACCAGACACGGGCGGTGCGCACCTGCATCGAATTCCTGCTGGCCAAGGCGGGGCAAAGGGCAGAACCGGCAGCCCATTGACCCGCTGCGCCTGTGGACGCACTATGAACAAATAGTGCGCCCGCAACCTCAAGCCCCCTGGCGCGCCTGCAGCGCCGCCACGCGCTCCTCGATGGGCGGGTGCGAGGAAAACAGCTTGCCCAGGCTGCCGGTGATGCCCATGGCCTGCAGGCTCTTGGGCATCTCGCCGGGCACCATGCCGCCCAGGCGGTGCAGGGCGTTGATCATGGGCTGCTTGCGGCCCATGAGCTGCGCGGCGCCGGCATCGGCGCGGAACTCGCGCTGGCGCGAGAACCAGGCCACGATGATGGCCGCCAGAAAGCCCAGCAGGATGTCCAGCACGATGGTCGTGACCATGTAGCCGATGCCGGGGCCGGCATTGCTTTCATCGTTCTTGCGCAAGAAGCTGTCCACGGCATAGCCGATGGCGCGCGACAGGAACACCACAAAAGTGTTCATCACGCCCTGGATCAGCGCCATGGTCACCATGTCTCCATTGGCCACGTGGGCGACCTCGTGCCCGATCACGGCCTCGACCTCCTCGCGCGTCATGCCCTGCAGCAGGCCAGTGGACACCGCCACCAGGGCGGAATTCTTGAAGGCGCCGGTGGCAAAGGCATTGGCCTCGCCCTCGTAGATGCCGACCTCGGGCATGGCGATGCCGGCCTTGTCGGCGAAGCGCCGCACGGTCTCGACGATCCAGGCCTCGTCCTGGTTGCGCGGGGCGTTGATGATCGTGACGCCCATGCTCATCTTGGCAATGGGCTTGCTCATGAGCAGCGAGATGATGGCGCCGCCAAAGCCCATGACGAAGGCAAAGCCCAGCAGCGCGCCGAAGTTCATGCCATTGGCCGTCATGTAGCGATTGACGCCCAGCAGGCTGGCGACGATGCCCAGCACCACCACCACGGCGACGTTGGTCAGCAGGAAAAGCGCTATGCGTTTCATGTCGAAAAAGGGAAAAAGACTCCACGGGGGAAGAAAAACCGCTTCGGCCAGGATGCCGGCGCGTCCGGCCTATGTGGGGCGCGCGCCAGCCGGTTCAAGCCGTGCGGGGTGGCCGGAAAACGAGCGGGTCATCATAAAAGCCCGCCGCCGCATTGCCCTCATCCCAGCCGGGTACACCCAGAACCGGCACCGGATTGAAGGGCTTGCCGGCCAGGGCCTCGGCGCTCAGCTGCGTGGCCAGCCAGGCATCGGCAGATGCTACTGTTTCAATAGCTGGAAGCGCTTGCAGGACATGGGCTGTGATGGGTTTTCGTGGTTGAACCAGCTTTTCCAGCAGCGCATGGCCGAACAGATGCAGCCGCGCCTGGCGCCACAGCGGACGCAGTTCGAGAAAGGCCCGCTGCCACTGCCGCTGCTCCAGCGCCGCCACCAGCGCAGGCGGGGCGCACAACAGCGCGCCGTTCTCGTCCAGCAGCGTGATGGCGTCGCGCAGCGGCCCGCGCCGGGCGCCGATGCCGTCCTGGGCAATGGCCTGCGCCTGCCAGGCGTTGAGCTGGCGCTTGGCGCGTGGCCAGTGCAGCCAGATCAGGCCGTTGAAAAAGTCATGCAGGTGCTCGCGCGTGGGCACGCGGCGCTGCTCGAAGATGAAGCGCTCGTAGGACAGGCCGGCGGGCAGCGCATCCTGGGCGGCGAAGTACACGCCCGGGTCGGGCACCTGGCCCTGCTCGACCAGCGCATTGAGCGCCTGTGCCACGCCGGCGCCCTGCACCACTTGCTGCACGGCGAGTTGGCCCAGGACGCGATACGGCGCCAGCCAGGGGCGTTGCCAGTCGATGGCCGCCAGCGCCCTGGCGGCATCGGCGGCGCTCAGGCCGCCAGCCGCCACGCCAGTTGTTCGCCGCCGCGCAGCGGCTTCAGTTCGGCCTCGCCGAAGGCATAGCGCTCGGGGGCCGTCCAGGCCTCGCGGCGCAGGGTGATGGTGCTGCAATTGCGCGGCAGGCCGTAGAAATCCGCGCCGTGGAAGCTGGCAAAACCCTCCAGCCGATCCAGCGCACCGGCGGCGTCGAAGGCTTCGGCGTACAGCTCGATGGCAGCGTGCGCGGTGTAGCAGCCGGCGCAGCCGCTGGCGTGCTCCTTGAGATGCGCCGGGTGCGGGGCGCTATCGGTGCCCAGGAAGAATTTGTTGCTGCCGCTGGTGGCGGCCTGCACCAATGCCTGGCGGTGTACCTCGCGCTTGAGCACCGGCAGGCAGTAGTAGTGCGGGCGGATGCCGCCGGTGAAGATGGCGTTGCGGTTGTACAGCAGGTGGTGCGCGGTGATAGTGGCGCCGGTGTGCGCATCGCTGTCTGCCACGTACTGCGCCGCCTCGCGGGTCGTGATGTGCTCAAAGACGATCTTCAGCCCGGGGAAGTCGCGCCGCAGCGGGATCAGCTGCTGCTCGATGAACACCGCCTCGCGGTCGAACAGGTCGATGTCCGGGCTGGTCACTTCGCCATGCACCAGCAGCAGCATCCCGGCCTTCTGCATGGCCTCCAGCACCGGATGAATTCTGCGCAGGTCGGTCACGCCGGCGTCGCTGTTGGTCGTGGCGCCGGCCGGGTACAGCTTGGCGGCATGGATGCCGGCGGCCTTGGCGCGGGCGATCTCCTCGGGCGCCAGGTTGTCGGTCAGGTACAGCGTCATCAGGGGCTCGAACTGCAGGCCCGGCGGCACGGCGGCCAGGATGCGCTCCCTGTACGCCAGCGCCTGGGCGGCGGTGGTCACCGGCGGGCGCAGGTTGGGCATGATGATGGCGCGCCCGAACTGGGCGGCAGTGTGCGGCACCACGGTAGCCAGCGGCGCGCCATCGCGCACATGCAGATGCCAGTCGTCCGGGCGGGTCAGGGTCAAGGTGTCGGCGGGGGCGGCAGTATGTGTCATGGGACGCGATTGTCCCATCGCGCCCCAAGAAAAAGCCCCGGCTGCGCTGCGGCAGCCGGGGCAAACCCCATTGAAGGGGCGAGGGGTAACTCATGCAAATGACTGACGCGGATCCTAGAAAGGGGCGGGCTGGCGCCGCGTGGGTCACGGCCCGAACCCCTTGTAGGACTTGGACTTCAGCGCGCCAGCACCGGCGCCAGCGCCACGCCGGTGTGCGTGCCGGCGCGCACCACATCCTCGGGCGTGGCGGCAGCGACGATCTGCCCGCCGCCCGAGCCACCCTCCGGCCCCAGGTCGATGACCCAGTCGGCCTCGGCGACCACGTCCAGGTCGTGCTCGATGACCAGCACACTGTGCCCGCCGTCCACCAGGCGATGCAGCACGGCGATCAGGCGATGCACGTCGGCCATGTGCAGGCCCACGGTGGGCTCGTCGAGCACGTACAGGGTGTGCGCCGCCTTCTGCCCGCGCCGGCCCACCTCGTCGCGCACCTTGGACAGCTCGGTCACCAGCTTGATGCGCTGGGCCTCGCCGCCCGACAGCGTGGGCGAGGGCTGGCCCAGCGTCAGGTAGCCCAGGCCCACGTCCTGGAGCAATTGCAGCGGATGGGCGATGGCCGGCATGGAGGCGAAGAAGTCCACGGCTTCATCGACCTCCATCTGCAGCACGTCGCCGATGTTCCTGCCGCGCCAGGTCACGGCCAGGGTCTCGGGATTGAAGCGCGCGCCGTGGCAGACCTCGCAAGGCACTTTCACATCGGGCAGAAAGCTCATCTCGATGGTGCGCACGCCCTGGCCCTCGCAGGCTGGGCAGCGGCCTGCGCCGGTGTTGAAGGAGAAGCGCCCTGGGCCGTAGCCGCGCGCGCGCGCTTCCAGCGTCTCGGCAAACAGCTTGCGGATGGTGTCCCAGAAGCCGATGTAGGTGGCCGGGCACGAGCGCGGTGTCTTGCCGATCGGCGTCTGATCGACTTCCAGCACGCGATCGACGCTCTCGAAGCCCGACAGGCCGGCGCAGCCGGCCAGCGCCGGCGCCCTGCCCTGCAGATCCATGGCCTCGCGCCCGGCGCGGGTGGCGCGCTGGCCGACCCAGGCGGCCACGTTGGCCAGCAGCACATCGCGCGCCAGGGTGGACTTGCCCGAGCCGGACACGCCGGTGATGGCCACCAGGCGCTGCAGCGGTACGCGCGCGGTGACGTGCTGCAGGTTGTGCAGGAAAGCGCCATGCACGGTCAGCCAGGCGGGAGCAGCCCGTGGCACTATCATTTCAGTAGCTGTCAGCGCTTGTCCCTTGCGGGTTCTGGCTGGTTTTTTAGTTAAAACGACCGCCTCATCAGCGGTGGCAGCTATGGATTGCATAGCAAGCTGACCCTCGCCCCCACCCTCTCCCACAGGCGTGAGAGGGGGCAAGACAGGCCGGCGCGGCTGCTGCGGATGGCGCATGGCGTGCAGCAGATAGCGCCCCGTCTGCGAGTCGGGCGCGGCCTCGATGTCGGCCACGTTGCCTTGCGCCACCAGGCGCCCGCCACGCTTGCCGGCACTCGGCCCGATGTCGATGATGTGCTCGGCCCGGCGGATGGTGTCCTCGTCGTGCTCGACCACGACCAGCGTGTTGCCCTTGTCGCCGAGCTGCTGGAGGGCATTGAGCAAGATGCCGTTGTCGCGTGCGTGCAGGCCGATGGTCGGCTCGTCGAGCACATAGCACACGCCCTGCAGGTTGCTGCCCAGCTGCGCCGCCAGGCGGATGCGCTGCGCCTCGCCGCCCGACAGGGTGGGCGCACCGCGATCGAGCGTCAGATAGGACAGGCCGACCTCCTGCAGGAAGTCCAGCCGGCCCTTGATTTCGGGGATCAGGTCGCGGGCGATCTCCTGCTCGCGGGGCGACAGCGCCAGGCTGTCGAGCCAGGCGCGCACCTGGTGTACCGACAGCCGCGCCACCTCGGCAATGCCACTGCCGGCAAAGCGCACGGCACGTGCCACGGCATTCAGCCGCGTGCCTGCGCAGGCCGGGCAGGCGTGGCCCGCCAGGTCGTCCACCTCGGGTTCGGCAAAGGTCTGCTCGCGCCCCTGGGACTTGTCCAGCGGCACGGAGTCGTCGAGCACGGCGCGCTGCTGGCGCGTGAGCTGCACGCCCGTGCCCACGCAGTCCGGGCACCAGCCATGCTTGCTGTTGTAGGAAAACAGGCGCGGGTCGAGTTCGGCATAGCTGGTCGCGCAGACCGGGCAGGCGCGCTTGGTGGAAAACACCTCGACCTGCCCGATGCCGGCGGTAGGCAACCCGGCTGCCAGCGCTGCCTCCAGCCCCTCGATGCCGGTCAGCACGTGCAGCACGCCCTTGCCCAGCTCCAGTGCGCGGGCCAGGTGGGCGCGCAATTCCTCTTCCTGCGCCGGGCCGACGCGCACGCTGGCCACAGGCAGCTCCAGCGTGTGCTCCTTGAAGCGATCCAGGCGCGCAAAGCCGGTGGTCGGCAGGAACTCGCCATCGACGCGCAAATGCGTGTAGCCACGGGGCCGCGCCCAGTCGGCCAGTTCGGTATAGACGCCCTTGCGGTTGACCACCAGCGGCGCCAGCAGGCCGATGCATTGGCCCCGGTAGCGCTGCAGCAGTTGCGCGGCGATGCTGTCCGGGGTCTGCGGCTGCACCGGTGCGCCGTCGTGGATGCAGTGCTGCACGCCCAGCTTGACGTACAGCAGGCGCAGGTAGTGCCAGACCTCGGTGGTCGTGCCCACCGTACTTTTCCTGCCGCCGCGCGACAGGCGCTGCTCGATGGCCACCGTGGGCGGGATGCCATAGACCGCATCCACCTCGGGCCGTCCCGCCGGCTGCACGATGGAGCGGGCGTAGGCGTTGAGGCTTTCCAGATAGCGGCGCTGGCCCTCGTTGAACAGGATGTCGAAGGCCAGGGTGGATTTGCCCGAGCCGGATACGCCGGTGATGACGTTGAACTTGCCGCGCGGGATGGCGACATCCAGGCCCTTGAGGTTGTGCTCGCGGGCGTTGACGATCTCGATGGCGCCTTCGGTATTCGCCCCCGCCCTCTCCCGCTCGGGGGAGAGGGAGTAAGAGGGCAGTGCGCCGTCATGCACGGCGTGGCCGCCTTCGCTCAGCGCCAGCTCGTACTCGCGCAGCGCGGCGGCAGTGTGCGACGTGGGGTGCTGGCGCAGCTCCTCGGGCGGCCCTTCGGCCACCAGGGTGCCGCCGTGCTCGCCCCCGTCCGGCCCCAGGTCGATCAGCCAGTCGCTGGCCCGAATGACGTCCAGGTTGTGCTCGATCAGGATCAGCGAGTGGCCGGCATCGAGCAGCTTGCGCAGCGCCCGCATCAGCTTGGCGATATCGTCGAAGTGCAGGCCGGTGGTCGGCTCGTCGAACAGGAACAGCGTGCCCTTTCTGGCCAGCGGCTGGCGCGACTTGGACGCGCTGCGCGCCGCCTCGGCCAGGAAGCCGGCGAGTTTCAGGCGCTGCGCCTCGCCGCCCGACAGTGTCGGCACCGGCTGGCCGAGGCGCACATAGTCCAGCCCGACATCGACGATGGGCTGCAGGGCGCGGATGACCTCGCGGTCGGCGCCAAAGATGTGCGCCGCCTCGGCCACCGTCAGGGCCAGGACGTCGGCCACGCTCAGCAGCCGCCCGCCGCGCTCGATGCGCACTTCCAGGATTTCGGGCCGGTAGCGCTGGCCGTCGCAGTCCGGGCAGCGCAGGTACACGTCCGACAGGAACTGCATCTCCACGTGCTCGAAGCCCGAGCCGCCGCAGGTCGGGCAGCGCCCGTCGCCCGAGTTGAAGCTGAACTTGGGCGCGGTGTAGCCGCGCTCGCGCGACAGCGGGGCATTGGCGAAGATGGCGCGGATGGCGTCCCAGGCGCCGACGTAGCTCACCGGGTTGGAGCGCGCCGTCTTGCCAATGGGCGATTGATCGACGAACACCACGTCCGCCAGGTGGTCGGCGCCCAGCAGGCGGTCGTGTGCCCCGGGTGTCTCGGTAGCGCGGCCCAAGTGGCGCAGCAGGGCCGGGGCCAGCACGTCCTGGATCAGCGTGGACTTGCCCGAGCCGGAGACGCCGGTCACCGTGACCAGGCGCTGCAGCGGGAAGTCCACGCTGAGGTCTTTCAGGTTGTGGGCGCGCGCGCCCTCCAGGATCAGGCGCGGCGTGGCCTCGGTGACCAGCCGCTTGATGCCGGCGCTGACCTGGCGGCGCCCGCCCAGGTACTGGCCGGTGAGCGTGTCGGCGTGGCGCAGCGCGTCCACCGTGCCATCGAAGACGATGCGCCCGCCCTGCTCGCCCGGGCCGGGGCCGAAGTCCAGTACCCGGTCGGCGGCCAGCATCACGGCCGGGTCATGCTCGACCACGACCAGCGTGTTGCCGGCATCGCGCAGGCGCAGCATGGCCTGGGTGATGCGGTGCATGTCGTGCGGGTGCAGGCCGATGCTGGGCTCGTCCAGCACGAACAGCGTATTGACCAGCGAAGTGCCCAGGGCCGTGGTCAGGTTGATGCGCTGCACCTCGCCGCCGGACAGGGTGCGGCTTTGCCGATCCAGCGTCAGATAGCCCAGGCCGGCGTCGGTCAGGTAGCGCAGCCGGGTCTGGATTTCTTCCAGGATCAGGCGCAGGGCCTGGGCGTCGGCGCTGTCCCGTGCGATTCCCTCTCCCTCTGGGAGAGGGTGGGGGTGGGGGCCGGCTGGCGGGGTGGCACAAGCCTGCGCCTCGACCAGCGCAAAGAAGCGCCGCAGCCGCTCGATGGGCAGCAGCATCAAATCGTGCAGGCACAGGCCCGGCAGGGCTTCGAGCTGGGCGCGTGTCCAGGCCACGCCCTGCGGCAGGAAGCGCTGCGCGGGCGGCAGCACAGCGTCGGCAGCCGCCTTGCTGCCCACGCGCCACAGCAGGCTGTCCAGCTTCAGCCGCGCGCCGGCGCAGGTCGGGCACGGGGTGTAGCTGCGGTACTTGGACAGCAGCACCCGGATGTGCATCTTGTAGGCCTTGCTCTCCAGATACTCGAAGAAGCGCCGCACGCCATACCACTGCCGGCTCCAGTTGCCGGCCTTGAAGTCGGGCGCGCCGTCGATGACCCACTGGCGCTGCGCCTCGGTCAGCTTGTACCAGGGCGTGTCGCGCGGGATGCCGGCGGCCTCGGCATGGCGCAGCAGGTCGTCCTGGTTCTCCTTCCAGGCCGGGGTCTGCAAGGTCTTGATGGCCCCGGCGCGCAAGGTCAGGCGCTCGTCGGGCACGACCAGGCCCCAGTCCACGCCGATGATGCGGCCAAAGCCCCGGCAGGTCTCGCAGGCGCCAGCGGGCGAGTTGAAGCTGAACATGGACGGGATGGGTTCGGCGTAGCGCAGATCGCTCTCGGGGCAGTGCAGGCCGGTGGAGAACTTCCAGACCTGGGCGCCGCCCCCTCTTGCGCCGGCAGCACATGCACGGCCAGGCGGCCAGCGCCCCGGTGCAACGCGGCCTCGATGGCTTCGAGCACGCGGGCGCGCTCGGCCCCTGGATGCGAAAGCGGTCGGCCACTACGTCCAGCAGCTTCTTCTGGCCAGCCGGCGTGGCGATTTCGCGCTCGGCCTGCACGCGCGTGTAGCCGCTGGCGGACAGCCACTGCTGCACCTCCTCGGCGCTGGTGCCTGCGGGCAATTCGACGGCGAAGGTGACGGCCAGGCGCGGGTCGCCGGCGCTGGCGGCGCGCGCCAGCAGTTCGGCGTAGATGCTGTCGGGCGTGTCGTGGCGCACCAGTTGCGCGCTCTGGCGGTCAAAAAGCTGGCCAGCGCGGGCGAACAGGAGCTTCAGGTGGTCGTTCAGCTCGGTCATGGTGCCCACGGTGGAGCGCGAGCTGCGCACCGGATTGGTCTGATCGATGGCAATCGCCGGCGGCACGCCCTCGACCTTGTCCACCGCCGGCTTGTCCATGCGGTCGAGGAACTGGCGCGCGTAGGCGCTGAAGGTCTCCACGTAGCGGCGCTGGCCCTCGGCGTACAGGGTGTCGAAGACCAGGCTGGACTTGCCCGAACCGCTGGGGCCGGTCACCACGGTGAGCTCACCGGTGCGGATGTCCAGGTCGAGGTTTTTCAGATTGTGCTGGCGGGCACCTTGGATGCGGATGAGGCCGTGGGTCATGGGGGCGAAGGTGAGGCCGGGCGGCCAAAAAAAAACCCTGCACGGGTGTGCAGGGTCTCTGGATTTCCAGTGGCAGGCCGTTTGCGCTGATGGCACGGCCCGCAGGGGGAGCAGCTTGCGCTGCCGGAAATCAGAAGTTGTGGCGCAGGCCGACGGCGAAGGAGCTGAAATCCACGCCGGCAGCGCCGGTCATGTAGTCTGCGCCAGCCTTGTTGTCCACCTTGGTGTAGAAGGCATAGGCCTTGGTGCGCTTGCTCAGGTTGTAGTTGTAGCCCAGCGTCCACTGCGTGGCGGCGCTGTCGGCGACGTTCTTCCACTTGCTGGCGCGGCCTACGTTCACGTGGAACTCGGAGGCGCCCATCATGTAGGCCAGGGCCAGGCGGTAGTTGTTGCGCGTGCCCAGGATGTCCTCGTCGTTGCGCTGGTAGTAGCCGCCAACCACGAACTGGCCCATGGTGTACAGGCCACGCAGGCCCAGCTGCTTGTTGCCATCGGTCTGGCTGTAGCCGGCGCCGAGGTTGATGGCGCCGACGTTGTAGTTGGCTGCCAGGTCATAGCCGTTCTTGCCCCCGGTGGTCTGCTCGTGCAGATTCACCGCCACGTCCAGCGTGAGGCCGCCGAGGCTGGGGGTGCGATAGCCGATCTTGTTCTTGGTGCTCAGGCCGCCGAACCACACGGGGTCGTAGTAGAAAGCGTCAGAGGACGTGCCGGTGTCATGGTTGTGCATGCTCACGTAGTCGGCGGTGGCGAAATAGGACTCGGGCGTGAAGTTGCCCAGGCGCACCATGCCGAAGCCGCCCGACAGGTTGACTTCGCTCTGACGGGCGAAGCTCAGGCCGGTGCCGGTGTTGTGCGTCCAGCCCGAGCCGGCGCCATCGTCCGAATTGAAGCCGCTTTCCAGCTGGAAGCCAGCCTTCAGGCCGCCGCCCAGGTCTTCCACGCCCTTGAAGCCGAAGCGCGAGGAGTTGTTCTGCATCACGGTCTTGCTCTCGTCGCCCACCTTCTGGCGCTCGACGGTGGTGTTCACGCGGCCATACAGCGTGACGCTGCTCTGGGCGAAGACAGCGGAGGTACCCAGCAGGGCGACGGTGGCCAGCAGCAGGCGATTGACTTTTTGCATGTGGATTCCTTGTGAGATCGTGTGTCTATTGGGGATTCGGATGAGGCATCCGGCTTCTGAAACCACCACTGGCCCGCAGACGCCCTGGGCACCCAAGGGCAGGATTTTAGGTGGCGCGGCAGGGCAAACCGGTGCAGAAAGCAGGAGCTTCGAGGCTGCTGATGTTTTGCTGCAACAACTGCGCGCGAGACGATACGCCAAAGCCCTCTTGCGAGGGCTTTGGGGCAGCCGTTCAGGCGCGGCAGCGATTCAGCCAGCCATCAGGCATCGGCATAGATGTCCACGTCCTTGGTTTCGGGCAGGAACAGCGTGCCGATCACAACCGTCATGCCGGCGATCACGATGGGATACCACAGGCCGCTGTACATGTTGCCCGCCGAGGCCACCAGGGCGAACGAAGTGGTGGGCAGCAAGCCGCCGAACCAGCCGTTGCCGATGTGATAGGGCAGGCTCATCGAGGTGTAGCGGATGCGCGTGGGGAACAGCTCCACCAGCATGGCGGCGATCGGCCCATAGACCATGGTCACCAGGATGACCAGGTAGCTCAGGATGACCAGCACCATCAGCTTGTTGATCTTGGCCGGGTCGGCCTTGGTCGGGTAACCGGCCAGCTTCAGGTCTTCGCCCATTTCCTTCTTGAAGGCGGCAATGGCAGCCACGCTGTCGGCATCGAACTTGTGGTTGACCACGTTGCCCACCGGGGCCGTCACGGTCTTGTCGCCGATCTTGACCACGGCGGGCGAACCTGCCGGGCCGGTCACGTTGTCGTAGCTCACCGAGTTCTGCACCAGGTAGCGCTTGGCGATGTCGCACGAACTCTTGAAGTCGATCTCGCGCGCCACTGGGTTGCCCTGGAAGGAGCAGGTGGCCGGGTCTGCCGTGACCACCACGCCGGCGTTGGCCTGGGCGTGGGCCAGGTCGGGGTTGGCAGCCTCGGTCAGTGCCTTGAACACGGGGAAATAGGTCAGCACGGCCAGCACGCAGCCCAGCATGATGATGGGCTTGCGACCGACCTTGTCCGACAGCGTGCCGAAGATGACGAAGAACGGCGTGCCGATCAAGAGGGCGGCGGCAATCAGCAGGTTGGCCGTGACAGCATCGACCTTGAGTTGCTGCGTCAGGAAGAACAGCGCATAGAACTGGCCCGTGTACCAGACCACGGCCTGGCCGGCGGTCAGGCCCACCAGCGCCAGGATCACGATCTTCAGGTTCTTCCACTGGCCGAAGGATTCGGACAGCGGCGCCTTGGAGGTCTTGCCCTCGGCCTTCATCTTCTGGAAGGCCGGCGACTCGGACAGCGACAGGCGGATCCACACCGACACGGCCAGCAGCAGGATGGACACGAGGAAGGGAATTCGCCAGCCCCAGTCGTTGAAGACTGTCTCGCCCAGCACCGTGCGCGTGCCCAGGATGACCAGCAGCGACAGGAACAGGCCCAGCGTGGCCGTGGTCTGGATCCACGAGGTGTAGGCGCCGCGCCGGCCATTGGGCGCGTGCTCGGCGACGTAGGTGGCAGCGCCGCCGTACTCGCCCCCCAGCGCCAGACCTTGCAACATGCGCAGCATGATCAGGATGACCGGCGCCGCGATGCCGATGGAGGCATACGACGGCAGCACACCGACGATGAAGGTGGACACACCCATGATCAGGATGGTCACCAGGAAGGTGTACTTGCGTCCGATCATGTCCCCCAGGCGGCCGAAGACCAACGCGCCGAAGGGCCGCACCAGAAAGCCCGCCGCGAAGGCCAGCAGCGCGAAGATGAAGGCGGCTCCCGCATCCAGGCCGCTGAAGAACTGCTTGGCGATGATGGCCGCCAGCGAGCCGTAGAGATAGAAGTCATACCACTCGAACACGGTGCCCAGCGATGAGGCAAAGATGACTTTCTTTTCTTCCGGCGACATCGGCCGGTGCGCTGCCTTGACGGCAGCGGGAGCGGTGAGGGTTGCCATGGGGTTTGTCTCCTGTCGTTTGTGATGCAGCCGTCTGGCAGGGCGGCGCATTCACTATCGAATCGGGCACTTACGCTGCACTGACGCATCCCTGAACGCTGTCTTACAACCCTGGTGGCAACCCTTAGCCGGCGTTTTTCCTGATGAAAAAGCCAGAATTTTTTTATCTTGCTGCAGCGCAACAGTAAGCAGACGGTCAGAACCGCTTCCCAGAATCGCGCCCGTTTGTGCAATGCAGCAGGCATCGCGCAGGCCTCATCTACAAAGGAGACCGACGAGCATGAGCGATCCCATCGTGGAGCAAATCCAGCGCCACCCCAAATACCAGCAGCTGCGCGCGCAGCGCAACCCGCTGGGCACCATCCTGACCATCCTGATGCTGGTCGTGTACTACGGCTACATCTCGCTGATCGCCTTCGACAAGGAATTCCTGGCGCGCCCCATCGGCGCCGGCGTGACCTCGCTGGGCATTCCCATCGGCATGGGGGTCATCGTGTTCACCATCGCCATCACCATCTACTACGTGCGCATCGCGAACAACAAGTTCGACGCCCTGACCGAAGAAATCCTCAAGGACGTGACCAAATGAGCCGCCGCCCGACGATTTTTACCAGCGCCGCGCTGGCCCTGGCCGCCCTTGGCGCCTCTGCCGGCACCTATGCCGCCGGTGGCGACCTGGGCGTTGCCGCCAAGCAGGAAACCAACTGGACGGCCATCATCATGTTCGCCGTCTTCGTCGCCGCCACGCTGTGGATCACCAAGTGGGCGGCGTCCAAGACGCGCTCGGCAGCCGATTTCTACACCGCCGGCGGCGGCATCACCGGCTTTCAAAATGGCCTAGCCATTGCCGGCGACTACATGTCGGCAGCCTCCTTCCTGGGCATTTCCGCCGCCGTCATGGCCACCGGCTACGACGGCCTGATCTACTCCATCGGCTTTTTGGTGGGCTGGCCCATCATCACCTTCCTGATGGCCGACCGGCTGCGCAACCTGGGCAAGTTCACTTTTGCCGACGTGGCCGGCTATCGCTTCGAGCAAACACCCATCCGGCTGTTTGCCGCCTCGGGCACGCTGATCGTGGTGGCCTTCTACCTGATCGCACAGATGGTCGGCGCCGGCCAGCTCATCAAGCTGCTGTTCGGCCTGGAGTACTGGATGGCAGTGGTCATCGTCGGCGCGCTGATGATGGTCTATGTGCTGTTCGGGGGCATGACGGCCACGACCTGGGTGCAGATCATCAAGGCCGTGCTGCTGCTCGCGGGTGTCACTTTCATGGCCTTCATGGTGCTGGCCAACTACGGCTTCAGCCCCGAGGCGCTGTTTGCCAAGGGCGTCGAAGTACGCACGCAGATCGCCGCCAACGCCGGCAAGACGCCTGAGGAGGCCGCCCGCGCCGGCCTGTCCATCATGGGCCCGGGCGGCTTCATCAAGGATCCGATCTCGGCGATCAGCTTCGGCATGGCGCTGATGTTCGGCACTGCCGGCCTGCCGCACATCCTGATGCGCTTCTTCACCGTGCCCAATGCCAAGGAAGCGCGCAAGTCGGTGGGCTGGGCCACGGTGTGGATCGGCTACTTCTACATCCTGATCTTCATCATCGGCTTTGGCGCCATCACCATGGTGCTTACAAACCCGGAGATGTCCGACACCGTCAAGGGCGTCATCAAGGGCGGCGCCGGCACGGCCAACATGGCAGCGGTGCTGGTGGCCAAGGCCGTGGGCGGCAACATCTTCTACGGCTTCATCTCGGCAGTGGCCTTTGCCACCATCCTGGCCGTGGTGGCCGGCCTGACGCTGTCGGGCGCCTCTGCCGTCTCGCACGACCTGTACTCCACCGTCATCAAGAAGGGCCAGGCCGACAGCGCTGCCGAGCTGCGCGTCTCGCGCATCACCACGCTGGCACTTGGCGTCATCGCCGTGCTGCTGGGCATTTTGTTCGAGAAGCAAAACATCGCCTTCATGGTGTCGCTGGCTTTTGCCGTGGCGGCCTCGGCCAACTTCCCGGCGCTGATCCTGTCCATCCTGTGGAAGGACTGCACCACGCGCGGCGCGGTGATCGGCGGCTTCATGGGCCTGATCTCCTCGGTCGGCCTGACGGTGGTGTCGCCCTCGGTGTGGGAGGCCACCCTGGGCAACCCTGCCGGCTCGGCCTTGTTCCCCTATACCTCGCCGGCGCTGTTTTCCATGACCATCGGTTTCGTGGGCGTGTGGCTGTTCTCCATCACCGACAAGAGCGCCCGCGCCAAGGCCGACCGCGCCGGCTTCCCGGCCCAGCAGGTGCGCTCGGAGACCGGCCTGGGCGCCGCCGGTGCCTCGGGCCACTGATGGACGCCGATTGAGCGCATAGAAAAAACACAACCGAGGGGGGAGGTTGCACCTGCCGTGCAACCGGAACCGGGCTCCACCGGAGCCCGGTTTTTTTATGCCCGCGCCCTGTGCGCGCCCGGCGCCTCAGCCGCGCAGGCGGCGCAGCTTGATGAAGGCCAGGGCCGCCATGACGGCATCGTTGAGCGCATCGTGCGCCTCGCGCCGGGGCAGGCCCAGGTCGCGCATCAGCGTGTCGAAGCGCAGGTCGATGCTGGCGCCGCCCTGCTGCTGCCAGGGCGGCAATTGCCTGAACTTATAGTCGTGGTACAGCGCCGAGACCTCGATGCGGGGCTGCGGCAGGCCCATGCCCAGCATCGGCCACAGGGCGCGGTTGAGCATGGCCACGTCGAACTCCAGGTAGTAGCCCACCAGCGGGCGGCTGCCGATGAAGTGCATGAGCTGGCGCATGGCCGCGTCGCTGGACAGGCCGCCGGCCAGATCGCGCTCGCGCAGGCGGTGGATGCGCACACTGTCCGCCGAGACCCCTTTGTGCGGACGCAGCAGCAGCTCCAGGCGCTGGCTGGTCAGGATGCGCTCGCCCACGATGCGCACGGCGCCGATGGAGACGATCTCGTCGCGGCGCGGATCCAGCCCGGTGGTCTCGCAGTCCAGTGCCACCCACTCATCGGGCGGCGGCGGCTCGAACATGAAGGCGAACTCGGGCGCGCCCAGGTGATACAGCAGCCACTGGCGGCGCAGCTGCTGCCAGCGTGCGGCCAGCCAGCTCATGCCGCATCCAGGCGCAGGCGCTGGTGCAGCACGGCCTTGAAGCGCTTGACCACGGCCAGCGCGTCCTTGAGCAGATCGCGCTCCAGCGTGGACAGGCGCGCCGGATCGACCTCGCCGCTCACCGGGCGCTGCAGGCGCAGCTGCTGCAGGCCGGCCTGCAGGCGCAGGCCCATCAGCAAGTGCAGCGTCTGCAGCAGCTCCTGGCCCAGGGTGGCATCCAGGCTGCCCTCGGCCACCAGGGCATCGATGCGCTCCGCCGTGCTGCTGGCCGGCACGCCGCGCGCCAGCGCCAGGCTGCGCACGCCATGCACGATGGGAAAGATGCCGGCCTTCTTCAGGTTCACGGCCTCGGCCTCCTCGCGCCCCAGCAGCCGGCCCCACCAGCCCGCCGCGCTGGCGGAGCTGCCGAAGGCGTCGATGGCCAGGGCAAAGCGCGCCACCAGGGCGTCGTTCACCAGCGCCAGGCCGAACAGGCTGTGGCGCACCTCATCCAGCAGCCGGGCATCGCCGGCCACGGCGTGCGCATCCAGGAAGATCGCCAGATGCATCAGGCTCTCGCCTTCGGGCTGCAGCAGCCAGCCGCGCACGCGCTCCTGCCACTGGCCGACGCTGCCGCGCCACTGGGGGTTGCGCAGCATGATGTGGCCCGGGCACTCGGGGTAGCCGAACTGCGCCAGCGCCGCCGCAAAGCGCTCGCAAATCGCCTGCAGATCATCGGGCGGCACGTAGCCATCGGCCAGCACCAGGGCGTTGTCCTGGTCGGTCTTGAGCAGTTGCTCGCCGCGCCCCTCGCTGCCCATGACGAACAGGCAGCTGTGTGCCACCAGCTCGGGCGGCGCGACCATGGCCCAGGCGCGCTCGAACAGCCGGGCATTGAGCTGCTGCACCAGTTGCGCCATCAGCGCGATGCGCGTGCCGCCGCGCTGCAACGTGGCGATCAGGCGGGTGATCTGCGCCGCCGCCGCGGCCAGCGCCGGCAGGTCGCGCGCCTGCTCGATCTGCACGCCGATCAGGTGCGAGCGGTTGGCGACGAAGCCGAACAGGTCGAGCGCGCGCAGCACGCCCAGGATCTGCCCGTCGTCGCCGCGCACCAGCAGCCGGTGTACGCGCTTGCGCAGCAGCAGCGCCAGCGCGTCGCCGATGGTGGCGCTGGCGTACACACTGACCACCGGATGCACGGCCAGCTCGCCCACCGCCAGGCTGTGCAGGGGCTGGCCATGGAGGATGGCGCGCTGCAGCGAATTGGCGGTGAAGATGCCCAGGCCGTCCGCCGCCGCCGCCAGGCCCGAGACCAGCACGCTGGTGGTGCGCTCGGCCTGGAACAGCCGCGCCACGCTGACGACATCGGTGGCGGCGGGTACGGTGTGGATGGGCCGCAGATAGGCCTGATCGACCCGCTCCAGCAGCAGCGACTGCGCCTCGTGCTCCTGCGCGCGCTGCGCCAGGGCGTTGAGCTTGTGGCCCAGGTCGGCAAACAGCAGCGCGCCGAAGGTGGCATTGCTGGCGATCAGCTCCTGCACCGTGGCGCGCGGCAACTGGTAGGCCACCAGCTCCTCGGCCACGGCAAAGCGGCTGCTGGCACGCCCGGCCACCAGCGCCCGGCCATCGAAGACATCGTCCGGGCCGTAGCTGGCCAGCAGCTCCTCGCCCTCGGTCTGCGTGACATGGCCCTTGATGATGACCAGCAGGTGCTGCGGCGCATCGCCCGGCTGCAGCACCACCGCGCCCTCGGGGTAGTAGGCGATGTCCACGCTGGCGCGCACCAGCGCCTGCTCCTGGCTGCTCAGGCAGTCAAAGGGCGAGGCGGAGAAGTTGAAGGCATTGGGCATGGGGCAATCGTGGTGGCAGTTGGCTGCCCCGCCATTCAACCCGGCCAGCCTTGCGCCGCGCTTGCAGCACCCGGCCCCTATGTGTCAATTCATGTGTCGAACCACGCATCGCCCTGCACGCAGGCGCGCAGCATGGGCAGGCTGTCGAGGCCCCAGAACAGGCGGCCCTCGGCCTCGAAGGCCGGCACGCCGAACACGCCGCGTGCCGCCGCCGCGTCGGTGTTGGCGCGCAGCAGTTCTTTGGCGCGCGCGCGGCGCTCGTCAGGCGCGCCGCGCCACTGCCCGGCCAGCAGCTCGGCCAGCGCCTGCAGCCGCGCAGCATCAAGCGCATCGCGCCCGCCCCGCCAGACATGGCGCAGCACGGCTCCGGCGACGAAGCGGTTGATGCTGCCGTCCGCGCTGCACTCCAGCGCCAGGCGCAGCAGCGCCAGCGAATTGAAAGGGTGCTGCGCCGGCATGTCCAGCCCGCAGCCCAGGCTGTGGCCCAGCCAGGCGGCGTGGCGATACGTCCAGTCGCGCTTGGGCGCAACGCCCAGCGGCCCGGGGTTGCCGTGGTGCTGCAGCAGCGCGCCCAGCAGCACCGGGCGGTAGCTGACGTGGTAGCTCAGGCCTTCGAGCGCCTGCGGCAACTGCTCGAAGGCCAGCCAGGCGTAGGGCGAGACGACGTCCAGATAAAAGGTGATGTGCTTCATGCCTGCAGCTCCCCGGGCACGGGCAGGCCGGCGCGCGCCAGCAGCGCGGCCCAGATGGCACGGCGCTGGCCGTTGCCCGCGCCCGACCAGGCGCGGATTTCCTCGATGGTGCGAAAGCAGCCCTGGCAGTGGCTGCGATCCGGCGTCATGCGGCACACGGACACGCAGGGCGAGGGCACGGCATCGGCAAAATCCGGGTCAAATTGGCCTTCAGCCCTTGCCTGGCAAGCGCGGGCAGCTATCAAATCAGAAGTAACGACAACAGGTGTATCCATGCCGCCATTGTTCACGAAGCCGGCTGCGGCAGCACCGCCAGCACCACATCGGCCAGCGGCGCGCCGGTCAGGCGCTGCAAATCCTGCGCGCTGAGCTGGAACACGCCGTGCGGATGGCCAGCCGCCGCCCAGATCACATCGAAGCGCAGCAGCTCGGCGTCGATCAGCGTGACCGGCGCGCTGGCGTGGCCGATGGGCGCCACGCCGCCGATGGAAAAGCCCGTCCTGACCTTGACGAAATCGGCATCCGCCCGGCCCAGCTTGCCAACCAGTGCGGCGACTTTTTTCTCATCGACCCGCCGGTCGCCCGAGGTGATGACCAGCACCGCCGCATCGTCCTGCCTGCGCCGGAAGATGATGCTCTTGGCGATCTGGCCCAGCGCCACGCCCAGGGCATCGGCCGCCTGCTGCGCGGTGCGCGCGGCGGCGTCCAGCATCAGCGGCGCGTGCGGGTGGCCGGCGGCGGCCAGCACGGCGGCGATGCGCTGCACGCCCTCGGGCAGGGCGGCGTGCGCCGTGGGGTTGGGAGCGAAAGTGGGCAAGGTGGAATCGGGCATGGCGCTCATCCGTCGCTGATCCATTCACCCGGCACGCTTGTTGAGCAGCGCCGTGGCCACGCGCGAGTTGGGCTTGCGGCCCAGGAAATCGCTGATGAACACGCCCGCGTCCACCAGCCGATCCAGGTCGATGCCAGTCTCTATGCCTATGCCGTTCAGCATGAAGACCAGGTCTTCGGTGGCCACGTTGCCGGTCGCGCCCTTGGCATAAGGGCAGCCGCCCAGGCCGGCCACGGACGACTGGAAGTTCCACACACCCATCTGCAGCGCCGCCAGCGTGTTGGCCAGCGCCTGGCCGTAGGTGTCGTGGAAGTGCCCCGAGATCTGGTCGATGCCGTAGTGCTGCTGCGTCGCCTCGATGGCGCGCTGCACCGCCAGGGGCGTACCCACGCCGATGGTGTCGGCGACATCGACGCGCTCGACGCCAATGCCCTTCATCAGCCCGGCCAGGTAGGCCACGCGCCCGGGGGCGATGTCGCCCTCATAGGGGCAGCCCACGGTGCAGCTCATGGCGCCGCGCACGGCCACGCCGGCGGCGCGCGCCGCCTCGACCACCGGGGCGAAGCGCTCGATGCTCTCGGCGATAGAGCAGTTGATGTTCTTCTGGCTGAAGGCCTCGCTGGCCGCGCCGAAGACCACGATCTCATCCGGCCTGTCCTGCACGGCTGCCTCCCAGCCCTTGAGGTTGGGGGTGAGCACCGAGTAGCGCACGCCGCCACGGCGCGCGATGGCCTGCATGACGGCGTGGTTGTCGGCCATCTGCGGCACCCACTTGGGGCTGACATAGCTGGTGACTTCGATCTCGGCCAGGCCCGCGTCCTGCAGGCGCTGCACTAGGCCGACCTTGACATCGGTGGGCACGGGCTGCTTTTCGTTTTGCAGGCCGTCGCGCGGGCCTACGTCGATGATGTTCACGCGGGTGGGCAGAGGCATGGTGGCTTTCTTGTCGGGAGAGGGTGCTGCGGCGGCGTCGGTGGCTCCACGGTCTCAATAGCCGCGTGCCACGTCCACCACGCCGGTAATGGGTTCTTGGCGCGCCAGGCGGGCGATCTTGCCGGCGACCTGGGCGATGGTCTCACCCCGCAGCGTGCGTGCCGAGGTGTGCGGGGTGACGGTGATTTTCGGGTGCTGCCAAAACGGGTGCTGCGCCGGCAGCGGCTCGGTGCGGAACACGTCCAGCGTCGCGCCGGCCAGCTGTCCCGCGTCCAGCAGCGCCAGCAGATCGGCATCGACCAGATGCGCGCCGCGCGCCACGTTGATCAGGTAGCCGCCCGGCTGCAGGCGGCCCAGGGTGTCGTGGTTCAGGATGTTTTCCGTGTCCGGCGTCAGCGGCAGCAGGTTGACCAGCACCCGGCTGGCGGCCAGGAAATCCTGCAGGCCCTGCGGGCCGCTGTAGGTCTGCACGCCATCCAGCGCGCGCGGCGCGCGGCTCCAGCCGTTGACCGGGAAGCCGAACTGCGCCACCGCCTGCGCCACGCGCCGGCCCAGCACGCCCAGGCCCATGATGCCCACGGGGAAGTCGGCACGCGAGCGCGGCTTGCGAAAGCTCCACTGCCCCTGGCGCGCGCTGGCCTCGTAGGCGTCGAACTCGCGGAAATGCCGGATCAGCGCATGGCAGACGTACTCGGCCATCTGCACCGACATGCCGGCATCCTCCAGCCGCACCACAGCCAGGCCGGGCGGCAGGCGCAGCTTGAGCAGGCCATCGACGCCGGCGCCGATGTTGAACAGCGCCCGCAGGCCGGGCTGCTCGTCGATGAACTGCTGGGGCGGCGCCCAGACCACGGCGTAGTCGAATGGCGCCATGCCGGGCTGCCAGACCTGGATGTCGGCCTGCGGCAGCGCGGCGGACAGGCCTTGCAGCCAGGGTTCGGGGCGGGTATCGGTGCAGCAAAAAGCGATTTTCATGGCCGGTGAGGGTAGCAAGCTTCGCTGTTTTTCTGTTTCATGGTCAAAACAGGCTGAAACCCTTGCTGGACAAGCGCTGACAGCTATCAAAATTGAAAATCAGGTCGAAGCTCCTGCTCCCTCTTCCTCTGGGGAAAGGAGCGCAAACCGGGGTGGCTGACCGCGCTCACTCCTGCGTCAGCCGCAGCAGCTCCGCCCCCTCGGCCACCTGGTCGCCCGGGGCGTAGAGCAGCTCGGCCACCACACCATCGGCCGGGGCGGCGATGGTGTGCTCCATCTTCATGGCCTCCATCACGGCCAGCGGCTGGCCCTTGCTGACCTGGTCGCCGGCCTGCACGGCAAAGGACACCACCTTGCCCGGCATGGGCGCGGTCAGGCGCCCGCCCTCGCTGGCCGTCTCGCCGGCGTGGGCCAGCGGATCGACCACGGCGATGCGCGTCGCGCCCTGCGGCGTGAAGACCTCCAGCGTCGCGCCCTGCGGCGTGAAGACCTCCAGCGCCTCGCCCTGGGCATAGACCCGGGCGCGCGTGCGCTGGCCGGCGAACTGCAGCTCCAGCGCGCCGTCCGGCAGCACGGCAAAGGCCAGATCGCTGGCGCTCACGTTCTCGCTGCCGTCCGCGCCCACCGACAGGTGGTGCGCCGCGCCCGCCTGGCCATAGCGCAGCCAGGCCGTGGCCGGCTGGCTGCGGTAGTCGAAGTCGAAGCGCCGGTGGCTGGCCAGCAGGCCGCGCCAGCCGTCGCGCTGGCTGAACGGGTCGCCGGCCACGGCGCCGGCCTGCTCGCGCGCCAGGGTCTGCGCCACGGCGGCGGCGGCGGCCAGCGGCAGGCCGACCCTGTCCTGGTCGAACAGCACGGCGGCCTCGCGCTGGATCAGCGCGGTGTCGAGCTGGGCGCGCCGGAACGCATCGCTCTTCACGACATGACGCAGAAACTGCACGTTGGTCGCCAGGCCGACGATGTGCGTCTGCGCCAGCGCATCGTCGAGCCGCGCCAGCGCCTGCTCGCGCGTCTCGCCATGCACGATCAGCTTGGCGATCATGCTGTCGTAGAACGGGCTGATGGCGTCGCCGCACCGCACACCATCGTCGATACGGGGCCGGGCACTCGTGCCCTGCAGGTTCTCGCGTTCAAAGGCCGTGCATTCGGGCTTGGCGTACACCGCCAGGGTGCCGGTAGCGGGCAGGAACTGGTTGTCCGGGTTCTCGGCGCAGATGCGCGCCTCGACGGCGTGGCCGGTGATCGCAAGCTCGTCCTGGCGCTTGGGCAGCGGCTCACCAAAGGCCACGCGCAATTGCCACTCCACCAGGTCTTCGCCGGTGATGGCCTCGGTCACCGGGTGCTCGACCTGCAGCCGCGTGTTCATCTCCATGAAGTAGAACTTCATGGCCTCGGGCTGGTCGTAGCCGCCCGGCTGCTCGACGATGAACTCCACCGTGCCGGCGCCGACGTAGCCCACCGCCTTGGCGGCGGCCACGGCGGCCTCGCCCATCCGGCGGCGCAGCTCGGGCGTCATGCCGGGCGCGGGGGCTTCTTCCAGTACCTTCTGGTGGCGCCTTTGCACCGAGCAGTCGCGCTCGAACAGATAGACCACGTTGCCCTGCGTGTCGCCAAAGACCTGGATCTCGATGTGGCGCGGGCGCAGCACGTATTTCTCGACCAGCACGGCGGCGTTGCCAAAGCTATTGATGGCCTCGCGCTTGCACGAATCGAGCGCAGCGGCAAAGTCCTCGCTGTTCTCGACCAGCCGCATCCCCTTGCCGCCGCCGCCGGCGCTGGCCTTGATGAGCACCGGGTAGCCGATGCGGTCGGCCTCGCGCTGCAGCAGTTGCGGGTCTTGATCCTCGCCCTGGTAGCCGGGCACCAGCGGCACGCCGGCTTTGTCCATCAGGCGCTTGGACTCGGCCTTCAGGCCCATGTCGGCAATGGCCGACGCCGGCGGGCCGATGAAGACCAGGCCGGCCTCGGCGCAGGCGCGGGCGAAGTCCTCGTTTTCGGACAGAAAGCCGTAGCCCGGGTGGATGGCCTGGGCGCCGGTGGCGCGGGCCGCCTCCAGGATGCGCTCCCAGCGCAGATAGCTGTCCTTGGGCGCGCTGCCACCGATGTGTACGGCCTCGTCGCAGGCGGCGACGTGCTTGGCGTGGGCGTCGGCGTCGGAATACACGGCAACGGTCTTGACGCCCATGCGGCGGGCCGTCGCAGCGACGCGGCAGGCGATTTCGCCGCGATTGGCGATCAGGATTTTTTGGAACATGTCAGGCCACCTTGGCAGAGCCGGAAAACAAAGAAGACATGCGCCGCAGCACGGCGCGCAGAAATTTGAAAAGCACTGCGAGCAGCAGTGCCGACAGCGCCAGCATCAGCACCAGCGCCAGGCCGAACAGCAGCGGGTGCTGCGTGGCCAGCCAGACCACGGCGACGACCAGGCCGTCCTCGAAAAACGACAGGCCCCAGTTGGAAAACGGCTCGGGCGAGGTGTTCACGGCCGCGCGCGTGGTCATCTTGGTGGCCAGCGCCGTGGCCGACAGCGATCCGCCCAAGAGCGCCGCCACCACGGCCATGGTGGCGCTGTCGGCGCTGAACACGCCCGCCGCCAGCGCCATGCCCGCCGGCACGCGGATGAAGGCGTGCAAGGCATCCCAGGCGCTGTCCAGCCAGGGGATCTTGTCGGCAAAGAACTCGACCAGCAGCATCAGGCCGCTCGTGCCCAGCACCGCCGGATGCATCAGCACGGCCAGGCCTGCCGGCAGCGCCAGCCAGCCCAGCGCGCCCAGGCTGCCGACGATGAAGACCACCGCATACAGCCGAAAGCCGCTGGCCCAGCCCAGGGCGGCGGCCAGCGCCAGCAGGCCGGGCATGTCCAGCTGCTGCGTGGCGCGCGCCGCGCCCTCGGCCACGGCGCGCGAGGTGCTCGCATCGACGTGCAGGCCGATGGTGTGCAGCCATTGGACGAGGGAGAGCCAGAGCTGATCCATGGAGGGCGCGGGCGCTGGGGCCGGCAGCTACTCCCTCTCCCCCGTGGGGGAGAGGGTGGGGGTGAGGGGGTGGTTCAGGCGCGGCGCCCGCTGCGGGCGGCCACCCTCACCCCAGCCCTCTCCCGCCAGCGGGAGAGGGAGCAAGACGGCCCGCCCCTCTGCCGCGCGGGCGCAGGGGTGCTGACGCGCAGCGGCAGTGCGAGCACTCACGCCAGCCACCCCGGCTTGCGTTTTTGCAAGAACGACTGCACGCCCTCGCGCCCCTCGTCGCTGGCGCGGATGTCGGCAATACCCGCCACCGTGGCGGCGATGAGCTGCGCGTCGATCGCGCGCTCGGCCACGTCCTGCACCAGGCGCTTGCAGGCGCGCACGGCATTCGGGCTGGCGCTGGCCAGCGCCTTGGCCAGCGCATCGACGGCGGCATCGAGCTGGTCGGCTACCACCACCTGATGCACGAAGCCGATGCGCAGCGCCTCGGCGGCGTCGAAGCGCTCGGCGGTCAGGAAGTAGCGGTGCGCCGCACGCGCGCCCATGGCGCGGATGACGTAGGGGCTGATGGTCGCCGGGATCAGGCCCAGCTTCACTTCGGACAGGCAGTAGCCCGCCGTGTCCACGCTGACCGCCATGTCGCAGGCGGCGACCAGCCCCATGCCGCCGGCATAGACGTCGCCCTGCACGCGGGCAATCGTCGGCTTTTCGCACTCGTAGATCACGCGCAGCATCTCGGCCAGCTTGGCGGCGTCCTGCAGGTTCTCCGCGCGCGTGTAGTCGGCCATGCGGCGCATCCAGTTCAGGTTGGCGCCGGCGCAGAACGCCGGGCCTTCTGCGGCCAGCACGATGGCGCGCACATCGGCGCGCGCGCCCACGTCGGCAAAGGCGGCGGTGATCTCGGCGATGACCTCGTCGCTGAAGGCGTTGCGCACCTCGGGCTGGGTCAGTGTGATGCGCGCGACAGCGCCCGTTTGGCTGATGGACAGGTTCTGGGAGGAGTTCTGGGAAGAGTTCTGGCTCATGGCAGCGCCCCGGTTTACATGCGGAAGATGCCGAACTTGACGTCGGGGATCGGCGCATGGCGCGCCGCCGCCAGGCCCAGCGCCAGCACGCGGCGCGTGTCGGCGGGGTCGATCACGCCGTCGTCCCACAGGCGCGCCGTGGCGTAGTAAGGGTGGCCTTGATCCTCGTATTGCTGGCGGATCGGCGCCTTGAAGGCTTCTTCCTCCTCAGCCGACCACTGGCCGCCCTTGCCCTCGATGCCGTCGCGGCGCACGGTGGCCAGCACGCTGGCGGCCTGCTCGCCGCCCATCACGCTGATGCGCGCGTTCGGCCACATCCACAGAAAGCGCGGCGAATAGGCGCGCCCGCACATGCCGTAGTTGCCGGCGCCAAAGCTGCCGCCAATGATGACGGTGAACTTGGGCACATTGGCCGTGGCCACGGCAGTCACCAGTTTCGCGCCGTGGCGCGCGATGCCTTCGTTTTCCACCTTGCGCCCGACCATGAAGCCGGTGATGTTCTGCAGGAACACCAGCGGAATCTTGCGCTGGCAGCACAGCTCGATGAAGTGCGCGCCCTTGACGGCGGACTCACTGAACAGGATGCCGTTGTTGGCGATGATGCCCACCGCCATGCCCTCGATGCGGGCAAAGCCGCACACCAGGGTCGAGCCAAAGCGCGCCTTGAACTCGTCGAACTCGCTGCCATCGACGATGCGGGCGATGATTTCGCGCACGTCAAAGGGCTTGCGCGTGTCCGTGGGGATGACGCCGTAGAGTTCCTCCGCTGCAAATTTGGGAGCTGCCGGCGCTGGCCCCTCAAGGGCTTGAGGCCGATTTCGGTTCAAATTCTTGACCGCCGCCCGGGCCAGCGCCAGGGCGTGCATGTCATTGTGTGCCAGGTGGTCGGCCACGCCCGACAGGCGGGTGTGCACGTCGCCGCCGCCCAGGTCTTCCGCGCTCACGACCTCGCCCGTGGCGGCCTTGACCAGCGGCGGGCCGCCCAGAAAGATGGTGCCCTGATCCTTGACGATGATGGTCTCGTCGCTCATGGCCGGCACGTAGGCGCCGCCCGCCGTGCAACTGCCCATGACCACGGCGATCTGCGCGATGCCCTGGGCGCTCATGTTGGCCTGATTGTAGAAGATGCGGCCAAAGTGCTCACGATCGGGGAAAACCTCGTCCTGATTCGGCAGGTTGGCCCCGCCCGAGTCCACCAGATAGATGCACGGCAGGCAGTTCTGCTGCGCGATCTCCTGCGCGCGCAGGTGCTTTTTCACCGTCATGGGGTAGTACGTTCCGCCCTTGACGGTGGCGTCGTTGCACACGATCAGGCAATCGGTGCCGGCCACGCGGCCGATGCCGGCGATCATGCCGGCGCCGGGCGCGGCGCCCTCGTACATGTTGAGCGCGGCCAGCGGGGCGATTTCCAGAAATGGCGTGCCCGGGTCGAGCAGGTTCAGAACCCGGTCGCGCGGCAGCAGCTTGCCGCGCGCCAGGTGCTTGGCGCGGGCGGCCTCGCCGCCGCCCTGGGCGACACGTTCGAGCTGGGCGCGCAGGTCATCGACCAGCTGGCGCATGGCAGCGGCATTGGCCTGGAAGTCGGCAGAGCGTGGGTTGAGTTGGGTGTCGAGGATCATGGGATTTCAGTCGCTGAGTAGAGGGGCGCGGCAGAGGGAGCAAAGAGACGAGCGGGCTGGCGGTCACGCGGTGTGCGCCTCTTGCAGCCCCAGCTCGTCTTTCATCACATCGCGAATCTTGAATTTCTGGATCTTGCCGGTCACGGTCATGGGAAATTCCTGCACGAAGCGGATGTAGCGCGGCACCTTGTAGTGCGCGATCTGGCCCTTGCAGAACTCGCGGATGTCGGCTTCGCTGGGGGCAGCGCCGGGCTTGGCGATGATCCAGGCGCACAGCTCCTCGCCCAGGCGCGCATCGGGCACGCCGACCACCTGCACGTCCTGCACCAGCGGGTGGCGGTACAAAAATTCCTCAATCTCGCGCGGATACAGGTTCTCGCCGCCACGGATCACCATGTCCTTGATGCGGCCCACGATGTTGACGTAGCCCTCCTCATCCATGGTGGCCAGGTCGCCGGTGTGCATGAAACCCTCGCCATCGATGGCCTCGCGCGTCTTTTCCGCATCGCCCCAGTAGCCGTGCATGACCGAGTAGCCGCGCGTACACAGCTCGCCGCTGGTGCCACGCGGCACGATGGCGCCGCTCTCCGGCTCGATGATCTTGATCTCCAGGTGCGGCTGCACCGTGCCCACGGTGGACACGCGCTTTTCCAGGGGCGTGTCGGTGCTGCTTTGGCAGCTCACCGGGCTGGTCTCGGTCATGCCGTAGGCGATGGTGATCTGCGACAGGTGCATCTCGCTGACCACGCGCTTCATGACCTCGGTCGGGCAGGGCGATCCGGCCATGATGCCGGTGCGCAGCGTGGACAGGTCGAACTCGGCAAAGCGCGGGTGATCCAGCTCGGCGATGAACATGGTCGGCACGCCGTGCAAGCCGGTGCAGCGCTCGGCCTGCACGGTCTCCAGCACCGTGAGCGCATCAAACCCGTCGTTGGGATAGACCACGGTCGCGCCGTGCGTGAAGCACGCCAGATTGCCCAGCACCATGCCGAAGCAGTGGTACAGCGGCACGGGGATGCACAGCCGATCCTCGGGCGTGAGCTTCATGCACTCGCCGATGAAAAAGCCGTTGTTCAGGATGTTGCGGTGGGTGAGCGTCGCGCCCTTGGGAAAGCCCGTGGTGCCGCTGGTGAACTGGATGTTGATCGGGTCGGTGTTCTTGAGCTGCGCGGCCACCGCATCGATGCGCGCATCCTGCGGGTCACCGCGCTGCAGCAGTTCGGAAAAGCGCAGCATCCCGGGCTGCTCGTCGCCTTGGCCGGCCACGTCGATCCAGACCACGGCGCGCAGCTCGGGCAGGCGCCGGGCGGCCAGCAGGCCGGGGGCGCAGCGGCCCAGCTCGGGCGCCAGCTCGCGCAGCATGGCCAGATAGTCGCTGGTCTTGAACTGCGCCATGCTCACCAGCGCCTTGCAGCCGACTTTGTTCAGCGCGTATTCGACCTCGGCCACGCGATACGCCGGGTTGATGTTGACCAGGATCAGGCCGACTTGCGCCGTGGCCAATTGCATCAAGACCCACTCGGCGTTGTTGTGCGACCAGATGCTGACGCGGTCGCCCTGTTGCAGGCCCAGGCCGAGCAGCGCACTGGCCAGGCGGCGCGCCTCGCGCTGCAGCTCGGCGTAGCTGTAGCGCAGGCCCTGGTGGCGGCTGACCAGGGCGTCGCGGCTGCCCTGCTGCCGCGCCATGTCGGCAAAGAAGTCGCCAATGGTCTGCTCGATCAGCGGCGTGTCCAGGCGGCCCCGGGCGTGGCTCGGGGCCGGGGATGCGGGGGTGGCTGGGGCGTTGAGCTCCGTCGTGTCCGTCATGTCGGCTGTCTCCAGAAAATATGACAGGCCGGTGCGCGGCCTGCCCCGGGGTGCAGCATACGCCGCCGCCCCGCCCAGATGGGGCCAGCGAGGTTGCAATAATGGCCACATCATGTTCACCCCTGCCCTGCCCCCGCAATCCAGCCGCAGCCCTCTGGCACTGCGCCAGGGCACTGTGGCAGCAACGCCCATGGCTTTTGTGCAGGCGGTGGTGCTGGCTTATGCACGGCGCGGCATGGATGCCGCCGAGGTGCTGGCGCGGGCACATATTGCGCCAGCGCAACTGGCCCGCACCGACGCCCGCATCACCGCCTGGCAGATGGAAGTGCTGTGCGAGGGCGCCATGCGCGAGCTCGACGACGAGGCCCTGGGCTGGTTCGAGCGCCGCCTGCCCTGGGGCAGCTACGGCATGTTGGCGCGCGCCTCGCTGTCGGCGCCCACGCTGGGCCTGGCGCTGGCGCGCTGGTGCCGCCATCACGCGCTGCTGACGCAGGCCATCGAGCTGCGCCTGACGCAGCAGCCCGGCGGCCAGGCGCAGCTGGCCATCGAGGAGCGCTGCGACCTGGGGCCGCTGCGCGAGTTCTGCCTGGTGTCGGTGCTGCGCAACGTGCTGGGCCTGGCGAGCTGGCTGGTGGACTCGCGATTGCCGGTGCTGGGCGCGCAGTTCCCGTTTGCCGCGCCGGTGCACGCGCCGGCCTACGGCGTGCTGTTCGACGGGGCCATCGGCTTTGGCGCCGATGCCGCCGCCGTGCAGCTCGACGCGCAGTGCCTGCAATGGCCCCTGGTGCGCGACGAGGCGGCCATGAACCAGATGCTGCAGCGCGCCTTGCCGCTCACGGTGCGCCAGTACCGGCGCGACCGGCTGCTGGTGCAGCGCGTGCGCCAGTGGCTGGCGCTGGCGCCCGAGGCGGCGCACAGCGGCCCCAGCGTGGCCGAGGCGCTGCACCTGTCGCCGCGCACGCTGCACCGCCAGCTCGCTGCCGAGGGCGCAACGCTGCAGCAGCTCAAGGACGAGGTGCGCTGCGCACGCGCCATCGAGCTGCTGCAGCGCAGCGAACGCCCCATCAAGCAGGTGGCGCAGGCCGTGGGCTTTGCCAGCGAAAAAAGCTTCATCCGGGCGTTTCGCGGCTGGACGGGGCACTCGCCGGGACAGTTGCGCGGCGCCGCGCGGGGATCGTAAACACGCTCTGACACACGGGCGCTGCTCCAAAGCCGGCCACAGTGGCGCAATTTGGAGCAGCGCCGGTTGCGCCAGCGGCGGCGCAACCCCTGGCCGCCCAGTCCGCACCCGGCCTGCCCAGTGCCAGGCAGGCCCAGGCCCAGGCTGGCACGAACTTTGTATGGACAGGGCAAGCCGGTTTTTTCATGCACCGGCCCTCACCCGCCGATCCACACCCAGGAGACCACCATGGACATGTTCGAACTCAAGCGTTTCAACCTCGAAATCGCCTATCCCTATCGCCAGCAATACGACAACTTCATCGGCGGCAAGTGGGTCGCTCCCGCCGCCGGACGCTATTTCGACAACGTCTCGCCCATCACCGGCAAGCCGTTTTGCAAGGTGGCGCAATCCGACGCCACCGACGTGAACCGGGCGCTCGACGCCGCCCACGCCGCCCAGGAAAAATGGGGCAAGACCTCGGTGGCCGAGCGCTCGGGCATCCTGCTCAAGATCGCCGACCGCATGGAGCAGAACCTGGAGCTGCTGGCCATTGCCGAGACCATCGACAATGGCAAGCCGCTGCGCGAGACCATGGCCGCCGACCTGCCGCTGGGCATCGACCACTTCCGCTACTTTGCCGGCTGCATCCGGGGCCAGGAGGGCACGATCTCCGAGATCGACGCCAACACCGTGGCCTACCATTTCAACGAGCCCATGGGCGTGGTCGGCCAGATCATCCCGTGGAACTTTCCCATCCTGATGGCCTGCTGGAAGCTGGCGCCCGCCCTGGCGGCAGGCTGCTCGGTGGTCATGAAGCCCGCCGAGCAGACGCCGGCGTCGATCATGGTGCTGATGGAGCTGATCGCCGACCTGCTGCCCCCGGGCGTGGTCAACATCGTCAACGGCTACGGCAGGGAAGCCGGCGAAGCCCTGGCGACGAGCAAACGCATCGCAAAAATCGCCTTCACCGGCTCCACCCCTGTGGGCCAGCGCATCCTGCACGCCGCCGCCGACAACCTGATCCCCTCCACGGTGGAGCTGGGCGGCAAGAGCCCCAACATTTTCTTTGCCGACGTGCTCGACGCCGACGATGAATACCTGGACAAGGCGCTGGAAGGCTTTGCCATGTTTGCGCTCAACCAGGGCGAGGTCTGCACCTGCCCCTCGCGCATCCTGGTGCAGGAATCGATTTACGAGCGCTTCATGGAGCGCGCCGTGGCCCGCGTCGAGGCCATGAAGCAGGGCCACCCGCTGGACAGGAGCACCATGGTCGGCGCGCAGGTGTCGCAGCAGCAGCTCGACCGCATCCTGGGCTACATCGACATTGGCCGGGGCGAGGGTGCCAAGTGCCTGACCGGCGGCGAGCGCCTGCGCGCCGGCGGCGAGATCAACGACGGCTTCTTCATCAAGCCGACGTTGCTGTACGGCCAGAACCATATGCGCGTGTTCCAGGAGGAAATCTTCGGCCCTGTGGCCTCGGTGACCACCTTCAAGGACGTGCAGGACGCCGTGCGCATCGCCAACGACACCGAGTACGGCCTGGGCGCCGGTGTGTGGAGCCGCAACGGCAACATCGCCTACCACATGGGCCGCGCCATCCAGGCAGGCCGGGTCTGGACCAACTGCTATCACCTGTACCCGGCGCACGCTGCTTTTGGCGGCTACAAGAAGTCGGGCATTGGCCGCGAGACGCACAAGCTGGCGCTGTCCAACTACCAGCAGACCAAGAACCTGCTGGTGAGCTACAACCCCCAGGCACTGGGCTTCTTCTGAGGCTGGAGCGGGCGCATCCGGCCCTGCTTCGGGGCCGGATCGCCAGGGCCGGGCACTCAGCACAGGCGGCTGAGGCCCGGCTTTTTCCGTCTGCCCTGTCCGCCTCTCATCGCTTGCAAAGGATGCCCATGCACACCCAACCGCCCTGCCCCGTGGCTGGCTGGCCGCTCAAGGCCAGCGCATTGGCCGCCGCACTGCTGCTGGCCCAGGCAGCGCTGGCGCAGTCCAGCTCCGCACCGGCAGCAGCGGCGACCGGCACGCTGCCCGACATCACCATCCGCAGCACCTTGCTGCAGTCGTCTGCCGAGCACACGCCGGCTTCGGTCACGGTGCTCGATGGCGAGCGCCTGCAGGATCGCCAGTGGCAGGTCAACCTGTCCGAGGCCCTGGCCGGCACGCCCGGCCTGCTGCTGCAAAACCGCCAGAACTACGCGCAGGACTTGCAGCTGTCCATCCGCGGGCACGGCGCGCGCTCCACCTTTGGCGTGCGCGGCATCCAGGTCTTCGTCGATGGCCTGCCGGCCACCATGCCGGACGGCCAGGGCCAGACCAACCACATCGACCTGTCCGCGCTGGAGCGCATCGAGGTGCTGCGCGGGCCGTACTCGGCGCTGTACGGCAACGCCTCGGGTGGTGTCATCAACGCCTACACCGAGCGCGGCCAAGGCCAGCCCAGCGTGCAGGGCAGCTTTGCCGTCGGCAGCAATGGCCAGAAGCGCCTGGGCCTCAAGGCCCAGGGCGAAGCTGGCGGCGTGGGCTACGTGGTCAGCGCCAGCCGCTTCCTGACCGACGGCTGGCGCGTCCACAGCGGCGCCGACAAGAACCTGTTCAATGCCCGGCTGGACACCAGCCCCGGGGCCGACAGCCAGCTCACCGTGGTCGCCAACCACGTCAACATCGACGCGCAGGACGCCGGCGGCCTGACCCCGCAGGAGTGGCAACTCGACCCGCGCAGCACCGCCGCCGGGCCGCTGCAGTTCAACATGCGCAAGTCCATGCGCCAGACGCAGACCGGCCTGACCTACGAGCGCCAGCTCGGCGGCGGCACTGCCGTGCGCGCCATGGTCTATGGCGGCAGCCGGCGCATCACGCAGTACCAATCCATCCCGGTGGCGGCGCAAAAGCCGCCCACCAGCGCCGGCGGCGTGATCGACATGGGGCGCGACTACGGCGGCCTGGACTTGCGCTGGGCGCACAACGCCCAGCCGCAGACCGGCGAAGTCGGCGTGATCGTGGGCCTGGCAGCCAACGTGGTGCAGGAAGACCGCCAGGGCTACAACAACCACGCCGGCGAGCTGCTGGGCATCAAGGGCGCGCTGCGCCGCGACGAGCGCAACACCCTGAGCAACCTCGACCCCTACGCGCAGGCCAGCTGGGCCTTCGCGCCGCAGTGGCAACTGGACGCCGGCGTGCGCTGGAGCCGGGTGCGCTTCAAGTCGCGCGACCACTACATCGCTCCGGGCAACGGCGACGACAGCGGCGAGGCGCGCTACCGCCGCCTGCTGCCGGTGCTGTCGCTGCAGCACGCCTGGGATGCCCGCACGCAGTGGTACGCCTCCATCGGCGGCGGCCTGGAGACGCCCACGTTCAACGAGATTTCCTACCGTCCGGCAGGCCTGCCGGGGCTGAACTTCGGCCTGCAGCCGGCCACCTCGACCAGCGCCGAGATCGGCCTGCGCCAGCGCCTGGCGGGCGACGGCCTGCGCGGCGACTGGTCGGCGGCGCTGTTCCACACGCGCACCAGCAACGAGATCGTGCCGGCGGAAAACGCCGGCGGGCGCACCTCCTACCAGAACGCTGGACGCACGCGGCGCCAGGGCCTGGAGCTGGGCGCCGGGCTGTGGCTGACGCGCACGCTGCGCCTGGATGCCGCGCTGACCGTGCTGGACGCCAAGCTGCGCGCGGGCTTTTGCGATGCCAAGGGCGTGTGCGTGCCAGCGGGCCGGCGCATTGCCGGCACGGCGCAGCGCCAGGCTGCGCTGGCGCTGGACTGGCGCCCGGACAGCGCCTGGCGCTTCGGGCTGGACTGGCGCCACGTCGGCAGCATCGCCGCCAACGACAGCAACAGTGTGCTGGCGCCGTCCTACGCTGTGCTGGCCGCCAGCGCCGGCCACACCCTGCACCTGGGCGCCTGGAAGCTCGACACCTTTGCCCGCATCGACAACCTGGCCGACCGGCGCTACGTCGGCTCGGTCATCGTCAACGAAGGCAATGGCCGCTACTACGAGGGCGCGCCGGGGCGCCAGTGGATGGTCGGGCTGAATCTGACGCACCAGTTCTGAGAGCGTAAACACGCTCTGAGGGCCAGCCCTTGCACCTTCTCAAGGCGCTGCGGCGAATCAGCCGCTGGCGCACCTGCGGGCGGTGGTGCGTCCAGGGTGGTGCAAGTGCCGGCGCACAGCGCACAGCCTTCAAGGATCGCGAATGGCCCCGGGCCGGGCATCAATATTGATTTGATAGCTGCCAACGCTTGTCCAGCAAGGGCTGGAGGCGTTTTTCTTGTAAAACAAACCACTGAGGAGACCACAACATGAACCATCATCTCGCCTGGCGCTGGCGCCTGCCCCTGGCCGCCGCAGCAGCACTGCTCGCCGGCTGCGCCCAGACCGGCAGCGGCGCCGCTGCCGATACCACCGACCCGGCAGCGCTGGTCAACCAGCTCGAAGCCACCACCGGCAAGTTCGCCGGCCAGCGCCGCTCGGGCGCCAAGGGCATTTGCGCCGCTGGCGAATTCATCGGCAGCGCCCAGGCCAGGGCGCTGTCGAGCGCCTCGGCCTTCAGCGGCCAGCCAGTGCCGGTGCTGGCGCGCTTTTCCGTGGTCGGCGCCAACCCCAAGGCGCCCGACAACACCCGCAGCCAGCGCAACATGGCGCTGCAGTTCGACCTGCCGGCAGGCGAGCAGTGGCAGATGGGCAACATCTCCAGCCCGGTCTTTGGCGCGGCCACGCCGGCGCAGTTCCTGGGGCGGCTGGCATCGCTGCAGCCCAACCCGGCCACCGGCAAGCCCGATGCGGCACGCGCCAAGGCCTTTGCCGATGCCAACCCCGAGGTGCTGCTGCAAGGCAAGTACCTGGCGGCCCAGCCCGTGCCGGCCAGCTTCGCCAGCATCAACTACTGGGGCGTCCACGGCTTTGGCTTCGTCAACGCGCAAGGGCAGACCACCTGGGGCAAGTGGCTGTTCGAGCCGGTGGGCGGCGTACAGGGCCTGGACGAGGCCCAGGCCAAGGCCCGTGGCGGCGACTTTCTGTTTGCCGACCTGCGCGAGCGCGTGCGCCAGGGCCAGGTGGCCTTCGACTTCAACCTGGAGCTGGCCGAAGCCGGCGACCGCATCGACAGCCCCGTGGTGCCGCTGCCCGCCGGACGGCGCAAGGTCAACCTGGGGCGCCTGAAGATCACCTCCGTCTCCGCCGACAGCGCAGGCGCCGGCCCCTGCACGGCGCTGACCTTCGTGCCGCTGGTGCTGCCGCGCGGCGTGGTGGCCTCGGCTGATCCCATGCTGGCGGCCCGCTCGGCGCCCTATGCCATCTCGCAGAGCCGCCGCCTGGGTGAGCCAGGCGGCCAATAGCCAATTGCAATAGCCACTCGCATCGGCAGTGGCACAACCGCTCCAGCAACAACGGCCCGGCGCATCACTGCGCCGGGCCGATGCACCTTGCCGGCAGCCAGCGACCGGCGCCAGGTTCACTGCTGCTCGCGGCGCTCCTCCAGATAGGTGCGGATGGCCCAGACGGCCTCCTGGCTCAACGTGCCCTCAAAGGGCGGCATATAGACGCGCCCGTCGCGCGTGCGGCCCCGGCGCACGGTGCCAGCGTAGTAGTCGTCCATTTCCTGGAAACAAACCTTTTTCTTGGCAGCGTCGGCGTAGCCGGAGCATTCCTCGTCGAACTTGCGCAAATCCGGCGCAATGCCGCCCGACACTGCCTCCAGGCCGTGGCAGCGCGCGCAGTTTTGGTTGTAGGCCGAGCTGCCGATGCGCAGCGCCTCCTTGTGCCCCTCGCCGCTGCTGTAGGGGTTGGCCTCCAGCCACTTGGCGCCGAGCTGGGGCAGCGAGGACGTGTCAACAGCCTGGGGCACGACATCACCGTGCGCCAGCGCCGCCGTACTCAGGCAGGCGGCAGCGGCGCACAGCAGCAAGCTGCGTGCAAGGCGAGGCGGAAAGAATCGGGGCATGGGCGTCTCCTGGATCAGTGTTTGAAAGGGGATGGCCTTGCCAAGCAATATGCGGGCCACTCCCGCAGGCCAGCGCCGCGCGCCGGCTGTCCAGTGCCCGCCAGATACACCGCAGGTGTTGCACGCTGGAGCACTTTGTCGCCTGCGAGACAGTCGGCGCGTTTCTTGCTACAAAACCGCACATGCCCGCGCCGCAGCAGCGGCACAAGACCACAAGCCAAAGCCTTGGCAACAGGAGACGACATGCACAACCACCCTCTGGAGCGCTCCGATGGCCCGCCGCAGGACAGCCCCCTGATCGACAAGGCGCATTCGCGCTCACAGTCCTATGGCGTCACGCTGGACGAAAAGCCCGACTACACGCGCGTCAGCCGGGGCGAGCTGAGTGCTGCGCTGGAAGAAAACCGCTTCCTGTTCCAGCACGCCGTGCCCATCATGGAGACGCTGTACGAGCAGATCGCCAACACCCACAGCATGGTCGTGCTGACCTCG
Organism: Melaminivora jejuensis; assembly: GCF_017811175.1. Lineage (NCBI taxonomy): Bacteria > Pseudomonadati > Pseudomonadota > Betaproteobacteria > Burkholderiales > Comamonadaceae > Melaminivora > Melaminivora jejuensis. Next base: position 2,381,959 of record NZ_JACWIJ010000002.1, read on the forward strand.
GCGCAGGGCCTGGTGCTGCACTCCAAGGGCGACAGCGACTTCCTGGAAAAAGCCTCCAGCGTGGCGCTGCTGCCGGGCATCGACTGGTCTGAGCAGACGCGCGGCACCAATGCCATCGGCACCGCCCTGACCGAGCAGGAGGCCATCACGGTACACGGCGCGCAGCACTACATGCAGGCCAACCAGAGCCTGACGTGCTCATGCGCGCCGATCTTTGCCCCACAAGGCCAGCTCATCGGCGCACTGGATGTCAGCGGCGACCACCGCAGCTACCACCAGCACACGCTGGCGCTGGTGCGCATGTCGGCGCAGATGATCGAAAACCAGATGTTCGCCGCCAGCTTTCCCAAGGCCGTGCGGCTGCACTTCCACTCGCGCCCGGAGTTCCTGGGCACGCTGGTCGAGGGCATCGCCGTGTTCACGCCCGAGGGGCGCTTCATCTCGGCCAACCGCAGCGCGCAATTCCAGTTCGGGCTGTCGGTCAACGCGCTGCAGGCGCACACCTTTTCCTCGCTGTTCGACCTGCCCATGTCGGCGCTGTTCGAGCTGTTCGCCGGCCCCAGCCCGGCGCCGCGCCAGTTGTGCCTGCACAACGGCGTGAATGTGTGGTGCCGCACCGAGATCCGCCCCGCCGGGCCGTGGGCGGCGCCGCTGGTCGCGCCCATCGCCAGCAGCGCCGAGGCCGCCCCGCCGGCACCGCCGCGTACCGCCCCGCCAGCGCGCCGGCCCCATCTGTCGTCGCTGCAGTACCTGGATACGGGCGACGAGCAACTCGCCGGCGTCATCGCCAAGCTGCGCAAGGTGATCGACCGCGACATCCCGGTCATGATCCTGGGCGAGACCGGCACCGGCAAGGACTTGCTGGCGCAGGCCTTCCACCACGATTCGGCGCGCGCGCGCCAGCCCTTCGTCGCCGTCAACTGCGCCTCCATCCCCGACACGCTGATCGAGGCCGAGCTGTTCGGCTACGAGGAAGGCGCCTTCACCGGCGCGCGCAAAAAGGGCGCCATGGGCAAGATCCAGCAGGCCCACGGCGGCACGCTGTTTCTCGACGAGATCGGCGACATGCCGCGCCACCTGCAGGCGCGGCTGCTGCGCGTGCTGCAGGAGCGGCGCATCAGCCCGCTGGGCGCAGGCAAGGAGATCGAGGTCGATGTCAAGGTCATCAGCGCCACGCACAAGAACCTCAAGGAGCTGATCGCCCGGGGCGAATTCCGCGAAGACCTGTACTACCGCCTCAACGGCCTGGTAGTGCGCCTGCCGGCGCTGCGCGAGCGCAGCGACTTCGAGGCCGTGGCACGCAAGGTGCTGAAAACCCTGTGCGAGAACTGCACCAGGGTGCGCATCGACCCCGGCGTCATGGAACTGCTGTCGCACTACCACTGGCCGGGCAACGTGCGCCAGTTGCACAACCTGCTGCGCACTGCCTGCGCCATGGTCGATGAGGACTGCACCATCCGCATGGAGCACCTGCCCGACGACTTCTTCGACGAGCTGCGCCCGCCCCAGGCGCCGTCGCCCACCGTGCGCCTGGCGCTGGGGACGACCGACGCTGCCCTGGTGCCAGCCGTGGGCACCCCGCCCACCAGCGCCTGGCCCGATGACCCTGCCGAGGACGGCCAGAGCCTGCAGGACGTGACGCTGCAGGCCATGGCACAGATGTTGCGCCAGCACCGGGGCAACGTCTCGGCGGCAGCCAAGGCGCTGGGGGTGTCGCGCAACACCATCTATCGCAAGAAAAACCTGCTGCCGCCCGACCTGCTCGACTGACCCGGCCGATCCGCCCGGGCCACCCCACCCGGAAAGGATTTGCCATGCAAGACACCCGCTACGACCGTCTCTCCGTTGTGCTGCACTGGCTGATGGCCGCGCTGCTGCTGGCCCAGCTCGCCCTGGGCATCTGGATGACCGGCCTGCCCAAGGACGGCAGCGGCGTGCGCGCCTGGTGGTTCAACCAGCACAAGTCGCTGGGCATGGTGCTGGGCCTGCTGGTGCTGCTGCGCCTGGCCTGGGCGCTGCTGCGCCCGCGCGTGCCGCCCCTGGCTCAGGGCGCAGCGCGCCAGCGCTTGGCCAGCGGCGCGCACCGGCTGCTGTACGCACTGATGCTGCTGGTGCCACTGGCGGGCTTTCTGGGCTCGGTCTTCTCGGGCTACCCGATCCGCTTCTACGGCCTGCTCTTGCCGCAGTGGAGCGGGCGCTGGGATGCTGCCAAAGCGCTGATGGCCGGCGTGCATCACTGGTCGGCCTGGGCGCTGCTGGCGCTGGCCGTGCTGCACGTGGCGGCCACCGCGCACCATCAGCTCGTGCTGCGCGACGGCGCATTGCGGCGGATGCGCTGAAGGCCGCAGGGCCGGGGCGCGGCGGCTGCTCCGGAACTGAGCAATCCGCGCCCGCCCGGGCGCTCCACATTTGAACGCCTGGCCCACGGCCCGGCGGGCCAGCGCCGCTGCGGCCACGCCAATCCCCCGCCAGGCCAGCAGCAACAGCGCCAGGACGCCAGCGGCACCGGTGGCACGCCTCTTGCTCAGGACAGGCCGGGCACCCCGTCCGATACAACACAAGGAGCACCTCATCATGACCCCTGATTCCACACGCCCCATGCGCCTGGGCCTGAGCGCATTGTTCGTCGCCCTGTCCGCCGCTTTCGCACTGCCGGCACAGGCCGCCAACGTCAAGCCGGTGAGCTGGGAGGACATCGCCAACGACCACAAGACCACCGGCGACGTGCTCAGCTACGGACTGGGCCTGACGGCGCAGCGCTACAGCCCGGCCAAGGCGCTCAATACCGCCAACGTCGCCGGCCTGGTGCCCGTGTGGAGCTACTCCTTCGGTGGCGAGAAGCAGCGCGGCCAGGAGGCCCAGGCGCTGATCCACGACGGCGTGATGTACGTGACCGCCTCGTACTCGCGCTTCGTGGCGCTGGACGCGCGCAGCGGCAAGCGCCTGTGGACGTATGAGCACCGCCTGCCCGAGGACATCCGCCCGTGCTGCGACGTGGTCAACCGCGGCCCCGCCATCTACGGCGACAAGGTCTATTTCGGCACACTGGACGCGCGCATCGTGGCGCTGGATCGCAACACCGGCAAGGTGGTCTGGAACGAGAAGTTCGGCGACCACAAGGTCGGCTACACCATGACCGGCGCGCCCTTCATCATCAAGGATCAAAAGACCGGCAAGGTGCTGCTGGTGCATGGCTCCTCGGGCGACGAGTTCGGCGTGGTCGGCTGGCTGTACGCGCGCGACCCGGAGACCGGCAAGGAAGTGTGGGCGCGCCCCATGGTGGAGGGCCACGTGGGCCGCCTCAACGGCCAACCCAGCACGCCCACGGGCGACCCGAAGGCCCCGAGCTGGCCCGACGACCCGAACAGCCCCACCGGCAAGGTCGAGGCCTGGAGCCAGGGCGGCGGCGCGCCGTGGCAGACGCCCTCCTTCGACATCGAGACCAACACCATCGTCGTGGGCACCGGCAACCCGGCGCCCTGGAACACCTGGAAGCGCACCGCCAAGGGCGACGATCCGCGCAACTGGCCCAGCCTGTACACCTCGGGCCAGGCCTACGTCGATCCGACCACGGGCGACCTCAAGGGCTTTTTCTCGCACACGCCCAACGACGCCTGGGATTTCTCCGGCAACAACTCGGTGCTGCTGTTCGACTACAAAGATCCCAAGAGCGGCAAGACCATCAAGGCCTCGGCGCACGCCGACCGCAATGGCTTCTTCTTCCTGACCGACCGCGAAAAGCTTGCCAAGGCGGACGGTGGCCATCCCTGGAAGCAAAACGCCATCATCGGCGCCTATCCGTTCGTTGATGGCATCACTTGGGCCAAGGGCTTCGACCTCAAGACCGGCCTGCCCATCGAGAACAACAACCGCCCGCCCGAGCCCAAGCCCGGCGAGGAAAAGGGCGAGAGCATCTTCGTCTCGCCCCCGTTCCTGGGCGGCACCAACTGGATGCCCATGAGCTACAGCCCCGACTCGGGCCTGTTCTACATCCCGGCCAACCACTGGGCCATGGACTACTGGTCCGAGCAGATCACCTACAAGCCCGGCGCGGCCTACCTGGGCCAGGGCTTCCGCATCAAGAAACTCTATGACGACCACGTCGGCACCCTGCGCGCCATCAACCCGCAGACCGGCAAGATCGTCTGGGAGCACAAGGAGGAGTTCCCGCTGTGGGCCGGCACGCTGACCACCGCCGGCGGCCTGCTCATCACCGGCACCTCCGACGGTTTCGTCAAGGCCTTCGACAACAAGAGCGGCAAGGAACTGTGGAAATTCCAGACCGGCTCGGGCGTGGTCTCGGTGCCCGTGACCTGGGAGATGGACGGCGAGCAGTACCTGGCCATCCAGTCCGGCTACGGCGGCGCCGTGCCGCTGTGGGGCGGCGACATGGCCGAGCTGACCAAGCAGGTCTCGCAAGGCGGCTCGATGTGGGTCTTCAAACTGCCCAAGGCGCAGAAAGTCGCGGGCAAGTAAGCCCCGACCCCGGACTTCGACCCGCCCTCTCCCGCCTGCGCGGGAGAGGGCACCCCTGCCAGCCCCACCCTGGAGCCACCCATGAATCCCCTCACCCGCCTGGCCCTGGCCAGCGCCGCCTGTCTGGCATGGGCTGGCAGCGTCCATGCCCAGCCCACAGACGCCGCACCGCCCGCCGAAACCGCAGCCGCCGGACAGCCCCTGGTGGTCAACGGCTGCCCGATCTGGCCCTACACCCGCTGCCCCGGCGCCGACCTGCGCCACGCCAGCTTGGTCGGCAAGAACCTGGCCGGCGCCGATCTGCGCGGGGCCAATCTGACGCGCGCCGACCTGCGCGGCGCCAACCTGTCGGCAGCCAACCTGGACGGCGCCGACCTGACCGGCGCGCGCCTGACCAAGGCCTCGGCGGCCAACACCGATTTCAGGAACGCCCGCTTCATCGGCACCGACCTGGAGGCCACGCGGCTGATGCGCTCGGATTTTTCCGGCGCCGAATTTCGCGGCGCCAACCTGGAGATGGCGCGGCTGAACCATGCCTGGTTCGTCGGCACGCGCTTCATCGGCAGCAACCTGCAGGAAAGCAAGTTCGTCGCCACCAACCTGAAGGACGCCTTCTTCGAGGGCAACTTCACGCGCTACACCATATTCACCGAGTCGGCCATGGACGAATGCCGGGGCTGCCATCCGGACTGGAGGTAAGGCCATGCAGCAGTACACACGCATTTCCATCCAGGCCCGGGCGCGCTCGGGCCTGGCTGCCCTGGCACTGCTGGCAGTCGGGGTGCTGGTCGGCGCTGCCGCCCACGCCATCGAGCGCGTGGCCCCGCAGGTGGATGCCTCGGCGCTGCCCGAGCAGGCCCGCACCTGGGCCGAGCCCAACCCGCTGCGCGGCAACGAGGCGGCCATCGCCCTGGGACGCAGCGCCTTCAACCAAAGCTGCGCGCGCTGCCACGGCGAGGATGCCAACGGCTCGCGCTCGCCGGCGCCCGACCTGCGCCGCCTGGGCCTGGGCTGCCGGCGCATCCAGGATGCGGCGCTGCGCCAGCGCTGCATGGGCGATGCCGATGCCTTCTTCATCCATTCGGTGCGCTATGGCAAGCAAAAATTCGGCATCGTCCACATGCCGCCGTGGGAAGGTGTGATCGGCCCGGACGTGGCCTGGGCGCTGCGCAGCTTCATTGAAAGCAACCCATTGCGCTGATTAATGCTTTCTTATTGATAGCTGCTAACGCTTGCCCGGCAAGGGTTTCAGCCACTTTTCATCATTTTTCATCCAATGCCTGGATGGCGCTGCGCACGCTGGCACGCAGCGCCTGCAGCATCTGCGCCTCATGGCCCAGATGGCCGCTGGCCGGCAACGTACACGCCGCCGGCGCCCCCGGCCCGCCCCCATGGCCGCCCAGCGGCGGCTGGCCTGGGGTGGGCAGATCGCATCGAAGCGGCCATGCAGCCACTGCACCGGCGTACCAGACTGCGCCAGCGCCAGCACGGCGGCATCCAGCCCGCCCGGGCGCATGAAGCCACGGCGGCGCAGGTAATGCGCCTGCAGCCGGTACTTCACCCACAGCCGGCGATCTGCCGGCGTGGCCCGCGCCAGGCGCAGCCCGGCCAGCGCTCGGCGGCGCTGGCGCGCCAGCGCCTTCCATGCTGGCCGGCGCGCGGCCAGCTCCGCACCCCTGGCGTGGCGCAGGCTGCGCCGCAGGCCGTGCAGGGCATCGCGCAGCTCGCGCAGCGCCCAGCCGCGCTGGGCGTGCAGCCGTGGAGCAGCCGGTGTTGCGCTTCGGAGCAATTGCTCCAGCCGCGCCAGCAGCGCGGGTAGCGGCATAGCCGCGCGGGCCGGCCAGAGTGCCGCGCCGCCAGGCAGGCGCCAGCGTGTGGCGCGCACCTCCAGCAAGCCGCCGACCTCCCGGCGCGTCAGCCCGAAGGCACCGCGCAGCACTAGGCGCTGCACGCGCTGCGGGTACTGGCGCGCATAGGCCAGCGCCACCACCGTGCCCCAGGAGCCAGCCAGCAACGCCCAGCGCTGCAGGCCGAGCTGCCGGCGCAGCGCTTCCAGATCAGCCACCAGCGCCTGCAGGTGGTTACCCGGCACGCGCCCATGCGGGCGCGAGGCGCCGGCGCCGCGCTGATCGACGGCAATCACCCGCTGGCGGCGCAGGTCGAACGGCGCCAGCATCCCCGGCTGGCAGCCGCTGCCCGGCCCGCCATGCAGCAGCAGCCAGGGCTCGCCGGCAGGCGCGCCCACGTCGCGCCAGGCGACGCGGTGCAGATGGCTGCGCGGCAGATGGCGCGGCGCTGGCCAGGAGGGTGTGGTGGCATCGTTCTTGCATGTCATGGTTCGTGCCTGCGCTGGAGCCGGTGTCAGCTGTCTTCATCCAGGGCACACACATGATCCGTGCCACATCAATTTTTTCAGGAGACTGCCATGCAATGGAACACCCCCGCCTTCACCGACCTGCGCTTCGGCTTTGAAATCACCATGTACATCGCCAACCGCTGACCACTGGCGGCTGGCCGAGAAAGCGGCCCCAGTGCAACGCCCGGTGCCCATGCCCGGGTGTTGCCAGCCGCAACCCCGACCCCTCTTTCCCCATCTTCAGCCATGCAACTCCGTGTCCTGGGCTCTTCCGCCGGCGGCGGCTTTCCGCAGTGGAACTGCAACTGCCCGCAATGCGACGGCGTGCGCCAAGGCCGCGTGCGCGCCACGCCGCGCACCCAGTCCTCGGTGGCCGTCAGCGCCGATGGCCGCGACTGGCTGCTGATCAATGCCTCGCCCGACATCCTGACGCAAATCCGTGCCACTGCACAGCTGCAGCCGGCGCGCGCCTTGCGCGACAGCGGCATTGCCGCCGTGCTGCTGATGGACGCGCAGATCGACCACACCGCCGGCCTGCTCATGCTGCGCGAGCGCCGCAGCCCGCTGCCGCTGCTGGCCACGCGCGAAGTCCTGGCCGAACTCGAAGACAGCCTGCCTCTGACCCGCGTGCTGTCGCACTACTGCGGCGTCGCGCCCCATGTCCTGCCATTGGACGGCAGCCGCTTCAGCGTGCCCGGCCTGCCGGGCGTGGTGGTGCAGGCGCTGGCGCTGTCGTCCAGCCCGCCGCCGTACTCGCCGCACCGCAGCGCGCCGCGCCCGGGCGACAACATCGGCGTGCTGCTGCACAACCCGGCCACGGGCGCGCGCATCTTCTACGCCCCGGCCTGGGCGCGCTCACGCCTGAACTGCTGGAGCTGCTGGCCAGCTGCAGCGCCGTGCTGGTCGATGGCACCTTCTGGAGCGCCGACGAAATGCAGCGCCTGGGCCTGGGCACGCGCAGCGCGGCCGACATGGGCCACCTGCCGCAAAGCGGCCCGGGCGGAATGCTCGAACACCTGGCGCGCCTGCCCGCCAGCGTGCGCAAGGTGCTGATCCACATCAACAACACCAACCCCATCCTGATCGAAGACGGCGCCGAGCGCGCCGCCCTTGCGGCCTGCGGCGTCGAAGTGGCGCACGACGGCATGACCATCGAGTTCTGAAGCCGAAAGACCCGCCGCCATGAGCATGGACATCGCCACCGAGCCGGCCCCGCCCGCCGACCTGCCAGCCTGGAGCCCCGAGGAGTTCGAGGCCCGGCTGCGCGACAAGGGCGCGGCCTACCACATCCACCACCCCTTCAACCAGCGCCTGAACTCCGGCGCCTGCACGCCCCAGCAGGTGCGCTGCTGGGTGGCCAACCGCTTCTATTACCAGATCTGCATCCCGCGCAAGGACGCCGCCATCCTGGCCAACATGCCCGAGCGCGCCGAGCGCCGGCTGTGGATCACGCGCATCCTCGACCACGACGGCCACGGCGAACACCAGGGAGCTGCCGCCGGCGGCATCGAGGCCTGGACGCGCCTGGGCCAGGCCGTGGGCATTGAGCGCGAGGAGCTGTGGTCGCTGCGCCGCGTCGTGCCCGGCGTGCGCTTTGCCTGCGACGCCTACGTCAACTTTGCCGCCCGCGCGCCCTGGCAGGAGGCCGTGTGCTCGTCGCTGACCGAGATGTTCGCGCCGCAGATCCACAAGGATCGCCTGGCCACCTGGCCGCTGCACTATCCGTGGATAGACCCGCAGGGCTTGGCGTACTTTCGCTCGCGCATCCCGCTGGCCAGCCGCGATGTCGAGCACGGCCTGCGCGTGACGCTGGCGCATTTCACGACCCGCGCGGCGCAGCAGCGCGCGCTGGACATCCTGCACTTCAAGCTCGACATCCTGTGGAGCATGCTCGACGCCATCGAAAAGGCCTGCCATGAGCCAGCCTGACGCCGCCTTCCCCGACCTGGCCGAAGCGCCCGCCCTGCCGCGCCTGTCGCGCCGCCTGCGCCTGCAGTACGAGCCGGCCCAGGGCCGCTGGGTGCTGCTGTACCCCGAGGGCATGGTGCAGCTCAACGACAGCGCCGCCGAGATACTGCGCCGCTGCGATGGCCGCCACACCGTGGCCGAGATCGTCGGCGAGCTGGAGGTGCTGTTCGAGACGCGCGGCATTGCCGCGCAGGTGCAGTCGCTGATCGAGGAGGGCACGCGCCGTGGCTGGCTCGACTGAAGGCCCGGCGCCGCCGCTGTGGCTGCTGGCCGAGCTGACCTACCGCTGTCCGCTGCACTGCGTGTTTTGCTACAACCCGACGCGCTACACGCGCGCCGGCCCCGAGCTGAGCACCGCCCAATGGGTCGATGTCATGCGCCAGGCGCGCGCCCTGGGGGCGGCGCAGCTGGGCTTTTCCGGCGGCGAACCCCTGCTGCGCGGCGACCTGGAGGAGCTGGTGCAGGAAGCCCGCCAGCTGGGCTACTACACCAACCTGATCACCTCCGGCGTCGGCCTGAGCGCGGCACGCGCGCGCCGCCTCAAGGACGCCGGGCTGGATCATGTGCAGCTGTCGTTCCAGGACAGCACGCGCGAGCTCAACGACTTCCTGAGCCACACGCGTACCTTCGAGCTCAAGCAGAAAGTGGCGCGCACCATCAAGGAGCACGACTGGCCGATGGTCATGAACTGCGTGCTGCACCGCCACAACCTGCCGCACGTGGGCACCATCATCGAAATGGCGCTGGCGCTGCAGGCCGAGTACCTGGAGCTGGCCAACGTGCAGTACTACGGCTGGGCCTGGCTCAACCGCGACCAGCTCATGCCCACGCGCGAGCAGCTGCGCGAGGCCGAGGCCGTGGTGCAGTCCTGGCGCGAGCGCATCGGCAGCCGCTGCCGGCTGCTGTTTGTCGTGCCCGATTACTTCGAGGAGCGCCCCAAGGCCTGCATGAACGGCTGGGGTTCGGTGTTCCTGAGCATCGCCCCGGACGGCCTGGCCATGCCCTGCCACAACGCGCGCGACCTGCCCGGCCTGGCCCTACCCCACGTCGCCGAGCACAGCATTGCCGACATCTGGCAGCGCAGCCAGGCCTTCAACGCCTACCGGGGCGAGCACTGGATGCACGAGCCCTGCCGCAGCTGCGACGAGCGCCACAAGGACTTCGGCGGCTGCCGCTGCCAGGCTTTCTTGCTCACCGGCGACGCCGCCGCCACCGACCCGGTGTGCGCCAAGTCGCCGGCGCACGGCCAGATCGTCCAGCTGGTGCGCGACGCCCCGGCGCGCCGGCACATCCCGCTGGTGTTTCGCAGCGACGCCCAGTCGCGCGCCCTCGGATGAGCCCCCGCAGTTGCAGGGGCGCAGGCCATCCAGCCGCAGCGCTTTTATGGCCAAAAACGGCTCAAACCCTTGCTGGGCAAGCGCTGCCAGCTATCAAAAAAATCTCCATCCACCTCTGCTTGCTGGCCCTGCCCGGCCTGGCTTGGGCGACCGCCGGATCCGCCCCACCCGACCCGCCCCCCAGCCCGGCGCCGCAGCTGGCGGCGCTGCTCCCCAGGCAGCGCCCCCGGCTGCCCCGTCCCCGCTGGACATGGCGCTGCTGGCCGGCACCTGCTTTGCCTGCCACGGCGCGCAAGGCGCGGCGCCGCCGGCTGCCGCCCAGGCCATGCCGCGCCTGCAGGGCCGGCCAGCCGCTGAGCTGCTGCAGCGGATGCAGGCCCTGCGCCGTGGCCAGGTGGCGCAGGCCAGCGTCATGCCGCTGCTGCTGCAGGGCTACGACGAGGCGCAGTTGCAGGCGCTGGCGCAGTGGTTTGCCCAGTCACCGCCCACCCAGGAATGCGGCACCAGCGAGCCGCAGCCAAGGCCCGCAATGCCGCCGCAAGCCCCTTGAAACGCCTCCTTGAAACGCCTTTTTGCAACACTCCCTTGAAACGCCAGCCGTGAGCCTGCTCCCCGCCCCGTCCCCAGCCCCACTGTCGCGCCGCCGCCTGCTGGCGCGCGCCCTGCCGGTCGCTGCCGGCCTGGCGCTGCCGGCACTGGTGCGCGCACACGCCGCCAGCGCCCGGGTGGTCGTGGTCGGCGGCGGCTTCGGCGGCGCCAGCGCTGCGCGCTACCTGCGCCAGTACGCTCCTGACGTACAGGTCACGCTGGTCGAGCCGGCGCAGCGGTTCTTCACCTGCCCGTTTTCCAACCATGTGCTGGCCGGTCTGCGCACGCTGGACAGCATCGGCCACGGCTACGACGGCCTGCGCTGCGCCGGCGTGCAGGTGCTGCATACCCGGGCGCTGCAGGTCGATGCCGACACGCGCACGCTGCGCCTGGAGGGCGCCCAGGCGCTGCCCTGGGATCGGCTGGTGCTGTCGCCTGGCGTCGATCTGCGCTGGGACGCGCTCGAAGGCTACGGCCAGGCCGCCGCCGCCCTGGCGCCGCACGCCTGGAAGGCGGGCGAGCAGACGCTGCTGCTGCAGCGCCAGCTGCAGGCCATGCGCGACGGCGGCACTTTCGTCATGGTCATCCCGGACAACCCCTACCGCTGCCCGCCCGGCCCCTACGAGCGTGCGGCGCTGGTGGCGCACTACCTGCACCGGCACAAGCCGCGCAGCAAGCTGCTACTGCTGGACGCCAAGAACAACTTCTCCAAAAAGGAGCTGTTCCTGCAGGGCTGGCAGCAGCTCTACGGCGACATGATCGAGTGGGTCGGCCTGGCGCAGGACGGCCAGGTGGTGCGCGTCGATGCGAAGGCGCTGGAGGTCGAGACCCTGTTCGGCACGCGCCACCGGGCCGACGTGCTCAACGTCATCCCACCCCAGCACGCCGGCGCGATCGCCCGCAGCGCCGGCGTGTGCGACGCCAGCGGCTGGGCGCCCGTGCGGGGCGAGAGCCTGGAGTCGCGCCTGGTGCCTGGCATCCATGTGCTGGGCGATGCGGCGCTGGCCGGCCCTATCCCGAAATCAGCCTTCGCGGCCAGCAACCAGGGCCGCGTGGTGGCCGCCGCCATTGCCGCCGAGCTGACCGGCCAGCCCGCGCCCACGGCCTGGTACGCCAACACCTGCTACAGCCTGCTGGGGCCGGGCTACGGCATCTCGGTCTCGGGGGTGTACCGCGCCAGCGCGGGCCAGATCGTCGCCCTGCCCCACGCCGTGGGCGCCAGCGCGCTGGACGGCAGCGCTGCGCTGCGTGCCGCCGAGGCGCGCAATGGCGCCGCCTGGTACGCCGCCATGAGCGCCGATATCTGGGGCACGCCACGTTGATTCAGGACAAAAACACCCTGTAGCCTTTGCTGCACAAGCGGTTGCAGCTACTGAAAAAATAGCAAAACAAAGTCTTGCGTGCGCTGCCAATCCTGCAGCGCACGGCTTGCGGCTCACGTCCGCCGCGGCGCGCTGCCGGGGGGCGCCGGCGGATGCGCTGCCCCAGCCCGCGCGCTGGCGACACAGGCCTCCCACAGGGCGCGCGCCGCTTGCGCCTGGAGCTGCTGCGCATCGTCCTCACGCGCGGCCTGCAGCAGCACCCGCGCAGCGCCCAGCAGCGTGCGCGGGTGCGCAGGCGCGGCGCGCGTGGGCCGGGCCATCATGGCCTGGTGGCCAGAACCCAGGCGGCCAGCAGCTTGACATCGCCAGCGCTCAGGCTGGGATGGGCCGGCATGGCGGCGCGGCCCCACTTGCCCTTGGAGCCCATCTGGATGGACTGGGCCAGCGAGGCCACGGCGTCCTTGTCGCTGGCGTACTTGTCCGCCACCGAGACAAAGGCCGGCCCGACGATTTTTTCCGCCGCCGAGTGGCAGCTGTAGCAGCCATTGGCCTTGGCCAGGTCAGCGGCTGCGGCCAGGTCGCCGGCAGCCGGCGTGGCCTGGGCGGCAGCGCCGGCCAGCAGCAAGCCGAGGGTGAGAAAGTGAACAGAACGCATGGCAGATACCGTGGAGTAAGGGGCAGAGGAAAAGGCCGCAAGGGACAACGGCGCCATCGATATGAGCAACATCCATGCCCGGGTGCTGCTGCACCCCGCACCCGGGCCGGGGAGCACTGTGCAACACGGTTGCGCCCGGCGCATGTGCTCCAGATTGACGCAGCCGCTGCGTCAACGCTGGGCGCGCTCCAACGCACGCCGCTCGTGGCCCGGATACCACTGCACCAGGCTGCGCTGCAGTTCGGCGGGCTGCGCGCCCCAGCGGGCAAAGCGCGCGGGCACCGGCGCGCGCAGCAACTCGCTCAGATCGATGCCGCGCCCGGCGCTGTCGGCCATCAGGCGCCCGAGCCACTGCAGCCAGTCGCGCGTCTGCGCCACCCCGGCCAGGCCGGCATGTACCGGCCCGTGGCTGGGCACGACCAGGGCAAAGCGCTGCTGCGCATGCCACTGCGCCAGCGTGTCCAGGCTGGCCAGCCAGGCGGCCGGGTCGGCGTGCGGCGTGCTCGGCACGCGCTCGGCAAACACCAGGCCGCCGGCAAACAGCACGCCGGTGCGCTCGTCCAGCACCACCAGATCGTCGCCGGTGTGCCCGTGCAGGCGCTGCAGCGTGAAGCGGTGGCGGCCCAGCTCCAGCGTGCCCGGCTGCAGCGGCTCGCGCGCCGGCGCCGCCTGGGTGCCGCGCATCCAGTCGCCGCAGACGCGGTAGAGGTTGTCCTCGTAGGCGGCGGCCTCGCGCTGCATCCCGGCAATGCTGCCGGGCAGCGCCGCCACGGGTGTGTCGGCCCAGGCCTGGTTGCCCAGGAAATAGTCCGGATGCAGGTTCAGGTTCAGCACCTGGCGCACCGGCTCGCCGGTGACGCGGGCGATGGCGCGGCGCTGCTGCTCGCCGTACAGGCGCGAGGGGCCGGTGTTGATGACCAGCACGCCATCGCCTGTGGCAATGAAGGCGGTATTGATGATGTTGCAGCCGTTGGCGCGCGAGAAATCGGCCACCTCGCCCTCGATGACCCAGGTGTTCTCGGCGATGCGGCGCGGCTGCAGACGGTAGTCCAGGCGCTGCGCGTCGGGGGGCGCAAAAGCGGCGGCTGCAGTGGCTTGCGCAGCAGCCGGGGCGGGTGTGCCAGCGCTGGCGGCAAGACCGGAGGCGGCGGCCAGCAGCACGGCAGCGGCACAGGTACGGCGGGCGGCACTCATGCACGCACCTCGGCATCGATGCGGTTGCCGTTGTTGTCCTGCCCTGTCAGGCGAAAGACCTGCGGCCCCTGCAGCGGCAGCTCGAAGGTCAGGAAGGGGTTTTCCGACACCGGCTCATGCAGCGCCAGCCGCCACCACGGCGCGCCGCCGGCATCGAGCAGTTGCAGCTGCTCGATGTAGAACGCCGGAATGCCGGCCACCAGGCCGGTGTCCATGGGGTGCATGACGCTCACGCGCAGGCGCCGGCTGCCCTCCAGGACGTTCCTGAAGATACGCGCCTGCACCTGATTGAGCGTGCTCTTCCACGAGCCGTCGAGGCGCGAGGCGCCCGAGACCGTGCAGCCCCCGCCCGGTGCCTGGGCCAGGGCGCTGCCGACGTGCCACACGCCATCCTCGGTCTGCGCCATGGCGCGCACCGGCGAGGCCTGCTCCAGCCGGATGCGAAACGCCAGCATGGGCAGAGCGCGCAGCGGCTCGAAGGCAAGCACCTCGCGCACCGGATTGCGATCGACCGCCACCAGGATGCGCTGGATCGGCGTGCCGGCAGCGGCCAGGGGCCGTGCATCGATCTGCAGCGGCACATTCATGGTGTCGTCGGCAAAGGCCGGCGTGTACACCTGCACGGCGTCGCTGAAGCGCACGCGCGCATCCGCGCCCAGGAACTGCTCGCGCAGCGTCGGCCATTGCAGCGAACCCAGCGGATCGCCGCCCGCGCGATCCGGCGCGCCAGCCTGCTGCGCGGCCCAGGCCTGTGGCGCCAGGCCCTCTCCTGCCCATCCTGCCAGCCCGCCCAATCCTGCCAGCAGCCAGCTTCTGCGATCTTGCATGTTGCACCTCCGGTCATAAGAAACAACGCTGGAGGCTGGCAAGCAAGGATCGGGCCGCTCAGCCCAGCAACTGCGGCAACTCCCGCATGTCGCGGATGATGTGGACGGCCCCGGCGGCGCGCAGCGCCTGCGGCGAGCCGTGGCCGCTGCCGCCCGGGCTGTAGCCGACCACCGCCGCACCGGCGGCCACGCCAGCGGTCACGCCGATGACCGTGTCCTCGACCACCAGGCAATGCTGCGGCGCCACGCCCACGGCAGCGGCGGCCGCCAGATAGACGTCGGGCGCGGGCTTGGTCGCCGCCAGCTCATGGCCGCTGAAAACGCGCCCGGCAAACAGCGGCGCCAGGCCGACCTGCGCCAGCTGCATCTCCACCTTGTGCCGATCGGCCCCGGAGGCGCAGGCGATGCGCCCGGCCAACAGGCCATGCACGGCCTGCACCGCCTCGACCGCGCCGGCAATCGGCTGCAGCTCGGCGGCCAGGCGCAGGTTGCGCCGTGCGTAGAACTCGGCCATCCAGGCGTCGGTCAGGGGCCGTCCGGTGCGCGCCTCGATCAGCGCGGCCTCGCTGCGCACGGTCTTGCCGATGAAGGTGGCCATGCACTCCTCGGGCGTGATCGGCCAGCCGGCTTCGTTCAACATGGCGCACAGCACGCCGTTGGTGATGGGTTCGCTGTCCACCAGCACGCCGTCGCAGTCGAACAGCACGGCCTGCCAGCGCCCGAGGGTCTGGGTATTCATGAGGGATTCCTTTCAAACAGATTGCGCACATTGCCCAGGACGCACCGGCGTCGCCGGCTGGCATCACAGGCCGGCGCGCAGGCTGTCCGGCGCATCGTGCAGCAGCGTGTCGCACTGCGGGCTGTGGACGACGCTGCGGTCGCGCCCCAGGCGCTTGGCGCAGTACAGGGCGGCGTCGGCGCGCTGGAACAAGACCTGCGCCGCATCGCGGCCCTCGGGCTGACCCTGCTGGGCGGCAGCCATGGCCGGCGCCGACACGCTGGCCACGCCGATGCTGATGGTGACGATGGCGTCGGCGCTGACCGTCGGCGCGTGCTCGATGGCCAGCGCGCGCACGGCCAGGCGCAGCCGCTCGGCCACGGCCAGGGCTTCGTACTCGTCGATGCCGGGCAGCAGCACGGCGAACTCCTCGCCGCCATAGCGCGCCACCATGTCGCCAGCGCGCTGCACGCCGGCGGCCAGCGCCTGCGCCACGCTTTGCAGGCAGCGGTCGCCGGCGCCGTGGCCATAGTGGTCGTTGAAGGCCTTGAAGTAGTCCACATCCAGCATCAGCAGCGCCAGCGGCGCGCCGCTGCGCAGTGCGCGCGCCCACTCCTGCGCCACGTGCTCGTCCAGCGCCAGGCGGTTGGCCAGCCGGGTCAGCGGGTCGATGCGCACCTGCGCCTCCAGCGCCGCGCGGTAGCGTTCGAGCTGCTCCTCGACCTGGCGGCGCTCGGTGATGTCCTGGATGGTGCCGGTCATGCAGCTGGGCGCCCGGTCATGGGCCTGGCCGAACTCGCCGTACACCTCGACCCAGCGCAGCGGCAGCCCACCTGCCGGGCAGATGCGGTATTGCAGGCGCAGCGCGCTGCGCTCGGACATGGCCTGGCCGTGTACCTGCAGGATGTGCTGGCGATCCTGCGGGTGCAGCAGTGCCATCCACTCCTTGAGCGTCATGCGCGCGTGCTCGGGCTGGCCGAAGATGGCATTGGCCATGCCGGACATGAAAAAGCGCCGCTGCGCCGGGTCGTAGGCAAAGTAGCCCAGGCTGGCGGCGCGCTGGGCGCTCTCCAGCCAGCGCATGTTGCGCTGCAGCCGCTCCTTGAGGATGCGCTCGCGCCGCCAGGCGCGCCACTGCCACAGCAGCACCAGGCTGCCCAGCAGCAGCAGCGCCGCGCTGACGAACACCGTCAGCGACAGCCAATCGCCCTGGCGGGCGTCGGCAAAGGCCTCGGCCCGGTCGATCTTGGACAGCAGCAGCCAGTCGCTGGCCGGCACACCGCTGGCCGTGGCCAGCACCTGCCGGCCCCGGTAGTCGCTGCTGTACAGCGCACCGCGCGCGCCGCGTACGGCCAGCACTGCGGCATCGCTGGCAGCGTCCAGGGGCAGGCGCCGCACCAGGGCCGCATCATCGTCCTCGCGCAGCGGACTCAGAAACAGCACCTCATCGCCCTGGCGCTGCACCAGCAGGGATTCCGCCGTGGTGCGGCTGCCGCCCGGCCAGGCCTCCAGCAGCGGGTACAGCGTGCTGCGCGCATCCAGCACCAGCCACACGGCGCCCACGGCCTGCACGCCGTCGAACAGTGGCGCCAGCAAGCCGTAGTGCGGGAAGGCAAAGCTCTCGTCGCGCCGCAGCCCGTCGGCCACGGCCTGGCCGCGTGCCAGCGCCAGCGCCAGCGTCTGCTGCTGCGCCGGCGCCAGCTCACCCACGGCCCGGCCCTGCGGCGCCAGCAGCAGCCGGCCCTGGGTGTCGAGCAAATAGGCATCGGCGTACTGCATGTACTCCACCAGGCCGCGCAGGCGGTCGCGCAGCCGCGCCTCGCGCTCGGGCGTGGGCGCCTCGCGCCAGCGCGCCACGGCCAGGCCCAGCACGGCATCCTCGCTCAGGGCTTCGGCCTCGCCCAGGCGGCGCTGGCGCCAGTTGGCCACGCTGCGCGTCTGCAACTGGTTGATGGCCAGCAGCCCGCCCTCGATGACGTGGTGGTAGCGCTGCTCGCGCTCCAGGTACAGCGCCCGTCCGCCCCACAGCGCCAGCGCCAGCAAGGCCAGCAGCGCCAGCGGCCCCAGGCGCCCGGCACGCAACAGCGCACCCAGGCGTGAGCGTGCAGCAGGGGAGCGAAGCAGGGGCATGGGAGCGGACGAGGGGGTATCTGGCGACCGGGCGCTACCATTGTCGCTGCCTGCTCCCGGATTGACCATGACAGAAATTGTCAACCCTTTTTCTCATGTTTCTGGCCCTTTGCTGGTGCCAGCCAGTACCCGCCGCGCCTGGCTGGCGCAGGCTGCAGCGCTGGCCGGTCTGCCCGCCGCCCTGGGTGCTGCCGGGGCTGCGGATGCACCGCCCGCCCGGGGCAGCCGGCGCCCGCCGGTGCTCAACCTGTCGCTGGAGCCCGACAGCCTGGATCCGACCATGGCGCCTTCGGCTGCCGTGGCGGAGGTGGTGCATGGCAATGTGCTGGAGGGGCTGACGCGCATCGAGGAAAGCGGCAGCGTCACCGGCCTGCTGGCCCAGTCCTGGGACATGGATGGGGGCGGGCGTGGCTACACGTTGCGCCTGCGCCAGGGGGTGCGCTTCCACGATGGCAGTGCGCTGGACAGCGC